>CAJYYA010000023.1 GCA_913778905.1 uncultured Naasia sp. | reverse complement strand
CGAAGAAGCATGATCCCAGGTATCCGCGACCTCGGCGTGTCCCGCGCCCCGTTCTACCGACGACGGTCGGGATCCCTGCTCGTTGAGTCACGGGCGCGACAATTATCGCCGCGATAATCACGCCACGGGACGCTGAGATTCACACGTCAGCGCGGACGCCGAGTTCGGCCGCTTCACGACGGTCGCGGGGCGACCACCTCAGCGACCGGCTGCTGCTGCTGCCTCTTCTTCGTCTCGCTGCGCTCGATGGGCGGGTGCCCGCCCGTTGAGCGCAGCGAAACGCAGGGCCCCGACCAGCGAGCGGGCGTCGAGTGCCCGGAGGCGCTGACTCGACCCGCTAGGCTTTCCGCACCTTCTGTTCTTCCGGCTTCAGGGGCCAATCCGGGTCCGCTCGCCACGCTCTCACCGATACAGGTCACCGTGTCCGCAGCCTCCGCTCCGTCTTCCTCCGCGCCGTCCGCTCGCGAGCCCTACGTCCCGAGCCCGCTCGCCCCCGAGGAGCTCGTGCTTCCCGCCGACCTCGATGAACTCGCGCCGTCGGTCTGGCCGCAGAACGCGCGCCGCGTCGACGGTGTCGTCGAGGTCGCCGGCCTCCGCGTCGACGAACTCGCCTCCCGCTTCGGAACTCCGCTCTACGTGGTCGACGAGGACGACGTCCGTAGCCGAGCCGCCCGCACGCGCGACGCGTTCACCCGCGCATTCGAGCCCCTCGGCGTCCGCGTCAAGGTCTACTACGCCGCCAAGGCCTTCCTCTCGATCGAGATCGCGCGCTGGATGGACGAGCTGGGCCTCGCCCTCGACGTCGCGAGCGGCGGCGAATTCGCGGTCGGCATCGCAGCGGGCTTCCCGCCGGTGCGCATGGGCTACCACGGCAACAACAAGTCCGACTCCGAGATCGCCGACGCCGTGCGCGCACGTGTCGGCGGATACGTCATCGACAGTCGCATGGAGGTCGACCGTGTGGCCGAGGAGGCCGCCCGGCAGGGTGTCGTCCAGAAGGTTCGGCTCCGCGTCAACAGCGGCGTGCACGCCTCGACCCACGACTTCCTGGCGACCTCCCATGAGGACCAGAAGTTCGGCGTGACCCTCGCCGACGTCGATTCGATCGTCGCGGCGATCCGCCACCACGACTCGCTCGAGTTCCTGGGGCTGCACTGCCACATCGGATCCCAGATCTTCGAGACCGGCGGCTTCTCCGAGTCGGCGCGCCGCCTCATCGAGGTCCACGCCCGCCTGCTGAAGACCGGTCCCGTCCCCGACCTCAACCTCGGCGGCGGCTTCGGCATCGCCTACACCGAGGCCGATGCACCCGCCGCGATCGAGACCAT
The DNA here is from genome assembly GCA_913778905.1 of uncultured Naasia sp. Taxonomy (GTDB): domain Bacteria; phylum Actinomycetota; class Actinomycetes; order Actinomycetales; family Microbacteriaceae; genus Naasia. The sequence continues at coordinate 130,464 of CAJYYA010000023.1, read as the reverse complement.
CGCCGAGGAGATGGCCGACGCCGTGGCCCGCGAGTGCGCGCGCTGGGACATCCCGGTGCCCGCCATCGCCATCGAGCCCGGTCGCTCCATCGTCGGACCGGGCGGCATCACCCTCTACTCCGTCGGCACGATCAAAGACGTCGATGTCGTCAGCGGTGACACGACCGCGACGCGTCGTTACGTCTCCGTCGACGGCGGTATGAGCGACAACGCCCGCACCGCGCTCTACGGCGCCGACTACCTCGTCCGTCTCGCGTCGCGTTCGTCGGACGCGCCCGCACAGCTCGTCCGCGTCGCGGGCAAGCACTGCGAGAGCGGCGACATCGTCGTCAACCACGACTACCTGCCGGCTGATGTGACGTCGGGCGACCTGCTCGCCGTCGCCGCGACCGGCGCTTACTGCTGGTCGCTGTCGAGCAACTACAACATGCTCGGACGCCCACCGGTCGTCGCCGTCAGGAACGGCGAAGCCCGCGTCATCGTGCGCGGTGAGAGCATCGCGGACCTCCTGCGCCGCGACGCGGCCTATCAGCCCGCCGAGGAGGCCGGCGGCGCTCCTTCCAGCACCGACCGGGGCATCCGCTCCGGCTCTACAGATACGGGAACCGAACTCCAGTGATCGAATACCGCACTCTGCGCATCGCGCTCCTCGGCGCGGGATCCGTCGGCAGCCAGGTCGCCGCGCTGCTCCTCGAGCACGGCGACGAGCTCGCCGCCCGCGTCGGCGCACGTCTCGAACTCGCCGGTATCGCGGTGCGCGACACCACCGCCCAGCGCGACACGGATCTGCCCTCCGACCTCTTCACCACGGACGCGGAGGAGCTGATCCTCGGCTCCGACATCGTGGTGGAGCTCATCGGCGGCCTCGAGCCCGCCCGTAGCCTCATCTCGCTGGCGCTCACGTCGGGCGCGGACGTCGTCACCGGCAACAAGGCGCTTCTCGCGACCCACGGCCCCGAGCTCTTCGATCTCGCTGAGCAGGTGGGCGCCCAGCTCTATTACGAGGCCGCGGTCGGCGGCGCGATCCCGATCATCCGGCCCCTGCGCGACAGCCTCGCCGGTGACCGGGTCGACCGCATCCTCGGCATCGTCAACGGGACGACGAACTACATCCTCGATCGGATGGACCAGGGCGGTGACGACTTCGACGACGCCCTCGCCACCGCGACCGCGCTCGGTTACGCCGAGGCGGACCCGACAGGTGACATCGAGGGCTACGACGCTGCGCAAAAGGCGGCCATCCTCGCGAGCCTCGCCTTCCACACGACTGTTCCCGTCAGCGCCGTCCATCGCGAGGGCATCACGGGCGTCACGGCAGAGGCCGTCGAGTCGGCCAAGCGGGCCGGATACGTCGTGAAGCTCCTCGCGATCTGCGAGCGCGTGCGCGACGCGGCGGGGGACGAGCAGGGCATCAGCGCCCGCGTCCACCCTGCCCTCGTTCCACGCGACCACCCGCTGGCCGCGGTGCACGGTGCCAACAACGCGGTCTTCGTGCAGGCCGAGGCCGCCGGGAGCCTCATGTTCTACGGCGCCGGTGCCGGCGGGATCCAGACCGCCTCGGCGGTCCTGGGGGATGTCGTGTCCGCCGCTCGCCGCCATGTCGCGGGCGGTCCCGGCGTCGCCGAGTCGACCTCCGCGTCGCTCCCCGTGCTAGACATCGGCCGAGCGACGACGCGCTACCGGGCCACCCTCGAGGTGGTCGACCGCCCCGGTGTGCTCGCCTCCATCGCCCAGGTCTTCAGCGATCACGGCGTGAGTGTCGAGACCGTCGAGCAGAGAGTCGGCGAATCCGAGACCGACGGCACCGCTAGCCTGGTCATCGGCACGCATGCCGCGGCCGAATCCGATCTTCAGGACTGCGTGACGTCCCTCGCCTCGAGCGATGCGGTGGTCGCGGTCCGATCCGTGTTGCGAATCGAAGGGGAGTGAGCGTGGCTCACCAGTGGAGAGGCGTCATCCGCGAGTACGCCGACAGGCTCGACGTATCCGAGGCGACCCCGGTCGTCACCCTGGGGGAGGGCGGCACGCCGCTGATCCCCGCGCCCGCGCTGTCGGCCCGCACGGGCGCCGACGTCTGGGTCAAGTACGAGGGCATGAATCCGACCGGATCCTTCAAGGACCGCGGTATGACGATGGCGATCTCGAAGGCCGTCGAGCACGGCGCGAAGGCCGTCATCTGCGCCTCGACCGGCAACACCTCGGCCTCGGCCGCCGCCTACGCCACGCACGCCGGCATCACCGCCGCCGTGCTCGTGCCCGAGGGCAAGATCGCGATGGGCAAGCTGAGCCAGGCCATCGCCCACAACGCGCAGCTGCTCCAGGTTCAGGGCAACTTCGACGACTGCCTCGACATCGCCCGCGACCTCGCGAAGAACTACCCCGTCCACCTGGTCAACTCGGTCAACCCCGACCGCATCGAGGGTCAGAAGACCGGTGCCTTCGAGGTCGTCGAGGCCCTCGGCGACGCCCCCGACTTCCACTTCATCCCGGTCGGCAACGCGGGCAACTACACCGCCTACCACCGCGGCTACCGCGAGGATCTCGATCGCGGCGCGGCCACGAAGCTGCCCCGCATGTTCGGGTTCCAGGCCGCGGGCAGTGCGCCCCTGGTGCGCGGCGAGGTCGTGCGTCACCCCGAGACCATCGCGAGCGCCATCCGCATCGGCAACCCGGCATCGTGGGAGCTGGCGCTCAAGGCTCATGCCGACAGCGACGGCTACTTCGGTGCCATCGAGGACGACGTGATCCTCGAGGCGCACCGCATCCTCTCCGCCGAGGTCGGAATCTTCGTCGAGCCGGCGTCCGCCATCTCGGTCGCGGGTCTGCTCGAGCGCAGCGAGGCCGGTCAGATCCCCAAGGGCGCGCGCGTCGTGCTCACGGTCACCGGCCACGGCTTGAAGGACCCGCAGTGGGCACTCCGCGCGGCGGACGGATCGGACGTGAAGCCCACCAGCGTGCGCGTCGACGCGGGCGAGATCGCCGAGGTCCTCGGACTCGGCGGCGCCGCGTGAGCGAGCTCGTCGGCCGGAGCGTCCACGTCCGGGTTCCCGCCACGAGCGCGAACCTCGGACCGGGATTCGACACGCTCGGGCTGGCCCTCTCGGTCTACGACGACTTGATCGTCACCGCGGTCGCCGAACCCGGCGTCGTGGTCGAGGTCGAGGGGGTGGGCGCCGGTGAGGTGCCGACCGATGAGACCAACCTGGTCGCGCGGAGCATCGCGCACGTGTTCTCCCACTACGGCATCGACATGCCGGGCCTGCGGCTCTCCGCGGTCAACTCGATCCCGCACGGCCGCGGTATGGGGTCCTCCGGCGCCGCGATCACTTCGGGCGTCATGGCCGCCAAGGGTCTGCTCGACGGAGTCGTCGACATCGACGCCGACGAGCTTCTGGCGCGCGCGACCGAGCTCGAGGGGCACCCGGACAACGTCGCACCCGCGCTCTTCGGCGGTCTCACCATCGCGTGGACCACTCCCGAGGGCCCCCAGCACAAGAAGCTCATGGTGCACCGCGGGGTGTCGCCGCTCGTCTTCGTGCCCGAGCACACGATGTCGACCGCGCTCGCCCGCAGTCTGCAGCCCTCGTCGGTCCCGCATGAGGACGCGATCTTCAACGTGTCGCGTTCGGCGCTCCTGGTCGCCAGCCTCATCCAGAGCCCCGAGCTGCTGCTCGCCGCCACCGAGGATCGTCTGCACCAGAACTACCGCGCGGCAGCGATGCCCGAGACGCATTCCCTCGTCACCGCTCTGCGGGAAGCGGGGCACGCCGCAGTCGTCTCCGGGGCGGGCCCGTCCATCCTGGTTCTGGCCAGCGATCCCGGTCAGCGCATCGCCGCGGCGGAGCTCGTCGAGCAAAAGAGTGAGACGCCCTGGCGCGCGCTCATGCTGGCCGTGGATGTCAAGGGTGCTACAGTCGTTCCCAATCCGGTGCAGTCGCCGCTCTCTTCGTAGCGGCAATCCCGCTCATCGCGGGGCCCGGACCCGGCGCCGATGTCTCTCTCGTCACCGTCGTGGCCCGTCTCGGGTCACAGGTGCGGGGGCATCGATCTCCACGGATCCGTCCGATCCCGCCGGACATCTTCACGCCACCGCCGAACGCGCGGGGCTCCCTCTATCAAGTAATCAGGTCTCTTCGTGACTGGTACCGACAGCAGCGCTACAGGCGCTCATCCGCAGGTCGATCCGCGCACTCTGCGCGTCGCCGAACTCCAGGCCCTCGCGGCCTCTCTCGGGTTCGCGAACACGGCCCGACTTCGAAAGGCAGAACTCGTGGCATTGATCACAGAAAACTCGAACGACGACGCGTCGAACGAGAGCCCCGTCACCCTTCCGGCTGACGAGAACACCACCGACCAGACCCCGGCCGAGGTGACCGACACCGAGGGCGTCGCCGTCGAGCAGAGCCCCGCCGTCGTCGCCGACGCCGAGGTCGCTCTCGAAGACGCCGATGTCGAACAGCCCACCGCTGTGGACGCCCCCGCCCAGGGCGAGGGTGACGCTGAGGACGCGTCGGCTCTGCCGGCCGCTGACATCCCGGTCGAGTCGATCGCCGACTCCCTCGCCGAGGTCCAGGCTGAAGAGGCCGACGTCGAGACCTCGTCCGACGTCGGGGCGCCCGCCGAAGCGAAGGCGGTCGTCGCCGACCAGGATTCGAGCGAGCAGACTCCGGCCGAGCAGGCCGCCGACGCCGTGCCCGCGGAGGCACTGGCTGCGGCAGAGGTCCCCGCGACCAAGCCCCGCGCCCGTCGCTCGCGCCGTGCGACGTCCGCATCCGTCGAGGCTGCACCCGCTGCCGAGGCTCCCGTCGAAGCGGCCACCGACTCATCCGCCGAGAGCGGCGACGCTCAGGTCACGGCCGGTGAAGGCGAAGAGGCCCCGGCCCCGAAGAGCGCCCTCGCCCACGTCAATCACGGCGAGACCGGCATCACCGCCGACATCGAGAGCGCGGCATCCGAGGTCTCGTCCGTCGAGGCACCCGCCGAGGGGCAGCACGACGGCACCCACCCCCAGGGGAGCGCCACGGAGCAGTCCGACGCGTCCGAGAAGTCGACGGCGCCCGAGAACGGCGACAGCGCCGAGGCACCCGCCGAGGGTGAGCGCACCGGCCGTCGTGGCCGAGGCCGCAACCGCAACCGTGGCGGTGGCGACCAGAACTCCTCCGACGCCGCCAAGGGCGAGCAGGCGGCTCAGGGCGACCAGAACCGTCAGGGCGAGCAGAGCCGTCAGGGCGAGCAGGGCCAGCAGAAGCAGCAGGGTCGCCAGAACGACCAGGGTCGCCAGAACGATCAGGCGCAGCAGAACCAGCAGGGTCAGAACCGTCAGGGCGACCAGAACCGTCTGAACGACCAGGGTCAGGGCCGCCCGAACGGCCGCGGCGACCAGAACGACCAGGGCTTCGAGGACCGCCAGGAGCGCAGCGGCCGCAGCCGCTACCGTGACCGCAAGCGCGGCCGCGGTGCCCAGAACGACGACTTCGAGCCCGAGCTGTCCGATGACGACGTGCTGATCCCCGTCGCCGGCATCCTCGACGTTCTGGACAACTACGCGTTCGTCCGCACGAGCGGCTACCTCCCGGGCCCGAGCGACGTCTACGTCTCGCTCGGCCAGGTCAAGAAGTACAACCTGCGCAAGGGCGACGCCGTGGTCGGCGCCATCCGTCAGCCTCGGGACAACGACGGCGGGCGCCAGAAGTACAACGCCATCGTCAAGATCGACTCGATCAACGGTTCGGCCGTCGACGAGGCCGCTGAGCGCGTCGAGTTCGGTGCCCTCGTGCCGCTGTATCCGCAGGACCGTCTGCGTCTCGAGACCGACGCGGCGACCCTCGCCACGCGTGCCATCGACCTCATCACCCCCATCGGCAAGGGTCAGCGCGGCCTCATCGTCGCGCCCCCGCGTTCGGGCAAGACCTTCGTGCTCCAGGGCATCGCCGACGCCATCGTCAAGAACAACCCCGAGGTCCACCTCATGGTCGTCCTCGTCGACGAGCGTCCCGAAGAGGTCACCGAGATGCAGCGTCGGGTGCGCGGCGAGGTCATCGCCTCGACGTTCGACCGTCCCGCCGAGGATCACACGACTCTGGCCGAGCTGGCCATCGAGCGCGCCAAGCGTCTCGTCGAGTTGGGTCACGACGTCGTCGTGCTCCTCGACTCGATCACCCGCCTCGGCCGCGCCTACAACACGGTGGCGCCCCCGGCAGGTCGCGGAGCCGCCCAGGCGACCGTCGACTCGACCGCCCTCTACCCGCCGAAGCGCTTCTTCGGTGCCGCCCGCAACGTCGAGAACGGCGGATCGCTCACGATCCTCGCCACCGCTCTCGTCGAGACCGGATCGGCCGCCGACGAGGCGATCTTCGAGGAATTCGCCGGCACGGCCAACATGGAGCTGCGGCTCTCGCGCGGCCTCGCCGACAAGCGCATCTTCCCGGCGGTCGACATCAGCGCTTCCAGCACCCGCCGCGAGGAGATGCTGCTCGGCGCCGAGGAGGTCGAGGTCATCTGGAAGCTCCGTCGCGCCCTCGCCGGCTCCGACGAGCAGCAGGCTCTCGAGACGGTGCTGGACAGGCTGAAGGAGACCGGCTCGAACGTCGAGTTCCTCATGCAGGTCCAGAAGTCGATGCCGACGCCCGCAGTGGGTGGCGGCCAGGGCCGCTGAGCGCCATGTTCGAATCGGTCGCCTCGCTGCTGGCCGAGCACGAAGACCTGCAGCAGCAGCTGTCCGACCCGGCGGTCCACGCCGATGCCGGACGCTCGCGTCGGATCAACCGACGCTATGCGGAGCTGTCGCAGATCATGCTCGCCCACCAGGCGTGGACGCAGTCGGTCGACGACCTCGAGGCGGCCCGCGAGCTCGCTTCGGAGGATGCGGCCTTCGCGGCCGAGGTGCCCGGTCTCGAAGCCGAGGTGGAGAAGACGCAGGAGAAGCTCCGGCGTCTGCTGATTCCGCGCGACCCCGACGACGGACGCGACGTGATCATGGAGATCAAGGCGGGGGAGGGCGGCGAGGAGTCCGCGCTCTTCGCGGCCGACCTCCTGCGCATGTACCTCCACTACGCCGAGAGCAAGGGGTGGAAGACCGAACTCCTGGAGCGCACCGAGAGCGATCTCGGCGGCTACAAGGACGTGCAGATCGCCATCAAGAACCCGGGCTCCGGCCCGGAGGGCGTGTGGGCGCACCTCAAGTACGAGGGCGGCGTCCACCGCGTCCAGCGGGTGCCGGCTACCGAGTCGCAGGGACGGATCCACACCTCGGCAGCGGGAGTCCTGGTCTTCCCCGAGGTGGATGCGCCCGAGGAGCTCGAGATCAACCAGAACGATCTCAAGATCGACGTGTTCCGCTCCTCCGGTCCCGGCGGTCAGTCGGTCAACACGACCGACTCCGCCGTCCGCATCACGCACGTCCCCACTGGCATCACCGTGTCGATGCAGAACGAGAAGAGCCAGTTGCAGAACCGCGAGGCGGCCATGCGCGTTCTCCGCGCTCGTCTGCTCGCGGCCCAGCAGGAGGCCCTCGACGCCGAGGCCTCGGCGGCGCGTCGCTCGCAGATCCGCACGGTCGATCGCTCCGAGCGGATCCGCACCTACAACTTCCCGGAAAACCGCATCGCCGACCACCGCACCGGGTACAAGGCGTACAACCTCGACCAGGTCATGGACGGCTCGCTCGAGCCCATCGTGCGCAGCGCCATCCAGGCCGACGAGGAGGCGCGTCTGGCGGCGGTGGGCTCCGACTCGTGACGGCCGCCGAGTCCGCGTTCGCTGCGGATCCTTCGGCCACCTCGAGCGCGTCCGCCGCGCACGCCGGGGCAGTCGATCAGGTGCTGGCCCGTTCGACGGACGTCCTCGCGCGCGCCGGGGTCCCGAACCCGCGGGTGGACGCGGAACTGCTCATCGGACATGTCCTCGGCGTCGGGCGGGGGCGCATCCAGGCGCTCGCCCTGACCGGATCGGTCATGGCGGCGTCCGAGGCGGTCGAGGTCGCCGAGCTGGTCGAGCGTCGTGCGGCGCGGGTGCCGCTGCAGCACATCACGGGGCGCGCGGCCTTCCGCCGTCTCGACCTCGCGGTCGGTCCCGGTGTCTTCGTGCCCCGTCCCGAGACGGAGGGCGTCGCGGGCCTGGCGATCGATGCGTTGCTGGCATCCGCTGAGCCCGAACCGCGGGCGGTCGACCTCGGCACCGGGAGCGGCGCCATCGCGCTGTCGCTCGCCGTCGAGGTCCCGCATGCACGGGTGTGGGGCGTCGAGAACTCGCCCGAGGCGTTCATCTGGGCCACTCAGAACCAACGTGAGACCGGCGCCGACAACGCGACCATCGTTTTCGTCGACCTCGCCGACGCGCTGCCGGATCTCGACGGAACCGTCTCGGTCGTCGTCTCCAACCCGCCGTACATCCCGCTCGGAGCGATCCCGCGCGATCCCGAGGTGCGTCTGCACGATCCGCACGCGGCTCTCTACGGCGGGGAGGACGGTCTCGACGTCGTCCGTCACGTGTCCGCGACCGCGCGTCGCCTGCTCCGGTCCGGCGGGGCGCTGCTCATCGAGCACGGCGAGCTGCAGGGTGAGGAGATCCGCGATCTCCTCACCGCCGACGGGTGGCGCGCGACGGCGACGCATCCCGACCTCACCGGTCGCCCCCGCACCACCAGCGCCCTCCGCTGACACCCGGCTCGAACTCCTGCAGCTGAACAAATGCAGGAGTCGGAAAAACAAGTGCAGGACTTTCGGCGCCGAATGCAGGACCCGCCCCTGGAGATGCCCGGAATCATGCGGTTCTGAGGGCTAGCGGGTCCGTCGGTTCCTGCATTCCGCACTCAGTTCCTGCATTTGATCAGCAGAAGCAGAAGCAGACGTGGGTCCAGGCGCCGACCGGTCAGGCGCGGGCCGCGGCGAACGCCTCGATGTCGGCACGCATTCGAGCGGCGTCGCCGGTGAAGTGGTGCACCGTGATCCCGACGGACGCTGCAGCTTCGACGTTCTCGATGAGGTCGTCGGCGAAGAACGCATCCGACGCGAGAGTGTCGTACTCCTCGAGCAGGCGTTCGAAGACGGTCGGATCGGGCTTGCGGGCCCCGTAGAAGCTGGTCGCCCGCAGGTGCTCGTCGCTGAAGATCGGGACCAGTAGCGGAGCGATCCGGGGGAGGGCCGCTCCCACGAGGGGGCCGTTGTTGGTGAGGAGCGTCACGCGGCCGAGCTCCGACGCTCGCCGGGCGGCTTCGATCGACTGGGGCAGGGGAGTCATCGCAGCTCCGCGGGCAGTCAGCCACGCGTCGGGGGAGACCTCGTGGCCGGTTCGTGCAGCGAACGCTGCGAGGTAGGCGGTGCCGTCCGGGTAGCCGCCCGCCTCCGCGAAGGCCTCGCCCTCCGGGTGCAGCCACCACAGTTCGCGAAGTCGCGACACGGGTGTCCCCGTGAGCTCGGCGAGGGAGTCCATGCGCTCCCGCCAGCGGTAGTCGTAGAGGACGTTGTCCATGTCGAAGGCGAAAAGCAGGCTCATCGGCATCCATTCTGTCAGCGCCGCATCGCGCGTCCCACGGCGCCCCTAGGCGATTCCAAGCGCGCCCCGCGGAGGTCCGCTACGGTGCCCCGTTACACTCGGAAGCGATATGGCGCGTATCTACGACTGTTCCGTCGCCTCCGATCTGCTGACCGGGATGCGTCTCGCTCGCGGTGCCATCGGACGCGGCGAGCTCGTCGTCATCCCCACCGACACGGTCTACGGGATCGCCGCCGACGCCTTCTCGCCGTCCGCGGTGCAGAAGCTGCTCGATGCCAAGGGACGCGGGCGCCAGTCGCCGCCGCCCGTGCTGGTGCCGGGGGAGGCCACGCTCGACGCTCTGGCGGAGCAGGTCCCGGAGGCCGTTCGCACGCTCGTCGCCGCCCACTGGCCCGGTCCGCTCACCGTGATCCTCCCGGCCCGCCCTTCCCTCGCCTGGGATCTCGGAGACACCGGCGGCACGGTCGCCCTGCGGATGCCGGACAACCACCTGGCGCTCGAGCTCCTCAACGACACGGGCCCCCTCGCTGTCTCGTCCGCGAATCTCACGGGCAATCCCGCGGCCACGACCGCGCCAGGCGCCCTCGCTGAGCTCGGTGAGTCCGTGTCCGTGTATCTGGACGGCGGGCCGACCGCCGGCAATCTCCCGTCGACCATCGTCGACGCCACCGCGCTCGCCGCGGGAACCGGGCGCCTGCGCATCGTGCGCGAGGGCGTCCTCAGCCACGCGGTGATCGCCGGACTCGTCGGCGATCACCTCGAGGCTCTCGCGTGACCCAATACGGCATCGTCGCTCTCATCGCGGCGGTGCTGACGTTCGTCCTCTCCGTCATCGTGCGCAAGGTCGGCGTCCGGTACCGCATCCATCCGCAGATCCGCGATCGCGACGTGCACACCACGCCGACGCCGCGCCTCGGCGGGATCGCGATGTTCGGCGGCATGCTCGTCGCCCTCGCGATCGCGTCGCAGATCCCGTTCTTCTCGCTCGTCTTCGCCCAGCCGGTGAAGATCTGGGTCCTGGTCGGGGCGGCTCTGTTGATCGTGGTCATGGGCGTCATCGACGACCTCCTCGATCTCGACTGGATGATCAAGCTCGGCGGGCAGCTGCTCGCCGCGGCTCTACTGGCCTGGCAGGGCTTCGCGATCGCGTCCCTGCCGATCGGCGGTCTGACGGTCGGATCCGCGTGGATGTCGCTGGCGCTCACGGTCTTCGCGATCGTGTTCGTGATGAACGCGGTGAACTTCATCGACGGCCTCGACGGACTCGTCTCGGGTGTCGCTCTCATCGCCAACTCGGTGTTCTTCCTGTACAGCTATCTCCTCGCCCAGGAGATCTCGCCGTTCAACTACTTCAACCTGGCGTCGCTGCTGTCCGCCATCGCGATCGGCATCTGCCTCGGGATCCTGCCGCTCAACTCGCGCTTCGGCGACAAACACCCGGCGCGCCTGTTCATCGGTGACGCGGGCGCCTATCTCGTGGGGCTCCTCATGGCGACGTCCGCCATCGCCGTGACCGGTCAGATTAATCCGGTGCAGCTCAGCACCTCGTTCGGCCGCGCCTCGCTCGTGCCCGCCTTCCTGCCGATCCTCCTGCCGCTCGCGATCCTCGTGATCCCGTTCCTCGACTTCGCGCTCGCGGTCTTCCGGCGCCTCCGCGCCGGCAAGTCGCCCTTCACGGCCGACCGTCAGCACCTCCACCACCGGCTGCTCGACATGGGCCACTCGCACCAGCACGCGGTGTGGATCTTCTACGCCTGGACGGCGGTCATCTCGGTGGGTTCGCTCCTCTTCTTCGTGGTCCGCCCCTGGATCTGGGCTCTGGCCGTCATCCTCGTCGGCATGGTGATCTGCGCAGCGTTGACCCTCGCGCCGCTGTCGCGCAGGAAGGCCCGTGAGGCCGCCGCCCAGTCGACCCCGTACCGAGATGACACCGAGGTCGAAGCCGCTGCGATGGATCCGCTCGACGAGCATGCCGACCTCGTCGGCATAGAGACCGGAGCCATCCCGCTCCCCACCGGGGGAGTGCCCGTCCAGCGCCCCCTCCGCACCGGTCGTCCGACCGACACCGACCGCAAGACCGAGGAGAACCTCTCGTGACCGACACGACGCCCCGCGCCGGCCGCCCCAGCTCAGACCCCGTCTTCCGCCGTATCGCGGTTCTGGGGTCGATCTTCTGCCTCGTCCTCGCGGTGGTGGGAGCGATCGTCGGACTCGTCGTGGCGGGCGGGGAGGGACTCGCGGGGGCGATCGCCGGCGCCGTCCTGTCTCTGCTCCTCGTCAGCGTGACCGCGATCAGCATGGTGCTCGCCAACCGCTACACCGCGTCACCCGCCTACCTTCAGATCTTCTTCGGCATCGTGCTGGGCGGGTGGCTGCTCAAGCTGGTCGTCTTCATCGTGGCCCTGCTGATCCTGCGCGATCAGCCGTGGCTGTCGCCGGTCGCTCTGTTCATCACGCTCGTCGTGGGGCTGTTGGGCGGTCTCGTCATCGACGGAGTCGTCATCGCGAAGGCCCGGATCGGCTACGTCTCCGACCCGAAGGCCTGATTCGCCCCAGGTGATTTCGATCTCGTGTAGAAATCGGTACCCGGCATCCTCACATCATTGATAGGGTCTAACCGGTAACCACTTCCATCGCCGCGCGCTCGCCGCGCCCCGATATTGGAGAACGAGCTGCTTAACGCCGTCCTTCCACTGTTGCCCCGAGCCGAAGATGGCGGGGGCTTCCATGCTCCGACCCTTGACGAGTTCTTCCCGCCGGCGATCCTCTTCGAGGGCACGCCGTTCGAGATCAACCGCATCATCATGGTGCGCCTCATCGCGGTCGCTCTCCTGATCCTCCTCCTGTGGATCGGCACCCGACGCATGCGCGTCGTGCCGGGGCGCGGGCAGAGCGTCGTCGAGCTCCTCTTCGGGTTCGTCCGCACCAACATCGGCGAGGAGATCCTCGGCCGTAAGGACGGGCGCCGCTTCCTGCCGCTGCTGACCACGATCTTCTTCCTGGTCCTGGTGACGAACATCACGGGCGTCATCCCGCTGCTCAACATCGCGGGTTCGTCGATCATCGGCCTCCCGCTGGTGCTCGCGCTCGTGGCGTACGTCACGTTCATCTACGCCGGTATCAAGGATCGCGGAGGAGCGTTCTTCAAGACCGCGCTCTTCCCGCCCGGGGTGCCGAAGCCGCTCTACCTGCTGCTCACGCCCATCGAGCTGCTGTCGACCTTCATCCTGCGGCCGATCTCGCTCATGCTGCGTCTGCTCATGAACATGGTCGTCGGCCACCTGCTGCTGGTCCTGTGCTTCGCGGCGACCGACTTCTTCCTCTTCAACGCCTCGGTCGACGGAGGCCTCCGCCTCTTCAGCGTCGGCACGTTCGCGTTCGGAATCTTCTTCACGCTGTTCGAGATCCTCGTCGCCGTGTTGCAGGCCTACATCTTCACCCTCCTGACGGCGGTCTACATCCAGCTCGCCGTCGCCGAAGAGCACTGAGCGACTCCGCATAACGCGGCGTCACCAATCGAAAGGAAACACGCATGAACGAGTTCGCAGAGCTCACCGGCAACATCTCGACCATCGGTTACGGCCTCGCCGCGATCGGCCCCGGTATCGGTGTCGGAATCGTCGCCGGTAAGACCGTCGAGGCCATGGCCCGCCAGCCCGAGATGGCCGGTCGCCTCCAGACCACGATGTTCCTCGGCATCGCATTCACCGAGGTGCTCGCGCTGATCGGCCTCGCGGCCGGCTTCATCTTCACCGCCTGATCCAGAAAGTCGGTTCCTCAGTGTTCACACTGATCGCCCCCATGGCGACCGAGGCCGCGGAGGAGAAGAGCATTCTCCTCCCCGCCCCGTACGACATCGTCTGGTCGTCCGTCGTCTTCTTCCTGCTCCTCGCGTTCTTCTTCTTCTACGCGCTCCCGCGTGTTCGGAAGGTGCTCGACGAGCGTTCCGCGCTCATCGAGGGCGGCATCGAGAAGGCCGAGCAGGCTCAGGCCGAGGCGGCTGTCGCGCTCGACAAGTACACGCAGCAGCTGGCCGAGGCTCGCGCCGAGGCAGCTCGCATCCGCGAGCAGGCTCGCGAGGACGGCAAGAAGATCATCGCCGAGTTCCGTGAGCAGGCTCAGGCCGAGGCAGCTCGCATCTCCGCGACCGCTCAGGCGCAGATCGAGGCCGAGCGTCAGGCGGCTGTCACCAGCCTCCGCGCCGAGGTCGGCTCGCTCGCGATCGACCTGGCCTCCGGCGTGGTCGGAGAGACCCTCTCCGACGATGCTCGTGCGACCGCACTGGTCGACCGGTTCCTCGCCGACCTCGAGGCATCCGAGAAGGCAGGGAAGTAATGGGCTCAGCGAGCAGAAAGGCTCTCGAGGCCGGCATCGCCGCTCTCGACGCCCAGCACAGCACCGATCTCGCGACGGGGGAGCAGCTCCTGGCCGCGACCCGGGCCATCGCGTCTTCCGTTCAGCTGCGCGCGCTGCTCGCGGACTCCGGGATCGAGGAGCAGGGCAAGTCGGGTGTCATCCGTCGTGTCTTCGGCGGCTTCACCGCGGTGCTCCCGGTCCTCGACACGGTCGTCGCTCAGCGCTGGTCGAACGGCGAGGAGCTGGTCGACGGTCTCGAGACCCTCGGCTACCGCGCCGTCGCCGCATCCGCCCAGGGTGACGGCATCGAGACGGAGCTGGCCGCCTTCGGTCAGATCGTCCGCTCGGACGCGCAGCTCGAGCTCGCGATGGGCACCTCGCTCGGTACGCCCGAGGCCAAGCTCGCCCTGGTCGACCGTCTGCTCTCCGGAGCATCGCAGCAGACTCGCGTGATCGTCCGCCACATCGTCGCGTCCCTCGGACGTCGCCGGTTCGCGGAGTCCCTGCGCCGGGCCGCTGCGGCGGTCGCGGACCAGTCGGGCCAGTCGGTCGCCGTCGTCCGCACCGCCGTCGCTCTCGGCGACGCGCAGCTGCAGCGCCTCGAGGCCGCCCTCAACTCCCGCTACGGCCGCCGCCTGAGCATCAGCCAGGTCATCGACCCGACTCTCATCGGTGGAGTTCGCATCTCGGTCGGTGACGATGTCATCGACGGCAGCGTCGCCACCCGGTTGAACGACCTCCGACTCCAACTCGCCGGCTGACGCCGACGTCACCTCCTACAAGGAACGAAGCATCCACATGGCAGATCTGACCATCAGCCCCGACGAGATCCGCGACGCGCTCAAGGACTTCGTCGGCAGCTACGAGCCCACCGGCGCCAAGGCGACCGAGATCGGACACGTCATCGACGCGGCCGACGGTATCGCGCACGTCGAGGGCCTCCCGAGCGTCATGGCCAACGAGCTCGTCCGTTTCGAAGACGGCACTCTCGGTCTCGCGCAGAACCTCGACCAGGCCGAGATCGGTGTCATCGTCCTCGGCGAGTTCGCCGGAATCGAAGAGGGCCAGGAGGTGCACCGCACCGGCGAGGTGCTCTCGGTCGCCGTCGGCGACGGCTACCTCGGTCGCGTCGTCGACCCGCTGGGCAACCCGATCGACGGCCTGGGCGACATCGCGTCCGAGGGTCGTCGTGCGCTCGAGCTCCAGGCGCCCGGCGTCATGCAGCGCAAGAGCGTGCACGAGCCCATGCAGACCGGCATCAAGGCCATCGACGCCATGATCCCCGTCGGCCGCGGCCAGCGTCAGCTGATCATCGGCGACCGCCAGACCGGTAAGACGGCCATCGCGATCGACACGATCATCAACCAGAAGGCCAACTGGGAGTCGGGCGACGTCACCAAGCAGGTTCGTTGCATCTACGTCGCCATCGGTCAGAAGGGCTCCACGATCGCCTCCGTCAAGGGTGCGCTCGAGGACGCCGGAGCCATGGAGTACACGACGATCGTCGCGGCGCCGGCTTCCGACCCCGCCGGATTCAAGTACCTCGCCCCCTACACCGGCTCGGCCATCGGCCAGCACTGGATGTACGGCGGCAAGCACGTCCTGATCATCTTCGACGACCTGTCGAAGCAGGCCGAGGCCTACCGTGCCGTCTCGCTGCTCCTGCGTCGTCCCCCGGGACGCGAGGCCTACCCCGGCGACGTGTTCTACCTGCACTCCCGCCTGCTCGAGCGTTGCGCGAAGCTCTCGGACGAGCTGGGCGCCGGTTCGATGACCGGTCTGCCGATCATCGAGACCAAGGCGAACGACGTCTCGGCCTACATCCCGACCAACGTGATCTCGATCACCGATGGCCAGATCTTCCTCCAGTCCGACCTCTTCAACGCCAACCAGCGTCCTGCGGTCGACGTGGGTATCTCGGTGTCGCGAGTCGGCGGTGACGCTCAGGTCAAGAGCATCAAGAAGGTCTCCGGAACGCTCAAGCTCGAGCTCGCCCAGTACCGCTCGCTCGAGGCGTTCGCGATGTTCGCCTCCGACCTCGACGCCGCCAGCCGTCGTCAGCTCGCCCGTGGTGCCCGCCTCACGGAGCTGCTCAAGCAGCCCCAGTACTCGCCGTACCCGGTCGAGGACCAGGTCGTCTCGATCTGGGCCGGTACCAACGGCAAGCTGGACGAGGTCCCGGTCGAGGACGTCCTGCGCTTCGAGCGCGAGCTGCTCGACTACCTGGGTCGCAACACCGACATCCTCTCCACCCTGCGTGAGACCAACCAGCTGAGCGACGACACCGTCGACGCTCTCGGCAAGGCGGTCGACCAGTTCAAGCTCGAGTTCCAGACCGGCGAGGGCAAGCCGCTCGCCTCGGTCGGCAAGGAGAGCTTCGAGAAGATCGATGCAGCCGACGTCAACCAGGAGAAGATCGTCAAGGGGCGGCGCTAACTAGATGGGCGCTCAACTTCGCGTCTACCGGCAGAGGATCCGGTCGGCGCAGACGACCAAGAAGATCACTCGCGCCATGGAGCTGATCTCGGCATCGCGCATCCAGAAGGCACAGCAGCGGGTGGCGGCTTCCACGCCCTACTCGCGTGCCGTGACCCAGGCTGTGTCGGCTGTCGCGACCTACTCCAACGTCGACCACATCCTGACCACCGAGAAAGAGAACCCCCGCCGCGCGGCGGTGGTGATCTTCGCCTCGGACCGCGGTCTCGCCGGTGCGTTCAGCGCCAGTGTGCTCAAGGAGGCGGAGGGGCTCAGCGAGCTCCTCCGCAGCCAGGGCAAGGAGGTCGTCTACTACCTCGTGGGTCGCAAGTCGGTGGGGTACTTCACCTTCCGCAAGCGCGACTACCTGCGCAGCTGGATCGGGGGGACCGACCAGCCGCAGTTCGAGACCGCGAAGGAGATCGGCGACGAGCTCGTCGAGGCCTTCGTGCGGGACACGGACGAGGGCGGCGTGGACGAGATCCACATCGTGTACACGCGCTTCGTGAGCATGGTGACGCAGACCCCCGAGGTCGTGCGCCTGCTGCCTCTCGAGGTCGTCGACGGTGTGGAGGAGCCCGAGGCCGACGTGCTCCCGCTCTACGAGTTCGAGCCCGACGCCGACTCCGTGCTCGACGCGCTCCTGCCGGTGTACATCGAGAGCCGCATCTTCAACGCCATGCTCGCCTCGGCTGCTGCAGAGCACGCCGCGCGTCAGCGGGCGATGAAGTCGGCGAGCGACAACGCCGACAAGCTCATCACCGACTACACCCGCCTGGCGAACAACGCGCGCCAGACCGAGATCACCCAGCAGATCGCTGAGATCGTCGGCGGAGCCGACGCCCTCGCAGGCTGACCTGACTAACCACGCCAGACACAGGCAAGGAAGCTGAAACCATGAGCATCACCGCCCCCGAGAAGCCCGGCACGGGTGCCGCGGCCGGCGTCGGACGCATCGCGCGCGTCACCGGCCCGGTCGTCGACATCGAGTTCCCGCACGACTCGCTGCCCGAGATCTACAACGCCCTCAAGACGACCATCGTTATCGGCGAGACCAGCCAGGAGCTGACCCTCGAGGTCGCCCAGCACCTCGGTGACGACCTCGTCCGCGCCATCGCACTCAAGCCGACCGACGGCCTCGTCCGCGGCCAGGAGGTCACCGACACCGGTGCCGCCATCTCGGTGCCCGTCGGCGACGTCACCAAGGGCAAGGTCTTCAACGTGACCGGCGACATCCTCAACCTCGAGGGTGACGAGCAGATCGAGATCACCGAGCGCTGGCCCATCCACCGCAAGCCGCCGGCATTCGACCAGCTGGAGAGCAAGACGCAGCTGTTCGAGACCGGCATCAAGGTCATCGACCTCCTCACGCCGTACGTGCAGGGTGGAAAGATCGGCCTCTTCGGTGGTGCGGGCGTCGGTAAGACCGTCCTCATCCAGGAGATGATCCAGCGCGTCGCGCAGGATCACGGTGGTGTGTCGGTGTTCGCCGGTGTCGGTGAGCGCACCCGTGAGGGCAACGACCTGATCCACGAGATGGAGGAGGCGGGCGTCTTCGACAAGACCGCCCTCGTCTTCGGCCAGATGGACGAGCCGCCGGGAACGCGACTCCGTGTCGCGCTGTCGGCGCTGACCATGGCGGAATACTTCCGCGATGTCCAGAAGCAGGACGTGCTGCTCTTCATCGACAACATCTTCCGCTTCACGCAGGCGGGCTCCGAGGTGTCGACGCTGCTCGGGCGCATGCCTTCCGCGGTGGGCTACCAGCCGAACCTCGCCGACGAGATGGGCATCCTCCAGGAGCGCATCACCTCGACTCGCGGTCACTCGATCACGTCGCTCCAGGCCATTTACGTGCCCGCGGACGACTACACCGACCCGGCCCCCGCGACGACGTTCGCGCACCTCGACGCGACGACCGAGCTCTCGCGTGAGATCGCGTCGCGCGGTCTCTACCCGGCCGTGGACCCCCTGACCTCGACGAGCCGCATCCTCGACCCCCGCTACCTGGGCGAGGACCACTACCGCGTGGCCACGACCGTCAAGCAGATCCTCCAGAAGAACAAGGAGCTGCAGGAGATCATCGCCATCCTCGGTGTCGACGAGCTCTCCGAGGAAGACAAGATCACGGTGTCGCGCGCGCGCCGCATCCAGCAGTTCCTCTCGCAGAACACCTACATGGCGAAGAAGTTCACGGGTGTCGAGGGATCGACGGTTCCGCTCAAGGAGACCATCGAGAGCTTCGACGCCATCGCCAAGGGCGAGTTCGACAACGTGGCGGAGCAGGCGTTCTTCAACGTCGGCGCCATCTCGGACGTCGAGGAGAAGTGGGCACAGATTCAGAAGGAGAACGGCTGATCATGCCGCTTCAGGTCAACGTCGTCTCCGCCGACCAGCAGGTGTGGCAGGGCGAGGCCGACATGGTCGTCGCCCGCACCACCGAGGGCGAGATCGGTGTGCTCCCCGGACACGTCCCCATGCTGGCCATCCTCGCCGGCGGTGAGGTGCGTGTCACGCAGTCCGGCGGTCGCAAGATCGTCGCGAACGCCGAGGACGGTTTCGTCTCGGTCGCCGGTGACGTCGTGACCGTGGTCGCACGCAACGCCAGCCTGGTGAGCTGACTCGTCGCGAACGATTCGGAGGGTGCGGGATCCATCGGATCCCGCACCCTTTGTCGTCGTGTGCCTAGCTCACTTTTCGTGTTCCCGGTAACATCCATTCCGGCGGGCGAGGTGGCCCGCGCTGAGCCCACATCGCAGTGGGCGGATTGTGGTGGTGATATCGATGACGATTCCGATTACCCGAAGCATGATGCGACGCATAGTCACGCTCGCGGTCGCGGGAACAGTGGCTCTGACCGGCGCGGTGGTCTCGTTCACGGCCGGGCCGGCTCCGTTGGCCCAGGCTGCGGAAGGCAGCCCCGCGCTCACGCCGCCTCTCGGATGGAACAGCTGGAACACGTTCTACTGCAATATCGACGAGGGCAAGATCCGCGGCGCGGCCGATGCGATGGTGTCCAGCGGAATGAGAGACGCCGGCTACGAGTACGTGGTCGTCGACGACTGCTGGCAGTCGCCCCAGCGTGCCGCCGACGGCAGCCTGCAGGCTGATCCGGACCGTTTCCCCTCGGGTATGAAGGCGCTCGGCGACTACATCCACTCCAAGGGGCTCAAATTCGGCATCTACCAGGCCCCGCGGCAGAAGACGTGCGCACAGTTCTTCGGCGCCACCCCTGGTGCGACCGGGGCACAGGGGCATGAGAGGCAGGACGCGAACACCTTCGCCTCCTGGGGTGTCGACTACCTGAAGTACGACTGGTGCTCGGATGAGGGAACCCTGCAGGAGCAGATCGACGCGTTCACCCTCATGCGAGATGCCCTGCGCGCAACCGGTCGGGACATCGTCTACTCCATCAATCCCAACAGCATCCGGCCCAACCGAGGTGCGGAGTACGACTGGGGCGCTATCGCCGACATGTGGCGAACCACGGAAGACATCACGGCGGCCTGGTCGTCGGGATGCACCGCGGACTGCTTCATGGGTGTGACCGAGATCCTGGACGTGCAGGCGGGCCTGACGTCCTGGAACGGCCCCGGACATTGGAACGACCCCGACATGTTGGAAGTCGGCAAGAACAACATCCTGAGCCCGACGGAGAACCGAGCCCACTTCGGGATGTGGGCTCTTATGGGTTCCCCGCTCATCGCCGGCAACGACATCACCACGATGAACGAGGACACTCGTTCGATCTTGACCAACAAAGACATCATCGCCGTCGACCAGGACGAGCTCGGACTTCAGGCGGCGCGAGTGCGCGACGACGGCGACGTGGAGATCTGGTCGAAGCGCATGTCGGACGGTTCATACGCGGTCGGACTGCTCAATCGGGGAGGCTCGAGTGTGACCGTCACGACGACGGCTGCTCAGGTCGGACTGTCGAGCGCTCCGAACTACGCGGTCTCTGATCTCTACACGGGTGGGAAGTCGAACTCGACCGGGACGCTCTCCGCGTCTGTTCCGCGCCACGGCCTCACGCTCCTCCGCGTCGCGGCCGGGACGGTGGCCAGTACGGTCGTGTCTCTGAAAGGTGAGCAGTCCGGGCGGTGTCTCGACGGCGAGGGTGGCCAGCTCGACCTCGGAACGCGTGGCGTGGTCAACACCTGTGACGAGGCGTCCCAGACCCAGCGTGCAGCCCTGCGTGACGGTCAAATCATGATGGGGGGCATGTGCCTCGACGTCGATCACGCAGGCACGGCGAACGGCACGGCGGTTCTGTTCTGGGAGTGCAACTCGCAGATCAACCAGCAGTGGGTCGTGCAGCAGGACGGGTCGATCCGCAGCACGTCATCCGGCAAGTGCCTGGACGTCGACAACGGGGGCCTCACCGCCGGATCGGAGCTGCTGATCTGGGAGTGCAACGGTCAGTCGAACCAGCGCTGGTCCAGCGTGACCCGAGAGGCGGCGGCTGCTCCGCAGGGAGTGCTCACGGCGTCCGCGACTCGGCGGTGCGTCTCCGGTCGTGTAGTGGTCGTCGTGTCGGCGACCAACACCGGGGCCACGTCCGCGGCGGTGTCCCTCTCTTCTCCTTGGGGCCGGAAGCCGTCGGTCGACGTCGCATCGGGAAAGAGCGTGAGTCAGAGCTTCACCACACGGGCTCGGTCGATCGCCGCGTCGACGGTCACGGCGGCCGCGGTGACATCGACGGGTGATCGGGCCGAAGTCAAGGCGCCCGTGAGCGCACTGAGCTGCTGACCGCTCTGCACCGCCCCTGAATAGAGACGGGGCTCACTCTCGTCATGAAAGTGAGCCCCGTCTTCGCCGTGGGCGGCCTGTCGGCCGTGGCTTACGGCTGGAGAACGAACTGGAGCTCGAGGTTGATGGTGACGTCCTCACCGAGGGTCAGGCCACCGGCCTCCAGTGCAGCGTTCCAGTTGACACCGAAGTCGTGACGATTGATCTTGGTCTTCGCGCTGACACCGGCCTTGGTCTGGCCGTAGCCGTCGGTGACGATGCCGCCGAACTCGCCCTTGAGGACGACCTGCTTGGTCACGCCACGGAGCGTGAAGTCACCGGTCGCGGTGAAGTCGTCACCGTCGACGGTGAACTGCTTCGACGTGAAGGTCGCGGTGGGGTGCTCGTCCGTGAGGAAGAAGTCGCTCGTGCGGAGGTGCTGGTCGCGGTCCTTCTGGTTGGTGTTGACCGACGCGATGTCGATCGTCGCGTCGAGCGAGCTCTCCTCCAGCGTCTCGCCGGTCACGAGGGTCGCGTCGAAGGACTCGAAGGTGCCCTTGACCTTGCTGATCGCGAGGTGGCGAACCGAGAACGACAGCTCCGAGTGGGTCGGGTCGAGCTTCCAGGTGCCGGTACGGTACGCGGGGTGAATCGATGAAGTGGTCATGACTCCATGCAATCGCATCCGAAAGAGGGCTATTCCCGGACACGCCGAAAATTGTTGACATGACACCGAAATGTCGTCGGGAGGACGCTCCGGGGTCGTCGTCCGGTCACCAGCCGGAGGTGTGGGCCGGCTCTAGGCTGTTGCGGTGCTTCTTCTGCTCCCCCCTTCCGAAACCAAGCGGGATGGTGGTGAAGCCGTGCCGCTCGATCTCGATGTGCTGCGTTTCCCGTCGCTCACGGCCGCCCGCCGCACGGTCGTGCGAGCTGTCTCGACGCTGGCGAAGGACGCGGACGCCACGATGCGCGTCCTCAAGCTCAGCGCCCGGCAGAGCGGCGAGGTCGACCGCAACCGTGCAGTGAGGACCGGTCCGACGATGGCGGCGATGGACCGCTACACCGGGGTGCTCTACGACGCGCTGGACGCGCCGACCCTCGACGACGCGGCTCGCGAACGCGCGAGGGAGAGCCTCGTCGTCCAGTCGGCGCTTCTCGGTCCCATCGGCGCTCTCGACGCGATCCCGGCGTACCGCCTGTCGTTCGACTCACGCCTCCCAAACCTCCCGCTGAAGGCCCATTGGGCATCTCGCGCGGGGAAGGCCCTCGACGCGGTCCCCGGCCTGGTGCTCGACATGCGTTCCGAGGGGTATGCGGCCCTCGCGCCCCTGTCGCCGTCGGGCGAGCGACGCTACCTGCGCGTCAAGACCCGCGGAGAGGACGGGATCACCCGTGCTCTGGGTCACTTCAACAAGTCGGCGAAGGGCACGCTCGCCCGGGCCCTCCTGTGCGCGGAGACGGCCCCCGCCGATGTCGCCGGTCTGCTCGACTGGGCGGGTGAGCACCGCATCGAGCTGAGCGAGGGGGCGCCGGGCGAGCTCGACCTCGTCGTCCCGCCCGGGCGCTGGTCGCCAGACGTGCGAGGTGCGATCGCCCCGGCGTAGCGTGGTCGGCATGGACTACCGCTCACTCGGCCGCTCCGGCCTCCGCGTCTCCGTCACCGGCCTCGGCTGCAACAACCTCAGCCGCTCGGGAACCGCCACCGAGACCCAGGAGGGCGTCGATGCCGTCGTCCACGCGGCCCTCGAGTCGGGGATCACCCTCTTCGACACCGCTGAGATGTACGGAGGCGGCTTCGGGCGAAGCGAGGAGATGCTCGGGATCGCGCTGAAGGGGCGCCGTGACGACGCGGTCGTCGCGACGAAATTCGGCCACTCCGACTATCCGACGCCGATCGAGGCGTGGGGCGCTCGCGGATCGCGTCGCTACATCCGGCGCGCGGTCGAGGGATCGCTCCGGCGACTCCAGACCGACTGGATCGACCTGTACCAGCTGCACACCCCGGATCCGATCACGCCGATCGAAGAGACGCTCTCGGCCCTGGATGAGCTCGTCCGCGAGGGCAAGATCCGCTACATCGGGCACTCGAACCTGGCGGCCTGGCAGCTGGCCGATGCCGAGCACATCGCCCGACAGATCGGCGTCGAACGCTTCGTCTCCACCCAGAACGAGTACAGCCTGCTCGTCCGTGACGCCGAACGGGAGCTGATGCCCGCCGCCGAGCGTTTCGGACTGGGGCTGCTCCCGTTCTTCCCCCTCTACAACGGTGTCTTCACCGGGAAGTTCACCCGCGAAGGCGGTCCCGCGGACAGCCGCATCATGCAGCGCAAGCGCTCCCTGCTGGACACGGTGCCGTGGGACGGCGTCGAGGAGTTCGAGCGTCTCGCCCGCGAACGCGGCGTCACCATGCTGGAGGCGACGTTCGGGTGGCTGCTCTCCCGCCCTGTCGTGTCGAGTGTCATCGCCGGTGCCACGACCCCGGAACAGGTGCGGCAGAACGCCGCGGCGGGCACGGCCTGGCGCCCGTCGGCGGAGGACGCGGCTCGCATCGACGAGCTGTTCCCGCTCTGAGCCGATCAGTCGCCGGCGCCGGCTCGCCAACATCCGACGACGTGATCATCGACGAGCCCGGCCGACTGCATGAGGGCGTAGACGGTGGTCGGGCCCACGAAGCTGAACCCCACGGACTTCAAGGCCTTGCTCAGCGCGAGCGACTCGGGCGACCGGGCGACGACCTCATCGAGGCTCCCGGGGCGGTCCTCCGCGGGGCGCGGTTCGGGAGCGAAGCTCCAGACGAGACGGTCGAGAGCACCCTCGCCCTCGACATCGAGCAGTGAACGCAGGGCGCGTGCGTTCGAGATGGTGCTCTCGATCTTCTTGCGGTTGCGGATGATCCCCTCGTCGATCAGCAGGCGATCGACATCGTGCTCGGTGAAGGCGGCGACGGAGTCGGGGTCGAAGCCGGCGAACGCGGCTCGGAATCCCGGGCGGCGCTTGAGGATGGTGATCCAGGAGAGCCCCGACTGGAACGCCTCGAGGCTGATTTTCTCGAACAGGGCGCGATCGCCATGAAGAGGAACGCCCCACTCCTCGTCATGGTAGCGGAGGTACTCGGGGTCGCGGCCGACCCAGCCGCAGCGTGCTCGGCCGTCGTCGCCAGTGATCGTGGTCATCGGGTCAAAGGTACGGGGGAAGGGGAGCGTCATGCCGCGAGGCTAGGGAGCGGGGCCCGGTGGGGCGGTGCTGCGGGCGCGGGTGTGGAGATGTCGCGCGGGCGGGACGGCGGGGGAGGAGGTGGGTGTCCGGGAGGGATCGCTCGGGTGGGGCCTCGATACGCCTTCGGCTACTCGGCCGGTCTCGGTACGCTTCGCTACTCGACCTCCGGAAGATCAACCGACGTCGAGTAGGCAGCCGGGCCTCATCGAGAGCGCGGACGGGCGTCAGGCGTTGAGGATCGCCAGGCCGATGTTCAACGTCGTCGCGTAGATGATCCACGCCAGGTACGGCACGAGGAGCCAGGCTGCGGGGCGACTGACCGGGCGGAAGGCGACGATCGTCGCGATCACGCAGACGTCGAGCAGGACGATGATCACCGCGCCGATCCAGAGTGCCGAACCGCCCGCGATCACGAAACCTCCGAAGAAGACCGGGGTCCACACCGAATTCAGCACGAGCTGTCCGACGTAGAGGGCCAACGCCGGACGGACGTCGACGAAGTGCCGACGGCGCCAGACCAGCCAGGCAGCGACCGACATCGAGGCGTAGAGCAGCGTCCAGACCGGGCCGAAGATCCAGTTCGGCGGATTCCAGGCGACCTTCGCGGCCGAGGCGTACCAGCCGTCGACTGCGGAGATCGTCGTGAGGCTTCCGAAGGCCGCGACAGCCGTCGAGATCGCGAGGAAGGCGACCAGCATCCCCACCGACCGGACATCGACGACACGACGGCGCGCAGGGATGAGGCCGTCGTTCAAACCGGTCGAGCTGTAGCTCATGGCGCCTTCGTCCGTCGCGCACGCAGGATATCCGCGTTCGTGAACCCTAGGAGGCCAACATGAGAGAACCTAGAGACGGCTCCACGCCTCGGTGAGCACCCCGCGGAGGATGTTCTCGATCTCGTCGAACTCCTTCTCACCGATGGTGAGCGGCGGTGCGAGCTGGATGACCGGGTCGCCGCGATCGTCGGCGCGGCAGTAGAGGCCGGCGTCGAAGAGCGCCTTGGACAGGAAGCCGCGCAGCAGTCGCTCGGACTCGTCGTCGTCGAACGTCTCCCGAGTGCTCTTGTCCTTCACGAGCTCGATCCCGTAGAAGTAGCCGTCGCCGCGCACGTCGCCCACGATGGGCAGGTCGTTCAGCCGCTGCAACGTCTGCTTGAAGACCGGGCCCTTCTCCCGTACGCGCCGGTTGAGGCCCTCCTCCTCGAAGATGTCCAGGTTCTCGAGGGCGACCGCGGCGGAGACGGGGTGTCCGGCGAAGGTGTAGCCGTGCGCGAAGGAGGTGGATCCGTGGCGGAACGGCTCGTAGATACGATCCGACACGATGGTCGCGCCGATCGGGGAGTAGCCGCTGGTCATGGCCTTGGCGCAGGTGATCATGTCGGGCACGTACCCGTAGGTGTCGCAGGCGAACCAATTGCCGATGCGGCCGAAGGCGCAGATGACCTCGTCCGACACCAGTAGCACGTCGTGACGGTCGCAGATCTCGCGCACCCTCTGGAAATAACCGCGCGGCGGGGGGAAGCAGCCGCCCGAGTTCTGCACCGGCTCGAGGAACACCGCGGCGACCGTCTCGGGGCCTTCGAACAGGATCATCTCCTCGATCCGATTCGCCGCCCAGATACCGAAAGCCTCTTCGCGGTCCGGACCCTCCGGGAGTGCGGAGACGAAGCCGGCCTCCTCGGAGCGGTAGTAGTTGGTGTTGGGAACGCGGAAGCCGCCGGGCGTGACGGGCTCGTACATCTGCTTCATAGCCGGGATCCCCGTGATCGCCAGCGCTCCCTGCGGGGTGCCGTGATACGCGACGGCACGCGAGATGACCTTGTGCTTGGTGTGGCGGCCCTGCAGCTTCCAGTAGTGCTTCGCGAGCTTGAACGCGGTTTCGACCGCCTCACCGCCGCCGGTGGAGAAGAACACGCGGTCGAGGTCGCCCGGCGCCATGTCGGCGAGACGGTCGGCGAGCTCGATGGCGGACGGGTGCGCGTAGGACCAGATGGGGAAGAAGGCGAGCTCCTCCGCCTGCCTCGCCGCGGCCTGCGCGAGACGCTTCCGGCCGTGCCCGGCGTTGACGACGAACAGCCCCGACAAGCCGTCGAAGTACCTCTTGCCGCGCGAGTCCCAGACATGGTGCCCGTCGCCCTTGACGATGACGGGGACGCCGCTGTCCTCGAGAACCGACTGACGGGTGAAGTGCATCCAGAGGTGGTCGCGGGCCTTCTTCTGCAGGGCGGCTTCCGCGGCCGTGATCTCGGGCTCGAGCGGCTCGTCGACGATCTGTTCGGTGGTGGTCATCGTGTTCCCCAGTTGTAGAGCTGTTTGGCCAGCTTCAGATAGACGAAGGTCTCGGTCGAGGCGACGCCCTCGAGCGTGCGGATGCGGGAGTTGAGCAGGGCGATGAGCTCGTCGTCGTTCTCGCAGACGACCTCGGCGAGGATGTCGAAACTCCCCGCGGTGAGGACGACGTAGTCAACCTCCTCGAGCTCGGCGACGGCTTCGGCGACCACTCGGGTGTCGCCGCTCGCGCGGATGCCGATCATGGCTTGGCGGTGGAAGCCCAGCTGCATCGGATCGGTCACCGCGACGATCTGCATGACGCCCGAGTCGGTGAGGCGCTGCACTCGCTGTCGGACGGCGGCCTCGCTGAGGCCGACGGCCTTGCCGATGTCGGCGTACGAGCGGCGACCGTCGATCTGCAGCTGTTCGATGATCCGCTTGGCGACCGCGTCGAGGACGAGGGGGCGCGCCGCGCCGAGGCGGGTCGTCGCAGAGTTCCCGAGCGGGTCCGTCATCCGGCGATTGTGACAGTGGGGACCGCGCCCTGCAAGCGATTCCGTCGATGCTGCCGTGCCGCGATGACGAGATCGACCGTCCTGCGGGTCCGGTGCTCGGGCGCGCGCGACTCGATGATCCGCGGGTCCGTCGATGCCACCGCGTGCCCCCGGGCCCCGTCGGCCCTGACGATTACACTCGCAGGGATCACGCCGGGAGTCGCCATCCGGGCGTGGAGGCTGCAGGAGGGACGATGCGCGCTGTGACGACCGCCACCGCCTTCTATTCCCCGCTCGCCGCCGAGGTGGGAGGTGCACTCAACTGGGTGTTCTTCGCCGCGGGTCGCGTGCTCGCCGGCTTCGAGACGGCGACCCCCGCTCCGGTGGTCGCCGAGCTGTGGCGCCTCGCGACGGCGAGCGACGCCACCGTCGAATCCGTCGTCGCCTCCATTCCCACGCGCGGCCCCGACGCGGTCGACACCTTCGCGGTCGTCGTGCTCGGCGACCCGGTGACGGTCGTCGTGCGCGGCGCGGCTCGGGTCGACATCCAGACCGCGCAGGGGCAGCGGCGGATCGACTCGCGCGGCATGCAGCCCTGGTACCTCGCCGAGTTCGCCGGTGCCCTGGGCGGCTCCCTCGGATCCGCGGAACGCCCCGCCGGTGCCGTGACCGAGGCGGCCTCCTCGGACCTCCCGCTGCAGAGCGGGCTCATCCGCGCGCCCTGGCTCGCCTGGGCGAGCGACACGGAGACCGCTCGTGTCGAACGGGCGAATCCCGCACCGGGACTCTTCCGCCCCCGCGGGGCTGCGGCCACCGAGCCACGCACTCCGCGCCCCGTCACCGGATCGATCCCGGTGCAGAAGCTCGCGGCGGCTCCGGACGCCCTGGCGAAGCCCATCACGACCCCGATCCCGGTCATCCCCGCCATGCCGGGAACCGACGCCACCAGAGGCTCCTCGCCCATCGGAGGCGAGGGCGCCTCCGACGACACGATCGTTCCTCCCGGCGGAGGGAACTGGTCTCTGCTGGGCCGCGCGACGCGTGCCGAGCAGCTCGCGTCGTCCGTCGACCGCGCGGGTGGCGACATCGACGACACGATCGTCACGAGTCGTCAGCGGCATCGCGCCGACGCCCCGGCCATGGCCGCCTGGTCGCCGGGCCGGCTGGAACTCGATCCCCGGTTCCGCTCGGGCGGCCCGACCGCCCGGCATCACGGCTTCCGGGTCGGAGACGGGGCGGCATACCGTCTGGACACCCCCGTCTACATCGGGCGCAAGCCGCGCAGCCCGCGCATCGTGACCGGGACCGTGCCGCGGCTCCTCAAGGTCGCCTCCCCGTCCCGCGAGATCAGCGGCACGCACATCGAGCTGCGCCAGGAGGGGGACAGGGTGGTGGTCACCGACATGCGGACCACCAACGGCACCTTCGTCGCGCAACCCGGGCAGTCGCACGTAAAGTTGCGACAGGGGGAATCGCTCGTCGTCGCGCCGGGGACACTGGTCGACATCGGCGACGGTGTCGTGATCGAGATCTTGCCGGTCAGCTGACGTCCTCCTCGACCCAGCACTCGGGCCCGGCCCGGAATCAGACAAGGACAGGCCAGGACCCGCGTGACCCAGATCGGCCGCAGCACTCACCGTCACACCGTGACGGTGCCGCGGCGCCCCGATCTCGAAGTCACCCTCTCGTGGGCGGCTCTCAGCGACGTCGGTCGCAAACGCGCCGTCAACGAGGACAGCTTCGTCGCCTGCAATCCCGTTTTCGCGGTAGCCGACGGCATGGGCGGGCACTCGGCGGGGGATCTCGCGAGCGCCGCCGTCGTCATGCGGCTGGCCGAGGTCATCGAGACCGACTTCATCGACCTCGATGTCGTCGAGCACGCTCTCGCGGCCGCCTCGAGCGACGTCGAGCAGGTCTCCCACCGCACGTCGCTCGGTACGGGGACGACCGTGACCGGGGCTGCCCTCACGCTCGTCGGGTCCGACCCCTATTGGGCCGTCTTCAACATCGGCGACTCACGCGTCTATCAGCTTCGGGGCCGCCTGTTCGAGCAGGTCACGGTCGACCACTCCGTGGTCCAGGAGCTCGTCGACGCCGGCGCGATCTCCAAGGAGCAGGCCGAGCACCACCCCGACAGCAACGTCATCACGCGCGCGATCGGCTTCAACGACAGTCCCTCGCCGGATCTGTGGATGATCCCGGTCAGCGAGGGGCTGCGGCTCCTCATCTGCTCCGACGGCCTCACCAAGGAGTTGTCGGACGACGACATCCGCTCGGCGATGGGGGAGGGGAAGAGTGCGCACGACACCGCTGCGACAATGCTCGATTCGGCTCTCCACCGCGGCGGACGGGACAACATCACGGTCATCGTGGTGGACGTGATCTCGACCAGCAGCGAGTTCGATCTCGACCAGACGGTGCCGAGGCGGGGCACGGGCCGCCACTCCTGACCAGCCGGTCTGCCCCCTATTGGGGGGTGCTGCATTCGGGGCGGCTCGACACCCAGACGGAGGGTGGCGCGCCCCCGTCTTTTAGACTCGGGGTTCGTCTTCCCCCGTCGAGCGCGCCCGCCAGGCGTCCGAGCATCCGCTGTGCAAGGAGGTGTCCATGGCACGCCGATTGCCGTCGACCCCTCCGAACCTCGCCGGTTTCAGCTACGTCCGTGCGTTGGGTTCCGGCGGGTTCGCCGATGTGTTCCTGTACGAGCAGAACATGCCTCGCCGACAGGTCGCCGTGAAGGTCATGCTGGCCGAGGTCGTCAACGACCACGTCCGCCAGATGTTCCAGGCCGAGGCCAACCTCATGGCCCAGCTGTCGACCCACCCCTCGATCCTGACCGTCTACGAGGCGAGCGTGTCCAGCGACGGCCGTCCCTACCTGGTCATGGAGTACTGCTCCTCGACGCTCACCGAGCGCTACCGGCGGGAGCGCGTGCCGGTCCCCGAGGTGCTGCGGATCGCGATCCGCATCGCCAGCGCAGTCGAGACCGCGCATCGCGCCGGCGTCCTGCACCGCGACATCAAGCCGTCGAACATCCTGACCACGGCCTACGGCCACCCGGTCCTCTCCGACTTCGGCATCGCGGCGACCCTCTCGGAATCGGAGCGCACCGAGTCGATCGGTCTGTCGATTCCGTGGTCGGCGCCCGAGGTGCTGATGGACGAGACGGCAGGCACCGTGGCCAGCGAGGTCTGGAGCATGGCGGCGACCGTCTACAGCCTGCTCGCCGGTCGGTCGCCGTTCGAGATCGCGGGCGGCGAGAACAAGTCGGTCGACCTCATCTCGCGGATCAACCGGGCGGTGCCGCAACCGCTCGGGCGCGACGACGTCCCACCGCAGCTCGAACAGGTCCTGCGGCGAGCCATGTCCAAGAAGCCGGCCCAGCGTCCGGCGAGCATGCTCGAGCTGATCCGCGAGCTGCAGTCGATCGAGAGCGAGCTGGGTCTGCCGCAGACACCGCTCGAAGTCGTCATGGACGACTGGGCGCTCTCCACGGTGGGCGACCTCGAGGACAAGACGCGGATCCGTGCGATCCCCAGCCCGGTCCCGAATCGCGATCGACGCCGTCGTCGCTCGCGCGTGGCCGAGACGACCGGCGGTCAGCGCGGTGACGCGGCTGCGCGCGGGGCGCGGAGCGGATCGGCGGGCGTGGGGTCTCTCGTGGCTCAGGCCGATGCGAAGTCGACGAACCGCGTCGCGTGGATCGTCGTCGTCGCCTCCGTCCTCGTGATCGCCATCGGCGCGACCTCCGCACTGGCGCTCATCCGCGCGGGCGACGATCAGATCCCCACGGTGTCGGACATCCGATCCGAGGTGTCGGGCGCGACGATCCGCTTCACCTGGGACGCCGTCGGCGGAACGGGGTCGGAGAGCTATCGCATCCGCACGGACGACGGCGGCACCAGCGTCCAGCGCGGCACCACCTTCACGGTCGACCGCCCGGATGCCGACGGCGTGTGCATCACCGTGACCGTTCTGCGCGACGGGCGCCCGGGAGTGCCCAGCCCGGAGAGGTGCGCGAGCGCGTGAAGCAGCCGCGGAAGGTCGCCGCCAACCGGTTCGCGAAACTGATCGCCCGTCGGGGCGCGAGCGTCTCGGCCGTGGTCGCGGGCGTGGCCATCGTCGCCGTGGTGTCCACGGTCGCCATCGCGAGCGACGGGTACCGGGGCCAGCGTCTCGACCTCGACGGCGCGGCGGTCTGGGTCGTCAACGGGTCGGAACAGGCGGTCGGCCGCGCCAACACGCAGGTGCGGGAGCTGGACTCGGTCGTGACCGGGTCGACGAGCACCCTCGAGATCGTGCAGCAGGGCGCGAACGTCGTCGTCCACGACCTCGGCAACAGCACGCTCGACATCGTCGATCCGGTGACCTCGTCCATCGCGGCGACGGTTCCCGTGCCGCCCGACGGGACCCAGGTCTTCTCGACCGACTCCGGCGCAGCGGGCGGCACGACGGTCATCCACTCGGGTGGGGCGGGGGAGGCCTGGATCATCCCGAGCTCTCAACTCGACTCGTTCGACTCGCAGACCGGACCCGATCTGGTGTTCGGACCCGGTTCGGTCGCCGCGATGGATTCGTCGGGTCGACTCGTCGTCTACTCGCCGACGAGCGGCGAGATGTCGCTCGTCGATGTCGTCGCCGGCGCCGCGGTGACGCGCACCTGGACCGTCTCCGGCGAAGGCGACACCCCGCCGCCCGCGGAGGACGCGTTCCAGGTGACGACCGTCTCGGGGCGCTGGGCTCTGCTGGATGCGACGACCCGCACCCTCTACCGGGAGGATGCCGGGTCCGTGGACCTGTCATCGGTCATCGCGTTGGACGACGAGCCTCGCCTGCAGATCTCCGCGACGGCGGACGAGGGCGGCCGCGGGGCCGGTGACGAGCTGCTCATCGCCTCGGACGCGGGACTCGTGGAGGTGCCGACCGGCGGAGCCGATCCGCGGGTGCTCATGGCCGCCGACGGCGAGCCGGGGCAGGGGACGACCGCGGCGCCGCTGGTGCGCGACGGCTGCGGCTGGGCCGCGTGGGCCTCGGGGGCCGTGTGGTCGCGCTGTGCGACCGGCGTGGATCCGGACGGCGACGGCGTCGTCACGTCCCTGACCGACATGGCCGCGACCGCGCAGCTCGCGTTCGCGGCGAACGGGCGGCGTGTGCTCCTCAACGACACACGCGGGGGAGCGAGCTGGGCCGTGCAGGACGGCAACGCGCTGATCGACAACTGGGGCGATCTCCTGTCGCGCGACGAGAACACCCGGGACGAGCAGGAGAACGACGAGGACGTCCCGCCCGTCTACGAGACGACACCGCAGGCGCCGATCGCGGTGGACGACGAGCTGGGCGCCAGACCCGGGCGCTCCAACGTCCTCCCCGTGCTCCTCAACGACTACGACCCCAACGGCGACGTCCTCGTCATCACGGAGACGACCCCCATCCCGGCCGACAGCGGCACCCTGACGCTGACGGGGGACCGGCAGCAGATACTGCTCGACGTGCCCGTGGGAGCCCAGGGGCCCATCTCGTTCCGCTACACGGTGACGGACGGACGCGGAGGCA
This sequence comes from uncultured Naasia sp., assembly GCA_913778905.1. Taxonomy (GTDB): domain Bacteria; phylum Actinomycetota; class Actinomycetes; order Actinomycetales; family Microbacteriaceae; genus Naasia. The sequence goes on along the minus strand of CAJYYA010000023.1, from coordinate 97,877 downwards.
CGGCGTCGGCGACCGTGGTCGTCACCCTTCGCAGCGAGAGCGAGAACTCCCCGCCGGTGCAGGTGCGCACCTCGAAGGCGACGGTCGCGGCAGGCGGCCGCGCGACGGCGCAGGTGCTCGGCGACTGGTACGACCCCGACGGGGACCCGTTCTTCCTCACCGGGGCGTCCACCGCGGCTCCCGACGGCGTCACCTACAAGCCGAGCGGAGAGGTCGTCTTCACCGAGGCGGCATCGACCCAGGGTGTGACCCAGGTGTCGCTCGTCGTGTCGGACGGTCGCTCCGACAGCCCCGGTACGCTCGCGGTCACCGTGCGAGCCGTCGGGGAGGTCCCGATCATCGCCGAGCCCTTCGCGGTGCTCGCCTACGTGGGTGAGGAGACGGTCGTCGACCCTCTCGTGCACGTGCGCGGAGGGAGTGGGACGATCCGGCTCACGAACGTCCCCGACAAGGCCGATGTCAGGATCTCACCCGACTACGAGGGCGGGACCTTCCGCATCACGAGCTCGACGGCGGGCACCCGCTACCTCGACTACATCGTCGGCGACGGCTCGGTGACGGCGACGGGAACCGTTCGGGTCGACGTGCAGGAGCCGCCGGACCCCGGGAGTCCGCCCGTCGCGGTGCCCCACACGGCCTTCATCCGCGAGGGCGCGTCCCAGGACGTCGATGTGCTCGCGACCGACATCGACCCGGCGGGTGGCGTGCTGCTCGTGACCGAGGTCGACGCTCCGGCCTCCCTCGGCATCCGGGTCGAATTGCTCGAACAGCGACTCCTCCGCGTATCGCTCGCCGAGCCGCTGCAGGAGCCCGTCTCGTTCGGCTACACCCTCAGCAACGGGTTGGCCGAGACACGTGGGTCCGTCACGGTGGTGCAGATCCCGCAGCCGGCGCGCCTGCAGGCCCCCATCGCCGTCCCCGACCGGGTGTCGGTGCGCGTCGGCGAGGCCATCGATATCCCCGTCCTCGACAACGACGAACAACCGGACGGGGAGAGCCTCACCCTCGACCCGACCCTCGTCTCCAACCTGCCCGAGGCCGCCGGCCTGCTGTTCACCTCGCAGAACCAGCTCCGCTTCCTCGCCTCCGACCAGGCGGGGGATTACAGCGCCACCTACCGGGTGAACGGTCCCGACGGGCAGTGGTCGACCGCGGAGGTTCAGATCGCGGTGCGCGAAGCGGACGGCGGAACCAACAACCCGCCTGTGCCGACCACCGTGACGGCGAGGGTCATCGCGGGCGAGAAGGTGCGGATCCCGATCCCGCTCGCGGGCGTCGATCCGGACGGCGACCCCGTCCAGCTGCTCGGACCGCAGTCCACGCCTGACAAGGGCGTCGTCGTCGAGAGCGGGGCGGACTGGATCGAATTCGAGGCAGGCGACTACTCCGCGGGGACGGACTCATTCGAGTATCGCGTCGTGGACAGCCTGGGAGCCGCGGCGACAGGCCTTGTGCGCATCGGCATCTCGCCCCGAGCGTCCGGAGCGCGGAACCCCGTCGCCGTCCCCGACGAGGTCACAGTCCGGCCGGGCACCTCCGTCGCCGTGCAGGTGCTCGCGAACGACTCGGACCCCGACGGCGAAGAGCTGAGCCTGTCCTCGGTCGAGCCCACGGGGGCGGCCACGGCGAGCGTCGACGGCACGCTCGTGCGGGTCGAGGCACCGGCCGAAGCCGGCCGCTTTGGGTTCATCTACTCCATCGCCAACGGCAGGGGCGGCACCGCATCGAGCTTCCTCACGGTCGTCGTCGATCCGGAGGCGCCGCTGACCCGGCCCATCGCCGACGACACGGTGCTCGGTCTGAGCGACATCCTCGGCCGTACCAGCATCGATGTCGACGTCCTGCGCCAGGTCTTCTTCGCCGAGGGCAGCTCGCGAGACCTCCCGCTGGAGGTGCTGCCCGGATGGTCGGACATCGCCTCGGTGACGGACGGCGGACTCGTCCGCGTGCAGATCGGCGACACGAGCCGGGTCATCCCGTTCGCCGTCCGTCACCCGGAGGACCCGTCGATCGTCGCGTACGCCTTCATCAAGGTGCCGGGCCTCGACGATGCGCTCCCGCAGCTGCGCAAGGGCCTGCCTCGATTGAGCGTCGTGAGCGGGGAGACCCTCTCCATCGACCTCGCCGACTACGTCGTGGCGGTGGGTGCTCGCGGCGTGCGCCTCACCGACCCCGGGCTCGTCCGGGCGACGCACGCCGACGGGACGCCCCTCGTCGTCGACTCGGACACGCTCAGCTACCGCAGCGAAGACCAGTACTTCGGACCCGCCTCCATCTCCTTCGAGGTCACCGACGGCACGTCGGCGGCGGACCCGAACGGGCGGCGAGCGACTCTCGTCCTGCCCATCACGGTGCTTCCCCGCGAGAACCAACCGCCCGTCTTCCAGGGCGCGGTCCTCGACCTCGAGCCGGGTACCGAGCGGGTGGTCGACCTCACCCGCCTGACCGACTACCCCTATCCGGACGACGTCGGGGAGCTGAGCTACTCCTTCGCCGGTGCCGTCCCGTCGGGCTTCTCGCTGTCCATCCAGGGCGACCGATTGTCGGTGCGCGCTGATCCGACGACGCCCAAGGGCACCACGGCGTCGGTGATCGTGACGGTGCGCGACGCGACCACGGCGGGAGACGCCGGACGCATCCAGTTGACGACGGTCGCCTCGACGCGGCCTCTCGCGGTCGCGGCGGCGGATTCGGGCGTCGCGCGCCGCGGCGGCACCTCGACGATCGACGTCCTGGCCAACGACCAGGCGACGAACCCGTTCCCCGACCAACCGCTGCGCGTCAACGCGGTACGCGGTATCGACGCGTCGCAACTCCCTGCCGGGCTCGCGATCACACCGAGCGCGGACCGGTCGACGCTCCAGGTGACGGCGTCCGCCTCCGTCGAACCGCGGGACGTGACACTGCAGTACCAGGTGGTCGATGCGACCGAGGACCCCGACCGGGCCGTGTGGGGGACCGTCACGGTCTCCGTTCAGGACCGTCCCGATCCGGTCACCGGACTGCAGGCGGTGTCGTTCGGCGACCGCCGTGTCACCGTCGGCTTCACCCCGGGCGCCTTCAACAACTCCGCCATCACCGGGTTCCAGGTGACCGCCTACGACGCCTCGGGGACAGCTGTGGGCAGCTCCCTCTGCGCGTCCACGAGCTGCGACGTCCGTACACCCGGCAACGGCCCCGACAACCGCATCCGCGTCGGAGTGGTCGCGGTGAACCAGATCGGCAACTCGGACGAGACGCGTCTCGCGGACGCGGTGTGGTCGGACGTCGTTCCCGAGGCGCCCGCGGAGCTCGACGCCCGTCCGCTCGATCACGGCCTCCGCGTGTACTGGCGCAAGCCGGCCGACTCCGGCGGAAGCCCCATCACCTCCTACGCGGTGAGCGTCGGCGGATTCACCGGCACGCGTTTCGTGAACCGGGCCGATCCTGCCGGCACGCAGTACTCGCTCGACGTGACCAACCCTGCGATCGGCAACGGCGGGGCCGTGGACTACACGGTGAGCGCTCGGAACGACACCTACGGGTCGGTCGGCGTGTGGAACGAGGCGCGTTCCACGGCGACCCCCGCCGGGGCGCCCGGTCTCGTCGGCAGCCCCGGCGCCGCCATCACGCAGGGCGATGCGACCGGGTCCGTGACCGTCAGCTGGGACGGCGTCTTCGATGGCAACGGCGCGGGCATCCAGCAGTTCTTCGCGGCGCGGTATCAGGACGTCCCGCCGAGTTGCACGGCCGACGGGGTCGGGGGCTTCTCGCCGTCCGTGTCCGTCCCGGCGCCCAGCGACTCGTTCCGTCACATGGGGGGCGCCACCAGCACCACGTTCGCGGTGAACGCCAACGAGGTCAACAGGTTCGTCGTGTTCGCCTACAACGGGCAGGGGTGCACCTCGAGCGGTCAGCTCGAGGCGACGACCCGCCAGACTCCGGGCACTCCCGACACGCCCGAGGTCTCCGGGCCGCGCGACGACGGCGAGGGACGGTACCAATTCCGCTTCGACGGCGCCCGGTTCACGAGCGGCGGCGGCGGTCCCGTGGCGACCGAGTTCCGCTACAGCGTCGACGGCGGGGGCGCCACCGCGATCCGGCCCGGCGACACGCTGTCCCTCGGTTTCGGAGCGAGCCGCACCGTCCAAGTCGAGGTCTGCGAGACCTGGTCCGGCGGAACCCAGCTCTGCTCGACGCGGTCCGGTGCGACCGGCGGCCTCACGCCCGTCGACACGGTCCCGACCGGTCTGCGCTTCGATGCGGCCCTCAGGACCTGGAGCTGGACCGCTCTCCCCACGGGGGCCTACTCGGCCGTGGAATACAGCTGCGACGCCGGATCGACCTGGCTCCCGGGCGGGGCCACCCCGGGCACCTGCGCGGCCCCGGACGGTGGCCCGTTCCAGGTGCGGGTCACCGTGGGCGGCTCGTCGTACCTCAGCCCGCTCTACCAGGCCCGAAACTAGAAGCCGAGCGCGCACCGGCCGCGTGCAACCTTGCGAGACGCCCCACCGACGACGACGGAATGAGACGACGATGACGATGACCCCGGAGCAGGCCACCTGGTTCAACGACGTCTTCGCACGCGTCGCCTCGGGCATCGAGCAGGTCCTCGTGGGCAAGAGCCACGTCATCCGGCTGGCGCTCACCGCCATGCTGAGCGAGGGGCACCTGCTCCTCGAGGACGTCCCCGGGACCGGCAAGACGTCGTTGGCGCGCGCGATGGCGCAGAGCGTCCAGGGCACCTCGAACCGCGTCCAGTTCACCCCCGACCTGCTCCCGGGCGACATCACGGGCGTCACCATCTACGACCAGCGGACGGGCGACTTCGACTTCCACCCGGGCCCCGTCTTCGCGAACATCGTGCTGGCCGACGAGATCAACCGGGCGAGCCCGAAGACCCAGTCCGCTCTCCTCGAGGTCATGGAGGAGGGCACCGTGACGGTCGACGGGGTGCGCCACACCGTCGCGCAGCCGTTCATGGTCATCGCCACGCAGAACCCCATCGAGCAGGCCGGCACCTACCGGCTGCCCGAGGCCCAGCTCGACCGCTTCCTGATGAAGACCTCGATCGGCTACCCGGACCACGCCGCCATGGTCCGGATCCTCGAATCGTCGACCGTGCGATCGCACGAGTTCGAGATCCCGCCGGTCGCGCCCGCCGAGACCATCATCGAGATGGCCCAGGCATCGCGCACCGTGCACGTCGACGCCTCGGTGACCGACTACATCTCGCGTCTCCTCGAGGCGACGCGGAGCGCGGAAGAGGTGCGGCTCGGAGCGAGCGTGCGTGCGGGGATCGCCCTCCTGCGCACGGCGAAGACCCTGGCGGCCTCCAACGGCCGCCACTACGTGATCCCGGACGACGTCAAGGCGCTCGCGGAGCCCGTCCTGGCCCACCGGCTCCTGCTCGACGCCGAGGCCGAGTTCGACGGGGTGACCACCTCGAACGTCGTGGCTCAGCTGCTCATCGAGGTCCCGCCGCCGTCGGAACGGCAGGCTGTGTGAGCACGACCTCACGTCATCGGAGCGGCCGCGGACCCGCCAAGGGGCGCACCGTCACGAAGACCGTCCGGGGCGCGACCTCGACCCGCGCGGCCGTGACGGCGGCCGCGGGACCGGAGCTGCGCAACGAGCGCGCGCGGATCGTCGGCACGCGCACGGGCGTCGTCGCGGACCTGACGGTGCTGCTCGTCCGCGCGGGGCGGGCGGCGCTCGGCGGGGTCCGTCTCGCGGCTCGTCAGGTCGGCGACGTCGTCACGCCTGTCGGGTGGGGGATGCTCAGCGCCGCAGTCCTGTGCTTCGCTCTCGGTTACGGCCTCTCGCTCGCCGAGATCGCCGCGGTCGGCTGGGGGCTGACGGTCATCATCGCGGTCGCCGGCTTCTTCCTCATCGGCGGCAGCTCCCACGACCTGCGTCTCGTCATGGCGCACGACCGCGTCGTGGTGGGGGAACGCGCCGTCGGGTCGGTCATCGTCGTCAACCCGCGCCGTCGTCGTCTGCTCGGCGCGGGGATCGAGGTGCCGGTGGGCGACGGGCTGCTGGAGCTGCCTCTGCCGTCTCTGGGGCCGGGTTCCTCGCACGAAGAGGTGTTCACCGTCCCGACCTCACGGCGCGGCGTCGTCCGGATCGGCCCCGTCCGCACGGTTCGCGCCGATCCCATCGGCCTGGTCCGCCGAGAGCACGTGTGGTCCGCCAGCGTCGAGCTCTACGTGCATCCGGCGACGGTGTCGATCCCGTCGTCGAGCACGGGGTTCATGCGTGATCTCGAAGGCCAGGTGACACGGGACATCACCTCGAGCGACATCGCCTTCCACGCTCTGCGCGACTACCGCCCGGGCGACGAACGCCGCTTCATCCACTGGAAGTCGACCGCCAAGCAGGGCGCCTACATGGTGAGGCAGTTCGAGGAGACGCGTCGCAGCCAACTGCTCGTCGCGCTGTCCCTGGCGAGCAGCGACTACGAGAGTCCCGAGCAGTTCGAACTCGCGGTGAGCGCCGCCGGGTCCCTCGGCGTCCGCGCGATCCGCGACGGCCGCAGCGTGTCGGTGGTGGTCAGCGAGAGCACCCCGGAATTCGCGAAGCGCGCCGTGCTCGCGTCGCGCCCGCTCCGCACTCTGACGCCGACACGTCTGCTCGACGACCTCGCGGGGATCGAGACGGAGTCGGCCGCGCTCGGGATCCGCGACCTCGCCCGCGTCGCGGCGGAGGACGTGTCCGGCATCTCGGTGGCCTACCTCGTTCTGGGGTCGACGCCCAGCGTCGCCCGTCTGCGGAGCGCAGCCGCCGCATTCCCGCCGGGTGTCGACGTGATCGCGGTGGTCTGCGACGCGGGCTTCGTGCCCGGTCTGACGCGAGTGGGTGAACTCACCGTTCTGACGGTGGGATTCCTCGACGACCTCCAGAAGTCCCTGGCCCGCGCGAGAGCCGTCTGATGGCCACCACACCGACGCGCTTCGGCGCCTCGTTCCTGCTGCCGACCGTCGTCCAGCAGATCATCGCCTACGGGGCGGCGGCGGTCGCCTTCTGGCCGATCCATCAGAGCCCCAACCTGATCATCGCGGCGGGTGTGGCCATCGTGGCGGGCGTCGCGATCGCGGTGGCCGGTGCGCTCCGCGGATGGAACGCGCTCACCCTCATCGGCGTGACCGCTGCCGCCTACCTGATACTGGGCGTTCCCGCAGCCGTACCCGACCGGACGATCGGCGGGGTGCTGCCGACCGTCCCGGGCCTGCTCGACCTCGTTTCGGGAACGGCGCTGTCGTGGAAGGAGCTCCTGACGATCTCCCTCCCTGTCGGGTCGTACGAGAGCCTGCTCATCCCGGTGTTCCTGTCGACTCTGGTGCTGCAGGTGACGACGCTGACGATCGCGCTCCGGACCAGAACTCCCGAGTTCGCCGTCATCGGCCCCGTCGCCCTGTTCCTGATCGGAACGGTGTTCGGTCCGCTGACCGGAGCCGGGACGCTCCCGGCGCTGCTCGCTCTGCTCGTCCTCACGACCGTCTTCCTGGTCTGGACGCGCGCGCGCAAGCGTCAGGCCGCTGTCCGCCGACTCAACGAGCAGGCGGGCACGGTCGCGCAAGCGGGGGGCGACCGGCGCCGTATCGGCGGCCGGGCCGCGGCCGGCGCGGCCGTCATCCTGATCGCCGCAGTCGGCGCCTCGCTCGTCGCGACGCAGCTGGTGCCGGTCAGCGGCCCCCGTGACGTCCTCCGCGCCGCGATCGAGAAGCCCTTCGATCCCCGCGACTACCCCAGCCCCCTCTCGGCCTTCCGCACCTGGGTGGGTCCGCGCGGGGCCGACGCGCCGCAGCTGACGGTGACCGGACTCGAGCCGGGCGAACGGTTGAACGTCGCGACGCTCGACACGTACGACGGGGTCGTCTACACCGTCGGATCCGCTGCCGTATCGAGCGCGTCCGGGGCGTTCACCCGAGTGCCGTTCCCCTTCGACCGAAGCGACATCACAGGTCGCCGAGCGACGTTCGACGTGGCCGTCCAGGGGTACTCCGGCCCGTGGGTCCCGGAAGCGGGACGACTGCGGTACGTCGACTTCCAGGGGCCGCGGGCCGCCGATCTGCAGTCGGCCTTCTACTACAACGACAACAGCGGAACCGCCGCCGACCTGGTCGGTCTCGCACAGGGCGACGTCTACCGGGTCGACACCGTCATCCCCGCGTCCGTGGCGGAGGACGACATCGCGAGCCTCCGCCCGGGGGGCGCCGCCGTGCCGACGATCGCGCAGAGTCCCGACGAGCTCGCATCGGCGCTCGCCGGCTGGACGACGGGCGCGTCATCCGATGGCGCCCGTCTGCTCGCGGCGATCCGCGGCCTCAAAGAGGACGGCTACATCAGCCACGGGTCTCCGGGGGAGCCGTTCAGCGCGTCCGGCCACTCGGTCTCCCGGATCGCGCAGCTGCTCGTCGCCGACCCCATGCTGGGCGACGCCGAGCAGTACGCCGTGACCGCCGCGCTCATGGCCCGTCAGCTCGGGTTCCCCTCCCGCGTGGTGATGGGCTTCCGCATCCCGGACGAGGCGAGCGCGGGGGAGAGCGTCGAGCTGCTCGGATCCGACATGACCGCGTGGATCGAGGTGAACACCGCCGACCAGGGGTGGGTCGCGATCGATCCGAATCCGCCGGTGCGGGAGATCCCGGAGAAGAAGCCCGACGACGCGACCAAGGTCGCGCGTCCGCAGTCGGTCGTCCCGCCGCCCGCCGCGGAGGATCAGCGCAGCGACATCCAGATCCCACCGGAGGTCGAGGAGGAGCAGCCTCCGGCCCAGGAGCCGGTGTGGCTGAGCATCCTGCTGACGGTTCTGGCCGTGTTGGGCTGGGCGCTGCTGGCCATCGCACTGGCGCTGTCGCCGTTCCTCGGCGTCATCGCCGCGAAGGCTGCACGGCGCCGCCGGAGAAGGCTGCGCGGGCCCCCGCTGCAGCGCATCGCGGGAGCCTGGGCCGAGTTCACCGACGCCATGGTCGACAACGGGGTCGAGCCGGCCCCGCACGCGACGCGCAACGAGGTCGCCAAAGCGGTCGGATCCCGCGAGTCGCTCGTGCTCGCAGCGACGGTCGACCGGGCCACCTTCGCCCCCGGTCAGCCGGCGGACGAGGACGCCGCCGAGGTCTGGCGGCGCGTCGACGAGCTGTGCGTGGGGATGACTGCCGGACGAGGCCGGTGGGAGCGGATCAAGGCGATGGTGACGCTCAGGTCTTTCCGGAGGCGTCGTGACGAGAGCCGCTCGGCGAGACGGGAAGGGAACGCATGAGGTGCGTCTACTGCGAGGCTCCGCTGCCCGATGCGGCCATGTTCTGCGGGGAGTGCGGCAATGCCGTGTATCCGCGCGACGAGGTCGAGGTGGTTGTCGCTCCCGCGCCGGAACCCGCGGGGGTGGTGGAGGTCGAGGCCGAGGGCGGCCGGGAGTCCGAAGCTCTCGTCGAAGTCGAGTCCGGCACCGTCGCTCCGGTGCCCGACGAGTCGACGCGGTTCGTGGAGCGTCGGACCGATCCCGTCCCATTCGTTCTCCACTTCTCGACCGGGGAGTCGGTCACGGTGGCCGGTTCGGGGCTCATCGGGCGGCGCCCGACCGCCCAGCCGGGGGAGTACTTCGACGAGTACGTCGCCATCGACGACCCGGGGCGTTCCGTATCGAAGACGCACCTCGAGTTCGGTCAGGACGGCGGGGTCCTCTGGATCAGCGATCGGTTCTCGGCCAACGGCACCGTCGTGCGCGAACCCGACCGCTCACCGCGCCTGTGCCCCAGCGGTCGCCGCACCCGCGTCGCTCGAGGGTCCCGGGTCGACATCGGAGAGCAGTTCTTCCTCGTCGGCTGACCAGCGGGCCGACCCGTCTCCTCCACATCCGCCGGATGCGCGTGTTCCGAGCACAGGCCCTCCATTTCGCATCGCGGACGGTGTACGCGGAGGTGAGATGGTCGCATGCCCCTCGTCGTGCCGCCCCCGCTCGCCGAGCACCGTCCGCCGGGGTTCCCCTGGCTCGGTGCGCTCGCTCCCGTCGCCGCCGCCGCGATCCTGTTCGCGGTGACCAAGTCGCCCTTCGCGCTCGCGTTCGCCGCTCTCGGGCCGATCACGGCCGTGGCGGCCATGATCGACGGTCGGCGCAATGTCCGGAAGGCGCGTCGCCGGGACATCGCGCGCCGCGAGACTGCTCTGGCCGCGCTCGCCGTGGAGATCGACTCCGAGCACGACCGGCGCCGGAGGGCCGCCGAGGCCGAGCTGCCGAGCAGCCGACGACTCGTCGACCTCCCGCGGCCGTCGGCCCCTCTCGACACCGGCAACTCGCGTCCGGTGCGGGTCGGCCGCGCCGACATCGATTCGGGCGTGCATCTCGAACCGCAGGACTCGGCGGACGGAGACCTGGTGGCGGCGGCGGCCGTCCTCCGTGACGCGCCTTTCGTCGTGGACGCCGCGGGCGGGGTGGGGGTGGTCGGGCGCTCCGCGCTCCGGGAGGCGTTCGCCGAGACCATCCGGGCCCAGCTGCTCTGGCGGGCCGGACGAGGAGGACGGATCCCCACGGTCGAGCACGCGGACCGGCCCGAGGAGCTGCCCGAGCACTGCCGTCTGCTCATCGAGGTCGACGGGCCGCGCACCGCGCGGGTGCTTCGTGCGAGCGCGATCGACGACCTGCGCACCTTCGAGCCGGAGATGCTCGGAACCCTCGAGCGTCGGGAGCTCATCGGTATGGGCAAGGGGTCGGGCAGTGTCCCCGACTTCGTCTCGCTGCTCGACCTCCCCGCCGCGTCGTCCGGCGGTCTATCGGCGATCTTCTCGGTGGGTGAGTCGGGCCCCGTCGAGGTGGATCTGATCCGCGACGGCCCGCACGCGCTCGTCGGCGGCACCACGGGCAGCGGCAAGAGCGAGCTCCTCGTCTCCTGGCTGCTCGCCCTGACCGACGGTCGCTCGCCCGACGAGGTCGCGCTGCTGCTGTTCGACTTCAAGGGCGGTGCCGCGTTCGACCCGCTCGCGGGCCTCCCGCACGTTCGCGGGCTGGTCACCGACCTCGACGGGGCGGACATCGACCGCGCCACCGCGGCTCTGGGCGCCGAGCTGCGGTCGCGCGAGGCTCGACTGCGCACCGCCGGCGCTCGGTCGGCCGATGAGATGCCCGAGCTGGGACGCCTCGTCATCGTGGTGGACGAGTTCGCGGCCATGCTCGCGGAGCGTCGCGAACTGCACGACGTGTTCGTCGACGTCGCCGCGAGAGGTCGCTCGCTGGGTATCCACCTCGTGCTCTGCACGCAGCGTCCCGCGGGAGTCGTGCGCGACTCGCTCGCTGCCAATTGCGCGATGCGGATCTCCCTCCGCGTGGTCGATCGAAGCGACAGCATCGCGGTGGTGGGCGACGACAGCGCCGCTCGCATCCCCCGGTCCGCTCCAGGGCGTTGCGTCATCGCCATGCACGGGGAGCCGGCATTCCCCGTGCAGGTCGCGAGCGTGGCTCGCGACGATGTGCCCGGCGAAACCGCCCGCCGCAGTGAGTGGCCCGCCCCGTCGACGGTCGGCTGGCTGCCGCCGCTGCCCACGCGACTGCCGCTCGAGTCGTTGCCGCACCGCACGCATCCCGACGCGATTCGGCTCGGCCTCACCGACCTGCCGGCCAGCCAGTCCCAGCCTCTCGCCGAATGGATCCCGTCCGTCGACGGCGCTCTTCTCGTGGTCGGCGCGGCGGGCTCCGGTCGCAGCACCGCGATGCGGACCGTGGCGGCGGAACTCGGGGCGGAGCTCATCGGTGCAGCAGCGGGGCCGGCGTCGATCGAGCGGGTCGCCGATGCGCTGGCGTCGGACGACACGAGTCCGCTCGTCATCGACGACCTCGACGCGATCCTGGACCAGGTGGAGGGCGATCACCGCGCGGCGCTCCTCGAACAGTTGCCGCTCGCCATCCGTGCGCGGGGCCGTCGCTTCGCCTACTCGCTCGCCAGCCCCGCGACTCCGTCGGCACGCGTCCTGTTCGCCGTCGCCGGCACCCGGGTGAACCTCCGCCTCGCGTCCGCCGACGACCACCGCGCTGCCGTCGGCTCAGCCATTCCGCACGACCCGCGCCTCCGGCCCGGCGGCGGGGTCTGGAACGGCGCCCGTCTGCAGATCGCGGAGGTCCCGGCCGGGGCCCGGTCGGATCGCACGGGCTCCGGGGCGACCGACGGTGCGGAGCCCGTCGTGCTGCCCGCGGCCCTGCCGGTCGGCACTCTTCTGGTCACGACCAGTCCCGACGCGAGGATCGTCGCGCTCGAAGCAGCCGGGGTCCCCGTGCGCGACGCCCGCGAGAGCACGTCGTTCGGGGCAGGAGACTCGGACGGTGCCGACGTGGTCACGGTCATCGACCCGCTCGGCTGGCAGTCGGCGATGGCGCTGTGGCCCCGCATCGGCCGCTCGACCGTCGTCTACGACCGGTGCAAGATCATCGACTACCGCGCTGTCAGTCGCGATCGGACGCTTCCGCCGGTGCTGGCGGGCCGAGACCGGGTGTGGCTTGCACAGCCCGGACACCCCGTCGAGCGGGCCCGGTGGTGCCCCTGATCGGACGACCGTTCCGACAGCACTTCCGGATCAGCCGGCGAGAGCCGACTCCAGCGGGGATGCCGCCAGACCGTGCGCCGCCGCCACCGCCTCGTTGACGATGTGTCCGCCACGCACGTTGAGGCCCAGCGCCAGCGCCGGATCCGCGACCATCGCGGCGCGCCAACCCCGGTCGGCGAGCGGACGGACGAACGGGAGCGTGGCGTTGGTGAGGGCGTAGGTCGAGGTGTGCGGGACGGCACCGGGCATGTTCGCGACGCAGTAGAAGAGCGAACCGTGCACCGTGAACGTCGGATCGCTGTGCGTCGTCGGACGCGAATCCTCGAAGCAGCCCCCCTGGTCGACGGAGATGTCCACGAGGACGCTACCCGGCCGCATCCGCGAGACGAGCTCGTTGCTGACGAGCTTGGGCGTCTTCGCACCCGCGATGAGAACGGAACCGATGACCAGGTCGGCCTCGGTGACGGCCCGCTCGATCTCGTAACTGTTCGACGCCACAGTCGAGACGCGACCCGCGTAGTGGGCGTCGAGCTGGCGCAGGCGGGCGAGGTCGGTATCGAGCACCTGGACGGCTGCGCCCAATCCGACGGCCACCGAGACGGCGTTCGTGCCCGCGACACCTCCGCCCAGGACGACCACCCTCGCGGGACGGGTTCCGGGGACACCGGGCAGCAGCAGGCCCGGGCCGCCGTTCGGCTTGAGCATCGTCGACTGTCCGACGAGCGGTGCCAGCCGGCCGGCCACTTCGCTCATCGGGGCGAGGAGCGGGAGCGAACGTCCCGCCTGCTGGACCGTCTCGTAGGCGATCGCCGTGATTCCCGATTCGACCAGCGCCTCCGTCAGCGCGCGTTCGGCAGCGAGGTGGAGGTAGGTGAAGAGCACGAGGTCGTCGCGGAAGTACCCGTACTCCGACGCCACGGGCTCCTTCACCTTCAGGAGCAGTTCGCTCTCGTCCCAGACGGCCCGCGCCTCGTCGCGAAGGGTCGCGCCGGCGGCGACGAAATCCTCATCGGCGATACCCGAGCCGAGACCGGCACCCTGCTGCACGAGCACGTGGTGCCCGCGCGCGACGAGATCGTGGACCCCGGCGGGGGTGATGGCGACACGGAACTCGTTGTCCTTGACCTCGGCGGGCACACCTACACGCATGGGGTCAGGCTAGACCGGTCCGCTGCCTCGGCGGCCTGGAATCCGCAGGGGATCCGAGTCACCCGGTGGAGGAGGCGGACGGACTCCGCGACTCAGACGCAGGTGACGCGGATCTCGCCGACCGGGCGGCCGCCGCCGAGGACCGCGAGGTCGAGACGCGCGCGGACGCGCTGGGCGGCGGGTTCGTCGATGGCCCCCACGGAGGCGAGCAGCTCGACCAGCACGACGGCGGCCGGTCGGAGATTGCCGTCGAGCACTTTCACCGCGGCGGTGGTCCCGTCGGGGAGCGCCGCGACCATGACGCCTTCCGCGCCGACCTTGGCCAGTGCGCCGAGCTCCTGGATGAGCACGGCGTCGGCCCCGTCCTTGCCCGAGATGAGCTCGGGGTGGGCGAGGACCGCATCCGTGAGACTCGCGGCGTCGCGGTACAGCGGCCAGGGGGAGTCGTGCGTCGTCGTACGGATCCGCGCGTACCCCGCGGCGAGACCCACGAGGCTGACCGCGTACACGGGGAGTCCGCAACCATCGACCGAGCTGGCGGTGATGTGCTCGCCTGTCATCCGCTGGATGACCTCGCGGACGCGCTCCTGCAGCGGGTGCTCAGGGCTGAGGTAGCTCTCCGTGTCCCATTGGCTCGCGACGCACGCCTGCAGCATGGCCGCGTGCTTGCCGGAGCACTCCATGAACACCGGAAGCGGACCGTGTCCGCCCTTCAGGAGCTCGTTGCGCGCTTCGAGGTCCTCCGGCCAGGCCGGCGGGCAGAGCAGGGCGTTGAGCTTGAGTCGCACCCGGCCGAGGATGCGGCGCACGAGCTTGGCCTGCTCGACGGTGCCGCGGTGGCTCGCCGTCGCCACGACCATCTGCTCGGGCGACAGGTCGGCGCCGCTCGCCAGCGACGCGAGCGCCTGGAAGGGCTTGAGCGTCGAACGAGGGAAGATCGCGGCGCGCGGGTCGCCCAGCTCCCGGACGATCTGCCCTTCGGCGTCCAGGACGACGGCCGAGCCGATGTGCCTGGACTCGACGAAACCGCCGCGCTCGACGACTGCGAGCTCGACGGCGTCGCTCACCGCGAAGGTTCCCCGTTGGGGTGTCGCCGCGCTCATTCAGGATCTCCTGTGGGCATGATGCGGCCCATCGGCGCGCGAGAGGTCACGAACCGGCTCAGAGCGACGCGAAGCCGTCGGCGAGGACACCGAGGGCATCGTCGAGCTGAGCATCCGTGATGGCCAGGCTGGGCAGGAACCGGAGGACGTTGCCGTTGGTCCCCGCGGTCAACACCAGGACGCCGTTCTTCGCAGCGTGTGCGGCCAGAGCCGATACGGCGGCGGAGTTCGGGACCTTCGTGGTCTGAGCCGTGCCCGACTCGACGAGCTCGATCGCGACCATGGCACCGTGGCCGCGGATGTCTCCGATGATGTCGAATCGCGACTGCAGATCTTCGAGGCCGCCCTTGAGGCGCTTCTCGATACGGGTCGCCTCGGCGAGGAGAGCGTCCTTCTCGATCATCTCGAAGACGGCGACAGCGGCGGCGGCGGCCACAGGGTTGCCGCCGAAGGTGCCGCCCAGTCCGCCCGGGTGCGACGAGTCCATGATGTCGGCGCGGCCGGTGACGCCCGCGAGGGGGAGGCCGGCGGCGATGCCCTTGGCGAAGGTGATGAGGTCCGGGACGATGCCGAAGTGCTCGCTGGCGAAGTACTTGCCGGTGCGGGCCATACCGCTCTGGATCTCGTCCGAGACGAAGACGACGCCGTTCTTCTCGGTCCACTCCTTGAGCGCGGGCAGGTAGCCGTCGGCGGGGACCATGAAGCCGCCCTCACCCTGAACGGGCTCGACGACCAGCGCGGCGAGGTCGGACGCGCCGACGTGCTTCTCGAGGTACCAGAAGGTGCGCTCGGCGGCCTCGGCACCCGACAGCCCGTCGCGGTAGGGGTAGGAGCTGGGCGCGTGGAAGACGTCGCCGGCGAAGGGGCCGTACCCGGTGCCGTACGGGGCGGCCTTGAAGTTCATGGCCATCGTGAGGTTGGTACGGCCGTGGTAGCCGTGGTCGAGCACCGCGATCGCACGGCGACCCGTGAACTTGCGGGCGATCTTCACGGCGTTCTCGACGGCCTCGGCGCCCGAGTTGACGAGCACGGTGCGCTTCTCGAAGTCACCGGGGGTGTGCTCGGCCATCAGCTCGGCGACGCGCACGTAGGGCTCGTAGGGCGTGATGGTGAACAGGGTGTGGAGGTACTTGTCGAGCTGCGCTTTCGCGGCCTCGACGACCTCGGCCTGCGTGTGGCCGACCGTGGTCACACCGATACCGGCACCGAGGTCGATGAACTGGTTGCCGTCGACGTCGCGGACGATCGCGTCGTGGGCGCTCTCGATGTAGACGGGGAGCACCGAGTGGACCCCCGGCGGCACGACCTTCACGCGGCGCGCGTGCAGTTCCTGCGAACGGGGCCCGGGGATCTCCGTGACGACCCGGCGCTCGAGAACCAGGTCGGTGGAGGTGGAAGAGGACGCGGCGGCAGAGGTCTCAGTCATCGTCGGATGAGTCTACGCCCGTCACCCGAGCCCACCCCGGGAGCGACGCCCGGGTCGGGAGGACCGCCCTAGAGCGGACTCTTCCCCTGCGGTTCACCCTCCGGTAACCCGGGCCCCGGAGGGTGGAAGACGCTCCGCCGTCCGCCCCCACGCACGAAGGTCTCCCATGTCTGCCACGCTCCGGCGCCTCCTCGCACCGCTCGCCGTCGGTGCCCTCCTCTCCTCGCTCGCGATCGGTATCCCGGCCGCCGCCGCTTCCGCCGCACCGGCCACCGGACCTATCGCCATCAACGAGGTGGAGATCGCCGCCGACTGGGTCGAGCTGGTCAACACCGGGTCGACGAGCGTCGACATCTCCGGATATCGGATTCTCGACGACGACGACACCCACGTGCCCTTCACCGTGCCCTCGGGCACGACGCTGGCGGCCGGTGGGCACTTCACGGCCGACGTCAATGCGGGCGCGAACAAGTTCGGGCTCGGGAAGCGGGACTCGGCGCGGCTGTTCTCAGCCGACGGCACGGTGCTTCTCGACAGCTTCAGCTGGACCCAGGACCCGGGTACGAGCTGGCAGCGCTGCGCGGAGGGCACGGGTGACTTCTCGGTCTCCGGTAGCACCAGCAAGAACGCCACGAACATCTGCGCGGTCGACGCGTCAGACGCGGTGCTCATCAACGAGATCGAGTCGAGCGGGGGAACGCCGGGCGACTGGGTCGAGCTCGTGAACACGGCGCGCGTCGCCGTCGACGTCTCGGGGCTGCAGCTCAAGGATTCCGACGACACGCACGTCTACACAATCCCTGCGGGCACGAGTATCGCCGCCGGCGCCTATCTCGTGCTCGACCAGGCGACCTTCGGCTTCGGTCTCGGGGAACCCGACTCCGTGCGACTGTTCGCGGCCGACGGCACGACCCTCATCGATAGCTACTCCTGGACCGGCCATGCAGCCACGACCTATGGTCGCTGCGCCGACGGGCGCGGCGACTTCGCGGTCACCGCGTCCGCGACCAAGGGTGCTCCGAACGACTGCGCGGCTCCCGCGGCTGCGGGGTCCGTCGTCATCAACGAGGTCGAGTCGAACGGCGATGACACCGACTGGGTCGAGCTCTACAACGTGTCGTCCGCTGCCGTCGACATCTCGGGGTTCCAGTTCCGTGACAACGACGACGCCCGTGCACCCTGGGTTGCTCCGTCGGGCAGCATCATCCCGTCGAAGTCGTTCTTCGTGATCGACGGGGTGAGCGCCGCGAATCCCTCGGGCTTCCCCTTCGGGCTCGGCAAGGCGGACAGCGCCCGGCTCTTCGCCGCCGACGGCGTCACCGCCATCGCGTCGTATTCCTGGACCGACCACGCGGCCGTCACCTACGGGCGCTGCCCCGACGGGACCGGCGACATGACGACGACGACGGTGTCGACGAAGGGTGCCCCCAACAACTGCTCCACGCCGCTGGTCATCAACGAGGTGGAGTCCGAGGGCGGCACCCCCGGCGACTGGGTCGAGCTCAAGAACGTCGGAACGGCAACCGTCGACGCGAGCGGCCTGATCCTCCGTGACGACGACGACGCGCACACCTTTCGTATCCCGGCTGGGACGACCGTGGCTGCGGGCGCCTATCTCGTGCTCGACCGAGGCGACGGGACGACCGGTTTCGACTTCGGCCTCGGCGCGCCCGACTCGGTGCGTCTGTTCGAGAAGGACGGCGTGACCCTCCTCGACCAGTACGCCTGGACCGATCACGCCTCCACCAGCTACGGACGCTGCCCGGACGGTACCGGTGCGATCACGTCCACGTCGGTCCCCACCCGCGGCGCCGTCAACGAATGCGCCGGCATCCTCAACCCCGTCGCGTGGCCGGGAGGACAGACCGTCACGACGCTCGACGACGCCGATACCTTCAGTGGCGACCTGAGCGGCCTCGACTGGGAGCCCTCGGGGACCGGTGCGCCGGGGACGCTGTGGGCCGTGCAGAACGGCGACGGCCTGCTCTACCGCATCGAGTCGGACGGTGCAGGAGGTTGGGCGCCTTCGACCACCGACGGTTGGTCGGCGGGCAAGAAGCTCGGCTATCCGAACGGCGAGACCGGCATCGTGGATGCCGAGGGCGTGACGGTCGCGGGTGACGATTCCGCCGGTGGCGTCTACGTGTCGACCGAGCGCAACAACGCCGCATCGGGTGTGAGCCGCCCCTCCGTCCTCCGCTTCGACGTGTCGGGCTCGGCGACCTCGCTGCAGGCGACCCGGGAGTGGAATCTCGCGGCCGACTTCCCCGGCCTCGGAGCCAACGCGGGCCTCGAGGGCATCACCTGGATCCCCGACTCCGCTCTGGTCTCGGGTGGCTTCGTCGATGCGACCACCGATGCCGTCTACGACCCGTCGCGTTATGCAGCACACACGGGCGGCCTCTTCTTCGTCGGCGTGGAGGGCACCGCGTCCGTCTACGCCTACGCGCTCATGGACGACGGCTCGTTCGCCCGGGTCGCGACCATCGACGTGAAGAGCGATGTCGACTTCGCCCTGGTGGCGGACGTCCAGTACGACGCCGACCGAGGATCACTGTGGGTCGTGTGCGACGAGGCCTGCGGCGGCCGGATCGCCGAATACCGTCTCGGCGCCAGCGGCTCCTTCACCCCGTCGGCGCTCTATTCGCGCCCGGCCGAGGCAGCCAATTATGCGAACGAAGGCTTCGCGGTCGCCGACGACAGCCAGTGCCGCGGTGGTGTCAAGCCGACGTTCTACGCCGACGACGCCGACACCGACGGGTTCTCGCTCCGCATGGGCAGCATCGACTGCACGGGTCCGATCGTCGACCCGGGAACGGGAGGCGGCGGAACCGACGGGGCCGGGAACGGCGGGGCGGTCCCCCTTCCGATGCCCGCGGGGGCGACCGGGAAGGACGCGGCGTCACTCGCCTCGACGGGCGCGGACATCGCCCCGTTCATCGGCATCGGTGCCGTCCTGCTCCTCGCCGGCCTGGCGGCCGTCACGGTCGGCCGTCGTCGTCGCGCCTGAGTGACGTCCCGGTGCGGCCCCTCCTTCGGGCGGGGTCGCACCGGCGGCTAGCATCGCCCGTATGAGCGCCGACCATTCCTTCGCCCTGTCCATCGAGTGGACCGGCAACCGCGGCACCGGCACGAGCGGCTATCGCGACTACGAGCGCAGCGGCGTCGTGACGGCTCCGGGCAAGGAACCCATCGCCTCGTCCTCGGCTCGCGTGTTCCACGGCGATGAGACCAGGTGGAATCCGGAAGAGCTGCTCATCGCGGCGCTCGCCGAGTGCCACATGCTGTCCTATCTCCACACGGCCCTGCGCAACGGCGTGATCGTCACGGCGTACACCGACGACGCCACCGGCACGATGGTGCAGGAGGGGAACGCGGGCCACTTCACCGAGGTCACGCTGCGTCCCAGGGTCACGGTCGCGGACCCGGCTCAGATCGAGCTCGCTCAGCGGATCCACGCCGAGGCCGCGGAGAACTGCTTCATCGCCGCATCGATGAACTTCCCGGTCCTTCACGAGCCGATCACCGTCGCCGACTGAGTCGCCCGAATGGACGGACGGGCGATCAGGCCCCCTTCGTCCAGTCGGCCAGGAGTGCTCGCTCGTCGTTGTCGCTCAGGCCCGCCACGCGCGCGTCCGGAGGCGAGATCTCGCGGGCGGCCGCTCCATCGCGAAGGGAGGCGACCAAGGGGCGCAGATCAAGTCCGGCCGCGATCGCCCGCGCGTTCGAGCGTGCACCGAAGCCGTACCAGGCGCGGTCTCGCAACCACAGCGGCATCGATCGGTCGCCCGCCCACTCCGAGACCCCGTGCTCGGTGAGCCACTGCTCGTCTGCCGCCACCGGGATCGCGTCGCTTCCCGCGGCTTCACGAGCCGCCGCGATGTGCTGTGGAAAGGGAATGGGGTGCCCCGTCGCATTGAACACCCCGACGAGTCCTCGCTCGGTCGACGTGACCAGCCAATCGGCGAGATCGCGGACGTCGATCACCGACGTCGGCAGACCGGGTGAGTCAGGGACGAGCACACCGGTTCGGTCGGCCGGGTGAGCGAAGCGCCATGGCCAGTAGGTCGTGCGACCGGTCGGATCCCCGGGGCCGCAGATGAGCCCGGAGCGGGCGATCAGGACGCGGTCGCTGCCGAAAGTCGTGACGATGGAGTTCTCGCAGGCGACCTTCGCCTGTCCGTAGGACGCCGGACCGAGGGGTGCGCTCGCCGCGAGTGGGTCGAGGATCGGTGCGTCCTCATCGGCGCCGATGACGTCATGCGACGCGTAGACATTGACCGTCGAGACGAACACATACCGTCCGGTCACGTGTTCGAGGTCGCGGACCGCGCGGCGCACGTGCCCAGGATCGCCGGCGACGTCGACGACGGCATCCCACTGCTCCCGACGAACGGACTCGAGAGCGTCGTCATGGTCGCGGTCGGCACTCACCAGACGCGCGCCCGCGGGGATGGCGGATCCGCGCGCCACGCACGTGACGTCATGTCCGCGTTCGACGAACGTCGCCGCGATCCGGTGCCCCAGCCACGCTGTCCCACCCAGTACGAGGATTCGCATCCCTCCATGCTCGTGCACCCGTCGACGTGTGCTCGACGTGTTCGCGCACCGCGCAGACGCAGGTACGGGGCCGAGCCTGATCCGGCTCTAGGCCCAGGAGTGGGTGGGGCGCGCGATCTGGCCGGACTTGTCGACATGGACGACCTGCATGCCGCCGGCCGCCTAATCGCAGCATCCCCAGATGACGGGACATCGGCACGCGAATACGCCGACTCAGCGCTGGGCGGCGGGCATCCAGAACTCGTCGACGCAGGGACGGCCGCCCTCGCGGGTCAGGCACTGACCCATCCAGGAGGGGAACTTCTCGGTCGTGGGCGAGCCGAACCAGTCGCTGAAGATGCGCCAGAAGTTGCGGTTGCCGTAGGCGGAGCAGTCGTCGCCGTCGCCGTACAGATTCGCCACCGCGGCTTCGTTGGGTTGATACGGCGTGTAGAGGTAGAGGTTCGCGGTGGCCTGATTGCGGATGTCCACCGGAGCGGATCCGCACGAGGCCTGCGGGTTGAACCCGACGTCGACGGTGCCGATCCCGAAGGCCCGGTCGTCCGGGAAGAGCGTGTACTGCCGGAACTGCCACGCCGCGTTATATGTCTGATTGAAGAACCCGAAGTACTCGGTGTCGCAGTCGGCCGTGTCCGGGCAGGCGTAGCCCATGGCCCGCTCGTATCCCGACGGGGTCGGGCGGGTCAGGAGCGACTGCTCCTTCTGCAGCAGCACGAGAAGCACCTGCGGGTTGATGCCGCACGCCTGCGCGACACCCGCGATGATCACGGCGGCCGATTCCCACTCGTCGCCCGCGTACGCATCGCAGTGCCCGGTCGCCACGGCGGGCACATCGGGGGTGGTCTCGCGGAAGTCCTTCAGGCAGTCGACACCGTCCTGCGGCTGACACGGCACGCTCTCCAGAAACGCTTGGATACCGGCCGCGTCCATCCTGTCCGAGGTGTAGAACGTCTCGTCGCTGATGAGGAAGCCGGGATCGAAGTCGGCCGACTGCGCGACCCTGGTCGCGATCGACGGGTTCGTCGACCAGCTCGCGACGGCGGGAGCCGGTGAGTCGGCGACCGGAGCGCTCGCCGTCAGCGGGAGGGCGGGAGCGAACGCCGTCGCCACCGCGAGAGCACCGACGACGAGCCCACTGATGATTCCCCCCACGAGCGTCAAGGGTAGGCGGTCCTCCGGCGTGGATGGGCCAGGATGGACGAGTGCGACGTGTGCTCATCCTCGGCTCCACCGGTTCCATCGGGACCCAGGCTCTCGACGTGATCGCGGCGAACCGCGACTCGTTCGAGGTGGTCGGTCTCGCCGCCGGGACGGATGCCGCCGGTCTCGCGAGCCAGGCCGAGGCGTTCGGTGTCACCCGCACGGCGCTCGGAGCCGAGGACGCGGCGAAGCTCGTCCGTGACGTCGACGCCGACGTGGTGCTGAACGGCATCACCGGATCCGTCGGTCTGGGGCCCACCCTCGCCGCACTCGAGGCCGGCCGGACCCTGGCGCTCGCCAACAAGGAGTCCCTGATCGTGGGTGGCGACCTCGTGACGCGGCTTGCGGCACCGGGGCAGATCGTCCCCGTCGACTCCGAGCACTCGGCTATCGCGCAGGCCCTCCGCTCGGGAACGCAGGCGGAGGTGCGCCGGCTGGTGCTGACCGCCTCGGGCGGTCCGTTCCGCGGCCGCTCCCGCGAGTCGCTCGCCGACGTGACCCCGCGTGAGGCGCTCGCTCATCCGACGTGGGACATGGGCCTCGTCGTGACGACGAATTCGGCGACGCTCGTCAACAAGGGACTCGAAGTCATCGAGGCGCACCTGCTCTTCGACGTCGAGTACGACGACATCGCCGTCACGGTGCACCCGCAGTCGATCGTCCACTCGATGGTCGAGTTCATCGACGGATCGACCATCGCTCAGGCCTCGCCGCCCGACATGCGTCTGCCGATCTCGCTCGGTCTGGACTGGCCGAACCGGGTGCCAGGTGTCGGCGTCCCGCTCGACTGGACGACGGCCTCGGCATGGACCTTCGAGCCGCTCGACTCGGAGGCGTTCCCCGCGGTCGAGCTGGCCAAGCGCGTCGGCCGGCTGGGCGGCACCTTCCCCGCGGTGTTCAACGCCGCGAACGAGCAGGCCGTGCACGCCTTCCACGCGGGGCGGATCGGGTTCCTGCGCATCCTCGAGACCGTGGAGGCCATCGTCGACTCTCACGCCGAGCCGGCCGAAGAACTGACGGTGGAGTCGCTCCTCGAAGTCGAGCGCGACGCGAGGGAAGCCGCCGATCGGCTCATCGCCCGCCAGAGCTGATCGCCGGGCTGCCCCGGTCGACGACGCAGGTCAGAACCCCTGCGTCCACCGCTCGAACTGGTCCCTGATGTTCTGACCGAGGTCGTCGAGGGTCTGACCGAATCCGCCTTGCTGCTCCTCCGCCTGGCGGTCGAGTTCGGCCTGACGCTCGGCTTCCGCCTGACGCTCGAGTTCGGCCTGTCGTTGCCGTTCGGCCTCCTCGGCAGCGAGGCGCTCGCGCTCGGCTTCGGCGGCAGCCTCCTCCCGTGCGGGGGCGAGACCGTCGCGCACCTGGAACAGCGCGGTCCGCACGGCGTCGTATCGCGCGCCGGTGAGCTGGTCGTCGAGGACGGCCCGCGCCAGTACGTCCTCGAGCGAGTCGAGGGCCGTCTGCGTCCCGTCGAAGTCCGAGGCCGACGCGGTCGTCGCGACGTCGAGGATGGCGGCTTCGATGGAGGCACGCGCGCTCTCGGTCGATCCGCGGCCCGTGACGGAACCCTCCAGCGCCGCGACACCGTCGGCCAGCGAGTTCTCCACGGTCGGATAGGTGGGGGCCGCCGTCTGCGCGGTCGGAGCGATGCCTTCGAGAACGGGCCAGATCGCGAGCGCCGCGCCGGAGAGGACGGTCAGCACCGCGACGGTCACGCCGATCCGGCGCCAGGCGGTGCGGCGCGACTCCGCGCGGCGCAGTTGCTTCTCCGTGGGAGCGGCGAGGACGGGATAGGCCGAACGGGGCGCCTCGTAGGGCGTGCCGGAAGGGCCCGCCCCGAGGAGTTCGGTCCGTGCATCGTCGCCCCCGTGATGGGAAGCGCCCGCGTACGCACCGGCCACGGGGAGCACCGCGGTCGGATCCTCGGCTCGGGGGCGTCCCAGCACCTCGGTGCGTCCGTCGGCTCCGCTCGAGCCTAGGACCTCCGTGCGGGGCGACTCCGTCGCGTCGGGATGCTCGAACACACGGGTGCGGACGTCGTCCTGATCGCCCGACTCGTCGCCGTCCTCCCACTCGCCGTCATCGACATCGTCGTACTCGTCGATCTCGTCGTCGAAGCGCTGAGTCCCTGCTGTGGCACCGAGGACCTCGGTCCGGTCGATGCTCGCGTGAGCGGCGCCGGCGACACCCGCGGCCGCATCCAGGTGAGCGTCCTCGTCCCACGGCGCATCGCCCGATGTCCACGCGGCGAGTTCGGTGACCGCGTCGCGAGCGCTCGGCCGGTCGGCGGGATCCCGGGCCGTCATGTCCTCGATCAGAACGGCGTCCGCGTCGTCGAGCCAGTCCGGTATCTCCGGGGGTCGGTTGACGCGCGCGAGGGCCTGTTCGAGCTTGCCGCCCTCGTACGCCGGGCGCCCGGTGAGGGCCTCGAGCAGCACGAGACCGAGCGCGTAGACGTCGGCCTCGGTGCCGACCTCCTCGCCCATGACCTGCTCGGGACTCAGGTAGGCGGCGGTTCCGATGACGGCCCCGGCCTCGGTCAGGCGCGAGTCACCGAGGATCCGCGCGATGCCCAGATCAGCCAGTTTGGCGTGCAGGGCGCCGTCCTCGCCGCGGGCGACCAGCACGTTCTCGGGTTTGATGTCGCGGTGCACGATCCCGCGAGCGTGGATGTAGGCGAGTGTCGAGGCCACTTCGCGGACCAGCGCGACCGACTCGGCGGAGCTGAGCGCGCCCGTGCGGATGAGGGCGCCGAGGTCGGAGCCGCGGACGAGTTCGAGCACCAGGTAGGCGGGCGTCCCGTCGTCCCCGTCGGCGGCGTCGTGCAGCGTGACCAGGCCGGGGTGCGCCAGGGTGGCGAGAGTGCGGATCTCGGAGCGCACCCGGCGGAGATCCTCGACGGCGGCGACGCCCGGGCGGAACAGCTTGACCGCCACTTCTCGGCCGAGCCGTTCGTCGGTCGCGCGGTACACCTCGGCCATGCCGCCGCGTCCGATGAGCTGCCCGATCCGATAGCGACCGCCGAGGAGGGCCACCGGATCCGCCGATCGTGCAGTCATGAAGCCTCTCCTTCCTCCGGTCCTGACGGTGTCGGCCGCAAGCGGAGGCGGCCGGGTACTGCCCACAGTCTCCCGCTCGTGCCTTGGCAACACCTATTCGATCGCGCGCCTTGGGAGCCGCGAAGCGCGCTCATAGCGTCGCGAGCCTAAAATTCGGTCGTGAACTTCGACATCGCGGCCGTCTCCGCATTCATCGGAGGCGTGCTCGCGGTGGCGATCGGCGTCGCGCTCTCGATCGCCCTCCATGAGGTCGGGCATCTGATCCCCGCCAAGCTCTTCGGCGTCAAGGTGACCCAGTACATGGTCGGCTTCGGCCGAACCGTGTTCTCCTTCCGCCGGGGTGAGACCGAGTACGGCCTCAAGGCGATCCCGCTCGGCGGCTACATCGCGATGATCGGCATGTACCCGCCCGTCGCCTCGGGGGGCAAGGGGAGGACCGCGACGACCGGGGTCTTCAACCAGCTCGTGCAGGACGCCCGAGACACGAGCGCGTCCACCATCGGCGAGAACGAGGACGGCCGCTCGTTCTACCGGCTGCCGGTGTGGAAGCGGATCGTCATCATGCTCGGCGGTCCGACCGTCAATCTCCTGCTCGGCATCCTCTTCTACGCGATCGTCCTCACCGGCTTCGGCGTCGCCGCGACGACGACGACCATCGGATCCGTCTCCCAGTGCGTGCTGCCCGCATCCAGCACGTCGGCGACGTGCGAGCCGTCCTTCCCGGCCGCGCCGGGGGCGGCCGCAGGCATTCGACCGGGCGACCGCATCGTGAGCATCGACGGAACACCCATCGACTCGTGGGCCGCCGCGACGGACATCATCCGCGACTCCGCGGGCAAGGATCTGACGTTCGTCGTCGACAGGAACGGCTCGGATCAGACGATCCAGGCCACTCCGCTCCAGACCGAGCGCTACGTCTACGGCGACGACGGCAAGCCTGTGCTCGGGGCCGACGGGCAACCGGAGACGACCGAGGTCGGTGTGCTCGGCATCGGATCCCAGCAGACCCTCCAACCCCAGCCGCTCTCGTCGGTGCTCCCCACGGTCGGCAACAACGTCGAAGCGGTGGTGGGCGTCATCATCCACCTGCCCCAGCGTCTCATCGATGTCGCGCAGGCCGCGTTCGGGCCCGGGGAGCGCGATCCGAACGGTCCGATCAGCGTCGTCGGCGTCGGCCGCCTCGCGGGCGACATCGCCGCCATGGACAGCGTCCCGGTCGAGTCGAAGGTGGCCTCGATCCTGGGGATCCTGGCCTCGCTCAACATCGCGCTGTTCGTGTTCAACCTGGTCCCGCTCGTCCCACTCGACGGTGGCCACGTGCTCACGGCACTGTGGGAGGCCACGAAGCGCGCCTTCGCCAAACTGCGGCGCCGCCCCGACCCCGGCCCGGTCGATGCGGCCCGCCTCATGCCCCTGACGTTCACGGTCGTCCTGATCCTGGGCGGCATGAGCGCCCTCCTGATCTACGCCGACATCGTCAAGCCCATCTCCCTCGGCTAGATCGGATGTTCCGGCATAAACCGCACGTTCCGGCTAGTGCATACCGCCGCAACGTGCGGTGAAAGTAAGCGGAGTACATCGATCGGAGTACACCGACCCGGTCCCAGGGGCCGATGCGTGCTCATGACAGGCGCGATTAGCATCGCCGGATGATGCAGTCCGACCCGGCTTCCGCGCGCGTCGACGCATCTGAGCGGGTGCAGTCAGCGGAGTCGGATCCGCTCGGACCGGCGGTGCTGCGCCTCCTCATCCCCGTCGTCGTCTCGCTCATCGTTCAGGTGCCCGCCACCGCCATCTCGATGGAGCGCCACGGGGTGTCGTCGGGAACGCTTCTCGCCCTGGTCGCCGCGGCGGCAGGCCCACTCGCGCTGCTCGGAGCGCGCCGGTGGCCGGGCCCCGTCGTCGCGATCGCGTCGGTCATGGCGATGGCGGGGATCGTGCTGGCTCCGGCAGTGGGCCCCGGTTCCGGTCCGGGGCTCGGCACCCCTCCGGTCGCCCTGGTCTTCGCTACCGCAATCGCCATCGTGCGGGGAGCCCGAGTGTGGGCCCTGGTCTCGCTCGCGGTGACCTGGACGGTCGTGTTGACCCTGCTCATCGCCGGAGACGTCGTCGCCTCGCCCCGCCGCCTCGGCCTCCTCGGGGTCGCGATGCTGATCGCGGTGGGTGCGGGGGAGTTCGTTCGGAGCAGGCGGGACCGACTCGACCGCGAGCGCCGCACGCAGGCTGAGCTCATCCGCGAAGCCGGCCAATCGGAACGCGTCCGGATGGCGAGAGAGCTGCACGACGTGCTCGCCCATTCCCTGTCGTCGATCAATGTCCAGGCCGCGGTGGGTCTCCACCTTCTCGACAGTCAGCCTCAGCGGGCCGGTGAGGCGCTCGCCGCCATCAAGATCGCCAGCAAGAACGCGCTCGACGAGGTACGCGGCGTGATCGGTGTGCTCCGCGACGTCGACGATGCTCCTCGTCGCCCCGTGCCGGGACTCGATGACATCGGGGCACTCGCCGACCCGCTCCGGGCAGCCGGGATCGCGGTGCAGAGCGACATCCGGGTACCCGAGGAAACCGGCGCCGCCGTGCAGCTCGCGCTCTACCGGATCGTTCAGGAGAGCCTGACCAACGTGCTGCGCCACTCGCAGGCAGCGCACGTCCGCGTGTCGGCCACGGGCACTCCGACCGGTTCCGTCGAGCTGATCATCGTCGACGACGGCCCGCGTTCCGGGGTTCCCGTGCCCGGGGGTGGACTGACCGGGATGGCCGAGCGCGCCGCTCTGCTGGGAGGCGTCCTCGACGCGGGGCCCGGCGCCGACGGAGGGTTCCGCGTTCACGCCGTGATCCCCGGAGGAAATGAATGACCATCACGGTGGCGATCGCCGACGACCAACAACTGGTGCGCGGGGGGTTCCGTGCGCTGCTCGAAGCCGAAGGCGACATCCGCGTGGTGGGCGAGGCCGGCACGGGCGACGAGGCGGTGGCCGTGGCGCGCACCGAACATCCGGACGTCGTCCTCATGGACCTCCGAATGCCCGGGGGAGACGGCATCGAGGCCACCGAGCGCATCGTGGGCGACCCCGACCTCTCAGCGACCAGGGTGCTCGTCGTGACGACGTTCGAGCTCGACGACTACGTGGTCGCCGCGATCCAGGCGGGTGCGAGCGGATTCGTCGTGAAGGACATCGAGCCCGTGGAGCTCATCCGGGCGGTCCGTGTGATCGCCGCGGGTGACGCCCTGCTCTCGCCCGGGGTGACGAAGCGACTCCTCTCCCGTGTGGCCGAGGGTGCTCGTCCGCCTCGCGACGATGCCCGGCTCGCCTCCCTCACCGACCGGGAGCGCGACGTGCTGCTGCAGGTCGCCGCCGGACGCAGCAACGACGAGATCGCGGAGGCGTTGTTCGTCTCACCTCTCACCGCGAAGACTCACGTATCGCGGATCCTCGGCAAGACGGGCGTGCGAGACCGAGTGCAACTCGTGGTCCTCGCCTACGAGTCGGGCCTCGTCGCCCCCGGCTGGAAGTGAGTGCGGCGCCGATCTCGCGGATGAGTGCCGAGCGGTCGCCTACTCCTCACGGTGTAGTCATCAAGCGTCGCCGCGGCCGATTCGCCGGCGGGGGTGTGAAGCGAGGCTGGTGACCGAGCCGCTCGAGCAGCAGCGGCCACCCGAAGAGGAAGCAGGCACCCATGTCCCTTGTCACCGTCGCACACGCAGCACACGGCGCCGCCGCCCACGGCGGCCCGTGGGGGCACCCCGGCTTCCCATGGCTGCACCTGCTCGTCCCGATCTTCTGGCTCATCGTGATCGGACTGCTCGTCTTCATGCTGGTCCGCTCTCGTCGGCGCGGACACGTCGGGCCGTGGGCCGCGCCCGCGGGCGGGCAGCCTCCCGCCCAGCGCGGTCCGTCCGCCGAGCAGATCCTCTCGGAGCGGTTCGCACGCGGCGACATCGACGAGGTCGACTACCGCGCCCGTCTCGAAGTCCTGCGCGGCTCATCGCCCTCCTGACCCTCGATCGGATGTTCCGGCACAGCCCGCACGTTCCGGCGAGCACTTCCCGCCGGAACGTGCGGGCTGTGCCGGAACATCCGATCTGGGGGAGACGCGGCTTCTGTTCACCCGGGCGGGATTACCCTGGGGACGTGCCCGCAGTCAACATCGGTATGCCCAAGCCCGCGCCCGAGGTCCTCGCCCCGCGTCGCAAGTCACGTCAGATCAAGGTCGGCAAGGTCCTCGTCGGAGGTGACGCCCCCGTCAGCGTCCAGTCGATGTGCACGACCGCGACCACGAACATCAACGGAACGCTCCAGCAGATCGCCGAGCTGACCGCCTCCGGATGCGACATCGTGCGCGTCGCGGTGCCCAGCCAGGACGACGCGGATGTGCTGCACATCATCGCGAAGAAGAGCCAGATCCCGGTCATCGCCGACATCCACTTCCAGCCGAAGTACGTCTTCCAGGCGATCGACGCCGGCTGCGCCGCGGTCCGTGTGAACCCCGGCAACATCCGCAAGTTCGACGACCAGGTCGGCGCCATCGCCAAGGCCGCCAAGGATGCCGGCGTCAGCCTGCGCATCGGTGTCAACGCCGGATCCCTGGACCCCCGCCTACTGCAGAAGTACGGCAAGGCGACTCCCGAGGCGCTCGCAGAGAGCGCCCAGTGGGAGGCCAGCCTCTTCGAGGAGCACGACTTCCACGATTTCAAGATCTCGGTCAAGCACAACGACCCGATCGTCATGGTCAAGGCCTACCGTCTGCTCGCCGAGCGCGGCGACTGGCCGCTCCACCTCGGTGTCACCGAGGCGGGCCCCGAGTTCCAGGGCACCATCAAGAGCGCGACCGCGTTCGGCATCCTGCTCGCCGAGGGAATCGGCGACACCATCCGCGTCTCCCTCTCCGCCCCGCCCGCGCAGGAGGTCAAGGTCGGCCTGCAGATCCTGCAGTCGCTCAACCTGCGGGAGCGCAAGCTCGAGATCGTGTCGTGCCCGTCGTGCGGACGCGCGCAGGTCGATGTCTACTCCCTCGCCGACAGCGTGACGGAGGGTCTCCAGGGCATGAGCGTTCCGCTCCGCGTGGCCGTCATGGGTTGCGTCGTCAACGGACCCGGTGAGGCTCGCGAGGCCGACCTGGGTGTCGCGTCCGGTAACGGCAAGGGCCAGATCTTCGTCAAGGGCGAGGTCATCAAGACCGTGCCCGAGTCGGAGATCGTGAAGACCCTGATCGAAGAGGCCAACCGTATCGCGGACGAGATGGGCCCGAACGCCGAGAGCGGGACCGTCGAGGTCGTCACCGCCTGACCCGGCCGCACCTCCGGCTGCTCCGTACGAGTGGTCGGGCGTCCGCGCCGGTAGCGTCGGACCAATGAGCCTCCCGCCGCCCGACCGCGCGGTTCAGCGCCGCGTCCTCCTCGTCCTCTCGCTGGGCCAGGTTCTGGCCGGTGTGGGGCTGGGGGCGGGCGTGTCGATCGGCGCTCTGCTGCTCTCCGCCGTCGCCGGTGATGAGAGCATCTCCGGCCTCGCCGCCACAGCCGGGACGCTCGGAGCCGCGGTCTTCGCGATTCCGCTGGCGCGTCTCGCGAGCCTCGCAGGTCGTCGACCGGCGCTCGCCACGGGGGCGGGTCTCGCTATGCTCGGCGCCTTCGCGGTCATCGGCGCCGCGACGCTCGGCAACCCCGTGCTGCTCCTCGTCGCGCTCCTCCTGCTGGGCGTCGGGACCGCGGTCAACCTCCAGGCACGCTTCGCAGCGACCGACCTGGCATCCTCGATTCATCGCGGGCGCGACCTGTCGATCGTGGTCTGGACCACGACCATCGGGATCGTCGTCGGCCCCAACCTGGTCGGGCCCGGACAAGCCCTCGGGGCGGCGCTCGGCCTCCCGGATCTCACGGGGCCGTTCCTCATTACCGCCGCGTGTCAGATCGCAGCTGCAGCGCTCTACCTCATCGCGTTGCGTCCCGATCCGCTGCGCGAGGCTCGTCGTCTGAGCGGAGCTGCGCCGACAACGACCACCCGCCGCAGGCTGGGCGACGGGTTCCGGGCGGCCGGTTCCCGAGGAAGGGCGGGCATCGCGATCGTCTCGCTCGCCCACGCCACGATGGTCGCGGTGATGGCCATGACACCGGTGCATCTGGCGCATCAGGGCGCCACCCTCACGGTCATCGGCCTGACCATCAGCCTTCACACCCTCGGGATGTTCGGGCTGTCACCCGTCTTCGGTGCCCTGAGCGATCGGATCGGCCGCGGCACGGTCGTGCTGATCGGCGAGATCCTCTTCGCCGCGTCGCTGCTGACCGGATGGATGGCGTCTCAGTCCGCTCTCGCCGTGACGATCGCGCTGATCCTCCTCGGTCTCGGCTGGTCTGCCGCCACCGTCGCGGGCTCCGCGATCGTCGCCGAGTCGACGGACATCGCCCATCGCCCGTCCGTGCAGGGCCTATCGGACACCGTCATGAGCCTGTGCGGCGCGACCGGCGGCGCTCTCGCGGGGCTGGTCTTGTCGCAGATCGGCTTCTCCGGCCTCAACGCCGTGACGATGGTGCTCGTCGTGATCGGATCCGTGCTCGCTCTGCGCCTGACGAGCATCAGTGGAGACCGCTCCCTTCAGCCCGTCTGACCACGATCCGGGGGCCGGTCGCGTCGGTCCGGCGGTGCGGGACGGTGCGCCGATCACTAGGGTCGGTGCCGTGACATCGACTGCCGGCGCGACCCGGTCGGCCCGTGAGCACGATCTCGCCGTCATCGGCGCGGGACTCCTCGACGCCGGATACGCCACGACGGATGTGGGCGGGATCGTGCGACGGATCGCGGCCCGCGACGCCTCCGGTGAGGGGGAGACGGTCGTGGGTGTGCTCCCCGCGGCGGTCATCGTCGACACCCCGGGGGCGGCCCGACCGGCGATCGTGCCCGCGTCCGGTGCGCAGCTGACCTTCGCGCAGGTCGGACGGATCGCGCACTTTGCCGCCCGTGCGGAGAGCGGCGTCTCCCTTCCCGATACCGCCGCCCGCGTCGCTCGCGAGACGGCTGCGCCCGTACCCGGTTCCTGGTGGCGAGGAGCGGTCGGTGGGGCGCTGATGTCCGGGGGAGTCGCCGTCGTGTTCGGCCTGCCGTGGTGGGCCGTGCCGACCGACGCCGTGCTCGGCGCCCTCGTCGGCCTGCTCCTGCTGATCGCGGTCCGCATGCCGAGCCTCGCCGCCGTCGTGCCGTTCGCCGCGGCCCTCGGATCCGCGCTGGCCGTGGGCGCCGTCGCCGTGTCGACGGGGCAGGACGCGCTCCCGGTCCTCGCGCTGTGCGCGCCCATCGTGATGCTCATCCCCGGGGCGACGGTCACGAACGCGGTCCTCGAGATCGCGGGTGGCGACGTCGTATCGGGAGGCGGACGCCTTCTGTCGGGCTTGCTCATCTGGGGGATGCTCGCCGCGGGGGCCACAACCGGCGTCGTGCTTCTCGACGGCGTGCGCCATCTGACCATGGTGGAGGCCGCCGCGGATCCTGTCCCGGCCGCGCTCGCGTGGCCCGCGACCCTCGTGATCGGTCTCGGGGTCGCCATCAGTCTCAGCGCGCCGCGGGTGCTCGGGTCGGTGATGACCGTCGGACTCCTCGTCGCCTATGCGCTCTCCCTCGCGCTGACCGCGGTGACGGGTGCGTTCGCCGCCACCGCCGTGACCGCCGCAACGCTCCTCGTCGCCGCGCGCCTGGTGGAGCGGTTCCGCCCCGAGCTGCCTGCCATCGCGACGTTCCGCCCCACGTTCTGGCTCCTCGTCCCGGGGTCGCTCGGCCTCGCCTCGATCACGCGCGCCGATGCGTCGGGCTTTCTCACCGTCGCCATGACCGTCCTCGCGATCATGCTCGGCGTTCTCGTGGGCTCGTCGCTGTCCGCCGCGCTGATCCGCCGCCCCGCGTGGGACACGCAGATGCCGACGGTGCACTGACCGGGGCAAGCCCGCTGGCTGCATCTTTAGTCAGAGACGGTGGACCGGGCGCCGTCCCACGCGCCCATCCGCGACGCGAAGCCGTCGAGACGACGTTGACGTATAGACATCGGGACGGTGAGGCCCAGAAGAGTCGCGTAGAGCGCGATCAAGCCCCACCCCAAAGGGCCGACGGCGCCGGTCACCAGCTGGGGAACGATGAGGAAGCCCGTGATTGCAGCGATCGTCAGGATCGCACTGACGACACTCGCCCGCAGGTGCAGGCTCTCCTGAGCCGCCCAGCGCGTAGCCTCGCCTACCTGCCCGTCGTTCAAGCCGGACGTACCACCCGAGAGCGCCGCTTTGCGGATCGGTTTCGCCGGCATCGAGTCGCCGTCGCGAGCCCAGGGGATCTCGTCACCGGCATTCCGGAGGGTGAACAGGACGTTCCCGACCACCGATCCCGTGCCCAGCGCGAGGAACACGAACTGCACGTCGACCGTCAACACGCCGAACACCGCGACGACGAGCCCGACGACGAGGAACACGCCCGCGACCGAGAGGGTGACGAAGGCCGTTATGCGCTCGGTCCGACGGAAGCGCGCTCGAAGGGCGACCACGCCTCCAACGGAGGAAGTATCCGGTGCCATGCACCGACCGTAGGGGCGGTCGGGTCATCCGGACCGGCCGATGGGCGCATTTTCAGCTCAGACCTCTAGAGCAGCTGGCGGATGTTCGCCTTCGCGAGGTCGATGAGCTCGCGTCCGTTGCCGGCCAGGACGGTGCGCATCGCGTAGAGAGCGAAGCCGCCGGCCTGGTCGAGCCCGATCTTCGGCGGCATCGACAGCTCTTGGCGCTCGACCGCGACGGACACGAGGGCGGGGCCGTCGTGCTCGAAGGCCCTCCGCAGGGCGCCTTCGAGGTCGCCCGCCTCGGTGACGTTCTCACCGTGCATGCCGACGGCGCGCGCGACGGCTCCGAAGTCGGGATTGGCGAGTCCGGTCCCGTAGTTCACGACGCCGGCGGCCTTCATCTCCACCTCGACGAACCCGAGCGCCGCGTTGTCGAAGACGACGACCTTGATCGGCAGGTCGTGTGCCACCGCGGTGATGAGCTCGCCCAGCATCATCGACAGACCGCCGTCACCCGCCAGCACCACGATCTGGCGCGAGCGATCCACCGCCTGCGCGCCCATCGCGAGGGGGGGCGCGGCCGCCATGGTTCCGTGCCAGAAGGACCCGATCAGGCGTCGGCGCTCGCCGATGTGAAGGTGCCGACAGGCCCAGATGACCGGGGTGCCGACGTCGGGGATGAAGACCGCGTCGTCGGCGGCGAGCTCGTCGATGAGCCTGGTCACAAACTGCGGATGGATCGCGCCGTGCCCCGGCTTCTCAAGCGAATCGAGGCTCTCACGGGTGCGAGCGTAGTGATCGAGCGATTTCTCGAGGTGCTTCCGATCCGTCTTACGCTCGAGCAGCGCCAGGAGCGCCGTGCCGGTCGCCCCCACATCGCCGACGAGTCCGACGTCCACCGGGTGACGGCGTCCGAGCTGCTCGCCGCGGATGTCGACCTGCACGACGGATGCGTCGTCGGGGAAGAACTGTTGGTACGGAAAGTCGGTGCCGAGCATGAGGAGCGCGTCGCAGTCCTCCATCGCCCGGTATCCGGACGCGAAGCCCAAGAGCCCGGTCATGCCGACATCGAACGGATTGTCGTATTCGATGAACTCCTTGCCGCGAAGAGCGTGCACGATCGGAGCGCCGAGCCTGTCCGCGAGGGCGAGTACCTGCTCACGCGCCCCTTCCACGCCCGCGCCGGCGAGGATCGTGACCTTCTTCGCGCCGTTGAGGAGAGCGGCTGCGTCGGCGAGCTCGCCGGGCGACGGGACGACGACCGGCTCGGTCCGGCGGACGACGGGGATGCGCGTACCCGGCATGTTCGCGAGGGCCACATCGCCGGCGAGCACGATGACGGCGACGCCGCGCTTCTCGACGGCGGTGCGGATGGCCAGCTCGACGATGCGCGGCATCTGCTCCGCGGAGGACACCCGCTCGCAGAACACGCTGCAGCCGCGGAACAGCTCGTTCGGCCTGGTTTCCTGGAAGTAGGAGCTCCCGATCTCTTCGGTCGGGATATCCGCAGCGATGGCGAGGACCGGCTGACGGCTGCGATTGGCGTCGTAGAGGCCGTTGATGAGGTGCAGGTTG
Source organism: uncultured Naasia sp. (assembly GCA_913778905.1). GTDB lineage: Bacteria > Actinomycetota > Actinomycetes > Actinomycetales > Microbacteriaceae > Naasia. The sequence goes on along the minus strand of CAJYYA010000023.1, from coordinate 62,766 downwards.
CCCGGTCCGCAGCTGCCGGCGCAGACCGCCAGATCGTTCGTCATGGCCGCCTCGCCCGCTGCGGCGAACGCGGCCTCCTCCTCATGCCGGGTGAGCATCCAGTCGATCCCGTCGGTGCGTCGGATCGCGTCGGTCACGGCGTTGAGGGAGTCGCCGGGCACACCCCAGACGTGCTTCACCCCGTTCGCAGCGAGGGTCTCGACGAGGACGTCGGCGATCTTCGGCATGGTGCGCACCTCATTCCGGATCGACACCGCCCAGCGCGGCATCGACGCCTCCACACTGCGCGCCCCCGGTGAGAGGCTCCTGGACCGGGGACGTCTGTGGATGCGTTCCGCTGCCGGATAGACTCGGTCGCCGTGTCAGCCCGCATGACTTCGCTCTTCGTCCGCACCCTTCGCGAGGATCCCTCCGACGCCGAGGTGACGAGCCACCGGCTCCTCGTCCGCGCCGGATACATCCGTCGCCAGGCCCCCGGCATCTTCGCCTGGCTACCGCTCGGCCTGCGGGTGCGCGCCAAGGTGGAGGCCATCATCCGTGAGGAGATGGCTGTCGCGGGTGCGCAGGAGGTCCTGTTCCCCGGGCTGCTGCCGCGCGAGCCCTACGAGGCGACCGGTCGATGGGAGGAGTACGGCGACGGGATCTTCCGTCTGAAGGACCGCAAGGACGCCGACTACCTGCTCGCGCCGACGCACGAAGAGGTCTTCACCCTGATGGTGAAGGACCTGTATTCGTCCTACAAAGACCTGCCGCTCACCATCTTCCAGATCCAGGACAAGTACCGCGACGAGGCCCGTCCTCGCGCCGGCCTCCTGCGCGGTCGCGAGTTCTCGATGAAGGACGCCTACTCGTTCGACTTCACGGACGAGGGGTTGAACGAGAGCTACCAGGTGCAGCGCGACGCCTACGAGCGCATCTTCCAGCGCCTCGGCCTCGACTACGTCATCGTCGCGGCGGATGCCGGAGCGATGGGCGGCTCGAAGAGCGAGGAATTCCTGCACCCGACCCCCATCGGCGAGGACACCTTCGTGCGCTCCGCAGGCGGGTACACCGCCAACGTGGAGGCCTACACGACGCCCGCACCCGCGGCCATCGACTTCACCGACGCACCGGCCGCCGAGATCTTCGACTCGCCCGAGACGCCCACGATCGCCACGCTCGTGGCGCTGGTCAACGAGCGTCTGCCCAAGCCGTCGGGGGAGTGGACCGCGGCGGACACGCTGAAGAACGTCGTCCTCTCCCTCACCCACCTCGACGGGACGCGTGAGCTCGTCGTCGTCGGGCTGCCCGGCGACCGCGAGGTGGACCTCAAGCGCGCCGAGGTCGCGTTCCAGCCCGCCGAGGTGGCTGCGGCCACCGAGGCGGACTTCGACGCGAACCCGTCACTCGTCAAGGGGTACATCGGCCCGTGGTCGCCGACCGGCCTGATTCTCGGACTGGAGTCGGCCAGCTCGATCCGGTACCTCCTCGACCCCCGCGTCGTGGACGGCACCTCCTGGATCACGGGCGCCAACGAGAACGAGAAGCACGTGGTGGGTCTCGTGGCTGGCCGCGACTTCATCGCGGACGGGACCGTCGAGATCGCCGAGGTCCGTGAGGGCGACCCCGCCCCCGACGGATCCGGCCCCGTCACCCTCGACCGCGGCACCGAGATCGGTCATGTGTTCCAGCTCGGCCGCAAGTACGCGGATGCGCTCGGCCTGAAAGTACTCGACCCGAATGGAAAGCTCGTCACCGTCACGATGGGCTCCTACGGCATCGGCGTCACCCGCAACCTCGCGCTCGTCGCCGAGGCGAACAACGACGACCGCGGCCTCATCTGGCCCCGTGCCGTGTCCCCGTTCGACGTGCACCTGGTCGCCACGGGTAAGGACGAGGCCGTCTACACGGCCGCCGACGCACTCCTCGCCGAGATGGAGTCTCAGGGGCTCGACGTGCTCTACGACGACCGCCCCAAGGTGTCGCCCGGCGTGAAGTTCGGCGACGCCGAGCTCATCGGCGTGCCGACCATCCTCATCGTGGGCCGCGGCATCGCCGACGGCGAGGTCGAGCTGTGGGATCGCCGCACGGGGGAGCGCACACCGCTCCCCGTCGCCGAGGCCGCCGCGCGCGTCGCATCCGTCGTCCGGGCCGGCTGACCGGAACATCTCGAGAAGCGGCGAGAGGAAGCGCACCCATGAGCGAGCGACCGACGAAGTTCGTCAAGCCGGGCGGGGCGGCGGTGTTCGTCAACCGTCTCGTCATGAACCTGGCTCAGCGATTCGGCTTCTCGTTCATGGGCTCCCGCGTGCTGACGGTGCGCGGTCCGGGTATCGGCGAACCGCGTTCGACAGCGGTGAATCCGGTCACGATCGTGCACCGGAAGTACCTCGTCGCGGCACGCGGCACCACCGAATGGGTGCGCAATCTGCGGGAGTCGGGCGAGTGCGAGCTGTCGCTTCGCAACGACGTCGAGCACTACACGGCGCACGAGCTCGACGACGACGCGAAACTGCCTGTGCTCCGCTCCTACATCAACACCTGGGGGTGGGAGGCGGGCGCCTTCTTCGATGTGCCGAAGAACCCCTCCACCGAGCAGCTGCGTCGGATCGCCCCCCTCCACCCGGTTTTCGAGATCGAGGCGAAGCTGCGCGGACGCTGACGCAGGCGCTGACGCTGCGTCAGGCGACGGGCGTGGGGTAGGTGATCCACTTCTCGGCGATGCGCTGCGGAACGCCCTCGAACGCGTCTGCGCGGTCCGTCGACGCCATCCAGTGCTCGTCGAACTGCTCGAACCCGGCGACGTCTCCCTCGAGACTGACCGCCCAGGTGATGAGGCTGTTCTCCTCGTCGGCATAGGCGAACTCGAGGTGGTAGCCGTAGCCGACCTTCGCGGGCAGCAGGATGTCGCGGAACCATTCGACGAAGTTCTGGAACTCCCCGTCGTGGATGCGGTACTGGCGGAGCTGAACGGTGCGCGTGGTCATGCGCGTGATTCTTCCGCATGCCACCGACAGTGGGGTGGTGCGCGGAGATCGGGTACCGTAGATGCGGCCCGTTGCGCGCATTCGCGCGTGGGCAGACAGCTATCGCGAATAGGGGAAGTGCGCCGTGGAGATCGACCTGACAGTCCTGCGTCTGATGGAGCGTGAGCGCGAGATCCCGTTCGACGAGCTCGTGCGGATCATCGAGCAGGCCATCCTCACCGCGTATCTCAAGCACATCGGCGCTCCCGAGCCGAAGCACGGCAGCTCCGAGCCCGCACCCGCCCGCGTCGTCCTCGACCGCAAGAGCGGCAAGGTCTCGGTGTTCGTCCCCGAGCTCGATGACGACGGCGCAGTGGTCGGCGAAGCCGAGGACAGCCCGAGCGACTTCGGTCGCATCGCCGCGTTCGCCGCCAAGCAGGTCATCAACCAGCGTCTGCGCGATATCGGCGACGACAAGGTTCTGGGCGAGTTCAAGGGCCGCGAGGGCGACATCATCGCCGGTGTCATCCAGCAGGGCCCCAACCCCCGCATGATCCACATCGACCTCGGCACCATCGAGGCGATCCTTCCCCCCGAGGAGCAGGTGCCGGGCGAGCAGTACACGCACGGCGAGCGCATCCGCGTCTTCGTGACCAGCGTCGCGCGCGGCACCAAGGGGCCGCAGATCACCGTCTCGCGCACGCACCCGTCACTGGTGCGCAAGCTGTTCGCGCTCGAGGTGCCCGAGATCGCCAACGGCCTCGTCGAGATCATCTCGCTCGCCCGGGAGGCCGGTCACCGCACGAAGATCGCGGTGAAGGCGACCGAGCCCGGCATCAACGCCAAGGGCGCCTGCATCGGCGAGCTCGGCCAGCGCGTGCGCGCCGTCTCGGCCGAGCTCGGCGGCGAGAAGATCGACATCGTCGACTACTCGGAGGACCTGCCCGCATTCGTCGCGAACGCGCTGTCGCCCGCCAAGGTCACCAGCTCCTACGTCATCGATGCGTCGCTCAAGGCCGTCCGCGCGCTGGTGCCCGACTACCAGCTGTCGCTCGCGATCGGCAAGGAGGGCCAGAACGCCCGCCTCGCCGCGAAGCTCACGGGCGCGAAGATCGACATCCAGCCCGACTCCATCCTCGACGAGGACTGAGCGACCCCGTTCTCGGCGGAAGCGACTTCCTGGTGACCGCGCAGCCGACGCCCGGGTTCCCGATTGCCGAGCTGCTCCGCTGGGCGGAGGACTGTCCCGACGACGAGGCACTGATCAGTGCCGATCTGGTGCTGACGGTCGGTGAATTCGTCGACTCGGTGCTCCGGATCGCGGCCTGGTTGCGAGCCCGAGGGGTACGTCCCGGGGAGGTCGTCGGAATCCTCCTGCCTCCGGCTCTCGAGGTAGTCGTATCCCACGCCGTCCTCCATGAGGCGGCGGTGAGCGCGGCGGTCCCCGCGGGGTGGGATCCGTCGGGCCCGGCCCGCTTCGACTGGATCGTCGCGGATCGACTCTCCGATGTGATCGAGGGCCAGCGTGTCCTGCTTCTCGACTCGGACGGGTTCTCGGTGGTCGCAGGGCACGCCGCCGCTGCGGACCCACGATCTTTCCCCTCGGACGATGCCGTCCAGCGTTGGATCTTCTCCAGCGGAACCACCGGGGCGCCGAAGGCGGTGCCGCTCACGGTCGACATGGTTCGTCGGAGATGCGAATCGGCGAACCGGCTCTGGATACCCGCGCAGCCCTTCATGGCCCTGCTCGGGCCCACCACCGCCAGCGGTTTCCAGGCCGTGGCGCATCAGTTGTCCCGGCGTCTCCCGGTGCTGCTCCCCGGAACGCCGGGACAGACTGTCGTCCTCCTCGCCCACCGTGAAGTGGCTTCCATCAAGGCGTCTCCCGTTCAGCTGTCGGGGATGGTCGACGAGCTGATCCGAACGGGTGCGACGCTCCCGGCTCTGCGGGTGGTTCATGCCACGGGGAGTCCGTTCCCGCAGTCGCTCGCGCGCGAGCTCGAATCGCTTCTGGGCGTGGAGGTGGTCAACCTCTACGGCTCCACCGAGGTGGGGACGGTCGCGAGACGGGCCGGATCAGCGCCGGCCGAGGTGGCCGGTGATCTCATCGCCGGCTGTCGGCTGCAGATCGTCGACGACGCAGACGTCCCCCTCGCCGACGGTGAGACGGGACTCATCAGGATCCGCCGCGATGGGACACCCAGCGGGTATGTCGGTGGGGTGGGGGAGGCATTCCGCGACGGGTGGTTCTACCCGGGCGACGCCGGCAGGTTGGTCGACGGGGTCCTCCACCTGGAGGGTCGTCGATCGGAACTCCTCAACGCCGCAGGTGTGAAGATCGCCCCGGCGCGCGTCGAAGCTGCCGCCCTCGACTTCCCGGGCGTGCGTGACGCGGGCTGCTTCAGCGAACCCGACGGTCGCGGCAACGCCCGTCTCGTCATCGCGGTGGTGTCGAGCGCTGCTCTCGATCCAATCGTCCTCGTTCGACATCTGGAACAGCAGCTGGGGGACGCCGCCCCGCGGCACGTGGTCCGGGTGAATGCGATCCCTCGCAATGCGACGGGCAAGTTGGTCCGTGCGGCGTTGCCTCGGATCGCCGTCGATCCCTTTCCTCGGATGTGACCCGCCCTCCACCGGATTGAGCGTCGCGCGTCACTCATGAGGGTCTCTCGGATGCTGTTAGAGTCTGGGCGGTCGACGGTGGGTAACCGTCACCCAGGGATCAAGGGGGCGCAATGAGCGCGAAGAACTTCGGCCGTAAGAGCGCTGCGATCGGAGCCACCGTGCTCGCCGGTGGCGCGCTCGCCATCGCCGGAGGATCGCCCGCTGTGGCGGCTCCCACGTGCGGTGCGACCGAGCCTGCCGCGACCGTGGTCGCACCCGGCGTCTGTCAGGTCGTCGTCACCAAGTCCGGCACGTTCACGGCCCCGACAGGTCTCTCCAAGCTGTCCGCACTGGTCGTCGGTGCAGGTGGTGGCGCCCGACACAACAGCGGATTCGCCTACGGTGCGGGCAGCGGCCAGGTCGTCTATGTCGACTCCGTGTCACTGGCAGGCCCGGCGGAGGTCACCGTCGGAAGAGGAGGCGCCTCGAGCTTCGAAAGCACGGCCGAGCCCGCCACCGGTGGGACGACCGAGCTCAACGGCACCGAAGCCGTCGGTGGCAGCTACCTCGTGAGCGGTAACGGGTTCGATTCAGGCGCACGCGGCCTGGTGAACTCCGGCGGCGGGGCGACGGGAGATGGACAGTCCTCTTTCGGTCAGGGTGTCTTCGTAGCTGGTGGCCCGGGCGTCGTGCCCAGCGCGGTCACCGGCGTGGACGAGACCCTTTTCCCGGTCATCGCTGGTGAGGGGGCCATCAGCCTCGGGGGAGACGCCAGCGATCTGGACGGGTTTGCGCGTCCGGCAGGCCTCGGGGGAGGCGGGTCCACCACGGCCACGGAAGCTCTCGCAGGAGGAGATGGCGGCGTGATCTTCCGTTACGCGGCATTCGACGATGGCGTCCCGCAGACCGAGCCGGCCGGAAACGTGCAGGCCGACGCAGCACCGGTAACGAAGCCCTCACTCGCTGAAACCGGGTTCGAGTCGGCGGGTCTGACCGCCGGCGCCTTCGGTGCCGCGTTGATCGGCGGGGCGGCGCTGCTCGTCGGCCGCCGTCGTGCCAAGCGCGCGTCGAATTGATCACCTCCGCGGTTCCTGCCCGTTCGGCGGGGACCGCGGCATCCCGCGGATAAGGTGAGCGCATGTCTGCACGCACGGTCGTCATCGGCGACGCCCTCATCGACGAGATCCACGACGAGCAGGGCGCTCGCGAGTTCGTCGGGGGAGCAGCCCTCAATGTCGCCGTGGGTCTGGCGACGCTCGGAGTGCCGACGTCTCTCGTCGCCATGGTCGGCGACGACGAGGCCGGGGCCACGATCCGGGACTTCCTCGCGGAGCACGGTGTCGAACTGCTCGCGAGCCCGTCGGAGCACGGGTCGTCCCGGGCGGTCTCCGAGCGGGTGGACGGCGAGCCCCGATACACCTTCAACTCGGCGGCACTGGCTCGGCACCTCGAGTTCGACGACGCTCAGCGCGAGGCCATCGCGGCGGCTCCCGCAGTCCTCGTGAGCTGCTATCCCTTCGACGACGCTCAGCAGACCGACGCTCTGCTCGATGCCGTCGGCACGGACGGGGTTCGTCTGATCGTCGACGCCAATCCGCGTTCCCATCTCATCCACGACCGCGCCGCTTTCGCGGCCGGTGCGGCTCGAGCGACGGCGGTCAGCGCGCTGGCCAAGATCGGCGACGACGACGTGCCGCTGCTCTATGGCGACGGGATCGAGCTCTCCGAGGCGGTCACGCGCGCTCTCGAGTCCGGTGCTCGCGCGGTGCTGGCAACCGCCGGATCACGAGGCGCGTTCATCCGCACCTTCGACGGAATCGCTGTCGAGCGCGGGATCGCACCCATGGACGGCGTCATCGTCGACACCATGGGGGCGGGGGACTCCACCCTCGCGACGGTCGCGTCCGCATTCATCGGTTCCGACGACCGGGGCGAGGGATTCTGGTCGGATGCGCTCGCGCAGGCCATGCGCGTCGCGGCGGCGACCTGCCGCGCCGAGGGGGCGCTCCTGCGTCTCCCGTGACAGCCAGTCGCCCGGCTCGAAGGGGCCGACGAGCGCGCGACACGCCCGGCGCAGGCCGACGAGGGGTAGACTGATCTGGTTCACCGCGCGAACGGGCTTTTCGGCATGTCCGCCGTCGCTCGCCGTGGTGTCACCTCCCGCGAGACCCATGTCTTCGGGATGTCCGCAACGAGGCAACCAGGCCACCGGAATCGCATCCGGCGGACCGCCTCATCAAGTAAGGGCTGAACGGCTTATGGACAACTAATGAGCGACTCGAGATGAGTTCCTCCCACCGTTAATCGGTCCTCCCTGTCTGGGCGGGCCTCAGACAGGAGAAAAGTGGCAGCGAAACCACGCGTGCACGAGGTTGCAGCAGACCTCGGTATCGACACCAAGATCGCCCTGGCGAAGCTCAAAGAGATGGGCGAGTTCGTCAAGGGCCCGTCCTCGAGCATCGAGCCCCCGGTCGTCCGGAAGCTCAAGGCCAAGCTCGAGGCCGACGGGGTGACGGGCAGCAAGCCCGCAGCAGCCCCCGCCTCTTCCGCGGCACCGGCCGCGCCCGCGAAGACGGCGACGCCGTCCTCCGCGCGTCCCGGCCCCGCCCGCCCGGCGCCTGCTGCGCCGGCGGCACCCGCTTCGGCGACTCCGGCCCCCGCGGCTCCGGCTGCGGCGACGCCCGCTTCTGCCGCGCCGGCCGCCCCGGCAGCACCCCGCCCCGCGGAGTCGACGCCGAAGGCTCCGGCCGCTTCGGCGCCGGCCGCCCCGACGTCGACCAACAAGCCGGGCGGCTCGCCCGCCCCGGCGTCGCCCGCCGCACCGGGCGCCGGCATCCCGCGCCCCGGTATCCCGCGTCCCGGTCAGCCGCGTCCCGGTAACAACCCCTACGCCAGCAGCCAGGGCATGGGTCGTCCCGGTGCCCCGCGCCCCGGCAACAACCCGTTCGCGCCCTCGCAGGGTATGCGCCCCGGTGGCCCGCGTCCCGCGGCTCCCCGTCCCGGCGCTCCCCGTCCGGGAGCCCCGGGAGCCGGCGCCCCGGGTCGTCCCGGCGGTCCGCGTCCTGGCGCGCCCAACGGAGGCTTCCAGCGTCCCGGCGGCCCCGGTCGTCCCGGTGGAGCCGGTGGCGGCTTCCAGCGTCCCGGTGGCGCCCCCGGTGGATTCGGCGCCCCGCGTCCCGCCGGTGGCGGCGGCGGTCGCGGCCGCGGCCCCGGCGGTGGAACCGCGGGTGCCTTCGGTCGCGGAGGCGGCAAGAGCAAGGCGCGTAAGTCGAAGCGTACGAAGCGCGCCGAGTTCGAGATGCGGGAGGCCCCGTCGCTCGGCGGCGTGCAGGTTCCCCGCGGCGACGGCTCGACGGTCATCCGTCTGCGCCGCGGCGCCTCGATCACCGACTTCGCAGACAAGATCGACGCCAGCCCCGGCAACATCGTGACCGTGCTGTTCCACCTCGGTGAGATGGCCACGGCGACCGAGTCGCTCGACGAGGCCACGTTCGACATCCTCGGTGAGGAGCTGGGCTACAAGATCCAGATGGTCTCGCCCGAGGACGAGGACAAGGAGCTCCTCGAGGGCTTCGACATCGACCTCGACCAGGAGCTCGAGGACGAGAGCGACGAGGACCTCGAGATCCGTCCGCCGGTCGTGACCGTGATGGGTCACGTCGATCACGGTAAGACGCGCCTCCTCGACGCGATCCGCAAGACCAACGTGATCGCCGGCGAGGCGGGTGGCATCACCCAGCACATCGGTGCCTACCAGGTCTGGACCGAGCACGAGGGCTACGACCGCGCCATCACCTTCATCGACACCCCCGGTCACGAGGCGTTCACCGCCATGCGTGCCCGTGGTGCCCGTGTCACCGACCTCGCGATCCTCGTGGTCGCGGCCGACGACGGCATCATGCCGCAGACGGTCGAGGCGTTGAACCACGCCCAGGCCGCCGGTGTGCCGATCGTCGTCGCCGTCAACAAGGTCGACAAGGAGGGGGCGAACCCCGCCAAGGTGCGTCAGCAGCTGACCGAGTTCGGTCTGGTGGCCGAGGAATACGGTGGAGACACCATGTTCGTCGACGTGTCGGCTCTCGCCGGCACCGGTATCGACAACCTCCTCGACGCCGTCCTGCTCACCGCCGACGCCGGTCTCGACCTGCGTGCGAACCCCAACAAGGACGCCCGCGGTATCGCGATCGAGGCCCGCCTCGACAAGGGTCGCGGTGCGGTCGCGACGGTGCTCATCCAGTCCGGAACGCTTCGCGTCGGCGACGCGATCGTCGCGGGAACGGCCTACGGGCGTGTCCGCGCGATGATGAACGAGCACGGCGAGCAGGTCACCGAGGCCTACCCGTCGCGCCCCGTCCAGGTGCAGGGCCTCTCGAGCGTTCCGCGCGCCGGCGACACCTTCCTCGTCACCGAGGAGGACCGCACGGCCCGTCAGATCGCCGAGAAGCGCGAAGCCGTCGAGCGCAACGCCAGCCTGGCCAAGGCCCGCAAGCGCATCTCGCTCGAGGACTTCACCCGCGCACTCGAAGAGGGCAAGGTCGACTCGCTCAACCTCATCATCAAGGGTGACGTCTCCGGTGCCGTCGAGGCACTGGAAGAGGCGCTGCTCAAGATCGAGGTCGACGACAGCGTTCAGCTGCGGATCATCCACCGCGGTGTGGGTGCGGTCACCGAGAGCGACATCAACCTCGCCACGGTCGACAACGCCATCATCATGGGCTTCAACGTGCGCCCTGACCCGAAGGCCCGTGAGCGCGCCGCCCGTGAGGGTGTCGACGTCCGGTTCTACTCGGTCATCTACTCGGCGCTCGACGACATCGAGTCGTCGCTCAAGGGCATGCTCAAGCCCGAGTACGAAGAGGTCCAGTCGGGTGTCGCCGAGATCCGCGAGATCTTCCGCTCGAGCAAGGTCGGCAACATCGCCGGTGTGCTCGTGCGTTCGGGTGTCATCACCCGCAACGCGAAGGCTCGCGTCATCCGCAACGGCATCGTCGTCGGCGACAACCTCGCCATCGACTCGCTGCGCCGCTTCAAGGACGACGTCACCGAGGTGCGCGACGGCTACGAGTGCGGTATCGGCCTGGGCAAGTTCAACGACATCCAGGTCGGCGACGAGATCGAGACCATCGAGATGAAGGAGAAGGTCCGCGCCTGAGCGCGGATCTCCCCGACATCCAGTCAGCTCTCTTCTGAGAGCATGAGCGCGGCAGCCGCCGCCGCGTCCGAGAGGGCGCGGCGGCGGCTTCGTCGGCTCACCACGAGTTCGTGAACAAGAGGAGGAACTGCCATGGCTGATCCCGCACGCGCGGCCAAGATGGCCGACCGCATCAAGGAGATCGTCGCCCGTCGCATCGAGAAGGGTCTGCGCGATCCGCGTCTCGGATTCGTGACGATCACCGACGTCCGGGTCACGGGTGACCTCCAGCACGCGAGCGTGTTCTTCACGGTGTACGGGTCCGACGAGGAGCGTCAGGACAGCCTCGCGGCACTCAAGGCGGCGACGGGGATGCTGCGCACCGAGGTGGGCAAGGGTCTGACGACGCGCCTGACTCCGTCGCTCGAGTTCTTCCTCGACGCGCTGCCCGAGTCGGCGGCCGGTATCGAGGCGCTGCTCGCCGAGGCGAAGGAGCGCGACTCGCAGGTCCGTCAGGCCGCCGAGGGTGCGCACTACGCGGGCGACGAAGATCCCTACGTCAAGCCCCGCGAGGACGACGAAGAGAAGTGACCCGGGCTCTGAGGGCCTGGTAGAAGACAAGGAGAGAGCCGGCGACCGGGTGGCGTGTCGTCGGCTCTCTTCTCGTTCATAGTGGCGGTTCCGTCGGCCCGGCGGCACACCCAGTACGGGGGACGGCCGCTGAGACGGCACTCTGATCAGGGCAGGCTGAAAGCGTCCCCGTCGGCCGCGACGAGTCCGTCCCGGACCAGGCCTGCGACGATCCGGTCGAAGTCGCCGGGGTCGGGGAGCGCCCGTGCGAGCATTCCGCCGGGCACGGGACCGTCGGACTCTCGGAGCACCGCCATGATCCGGCCACGGAACTGCCGGTCGGAACCCTCGTAGGACTTCTGGACCACGCGGGCCGGGCCGGTGTAGTCGGGATACCCGGCGAGACGCCAGACGCAGATGTCGGCCAGCGGGCACTCGTCGCACCGCGGGGATCGCGCGGTGCAGACGATGGCGCCGAGTTCCATGGTGCCGGCATTGACCGCTCGAGCGGTGGGGCGGTCGAGGGGGAGCTGCGCCTCCATCCGCTCGAGGTCGAGCTTCGTGCGCGGCGGGCCGGGGTCGGCTTGACCTTCGACGGCGCGCGCGAGGACCCGGCGCACGTTCGTGTCGACGACCGGGTGCCGGTGTCCGTAGGCGAAAGCCGCGACGGCGCGCGCGGTGTACGGGCCGACCCCGGGCAGGGCGAGCAGCGATTCGACGTCCTGGGGCACGACGTCGCCGTGGTCGCGCGCGATCGCGACGGCGCAGCCGTGGAGAGCGAGAGCGCGACGCGGGTAGCCGAGACGACCCCACGCTCGGACTGCTTCGCCGGGAGGGTCGGCGGCGAGGGCCGAGGGCGTCGGCCACCGCTCGAGCCATTCGAGCAGACGCGGGATGACGCGCACGACCGGTGTCTGCTGGAGCATGAACTCGCTGACGAGTGTGCCCCAGGCCGTGAAGCCGGGCCGGCGCCACGGCAGGTCGCGGCTGTTCGCCGCGAACCACGGCACGATGCGCTCCGCGAGGGCGAACTCGGCATCCGCGGTCCGCTGGATCTCGTCGGTCACGGAGGTCCACACTAGGCGCGGGCGGCCGCTCTGCCCGCCTTCAGCGAACCGGTCGTAGGGTGGCGGCATGGCGAGATGGGTACCGGCGCGAGCCGACGTGATCGGCGAACTCGCCGACGAGATCCTCCACAACTACCGCAACGGTCGCGCCGTCGTGGGTGTCGACGGCGTCCCGGGAGCAGGTCAGGCGGCATTCGCCGACGATCTGGCGGATGCGTTCCGCGAGCGCGACATGGTGGCCTACCGCGGCACCGCGAATGCCAAGCGCGACGCGGACGGCAGCGCCGTCCGGGCGGAGACCATCGCACCGTTCCGCGCGGGCGAGGGCGACTACGGTGACGGCGGGTCGGCGATCCTCGTCATCGACGGGACCCGTCTGCACGGCCCTGAACTGCTGAGCGCGTTCGTCAGCACGGTCTGGCTTTCGACGCCCGGCCGGGAAGCGGGGGATGTCGACCCCGAGCAGGCCGCATATGAGCGCCGATCCGCCCCTCGCGTGAAGGCGACGGCCAACATCGACGCGACCGATCCTGAGCATCCTCGCCGTACATTCGCCGACTCCTGCTGACCCGACGGTCCACCCCTTGCGCTCAGCAGGAACTTCGACGGCTCAGCAGGAGGATTCGGGCGAATCAGTCCTGCTGAAGTGCTGAAGTTCCTGCTGAGCGCAGGGGCGTGACCTCACACGCGGCGGACGACGTCGGCCGGGGCCAGGAAGCGGCCCGTCCGCTCGACCTCGTGGACCATCTCGGTGAGCGCGGCATTGATGGGAGCCGTGCGGCCGGTCTCCGCCGCTGCCGCGACCACCGCGCCGTTGAGCCAGTCGATCTCCGTCGGACGACCCCGCCTCACGCTCTGCAGTGTCGACCCGGGGTTCGGGACGGCGCCCATCCTGCGCGCCATGAGGCGGGGGAGCACCTCGGCCAGCGGTTCCGGAACGAGCGACACCAACCGGAGCAGCGCGTCGCTCAACCCCTGCAGGGGCTCGAACCGGATGCCCTTCACCCGTGCGATTCCGACCGTCTCGCGGATGCAGCGAGTCAGTATCCGCCGAAGACCGGCATCGGCGATGGTCTCCTGCACGCTCAGACCTGTGATGGCGGGCAGAGCGTTGACCTGGTTGACGACGAGTTTCGTCCACTCCGCGTTCTCGAAAGGCTCCACCACGTGAGTGGGGAGCGCGTCGGCGAGCACTTCCGCGACGGCGGGCGCGATCGGCGAACCGCCCAGATACAGCGAGGCGGGCGCAGTCACGCTGACGCGGCCGGGGCTCGAGATGGACGCTGCGAAGAGCGCGAGACCGCCGAGTATCGGCGGCCCGCTGCCGAGAACGTCACGCGCGTCGCGGATCGCACCGAGCCCGTTGCGCACCACGAGGACGTCGCCGGTCGCGGCCGCACCATTGGCGCGCAACGCATCGGTCAGATCGGGAGCCTTGACCGCCACGATGAGCAGCTCCACCGGCTCGGTGAGCGCCTCGGACGCGGAGACGCGTGCGGCGTGTTCGCCCCACCCGCCGTCGAGGCGGAGACCGTGCTCCCGAATGGCGGCGAGCCCGTCACCGCGAGCCGTGACGACGACCTCATGGCCCACCCGGTCCAGGAGCGCGGCGAGCACTCCGCCGACGGCTCCCGCTCCGACCACTCCGATACGCACCGGACCACCCTAGGCTTGACGTATGCCTGCATCGGACGCCACGACCGCGCCCACGGGCATCGTTCTCGTCGACAAGCCGGAGGGCATCACCAGTCACGGCGTCGTCTCGCGTCTGCGGCGCGCCCTCGGCACCCGCAAGGTCGGCCACGCGGGCACGCTGGATCCGATGGCGACCGGGCTCCTCGTCGCGGGGGTCGGTCCGTCGACGCGACTGCTGACCTACCTCGTAGGCCTCGACAAGCAGTACGAGGCCACGATCCGCCTGGGCCGCGCGACCGCGACCGACGACCGAGAGGGCGAGCCGCTCGGTGAACAGGGCGACGCCTCCGGCATCGACGACGACGCCATCGCGGCTGTCATCGCCACCCTGAGCGGCGTCATCCAGCAGCGGCCGAGCTCCGTCAGCGCCATCAAGGTCGACGGTCAGCGCAGCTACGCCCGCGTCCGCGCGGGGGAAGAGGTCGAGCTCCCGGCTCGCGAGGTCACGGTGTCGGAGTTCGACGTCCTCGAGCGCCGCGACCCGGCGGGGGAGGGCGACGCCCCCCGCGGCAGCGTCGACCTCGACGTCCGCGTCACCTGCTCGTCCGGCACGTACATCCGAGCGCTGGCACGCGACCTGGGAGAGGCGCTCGGAGTCGGTGGCCACCTCACCGCTCTGCGGCGCACACGGGTCGGGCCGTTCCATGTCGACGCGGCGGTCGAGCTCGACGCGCTCGGTGAGGACGAGCACCCCGGCTCGCGACTGCTCGCCGCATCCGCCGTCGCGTCGAAACTGTTCCCGTCCGTCGCGCTCGACTGGGATCAGTCCCGCGACATCGGCCACGGCAAGCGGATCCGGGTCGACGCGGAAGACGCCCCGCTCGTGGCGGTCGTCGCTCCCGATTCGTCGCTTCTGGCACTCGTCGAAGTGCGACGTTCGCAGGCCCGCGTCATCACCGGCTTCCCTCAGGAGAAGACGGGGACGGCCCCATGATCCTCGGCTTCACCATCGCCCAGGTGGCCATCGCGACGCTCGCGGGGTCGCTGGCCATCGTGCTCGGGTTGCTCGGCCGCAAGCCCTCCGACCTCACACTCGCCGGGCCCGTCCTGGTCGAACTCCTGCTTATTGCCCAGATCGTCGTCGCCATCATCGCCCCCGGCGCGGGCAACGCGCCGTCGGGCAATCCGCTGGAGTTCTGGGCCTATCTGTTGAGCGCTGCTGTCATTCCCATCGCGGGGGTGGCCTGGGCCCTCGTCGAACGCAGCAAGTGGAGCACCGTGGTCGTCGGGGTCGCCTGCCTGGCCGTGGCGATCATGGTCTACCGCATGGAGATCATCTGGACGGTCCAGGGCGCCTGACCTGCCCCACGGAGCGCGACGGTTGTCCCGCGGGCTGCGAGAAGCGGGGATAATCGACAGAGCCCATGGTCAGTAATGCTCCCGCGCCCTCCGGCGCCACCGGTCCCGAATCCGCTCGACCCTCCTCCCGCGCTCGAGGTGTGGGGATCGTCCTCGTCGCCGTCTACGGGATCCTCGCTCTCGCCGCCACCGGCCGGAGCACGGTGCAGATCATCCGGAATTTCGACGAGGCTCCCGTCGCGTATTCGCTGTCCGCTCTCGCGGCCGTCGTCTACATCGTGGCGACCGTGGCCCTCATCCCGCGGGGTCCGTTCTGGCGGCGTCTCGCCTGGGTCACCATCGTCTTCGAGCTCGCCTTCGTGCTCATCGTCGGCACGCTCAGCATCATCGACGCCCAGCTCTTCCCGCGCGACACCGTGTGGTCCTACTACGGCATGGGCTACCTCTTCTTCCCGCTGTTCACCCCGATCCTGGGGCTGATCTGGTTGCGCGCGAACCGCCGCCGGGACGAGGTCGCGGCGTGACGGTGTGGCGTTCCCTGGCGGAGGTGCCGGCCGACAGCCCGCCTGCGGCCGTCGCCATCGGCAAGTTCGACGGCGTCCACGTGGGGCATCGGGCGGTGATCGGCGAACTCGTCGCGACGGCTCGCGAGGAGGGGCTGCGCACCGTCGTCGTGACCTTCGACCGCAATCCGCTGGCCCTCCTCGATCCCCAACGGTGCCCCGAGAACCTCGTCGGACTCGAGCAGAAGATCGCCATGCTCGAGGAGACCGGCGTGGACGATGTGCTGATCCTCCCGTTCACCCGCGACCTCGCAGACCTCCCGGCCGCCGACTTCGTGACCGACGTGCTCGTGAACGCGCTCAACGCGAAAACGCTGTTCGTGGGCGACGACTTCCGCTTCGGTGCGGGCGGGGTCGGGACGGCGCAGTCCCTCGTCGAGTCGGGGCGGCGCCTCGGATTCCGCACGGTGGTCATCGAGGACGTCGTCGACGGATCCGGCACCCGTGCGTCGTCGAGCGCCATCCGTCGACTGCTGGAGGACGGCGATGTCGTCGGTGCCGCCCAGCGCCTCGGACGACTGCCGTCGATGCGCGGCGAGGTCGTCCACGGCCTCAAGCGCGGCCGGGAACTCGGCTTCCCGACCGCGAACATGTCGCGCGAGAGCGAAGGCTTCGTGCCGGGGGAGGGTGTCTACGCGGGCTATCTCACCGATCTCGACGCCCCGGGTGCCCCGCGATACGTCTCAGCTATCTCGATCGGCCGCAACCCGACCTTCGACGACGTCGAGGAGCGCCAGGTCGAGGCCCACGTGCTCGACGCCGATCTCGACCTCTACGGTCATCGAGTCGAGGTGGAGTTCGCGGAGCGGATCCGTGGAATGGTCGCGTACGAGGGAGTCGAGGCGCTCATCCGCCAGATGGCTCTGGACGTCGCCGAGACGCGTCGCGTGACGTCCTAGGTGGCCGCCGACACCGGAGCCCGGGCCCGATTCACACGCGAGCAGTTCATCGCCGTCGCGGGGGTGGTGCTCACCGCCTTGAGTCTGCGCACCGCCGTCGCCGTGGTGTCGCCCATCGCCGATCGGATCGCCGTCGACATCCCGCTCGGCAGCGTGGAGTTGGGCGTCATCGGGATGCTCCCGCCCATCGCGTTCGCGGCGCTCGCACTCCTGACGCCCGCGATCGTGCACCGGCTCGGACTCGAGCGCACCATGGTCGTGGCGCTCGTCGCGATGATCGTCGGGCACGCGGCTCGGGGACTCGCGCCGGACTTCACCGTCTTCCTCCTCAGCAGCATCGTGGTGCTGATCGGAACAGGCGTCGGCAACGTGCTCGTACCGCCGCTCGTCCGCCGATACTTCCCGGGTCGCGTCGGCGTCTTCACGGCGTTGGTGACCACCCTGATGGCCGTCGGCACCGCGATCCCATCGGTGCTCGCAGAGCCCGTCGCGTCGACGGCCGGGTGGCGGCTCGCGGTCGGGATGTGGGCGTCGATCGGCCTCGTCGCACTGATGCCCTGGATCGGCCTCGCCGTCCGAGCGCGGCGGGCCGCCGACGATGGTGCGCTCGAGGAGCCGCAGGCGTCTCTGCTGACGGCGATGATCCGCTCGCGCACGGCGTGGGCGATCGCGATCCTGTTCTCGACCACGGCGCTCGCGGTGTACGCCTTCTTCGCCTGGCTGCCGCAGGTCCTCACCGAGCGCACGTCGCTCGACGCGTTCGGCGCGGGCGCGATGCTGTCGCTGTATGCCGTGGCGGCGGTGCCCGTCTCGATCGCGGTGCCGATCCTCGCTGCTCGGATGAGCGACATCCGGCCGCTCGTCTGGGCTGCCTGGGCGTTCTTCCTGCTGGGGTACGGCGGGCTGCTGATCATCCCTGACCGGCTGACATGGCTGTGGGTGCTCTTTGCGGGCCTCGGGCCCCTGCTGTTCCCGCTCGCGCTGACCCTCGTGGGCCTGCGGTCGCGGACGCAGGCCGGCAGTGTCGCGCTCAGCGGATTCGTCCAGGGCGTCGGCTACACGGTCGCCTGCGTGGGTCCGCTGGTCGTCGGCTTGACCCATGAGGCGACGGGCGGCTACACCACAGCCCTCGTCATCCTCTTGGTGGCAACCGTCCCGTCCCTCTACGCCGCCCACCTGCTGCGCAGCCCGCGTACGGTCGAGGACGACCTCGGTCTCGACTGATACGGACTTCGTGCACCACGACCGGTTTCCCGAATCACGGAGATTCTCGCCCGGAGGGGCCCGGATCGGCATGAACGTGTGAATCGGACCCGAAATCTCCGTGATTCGGGAAGGGGAGCTCGGGTCAGCGGGGGAGGACGAGGGTGGCGGCGCCGATGAGGGGGGCCTCGCCGCCGAGGGCGGCCGGGCGGATGTCGGCACGCGCCATGAAAGGGAACGCCGCGTAGCGGTCGCGGCCCTCGCGGACGAGGTCGAGGTAGTCGGTCGAGACGTGCGAGAAGCCGCCGCCGATGACGACCATGTCGACGTCGACCAGAGCGGTGGCCGAGGCGATGGCGGATCCGACGGCGTGAGCACTGCGTATCACCGCCGCCCTCGCGATCGCGTCGCCCGCAGCGTAGTCGCGGCCGAGTGCCTCGCCGTCTTCACCCCGCCAGCCCTGCTCCTTGGCCCAGCGCACGATGTTCGGACCGCTGGCGATCCGCTCGACCGTGGCCTCGAGGCCGCGCACATCGACATCGGCGAACCCCGCGACGGCGAGCTGACCGATGTGGCCCGCATTGCCTGTCCCGCCGCGCAGGGGGACTCCTCGCGACACGATGCCGCCGCCGATCCCGGTCGAGACGACCATGCCGAGAGCCGAATCGACGCCGCGTGCGGCCCCGATCCAGTGCTCTGCGAGGGTGATGCACAGGCCGTCGAGGGCGAGCTCGACGACGACCTCGCGCCCCAGGACGGCCGCGGCCGCGCGAGCGACCGTGGACCGCAGCGGGAAGTCGCGGGCCGAGGGCATGTTGAGCGGCGCCGTGGTGCCCGCGACGGTATCGATCGGGCCTGCGCTGCCGATGCCGGCCCCGGCGAGCTCGGCACCCGGGGGGAGCGCGGCGAGGGTCTCCGCCACGACCGCGTCGACGGCCGCCGTCAGTCCCTCGGGTGTGATCGAGGGCCCGGTCGGGCGGCGGCTGCGAGAGTCTGCGAGCAGAGCGCCGGCGTCATCGACGAGGGCGCTCTCCAGCTTGGTGCCGCCGAGATCGATGGCCAGGACGAAGGTCATGGCGACGCTGCCGTCACGAGGAGCCGGCGCGATCAGTACGAGCTGTCGTCGCGGCGACGCTCGCTCGCGGAGCCGTGCTCGAGCCGGTGTTCCAGATCGTCGAGGATCGTGGACGTCGCGCTCGTGCCGAAGCGGGTCACGCCGATGGCGCGCATCTCGAGCAGGGTGTCCAGGTCGCGGACGCCGCCGGAGGCCTTGACCTCGATGGCGGGGGAGACGGTGTCGCGCATGAGGAGCAGGTGGGGGAGGGTCGCGCCGCCGCCCGCGAAACCGGTCGACGTCTTGACGAAGCGGGCACCCGCGCGCTCGGCGGCCTGAGATGCGGACACGATCTCCTCGTCGGTGAGGAACGCCGTCTCGAGGATGACCTTGACCAGAACGGGGCCGGCCGCCTCGACGACGCCGCGGATGTCGGCCTCGACATCCTCGATGAGGCCGCTCCGGAGACGACCGATGTTCAGGACCATGTCCAGCTCGGATGCGCCGTCGGCGATGGCCTGCGTCGACTCGGCGGCCTTCGCCTGGGTCGAAGTCGTGCCGTGGGGGAATCCGATGACGGTTCCGACCAGCACCCCGGTGCCTTCGAGTCGCTCCACCGCGTGAGCGACGTCGGAGGGGCGGACGCAGACGCTGAAGATGCGGTACTTCCCGGCCATGTCGAGCTGGGCGTCGAGCTCATCGCGGGTGATCTCGGGCTTGAGGATCGCGTGATCGATGAGGGCGGCGATGTCGGCGACGGCGGGCAGCTCGGGAGTGTCGGTCATAGCTATCAGCCTATTCGGCGGATCGCCGAGGTGGCTCGAGGATTGAAACTATACAAACATGCATGTATAGTTTGAGTCATGTCGACTTCACTCCGCTCCACATCGACACCGACTGCTGCACGATCGTTCGCCCGGTGGCTGCTGCTCGCGGTCGTCTCCTCGGGACTGCTGCTCATCGCCATCGACAATTCGGTGCTCTACACGGCCCTGCCCACTCTCGAGGCCGTTCTCGGAGCGGATCCGACCCAGTCGCTGTGGATCGTCAACGCCTACCCGCTGGCGATGGCGGGCCTTCTTCTCGGTGCCGGAACACTCGGCGACCGGTTCGGTCACACGCGCATGTTCGTCATCGGCCTGCTGATCTTCGGGGGTGCGTCAGCGCTCGCGGCGTTCGCGCCGTCTCCGGAGGTGCTCATCGCCGCGCGCGCCCTGCTCGGGGTGGGAGCCGCGACGATGATGCCCGCCACGCTGGCGCTCATCCGCATCACGTTCACGGACGTGCGCGAGCGCAATCTGGCGATCGGCGTGTGGGCGAGCGTCTCGATCGTGGGGGCCGCGCTCGGTCCGATCGTCGGAGGGGCGCTGCTCGAGCACTTCTGGTGGGGCTCCGTCTTCCTCGTCAACCTGCCCGTCGTCGTGATCGCCCTCGCGGGCGCCCTGGTCCTGGCTCCGCGAGACAGCGGCTCGCCCGATCGGAAGTGGGACTTCGCATCGTCCGCACTCGCTCTCGTCGCCCTGTCGTCGCTGGTCGTGCTCATCAAGGAGTCGACCAGGCTCCCGGACAGCCTGCCCTCCCTCGCGGTGGCCCTCGTCCTCGGCGGCGGAGCCGGATGGCTGTTCGTGCGCCGGCAGCGCTCGCTGACCTACCCGCTTCTCGACTTCCGGATCCTCCGCATCCCGGCCGTCGCGGCGGGGGTCATTGCGGCGGCCACCTCGATGTTCGCCATCGCGGGTCTCGAGTTCGCGAGTGCGCAGCGATTCCAGCTCGTCGTGGGGTACAGCCCGCTGGAGGCCGGCATGCTCGTCGTGGCCGGAGCCCTCGGCGCGCTGCCGACCGCGATCGTCGGCGGCGCCCTGCTGCACCGGATCGGCCTGCGTCGCGCCATGGTGGGCGGCCTGAGCATCGGCGGGGTCGGCGTCTCTCTCGCCGTCCTCCTCCTCGGATCGGGCAACTGGATCGCCATCGGCTTCGTCGTCACCGGTGCGGGACTCGGTCTGGTCTGGTCGAGCGCCTCGACCGCGATCATCGGCAACGCGCCCACGCACCGTGCGGGCATGGCCTCCTCGGTCGAGGAGGTGTCCTACGAGTTCGGCAACCTCACGGCGATCGCCCTGGCCGGCAGCCTGCTCAGCGCCATCTACCACGGTGTCGTATCGCTCCCGGCGGGACTGCCTGCCGCGGCGCACGACTCGCTGACCGCCGCGGTCGAAGCCGCGAAGGCGGTGGGCGGGGCCGAGGGAGCCGCCATCCAGACCGCCGCCGGCTCGGCCTTCGACACGGGCTACCTCGTCGTCATGGGACTCATCGCGGTGGTCCTGTTCATCGCCGCGCCCGTGACGGCCCGACTCGCCCGGAACGCCACCATCGGACACCATTGAGACGGATCGGTCGGCCGGGATGCCGGCCGGCCGACCATCCCGCACCAGGAAGGCGCTCACACATGGCGAGGCCCAGTAACCGGACGGCGATCCTCGAGGCAGCGATCCGCGTCGCGCAGCGCGACGGCATCTCGGGACTGACGCTCGAGGCGACCGCCGAGGAAGCGGGGCTGACGCGCGGCGGCATCACCTACCACTTCCCGTCGCGGGACTCGCTCAACCTGGCGATCCAGGAATACCTCGCGGCCGAGTGGGAGGCCTCGCTCGAGGCGATCGCCGGCAAGTCGGCGGCGGAGTGCACACCGACCGAGCGTCTGGTGGCTTACACGCGGGCGTCGGCTGAATCGGTGCAGCGCGCTCACCTGATCCTGCTGCTCGAATCGGCCGCGGACCCGGCGCACGAGGCTCCCTGGATCGACGTGGACAGTCGTTGGGTTCCGTCGGTGGAGGACGCCCGCACGGATTCCCGCGCGTTCGAGCTCTTCGTGGCCCGACTCCTCGCCGACGGCCTCTGGTCGTTCGAGTCGATCACGGGGGAGCGCCTCGGCGACGACCTGCGCACGCGCCTCGTCGAGCACATGGTGGGACTGCTGGAGCGCGGCCGCGAATCGTGAGGCGCTCTCGCGGCTGACCCCCGGCGCTCTGTCATCCGTCGCCTTTAGGTTGACGGTATGACGCGGATTCGAACCCTGGTCACGGGCGCTACCGGATACGTCGGAGGGCGTCTCGCTCCACGGCTCGTCGAAGCGGGCCACGCCGTGCGCGTGCTCGTCCGGGACCCCCTCAAGCTGCAGGACGTGCCGTGGGCCGATGAGGTCGAGGTCGCGAAGGGCGACCTCGGCGATCCGGCTTCGCTGCGCGACGCCTTCGAGGACGTGGATGTCGTCTACTACCTCGTGCACTCGATGGCGAAAGGCCACGGCAAGGACTTCGCCGACATCGAGGCCGAGAACGCCGAGAACGTGGCGCGAGCGGCGGTGGCCGCCGGCGTGAAACGCATCGTCTACCTTGGCGGACTCCACCCGGACGGTCCACTCAGCAAGCACCTCGAGTCCCGCCGCCACGTGGGCGAGATCCTCATGGCCTCGGGCGTCCCGACCATCGTGCTGCAGGCCGGCATCGTGATCGGTTCGGGCAGTGCCTCGTTCGAGATGATCCGTCACCTCACCGAGATCCTCCCGTATATGCCCGCGCCGCGCTGGGTGCGCAATCACATCCAGCCCATCGCCGTCCGCGACGTGCTGCACTATCTGATCGAGGCCGCCACGGTCGAAGGCGACATCAACCGCACCTTCGACATCGGCGGGCCGGACATCCTGCGCTACGGGCAGGCCATGAACGGCTACGCCGTCGAAGCGGGACTGCGTCAGCGGGGCATCGCGTCGTTGCCGCTGCTGACCCCCACGCTCGCCTCCCACTGGGTCAACCTCGTGACGCCGGTGCCGCGCGCGATCGCCGTTCCGCTCGTGCAGTCGCTGCAATACGAGTGCGTGGTCCGGGAGAACGACATCGACGCGGTGATCCCTCCGCCCGAGGAGGGCCTGCTCACTTACCGCAAGGCCGTGCATCTCGCCCTCGAACGCGAACAGCGCGGGCTCGTGGAGACCAGTTGGCGCGGCGCGGCCGTCGGTGGGGCCGTCGCCGACGCGCTGCCGAGCGACCCCGACTGGGCTGGTCACACCGTGTTCGTCGACGACCGAAGCGGCCACTCGAGCGCACCGCCGGAGCAGTTGTGGCGCATCATCGAGGCCATCGGCGGCAAGAACGGGTGGTATTCGTTCCCGCTCGCGTGGTCGATCCGAGGCTGGATGGACCGCCTGGTCGGCGGCGTCGGACTCCGCCGCGGTCGCCGCGACGCCGATCATCTGAACACCGGCGACGCCCTCGACTGGTGGCGCGTCGAGCGCATCGACCGCGGGCACGAGCTGGTCCTTCGAGCCGAGATGAAGGTCCCGGGGCGTGCCTGGTTGCAACTCGTCTCTGAGAGCGACGGGAAGGGCGGCTCGTTCTACCGCCAGCGCGCCGTGTTCTTCCCGAAAGGCCTCGCCGGCCGGCTCTACTGGTGGTCGATCCTCCCGTTCCACGGCATCATCTTCAGCGGCATGGCGGCTCGGATCACGGCCGCTGCGGCGGCTGCCGCCCGCAAGGAGAGTGCCGCTCCGGCGCGGGTGTGACCGGAGAACCCGGAGGTCTGCTGGAGTCGTTCAGGTCGAGGTCGTAGCCTCGTGCGCGTGAGCCAGACGACGACGCCCCCGACCACAGTGTTCCTCGGCGACAGCCTGACTGCGGAGGGGAACTGGACCGAATGGTTCCCCGAACACCGGGTCGTGAACCTCGGTGTGAGCGGGGACACGACCGAGATGGTCCTCGAGCGCCTCGGCAGCGTCATCGAGGAGAAGCCGGATGTCGTGGTGGTCATGATCGGCACCAACGATCTCGCCTGGCGCCGGTCTGTGGAGCAGATCGTCGGGGGAGTCGAGTCGATCATCTGGCGACTGCACCACGAGCTCCCCGACGCGCGAATCCTCGTGCAGTCCGTGCTTCCCCGGGCCGAGGACTACACCGCGCGCATCAAGGACATCAACATCCACCTGCGCCAATTCGCTCCCACGGTGAAGGCCGAATGGGTCGATCTGTGGCCCGCCTTCGCGGACGACAGCGACGAGCTGCGTACCGATCTCAGCCCGGACCGACTCCACCTCAACGAGCAGGGGTACCGCGAGTGGCGACGTGTGCTGGGCGAGGCGCTCGCCGGTCGCGTGGGTCAGGACGAGAAGACCGACGCCGCGCCGGCACCAGCCGACGGTCACGGAAACGCCCCTGATTTCCAGGTCTGACGGCAGGCCGCGTTCACGATCACGTCCACGTTTACGCGGGTGGTGTCGATGCGAACGGCGGTCGGCTCGGTCACGTGACTCTCGTCGTTTCGCGCACGGATCGACGCGTTTCCCACATTAGGTATCGCCCCTGGGCGTGCTCCGACCTAGTGTCGGGCTGTGCACCAGTCTGCCGAGCTGCTCTCCCCGTCGTCTCGATCCACCCGATCGCGAGACCTCCGACGGGCCACCCGTCTCCTCTCCGGCACGTTGGCCGCGTCCGTCTCGCTCCTCATCGGCGGTCTCGTCGCGGCGCCGTCGGCTCTCGCCGTGTCCGACCTCCCCGTCGCACCGGTGCCGGCGGCCGTCAGCGCGGTCGGCGACGGAGATCCCGATGCCTTCACCTTCGACTCGTTCGACGCCGTGTACACGCTGGGGCGCGACGCGAGTGGGGCCTCCACGCTGACGACGGTCGAGACGCTCGTCGCCGAGTTCCCGCAGACGGATCAGAACAAGGGCATCCGTCGGGGCATCCCCGTCGACTACGACGGTCATCCCACCGACCTCGACGTCGTGTCCGTGACCGACGACCAGGGGCGCGACCGGGAGTATTCGACGGACACCGACGACGGCTTCGAAGTCCTCACCATCGCCGGCGACGACTACGTCCGCGGCACCCAGACCTACGTCATCACCTACCGCGAGAAGAACGTCACCCGCGCCTTCGCCGACACCGGGGCCGACGAGTTCTATCGGGACGTGAACGGCACCGCCTGGAAGCAGCCGTTCGGGACGGTGGCGGCGAAAGTCGTGGTCGAGGGGGATCTCGCCGCGTCATTGAACGGCGATTCCGCCTGCTACCGCGGAGTGCAGGGTTCCACCACCTCCTGCAGCATCGATCGTTCGCCCGACGGATCGCTCAGCATCGGGGAGTCCGATCTGGGGCCCGGCGAGAACGTGACGTTCGCCGTCGGATTCGTCCCGGGGACGTTCGCGCCTTATGACGCGTCGTTCGGAGCCAGCGGACTGGTCCCCGTCTTCATCGCCGGACTCACCGCGTTGCTCGCAGCGCTCGTCGCGGCGATCGTCGCCCGGCGGACCACGAGTGCCGACGCCCGGGGCAGAGGCACCATCGTCGCCGAGTTCGAACCGCCTCAGGAGCCGGAGCTCGCGCTGGTCGGCGCGCTGATCGGGAAGAAGGCCAAGGTCGTCCCCGCGGTCCTCGTCTCGTTCGCGGTTCGACGCTTCGCGCGGATAGTCGAGACGGACGGGAAGTACTCCCTGCAGTACACGGGCGAGGAGATGCCGAGCCGACGCGGGGCAGGGCATCGCCTCGCGCCGAACGAGAACCGCATCGCCAAGGCGTTCTTCGGGCGCGTCCTGACTCCGGGGGAGACAGCCCCTCTGTCGAAGCCCAGCGACCGGGCCACCAGGGGCGTGGCGTCGACCCTCAACCTCCTCGACGCGCAGGTCCTCAGCACGGGCCTCCGTCGCCCCATGCCCAAGAAGCCGGTCATCCTGGTCGGGGCCCTGTCGGTCGTCGCGATCCTGCTCCTGGGGGCCACCGGGTTCGGTCTCCTGGGTCAGGAGCGCGCCGGTCTCGTCGCCGCCCTGGCGCTGTTGCTGGCCGTCGCCGCGCTGTTCGTCCCGTTCATCGTCGTCCGGCAGCCCCTCACCGAGGCCGGTGCGGCGGTCCGCGATCGCGTCAAGGGGATCGACCTCTACCTCCGCGTCGCGGAGGAGGAGCGCATCCGTGTGCTCCAGAGCGTCCGGGGGGCCGAGCGGGTGAAGGCGGACGGCGAGCAGATCGTGAAGATCTACGAGCGACTGCTGCCCTACGCGGTCCTCCTGGGTGTCGACAAGAGTTGGAGCAAGGTCCTCGGGGCCGCGTACGAACGAGCCGGGTACGAGCCGGACTGGTACTCGGGAGCGAACGGGTTCACGGTCGCCGGTTTCGCGAGCGGTATCGGCTCCATGTCGAGCTCGACGGCGAGCTCGGCATTCACCGGCGGTAGCAGCGGGTCGTCGAGCTCCTTCGGCGGTTCCACCGGAGGCGGCTTCTCCGGTGGTGGTGGTGGCGGAGGCGGTGGCGGCGGGGTGTGACCAGCCGCACATGTAAACTCGCCCTCGAACAGGCGATTTTTCACACGCGAGGAGCCCCCATTTGACCAACGGCCACGACACTCCTCGGATGTTGACCGCACTGAATTCGTGGCAGCACGTCCACACCCGAGACGATGTCGTGGAACGCGACGGCGTCCTCACGCTCGTCGAGCAGACGACGACGCCTCATGAGGCGATGGTCGACGACCTGCTCTTCATCCGCAAGGTGCTGGACGACGCGCAGGTGCCGTTCCTCCTCATCCGCGGCAACGATCACCGACCCGTGATCGCGCTGGAGGAAGTGGTGTGGGCCGACGCGGAAGCCGCCCTGGCCGCGGCGTGCGCGTCGGAGCCGTTCTACGCCGAGACCATCCGCCCACGCGACCTGACGGTCAAGGGTGAGCCGGTCCTCGTCGCCGGAGGAGTTCTGTCGGCGGCGAAGTCCCCACGGATCGTGCGTCTCTACCGCCCGCGTCTGGCATCCGGCGGCTACCTCGCCTACGGTCGCAGCTCCGCCGTGCAGCTCGAGATGTGGCGCCGCAAGGGCGACAACATGCTCGTCCCGCTCGAGAACGCGATCACCCGTCGTCTGTTGCCCGCTCACGAGATGGTCGGCGCGACGGTCGAGCGCTACGGGCAGACCTGGCCCACACTGCTGCACATGTTCGATGAGCTCGCGAGCGACGTGAACTTCGAGATCGACATGATCTTCAGCTGGGTCGACGGCACCGACAAGGAATTCCAGCGTGCCCGCGCCAAGCGGATGGAGTCGTACGTCGTCGGCGAGGGAGACGACTCCGAGGCTCGTTACCGTCAGATCGACGAGTTGAAATACGCCCTCCGTAGCGTGTACATGTTCGCGCCATGGGTGCGGAACATCTACATCGCGACCGACTCGCCCCGGCCCGCCTGGCTCGACGAGCACCCGCGCGTGAAGATCATGCGCAGCGAGGACTTCTTCGAAGACCTCTCGGTTCTCCCGACTCACAATTCGCAGGCCGTCGAGGCGCAGCTGCACCGCATCCCGGGTCTCAGCGAGTACTACATCTACTCCAACGACGACATGTTCTTCGGGCGTCCGCTGAGTCCCGACATGTTCTTCTCACCCGGCGGGCTGACGAAGTTCATCGAGGCGACGACGCGTATCGGTCTCGGCGAGAACGACGTGACGCGGAGCGGGTTCGAGAACGCGGCGCGCGTCAACCGCCGCCTGCTGCACGAGCGTTTCGGTCGCGTCACGACCCGGCACCTCGAGCACACGGCAGCGCCCATGCGCAAGAGCGTCGTCGAGGAGCTGCAGAAGGAGTTCCCGGAGGAGTTCCGCAAGACTGCGGCGAGCCCGTTCCGGGCGGCCGACAACATCTCGGTCACCAACTCCCTCTACCACTACTATGCGTTGCTCACCGGCCGCGCGGTGCAGAAGGTCGGTGCACAGGTGCTTTACGTCGACACCACGATGAAGTCGGGACTCGCCGTACTCAAGAAGCTGCTCCGCAAGCGCGACTACGACTTCTTCTGCCTCAACGACGGGAGCTTCCCCGAGGTCAGTCCCGAGGTGCGCGCCCGCAAGATGCGCGCGTTCCTCGACCGCTACTTTGCCATCCCGGCACCGTGGGAGCGTCCGCTCACCACGACCGTGGCTCCGACGGAGAGCACTCCCGCCGCCTCCTGATAGCCGCTCGACACGAAAGGGCCGGGATCCGTCGGAGCCCGGCCCTTTCGCGTCAGCCGATCAACCGCAGGCGAGCGCCGGGTAGGGCGAGTCCACCTTCGCCGTCGAGGTCGCTCCGTTCGCCGTGACCGTCACCGTGGAGGAGACGGTTCCCGCCGGGATCGAGGCGGCGCGGGTCGAGAACGACGCCGAGGCGGTGGTGTTCTTCGCGACCGAGCCGAACGACTTCTTCCCGAAGGCCGTCGTCGATTCGATGGTCGCCGCGGACGGACTGGTGTTCGTCGCGGCGACCGCGAGAACCACCTTGCCGGCCACGCAACGAGGTGTGGCCTTCACCGTCGCCGAGGCGGTTCCCGTGACCGTGACGGTCGTGGTGACGGCGCGGTTCGCGGGGAGCACCTCTTCATCCGCCGACATGTCGAGGATCGGACGGTCGTCCGCCGCGTAGTGCACGCGGGTGATCCGAGCATCGCGTCCGTCACCCCCGACCCCGTTGCCCCACGTGTGGTACACGTAGATCTCGTTGCCGTCGGCGTCGACGCTGAACGCACCATGGCCGGGGCCCTGCTGGTACTTCAGGTAGTCGGTCACTCCATCCGGCATCGGCACGCTCTTCTGCAGCGGCGCATCGAACTTCGTCCAGCTGTCGATGTCGGTCAGGTCCGCATCGACATCGGCCCATTGGCCACTCACCACGTATTTCGGGCTGACGCCGTCGCTCGAGTAGACGAGGGTGATCCGTCCGTCGTGGAAGGTGGCGAAGGCGCCCTCGGCGAGGTTGGCCTCGACCGAGGTCTGCGGGGAGATGATGATCTTCGGGTCGCTGGTCAGACGTGTCGGGTTCGACGGGTCGACCTTGGCGATCCAGGTCGCCGGGTCGCCGATCGGGTTACCGAGGTAGCGCTGCGACCACATGTAGTACGCCGAACCGCCGGCCTCGAAGTACGACATGTCGAGGCTGATGTTCGATCCGAACGCCTCGTTGCCGAGAGCGTTGCCGCTGGACTTGAGCACCGGGGCGGGCTTCGACCAGTCGGCAGGGTTGGCCGGGTCGCCGCCGTCCTTCAGCTGCATGATGTGCGCCTGCACCGTGAACCACGCACCGTCGTACGGCGAGTTGCGGTCGTTCGGGTTGAAGCAGGGGGCGAACAGGATGCTGAGCTTGCCGCCGATCTCGTGGATCTCGGGTGCCCAGTAGCAGCCCGCGATCTTGCGACCCTCGCTCGTCGTGTCGCCGCGCGTGAAACGGTTGAGGAGATCCACCTCGCGAGCGCCGCTCGCGTCGGAGAGCTTCTCGATCGAGTCCGCGACGCGGATCGGGAGGTGGGACGACGCGACGTTGTTGTTGTTCGTGTCGTCCGTGGCGATGAAGATGTACTTCGCGACCCCGTTGCGCTCGTAGCGGTAGATGGTCGGATCGGCCCGGTTGGCCGCGAACGGCGTCGCATACTGAGGAGCTCGCACCGTGCCCGTGAGCTGGTAGGTGCCCGGCGACGCGGTCTGCAGAGCCTTCAGCTGATCGGCGTTCCAGTCGATGCCGCGAGTCGCGGTAGACCCGTCCGTGTAGCCCAGCTGCGCCTTGACCTTGGACAGCGACGACGTGTCACCCTGGGCGATCGTCTGCTTGCCGACTGAAACCGTGGTGTTGGTGACCCGGTTGTAGCGATCTGCGAGCGCCTTGGCCGTCGACGCGGAGACGGGAAGCGAGCTCGCCGGGAGGGCATCCGCGACTCGTCCGGCGAACCCGCTGAGGTCGTCGGCGGCGATCTGGATGGGGCTGCCGGTCCGCACTTCACCACGGTTGTCCGCGGTCACGATACGGGGCCGGGTGCCGCCGTCCTCGGGCTCGAAGGGTGTCGCGACGCGCTCGGTCCGAGCCAGGTCGGTCACGGGCACGTAGCGGGCGGTTCCCTGCGAGTCGGTCCACGATACGAGGTAGTGCTTCTGCGCCGAGTCGTAGACCGCGGCGGGGTTGCGCACGCCACCGGTGGTACCCAGATCGATCGGGCCGAGGTCCTGGAAGTCCGTCGCCGTGGCGTCGGTCGCCTTCCACACGAACGCGCTCGAGCTCGCGGTGCTGTCGGGGGAGCCGCTCAGGAACACCCGGGTCGCGATGACACCGACGGTGCCGTCCGCGAATGTGAACAGCGACGGCGAGGCCAGGCCGCGCAGGTCGGCGCGCTCCTCACCCGCCCACTCGCCCCGGGCGAACAGCACGCCGTAGTTCTGATGCAGTGCCGCCGCGGTGTCGGAGTCGGCGCCGACGGCCAGGTGCAGGCTCCGCGCGACCGTTTCCTGGTTCGCCTTGCCCTCACCCGTGGGGGTGCGAGTGTAGGAGACCAGCTCCTGGCCCGTCGAGGCGCTCAGGATGGTGACCCGGAAGGTCTTCGTCACGGTGCGGGTGCCGACCTTCGCCGTCGCCTCGAGGGAGACGGTGCGATCGGTCCCGCCTGAGTTGACGAGCTTGCCGTCGGTCGCGGCGGTGCCGTCGATCTTCCAGGAGAGGTCCACATTGCGCACCGTCGGCAGCGCACTGCCGGAGGAGACGACGGGGGCTACGACGAGCTCGTTCTGAACGCGCGAGGCGAGTGCGTCGGCGCTTTCGGCCACCACCGTGACGGTGATCGGCGAGCTCGCGGCGGTGCTACCCGCGAACGCGGCGGTCGCCGTCAGCGTGACCGTGGCGTCGGCCTGCCCGGGGGCCGGTCGGCGGACCTTGCCGTCGTTCGACACGACGTCGGTGTCGCTGCTCTTCCAGGTGATGGTGGATCCTCCGCTGCCGGAGCGCGGCAGGGTGAGATCCGTCGTCACCGCGGAGGTGTCGCCGAGCGTCGCAGCAGCCGCGTCGGCGGCGGCGATCGCCCCCGAAGCCGATGCGATCGACTCGCGGATCTGATCCTCGCTGAGCGCCTGTCCGTAGACCTGCACATCATCGAGGGCGCCCGCGAAATAGGGGTCGGGACCGTAGAACGATTTGCCGAGGAACCCGGCGAAATCGCCCGTTCCGACGAGCGCGGCACCGGTGACGGAGGTGGGGGTCGTGGCCTGCAGGGCCCCGTCGACGTAGGTCGAGACGCTCTTGCCGCTCGACAGGACGACGGAGACGTGACTCCATCGGCCGATCGCGCCCGCTTGATCGTCGCTCGCGCGCTGCTCGGTGCCGTCCTTCACCGCGCCGATCAGACGACCGCCGCAGTTCGGGGTGGTGAAGAGGTACCGGTTGGTCGAATCGCCGAGCGCGTATGCCCACGAGCATGCCTGATTGCCGTTCCACTTCATCCAGGCCGACATCGTGATGTCCTGGGACGCCGAGGTCAGCAGCCCAGGAGCGATCTGGACATAGGCGGCCGAGGAGCCCGCGCCGCCGCCCGGGAGGGACAGTGCGCGATCGGAGCCACCCCGGGGGCCGGCGACCGAGGTGGCGCCGGCCCCGCGGACGGTTCCGGCGTGCGAGCCGGAACCGTCCGCGATGACGGTGGACGCGCCGACGGACGAGCCGGCGGCGGGGAGACCCTGGAAGTCGTAACTCAGGATCGGTGCAGGCACGGCCGCCTGCGCAGACTGTGCTCCGACTGTCAAACCGCCGACGACGAGCGCCGAGGTGGCCAGCAGAGCCGCGGATCTGGTGATCTTCATGGTGTCAGTGCTCTCAGTCGCAACGAGTCGCGCTGTAGGCGGTCGACGCGGTCGTTCCCGATGCGGTCGTGGTGACCGAGCCGGCGGTGATCGATGCGGAGCGGGTGCTGAACGAGTAGGAGACGCTCTTGCCCGCCGCGAGCCCGGTGGCGGTGCGCTTGCCCCAGGCCGTGTCGACGGTCACGTCGGTCGTCCGGCTGCCGGTGTTCTTCAGGGACACCGCCACGACGACCTTGCCGGCGACGCAGCGCGGAGACACGGAAGTCGTCACGGAGACGGGCGGAGCCGTGGCCGTGATGGTCGCCACGGCACGGGTCGCGGACGAGTTCACCAGTGTTCCCCTCACCTCCGCCTTGTCGCCTTCCTTTCGGAGGCCCGACAGGTCCTGCTTGTCCCACTTGACCCCGACGGTCTCCGAGTGGCCGTCCGCGAAGGTCGCGGTCACGGTCGCGGGGAGGCTCACCTCGGCTGTCGATCCCGCCGGAGCCGTCGTGGCCACCGGAGCAATCGAGCTCACGAGCAACGAGGTGTTCCACTTGGCGGCCAGAGCGTCGCGTTCCTTCGCGGTGATGGCGAGGATCCCACCGTGACGCGGAGAGGCAGGGAGCGAGAAGTTGGACGGAATCGTCCACTTGATGTCGCCCTGCAGCGAGTTGGTGCCCAGCGGGATGTATCCGCGCCCGCCGTAGTTGTCGACCCACAGGTAGTAGTCGTAGGGGCTGACGTCGCCGGGGTTCGCCTTGAAGATCTCCGGACCCTCGACCTCAGGGGTACCGGCGTCGCGACCGATGCAGAGATCGTTGACGGTCCAGGCGCCGGAGGCGGTGGTGGCGCGCAAGGCGGTCGAGGTCTGCCCGATGATGTCGGCCGACGGGCAGTTGGCGTTCTGCGTCGCCTTGGTGAAGCGGTAGTAGGTGCCGTTCTCCTCGAGGACCGTCGAGTCGATCAGGCCGGTGTCCTTGCGCAACAGCGACGAGTCCGATGCCTTGAACCACGGCGTGGGGGTGGTGAAGTCGCGGAAGTCGCGTGTGATCGAGGTGACGATCTGCGGGCCCTCGCCGTCCTGAACCGTGCGGGTCGAGTCGGTGTACATCGTCGACGTCCAATAGACGACATAGGCGTCGATGGTCTTGTCGTAGTGCGCTTCGGGCGCCCAGGTCATGCCCGCGGTGGGGACGTTGACCTTGATGTGACGCTGCTCGCCCCAGTTGACGAGATCGGTCGACTCCCACACCTCGAGGTATGCGCTGCCGCGGCTGGTCGATCCGGCCCATCCGCTGCGACCGACCGAGAGGTCGGTGGCGAGCAGGAAGAACCGGTCGCCCTCCTTCGATCGGAGGATGAACGGGTCGCGGAGGCCCATGGTGCCCTTGGTGGACTCGATGACGGGCTGGGCGCCGTTGAGCGTCTTCCACTGCAGCGAGTTGTTGCCGTCGGCTGTCGCGAAGCGGATCTTCTCGCCCTGGAGGCTGTCGCCCGTGAAATAGGCGAACATGTACGACTCCATGTCCTCCGGGGTGAGGTCGACCGCGGCGGGGACGGTGAGGGTGAGCTGCGTCTGCACGGGGGCGGCGCCTTGGACGGTGACCGTCGCCGTGAGGGTGACCGTGGTGTCGGCAGCGGGGCGCGTGAGCGAGCCCTTCTTCACGACGTTCGGCTCTGCACCCTTGTCGGCGGAGGCGATGACCTGCTCATTGGAGGACGACCAAGTGATGACCGCCTGGGAGGCGTTCGCGCGATCCCTGGTCGCCGCGAGGTCGGCGCCGGTGGAGGGGAGGTTGAGGCTGCCTCGCGCCGGACTCTGCGTGGCCGGGTTCGTGCGAACGGCCTCGGCCACCGCGCGGGCGAGCTCGGCCTGCGGGCTGTCGCCCTCGGCGTAGGCCTTGACGGTGACGCTGATGGCGGCGCCCACGACGGCAGTTCCGCCGTGCGTGGCGGTCGGCGTCAGGGCGAGGGTGGCGTCGGGCTGGCCCGCCGCGGGGCGGGTGACCTTGCCGGTGGGGGAGACCACGGACGTGTTGCTCGAGGCCCACGCGATCGAGGAGCCGTTGGCGCCGCTCGTCGGGAGCGCGAGGTCGCCGGTGACCGCAGAGGTGTCGCCGAGCGACACGGTGGCGTCGGCCGCGGCGAGGCTCTGGTGGACGTCGGCCTCGCTCGCCTGGATCTGGCCGGCCGTCAGGGCCTGGTTCCAGACCTGGAAGTCGTCGATCGCGCCGGCCCAAAGGGAATCGGGGCCGTAGAAGGACTTGCCGAGGTAACCCGAGAAGGCGCTGCTGCCGACCGCGGCGGAGGCGGGCTTGTTGGTCGCCGCCGTGCCTACGAGCCGGCCGTCGAGATAGGTGGAGATGGAGGTGCCCCCGTCGACGACGACGGCCATGTGGACCCAGCGCGCGGCGGGGACGGGCCCGTTGCCACCCGAGCGCTGTTCGCCCGAGGACTTGATGGCGCCGAATCCGGTGTCGCCGCACTGGGTGGTCGCGAGCACGTGGTTGTCGACGTTCGAGCCGAGGGTGAAGGGCCAGGTGCACATCTGGTCGCCGTCCCAGCGCAGCCATCCGGCGATGGTCACGTCGGTCACGGAAGAGGTGAGGAGCCCCGGTGCGAGGTTGACGTACGCGGCATCGCTGCCCGCGCCGCCGCCCGGGAGGCGGAGCGCCTTGTCGGAGGCGTTGCCCGAGACGCCGGCGACGACGGAGGCGCGGTTGCCGACGACGGTGCCGGCGTGCGGCGCCGAGGCGCTGTCCGCGATCGACGTGCCGTTTCCTGCGCCGGTGAGGGCGTTGAAGTCGTAGGAGAGAATCGGCGCGGGGACCGTCTCGGCTGCGGTCGCGAGACCGGCGGGACCGATCGCCGTGCCGACGACCGCAGCGGCAACCGCCAGGGTGGTCGCGGCGCGCGGGAGACGGCTCCGGCGCCGGTGGGGGGAAGGTGGGGTCACAGAATCGTCCCTTTCGTGAACGTCTTCGTTCGTCACGCGCGGCGCGCGGGGCACCCCCGGATAGCGAGGGGAACTCACCGGGGGACTGTGGGGGAGCCTACACAAAATGTTTGTTACCGGGAACATCTTTTCAGTAGGGTGACCCTCACCGCCGAGCCGTCCGTCACCGACGCCGCGGGGGTTCCCATTTCCCGAAGCGAGATCGACGACGATCTCGCAAGAGAGGCACGGATCGATGACGACCCGAACCACAGCCCCGCATCGGCAGGCCGCCCGACGCGCGGCCCTGGCATCGCTGACAGCGTGCGTGCTCGCCGCAGGCGTCCTGCCCGCCATAGGCGGGCCCGCCTCGGCGGCGTCGGCCGCCACAGCGGCGGACAGCCTGCTCACCGAGCTGACCTTCGACACGGCACCGGTCGACGGCGCGTTCCGCGACCGTTCCGGCAACGCCGCCATCCGTGGCACGGCCTCCCTCGTCGACGGCCGATCCGGCCAGGGCAAGGCGGCGAACCTCTCGTCCGGGTTCTGGCTCGACCTCACGGCCTCCGATGGGACGCCGCTGCTGAAGGGGCGCGACTCCGTCACGATCTCCTACGACAGCCTGCCGGCCGCGAACGGCAACGTCGGCTGGTCCGTCTTCGCCGCTCGCAGCGCGGACCGCCAGGAGTACGGCCGGGAGAAGTACCTCGGAGTGCTCGATCGCACCACCGGGATCACGGTGGAGCGATACGCGAACACCGCGGGGCGCGACAGCTCGGGCAATCTGACGGGACCGAGCACGACCGCTTGGAAACACGTCGACCTCGTCCTCTCGGACGGAACCGCCCGACTCTTCGTCGACCGCAAGCCCGTCGCGGTGAACACCCAGGGCAAGTCGCTCTCCCAGATCCTCGGAAGCGCGGGCGGAGTGCTGCAGATCGGCAAGGCAAACTGGGGAGGCGGCGAGTACTTCAGTGGACTCGTCGACAACGTCCGGGTCTACGACAAGGCGTTGACCGGCAGTGAGCTCGGCGCCCTCCCGTCCGACGTCGCCGCCGACCCGGCTGCGGCACTCGCCGTACCCCCGGTGCTGCTCGATTCGCTGCCGTCCAGCGTTCTCGGCAGCAAGGTGACATGGTCTGCGACCGGCGCGGGCGCGTCGCGGGTCGGCGCGGGCGGTGCCGTCGACACGAGCGGACTCGGCGCGGCAACTGTGAACGTACGGCTGCAGGCCGCGGTCGAGGGTCAGACCCAGACCTACACCTGGGACGCCGAGATCGCCGAGCCCGGCGGACGCATCGCGAGTTACGTCAAGACGGTCACGACCGCCGACGGCGTCAAGGACGATCCGTTGGCCTACAACGACGACCGCCGCTCCGATGCGCTGTTCGTCTCCGCACGGCGTGCGGGAGCTTCGACCTGGGAGCCTCTCAACCGGGGGCAGGCGATCCTGTACGTCGCGCCGGACGGCGCGCAGTCCGCCCGGCCGAACTCCCAGATGGGGTCCCCGGCGGTCTTCCGTGACAAGGACGGACGCCTCGGGGCGGTCGCGTCGCAGAACAACGCCACCGATTCCGTGTACGTCTGGACGTCGCCGGACGGCCGCACCTTCGGATCCCAACGTGTGCTTCGGGTCGCGTCGGGATCCGTCGTCTCCGACCCTCGCGTGGTCTTCGACAGCGCATCCTCCGCCTACAAGCTCTTCTGGACCGACCTCTTGACGGGTGAGGGTCGCGTCACCGTGTTCTCGACGCTCGACGCGGGCGCCGCCGGGGGCGCCACGACGAAGGCGGACGTTCGACAGCTCGGCGTCGGCGGTCAGGGACTGCCGGCGTTCACCGCTCAGGGTCAGGCCAGCGACGTGGCCCTGACCTCCGGTGAGTTCGAGACCTTCTACGCCAACTACGTCGATCTCAGCAACACGGGCGTGAGGCCCCTCGCAGGCGGCGAGGTGAAACAGGGCGCGACTGCGGCCGACGTCGCATCCGCGCTGCCGAAGCAGGCGACCCTCGACTACAACGACGGTTCGACCAAGAATCTCGACGTGATCTGGCAGAAGGAGTCGCTGTCCAAGGTGGACACGTCGAAGGCCGGCACCTACCAGGTGCAGGGCACGCTCAAGCAGGACGTGGAAGCCATGGTGAACGATGCGCGGGCCGATCCGCACGTCTTCTACAACCCCGACGACGGCTACTACTACCTGACCGGATCGCATTACGCTCAGCCCTCGACCGGACCGGTCGATGAGAGCAAGAGCTATCGGAAGATCGGCCTCAAGCGGGCGACCACTCTCGAGGGGCTCGAGAATGCACCCGAGCAGATCGTCGTCGACCCCGACGCCGGTACGCCCGGACGCGAAGGCCAGTACCCCAACACGCACTACGGATGGGGCGGTTGGATCTGGGCGCAGGAGTTCCACAAGATCAACGGAACGTGGTGGATCGTCGCGGGGATGAACCGCGGCTATCAGCTCACCCAGGCGTGGTGCGACAACACCGTTCTGATCCCCTACACGGGCACCGATGCGTCGATCAAGGAGGGCGGTTTCATGAACCGCGCCAACTGGGGCGAGCCGGTCGTGCTCGAGGGCGCGCCGTTCGATGTGAACTACTACGAGCGCCAGGAGAACGGGCAGGCGCAGGGATACTGGGTGCTGCCCTCGGGGAACACCATCTCCATCGCCAAGGCCAAGATGGGCCCCAAGGGGACCCTTCCGCTCATCGACGGCACCCCCAGCCGCATTTACGCTCAGAGCTACTGGTGGGAGTTCGGCAAGCAGGCGCCGACGCCCTCCGACACCGTCGAGGGCGGCGACCAGCCGGTCGTCGAAGCCCCGTACCTGGTGAAGCAGGGCGATCGCGTCTACATCACCTACTCCGGCGGCACCGTCGACAAGTACTACTCGATGGGGATGCTCAACGCGGCTGCCGACTCGGATCTGCGCGATCCCGCAAGCTGGACCTCCACGCCGTATCCGGTCCTCGACACCAACGACACGGCGAGCGGACGGATCGGTGCCGACGAGACGAGCTACACCCGCCAGCAGGCGGGGACCGGCCACAACTCGTTCATCGCCGATTCGGCGGGCAACCTGATGCTGGCCTATCACGCGCGTCCTTACCCCGATCCGCACACGGCGACGGATCCGAACGGAGCGGGCGGACTGTTCGACCCGGACCGCAACACCTGGTTCAAGTCGGTCAACGTGCGGGCCAACGGTCTGCTCGACCTGTCCCTGACGAAGGATCAGGAGGTGGCACCCGCCAACCGCAACGTCACCGCGACGATCACCGTGACGGCCTCGGCCAGTACGGTCACCGCGACGGCGACCCCGCGATGCGTTGCGGGGAAGGTGACGATGACCCTGACGTCGAAGAACAGCGGAAGCTCCGCGGCGACGGTGTCGTGGCAGACCCCGTGGGGAGCCCGCACCCAGCAGGTCTCAGCCGGCTCCTCGGCCGCGCTGACGATCTCGACGCGCGCGGCGTCGATCGATGCGGGCACTCTCACCGGAGCCGTGACGAGCGGCAGCGCCACGTCGTCGGTGACAGCTCCTTACAAGGCAGCCAGGTGCGGCTGAAGGGCGCACCTCGGCCGGACGGTCTGAAGAGCCGGACGGAATGAACAAAGGGCCGGTCCTCCGAGGAGGACCGGCCCTTTGTTCATGCGTCAGTCCGGCTGGGGTTCAGTGGACCCCGGGTCTCAATCGGTGCCGGCGTCGAAGGCTGCGCCTTCCGAGAGGGCGTCGAGGTCGCGTTCGAGAGCGTCGGCGGATGCATCGATCGGGGCACCGCCCAGGATCTCCTCCGAGGCACCGTTCTCGAGCTCGCCCACCAGCTCGGCGGTCGCACCGCCGATCAGCCCGGACTGGGCATACTGCTCGAGGCGCGAACGCGAGTCGGCGATGTCCAGGTTGCGCATCGTGAGCTGACCGATGCGGTCATCAGGGCCGAAGGCAGCGTCGCCGACGCGCTCCATCGACAGCTTGCCGGGGTGGTAGCTGAGGCGGGGGCCGGTCGTGTCGAGGATCGTGTAGTCGTCACCGCGGCGGAGCTTGAGCGTGACCTCGCCGGTGACGGCGGAGCCCACCCAGCGCTGCAGCGACTCACGCAGCATGAGCGACTGCGGGTCGAGCCAGCGGCCCTCGTACATGAGACGACCGAGGCGGCGGCCCTCGTTGTGGTAGTTCGCGACGGTGTCCTCGTTGTGGATCGCGTTCAGCAGGCGCTCGTAGGCGATGTGAAGGAGCGCCATTCCGGGGGCCTCGTAGATGCCGCGGCTCTTGGCCTCGATGATGCGGTTCTCGATCTGGTCGGACATGCCGAGTCCGTGGCGTCCGCCGATCGCATTGGCCTCGAGGACGAGCTTCACGGCATCGGTGTATTCGACGCCGTTGATCGCGACGGGGCGACCCGAATCGAAGCGGACCGAGACGACCTCGGTGGCGACTTCGACGTCGTCGCGCCACGCGGCGACACCCATGATCGGCTCGACGATCTCGATGCCGGAGTCGAGCTCTTCGAGACGCTTGGCCTCGTGGGTGGCTCCCCAGATGTTGGCGTCGGTGCTGTACGCCTTCTCGGTGGAGTCGCGGTAGGGGAAGCCGCGCGCCACGAGCCACTCGCTCATCTCGGTGCGGCCGCCGAGCTCGCCGACGAAGGACGAGTCGAGCCACGGCTTGTAGATGCGCAGTCGCGGGTTGGCCATGAGGCCGTAGCGGTAGAACCGCTCGATGTCGTTGCCCTTGTAGGTGGAGCCGTCGCCCCAGATGTCGACGCCGTCCTCCTTCATGGCGCGCACGAGCAGCGTGCCCGTGACGACGCGGCCGAGGGGAGTGGTGTTGAAGTACGTCTTGCCGCCGGAGCGGATGTGGAAGGCGCCGCACTGCAGGGCGACGAGGCCTTCTTCGACGAGGGCGCTCTTGACGTCGACGGCACGGGCGATCTCGGCGCCGTACTGCTTCGCGCGGTCCGGAACCGCATCGATGTCGGGCTCGTCGTACTGGCCGAGGTCGGCCGTGTACGTGCAGGGCACAGCCCCCTTCTCACGCATCCACGCCACCGCGCAGGACGTGTCGAGACCACCGGAGAACGCGATGCCGACGCGTTCGCCGACAGGGAGAGAGCTGAGCACCTTGGACATAGTTCCCAAGCCTATTCGTGCGCGGGACACAGCCCTATTCGGGCACGGCCCGGGTGCATCGTTACCGGCTGCGGACGAGGCGGCGCAGTGAGGAGCGAACGGCTCCCGCGATCCGACCCGGCTGCGGCGCGTTGACGGCCGGGGGAATGAGGATCCCCTGTTCGGCGAGCACCGCGGCGCTCTGGGCTGCCGAACTGAAGGACACCTGCTCGTGGCTGCCGATGGGGGCCACCGAATGCACGACGGTGTCGGCGTAGACGTGCATGAGGTTGTAGGAGGTCGCGCCGTTCTGCGCCCGTGTCCCGCCGACCTCGACGGCCAGGTCCTGCGAATAGCAGGTGGCGCCGGCGACGGAGACGGGGATGCCGGCGAAGGTCGCCGAGGTCGAGTAGTGCAGATGACCGGCGATGATCGAGCGGACATCGGTGCCGCGGAGCACGGCGGCCAGGCGCTGCTGGTCGCGCAGCTCGACAGTCACGGCCAGGTCGAGGACTGCCGGGACGGGCGGGTGGTGGAGGGCGAGGATGGTGCCGTGCGGGGCGGGGACGCTGAGGACCTCGGATAGCCACGCGAGCTGGCTCTCGGTGATCTCGCCGTGGTGCCGGCCCGGAACGCTGGAGTCGAGCACGACGACGCGGAGCCCGTTCACGTCGTGCACGCGATCGACGGGCGCGTATCCGCCGTCCTCGTCGAGGAGGCCACGACGGAAGGCGTCGCGGTCGTCGTGGTTGCCCATGCACCAGATGATCTCCGCGCCCAGGCGGTCGGCGAACGGCTCGATGATGCCGCGCAGCTTGTCGTAGGCCTCGGGGTCGCCCTTGTCGGCGAGGTCTCCCGTGAAGACGATGGCCTCGGGTCGTGCCCCGGATCGCTCGAACGATTCGGCGAGGCGGCGCAGATTGCCCTCGGCGTCGATCTTCCCGTACAGCGGATCGTGCCCGGGGACGAGGTGGGTGTCCGACAGGTGGAGAAGGAAGTGGTCGGGACGAGGATGCTCCGCGATCCTCAGGTCGTTCACCGTGTCGCGTCTGTCACCGGCCGGGCTGGCTGCGCTCATGGGT
Organism: uncultured Naasia sp.; assembly: GCA_913778905.1. GTDB lineage: Bacteria > Actinomycetota > Actinomycetes > Actinomycetales > Microbacteriaceae > Naasia. The sequence goes on along the minus strand of CAJYYA010000023.1, from coordinate 22,005 downwards.
CGCAGGATCCTTCCTGAATCGCGGGCCGGGATGGCTCGTCGATTGTTTCGAGCATGTTTCGTACCAGTCAAGCAAACCCGGAAGAAGGGCGGTCTGTTCCCGGGCCCCGAAGGCGTGAAGACATGGTGAATTCTTGGCTCCACGCCCCTCTCGGGGTTCCCACGGGAGCGGTGTCTAGCGTCGCGCCCATGGCTTCTCTCTGGCAGGACAGGAACGACCGGCGCGGCGAGAGCGGGACCACCTTTCCGGTGTCCGACCTCGTGGACGACTCCCGCTACGACGTGGTCGTGGTCGGTGCCGGACTCACCGGGCTCGTCACCGCCCTGCTGCTCGTCCGTGCGGGGAAGAGCGTCGCGATCCTCGAGGCGGGTCGGGTCGGCGGGCTGACGACCGGGGGGAGCACCGCCAAGGTCAGCCTCCTGCAGGGCACCATGTACTCGCGACTGCTGTCCGAGACGGCGAAGAAGAACGCCGATGCGTACGTGACCATGAACCGCGAGGGCCAGGCCTGGCTGCTCCGCTACCTGGAAGACCATGGTGTCGATCACCAGGTGCGCGACGCCTACACCTACGCGGGCTCGCCCGACGGCACGGCGAAGATCGACGACGAGCAGCTGGCCGCTGCGACCCTCGGACTGCCCGTCGAGAAGGTGCGCGACCTCGAGCTCCCGTTCCCCTCCTTCGGGGCCGTGCGGCTGCGGGATCAGGCGCAGATCGATCCGGTCGCGACGCTCGTGGCGCTCGCGGACGACTTCCGGGCCCGCGGCGGGACTCTCGTCGAGAACACGCGTGTCCGCCGGGTCCGGGCGCTCGGGGCGGGATCGGATGCGCGGGTCCTCATCGACGGCGGAGGTTCGGTGCGGGCGCGCCGCGTCGTGCTCGCCACCGGGGTCCCGATCCTCGATCGCGGCCTCTACTTCGCGAAGGTCTCGGCGCATCGCTCCTACGGCCTCGCGTTCCGCACGCCGGGGGACCGGCCGGGCTACGACGGGGCCATGTACGTCTCCGCCGACCAGCCGACGCGCTCGGTCCGCACGACGCCGATCGTCGAGGCCGACGGTTTCGGCGATGCGGAGGGCGAGCTGCTCCTGATCGGCGGCAACGGGCACCCGGTCGGGCGCGAGGAGCGCCCGAGCGAGCTCGTCGCCGACCTCGAGCGCTGGACGGAGCAGTACTTCCCCGGCGTGACTCGGACCCACGTCTGGTCGGCGCAGGACTACGTGCCGGCGAATCCCATCCCGTTCGTCGGCTGGCTGCCGCGGTCGGCGGGACGGGTGTTCTTCGGCACGGGCTACGCCAAGTGGGGGATGACCAACGCCGTGGGCGGCGCGCTGCGCATAGCCATGGAACTGCTCGGCGACAAGCCGGCCTGGGCGTCGACCATCGGGCGCCGCGTGACCCGGCCGCCGAGCATCGCGAAGGGCGTCGCGGAGAATCTCGCCGTCGGTCGCGAAGCCGCTCTCGGCTGGGCCGTCGCCGTCACGACGCCGCTCCCGGAGGAGGCGCCCGCAGAGGGACAGGGCGTCGTCGGCCTGAAGGGCGGCGTGCCCGTGGGCATGTGCACCATGGGCGGCCGGACGCGAACGGTCAACGCGGTGTGTCCGCACCTCGCCGGGATCCTCGGCTGGAACGACCAGGAGAAGAGCTGGGACTGCCCTCTCCACGGATCCCGTTTCGCCGCCGACGGCACGCGGATCGAAGGGCCCGCCACGTCCGACCTGTCCTGACGGACTCGTGAGGTATCATAGCCGCAGAGCGTCCTCCGACATTCCAGTTCTGACCCCGGGCCACACGCCCTCGGGTTGCTCAGATCGCCGGACCGCCCAGATCGAGGGGATCTGTCCGCACGTGCCGTTCGGCACCGTCGGCCCGACAGCTGGGAATCCGTAGCCTCTGAGATTCCGCCGGAGTGCGAGACGACGCTGCTCACAGACGCATCACCCAGCATCATCCGGCACCTAGGGGCCGGTCGCACCACCTGAGCAGGCCGCCGCCTGCAGCAACTACACGCACGATCCTCGCGACGCCGCCTCGAAGGAGAACGGACGGGCGCGCGACGCGGGGCCCACGAGGAGGACCCATGGCTCGATCGAGCCAGGCGCAGCTGACCCGCCCCCGCTCCAAGAGCGGCAAGCAGGCCGACAACGAGGGATTGATCCCCGTTCTCGCGCGTGCCGTGCGCGAGATCGAGGGCGCCGCCCAGCGTGGGGCGCTCAGTCCCGCCAACCGCACCAAGTTCCAGGTCATCGCGCTGCTCGTCCGCGAGGAGCGCCAGCGCGCCAAGGCCGCCGTCATGAGCGACGGCGACCGCGCCGAGACGCTCAAACGACTCGACGGGGTCGCGACCATCCTGGCGAAGACCGCAGCCCGCGACACATCGCTCATCGCGCTGCTCGAGACGGACAAGCCCGGCAGTGACGCCGCGCGCTCGCTCCGCCGTCGCATGCTCGAGGACGCCGGGGTCGAGACCCCTCCCGAGGTCGTCGCCCCCGAACCCGCCAAGCAGGCTGTCGCCTCCGAGCGTCAGGTCGTCCCCGGATCCGTCAAGGCGCGGATCATGGCCAACCCGTTCCTCGCCCCCGACTTCTCGCTCGCCGCGCCGCAGCCCACAGCGCGTCGCCTCGCGAACTGGGAACTCCTCGGTCCTCTGTTCAAGAGCTTCGAGTACGGCGCAGCCGGGTCGGCTGCGAGCATGCCGCTCCCCGAGCCGCTCGACCGGGATCGCCTCGCCCCGTCGGGTACCGAGCTCATGCAGCACCAGGCGCGCTTCCTCGAGAGCGTCCGCCGCGGTCACCGCACGTTCCTGCTCGCCGACGAGCCGGGTCTCGGCAAGACCGCGCAGAGCCTCATCGCCGCGTCCGCCGCGAACGCCTATCCGCTCGTCGCCGTCGTCCCCAACGTCGTGAAGATGAACTGGGCGCGCGAGGTCGAGAAGTGGACGCCGGGTCGCCGCGCGACCGTCATCCACGGCGACGGTGACGACCTCGACGCGTTCGCCGACGTGGTCGTCGTCAACTACGAGGTGCTCGACCGCCACATGTCGTGGCTCAAGACGCTGGGCTTCAAGGGCATGGTCGTCGACGAGGCCCACTTCATCAAGAACCTCACGTCTCAGCGGTCGCGCAACGTGCTCGCCCTGGCCGCGAGCCTGCGCGAGCGCAACCGCAATCCGCTCATGATCGCCCTGACTGGTACCCCGCTGATCAACAGCGTCGAGGACTTCAAGGCCATCTGGCAGTTCCTCGGCTGGATCGACGACAAGGGCCCCCGCGCGGAGCTGCTCGGTCGCCTCGAGGAGACCGGGCTCACTCCGGCCGACTTCGGCTTCTTCCCGGAGGCCCGTCAGGCCGTCGTCGACATGGGCATGGTGCGCCGCCGCAAGATCGATGTTGCCGCCGACCTCCCCGCCAAGCGCGTCGTCGACCTCCCCGTCGAGCTGGACGACGACCTCGGTCGTTCGATCCGGCAGGCTGAGAAGGAACTCGCGGCCCGTCTGTCGTCGCGCTACCGAGCGATCCTGCAGAACCGCGGCGTCACGGCGTCGAAGGTCTCGCCCGAGGAGCGTCGCGAGGTCATCCGCCTCGTCGCTCAGGCCGAGCTCGACGAGTCGAAGGCCTCGAAGACCGGCGAGAACGTGTTCACCATGGTCCGCCGGATCGGTCAGGCCAAGGCGGCACTCGCTGCCGATTACGCGACCCAGCTGGCCCGCTCGGTCGGCAAGGTCGTGTTCTTCGCCAAGCACATCGACGTCATGGATCAGGCCGAGGCCGTCTTCGCCCGCCGCGACATCAAGACGATCTCGATCCGCGGCGACCAGACCGCGCTCCAGCGTCAGGCGCAGATCGACGCGTTCGATAAGGACCCCGAGGTCGGAGCCGCGATCTGCTCGCTGACCGCCGCGGGTGTCGGTCTCAACCTGCAGGCCGCATCCGATGTCGTGCTCGCCGAGCTGTCGTGGACGGCCGCCGAGCAGCAGCAGGCCATCGACCGCGTGCACCGCATCGGTCAGGACGTGCCCGTCACGGCCTGGCGCATCATCGCGGCGCACACGATCGACGCGAAGATCGCCGAGCTCATCGACAGCAAGGCGGGTCTCGCGGCCCGGGCGCTCGATGGCGAAGAGATCGAGGAGTCGGCTGAGAGCTCGGTGCAGCTGCAGGCGCTCATGTCCCTGCTCGACGACGCGCTCTCCGGCTCGCGCCGCTGACCGCGTGCGGGCCCGGAAGCTCCTCCGCCTCGGCTCGCTCCGTCTGTCGGGGCTGCCGCCGGCGACCCCCGTGGGGCGCCGTGCCCGTCGCGCGCTGCTCGCCGAGCAGACCATCCGTTCGGTCCTCGAATTGGCGGTCCGCTTCGGCGAGTCGATGCTGTCGCTCGGAGCCGCCGGGGCTGAGGTGACCGCCGCCATCACGCGCGTGTGCCGGGTGTTCGGTCTCGAATGCCAGGTCGACGTGACGTTCACCTCGATCCTCGTCGCGACCGACGGAACGGATGACACGGCTCCGGTGAGCGTGCTCCGCGTCGTGCAGACCCGAGCCGCCGATTACGACCGGCTCGCGCGCATCGTGGACCTGGTCCGGGGCCTGGACCCCAACCCGGCTGCGGCGCGCGTCGGCGACGCGCTGGAGGAGCGCGGGGTTCGCGACAGCGCCCGCGACTTCGTCGAGGCCACGCATGCGCAGCTCGACGAGATCCTGGATGCGCCCCACCGCTACCGCCGCACCGTCGTGACGCTCCTGCTGATGGTCATGGCGGCGGGCGTCGCGCTGCTCCTCGGCGGCGGGCCTCTCATCGTCGTCATCGCTGCGGTCACCACGGCGTTGATCGACACGGTCATCCGTGTGCTCGCGCACTGGGGTCTGCCCGCGTTCTTCCTGCAGGTGGCCGGTGCCGCCGTCGCCGCCATCGTCGCGGCCGGGATCCTGGCGGCCCTTCCCTATATGCCGCTCGAGATCGAGACGGTCCCGCCGGGGGTGGTCGTGGCGTCGGGCATCATCGTGCTGCTGGCGGGTATGTCGCTCGTCGGCGCTGTCGACGACGCCATCAACGGCTTCCCCGTGACGGCGAGCGGCAGGCTTCTCGAGGTCATGCTGCTGACGCTCGGCATCGTGGTCGGCATCCTCGGCGTGCTCGACATCGCCCGGCGCCTGGGGGTCGAGCTGGTGCTCGCGCAGACGACGGCCAATCCGTGGCCGCTCGCGGTTCAGGTGGCGGGCGCCGCTGTGGCATCGGGTGCCTGGGCCATGTCGTCCTACGCGAGCTTGCGCACGTCGCTCGTCGCGGGGGCCGCCGGCGGTGGCGCCTATCTCGTCCTCACCTCCCTCGATCGTCTCGACGGCGTCAGCACCCCGGCGGCGACCGCGGCCGCGGCGCTGCTCATCGGCTTCGCGGGGGAGTGGCTCGGAGCCCGGACCCGATATCCGGCCATCGTCGTAGCGGTCTGCGGGATCGTGCCGCTGCTGCCCGGTGTCGCGCTGTACCAGGGCCTCATGAGCATCGCGTCCGGCGAGCCCCTCGACACGAGCGTCCGCACGCTCGCTCAGGCGGGCGCGATCGGTCTGGCCCTCGCCGCGGGGACGACCCTGGGCGGCATCATCGCGCGCCGGGTGGTCACCCCTCGTATCGCGGGCGCATCCGTTCTGGGTCGAGTCACGCCCGGCGAGTCGGTGCCCGAACCGCGTCCCGGCGCAGCCCACGTCGGCGGAACGGCATCGGAGGCGGACGTCGACATCCGGTCGGTCAACTCGGACGAGGCACCGGATCCGGAACCCACCCCGGACCGCTGACCACTCCCTGCGCTCAGCAGGAGTCTCGACGCTTCAGCAGGAGGAATCGGGCGGATTTCACCTGCTGAGGAGCCGAAGTCCCTGCTGAGGGCGAGGTGCAGCCCACCGGCGGCAGGCCGGGGTAACGCTCTGCCACCGTCGCCCAGCCGCCGCGAGCGGCGGACGAACGGCCCTGCGGGTGTCCTACGCTCGTGTGCGTGGGGAGAGGAGGGGCCTGCCGGTGACCGAGTTCTGGCGTAGCGAGGAGCTTCCGTACCTCGAATCCCGGCGGTCCTCCCACGCGATCTCCTGCTACCGGCCCCACACGCACGACACCTTCTCGATCGGTCTCATCGACGAGGGTTCGAGCCTGCTCACGGGCGCATCCGAGGATGCCGTCGAACTTCTCGCCGGCGACGTGATCCTCATACCGGCCGGACACGTGCACGCGTGCAACCCGGACCGCGGACGGTGGCGGTACCAGATGATCCACGTGGACCAGGCCTGGGTCGCCGCGATCGCAAACGACGAGGGGGCACACCTGCTCGGCGAGATCCACATATTCCGCGACGAGTTCCTGTATCGGCTGTTCAACGAGGCCAACGCGAGCCTGTTCCGGGACGACTCCGGCAACGCCGACGCCGTACGGTCCGACCTCGCCGCAGCCCTCCTGCACTCCGCGCGGGGCGTTCCCCGTCGGAAGCTGCGGCCGACGACCGACTCCGCGCTCGCGGCCCGGCTCGCTCCCATGTTGGAACTGCTCGACCGGGACGATGAGGGTCCCGTCCTCGACGAGCTCGCCGCGATGGTTGGCATGAGCAAGTTCCAGCTGATCCGAGCCACGAGAAGGGCCACCGGACTGACCCCCTCCGCGTGGCGGCAGAACCGACGCGTCACGAGGGCGCGGAAGATGCTGGGCGAGGGTCGCTCTCTGGCGGATACGGCGGCGGAGCTCGGTTTCGCCGACCAGAGCCATTTCCACCGGGTATTCCGTGCCCACGTGGCCGCGACGCCGGGTGCCTACCGCGGGTAGCGCAATCCCGTACAAGACGCGCCCCCCTTCGCGCCGCATGCTGGCGAGGTGAAGCTCAGCACCCGGACACTGGCCGCCGCCGCAGACACCCTCCGAGGGTGGGCCCTCGACGAAGACCTCAAGCAGATGGTGATGGCCGACCCCGCCCTCGCCGCGATCGCGGAGCGGATCGCACGCCGCTACATCGCCGGTGCCCGGGCCGCTGACGCCATCGATGTTCTGCGCGACAACAGCGCCAGGGGTCACCTGGGAAGCGTCGAATGCGTCGGAGAGTCCGTGCGCGACGCCGGGGTGGCGGCGCGGGAGACCGAGGAGATCCTCCAGCTCACGGACCGGGTCGCCTCGGGCGGGCTGGCCGCCACCATCTCGTTCGACCTGTCGCACATCGGATCAGTGGTCTCGCCGCAGCTCGGACTCGACAACGCTCTGCGTATCGCGCGCGCCGCGCACGATGCGGGCACATCCGTCATGATCTCCGCGGAGGGATCGCGGCGGACCGACCTCGTGCTCGATCTCTGGGAGCGGATCTCCGACCGTCACCCGGAAACCGGCATCACCATCCAGGCCCGTCTGCGCCGCTCACCCGCCGACCTCGAGCGGATGATCCGCAGACCGGGGCCGATCCGCATCGTCAAGGGAGCATTCCTCGAGACGGACGATGTCGCGCATCCTCGCGACTCCGAGCCGATGTACGACGCGTATCGGACCATGGCGGACCGGCTCGTCCGGTCCGGCCACCGCGTCAATATCGCGACGCACGACGCCGTCCTCGTCGATGATCTCCGAGCCGAGCTGGGCGAGGCCCTGCGCGGGACGCATGTGGAATTCGAGATGCTCCAAGGGCTCGGCACCGATCTGCTGGACACGCTGCGAGCGGACGGATTCACCACCCGGGAGTACGTCGTCTACGGCCCCGAATGGTGGCTGTACGTGCTCAACCGGATCGCGGAGCACCCCGAACGCGCCGTCAGCGCCCTTGCAGATATCGGCGTGTCCTAGGGGAGGCCCCTCGACGGCCTCAGTCCGCGAGACCGACCACGTCGAGCATCCAGGCGAGCTCGAACGCGCGCTCGTGCCAGGCGTCGTAGCGTCCGCTGACGCCGCCGTGGCCGGCCGACATCTCGGTCTTGAGCAGCACCGGGGCGCCGACCTCGCGCAGCCTCGCCGTCCACTTGGCGGGCTCGACGTACAGCACACGGGTGTCGTTGAGACTCGTGACGGCGAGGATCCGCGGGTAGCGCCGGTCGGCGACGTTCTCGTAGGGCGAGTACGACTTCATGTAGGCGTAGACCTCGGGGTCGTGCAGGGGGTCGCCCCACTCGTCCCACTCGATGACGGTGAGCGGAAGCGACGGGTCGAGGATGCTCGTCAACGGATCGACGAACGGCACACCCGCGAGGATGCCGGCGAATCGATCGCCGCCGATGTTGGCGACGGCACCCATGAGGAGTCCGCCGGCGCTGCGCCCCTCGGCGAGCAGGCGTTCGGGCGTCGCGTAGCCCTGTTCGATGAGCTCGTCGGCCGCTGCTACGAAGTCGGTGAACGTGTTCTTCTTCGTCAGCGTCTTGCCGTCGTCGTACCAGGCCCGGCCGAGCTCGCCGCCGCCCCGCACGTGGGCGATCGCGAAGCCGACACCCCGGTCGAGCAGGGAGAGGCGGGCGGCCGAGAACGACGGGTCGATGCTCGCCTCATAGGAGCCGTACCCGTAGAGCAGCATGGCGGGAGGCGCCTGCGTCGACGGGCGGTCGAACATCTCCCGTCGCGCGACCATGGAGATAGGGATCCGGGCGCCGTCGGCGGCGGTCGCCCACACGCGGCGCTGCTCGTAGTCGGTGGGGTCGTATCCGCCGAGGACCACCTGACGCTTGAGGAGGCGCAGCCGGTCGTCGGCGACGACGTAGTCGAAAACGGTCGCGGGGGTCACGAACGAGCCGAAGTGCAGGCGCAATGTGGGCTGCTCCCACTCGGGGTTGCTCGCGGCGCCGACCGTGAAGATGGGCTCGTCGAAATCGATCTCCTCGATGCTGCCCGCGCCTGAGGAGTCCATGCGCAACAGGCCGAGGCGGGTGAGACCCTCGCGGCGGAACGACACGGCGGTGAAGCCGGCGAAGCAGTCCACGTCTTCGAGGCGCACCGACTCGGAGTGGGGGAGGACGACGGTGCGCTCGCCCATCGGATCCGAGACGCTCACGCGCACGAGCTCGAAGTTCACCGCGCCCTCGTTGTGGAGGATGAGCAGCTCGTCGGTGCCAGCCGTGATGGTGTGCGCGACCTCGTACTCGACGCCCTCGCGCCGAGGCCAGACCACCGTGAATTCGCCCGTGGGGTCGTCGGCGGGAAGGAGCCGGGTCTCGCTCGTGATCTTCGAGCCGACCTCGATGACGAGGAAGCGCCGCGAACGGGTCGCTCCCACCCCCACCCAGTAGCGCTCGTCCGGCTCGTGGAAGACGGCGACGTCCTCTTCGCGCGGCGTGCCGATGCGGTGGCGCCAGACGGTATCGGGGCGCCACGCGTCGTCGGGGGTCGTGTAGAACACGAAGTCGCCGTCGGGTGAGATCATGGCGCCGGGCAGGGTGCCCTCGATCACATCGGGCAGATCCTCGCCCGTCACGAGGTCGCGGATCCGCAGGGAGTAGCGCTCGTCGCCCACGCTGTCGGCGGCCCATGCGAGGCGGGTGCCGTCGGGTGAGACGTCGAAGGTGCCGAGCGAGAAGAACTCGTGGCCGTCGGCCTCGAGGTTCATGTCGAGCAGGACCTGCTCGCCCTCGACGTCCGTCCCCGGCTCGATGGTCGGCGGCGTCCAGTCGTCGGCATCCGCGACGGCGACCCGGCATGAGACGCCGTACTGGGCGCCCTCGATGCTGCGCGAGTAGTACCACCAGGAGCCCTCGCGGACCGGCACGCTCAGGTCGGTCTCCTGCACGCGGGAGCGGATCTCCTCGAAGATGCGCTGGCGCAGCGGCGCGAGGTGCGCCAGCTCGGCCTCGGTGAACGCGTTCTCGGCCTCGAGGTGCGCGATGACCTCGGGGTTCTCCTTCTCGCGCAGCCACTCGTAGTCGTCGACGACGACGTCGCCGTGGTGCTCGCGGCGCAGGGGCCGCTTGTCGGCTACCGGCGGGGTGCTCGGCCCCTGAGCCTGCTCGTCATCGGTCGAGGTGGTCGGCACGTTCGCGTCAGCGGATCCAGTCACCCACCCAGGCTACGCACTCGACGATGTGCACCTCGCCCCGTCCCGGTTGTACGGGTATTGCGGCTCAGTTGGTACGCCGCAACGTTCTCTTCAGGCCGGAACACCCTCGCTGGGGAGGAGGGTGTGGAGGGCGGCGGTGGGGATGGGGAGCCAGGTCGGGCGGTTGCGGTACTCGTAGACCGCCTCGTAGAGGGCCTTGTCGATCTCCAGGGCGGCGAGCAGGCGCGGGTGGGCGGTCAGGGCGTCGCGGCCGTAGCCGTCCAGGAACGCCTCCCGCGCGGCGTGCGCCCAGGCACGAGCCCGATCGGCCGCGGCGGGGTCGGCGAGTGACACGGATCCGGACGCGTAATCGAACGACCTCAGCATGCCCGCCACATCGCGGAGGGCGAGGTCGGGTTCGTTCCGCTCGCTCATCGGGCGAAGCGGCTCGCCCTCGAAGTCGAGGAGCACCCACCCGCGGCCCGGCGCGTCGAGCACCTGGCCCAGGTGATAGTCGCCGTGTACGCGCTGAAGCGCGGGCCAGGGCTCCTCTGCGGCGGCCGTGTAGGCGGCCTCGATGGCCGGCTCCAGAGTCCGCAGCGTCGGCACCGCAGCGAAGGCTGTAGCGGCGCGGGCCCGGAATCCCGCGACGAGAGCCGCCGTGCGTTCCGGCGTCGCCGCCTCCGTGGGGAGAGCGGATCCGAGGATGCGGTGCGCCTCGGCCGTCGCGGCGCCGAGAGCGCGCGCCCGGTCGGTGAAGTCCTCGTCCGCGAGCACCGCGTCGAGCGCGACCCGCCACGCGTCGCGGGTTCCGGGCAGGAACTCCTGCGCGAAGGCGAGGTGGCCGCGTGCCCCCTCCCACTCGCCGACCACTGCTCCGAGCGACCGGGGCACCGCATCCGACCCGGCCGCCGCGATCGCGGTCTGCAGCGTCACATCCGGGTTGTCGCCCGCGTGCAGCAGACGGAACAGCTTGACGATGACGGGGTCACCGCCCTCGACCTCGAAGATGATCGAGGTGTTCGACTGCTCACCGCTCAACACCTTCGCCGCCACGGGCGTGCCGTGGGCGCTGGCCGACGGTGCCCCGTGCACTCGGATGCCGTCGCCGTCGATGCGACCGCCGCCCGTCGCGAGCGCGTGGATCGCCAGGCAGGTCGCCAGGTCGCGCGTCCCGTCGGCGACGGCGGTCCCGTCCACCGTCGCGATGGCCACGGTGGTCTCGCCGATCGAGTCCGAGCCGACCGCCAAGGGGATCTGATAGGTCGAGCCGTCCGTTTCGTCGCGGAGAATCGCGACGATCGAGGCATCGCCGAGCGGATACACCGCCACCACACCGAGGACCGGACGCGCGCCGCCGCCCGGATACCAGCGCTGTTCGGCGACCCAAGACCCGAAATCGGGATTCGTCACGAGGGCGTCGAGCAGGGTCCTGGGTGCGCCGGAGGTCATGTGAATCGAGCGTAGGGCGCGGGCTCTGGTGCTCGCCAGGGACGCGGTTGGGAATCCGCTCACAGCGTGGACGGACGGGGGAGCCGAGGACGGCACGAACCCCGGTGCGGGCAGCTGAGACGCGGATGAGCGACTGCGGCAACTAGAGTCGACGCCGTGTCAACCACCACCGACGGTCGAGTGGGTTAACAGCTGATGGATCTCACTCTGATCGTCGTGCTGGTGATCGCCCTCGCACTCTTCTTCGACTTCACGAACGGCTTCCACGACACGGCGAACGCCATGGCGACGCCGATCGCCACCGGAGCTCTGCGGCCCAAGATCGCCGTCGCCCTCGCCGCCGTGCTGAACCTGGTGGGGGCGTTCCTCTCGACCGAGGTGGCCAAGACCATCTCCGGCGGCATCATCCGCGAGGGCGACGGGGGAGTGCAGATCACTCCTGAGCTGATCTTCGCGGGGTTGATCGGTGCCATCGTCTGGAATCTGCTGACGTGGTTCTTCGGTCTCCCGTCGTCGTCGAGCCACGCCCTGTTCGGCGGGCTCATCGGCGCCGCGCTCGTGGGAGCCGGCATCGGTGCCGTCGATTTCGGCGTAGTCGTCTCGAAGGTGCTGCTGCCCGCGCTCATCGCTCCCGCGGTGGCCGGTGGCTCCGCGTTCGTCGCGACGCGACTGGCGTATCGGATCACTCGCCGCACGGACGGCCAGCCCGATCGTCGCGGCGGTTTCCGGGTCGGGCAGATCTTCTCGTCCTCGCTCGTCGCGCTCGCCCACGGCACCAACGACGCGCAGAAGACCATGGGCGTCATCACCCTCGTGCTCATCGCGAGCGGCCTGCAGGCAGCCGGGTCCGGCCCGCAGTTCTGGGTCGTGGCCGCCTGCGCGTTCGCGATCGCGTTCGGCACCTACTCCGGCGGTTGGCGGATCATCAAGACGCTCGGCACCGGTCTGACGGCGGTCAAGCCGGCTCAGGGGTTCTCCGCCGAGACCAGCACGGCCGCGACGATCCTCGCGTCGAGCCATCTCGGCTTCGCGCTGTCGACCACACAGGTCGCGTCGGGGTCGGTCATCGGCTCGGGCCTCGGCCGCAAGGGCGCCACGGTGCGTTGGTCGACCGCGGGCCGGATCGCCATCGGGTGGGTCCTCACGCTCCCGGCAGCCGCGCTCGTCGGCGCCATCGCCGCGCTGGTCGCCCTCGCCGGACCGGTCGGGATCGCCATCGACGCCGTCCTGGGCCTCGTCTTCATCATCGGCATCTTCCTCCGCTCGCGCAGCACGCGCGTCGACAGCGAGAGCCTCGACCAGGAGGTCAGTGGAGCCGGCGACGTCGTCCGCCCCCGGTCCAAGAACAAGCGTGGACGGAGCGCACGATGACCATCGATTGGCTGGACTTGCTCATCGTCGCGGCGACCTCCCTGGTCGCGGCCGCCGTGGTCGTCACGCTGTTCTCGCTCGGCGTCCGCCTGACCTCGACGCCGGAGCCGCGCCCCCGTGCCGCCACGGTCGGGGCCTACGTCTGCTTCGGGTTGGCGGGCCTCGCCGTGCTCTACGGGATCTACCTGATCATCCCCGCCTTCCACGGGTGACCGGATGACCGCCTCGCTCTCGGGGCGGTCATGCCTGTTCTGCATGTCTCGCCCGTCCTTTCGGCTGGTGACCGCCCGGGAGCCCCGGAGGCTCGCGAAGTAGAGTCGCGGCATGGTCGCTGACGTCGAAGTCCCGGTCCGCATCGAGAGCGATTCGCTCGGTTCCCTGTCCGTGCCGGCGGACGCCTACTGGGGAGTGCACACCGCACGCGCGCTCGAGAACTTCCCCGTCTCGCGTCGCCCGGTCTCCGTCTACCCCGACTTCGTGCGGGCTTTCGGTGCCGTCAAGAAGGCCGCCGCGCGCGCCAACATGGAGCTCGGCACGCTGGATCCCGACCGCGGTGCCCTCGTCGAGGCGGCGTGCGACGACGTCATGGCGGGGATGCTCGACGACCAGTTCGTGGTGGGCATCATCCAGGGCGGGGCCGGTACGAGCACGAACATGAACGCCAACGAAGTCATCGCGAACCGTGCGCTCGAGATCGCCGGGCACGCGAAGGGGGAGTACCAGTACCTCCATCCCATCGACGATGTGAACCGCAGCCAATCGACGAACGACGTCTACCCCACGGCTCTGAAGATCGCGCTGTGCGCCGGTATCCAGGGCCTCGTCGCCGAACTCGACCTGCTGCGCGAGGCATTCGCCGAGAAGGGGCGCGAGTTCGCTCACCAGCTCAAGGTGGGCCGCACTCAGCTGCAGGACGCCGTGCCGATGACGCTGGGACAGGAGTTCCGCGGTTTCGCCGTGACGCTGGGCGAGGATCATGCGCGCCTCCGCGAGACCCTGCCGCTGCTCTTCGAGCACAATCTCGGCGCGACGGCCATCGGGACGGGGATCACGGCGGACCCGCGATACGCCGACGCCGTCAACCGGCATCTGCGTGACATCACCGGCCTCGACCACTCGACGGCCTCGGATCTCGTCGAGGCCACCAGCGACACGGGCGTCTTCATGAGCGTCTCGGGAGCGATGAAGCGTTCCGCCATCAAGCTGTCGAAGATCTGCAACGACCTTCGTCTGCTGTCTTCGGGCCCCCAGGCCGGTCTCGGCGAGATCAACCTCCCGCCGCGCCAGGCGGGGTCCTCGATCATGCCGGGCAAGGTGAACCCGGTGATCCCCGAGGCGATCAACCAGATCGCCTTCTCGATCGCCGGCGCCGACGTGACGGTCACCATGGCGGCCGAGGCCGGACAGCTGCAGCTGAACGCATTCGAGCCCGTCATCGCGCACAGCCTGCTGCAGAGCCTCGCGTGGTTGCGACGGGGATGCCGCATGCTTCGCGTCAACTGCGTCGAGGGGATCACGGCCAACTCGTCTCGTCTCGACGCCATGGTGGCCTCCTCGGTCGGAGTCATCACGGCACTCACGCCCTATATCGGCTACGGCGCCGCGGCGACCCTCGCCAAGGAGGCGCTTTCAGGAGACCGCGACGTCGCGGACCTCGTCGTCGAGCGCGGGCTCCTCACCCGCACCGAGGTGACCCGGCTGCTGGCGCTCGAGAAGCTGTCCGGCGAGCCGCTCGAGACGATGCCCATCCCCGTCCTCCCCGACGCTCGGGCGCCGCTTCCACCCGCGGAGCGCTGATCGTCACGACGACATGCGAACGGCCCGGCGAGCAGATGCTCGCCGGGCCGTTCTCATGCCATCGATCGTTCAGTGCTTTTTCGTCGACGTCGCGGGCTCGTCGTCCTCGTCGTCGTCGTCGAACGAGGCCAGGGCGTCGTCGCGCTTCTCGGCCGCGGTGCGGATGGCCTTCTCTCCACGCTCCTCAGCGCGATCGCGCACCTCCTCGGCCTTGTCGCGGAGCTCGTCCGCCGTGTCGCCGACACGGTCCCGGGCGTCCTCCGCTGCGTCGCTGACGCGACCGGCGACGTCCTTCGCCGTCTCGGATGTGCGCGCAGCCACGTCCTTCGCGATCTCGCTGGTCTTGTCGGCCACGTCGCGTGCCGTCTCGGCGGTCTTGTGAGACACGTCCTTCGCGATCTCCGCGGTCTTGTGAGAAACGTCTTTCGCCACCACGGCGGTCTTGTGAGAAACGTCCTTGGCGACCTCGGCCGCCTTCTGCGCGACGTCCTTCGCCGCGTCGGCGACAACCGGTGCCTGCTCCTTGACGTAGCGGGTCGCGTCGTCGCGGACCTTCGTCACACGCGGGTCGCGCCAGACGTGGTCGGCGCGATCGCGGATCTGCTCATAGCGCGCACGACCGGCCCGGGCGCCCAGGACGTACCCGACGGCGAGGCCGGCGACGAGAAGGAGTCGGTGCTTGCCCACGTTCACCGCCCGATCGGGTTGCCGGGCGTGGTGCCGCCCGCGGACTCGGCCTCGTCGCGTCGGCGGTCGCCACCGTCGAGCGGCTCACCGGGGGTAGCGTTCTCCCGCGACGGCTCGTGATCGTCCGCGATGGGGTTGCCGGGGGTGGCGGCGCGAGGCTCGTCGTCCTCATCACGGATGGGGTCGCCGGGCGTGGTGAAGTCGGCGTCTTCGGGGATGGAGAAGTCGGTCTCCACCTCCTTCTCCGACGGATTGGGGTCGCGTTCGCTGCTCATGCGCCCACGATATTCGGATCCTCCGGTGAGCTGGGTGGGAGAAACGTCAGAGGTGCTTGGCCGATTCCTGACGGTCGCGGTCGGCTTCGAGTCGGATTCGACGGCCCTCGCTCTGGTCCGCCGCAAGCGATCGGGCGATGACGAGGTTGCGCGAGGTGTCGCGCATCGGCACCTGGATGATCGCCTCGGACGGGATCCCGTCGAGCAGTTGGCGCATGCGCACGATCTCGGCGTCGAGCACGGCCCCGAGGAGGATGACGAAGTTGCTGAGATAGAGCCAGAGGAGCAGGACGAGAGCCCCGGCCAACCAGCCGTAGGTCTGGCTGTAGTGGGCGAACTGCGTGACGTAGATCACGAAGGCCGCGGTTGCGATGCCCCAGCCGACCAGCGCGACGATCGATCCCCATGAGAACAGCGGCACGCTCTGCCGTTCGATGGTCGGGGTCCAGTAGTAGAGCACTGCGATCATCGCGGAGCCGAGCGCGATGAGCACGGGCCAGCGACCCACGACCCAGATGGTGATCCAGGGCTCGCCGATCCCGAGCACGTTCGCCGTGGCCGTGACGATGGTGGGCGTGCTCATGAGCAGCGGAATGGCAACACCCATCCCCACGACGAGGACCGCCGACACGACGACCATGAGGCCGCGGAACTTCCAGATCCGCCGCCCTTCCTGTACGCCGTAGAACGTGTTGACCGCTCGCCCGAACGCCGTCACGTAGGCCGATCCGGTCGAGAGGAGCAGCACGATGCCGACCGTCAGCGTCCAGCCGGGATTGTCGGCGCGAAGCAGCTGCTCGAGGCCCTCGCGGAGGATCTGTCCCGTCTCGTCGCCGAGCACCAGGGAGGCGATCTCCTGCAGCACCCCGATGGCCGCCCCGTCGCCGTCACCGAGCGCGAAGGCCGACAGCACGGCGAGCGTGCCGGGGAAGATCGTGATGGCGGCGAAGAACGTGAGTGCGGCAGCCGAGTCGATGAGACGGACCCGGATCAACGAGTGGCCGGTTCGGCGCAGGACGTAGAGCCATTCGCGGCGGCCGAAGCCGACACGTGCGGTCATGCTCTACTCGCTTTCCTCGCGTACGACGTCCTCAGGCGACTTGTCCGTGCGCCATCCGCGCCAGGACGGTTGACGGAGGTGGCCCGACGATGTCCATTCAGCGAACTCGACCTCGCCGACGAGCGTAGGGGTCACCCAGTGGGCATCCGCCGCATCGGCGCGCGGCACGTCGTGGAACGCAGGGTCCTCCGAGGCGAGGGGGGCGAGGCGTTCGGCGATCCGGTCGAGGTCTCGGTCGGAGAAGCCGGTGCCCACCCGGCCGACGTAGTCGAGGCCGTTCGGGCCGGGGATACCGAGGAGCAGGGAGCCGAGTCCGCCCGCGCGACGGCCCTTGCCGGGTCGCCATCCGCCGATCACGACCTCCTGCATGAGCGTGTGTTTGAGCTTCAGCCAGGCGGTGGATCGACGACCGGGCGCGTAGTCGGAAGACCGGCGCTTCGCGACGATGCCCTCGAGGCGGAGCCGCGCGCTGATCGCCATGGCCTCGTCGGCGGTCGTCTCGGCCCCGTCCAGGACGGTCGGGACCTGGACGACGTCGCCGGGCGTGACGCGCTCCTCGAGACGCGACCGTCGGACGTCATAGCTGTCGTCGAGCAGAGACACGTCCCCGTCCGCCAGCAGGTCGAAGACGACGAAACGGACGGGGGTGTCCCTTCGAGCTCGTTCGATGTCGGCGGTGCCGACGAGATTCATCCGCTTCTGCAGGAGGCCGAAGTCGGGGCGGCCGGCGGCATCGAGGGCGACGATCTCCCCGTCGACGATGGCTCGGCGCCCGCACGCCTCGGCCAGCGCGATCAATTCCGGGTACGCGGCAGTCAGATCGTTGCCCGTCCGGCTCGTGAGGCGGACGGGCGGATCGCGGTCCACGTCGACGTCGACCACCGCGCGGATCCCGTCCCACTTCATCTCGAAAACCCAGTCGGCCGGGTCTCCGATGAGGGTGGCGGAGCCGGGCGACGCGAGCATGGGGGAGAGGGGGACGCCGACGCGGGGCGAGGCGGGGTCCTCCTCCTTCGTGGGCCTCGTCCTCGAGGTCGTCGCGACGCCTGCTTCCAGCCGCATGCGATGCATGAGCCAGTTCTTGTCGTCACCGCCCTGCTTCGTGCGGATGAGCGCGACCCTCGCCGGTTCGCCCAGCCCGCTCGGCTTGGTCCCGTGCAGCGTGACGATGACCTCGTCGTCGCGCCACTTCTCGAGGTCGTAGGTGCCGGAGTCCCAGACGGTCACCGTCCCGCCGCCGTACTCGCCCTTCGGGATCTCCCCCTCGAACGACCCGTATTCAAGCGGGTGGTCCTCGGTGTGCACGGCGAGGTGATTCTGCGTGGTGCTCGTCGGAACGTTCTTCGGGACCGCCCACGACACGAGCACGCCGTCGTGCTCGAGTCGGAAGTCGTAGTGCAGACGCGTCGCGTGATGCTCCTGGATCACGAACGAGCGGCCGTCGGTCGGTCTCGAGGGAGCGTCCGGTACAGGCTCCGGCGTCTTCGCGGCATCGCGCATCGACCGGTAGGTGACGAGACGGTCGTTCGTCTCGGCCGCGGGATCGAGGTCGGCGAGCAGGTCTCCGTCCCGCTCGAACCGCTCCAACACCTCGCGGTAGTCGAGATGCGCCAGGTCCGGTTCGTCGAGTTCCGTCCAGGTGCGCGGGGCCGCGACCGTCGGGTGTTCCCGTCCCCGGAGCGAATAGGGCGCGATCGTGGTCTTGGCGGCGCTGTTCTGGCTCCAGTCGACGAGCACCTTGCCCTCGCGCAGCGACTTCTTCATGTCGCTCACCACGAGGTCGGCGTGATCGGCTTCGAGGGCCCTGGCCAACTCGTGCGCGAACTCCGACACCGTCTCGCTCGACCGGCGACCGTCGAGGCGGCAGTAGAGGTGGATGCCCTTGCTGCCGCTCGTGACGGGGAGGGGATCGAGCCCGACGCCTTCCAGAAGCTCCTTCGCCCAGTGCGCCACCCGAACGCACTCGGCGAGACCGGTTCCGGGGCCCGGGTCGAGGTCGAGGACCAGGCGGTCGGGGTTCGACTCGGTGCCGTCGTCGCCGAAGCGCCACTGGGGGACGTGGAGCTCCAGTGCGGCTATCTGGGCGAGCCACGCCAGTGTCGGACGATCGTTCGCGAGGGGATAGGTGTTGTCGCTCGTCTTGTGGTGGAGGGTGCGCCGCGCGATCCAGTCGGGAGCGCCGTCGTCGAGGTTCTTCTGGAAGAACACCTGGCCCGGTTCGTCCGCCGTCCCGACGCCGTGCACCCACCGCTTCCGGGTGAGAGGGCGGTCGCGCGTATGCGGCACGAGCGCCGTCGCGATGCGTGCGTAGTAGTCGAGGACGTCGGCCTTCGTCGTCCCGGTCGCGGGGTAGAGCACCTTGTCGAGGTTGGTCACGCGCAGGCGTCGTCCGTCGACCGTCACGGTCTGCGCGCGCTCCGCCATAGCGTCAACCTACGTGCCGATGCCGAGGCTCCGCCGAACCCGGGTGCTGAACGGCGCGGCAGGGGAAGATGTCTCCATGTCGGTCCTACGGCGTCCCCTCGACACATCCGCGCTGGCGGAACCGGTCCGCCGACATGATGCGAAGACCTGGTGGCGGGAAGTCGTGAAGGAGACACCGCGCTTTCGCGGAAGCGACGAGCGGGCCCGGCGGATGGCGCTCGGAGCCGGTGTGCTCGCCTGCCTCGTCGGCCTGCTCGCCATGTCGGTCGGCTTCACGGAGGAGCTCGACGATCCGTCGACACGTGCGTCCGATCTGGTCGGGATGGGGTTCGTCGTCGGACTGTTCCTCCTCGCCTCGATCTTCTGCGCGTGGGGGTGGTGGCGCCTATGGCGGCGGCGCCCTCTCCCTGTCGTGCACTACCGGCTCGCGCGATTCGCCGCCGCGAACCGGCTCGTCTACCTGCCGGGTCCGACGCACGCCGCCGCCATGTCTCCGTTGACGATGCGGGGAGCGGTCACGCTCCACCGGGTGCTCCGCGGCCCGGGCGACGACGGCGTCGAATTCGCGAACTACGAGATCCGAGCGAGTTCGGCGACCGTGACCCTCGCGACATTCGGCGGCTACGTGTCGCTGGCGCTGCCGACCGGGTTGCCGCACATCCTGTTGCGTTCGGAGGACGGCCCCCGGTCGCCGCTCTCGTTCGCGGGGGCACCGCGCGAATCGCAGCGGCTGTCGCTGGAGGGCGACTTCGACCGGTATTTCCGGCTGTACTGCCCGGCGGGTTACGAGAGGGACGCGCTCTACCTGTTCAGTCCGGACGTCATGGCGCGCCTCGTCGACCGCGTCCGCGGCCTCGACGTCGAGATCATCGGCGATCGGCTCTACCTGCTGTCGTCCCGTGAGCTCATCACCGAGCGAGCGGATCGATGGGACGCTCTCGCGGCGGCGGTCGATGCCCTCGACGATCGGGTGGAGAGGTGGGCTCGCTGGCGGGAGGAGCGCGTCGACGATGTCGCAGCGACGGATCCGACGGGCCATGACGTCGCCTTCACTCGCGGCGGGGTGGCCCCGAGCGGGCGGCGCCTCCGCCTCGTCTGGGGAATCGGAAGCCTGGTGCTGGCGGGGCTCGGTGTCATCGCGATGGTCGCGCTCGCCGTCGCCGGGACCTTCGACTGACGCCCGCATCCGCACACGGAGCACCCCGAGGAGGCTGGAAACAGCCTGGATGAACCCCACGTGTCGGCTGGTCGTGTCTACGGTGTGAACCGGAGGTGTCGGCATGCGGTCGATCTGGAAGGGCGCCATCACGTTCGGACTCGTGAACGTGCCGGTGAAGCTGTACTCGGCGACGGAGGACCACGACGTGTCGCTGCACCAGGTGCACGACGCCGACGGCGGACGGATCCGGTATCAGCGCCGCTGCGAGATCGACGGGGAGATCGTCGACTACGAGCACATCGTGAAGGCGTACGACGACGGCGATCAGACCGTGGTGATCACTCCGGAAGATCTCAAGGCGCTGCCCGTCGAGAAGAGCCGCGAGATCGATGTCGTGGAGTTCGTGCCGAGCGAGCAGATCGATCCGATCATGTTCGACAAGAGCTACTACCTCGAGCCGGACTCGAAGTCGCCGAAGGCGTACGTTCTGCTGCGACGGACGCTGGAGGAGAGCGAGCGAACCGCCATCGTGAAGTTCGCCCTGCGTCAGAAGACGCGGCTGGCGGCGCTGAGGGTGTCGGGAGACGTTCTCGTGCTGCAGACGCTGCTGTGGGGCGACGAGGTGCGCGAGGCGGGGTTCGCTTCGCTCGAGGGCGACGTCGACATCTCCGATCGCGAGTTGAAGATGTCGAAGTCGCTCGTGGCGAGCTTCGAGAGCGACTTCACGCCCGAGAAGTACAGCGACGACTATCAGGAGCAGCTGAGGCAGCTCATCGACGCCAAGCTCGAGCAGGGCGAGTCGCTTGACACCGCGAAGACCTTCGGAGAGTCGAATGACGACGAGGACGGCGGCGAGGTGCTCGACCTGATGGAGGCCCTGAAGCGCAGCGTGGAGGAGTCCCGAGCCCGCAAGAAGAAGGGCGCCTGAGCGAATCGGCTCCGCCGATGCTGCACTGACTGCTCTCGGTACGGCCTGGTCGGGAATCGGCTGCGCCGATGCTGTTCTGGTCTGCTCTCGGTACGCTTCGCTACTCGAGCCGTCTCGGTACGGCCTGGCGGCCTACTCGACGTCCGGAACCCACGGAGGTCGAGTAGGGACCGCGAAGCGTCCCGTATCGAGACCGGCCGAGTAGCGAAGCGTATCGAGGCCCTCGCTCGGGTTCGACGTTCGGTATCGGCTTCGCCGATGCTGTTGCGGTGTGCTCTCGGTACGACTTCGGCTACTCGAGCCGTCTCGGTACGGCCTGGCGGCCTACTCGACGTCCGGAACCCACGGAGGTCGAGAAGCGGAGCGTATCGAGACCGGCCGAGTAGCGAAGCGTATCGAGGCCCTGCCTCGGAGTGCGCGTGAGGTATCGGCTTCGCCGATGCTGTTGTGGTCTGCTCTCGGTACGCCTTCGGCTACTCGAGCCGTCTCGCTACGGCCTGGCGGCCTACTCGACGTCCGGAGGTCGAGTAGGGACCGCGAAGCGTCCCGTATCGAGACCGGCCGAGTAGCGGAGCGTATCGAGGACCTAGCCGGGGTTCCGCGTTAGGGATCGGCTGCGCCGATGCTGTTTCGTCTGCTCTCGGTACGCCTTCGGCTACTCGAGTCGTCTCGGTACGGCCTGGCGGCCTACTCGACGTCCGGAACCCACGGAGGTCGAGTAGCGAAGCGTATCGAGGCTGCTACCGCCCCACGCGGGTGGCGCTTGCCTCCCAGAGGGCCGCGGCGAGTTCGGCGTCGTCGGCCTGAGGGCTCGTCGTGCCGTCCGCACGCAGGCGGTGAAGCAGATCGGAAGAGCGTCGTGTAGGGAAAGAGTGTATCCTGTGGGGG
>CAJYYA010000022.1 GCA_913778905.1 uncultured Naasia sp. | reverse complement strand
CGGCGTTGGCGGGACGAGGACATCGTCCCGTTCGCGGCGATGTGCGCCGACCCACGGGTCATGGAGTTCTTCCCGGCGCCCCTGACCTTCGACGAGGCGGAGGCACTCGCTCACCGTCTCGATGCGCGCTTCGATTCCGACGGGTACAGCGTCTGGGCGCTCGAGCGCCGCGACACGGCCGAGTTCATCGGCTTCACGGGTCTCATCCCCATGCCCGACGGGGTGCCCGGATCGGATGGCATCGAGGTCGGCTGGCGTCTCGCCGCCGAGCATTGGGGCCACGGCTTCGCGAGCGAGGCGGCTCGCGAGTCGCTGAGCTTCGGATTCTCCGTCCTGGGACTCCCCGAGCTGAACAGCATCACCGCTGTCGGCAACCTGCGTTCGCGTCGCGTGATGGAGCGGATCGGGATGCACCTGCATGGGCGCTTCGACCACCCTCGGCTCCCGCCGGACTCTCCGCTGAGGCCGCACGTGCGGTACGTGATCCGCTCGCCGCACGCCTGAGCCGCCATCGGTGCTAGGCTGTTGCGGTTGCCGTCCAACGGCCGCGGATAAAGAGAGTCGCCACGCTGTGTGGTCGACGCCGCGCAACGAGCAGAGAGGGGATCGAATCTATGGCACTGGAAGCAGACGTCAAGAAGGCGATCATCGAAGAGTACGCAACCCACCCCGGTGACACCGGATCCCCTGAGGTCCAGGTCGCGATGCTGACGCGTCGTATCAAGGACCTGACCGAGCACCTCAAGGAGCACAAGCACGACCACCACTCGCGTCGTGGTCTGCTGCTCCTCGTGGGCCAGCGTCGCCGCCTGCTGGGTTACCTGCAGAACATCGACATCAGCCGCTACCGTTCGCTCATCGAGCGCCTCGGTCTGCGTCGCTGACCTCCTGATCCGTCAGGGGCCGTCGAGACTGCGCCTCTTCGCGTGACAACGCGAGCTTCTTCCTTCGGGCCGTCCACCTCAGGTGGGCGGCCCGTCGTGTTTCTCCGGCACGGTGGAGCCGGGCGTCTGCAGGGCTCGTGTCGCCAAGCGACAGTCGCTAGTAGTTGGCGCTGTGGGGTGCCGGTACTCTCTAAAAGTGTCCCTGTCGCAAGCGTCCGAATATTCGTTATGCAGATCTTCGCGGTGACAGGCGGAGGTCGGGCGGCCGACCAGGACGTCTGGGGGGTGTGACGCAGCGATGCACCGGATCTCTATTATTCAAATCGGTGACGTCCACTTCGAGCACTTCATCGACCGCGAGACAGACGTAGATGACAAAGATGTGTTGGCAAGTCCTGGCAACGTTGGAACCGCCCTCCGAAAGTCGGTTCCAACGCTCATAGCTCAGGCGCTCCAGGAACAGGTCGATGCGGCTAAGCCAGTTTTAGTTGCGATTTGCGGGGATCTCGCCAACCGAGGCGATCTCGACCAGTTCAGCAAAGCCGCACGCTTCCTATCGGACGCGCTTGGGCCCGGGGGAGTGGAGGTCGCTCACCTCGTGCCCGGAAATCATGACGTCGATTTGAGCGAGGATATGGCGTTCGTCGATCTGGAATCGGATAGGTTTGCTCACCTGCAAGACCTGATGGATGCAGCGGGCCTGAAGTTCGTCGTCACCACTAATTCACGAAGGACGTTGTCTCATGCGGGTGAGGCAAAGGTAGCTGTGCTGAGTGTCAACACCGCGCTGGCAAACGGGGCTCCTCGATTGCTCAGTGAACTAAACATGCCGGACCCGATTGCCGAAGAGCTCCGTCAAGCGGACCGACAAGGGCTCCTCACCAATTCGGGTGCTCTAGCCAGTCGTATAGCAGATCAACAGCCTCTTCTGACTTTGCAAGAGGTATTGGATATTCCTATGATCGACCCGGAATCTCTCGATTACTTCGATCAGCTCTGCGGAGAGGTGGATCAGACTCATCTCCCGGTTATGATCGCGCACCACGGCTTCCTTCCGCAACATACCCCTCGGTTGGGGCCGTACACGGAAATGATCAATGGCGGTCAGGTTCGCCGGCGTCTGTTGGACCTGCAGCGACCTGTCCTGTATTTGCACGGTCATATACATAGAGACGTTGTGGAGATTATTCACGGACCGGGCGGAGGAGATAAGGCAGACCGTCCTCCCCTGATATCCGTCGCCGCGCCACAGCTTGGCGAGGGGTTTAATCGAATCGACTTGGAATTCATGACAGGGGGGCAGCTGCTGGGCATCTCTATCAGTCGGTTCAGGGTGAACGACATGTCGGGGACTGTAGCCCTTTCGGGGAGCCCCGAACGGGTGTCTTTTGTGAATCGGTACAGGTTCCCCGATGTGGCTCACAAGCTCTTGGTGTCCCTCGTCGAGTCGAAAATTGGTTCCGGTTACGACATCTTGACCAAGGCGAAGAGCTTGGGCGTAAATCTCTCGGGACTCGAAATCGAGGATCTCGTGATGTCTTTTTGCTGGCAAGGCCACTTCAGGGCTCTTGGTTCTTCGAGCCTTTCATTCCTATCGCAGGAGTTCAGATTCCTATGACTCAACCTATGACTTCGCCCTTCCGTTTGAATAGGTGGGAAAACGAGGATGCTCGACACTATTACTACCTCAACACGAGTGATTTCAAGGTGATCCGCGAGAGTCGCAAACATTGCTTTGTGATCGGGCATCGCGGAACGGGGAAGACGTCAATACTCAAGGCGCTCAATTGGCGCGAGAGGCGTAGGGGGGCGGCAGAGGAGGGCACGGCTCTTCTCGACGCCTTCCAGGACGGTATAGTCGGTTGTTACTTTGGTCTCCAATATATCCAGCTTGAAACGTTGGATGCTTGGCTCCGCAAAGAAGATGATCAACTTTCTCACCAGCTCATTTCGACCTATCTCAGAGGGCTTTGGCTAGAGGAGGCGGCAAGGGCGACGCGAGACCTCCGGCGGGAATTGGGGATGCAATCCCTCGCTGAAGAGGTTGAGGTATTGTCCGGTATTTGGGAGGAGTTCTCACTTTGGTTGCCGGATGAGCTCATTGACGGGGGTGATCCCAGACCTGAGCACCTTTCGCTGCAGGTGCTGATCACGCATATGGCGAAGCTCTCTTCCTTTATCTTCAACGCCGCTAACGCCCTAGGGAGCAGCCCAGGGCGCGCCGCGAGCGTGCTGAGCATGCATCGCTTACCCAGTCTCGTGAATGAGATCTTTCTCGGCTTAGCCAAGTTACTGCCTTCTCAAGCGTCGGATGCATGGGTATTCCAAATGTGCATAGACGAAGGGGAGTATCTCTCCGGTAGAGGTAAGAGCACAATTCGCACTATGGTCCGCGAATGCACCAGTCCTCTTTTGATGACGGTGGCATCGCTCGATGATCTGGGAGTTGAAACTCTCAATCCTAATGTACGCCTCACTGTCCATGACAGGATTGTCCTGGACTTGAGAAAGAGAACAATCAATCAATTTGCTGCTCTCATCGATGGTATTGTAAATGAGCGGCTCAAGTCCAGTGTAAATGGCCCTTATTCGTTCTCTATCAAGCGGCTCCTCGGAGAGTATTCGCTCGACCAACTCCTTCTGGCGAGCTCAACCGAGCGGCCATCCTCTAGGCGGCAGATTCTGCAAATGCGGGATCAGTCCAACGTGTCTGACCGAAGTTTCATCGTTGAGTATCTGGTGAGAACTGGGAGTGTTCGCGTTCCTTTGACTGTCGGGTCTCTGGATCGATTCGATGAGCGGTTGCAAAAAAGCGCAGGTGTGCGAAAGAAGTCAGTCGCCGGTTATTTGAACCTGCTAGCCGAGCTCGGAGTGAAGGAGCCAACCTATGCCGGATACACTAAGATCCTGCGCGCTATGGAAAACTCGCTTCGAGATGTTTTCATATTGATCGAACACTGCTTCCAGCATCTATATCCCCAAGTGGAAGTGTCCGAGGCGGTGCCGAGATTTCTGGGACGCCAGGGGCTTCCTATTCGAACGCAGGACGCGGCTTTCAAGGCTCTTTCGGTGAGAAAAATGGCTGGCCTCGATGATCGCATTGTGACACTAACGTCGATTTCCTATGCATTAGTAGAGTTCCTCAGTCGGCTTTCGCATCACTTGGACATGAATGAGAAAGGCGGCGCGATCACCCGTCCGGAGAGAACCTATTTCGCTTTCACTATTCCCGATCGGGGCAAGGTGGGTACTGGCGATCGGCGTGAAAAGGGTGCGCGTGTAGATGCGATTGTTGCAGCGGTGAGTAGCTGTACCCGTGAAGGTTATTTGGTTGGGGGTGTCGATCCGAGGCGTCCAGACGAATTAGTTGTCAGGGTCAATCGCACTCTCGCCAAGCTCCACGGCTTTTCCTACCGCTTGCCGCAATACACCACGTCGGTGCCATGGTCGATCTTGGAGAGGGTGGTGGACCACGGGAGTGAGGGAACCATGGCTGAGTTGACTTCCGAGGCGGTTCGCGCCCTAACGAACACAAGGCCCCTCGGTTCATCGAAGATGCCTGCGCAGGCGAGTACAGAGGACTCGGCGACACTCTTCTCACTGGAGGAAGCAGACGAATGAAGCTCGAGGTTGAGCAAAGGGTGTCCGAGTCGCCGAGCGGACTGCTCTCCGAACGGTATGACCTAGGCGTGTTCGCCGCTGGGTGGGACTCTCGCTGTGCATGGTTGGTGAATGCTGGTCCGGTGAGGATCGGGAGGTCGATTCTGATTACCTATCCGGAGGCTACGGAGGAAAGTGCTCAGACGCGGCATCTTAAGCTCCTCGGTAGATACTTGCCGACTGTTTCCGACGAGGTGAACTACCTGTCGGCTGGGGGGAAGTCCCTTCGCGATGTTCTCGAGGGCCTGGTCGGGATCGTGTCGGACCTTCCCACACGCCGCCCTTTGAAAGTTCTTGTAGATCTGGTTGGCCTGTCCCGTTATTGGTCCCTGGGCCTCCTTGGGTGGCTATTGAAGTCGGGGCGTGCAGTTGAGGTGCATTTTCTTTATGCTTCCGCGTCGGAATACCGTGCGACTGTTACCTCGGAAAATGAGCAATGGGTCTTCAGGAGTGGTGATTGGAAGCCGACTCCGATTCCGGGCTTGACGGCTACGTCTGCCACTGGCGCGCGACAAATGCTGACTGTGTCCGTGGGGTTTGAAGGAAGACGCACTCGACGTCTGATTGATCTCCTCGAACCTGACGAATTACTGCTTGTCCGGTCTCACGGAAGAAGCGCAATGAACAACGATGCGCGCGACAATGCTCTTCTCGCTCTTGTCGATACCCTTCCCGCTGGTCGAGTCGAAGAGTTGGACGTGGATATCCTCGATGTGGCAGCCAGTGCTAAGCAGATATCATCTGCACTGCGCAGGGGTGTGGTACTAGCGGACGGAAGTGAGGGCCGAGGGCGGTCCGCGTTGTTGGTTGGTCCGAAAACCACTTCCCTAGCTCTGGCCATTTGTGCTCTGGAGGGCGACCTGTCCAATCTGTTCTATGTCTCACCGGACCGTTACGAGGAGGTAGCCGTCCTTGGGGTGGACCGGTATGCCGTTGTGGAAGTGAAGTTACCCTGGAGTAGGAGCTTCGTTGGGTCCGACGCTGGCTGATGTTCGCCCTCCCCTCAGGTGGATGGGCGGAAAGTTCAACTCCAGACATGTTCTTCGTGAGCTCGTCGGACTCAGCGTCAGCTGGTCGGGGCGTGTGGTCGACCCATTCTTCGGAGGGGGGTCGACGCTCAGCCTGTTCCCGGCCTCCCGATTCACGGTATCCGACAGCAACGATGAGCTGATGAATTTCCACGTTGCTTGCCGTGATGACAGTGCTGCGCTGAAGGCTCGTGTCAGCCGATTCGAAGATTCCAAGGAAGCGTTTTACGCGACACGGCGGATGTACACTGAGAAAACGGCCGACGAAGACAACATTGAGCGGGCGGCGCGTTTTCTGTTCCTGAACCGTACCTCTTACGGGGGAATTTATCGTGTCAATCGTCAGGGTGTCTTCAACGTCCCATATGGCGGGGGAGGTCGCTTCAAGATAGACGTCCTATCGGCGGCTATCGACGCCCACGCGTCGCGCCTGTCGAGAGTGGACCTATCAACATCGGATTTTGGTGATGCTCTTGGTGATATATCGTCAGGCGACCTTCTATTTTTAGACCCTCCATATTTCAGTCCCGGTCGGCGAACCTTTACCCGCTATGGGCCTGAGGTGTTCGATTTTGCTAGTCACGGCGCTCTTGCTACACGTGCTCGTACTTCCGTTGAGGGAGGGGCGCTGGCAGTCGCAACGTTGCCGGGCAGCCCGGAGGTTCTCTCGCTTTACGCTGGATGGAAACTTCTCAGTGCACGCTTCTCGCGGCGATTGCCTGCCGGCGAAGTGATGGTTGTCGGCGGAGGCTCAGCTTGGCCCGGGCTCGGCATCGAGATTCCAGACAATGAGGCTGAGATCGGCCGCCTCATCTCGGATGCCGCCCGTCCCGGCGAGCGCGTATGAGGCAACGCAAAGCGAAGGGTGTGTCTCAAAGGTGAATCCGTTCCGCCGCTTCTTCCGCTTGTTCTGGTTGACCGCGACCAAGCGGCGTCGGCCGCGTCTCGACATCCACGACGTGGCCCGCTTCCCGATGCGGGTCTGGCCGAGCGATCTCGACGAGCTCCGCCACGTGAACAACGGCGTCTACCTGTCCATGATGGACCTGCCTCGTTACGACCTGCTCCAGCGCAGCGACGCCTGGCGGCGGATGAAGAAGGCGGGCGTGTACCCGGTCGTCGCCTCGCAGACGATCACGTACCGCCGGTCGCTGACGCTCTGGCAGCGCTTCGACATCGAGACCCGCATCATCGGCTACGACGAGCGGGCCGTCTACATCGAGCAGAGATTCGTCGTCGAGGGCGAGATTTGGGCGCGCGGTTTCGTCAAAGGCCGTTTCGTCCGCCGCTCGGGCGGCACCGTCTCGACGGCCGAACTGTCGGAGATCACCGGCATCTCGACGGAGGGATTCGATCTGCCGGACTGGCTGCGCGCCTGGTCTGACAGCGTCGTCCTGCCCCCGTCCCGGGCTGAGGCCCCCAGCGTCTGGGAGTGAGGATCGGGACGGGGCCCGGTCGGTCCGCCGCGAAGGTTGGGCGAACGGCGATGGCGCGACCGGACTTCAGGTGGTCGATGAGCCCGCCGGCGCTCCGCCCACGGTGAGAGTCCAGCCGCTGTCGGCGTAGATCTGAAGCAGCTCGGCCTGTCCCTCGCCGTCCAGTGAGCCGCGACACACCGCCGACACGAAGGCGTCGCAGAGACCGCCGGGCGGGCCCGAGGTCGACCACATCCACGTCGACGTGTCCGACTCGTCATCCGTCTCGAGGGTCGCCTCCGTGGCTTCGTCGTAGTAAACGAACACCACGTCGCCGACACCGCGCCGCGAGCTGTCGCCGGCCAATTCCGGGATGGTCCCGAGGCCCATGATCGAGATGCCCCACGCGTCGTCGGCGACCACTTCGAATGTCGTCACCACGGCCTCCGCATCCGTGTTCCACAGCACGTAGCCGTCGTAGGGGGCCTGCACGTCGACGATGTACTCGACATCGTCGCCGGCGGCGTCCAGCCCGACGACGCTGAAGACACCCGTGCCCTGGGCGGTGATGTGCGCGTACCCGTACTGGTCGGCACCGTCGGCCGGTACGACGGCCACCGTGTCGTCCCCCGTCCCTCGCAACTCGACGGGGTCGGGGGTGAGGAGAGGACCCGTATCCGGCTCGGTGAGCTGGTCGAGCTCTTCGCCCAGGCTCCTCAACCCTCCTGCGTCGTCGAAACCACGTGCGATCGCGGGCAACTGCTGGAAGGTGGATACCCCGACGAGGGCGGCGATGAGGAGCGCGAGTCCGCTCGCGCCGAGGCCCAGGAAGGATTCGGTGCGGCGCCCGGTGCCGCGCACAGCGCCGACGATGCCGCAGACAGCAGCTGCGACGATGACGGGGAAAGCGGCGAAGCAGGCGAACGGGATGGTCGCGAGGACGAGAGCGCTCAGACCGAGGATGAGAGCGGTGACCGCGAATCCGTCCCCGCCGCCACGGGCGGAGGCGGTGGGGGGCGGGGGAGTGGGCGGGGCGAACTCGGAGGAGGCTTGCGGTGTGCTCACGCGGTGACCCTACCGCCGAGGGAAGACGAGCCTCGTACGCTGACACGATGAGCTCCGCGATATCGCCCGATCCCGCCGTCGTCGCCAGGCTCGGCATCGGACTCGCTGCCCTCGGGCGTCCCGCCTACATCACCGGCGGTCGGGACGACGATCTCGGTACCGATCGCAGCGAGGCCGCCCTCGAGCGACGCGCGCACGCCGTCCTCGACGCGGCCTGGGATGCGGGGATCCGTTACGTGGACGCGGCTCGCTCCTACGGCCGCGCCGAGGCGTTCCTCGGAAGCTGGCTGACGGCGAATCCGAACCGCCGTGACGAGCTGACCATCGGCTCCAAGTGGGGCTACCGCTACACGGGCGGGTGGCGGATGGACGCCGCCCAGCACGAGATCAAGGAGCACTCCCGATCCGCCCTCGACGAGCAGTGGCCGGAGACGCTGGCCGCGCTCGGCGGCCCACCCGACGTCTACCTCGTCCACTCCGTCACTCCCGAGAGTCCCGCCTTGACCGACCCGGCCCTCCTCGACGGCCTCCGGGCCGTCGCAGACACCGGCGTCCGCGTCGGCTTCTCCACCAGCGGGCCGGCACAGGCCGAGGTCATCGAGACGGCCCTGGCGCTGGACGATTCTCCGTTCTCCGCGGTCCAGTCGACCTGGAACGTGCTCGAGCAGGCGGCGGGGGAGGCCCTGCGCGAGGCGGACCGCAGCGGGTGGCTCATCGTGGTCAAGGAGGTCTTCGCCAACGGGCGGCTCTTCGACACCGAGACCGCGGGACGGATCGCAGAGGTCATCGGATCGGACGCGGGCGAGCTCGGAGGCCTGGCGGTCGCACTCGACCGGCCCTGGGCCGACATCGTCCTGGTGGGAGCGGTGACCCCCGCCCAGGTGAGACACGACGCCGCCATCCGCCCGGCGGTCGTCGAGGACGAGACGCTCACAGCACTGGCCGAGGATCCGGCCGTCTATTGGCGTGCGCGATCCGATCGGCCCTGGACCTGACCGGATGCAGGGGCGGGAGGGTTCTCCATCCCAGGTCGTGATGACAGGCTGGGCGAGTGATCTCCGCTGAGCCCCTCTCCGACCTCCGCCGGCGCACGAGCGCCAAGTGGGCGACCTACCCGCCGGACGTGCTACCCCTCTTCGTCGCCGAGATGGACTACCCGATCGCCGACGCCGTGCGACGACGCCTGCACGACCTCGTCGACCGATCGGACACGGGCTACATCGGCTCGACCGAAGAGCTGCGCACCGCGTTCGCGAGCTTCGCGGAGCGGCGCTGGGGGTGGCGGGTCGACGCGGCCAAGGTGTCCCCGACGACGGATGTCAGTGTCGCCATCGTCGAGAGCCTCCGAGCCTCGATCCGGCCGGGAGACGGGGTCGTCATCACACCGCCTGTCTACACGCCCTTCTTCGACCTGATCCCGGAGGCCGGCGGCGTCGTCGTCGAGGTGCCTCTGGGGAACGACGACGGGCGATACTCGCTCGACGTCGAAGGCATCGAAGCCGCCTTCGCCGCGGGGGCCCGGGCGCTCCTGCTCTGCAACCCGCACAACCCCCTCGGACTGGTGCACGACGCGGATGCGCTTCGAGCGGTGGCCGAGGCAGCGGCCCGTCACGGCGCCACCGTCGTGAGCGACGAGATCCACGGACCCCTCACGCACTCCGACGCCACCTTCACCCCGTACCTCTCGGTGTCCGACGCCGCGCGCGCGACGGGCATCACGGTCACCGCGGCGAGCAAGGGGTGGAACCTCGCCGGCCTCAAGTGCGCCGTCTTCGTGACCGATTCCGACGAGATGGCGGCTCGCGTCGAAGGCATGCCCTACGAGGTCACGTACCGGACCGCCCACTTCGGCTTGCACGCGAGCGGCGTGGCCTATGCGGAGTGCGAGCCCTGGCTCGACGAGACGGTCGCGGCGATCGAGGCGAGTCGCCGCCTGCTCAGTGAGCTCGTGGCCGAACACCTGCCGGAGGCCGTCTACCGCGAGCCCTCGGCCAGCTACCTGGCCTGGATCGACCTCCGCGCCTATGATCTGGGCGACGACCCGGCCGAGCCGATCCTCGAGCGCGGTCGCGTCGCGCTGTCGTCTGGCCCCACCTTCGGAACCGAGGGACGAGGCTTCGTCCGGCTCAACTTCGCCTGCTCGTCCGAGGTGCTCGAGGATGCGGTACGCCGGATCTCGACCGTCGTGACGGGCGGGTCGGTGGCCGGCGGCGCCACCGCCTGACTCGACGTCAGAGCGATCCGCCCCGGCGGCGACGGCGGGCCCGACGGAGCGTCACGACCACCGCGACCACGACGGCGACGACCACCAGCCAGGGGAGCAGGAACCCGAGGCCGATGAACAACCCGTTCGCCGAGGCGACGAGGCCGTTCCAGCCGGCGAGCAGGCCGTCGAGGAAGCCGCTCGGCTCGGCCGCCTGAACCGGCCGATCGGCCGTCAGCGAGATGGTGAGACTCGACAGTGACACCTGACTCTCCAGGGCCGTGAGCTGTTGCTGGTAGGACTCGAGCGTGGCCTGTCGGTCGGCGAGCTGTGTCTCGGCGGCGAGCAGGTCGGCGACGTTCGCGGCCTGCGACATGAGCGTCTGCAGGCGGTCGACCGATGCCTGGGTGGCCTCGATGCGTGCCCGCAGGTCGACCGCCTGGGTCGTCACGTCCTGGCGGTTGGTGCTCGAGGAGGTGACCTCGCCGAGGTCGGCGAGGCTGCTCTGCGCCTCGCTCAGTCTGTCGGCCGGTACCCGGATCGTGATGTAGCCCGAGTCGATGGCGGGGGCGGCGGGGAGTCGCGACGACCCGTCCACGAAGCTCGGGTTGGAGCTGCTGTCGGATGACTCGACGTAGCCGCCGAGAGCTTCCGCCGTCGCGGAGATCTGCGCGAGTGCTCCCACGACGTCGCTCACCCGGACGCCGGCCGTCGCGGAGGTGATGATCTCGCGGCCGACCGTCCCGTCGGCGGACGCCGCACCCGAGACCGAGGTCCCGTTCGCACCGGACTCGACGCCGGCGGTATTCGATCCTTCTACTGACCGGCCCGACATGTCGGTGAGCCCTGACCCGGGCGCCTCTTCGGTTCCGAACTGCTCGGGCATCGAGGGCATGTCGGCCGACACGGCGCCGGATTCCGCCGTCCCCGTGCCGAAGGAGGGGAGCCTGCCCGCGTTGGAGACGACGGGACCGGCCACGGCAGCCAGCACCAGCACGCCGGCGGCTGCTCCCGTGATCCCGAGGACGCGGCGGCGGCGTATCGTTCGCGCGCCTCGGTGAGCGGTGACGATCTGCTGCTCCATGGAGTCGATGCGGTTCGGATCGAGCGCGGGGAGGTCGTTGGTGGATGACATGGCTGCTCAGCTCCCAGTGAAGTCGCCCACGACCACGCGGAGGCGGTGGCGCACGCGGGACAGGCGGTTGCGGACGGTGGCGTGCGTCACACCTAGCTCGCGGGCGGCTGCGGCGTAGTCGCGTCCCTCGGTGGCGCACAGACGGAAGATCTCGCGGTCGAGTTCGCCGAGGGACTCGGTCTCGTGGAGGATCAGATCGGCCAGCTCCGAGGTGATGACCTGATGCTCGAGATCGACTTCCGACGGCAGGCGGTCGTCGAGCGGAGCGCGGCGGGCGCGATCCCTGCTCCGAGCGCGGAGGCGGTTGGCGGCCTGGAAGCGGCAGATGGTCACGAGCCACGGCAGGAGCGAATCCCCGGCCAGTTCGAGCGAACCCAGCTTGTCCCACGCGACGATGAACGACTCCTGCGTCACATCGTGTGCATCGTCGCTGTCGCGGAGCAGCCCGTGGGCGACCCAGTACACGGGCCGGACGTAGGCCCGGTAGAGCTCGCGGAACGCCTGCTCATCGCCGCTCGCGGCACGGCGCACCAGGACGGCGTCGGTCATCTCGTCGGTCGTCACTCGCCTCACCTCCCTCTCACCTTGTCAGTGTCGGGGAGCGGCGGATCGTCTCGAATCGCCGTGGCGGACTTTCGGTCCGGATGGCAGACGAGCCGACTGCAACGAAAATGCCCCCGGCCCGAAGGACGGAGGCATCTGAATGGTGATGTCGTCGGGCCCCAGCAGCCCGGACGACTCTCCTCGGATCAGGCCGCGTGTGCCAGTCCACGTCCGCGAGGCGCCACCACGGCCCCACGCTCGATGGTGCTGTCGGCCGCGACGCGAGCGCCGGATCCGATGCGGGCGTTGTCGCCGATACGGCAGTGGCTGCCGATCTGCGCGCCTGCCCCTACGACAGCTCCCACGCCGATGGTCACGTTCGCGCCGATGACCACACCGGGAAGGACGGCCGCGCCGCGACCGACCCAGCTGCCGTTGCCGATCTTCACCGCACGACCGACGGTCGCCTCGGCTTCGACATAGCTGCTGTCTGCGATGAACGCGGTCTGGTCGACCGATGCCGAAGCCTCGGTGTAGCCGCGTCCGTTGATGTGCCGGCGGTACTTGGAGACGCCGCCGCGGTCGTCCTCTATCTCTACGAATGTCTTGCTCATGCTCTCCCTCCACAAGGGTCGGCTTCGATGATGTTGCATAGAGTTCGGAGCCGTCTAAGAACCCGACTCAAATAACCTTCGAGCGGGCCCGATCATTCCGATTCCGGCCCGTCGTTCAGCGAATCTTGCGTGAAATCCAGCCGATTGGCTGTCTCGGCGGTCCGGGAGACGGTAGACCTGTAGCCATGGTGGATTCCGCGACTGTCGAGAAGTTCGTGAACGGCTATCTGAAGGCCTGGAAGAGCAACGATCCGGAGGACATCCGGGCGATCTTCACGGAGGACGCCGAGTACCGGTTCGCTCCGTTCGAGGAGCCCGTGGTCGGGCACGAGGACATCGTCACCGAGTGGCTCGACGGTCGCGACGAGCCCGATGCCTGGGACTTCGAGTGGCAGCCCATCGCCATCGATGGCGACACCGGCATCATCGAGGCGCGCACCGAGTACTTCGACGAGCAGACCTACCGCAATCTCTGGATCATCGAGTTCGACTCCGAGGGTCGCGCCGAATCGTTCACCGAGTGGTACATGGGCGAGCCCGAGGACGACGACGAGGACGACAGCGACTCCTGATCCGGGTCCTCGCGCTCAGCAGTACTTCCGACGCCTCAGCAGGAGGAATCCCGCCGATTCCTCCTGCTGAGGCGTCGTCGTTCCTGCTGAGCGTAGGGGGTGGTCAGTCGCTGCCGCGGTCGTCGTCTGCGAGGGCCGTGTCGAGCGCTTCCAGCGTGAGCGGCGAGCCCATCACCCGGAAGTGTCCGCCCGTCGGAATCTCGACGTTCGTCGCGCCCTCGAGGCGGCTCCCGCCCGGGATGTGCGGGTCGAACTCCGCCCATACCGACGTGATGCGTCTGTTGGTGTCGAGATGTTTGCCGAGCATCACGAGCGTCGGGTCGCCGGGGGAGAAGGCGCGCAGGACGTCGCCGACCAGGTAGCGGGCGTAGACAGATCCGGAGAACGGCGTGGCGATCGCGACCATGCGGTCGATGCGCGCGTCGTCGTCGTCGAGCATGGCCATCTTCCCGATGAGACCACCCTTGCTGTGGGCGACGATGATGACGTCGCGAAGGTCTCGCCGGCGGATGAGATCGGTCGCGATCTCAGCCGCATCCGGAACACTGCCGACGTTGCGCCCGAGCAGGGGGACCACGTGGACGGAGTGACCCGCCTCCTTCAGATGGTCGGCGAGGGGGCGGAGGAACTGCCAGGTCTCGTAGACGCCCGGGAGTAGGACCACGGGCTGCTTGACGGAGTCAGGGACGAGATAGTCGTCGGGTTCGACGCGGAAGAGCGCCCCCTGCACCTGCCAGTAGAAGGCGTAGACGTAGTCCAGGGTCCACCACCACCAGTTGCGCGGGAGGTGACGGATGCTGCGGACAGCCCGACTCACGCGAGGTTCCGCGGCTTCGACATGTCCCGGATGATCTCGTGAGCGACCTCGTGGGCGGATGTCCACATGACCACGTGCGAGCTGCCGTCGAACTCG
Source organism: uncultured Naasia sp. (assembly GCA_913778905.1). Lineage (GTDB taxonomy): Bacteria > Actinomycetota > Actinomycetes > Actinomycetales > Microbacteriaceae > Naasia. The sequence continues at coordinate 34,713 of CAJYYA010000022.1, read as the reverse complement.
ACGGGGCCCGTGCCGCCGGCGGCGCGGGCGAGGTGGCCGCACCATTCACGGCTCGAGATCGGGTCGCGCGCGCCGCGGATCAGCGTGACCGGGAGACCGGTGTCTCTCAACCGACGCGCCTCGGCGAGCGTGTCGAATTCGAGCATGCCGGGGAGGGTCTCGGCGTACCATCGCGGTCCGCATCGCAGGTAATCGAGGAACACGCCGCGATTGGCGCCCGGACTCTCCCGCAGGGTGTCCAGTGTCAGCAGGAGTGCCTGTCCGACCGCGGTCGGAGCCTTCGGGTCGACGACAGGACCGAGGAGCAGCACGCGAGCCAACAGGTCGGGTGCGAGGTTCGCCGCACGAGAGACGATCTGCGCACCCATCGAGTGCCCCGCGAGGAGAACGTCACGATGGCCGGCGCGGCGGAGGTAGGACACGAGGAACTCGGCATGATCGGCGATCGACATGCTCGACGCCGGCCGCGGGGAGGTCGCGTGCCCGGGCAGTTCCACGACCTCGACACGAGCGCGCAGCCCGATCGCGACCGCGAGGCGTTCCCAGTAGGCGGGCCCCGCCCCGATCCCGTGCACCAGGACTATGAGCGGAGCGTGGGTGTCCGTCGACCCGGAGCGGTTGACGACCAGGACCCGATCATCGACCCGATACTCGACCCGCTCCCGCCAACGCACCCGTGCATCGTACGAAGCGCTCCGTGGGAGAACCCGGGGTGGCTCGGCGGCGCCGCCGGGTTGGGTGGGTCAGGCGCAGCCGCCGGTTGGGCTCTCGACATCTGGAGCGCGTAGCCACCTGACCACATCCCCGGGCCGACCGTCTACCCAGTCCGGCGTCACGACGACAGAAGACCCGCCGAGCCCATCGGGGGTGTCGGCGCGCTGCCGCTCCACCGGGTCGCCTGCGCAATTGACGTAACCGTCGGCGGGAGCGATCCGCTCGACGGCCGACCAAACATCACCCGCTCGCGTCCCGTTCGACGCGCGCAGCCCGACCGGGCCTTCCGACGGCCCGCTGAAGATTACTTTGAACTCCGGATTGAGAAGGGACCGAGGCCGGGTGCCCCATTCGGACTCGAGATCTTCGACGCGCAGGGTGACCGCGCCCCAGGTGTAATCGTTCCCATCGGGGAAGTGGTTTCCGCCCTCGTACCATTCGACTCGCGGCTCCCGCCCGAAGACCTGACTCAGGCGTGCGATCGCGGAGGTGGAGGGGCTCATGTAAGCGAGTGACTCGACGACCCGGCCGCCGCTCCACAATTCCATCGCTGTGGGTCGCAGTACCAACTCGTCGACCGCGGAAGCAGTTGTGGCTTCGGCGCTCGGTGTCGCAACGGGCGTCGCACTCGGTGTCGTTTTGACAACCGGCGCCGTCGTGGGCTCCACCGGGGATGGAGGAATGGTGCACCCGGCGAGAAGGGCACCTAGTACGAGGAGGGCGGCTGCGGAAGCGCCGACGCGAAGGGGCATGGTGGATGTTCGCACCCGCCAAGTGCCGCCCACCAGCCGCCCTCGATAACGTATCGGTGACGATATCCGACGTCTGTATGAGCGCAGCGCTCATCGGCGATGCGAAGGGACGAGCACATGATCCGGATCGGACGCCTGGGGGAGCCCGGACAGGAGACGCCCGTCGTCGAACAGGACGGCCGCGTCTACGACCTGTCCTCCGTCACGGCCGACATCGACGGCGGGTTCCTGGCCTCCGACGGCATCGCCCGGGTGCGTGCGGCGCTCGCCGAAGGTCTGCCCGAGATCGCCGACTGGCGCGAGAAGCGACTCGGAAGTCCCATAGCCCGGCCCATGGCGGTGCTCTGCATCGGCCAGAACTACGCGGCGCACGCGGCCGAGTCGGGCAACCCGCCGCCGAAGGTGCCGATCCTCTTCTTCAAGCACCCCAACACGGTCGTGGGGCCGAACGACGACATCGTCTACCCGAAGCGCGCGACCCAGCTGGACTGGGAGGTCGAGCTGGGTGTCGTCATCTCACGTCGAACCGCGGACCTCGCCTCCGCGGAGGACGCGGCGGATCACATCGCGGGGTACGTCGTGTCGCACGACGTGTCGGAGCGCGTCTGGCAGAAGGAGGAGTCCGGCGGCCAGTGGTCCAAGGGCAAGATCGGGGCGACCTTCAACCCTCTGGGGCCCTGGCTGGTGCCGGCCGACGAGGTGGACGGCCAGAACCTGCGCATCTGGTCGCGCGTCAACGGTGAGACGCGGCAGGATTCGACGACCGCCGACATGGTCTTCTCGATCGCCGAGCTCGTGCACCATCTCTCCCAGTACTGCGTGCTCGAGCCGGGCGATCTCATCAACACCGGGACTCCGGAAGGAGTCGCGATGTCGGGGCGATTCGCCTACCTGCAGCCGGGCGACTGCATCGAACTGGGTATCGAAGGACTGGGCGAGCAGAAGAACACGATCGCGCCCGCTCGATGACCCCCTAAGACGGCTCGCGAAGGTCCCCCATCGGGGGGCGCGAGCCAATCGAGCCCCGTTCTAATCTGGCTTCACCGCAGGAGAACCGGGGGACGACATGGGCAGTATCGACGCCGCCGACGCGGCCGCCGGTCTGCGTGCTCGGCCCGCCGGCTACTCCGTCATCGAGCGCTGCCTGCAGACCCAGATGGACGCCGCGCCGCCGTCATGGCTCGGCCGCCAGTTGGGTTTGAGTCCGCTCTCGTCGCGTGCGAAACCGCTCTACCAGGACGCCGTGGGCGAGATCCGTGTCGCTGAAGTCCTCAGCGGACTGGGGGACGAGTGGACCGTCTTCCACTCCGTGCCGCTGGCGACTCGCGGGGCCGACGTGGACCATCTCCTCATCGGCCCGCCCGGAGTGTTCACCATCGACTCGCGAGCCGTTCGCGGCCCGGTGTGGGTCGGCGGCTCCAAGATCCTCATCGGACCACGACGGGTGGACTTCGCACCCTGGGCCGAGCGGGTGGCTCGCCGTGTCCACGCCGAGCTCTCCCGCGTCACCGGTGAAAGCGTCTTCGTCAGGCCCCTCCTCGTGTTCGTGCAGCCCGACCGCATCTCGGTCCGGACCCAACCTGCGACCGTGGACGTGCTCACCGACGAGGAGCTGGTCGATTGGCTCCACAGTCAGGAGCGGATCTATCCGGCGTCTCGGATCCGAGAGCTGGCGGACGCGGCCGACGCCGTCGACACCTGGCAGAACGGATCGGCGAGCGGCGAGAACCTTCGGCGGCTCATGCCGCGCTTCGACCGTCTGCGATCCGAGGTCGACGAGGCCGGCCGGCGCTGGGGAATGACCCTTTTCGCCGGTGCTCTGTCCGCGACGGTCGCAGCAGCGGGTGTGCTGCTGCTCACGGTTCCCGCCCTGCTCGTCGGCGCTCGCTGAGCGCTTCGCGCGCTTGGCCGGGCCGGTGGACTGCGGTCCTGGCATCAGGTGCCGCGGAACGCAGAACGGCGGCCGCCTGAGCGACCGCCGTTCCGAGTGCATCGGATGAATGACCAGGGATCAGGCCTTCGTGACCGCCTTGGCGCAGGCACGACGGGCGACGATGAGCCCGGCTCCGAGAAGCATCAGCAGTGCGCCTGCGATCGACGGGCCGACGAGGGTGGCCGAGTCGAACCCTGTGCTGGCGAGGCCGCCGTTCGCGCCGGTGGCCGAGCCCGCCGGGGCGGAGCCGCCTGCGCTTGCGCCCTCCCCAGAGCCGGAGCCGGAGCCGGAGCCCGAACCCGCGCCCGGGTCGGTGCCGCCGCCCTCACCCGGGAGCTCGCCGGCGACCGTGATGGGAAGGGAGAACCCCGTGTTGCCGCCAGTGGCCCCGACAGTCGTGATGTCGACGTCGTAGTCGCCGGGTGCAGCCGACTCCGGAATCGTGATGGTCAGAGTTGCGCGGCCGGTCTCGTCTGTTCCATTGACCACGGTCGGATCGATGGGGGCCGAGCCGACCAGCTGGCTGCCGATACGTGCCTCGACCGTTGTCGCCTTGGGCTCATTGGTGCTGAACAGCAGCGACGAGAGGCCCATCGTGATCGTGTCGCCCGGTTCGTACCCATCCTCGGGAGCGTCGGGCACACGAACGCCGACGGCCCGCTGGGTCAGCGGGGGTGCGACCGCCGCGGTCTGGGACGCGAAGTAGTCGACCGTCGCCTGAAGGTCCACTCGGCCGGAGTCGGCGCGCGATGTCCCGGCACGGAAGCCGGTGAAGTTGTCGCCGCCCGCCGCGAGGAACGAGTTCGCCACGACCTTGAGCACTGTGTCGGAACCCAGCGGCTCGCCCTTGAAGAAGACCTGGGTGACATGCGAGCCGGCAGGGGCCTGGGGGTCGTAGATGTAGGTGAGGTCCGCGGACAGCCCGAGCTTGAGGAACGCGTTGCGTGCGCCCGACGGCTGCCATTGATTCTCCAGGACCTCCTTGATCTGAGCCCCGGTGAGGTCGAGCGTGACGAGAGTGTTCGCGAAGGGCTGCACCGTGGCGGCCTCGCGGTAGGTGACGACTCCGTCGGCGTCGCCCGCGGTCCCCGAGCTGGCGAAGCCGAGGTTGTCGCGGATACCGCCCGGGTTCATGAACGCGACCTGCGTCCCGAGCTCCCGAGTCGCCGCGAGGTGGACGTCCGCGATGAAGTTGCCGATGGTCGACTCACCGCCACGGTTCTCGCTGGTGCCGTCAGCCTGGCGTGCACGATTGAAGCTCTGGGTGATGTTCCCCACCGGTACCGCGCCGCGCTCGTTGGCGACCGTGACAGCTCGTGCGACCGAGTCCGCCACAGCCTGATTCGCCGGGTAGATCGGAGCCCAGTTGGAGACGGTCGGCGAGGGGTCGGTGTCGACGCTGAGAGGAACCACATCGGTGACCGGGAAGGTCAGCGCGTCGGAGTCCGGGTCGTAGGTGAACGACAGGCGCGCTGCGTTCTCGCCGTACTGGCCGGCCGACATGACGGGGCGCCCGCCGATCACGTGATCGACGACCTGATGGGTGTGGGCGCCGAAGATCACATCGACGTTGCTGTTGAGCCCCGTGACGATCTCGCCGAACGCCGAGTCATTGGTCGAGTCGGCGAGGCTGCCGGACGCCGGACCCTCGTGGACCAGCGCGATGACGACGTCCGCTTCACCGTTGGCGGTGTCGCCGTCCTGCAGCGCGTCCGCGACCCTGTTGACGTTGGAGACGATGTCACGCACCTCGACGCCCGCCAGGCCGCTCGAGGCGACGAGGGACGGCAGGTCCTCCGTGACTGCCCCGATGAACCCGACGCGGACTCCGGCGACCTCCTTGACGAAGTACTCCTGGAGGAGAGGGGCGCCGTTGCGGAAGACGTTGGCGGCCAGGTAGGGGAAGGTCGCCTCGCGGTCGACGCGGCCGACCAGGTCGTCGGCGCCCAGGTCGAATTCGTGGTTGCCGGCGGAGCTGGCGACCAGGCCCATCTGATCGAGGATCTGCAGCGTCGGGGTGTCCTTCTGGACGGCCGACTCGAATGTCGACGCGCCGATGTTGTCGCCCGCGGACACGAAGAGGGTGTTCGCGTTCTGCGCCCGCACCGAATCGAGGTAGCCGGCCAGCGACGCGGCACCCGCGGCAGGGGCGGTTCGCGACTGGGTGATGCGGCCGTGGAAGTCGTTGATGTCGACGATGTCGATCGTGACCGGTGCGGCCTGAGCGGCGCCGGCGCCGGTCAGGGCCAGGCCTGCGGCGAGCGCTGCCGCGGCGGTCGCCGACAGCGCGGTGCGAACCGGTCTGCGACGGGTGGACGGATGGATGTCGAGCGCGCGTTGTCGCACGGAGGGCCTCCGGGGGTCGAGGTGACGTCTGATGGACGTCGGCCCGCGGAAGACGCGGACTCTTCATCGACGCTAAGCACACTCTTCGGAAATCGGAACCCTCGGGACATCCTGTTCACCGAAACGCAACATCGCGTCGGATGAGACGAGGTCCGCTCGCGTCGACGCCCGTCGGCGGAGCCCGCCGGTACCATCGCCCAATGGCATGGTGGCGTAAGCAGGCGGACGACAGTGGATTCCCCAGGGGGGACAGCGGATCCGGATCGTTGGACGACTACGCCTTCGATCTCATTCCGCGTAACAACAGAGTCACCATGCGGCTCGCCGGGAGCGACCCGTACCAGGCCGACCTCGCCACGCTCATCGGCGAGGACGAGCTGACCACCGCTGGCGGACAACGGTCTCTCGAGGATGAGAGGACCGACGCGCCCACGCTCATCCGCCTTTTCACCGGGACGAAGGTCACCGGGGTCGTGGGCACGGTGCCTCGCGGCCTGGAAGCCGTGGTCTCCGAGACCCTGAGCCGGCTCGAGCAGGCCGGGAAGAAGCCCCGGATTCCGGTTCGGGTCGTCCAGACGAGACACGGGATCCGCGTCGACCTGCTGATGGGGCAGACCCGCTGACACTGTCGCAACTCGCGATGGAATAGTCGACGCCGAGTCCGGGTTCTGACATAATGTTCATGCAAACGCATGGAAAAGAGAGCGGCGGAGGCCATCATGCAGTTCGGAATCTTCACGGTCGGAGACGTCACGCCCGACCCCACCACCGGCCGTGAGCCCACCGAGAACGAGCGCATCAAGGCGATCCTTACCATCGCGCAGAAGGCCGAGGAGGTCGGTCTCGACGTCTTCGCCCTCGGTGAGCACCACAACAAGCCGTTCGTGCCGTCGAGCCCGACGACGATGCTCGGCTACATCGCCGCGAAGACCTCGACGCTGCAGCTCTCGACCTCGACGACGCTCATCACCACGAACGACCCCGTGAAGATCGCCGAAGACTTCTCGATGCTCCAGCACGTCTCGGACGGCCGCACCGACCTCATGCTCGGCCGCGGCAACACCGGCCCGGTCTACCCGTGGTTCGGCCAGGACATCCGCCAAGGCATTCCGCTCGCCATTGAGCACTACCAGCTGCTGCACCGCCTCTTCCGTGAGGAGAACGTCGACTGGTCGGGCAAGTTCCGCACCCCGCTGCAGGGCTTCACCTCCACTCCGCGTCCGCTCGACGACGTGCCGCCGTTCGTCTGGCACGGCTCGATCCGCAGCCCCGAGATCGCCGAGCAGGCCGCGTTCTACGGCGACGGCTTCTTCGCGAACAACATCTTCTGGCCGAAGGAGCACTACATGCGCCTCATCGGTTACTACCGAGCGCGATTCGAGCAGTTCGGTCATGGCAGTGCCGACCAGGCGATCGTCGGTCTCGGTGGCCAGGCGTTCATGCGCAAGAACTCGCAGGACGCGAAGAACGAGTTCCGGCCCTACTTCGACAACGCGCCCGTCTACGGGCATGGGCCGAGCATGGAGGACTTCACCGCGCAGACCCCGCTCACGGTGGGGTCGCCTCAGGAGGTCATCGACCGCTACGCCGCGATGAAGGATAACTTCGGGCACTACCAGCGCCAGCTGTTCCTCATGGATCACGCCGGCCTGCCGCTCAAGACCGTTCTCGAACAGCTCGACCTGCTCGGCGAAGAGGTCGTGCCGGTTCTGCGTCGAGAGATGGCGGAGGGGCGCCCCGCCCACGTTCCGGACGCGCCGACCCATGCGTCGCTCGTCGCGGCTCGGGACGCATCCGTTGCCGCGGGTGTGGCGCCGACGTCTGCGCCGGTCGCCCCCGTCACCGCCGCTTCTGCCGCGGCTCGCGTTCCGGCCGCCGCGGGATCGAGCTTCGGCCCCGCCGCGCAGCGCGCTGCAGGCCAGGGAGTCGTGCGATGACCGCCCGCACCATCGCGGTCATCTCCGCCGGGCTCAGCAAGCCGTCGAGCACCCGCATGCTCGCCGACCGCCTGGGCGAGTCGGTCGCCGACCAGCTCCGCCTCGACGGCGACGACGTCGAGGTGAAGGTCGTAGAACTGCGCGACCTCGCACAGGACATCACGAACAACCTGCTGACCGGCTTCCCGAGCGCGGCGCTCGCCGATGCGGTCGAGACGGTGCGCGCGTCCGACGGTCTCGTGGCGGTGACGCCGATCTTTTCGGCTAGCTACAGCGGGCTGTTCAAGTCGTTCTTCGATGTCATCGAGCCCGACGCGCTCCGGTCGTTGCCGGTGCTGCTCGCCGCGACGGGCGGGACGGCGCGGCACTCGCTCGCGATCGACTTCGCGATGCGGCCACTCTTCTCGTACCTGCACGCGACGGTCGCCTCCACGGGCGTCTTCGCGGCGACGGACGACTGGGGTGCCTCGGACGACGGTGTGGCCACCCTCCCGGACCGCATCGCGAAGGCAGCGACCGAGTTTGCGGGCCTCATCCGCGTCTCGACCCGGTCGAAGGACATCATTGACCCCTGGGCCCTCCCGCCCCTCTGATCCGTCCGGCCTTTTCGTTTCGCTCCGCTCAACCGGCAGGCGGTGTTCCGCCCATTGAGCGGAGCGAGATGAAGGAGTGGGGGCGTCGTTCGGGCGGGCGGTGTTCCGCCCATTGAGCGGAGCGAAATGAAGGAGTGGGGGCGCCGTTCGGGCGAGTGCTGCCTCATGCGAGTTCCCCGACGACCCTGGCGGCCCTCCTCAACGGGCGTTGACGGTTCCGGTCGCTGAGGAGGTCGCTCTGCGACCGTCGCGAAGCGGCCCCTGCGTAACGGGCGCGCGGTGTTCCACTCATTGAATCCAGCGAAATGGAGGCCCCGGCATCCGCCCCGGAATGCCACCGCCTCTCCGACGGTTGACGTATTCGATGACTTCTTCGCTGCGACTCTCCGTGCTCGACCTCGTTCCCGTCCGCGAGGGGCAGACCTCCGCCGACGCCGTATACGCGTCTCTGGAGCTGGCCCGGCTCGCTGATCGACTGGGATACACGCGCTACTGGTTCGCGGAGCACCACAACATGCCGTCTGTGGCATCGACCACTCCGCCGGTGCTCATCGCGCTGGCGGCTGGTCGCACCGAGCGGATCTCGCTCGGCTCCGGCGGGGTGATGCTGCCGAACCATTCCCCGTTCGTCCTGGCCGAGCAGTTCGCCATGCTCGAAGCGGCGGCGCCGGGCCGGATCGACCTCGGCATAGGACGCGCCCCCGGCAGCGACCCCGTCATCTCCGCACTCCTGCGATCCACCGGCCACACGAGCGACGTCGACTCGTTCCCGCAGAACGTGCACGACATCCTCGCTCTCATGGACGCCGAAGGCGCAGCGCTGAGCCTTCGCGGTGCGAACCCGTACACGGTCCGTGCGACGCCGGCGGCTTCGTCCGTGGCGACGGTCTGGCTGCTCGGATCGAGCGACTACTCCGCCAAGCTCGCGGCCGCGACAGGTGTGCCATACGTCTTCGCCCACCACTTCTCGGGCGAGGGCACCGCGGCGGCGCTCCAGCTGTACCGCAGCACCTATCAGCCCTCCGAGCGGCACCCCGAGCCGCGTTCGCTCGTGACGGTCAACACCGTCGTCGCCGACACCCGCGCCGAAGCCGAGGAGCTCGCCCTTCCGCAGCTGCAGCAGATGGCGCGCCTTCGCACGGGGGCTCCCATGCTGGCCACGCCGAGCGTCGAACAGGCGCTCGCGACCGCGATGACTCCCGCGCAGAACGAAATGATCGACATGATGCGCGTCAAGTGGGTCATCGACGAGCCCGCCGCGGCCGCTGAGCGTCTCACCGACATCGCCAGTCGCCTCGGCGTCGATGAGGTCATGGTTGTCCCGGGCGCCGGTTCCCGCAACGTCGACCCCCTCGACCGCGTCCCCGGGCGCGAGCGCACCCTCGAGCTCCTGGGCTCGGCACTTATCAGCTCTCAGACGGCGCCCGTTCTCGCCGCGTCCTGACTTCGCTCCTGAACAAATTCAGGAGTGTGAAAAACAAATGCAGGATTCGCTGACCCGAATGCAGGACGGATGGAAGCGGGCCCCCGGAATGACGCGGCACCGGGCCGCTGAGTGATAGGCGTTTCCTGCATTCGTCACGCGACTCCTGCATTTGTTCAGCCAGCGAGCGCCACATCGCCTCACCTGATGGTCGTGGTCACATCCACCATGGTCGGGGCGGCGGGAGTCTGAGCGAACCCGAACCGCACGGGGGGATCGAGCGGCGCGAGGTCACCGAGGTCCCTTCCGTCGAACCGCCCGGTGAGCGCGGTCACGGCCCGGGCGTCGTTCACGCCGTAATACTCGCGGCGTCCACCGCCTGCACTCCCAGCGGTCTGAGCGCCGGGCACGAGGATCCGCGCGAACGGGTTGATCAGCGCCGCCCAACGCCAGGAGCGCGCGATCGGAGCGGGGATGAATCGGAGCAGGACCCCCAGCGGCGAGACCCTGCCGATTGCGAGGTCCACAGAGAGTCGCGACGAACGCACGTAGAGAACACGCGCTCGCCCGCTCGCCGTCACCGGCAGGATGTCGACTCGATCGAATGAATAGGTGCTCGAGATGAGCTCGGCCACTTCCGCCGACGGCGCGAGCAGAGTCCGGGTTCCGTCCGGTTCCTCGACCATGACGTCCGCGAAGGTGCCGAACGGTGAACGTTGCCACATGCCGACGACGAGGCGGATGCCCGAGGTCGTGCCGACGCCGGCGATTCGTCCGGTGAATGTCATCTCGTCGCCTGGCATCCGCTCACGCTAGGAGGGACGACCCGGAGGAGGCTGAGCGGCCACGCTCGACGCGCGGGGCTGGGTTTGGCTCCGCTCAACGGGCGGGCCTGACGCTCGGGCCCTGCGTTTCGCTCCGCTCAACGGGCCGAGGACCGCCCGCCCATTGAGCGGAGCGAAATGCGGGGCCCCGATCAGCCGAGCCCGCTGCCCGTCTCAGCCGAGGAGATCCGGGTGGTGGATCGCAGCGACGTCGGGGTGTGCGCGCAGTCGGCTCTTGAGCGAGTTCTCGCCGTAGGTGGCGAAGATGACGTTGTCGGGATCCTGGGTGATGCCGTTCGCCTCGGCTCGAAGCGCGGCGGGCAACTCGATCTGCGGTACGCGCGCGTCGAGCGCCGGGTTGTAGAAGAACGGGATCGAGATGCGGTCGTCACCGAGACGCGGCGAGATGACGCGGTGCACGGTGGCCTTGAGGTATCCGTCGGTCGCGTACTCGAGCAATTCGCCGATGTTGACGACGAACGCGCCGGGCACTGGGGGAGCGTCGATCCACTCGCCATCGTTCTCGACCTGCAGGCCGCCCTTACCGGGCTCCACCCATAGCAATGTCAGCACGCCGGAGTCCTTGTGCGCGCCGACGCCCTGCTTGGGCTCGGGGTCACTCTTGCCGGGGTAGCGGACGACCTTGATGAGCGTCGACGGGGCGGTCGCGAACGCCTCGTCGAAGACATGCGGGTCGGCTCCCAGCGCCTGGGCCCATGACTGCATGAGCGTCAGGGCGACATCGCTGAGGCGGTCGTGCCACTCCGTGATGACCTCGCGAAGTTCGGGCAGAGCCTCGGGCCACTGATTGGGACCCTCGAGGCGCCAGTAGTCGGCCTCGCCGTAGCGCTCGGGCACGGCAGGGCGTTCGGCGCCGATGTCGATCTGCTCGCGCCAGTCGATCTGGCCCTGCGTCAGCTCGCCGCCCACGCGGGTGTAGCCGCGGAACTGCGGGCTCTTGAGGTTCTCGATGGCGAGCTTCTGCTCTTCGGGGAGCTCGAAGAAGCGGCGGATCGTGGTGTGCACGCGCGACTGGAGGTCGTCGTCGATCCCGTGCCCGGTCAGGTAGAAGAACCCGAAGTCGTGGGTCGCGGCGAGCAGGTCGGCACGGAAGCCTTCGGCGTCGCCAGTGGTGAGCCGGGAGAAGTCGAGGATCGGCAGCGTCTTGTCGGAGGTCGCGAAGAGGGCGGAGGAGAATTCGGGGGTCTGGGTCTGCGAGGTGTCGCTCATGGGAGGTCCTGTCGAGGTGAGCCGGAAGAGGAGACGGCGGTGGCGGATGAGTCGAACCGTCGAGGACATCGATCTCCAGGTGCCTCGAACAGGCGATAGGGGATCGGGCGTCGGCTGAGCGCATCCGCTACAGACACATACAGGCGCGCACGACGAGGGAGGCTGAGCCGTCGACCTCGGAATTGCGCATATGTCGACGTTACTCCGTGCCGTGCTCCCACGCCCGGACGTGACGCAATATGACGCCTGGGTCGGATATTCCGGCACATACCGCACGTTCCGGCGAGCGGATTCCGCCGGAACGTGCGGTCGACGCGGGCGGATGCAGGCCCGGGCCATGCAGCCGGGGAGTATGAGTGCCATGACCATACGCTTCACTCGCGTGACCGCTCTGCCCGTCCCCGTCGAGCGAGCCTTCGACGCGTCGCGCGATATCGACCTGCACGTCGCCTCGATGACGAAGTCGAAGGAGCGCGCCATCGCGGGCACCACGTCGGGGCTCATCGGCCCGGGCGAGACCGTCACCTGGCAGGCGTGGCACCTCGGAGTGCGATTCCGGATGACGAGTCGGATCGTCGAGTTCGAACGGCCGGTCCGATTCGTCGACAGTCAGCTGCGGGGGCCGTTCCGGCGACTGCGGCACGAGCACCGGTTCGTCCCGACGCCCGCCGGGTGCGACATGTTCGACGACATCGAGTTCGAGGCACCATTCGGTCTGCTCGGTCGAGTTGTCGAACGGCTGGTCCTCGGCCGTTACATGGAGAAGCTGATCGACCAGCGCAATCGCACTCTGCGGGACGCGCTCAGCTGATCCGGGCCGCCGAGGGAGGCGAAGGAGTCGCGGCGGCAGGGAGCAGGTCGAATTCGACCAGCTCGGCGTCGGTGAGCATCCGCGAGCGGATCATGAACCGCTTGCCTTCCGGCGCCTCGACCGAGAAGCCGCTGCCGCGCCCGTCGACCAGGTCGATCGTGAGGTGCGTGTACTTCCAGTACTCGAATTGCGACGCCGACATGTAGACCTCGATGGGGGCGAGGCCGTCGACGTGCAGGTCGCCGAGATGCACGTCCGATGCGCCGGTGCGGAACATCCCCTTCGGGTAGCACATGGGCGACGAGCCGTCGCAGCAGCCACCCGACTGATGGAACATCAGCGGCCCGTGCCGCTCGGTCAGCGTTCGCAGCATCCCCGTCGCGGCCGCCGTCACATCCACCCGTTCGCTCATCACCCGTTCCTCACTCTCGCCCTGCTCCGATAGTTGCCCGGGTGTTCCGGCCCAGCAAGGGTGTTCCGGCTCAGTTGGCACGCCGGAACGCATCCACTGAGCCGGAATACCCCCTTTAGAAGAAGCCCATGGGGCCTTCGGCGTAGGAGACCAGGAGGTTCTTGGTCTGCTGGTAGTGGTCGAGCATCACCTTGTGGTTCTCGCGGCCGATACCCGACTGCTTGTACCCGCCGAATGCGGCGTGCGCCGGGTACTGGTGGTACGTGTTCGACCACACGCGGCCGGCCTCGATGGCACGGCCCGCCCGATAGAGCTGGGCGCCGTTGCGGCTCCACACTCCGGCGCCGAGGCCGTAGAGCGTGTCGTTGGCGATCCGGATCGCGTCGTCGAAGTCAGCGAACGAGGTCAGCGCGAGGACGGGGCCGAAGATCTCCTCCTGGAAGATCCGCATGGAGTTCTGCCCTTCGAACACCGTCGGCTGCACGTAGTAGCCGTCGGTCAACTCGCCGCCGAGGTCGGCGCGCTCGCCGCCCACCAGCAGGCGAGCACCCTCCTGCTTGCCGATGTCCATGTAGGACAGGATCTTCTCTAGCTGGTCGTTCGACGCCTGCGCGCCGATCATGGTCGACACGTCGAGCGGATTGCCCTGCTTGACCTTCTTCACCCGCTCGAGCCCGTCGGCGACGAAGCCGTCGTACATCGACTTCTGCACGAGCGCACGCGACGGGCAGGTGCAGACCTCGCCCTGGTTGAGTGCGAAGAACGTGAAGCCCTCGAGCGCCTTGTCGTAGAAGGAGTCCTTCTGCGCGGCCACGTCCTCGAAGAACACGTTCGGGCTCTTGCCGCCGAGCTCGAGCGTGACGGGGATCAGGTTCTCGCTCGCGTACTGCATGATCAGGCGGCCCGTGGTGGTCTCACCCGTGAACGCCACCTTGCGGATCTTGGGGTGCGAGGCGAGCGGAGCTCCGGCCTCGAAGCCGAAGCCGTTGACGATGTTGAGCACGCCCGCGGGGATCAGGTCCTTGACCAGGTCGAGCAGCACGTGGATCGACGCGGGCGTCTGCTCCGCCGGCTTGAGCACGATGCAGTTGCCCGCGGCGAGCGCCGGGGCCAGCTTCCACACGGCCATGAGGATGGGGAAGTTCCACGGGATGATCTGCCCGACCACGCCCAGCGGCTCGTGGAAGTGGTAGGCGATGGTGTCGTGGTCGATCTCGGAGACCCCGCCCTCCTGCGCGCGGATGGCGCCAGCGAAGTAGCGGAAGTGGTCGATCGCGAGCGGGATGTCGGCGGCCAGGGTCTCGCGGACGGGCTTGCCGTTCTCCCACGTCTCGGCGACCGCGAGGAGCTCGAGGTTGGCTTCCATCCGGTCGGCGATCCGCGTGAGCATGAGCGCGCGTTCAGCCGGGCTGGTCTTGCCCCAGGACGGGAACGCCTTCCAAGCCGCCTCGACGGCGCGGTCCACGTCGGCGGACGTGCTGCGCGCGATCTCGCAGAACGGCTTGCCGGTGACCGGGGTGATGTCCTGGAAGTACTGACCCTCGGCCGGCGGCACGTACTCGCCGCCGATGAAGTTGTCGTAACGGGATCGGTACGCCATCACGGCGCCCTCGGTTCCGGGATTCGCGTAGACCTGCGGGGAATCGGCTGCCGGGGGTGTCTCGACGGCGGGCGCGTCCTCGAAGTGCATCGTCACGGTGTGTCTCCTTCGACATCGGATTTCGCGGGGCGGCCGTGAGCGGATCTACCCCGACCGCGCATGCACGTTACGAGCGCGCACGTTGCACCTCGTTGCATCCCCGGCGACTGCGGTGTGTCACCGCGAGTGCGGGGCCTGGATACACCGCAGTCGGCGCGACACACCGCAGTCGCGGGGGAGAGGCGGGCGTGCCCGTCAGGACTCGAGAGCGGCGAGCTGCGTGACGAGCGCGGCTCGACGGGGTGAGCGGCGCGGGAGCAGTTGCAGCGCCGTGGAGAGGATCTCGGCGTCGTTCGCGCCTTCGGGTGTCTGCGCGTAAGAGATGAGGATGTCGACGGAGGCGCATTCGAGCAGTGATTCCCGCAGCCGCTGTCGGTGTTCGGCGCGGATCTCCTCGATCCCGGGCGCCGACGATCCCGGCAGCACGGGGGCCGCCGCCGCGAGGGCGGCACGGTGCGCGCCGCGGTCGAGTAGCGCGAGCAGGCCGTGCGCGTCGGTGGCGAGGGGCGTCGGCAGCCGGTAGGGGCGCGTGAGGGGGATGAGGTCGGGTGCCACGGACGCGAGGCGCTTGCGGAGCCGCACCATCTCGGCGCGCAGCGTGACGGGTGCCGCGTCGGTCCCGTACACGGCGTCGGCGAGCGCCTCGGCCGACAGGCCCTCGGGGTGACGGCTCAGCAGGGCGAGGATCTCCGCATGCCGGGTCGACAGCTCGACCGACGTGCCGCCGACATCAAGGCGCCCGGTGTCGCGTCCCAGGATCCGCAAGCGCGGCGTCGCAGGCTGGGCGATGGCCGCGCGGCGGCGTCGCCGAGGTGGTGGTGCCGCGAGAAGCCGTGTGAGGAGTATCTCGCGCTCGACGACCTCGGCCGTGGCCTCGACGAGTGAGAGCGTTCGCGGTCCGACGGCCTCCGCGCCGCCCGTGATGTCGAGCACTCCGAGAACCGCACCCGTCTGCAGGTCGTGGATCGGCACCGCCGTGCAACTCCACTGCTGCACCCGGTGCGCGAAGTGCTCACCCGCATGGATCTGCAATCCGTGGTCCAGCGCGAGGGCGGTGCCGGGTGCGGACGTGCCGACGGCCTGCTCGGACCAATCGGCCCCCTCCACGAACAGCATGTGTTCCGCCCGCGATTTCAGTGCCGCGTCGCCCTCGACCCACAGGAGGCGTCCTCGAGAGTCGCCGACGGCGACGAGGATTCCGCTGTCGCCTTCCGCGTCGTCGACGAGTAGACGCCGGATGGCGGGCATCGCAGAGGCGAGGGGGTGGCTGTCGCGGTACGCCCGAAGGCCGTCTCCGTCCAGCCGGAGCGGGGCGCTGACACGCTCGGGATCGAGGCGACCCTGCTCGGCACGCGACCATGACTCGGCGACCAGCGTGCGGGCGCGCTCCAGACCGGGCAGAGCCATCCAGGGGTTGACCATCGTGGGCGAATCCTCATCGCGCGCCGGTGCGCGGGGTCAGGATACTCCCGTTCCTGCCGCTCCGCTCAGGCGTCCGGCGATGGCTCCGGGACGGCGAGGAGGCGTTCGAGCATCGTAAGCGCGCCGTCCTGGTCGACCCTCTCGTCGAGAAGCCACTGCGTCTGCAGACCGTCCGACGCGGCGATGACGAGAGCCGCCACGAGGGCAGGGTCCAGATCCGGTCGGATGTCGCCTCGGGCCTGATGCACGCGGACCAGCTCGGCCATCTTGCGCCGGAGGTCCCGGTAGCGCCCGGTCGCGAACTCCGTGGCCGTGGGACGGTCCACTTCGAGCGCCGCAGCGACCAGCGAGGTGTAGAGCTGCACGAGCCCCGGGACGCCGTGGTTGCGCTGCGAGGCGACGCGCATGAGCTCGACGGGGGAGGCGTCGGGTGGGTTGGGTTGCTGGCGGTCGAGTTGGCGGACGGACTCGCGATAGACCTCGACGAGCAGGTGTTCGAGCGATCCGAAGTGGTGGGTCAGCGCCGCGTGCGTGACGCCCACCTCCTGGGCGATCGCGCGGAGGCTCGTGCGTCCGGCACCCCGCGAGGCGAAGACCGCGATGGCCGAATCGAGGATCGCCTGCTTGCGCGCCTCACTCTTGGCATAGGCGCCGCGGGAGCGCGGGGAGGACGTATCCGATTCCGACATGTGTTGATCCTACCTGTGAAAATCGCCAATACCTCCAAGTGGAGGTTTTGGTGTACTGTCGCCGATGCACCGCTCAGTGCCCCGACATGATCACGTGACGAACGAAGGAAAGAGATGGTCCTCCCCGCAGCCTCCGTGCAGCTGTACACCCTCGCCGATCGCTTCTCGGCCGACATGAGCGGCTCGCTCGACCGGCTCGCGGCCATCGGTCTCCGCAACGTCGAGGCCTTCGATTTCGTGGGCCGCCCTGCCGAGATCCGTTCGGCGCTCGACGCCGCGGGACTCGCGTCGCCGACGGGCCACGCGCCCCTCCTGTCCGACGAGCTCTGGACTCCGGACGGCTCGATCTCGACCCCGAAGCCCGAGGCCGTCTTCGAAGCTGCAGCGATGATCGGCATCGCGACCGTGTTCGATCCGTTCGTCCCCGTCGAGCGGTGGCAGACCGAGGCAGGGGTGCGCGACATCGCCGACCGCCTGAACTCCGCGGCGGAGCTCGCCGCCGGCTTCGGACTCTCCGTCGGGTATCACAACCACGCCCAGGAATTCGTCGCCGACTTCGACGGACGCACGGCCTTCGACCTCTTCCTGGAGTGGACCGACGACCGGGTCGCCATCGAGCTCGACCTCTTCTGGGCCCTCACCGGCGGGCAGGACGTTCCCGCCCTGGTCGAGAGGATCGGCGACCGTCTCGTCGCCCAGCACATCAAGGACGGTGTCGCCCCCACGGCCAACCCCTTCGCACCCGGCGCCCCGTCGTTCAGCGGCGCCGACCTCGATCAGCGCCACGCGGGCACCGGAGACGTCCCGCTCGTCGAGGCGCTCACATCGGCAACCGCCCTCCAGTACGCCGTCATCGAGTACGACAACGCCCCCGGCGACGTCTTCGACGACATCGCGGCGTCCTACGCATTCCTCGTCGAGGGCGGATACGCGCGATGAGCGCCATGGGTATCGGTGTCATCGGTGCCGGTGTCATCAGCGACACGTATCTCGAGAACCTCACGTCCTTCCCCGATGTGGACGTCGTGATCGTCGGCGATCTCGTCGGCGACCGAGCCCGCGCCCAGGCGGAGAAGTGGGGTGTGCCCGCGCACGGGACCGCCGAGGACGTGCTCGCGCACCCGGACGTGCAACTGGTCGTCAACCTCACGGTGCCGGCATCCCACGTCGAGGTGTCGAGCGCGGCCGTCGCGGCGGGCAAGCACGTGTGGAGCGAGAAGCCGCTCGGGCTCGACCGAGACGCTGTCGCTGCTCTGCTCGCCCGTGCGCGCGAGGCGGGCGTGCGCGTCGGATCCGCCCCGGACACGCTGCTCGGCTCCGGCTTCCAAAGCGCGCGCCGCGCCATCGCGGACGGCGTCATCGGCGAACCGCTCTTCGCACAGACGGCGTTCCAGACGCAGGGACCCGATCTCTGGCACCCCAACCCCGCCTTCCTCTTCGCGAAGGGCGCCGGACCGCTGTTCGACATGGGCCCGTACTACTTCTCGGCCCTCGTCAGCCTCCTCGGCCCCATCGACCGCGTCGCCGCCGTCGGCACCCGGAAGCAGGACGAGCGCGTGGTGCACACGGGCCCGATAGCCGGATCGACCTTCCCGGTCGAGGTGCCCTCGACGGTGCAGGTCGTGGCGGCCTTCGAATCGGGCCGTCAGTCGCAGAGTCTCTTGAGCTTCGACTCGGCGCTCGAACGGCACGGAGTGCTCGAGGTCCACGGCACGGAAGGGTCGATCTTCCTCCCGGACCCGAACGGGTTCACCGGACGCAGCACCTACGTCCGTCCCCTCGGGGTCCTGCGCGACGGGATGAGCGTCGATCAGCCGCTCGTGGAGATCGCCGAGCACGGACCGGCCGTCGGTCGCGGTCTCGGCGTGCTCGACATGGTTCGTGCCATCGCCGAGGACCGCCCCCACGTGGCGTCGGGGGAGCTGGGTCTGCACGTCGTGGACGTGTTGCTCGCCGCCCAGGAGTCGATCGACACGGGCGGGTTCGTGTCCGTGGCCAGCACCGTCGGGCCCGTTCCGCTTCTTCCCGACGGCTTCGACCCCCTCGCGGCAACCCGTACCGAGCGATGACCGATCGATCTCCACAGAGGGAAGGAGCGGATATGAGCATCCCCGTGATCGTGGGCGCCGATGCCGAGACGGTCGGAGCCGAGCTGGCCGCCGAACTGCGCAGGCGATGCGTGGCGAGCGCCGGCGGGAAGTTCGTCGTCGGCATCCCCGCCGGACGCACGCTTGTGCCCGTCGTCGAGGCCGTCGTCGACCTGCTGCGCCGCGAACCGGTCGCGCTCGACCACGTAGTGCTCGTGCTGATGGACGACTACGCGATCCCCCTGGACGGTGGGATGTGGACCATCCCGGACGAGTCCGCGCACAACAGCTGCCGCCGGTTCGGCGAATGGATGCGGCAGGAGTTGAACGCCGCCGTCGCGCCGCTTCCCGGTATCCCCGTGGAATCGCTGTGGTCGCCGGACGCCACCTACCCGGGCCGCTACGACGAGCGCATCCGCGAGATTGGCGGCATCGACCTGTTCTACGTCGCGGTCGGCGGATCCGACGGGCACGTCGCCTTCAACCCGCCGGCGTCGCCGCTCGACTCCCGCACCCGCATCATCCGACTCGCCGACAGCACGCGCACCGACTCGCTCAGCACCTTCCCCGGGTTCGCGAGCCTCGACGAGGTGCCCCGCTTCGGCGTGAGCGTCGGCCTGGCGACCATCGCCGACGCAGGCGAGATCGTGATGCTCGCCTTCGGAGAGCACAAGGCCCCCGCCGTCGAGACCATGCTGAGCCACGGCGACTTCGCCCCCGAGTGGCCTGCCACGTTCGCGTTCCGGCATGCCAACGCGCGCCTGTTCCTCGACGCCGCCGCCGCGAGCCGGATCGTGGAGACGACGAGTCCGGCAGCCAGCACCCCCTGATCTCACGGCCCACAAGGCCGGTTCACTCCACCGTCGGCGCACACCCGCGGTGGGGGACCCGTGGGCGCTTCATGCGACCCTCACGCCCCGCAACAACCACAGCACCATCAATGAAGAAGGAGCCATTCTTGCGACACACCCTGTTCATCGCCCCGCTGGCCGCGGCCGCGCTGATCCTCACCGGCTGCACCGCCGGCGTGGGCGGCGGCGGCAACACGGACGGCGGAGAGGACGACAAGACCCCCGTCACGCTCACCCTGTGGAGCTTCTTCGGTGACCGCGAGAAGGCGGTCATCGACACCCAACTCGACGCGTTCACTCAGAAGTACCCCTGGATCACCGTCAAGCACGTCGGCGGACAGAGCGACGACACCATGCTGCAGGCGGTCCGCGGAGGCACAGGCCCCGACGTCGACCTGTCCGGCGCGAGCGAGGCCGTGCCGAGCTACTGCTCGACCGGGGTGTTCCAGGATCTCGGACCCTTCATCGAGAAGTCCCAGGCCGCGGTCGACACGATTCTGCCCTCCACCCTCGCGTACACCTCGTCGGGCGACACGCGCTGCGCGATGCCCATGCTCGCCGACGTGTACGGGCTGTACTACAACAAGGACCTCTTCGCCGAGGCCGACATCTCCGCGCCGCCGAAGACCTGGGACGAACTCGCCGAGGTCGCGAAGAAGCTGACGGTCCGCGACGCCGACGGCACCATCGAGCGCGCCGGCTTCGTGCCCTTCCTCGACTTCTCCCAGAGCAACGCTTCGACCTGGACGCCGGGTTGGGGGCTCGACTGGTATGACGAGAGCGGCGCCGCGGCGATGGCCACCGACCCGCAGTGGGCCGCCATGTTCAAGTGGCAGAAGGACCTCGTCGACTGGTACGGCTACGACAACCTCCAGCGCTTCGTCGCGGGCCTCGGCAACGAGTTCTCGGCGGAGAACCCCTTCCAGACCGGCAAGATCGCGATGAACGTCGACGGTGAGTGGCGGGTGGCGTTCATCCAGGACCAGGCGCCGGGGATGAACTACGGCACCGCCCCGATCCCGAACGTCGATCCCAGCGCCTACGGCGCCGGAGCTATCAGCGGCACCACTGTCGGCATCCCGAAGGGGTCGAAGCACCCCGAGGCGGCCTGGCTGCTCGCGAAGTACCTGGCGACCGACACTGACAGCCTCGTGCAGATGACCCTCGGTCTGCGCAACGTGCCCACGACGAGTGCGGCGCTCGCCTCACCCGAGGTGCGGACCGACGAGCAGTTCAACACCATGCTCGACATCGCGGCCAACCCGGCGACCAGCGCCATCCCCGGCTCTCCCGCGGGCAGCGCACCGCGTGAGTTGGTCGGCCAGTTCGCGCAGGGCTGGCAGTCCGGGGCGACCACGGATCTGACCAGCGGTCTGCAGGACGTCGCGAAGCAGATCGACAGCCAGATCGAGCAGGCCGCGGGCGGGATCGCGCCGTGACCAGCTCCACCATCCGCCCCGTCGAGCCCGGCATCCGCCGGGCCCGGCGGGGCGCCGTCTGGCGCTCTCGTCTGACGATCCTCGCGTTCCTCGCGCCGGGACTCATCGGGTTGTCGATCTTCTTCGTCTATCCGCTGCTGGCGAACTTCTACTACTCGTTCACCCGGTACAACCTCGTGAACCCGGCCCAGTTCATCGGACTGGCCAACTACCAGTTCATGTTCGACGGCGACCGGCAGATCGGCGACGCGCTCCGCAACACCGTGGTGTTCTGCCTCGTCTCGGTGCCGACCACCCTGGTGTTCGCGCTCGGGATCGCGGCCGTCCTCGCCCGCATCCGCTCGGGGGCCGGCTTCTACCGCACCCTCTTCTACCTGCCCACGCTGCTGCCCCCGGCGGCCACGGCGGTGGCCTTCGCGTTCATCCTCAACCCGGGGACCGGACCGGTCAACGCCATCCTGCGCTCGCTCGGGCTGCCGCAGCCGCTCTGGTTCGACGATCCCGACACCTCGCAGCTCTCGCTCCTGATGCTCATGACGTGGGGTGTCGGCAACACCATCGTCATCTTCCTGGCCGCCATCAACGAGGTTCCGCTCGAACAGCTCGAAGCGGCGCAGCTCGACGGGGCCGGCCCCTTCCGCAGGTTCTGGAGCATCACGGTGCCCTCGATCTCGCCCGTGCTCCTCTTCGCGACCATCACGGGCGTCATCGGCAGCCTGCAGCTGTTCTCGCAGCCCTACATCGTGAGCACGGTCGTGGGGGGCAGCACCCAGATCGGATACCCGCAGAACAGCCTGCTGTTCTTCACCCAAGTCCTGTATCAGCAGGGTTTCCGCTACTTCAACATGGGGTACGCGGCCGCTCTGTCGATGGCGCTGTTCGCGGCCACGCTGATCATCACGATCGGCATGATCGCCGCGACGCGCAAGAGCGTCTACTCGGAGGAGAGCTCGTGACCAGCGTTCTCGCCCGCACCGTCAGCCGTGGCCGGCTCGACGGCTCGCGTCAGGCCAATTCCGGTGCGCGGCGTCGCGCGCCGCACAAGGTGCTCGCGAGCGTCGCGAACCACTCCATCCTGATCGCGCTGCTCATCGCGTTCCTCGCACCCCTGTTCTTCATGGTCATGACCGCGCTCATGACGGATCAGCAGGCGCTGACGAGCGACATCCTGCCGCACCCGATCAACTGGGCGAACTTCGCCGAGGTGTTCGAGCGCATCCCCCTGGTCCGCTACGTGGCGAACACCGTGCTCATCGCGGTCTCGTCGACCGTCTTCACGGTGGTCAGCAGCGTCCCGGTCGCCTACGCTCTCGCGGCGTTCCGGTTCCGCGGCAGGCGTGCGCTGTGGATCGGGATCATCGCGGCCATGATGCTGCCCGGTCAGGTGACCATCGTCCCGCTCTACGTCATGTGGGCGCAGGCGGGTCTCGTCGGGACCCCGCTGCCGCTCATCCTGCCTTCGCTGTTCGGCGACGCTTTCACGATCTTCCTCCTGCGGCAGTTCTTCGTGTCGGTGCCGCGGGCGTACATCGACTCCGCCCATCTGGACGGTGCAGGCGAGCTGCGCGTGTTGTGGTCGGTATTCCTGCCGATGGTGCGTCCGGCCATCGCCGCTGCCGCGCTCTTCTCGTTCTTCTCGGCGTGGAACGACTTCTTCAACCCGCTGCTCTACCTGGGGTCGAACCAGGACTGGTACACCCTCTCGCTAGGACTCGCCCAGTTCCGCACCGTCTACGCCGTGCAATGGAACCTCGCGATGGCGGCGACTCTGCTCTTCGTCCTCCCGGTCATCGTGCTGTTCTTCTTCGCCCAGAAGCAGTTCGTCCAGGGGATCGCTTTGACGGGGATCAAGGAATGACACCCACCACCCACTCGCGGAAAGCGCAGGCATGTTCATGAAGGTCGCTGTCATCGGTGCCGGATCCACCTACACTCCCGAACTGGTCTCCGGCCTCGCAGCTCAAGCCCACCGGATCGCGGTCGACGAACTCGTCCTCATGGACGTCCACGGCGAGCGTCTCGACGTCGTCGGAGGTTTCGCGAGGCGCATGCTCAAACGCGCGGGGCTCGACATCGACGTCCGCCTGACGACAGACCGCACCGAGGCGGTCCGAGATGCGGATGCCGTCCTCATCCAGCTGCGGGTGGGGGGACAGACCGCGCGACTGGCGGACGAGACCTTCCCCCTCGAATGCGGGTGCATCGGGCAGGAGACGACGGGGGCCGGCGGGCTCGCGAAGGCGCTCCGCACCGTGCCGATCGTCCTCGACATCGCGGACGAGGTGCGGCGCATCGCCAAACCCGACGCGTGGATCGTCGACTTCACCAACCCCGTCGGCATCGTCACCCGCGCCCTGCTGGACGCAGGCCATCGGGCCGTCGGCCTCTGCAACTACGCGATCGGAGTGCAGCGATGGGCTGCGCGCCTGCTCGAGGTCGCCCCCGAGCGCGTGCAGGTCGACCCGGTCGGCCTCAATCACTTCTCGTGGACGCGCCGGATCCTGCTCGACGGCGAGAACGTGCTCCCCGGGTTGTTCGCCTCTCGCATGCCCGAGGTCCTCGAGCAGTACTCGTTCCCGGAGGAACTCGTACGTCTGCTGGGTGCTGTCCCGTCCTACTACCTCCAGTACTACTACTTCCACGACGCGACTCTCGAGAGGCAGCGCGTCTCGACGCCGCGAGCGCAGGATGTGGCCCGACTGGAAGCCGAACTCCTCGAGCTCTACCGATCGCCCGAGCTCACCGAGAAGCCCGAGCAGTTGTCCCACCGTGGCGGCGCGTTCTACAGCGAGGCGGCCGTGGATCTCCTCGCCTCTCTGTACGACCCTCAGCCCACCGCCCACGTGCTGAACGTGCGCAACGCGGGCATCGTGCCGGGGCTGGCGGACGACGACGTGATCGAGACCCGGTGCCTCGTCAGCTCCGCGGGCATCGTCCCGCAGCCTCAGGCGCCGGTGCCCCCGGTGATGCTCGGACCGATCCAGCATGTCAGCGCCTACGAGCGGATCGCGGTCGCCGCGGCCTTGAGCGGACAGCGGGACGACGTGCGCCGCGCCCTGCTCGCCCACCCGCTCGTCGGCCAGTGGGATCGGGTGGACGGGCTCGTCAGCCGCCTGCTGGAGACGTCGGCCCCCTACCTCCCGCGGTTCGTCCGCAACGTCGCCGGTCAGGGGACGGACACGGAATGACGGCGGGTCTGATCCTCGGGATCGACGTCGGCAACTCGAAGACGCACCTCGCCGTCGCCGACACATCGGGTCGAGTGATCGCCGCGGCCGACGGGCCGGGAGTGCTGAGGGGCAACGGGGATCCCGCGTCGCTGCTCCGGTGGACGCGCGAGCGCCTGCTCCAGGCGGGATTGCGGGGCGACGTCCGCTTTTCCGCCGCGGCCTTCGCCGTCGCGGGGCTCGACCGGCCTTTCCAGGACGCGGCCTATGAGGCCGAGGTGCGGTCCGCCGAGGTGGCGGACCGGCTCTCGGTGGTCAACGACGTCTTCGCTCTCCTGCGCACGGACCCTCTCGGGGGTGACGGTGTCGCCGTGGTGTGCGGGGCGGGGATCAACGCGGTCGGGGTGCGCGGCGGCGAGCGCGTGCGCTTCCACTCCTTCGGCGAGACGAGTGGGGACTGGGGCGGTGGTCTCGACGTCGGGCGTGCGGCCCTCTTCGAGGCCTGCCGGGGCGAGGACGGTCGGCGGCCGCCGACGCGACTGTCTCGGACGATCGCCGACCACTTCGGGCACGCGTCCGCTCTCGAGGTGAGCGAGGCCGTCGCCTTCGGCTCGCTGGACAGCATGCGTCTGATCGAGGTCACTCCCGCCGTGTTCCGTCTGGCCGACGAGGGCGATCCCGCTGCGCAGACCATCGTCGACCGGCTGGCGGACGAGGTCGTGCTGTTCGCTCAGGCGACGAGACAGCGCCTGGCGTGGCCGGACGACGAGACCATGCCCGTCCTGCTGGGCGGCGGCATCCTGCACGCCCGCCCGCCTCGGCTTCTGGAGAACATCCGCACGGCGCTCCACGGCGGCCTGCCGTTCGACGTCCACGTCGCGTCCGTGCCGCCCATCGTCGGGGCCGTGCTTCTCGCGCACGACCTGCTGCCCGCTCCCACTGCGGTCCCGAGCGATCTCCCAACCATGGCGGAGGAGTTCTCCGCGCTACTCGACTCGTGAAGGATGAATGACGTGACGTCTCAAGAAGCGATCCGGTTGCGCGCCGGCGTGATCGGTCTCGGCTGGGCGGGACAGCAGCACATGCAGGCTTTCGCCGACCTCCCGGGGGTCGATCTCGTCGCCATCGCGGGCATGGAGGATGAGGTGCGCGCCGAGCTCGCCGAGACCTATCGCGTCGAGCGCACCTACCGCGACTGGAAGGACCTCGTCGCCGCGGGCGGCCTCGACGTCGTGAGCGTCGCGGTCCCCACCTTCCTGCACGCGCCCATCACGATCGGGGCGCTCGACGCCGGCATCCACGTGCTGTGCGAGAAGCCCATCGCGCGCGACGGAGCGGAGGCGGAGGGCATGGTCGCCGCCGCCCGGCAGGCCGGGCGTGTGCTCGAGGTCGCCTTCAACCACCGGCGCCGCGGCGACATCGAGGCCATCCGCGCCGCGGTCGACGCGGGCACCATCGGCACGCCGTACCACGCACGCGCCACCTGGCTGCGGCGCGCGGGCATCCCCGCGCTCGGGTCCTGGTTCACGAATAAGGAGATGGCGGGCGGCGGTCCGCTCATCGACCTCGGCGTGCACCTCCTCGACTACGCGCTGCACCTCATGGGCGAGCCGCAGGTGGTCGCCGTCTCGGCTGTCACGCACGCCGCGCTCGGCCCGCGCGGTCTCGGCGGTGGATCGGATGCGAAGCAGCAGGTCAGGTCCGCCTACGAGGTCGAGGACTTCGCGACGGTCCTGCTGCGTCTCGACGGCGGTGGATCGCTCGTCCTCGAGACCAGCTGGGCCGCGCACCGGTCGTCGGGCGACGAGTTCGGCATCACGCTCTACGGTACCGACGGCGGCGCCGAGCTCTCAGTGGTCGACTACGCGCCCGTCGGCGAGCTGACCATCTTCACGGGCTATGGCACCGAGGCTATGGACGACGCGATCGTCGCGGCGGAGGGGCGCGGCCACACCGCGGTCGTCGAGCGCTTCCTCGAGCACGTCCGCGACGAGAGTTCGTGGGCGGAGCAGGACGGCTCGCTCGCACTCGGCCGCGCCCGGATCATCGACGCCTGCTACGCCTCCGCCGCCGCGGGGGCGGAGGTGCGGCTCGACGCCGGACCCGCCCTGATCCTCATCGACACCGAGGGAGCTGCACTGTGACCATCCGCGTGACCGTGTGGAACGAGAACGTCCACGAGACCACCCAGCCCGACATCGCCGCGATATACCCCGACGGCATCCACGGCGCGATCGCCGCCGGGCTCTCGGACCTGCTCGGAGACGACGCCGTCGTGCGCACCGCGACCCTGCAGGAGCCCGAGCACGGTCTCACGGAGGAGATCCTCGCCGACACCGACGTCCTCACGTGGTGGGGCCACATGGCCCACGGCGAGGTGAGCGACGAGGTCGTCGAGCGCGTGCAGCGGCACGTCCTCGCTGGCATGGGCCTCCTCGTCCTGCACTCGGGGCACTTCTCGAAGATCTTCATCCGGCTCATGGGCACCACGTGCTCGCTGGCCTGGCGCAACGACGCCGAACGCGAGCTGGTATGGACCGTCAAACCGGGGCACCCGATCGCCGAGGGGGTCGAGCAACCGATCGTCATCGGCCAGCAGGAGATGTACGGCGAGCACTTCGACATCCCCGACCCCGACGAGTTGGTCTTCGTCAGTTCGTTCGCCGGGGGAGAGGTCTTCCGCTCCGGGGTGACCTTCACGCGCGGCCGCGGGCGGATCTTCTACTTCAGTCCCGGCGACCAGGAGTACCCCGTCTACTTCCACGCGCAGATCCGTCGCGTGCTCGCGAACGGTGTGCGGTGGGCGGCGCCGACGTCCTCCGGGCGAGCCCTGCCCGAGGTGACCAACCCCGCAGCTCGCGACTGGTCCGCGTGACCCGATGCCGGTCCGCTTCGTTCGGCGGGTATCCGCACCCGTGTCCGCCGAGACCCTCTTCGACCTGTCGCTCGACATCGACCTGCACGTGAGGTCGAAGTCGGGCGGTCGTGGGGGTGACATCGGGGCGCATCTGGTCGGGCAAGACGGTGACGTGACGGGCGCGGCACTTCGGTAACCCGTTCCGCATGACCGGCCGGATCGTCGAATGCGTTCCGTCCGCGCCGCTTCGTCGATGATCAGGTGCGCGGCCCGTTCCGGAGCCTGCGCCACGAGCACGGCTTCATCCCGACCGCGACGGGCTGCGCCCTGGTCGACGTCGTCGAGTTCACGCCGCCGTTCGGTCCGCTC
Organism: uncultured Naasia sp.; assembly: GCA_913778905.1. Taxonomy (GTDB): domain Bacteria; phylum Actinomycetota; class Actinomycetes; order Actinomycetales; family Microbacteriaceae; genus Naasia. The sequence continues at coordinate 7,158 of CAJYYA010000022.1, read as the reverse complement.
GTCTCAATCGCCGAGCGTCTCGTACTGGGCCGCTACCTGCGTCGCCTGATCGACATCCGCAACGCCGAACTCCTCGCCGACCCCACCTCGCGCTGGTGCCCGGTGTCGGCGAAACAGATGAAGGACTTTCTGAGCGGGATGAAGGAGATCCGCCGGACCTCCCGCATGTTTCCTGGCCTCACGGCTGCTGGGGCGGAAGAATTCCTTCATTCGTCGAGGGACTCACCACCGGAGAAGCCGTGCGGCGGGAGAGGCGAGAGGTGATGGCGTCCACGCCGAGGCCCACCACCAGCGCCACGGCGATCGACGCGGCCACGGCGATCAGGGGGGAGTTGCCGACAAGCGCTCCGACCGCCGCGCCGCTCAAGGCTGTCACGCATGCCCAGCCCATCCCCGCGAGAGCCGAGAGCGGCAGGAATCGGCGGTAAGGGAACTCCCGCGCTCCCGCCGTGAGGTTGACCGCGATCCGGGCGAACGGGATGTAGCGAGCGGTCACGATGAGCGTCGCGGCACGCGTTGCCAGCAGCCGATCGGCCCGCTCGAGCGCCGACTGCAGGGGGCGCCAGCGAGGGAGCGGGGCCCGTCGTGTGAGTCGCCCGAGCAGGTAGCACAGGCTGTCGCCCGTGACCGCGCCCGACGCCGCCACGAGGAGGAGCCATCCCAGCGCCGGAGTTCCGGTCGAGAGGGCGAGTGCCCCCAACGCGACCACGACCGTCTCGCTCGGTAGCACCACGAGGAACGCATCGGCGACCACGAGGGCGAAGAGCGCCACGAGCGCCCACGGCTCTCCGGCGGCCGCGATCAGGCCGTGCTCGAAATCCGTCACCCACTGGCCCATGCGGACCAGTACTACCGGGACGGGATGAACGTCAGATGGCGGACCTTCGGCGCGCACATGGCCGTCCCTTGCACTCAGCAGGAGGAACAGCGGCTCAGCAGGAGTGAATCGCCGATCCGCTCCTGCTGAGGCGTCGAGCTTCCTGCTGAGGGCGGGGGATCCGACGCGCCCCGCGAACGGGGAAGCGGCCCGGGCGGGGTCCACTGGTAACATGGCGCCTGGCTCACTTGAGCCGAGCACTACGGAGCAGGCCGGCACGAAGCTGGTCATCGGTGGTGGTCTTCCGGATCCGGCCCCCTCTGTCGAGAACAGAGCGAGGGTTTCGGCGGAGCCGGAGCACTTCTACTGCTGGCCAGAGCATGCCGCGGATCGAGCCTTATCGGTCTGCAGCCCTTCCTGCTTAGCTCCTGCTCCTTCGTGCGACACGCACCCGCGAGGGTGCATACGTACGCCGCTAGCGAAGCGGCAAGCAAAGGAGAAAGACCTATGGAAGGTCCCGAGATCAAGTTCGCCGAGGCAGTCCTCGACAACGGCAAGTTCGGTACGCGCACCATCCGCTTCGAGACCGGTCGTCTCGCGCAGCAGGCCCAGGGCGCGGTCGCCGCGTACCTCGACGAGGAGACCATGCTGCTGTCGGCCACCTCGGTCAGCAAGCACCCCAAGGACAACTTCGACTTCTTCCCCCTCACGGTGGACGTCGAGGAGCGCTCCTACGCCGCCGGCAAGATCCCCGGCTCGTTCTTCCGCCGCGAGGGCCGCCCCTCGACCGAGGCGATCCTCGTCTGCCGCCTCATCGACCGGCCGCTGCGCCCGTCGTTCGTCGACGGCCTCCGTAACGAGGTCCAGATCGTCGTCACCGTCCTGTCGATCGCGCCGGGCGAGTTCTACGACGCCCTCGCCATCAACGCCGCGTCGGCGTCCACCCAGATCTCCGGCCTGCCCTTCAGCGGCCCGATCGGCGGCATCCGCCTCGCGCTCATCGATGACCAGTGGGTCGCCTTCCCGACGTTCGAGCAGCTCGAGCGCGCCGTGTTCGACCTCACCGTCGCGGGCCGTCTCGTCACCGACGCCCAGGGCAACGAGGACGTCGCGATCATGATGGTCGAGGCCGAGGCCACCGAGCACAGCTGGGACCTCATCAAGGCCGGCGCCACCAAGCCCGACGAGGGTGTCGTCGCCGCGGGCCTCGAAGCCGCCAAGCCGTTCCTGAAGCAGCTCATCAAGGCCCAGGCCGAGATGGCCGCTCAGGCTGCCAAGGAGGTCCAGGACTACCCGGTCTTCCTGCCCTACTCGCAGGAGGCGTTCGACGCCGTCGCCGCCGAGGCGCAGGACGAGCTGTCGAAGATCTACCAGATCGCCGACAAGATCGAGCGCCAGAACGCGGACGACGCCCTCAAGGAGCGCGTCAAGCTCGCCATCAACGCGAAGGTCGAGGCCGGCGAGCTCGGCGGCGACATCCCGCCGATGGTCTCCGCCGCCTACAAGTCGGTCACGAAGAAGGTCGTCCGCGGCCGCATCCTGACCGAGGGCGTCCGCATCGACGGTCGTGGGCTCGCGGACATCCGCCCCCTCGACGCCGAGGTCGCGGTCATCCCGCGCGTGCACGGCTCCGCGATCTTCCAGCGCGGCGAGACCCAGATCATGGGTGTCACCACGCTGAACATGCTCAAGATGGAGCAGCAGATCGACTCGCTGGCCCCGGTCACGAAGAAGCGCTACCTGCACCACTACAACTTCCCGCCCTACTCGACCGGTGAGACCGGCCGCGTCGGATCGCCGAAGCGTCGGGAGATCGGGCACGGCTTCCTCGCCGAGCGCGCCCTCGTGCCGGTGCTGCCGGCCCGCGAGGACTTCCCCTACGCGATCCGCCAGGTGTCCGAGGCTCTCGGCTCCAACGGCTCGACGTCGATGGGCTCCGTCTGCGCCTCGACCCTGTCCCTGCTCAACGCCGGTGTGCCGCTGCGCGCGCCCGTCGCGGGTATCGCCATGGGCCTCGTCTCCGACACCGTCGACGGTGAGACCCGCTACGCGGCTCTGACCGACATCCTGGGTGCCGAGGACGCGCTGGGCGACATGGACTTCAAGGTCGCCGGTACTAGCGAGTTCGTCACTGCCATCCAGCTCGACACCAAGCTCGACGGAATTCCGTCGGCCGTGCTCGACGGAGCGCTGAAGCAGGCCAAGGAGGCTCGCACCGCGATCCTCGCCGTGCTGAACGCCGCGATCGACGCCCCCGACGAGATGGCGCCCACCGCGCCCCGCGTCATCAGCGTGCAGATCCCCGTCGACAAGATCGGTGAGCTGATCGGCCCCAAGGGCAAGACGATCAACCAGATCCAGGACGACACCGGCGCCGACATCTCCATCGAGGAGGACGGCACCGTCTACATCGGCGCCGTCGACGGACCCTCGGCTGAGGCCGCCCGCAGCGCGGTCAACGCGATCGCCAACCCGCACAACCCCGAGGTGGGCGAGCGGTTCCTCGGAACCGTCGTCAAGCTCGCGGCGTTCGGCGCGTTCGTGTCGCTCATGCCGGGCCGTGACGGTCTGCTGCACATCAGCGAGGTGCGCAAGCTCGCCGGTGGCAAGCGTGTCGAGAACGTCGAAGACGTGCTCGGTGTCGGCCAGAAGATCCAGGTCGAGATCACCAAGGTCGACGACCGCGGAAAGCTCTCGCTGGCGCCCGTCGTCGAGGAGGAGGCCGCAGAGGCCCCCGAGACCGTCGAAGCGACCGACGCCGCGATCTGACTCGAGTCGTAACCGCTGAAGGCCCGTTCCGCACGGGTGTCCATCAGGACGCTCGTGCGGGGCGGGCCTTCGCCGTTCGCGCCTCCCGCCCGAGCGCGAGCGCCTGCGGAGTCGGGTGAGGATGTTCTCATCCAAGGGGTTTCGCAGCCTTCCCGGCCCGATAATCATGAGATGCCGTCGGATCCGCTGCGTCCCGGACGGGTCTCACCTGCCGCTCCGAGCGCGAGCCCGGAGGATCCGAAACGGCGCCCTCTCCGTCCGGCCTTCTCGGTCCGCGTCCGCATCCTGGCCTCTCTGGTCGCCATCGCGGCGGCGGGACTCGTGCTCGCCGGAGGGGTCTCCTACCTGGTCCAGCGCGACCGCCAGCTCGCCGACGTCGACTCACGGCTGACCGCCAGCGTCGAGGCGGCGCGTTTCGTCCTCACCGACGAGCCGAGCAAAGAACGCGGAGGCGCGCTCGTCGCGCGTTCGGACGGTGAGGCGATCACCTCTACGGAGGGCGCCGTGGAAGCGGTCCTTGCGCGAGTGCTCCCCGCCCCGTTTCAGAGCTCCCTGGGCCTGGTCGACGGCCAACCCGCATTCGTGCCATCCGCGCAGGTGCCCTTCGCGCTGCAGGACTATCAGTCGCTGCTCGATGCCGCCTCCTCGGCGACGGCCGGGGGCTCGGTGGCACGCGGGACGTACGAGACCCCCGAGGGCCCCATCCGCTGGATCGCGGCTCCCGTGACGGTCGCAGGCGACTCGCAGACCGGAACTTACATCACCGCGTTCAGCCTGAACGGGGAGCTGTCCGCTCTCCGCTCGGCGTTCCTCACCTACGCGGTCGTCGCCCTGATCGCCCTGGTCGCGATCGCGGCGACCGGATGGTTCGTCGCCGGTCGCCTGCTGGCCCCGATCCGCACCCTGCGCGAGACCACCGCGCGGATCACGGCGAGCGACCTGAGCGAGCGGATCCCCGTCACCGGGCGGGACGATGTCTCCGAGCTCACCAGCACGGTCAACGACATGCTGGACCGCCTCGAAAAGGCCCTGTCGTCTCAACGACGCCTGCTCGACGACGTCCGACACGAGCTCAACACGCCCATCACCATCGTGAGAGGACACCTGGAACTGGTCGACACCGAGTCGCCGGCGGATGTCGCCGCAACGCGGGCACTCGCGATCGACGAGCTCGATCGGATGGCGACCCTCGTCACCGACATCGCCGAGCTCTCCGCCAGTGAACGAGAACCGAGTCTGCGTGCCGTGGACGTCGCCGACTTGACGGGGGATGTCTTCGCCAAGGCTGTGGCGATACCCGGGCCCGAGTGGCGTCTCGCGCCGACGGCAGCGACAGTCGCGGACTTGGATCCCCAGCGCATCACTCAGGCCTGGCTGCAGCTCTGCGACAACGCCGCCAAGTACTCACCTCCCGGTTCACCGGTGACGATCGGCTCGGAGGTGGCCGGCGGTTCGGTCGAGCTCTGGGTCTCCGACTCCGGTCCCGGCATCGACGCCGCGTCCCTCCCGAAGATCTTCGAGCGATTCGGTCGCGCCGCCGATGGGCGGGGAGTGGCCGGGTCCGGCCTGGGGCTCGCCATCGCCCGGGCCATCGCACGCGGGCACGGCGGCGACATCTCCGTCGAGACGTCTCCCGCAGGATCCCGGTTCACCATCGTCCTACCCGTATCCGCCGAGCGCGCCCCGCGCGCGAGATCTGTCGAGGGCGCCGTATGAGTCGGATCCTCCTGGCCGAGGACGAGGAACGGATCGCGTCGTTCGTCGAGAAGGGTCTCCGGTCCGCCGGATACGCGGTCACGGTCGCGACCACCGGACCGGACGCGCTGTCGTACACGAGGTCCGGACAGTTCGACCTGCTCATCCTCGACGTCGGTCTGCCCGGCGTCGACGGTTTCGAGGTGCTCCGCCGCATTCGCGCCGACGGAGACGACCTAGTCGTCATCATGCTGACAGCGCGGTCGGGCGTCGAGGACACGGTTCACGGTCTGGAGAACGGCGCCAACGACTATGTGGCGAAGCCGTTCAAGTTCGACGAGCTGCTGGCGCGGGTCCGACTTCGACTGCGCGAGTCCGGCGAACGGACGGGTATGGAGCTGTCCCGCGGCGACCTCACGCTCGACCTCCGATCCCGACGGGTCCGGGTCGCCGATCGAACAGTCGAGCTGTCGGCACGGGAGTTCTCGCTCGCCGAGGAGTTCCTCCGCCACCCGGACCAGGTGCTCAGCCGCGAACAGCTGCTCAGCCGGGTCTGGGGGATGGATTTCGATCCGGGTTCCAACGTCGTCGACGTCTACGTGCGGTACCTGAGAGCGAAACTAGGAGCCGCGCGGATCGAGACCGTCAGGGGCGTCGGCTACCGCCTGACGTGATCGCGTCCGGTCCGGCGATCGGACATCGGCCGTCGTCGATTTCTTCTAGGCGTACGACCCGCAGCGGATGTGGGCGATCTCCCGCAACCAGGCAGAAGCCGATACGCCCGTCCGGGCCAGTCGCGGGGCATGCCGCCAGACCTCGAGGAACACCTCGTGCAGGAGGGCCTCGGCGCGGACCTGGTCGGAAACGAGACCTGTGATAGTCCCGTAGACACCGGGGGCCAGTCGATCGTAGAGACGAGCGAAGGCTGCTCCGTCACCCGTTGCGGTCGACCGGAGCAGTGCGACGCATTCATCGTCGCCGTTGCCGTCGCCCGCGAACTCGGAGTCGAGCGGTGGCGAGTCGAGGATTGTCATGATCGAAGTGCTCCTGCTGTGGAACGGGGAGCGGCCCAGCGCCCCTCCCCATGACCTGTCTAATACGCATGCATGGAGATGAGGCTCTGTCACAGCCGGCCTTGCGCCGATCGGCAGAAGACTCGCAGACTCGCCCTCGTGCGGCCCGGCGCGTTCGCTGAACGGCCACGGGGATCGGTCGAGGCGCGCGAAAGGGCGGGTGCCCTCGCCGAAGCGAAGCCACCCGCCCTGTGAGCGGAGTTCAGGAACCGGTGCCCGTCGACTCCGAGGGAGCCGGGGTGCCCTGGTCGCCGTTCGTGCCGGGGGCAGCAGGTGCCGCCGGGGGAGCAGGAGGCGTCTGACCGTCCGCCGGAGCGGGCGGGGCCGGCGGGGTCTTGCCGTCGGCAGGTACCGGGGGTGCCGGGGGCGTGGGCGCAGTCTTGCCGTCCGTGGGTGCCGGGGCTGCCGCGCCGGGCGCGCATCCTGCGGCCCCGGGCCCGGCGGGTGCGCCCGGGGTGGCTGCGCCGGGCGCCGGAGGGGCGGGAGGCGTGGTCGTTCCGTCGGCACCGGTGGCCGGTGCCGGGGGAGTGGGGGCATCCGTCGGTGCGCCGCTCGGCGCCTCGCTGGGGGTACCCGATCCGTCCATCGGAGCGACGATCGAGGCCGAGGTGGCATCGAACGCGCTCGCACCCATCAGGGCGCCGCCTGCAGCCAGACCGACTCCGATGATCGTCGCCGTTCCGATGACGGCCAGACGAGAGTTCTTCTTCATGATGTCCTTCCCAGCTGCCGAGTGTCTCTCGGGCTGTGATGACCACTCTCGGAGTCGTTCGTGAGGCGACGAGGAGACGTGCGTGAGAGGCC
>CAJYYA010000021.1 GCA_913778905.1 uncultured Naasia sp. | reverse complement strand
AAACGCCCGGTCACATTCCGAACCCGGAAGCTAAGACTCTCAGCGCCGATGGTACTGCAGGGGGGACCCTGTGGGAGAGTAGGACACCGCCGGACATCCATTACCCCGACACCACCAAAGCAGGTGGACGGACGGGGACAGCAAGACAAAGAAAGGGCCACCCGAACGGGTGGCCCTTTCCTCGTTAACGCCCGTCAGGGGTGGTCAGCGCCGACGCAGAAGACGCAGAGCTGTCAGAGCGATCGCCGCCCCTCCAGCGATGGCCGCCGCATTCATCACGGGGCGGTGGCCGATGAGCCAGACCTGCGGCGACGTCGAGTACGCCTCGTCATCGAAGATCCCATGCGCACCGCGATCCCCGGGAGTCGGCTCGTAGAGGTTGTCGGCGAGCATCGGCTCGTTCTTCTGGGGAGCCTGCTGACCGTCATAGCCCGTCTTGGCGAGGTACCAGTCCATGAACGGATTCACGAAACGCGTGCCCAGGATGGTGGCGACGGTGGATTCTCCCACCCACACCCGACGACGAGGCTTGTCGGCGACATCGGCCACCGCGACGGCTCCGACCTCGGGCTGATAGATGGGGGCCACGGGCTGCGGGTGATGGGGGAGATCCGTCTTCACCCAGTTGAACTGAATCGTGTTGAGCGCGGGCATGTCGACGGTCGATACCTGCACGGCGCTGTCGTTGTGGATGAGTTCGGTCACGATGGATTCCGTGAAGCCGCGCACGGCTGCTTTGGCGCCGCAGTAGGCGGCCTGCAGAGGGATTCCCCGATGGGCGATGGCGGAGCCGATCTGGATGACGTGCCCACGGTCGCGCGGCACCATGCGAGACAGGGCGGCACGTGTGCCATTCACGGTACCGAGATAGACGACATCCGTCGCCCGTTCGAAGTCCTCGGCCTCGGTGTCGAGGAACTCCCCGAACACGCCCACCATCGTGTTGTTGACCCAGAGGTCGATGAGGCCGAGCTCGTCCTCGACGCGCGCGGCTGCCGACTCCACGGCGTCCCTGTCGGCGACATCGGTCGAGATCCCGAGTCCGCGCCTGCCGAGTCCTTCGATGTCCCGGACGGCACCCGCGAGGCCATCCTCGCCCCGGGCGAGCACGGCCACGTCCCATCCGCGGCGGGCGAGCTCTCGGACCGTCGCCCGACCGAGTCCGGCGGATCCTCCCGTGACTACTGCGACACCTCTGGACATGACAACTCCCTCTTTCGCAGCCCGGAACTCGAGCGCGCCCTTCGACGCTATTCAGAAGCGCCGATAAGAACCCGCGGGTGGGGGTTCTGCGGGTGTTACTCACGGAGGATCTACGGATTCGTGCGCCTCGAGACGAGCGGGAGCCGCGATGTGAACGGAAGCGCTCCGAACCTGTAGTAAAGTAATCAAGGCTCCTCCGGGAAGCCGACGGGCCCGTGGCGCAGCTGGTAGCGCACCTGCATGGCATGCAGGGGGTCAGGGGTTCGAATCCCCTCGGGTCCACAGATGCAGAAGGCCGTCCCCATGAGGAGGACGGCCTTCTTGCTTTGTGCATCTCTTGGGTCGGGAACCCGTCTCCGCGGATGGTTCGATGATCGCGTCTCAGAGAAGCTCGCAACGGATTCGCTCTGCAACTGCCTCACGCAACGGCCGCACGTTCTCTGCGGTCCAGTCGGTGGGGTCGGGGAACTTCCATCCGAGGAACCGACCCGTGGGCGTGGCCGGGATGGCGAGCCCAGGCTTCATTGCGACGACGATGTCTGCCGTTTGAAGGTCGTCGACGGTCACGGCGCGCGGGGTGCGCTCGCTGATGTCGAGGCCCAGCTCGGCGACGGTGGCTGCGATCGCTGGGTTCACTGTGTCGGCGGGGGAGAGCCCGGCCGACGTTGCAGTGAAGCGGTCGCCGGCAATGATCTGGAGCAGTGCGGCGCCGAGTTGTGAACGCCCGGCGTTGTGCTGGCAGAGGAAGAGGACGGTGGGCTTGTCAGTCATGCGGGGTCACTGCTCCGGTGTGGGTGCGGGTCCAGGTCTGGGTGGCGATCTGCACGGCGTCCCAGGGGGAGCCGAGCGGGGGCGTGTAGGAGAGGTCGAGGTCGGAGACCTGCTCGACGTTGAGCCCCGCGAACAGGGCAGTCGCGTAAGTGTCGACGCGCTTGGCAGTCTCCGTGCCCAGGCGGCCGACGAGCTGCGCGCCGAGGAGGCGTCCGTCGTTGGTGTCGCCGGTGACACGGATGGTGATCGGCTGCGCGCCGGGGTAGTAGCGCTTGTGGTCGTCCGCGACGGCGGTCGTCGTCGCCGGGGCGAACCCGGCGGCGAGGGCTTCGTGCTCGCGCAGGCCGGTGCGGGAGGCCACGAGGTCGAACACTTTCACGACCTGTGTGCCGACGGATCCGGCGAAGCGGGCACGGCCGCCGAGGGCATTCTCGCCAGCGACGCGGCCCTGCTTGTGGGCGGTGGTCCCCAGCGGTAGATATGTCACGCCGAGCAGGCGGTGATGGGTGGTCACGCCGTCCCCGGCGGCGAAGACGTGCGGGAGGCCCGTGCGCATCGCCTCGTCCACGACGACCGCGCGGCCGGCGCCGAGGGTCGCGCCGGCACGGGTAAGCAGGTCGGTGTTCGGCTTTACCCCGACGACGAGGAGCACGACGTCGGCGGTGCGGGTGAAGGGGGAGCCGTTGTGGTCGGCGTGAACGGTGAGGCCGGTGGCGGTCTTCTCGATCGAGGCGACGGTCGTGTGGGTGAGGACTTCCACACCGTGGTCGGTGAGTTCGGTGTGGACGAGGGCGCCGAGTTCGGGGTCGAGGGTGGAGAGGACTTCGGGGCCGCGCTGGAGCTGGGTGACCTGGAGGCCGCGGACGGTGAGCGCTTCCGCCATTTCGAGGCCGACGTAGCCGGCGCCGACGATGATCGCGGTCTGCGGGTTCCGGTCATCGAGATAGCGCTCGAGCGCGAAGGTGTCGCCCATCGAGTGCAACACGTGCACTCCGTCCTCCGGCCCCAACTCGTCCGCACCGACGATCCCGGCGTAGGACGCAAGGGCGCCGGTGCCGACGATCAACTCGTCATAGCCGATCTGGTCGAGCGAGCCATCCGGGGTGCGGACGGTCAGCTGCTGCCCGGCGACGTCGATGTCTGTTGCAAAGGTGTCCAGGCGCAGGGTCATGCCGGTGGCTTCGAGATCGGCGTGCGTGCGGTGCGCGAGCGACTGCCACGGCTGCACCTCGCGGGAGAAGTAGTAAGGAATTCCGCAGATGGAGAAGTTCGGGTAGGAGTCCGCGACCACCACGGTCACGTCCGCGGAGGGGTCGAGTTCGCGGGCGCGCAGTGCGGCGGAGATTCCCGCGTCGCTGCCGCCGATAGCGACGAGATGCATCAGATGGGCCTTTCGGATCAGACGTGTGAAGAGGTCGAAGTGGCCGGCACCACGAGGTCCCCGGCGGTCCGGGCGGCGCCCGGGAAGAGGAACACGGCGATGCCGACGCCGATCGCGGCGCCGACGAGCTGCGCAGCGACGAAGGGCAGAACGGAGGTGGGAGCAATGCCGGCGAAGGTGTCGGTGAAGACGCGGCCGAGAGTCACGGCGGGGTTCGCGAACGAGGTCGAGGACGTGAACCAATACGCCGCGCCGATGTATGCACCGATCGCGGCAGCCGCCAGCGGCCCCCGGTTGGTGCGGGCGAGGGAGAGAATGACGAGCACGAGCCCCGCCGTGGCGGCGACCTCCCCGAGCAGGTGCTCGGCCGTGACGCGCTCGAGGGTCGCGATCGCGGTCGGGACGTCGAACATCGCATTCGCGAGGACCGCCCCGCACACGCCGCCGAGCAGCTGCGCACCGACGAACACCGCCAGCTCCCGCGCGGTCAGGCCGGCTCGATTACGGCGGCCGAGCAGCGCGTCGACGGCGGACACGAGCGGGTTGAAGTGCGCGCCTGACACGGGGCCGAGCGTGAGGATCAGCACCGCAAGTCCCAGCGCGGTCGCGAGGGAGTTCTCGAGCAGTTGCAAGCCGAAGTCGTTCGGGGAGAGCGTCTGCGCTGCGATGCCGGAGCCGACGACGATCGCCACGAGCAGGCCGGTGCCGAGGAATTCGGCCACGGCGCGGCGGGTGAGCGTCAGCGTGGACGGGGAGGTGGTGGTCATGTCGTGGGCCATCTTGACTGTTCACATTAGCTCAGTCAAGATTGACTCAATGAACACCGAGCGAACTGACTTGGAGGCGCGGGCCGCCCGTCATGCGGCCCTCGGTGATCCCGCGCGCCTGAGGATCGTGGACCTTCTCACCCTGGGGGACCTCGCTCCGCGCGAGTTGCAGGACCGGCTCGGCATGCCCTCGAACCTGGTCGCTCATCACCTCTCTGTGCTCGAGCGGGAGGGAATGATCCTCCGTCGGCGATCTGAGGCTGATCGGCGCCGCAGCTATGTCCACCTGGTGCCCGGTGCGTTCGAACAGCTCGGCCCTTCGACCTCCGCCGCGGCACGGCGCGTCCTGTTCGTGTGTACCGCCAACTCCGCTCGCTCCCAACTCGCCGCGCAGCTCTGGGCGCAGCGCAGCCCCATCCCCGCGGCGTCCGCTGGTACGCATCCCGCTGCGGCGATCGCCGCCGGCGCGATCGCGACCGCCGAGCGACACGGCCTCCCCTTGCCCGAGGCTGCCCCGCAGCTCCTCGCGGACGTCGCGGCTGACACCGACCTCATCATCACCGTGTGCGATGCCGCTCACGAAGAGTTAGGAAGCGACGCGCTGCACTGGTCGGTTCCCGACCCCGTGCCCAGCGGCACCGATGCCGCATTCGATGCGGCCTACGACGACCTGGCTACTCGGATCGAGTCGCTCGCGATGCGCGTAAGCGCGGCCTAAGCGTTTCAGACGCGGGAAAGTAATTCCGCGAGCGAGCCCAGTGCGCCGGGGATCAGTGAGTAGTAGGCCCAAATGCCGCGCTTCTCACGGTGCAGGATTCCGGCGTCGACCAGAATTTTTAGGTGGTGCGACACGGTGGGCTGACTCAATCCCAGTGGGTCGGTGAAGTCGCACACGCATACCTCGCCGGATGCGCTGGATGTGACGATCGACACCAGGCGCACCCGCGCCGGGTCGCTCATCGCCTTCATGGCTCGCGCGATGGACACCGCGTCCCCGGCGCTCAGTGGCTGGCGCTCGAGTGGTGCACAGCACGCGATGGCGAGCGCGCTCGAACTCGATTCAGTCGTCATCACGCGATAAGTGTCGCACATATTGACATATATCGATACGTTCAGCACACTCCAATATCGATGAGTGTCGATGAAAAGGAGTATCGCCGATGAGTATGTTGCTGACCGTTCCGCCCCGCACCGACGAACGCCGTCTCGCCGGGCTGCCCGTCGCCGTCATCGGCGCCGGGCCTGTGGGACTGGCCGCTGCCGCGCAGCTGCTTGAACGCGGCCTCGACGTCGTGGTCTACGAGGCGGGCGACAGCGCCGGCGCGTCCGTGCAGCAGTGGGGTCACACGCGCCTGTTCTCCCCGTGGGAGTTCTTGGTCGACGGGGCGGCCGGACGCCTGCTGGACGCGACTGGATGGGAAGCCCCCACCGCGGGGAAGCTGCCCACTGGGCACGAGCTGGTCCGCGACTACCTCTTGCCCCTCGCTGCGACTCCCCAGCTCGCCCCTGTCATTCACTACCGCTCACGTGTGACCGCTGTCAGCCGCGAGGGGATGGATCGCACCCGTTCCACCGAACGGGCCGGCACGCCGTTCCTGCTGCGCTTGGACACCCCGGAGGGCACCTCAGACGTCAGCGCTCGCGCGGTCATCGACACCTCCGGTACCTATTCGACGCCCAACGCCCTTGCGTCCGCGGGCCTGGACCCGATCGGTGCAGGAGATGTGGTCGAGCACCTCAGCCATGCGCTGCCCGACGTCCTCGGCGTCGACCGGGCCCGATTCGCGGGTAAGCATGTGCTCGTCGTCGGCGCTGGGCACTCCGCGGCGAACACCCTCATCAAGCTGGCCCGCCTTGCTCGAGAGGAACCATTGACTCGCATAACGTGGGCGATCCGCGGCGCGAGCCCAGTTCGGGTCTTCCCGTCCGGCGACGACGAGCTCGAAGAGCGCGGCAAGCTCGGGGGAGTTGTCCACCAGCTCGTCCGCGACGGCGCCGTCGCTCTCCTCGACAATTTCGAGGTCGACCGCCTCGAGAAGAGCCCGTCGGGACGCGCAACCGTGACAGGGCGTCGCCTCGCGAAGCGAGAGAGCATCGAAACCGACGTGATCGTTCAGGCCACCGGGTTTCGTCCCGAGCTCGACATGCTTCGAGAGATTCGCACCTCGCTTGACGAGATCGTCGAGGCGCCGCGTGCGCTCGCCCCCCTGATCGATCCGAATCTGCACTCCTGTGGCACAGTTCCCCCGCACGGTGTCGCGGAATTGAGTCACCCCGAACCCAACTTCTTCATCGCCGGCATGAAGTCCTACGGCCGCGCTCCGACGTTTCTGCTCGCCACCGGCTACGAGCAGGTGCGCTCCATTGCAGACGAAATCGCCGGCAACCATGCAGCCGCGCGCCGCGTCCAGCTCGTGCTCCCCGAAACGGGCGTCTGTTCCGCCGATATCGGATCCGCGAGAGGGAGCTGCTGCTCGTGACCGCAGTGCGACCAATGGCCGCTGATGACTGGGCGGCGGTTGAAGCCATCTATCGTGAAGGGATTGCGACGGGGCACGCGACCTTCGAACCCGAGCCGCCGACCTGGGAGCAGTTCGATTCAGGGAAGCTCAATGCGGGACGTCTCGTCGCGGTCGATAACGAGAAGGTGCTCGGCTGGGCGGCTCTGACAGCCGTTTCGACAAGACCGGTCTACCGCGGCGTCGTCGAGCACTCCGTCTACACGGCGCGTGACGCGCGCGGGAACGGTGTCGGTCGGGCACTTCTCGAATCCCTCCTCGCTGCTGCGGATGAAGCCGGCTTCTGGACACTTCAGTCGAGCATCTTCCCGGAGAACGCAGCCAGCCTCGCGCTTCACGATCGGGTCGGATTCCGTCGCGTTGGATATCGTGAACGTGTCGGGCTCATGACCTACGGACCCGCCGCGCAGACGTGGCGTGACACGGTCCTCGTCGAACGTCGTCGGCCTGAGTGAGAGAAGTGGCTGGCCCGATCATGGCGTGACGCAGGGACACTCACGGGCTTCGCCCCGTGGTCGAACGACGGGGTCGATTTCTCCAAGGTCAATGACCTCACTCGGGCCGTGAAGACGAGTCTCGATCCGAGCTGATGACAGCGATCGTTGCAATCGCGCGGCTCTGACGGTTCGAACGAGTTCTCAGAAGCCCCACAGAGAGCGAAGAGACCGTCCTCCTTCGAGGACGGTCTCTTCTGTTTTCGCCGTTGTGGCGGGCTTCAGCGCCCCAGATACCTGTCGGGGCGGTGGTTCACCGCGAGCGCAGCGTTGAGGACGACCGCGCCGGCCGCCGACAGCGCTACCGTCGCGGGCGCCACCACGAGGAATGCGGAGAGGATGACCACCGCGTCGAGGGCCATCAGCACGAGTCCTGCGCGGATTCCCCAGACGTCTTGCACCAGCAGTGCGATGACGTTGAAGCCGCCGAGGCTTGATCCGTGACGGAAGAGGATGAGCAGGCCCACACCGGCGACGAGGTTCCCGAGCAAAGCGAAGTACCACGGCTGGTCGACCTGGATGGGGAGGAGGACGGCGTCGAGCTGTGTCAGAAGCGAGACGGAGACGATGGAGACGACGCTCTTCACCGCGAACACGGCGCCGCGTCGGGCGACGGCGAGGAGCATGAATGGCAGGTTCACCAGGGCGAAGATCACCCCGAACGGCAGAGGCGCCGCGTAGCTGATCAACAGCGCCGCGCCCGCCGTGCCGCCTGTGACCATCCCCGCCGCACGGAGCAGGGTGAGGCCGAGCGAGGTCAGCGCGATCCCGGCCAGGAGTCCGAAGAGGTCCTCGAGGATGTGATGACGAACTCCGGCGGGTGGCGGCGGGACGGTCATGGTCTCCAGTGTGTCCGATCCGTGGGTGCGCGCATCGACGCCCGTGCCTTCACAAGGCCAGGACACTCCTCGCCTCGGTGTCGGGGTGGCGTCGACGGCCTGAGCGGGCCGGCCGCCAGGATGAGCTGTGCTCGCCGTCTTCGTCGCCACCCTGGCCGCCCTCGTCCCCATCACGAACCCGATCGGTGCAGTGGCCGCCTTCGCCGGCCTGACGGGTGAGATGTCTGCTCGTCGCGTGCGCGCTCAGGCGTGGCGGACCGCGATCTACGTCGCCGCGATCCTGGTCGTGTTCGCCGTCATCGGCACGCCGCTGCTCGCGGGGCTCGGGATCACCATCCCGGCGTTGCAGATCGCCGGTGGGCTCGTGGTGCTGCACTCCGGCTTCGGCATGCTCACGGCGACGCCGGCGTCGACGACGCACAGGCCGCCGGCCCGGTCCGCCTCGAAGGCGCGGCCGAGCGGCGCCGTCCGCGAGGGCGAGGACACCCGCGATGCCGACGCGATCGACGTGAGCTTCTCGCCCATGGCGCTTCCGCTCGTCGCGGGTCCCGGAGCCATCGGCGTCGTGATCGGCCTGGCCGCCAAACACCCCGGGGTCGAGAACCTCATCGCCATCGCGGCGGCAGCGCTCGCCATCGCCGCCGTGATCGGCATTCTGCTGCGTTACGGAACCCCGCTCATCGACCGCATCGGATCGACCGGCGTCGCGGCCCTCACGCGCATCATGGGCTTCCTCATCATGGCGATCGGCGTCGAGCTGGCGCTCACCGGAGTCCTCGGCGCGATCCCCGGCACCGGCTCCTGAGCGGCGGCAGCCCACTGACAGGCTGGGATCGCTAGCGTCGCTCGTGTGATGAGGGAATTCGGCCGGGGAATCCGCTTGTTCTTCCGCGGCTTCGGTGCGTGGGCGACCTCGCCGAAGCTGATGCTGCTCGGCGCGGTCCCCGCGTTGATCGTCGGCGCGATCGTGCTGACGGTCGTCGTGGTCGTCGCCGCCAACGTCGAGCCCATCGCCGCGTGGGCCACCCCGTTCGCCGAGGCGTGGGACCCGTTCTGGCGCGACACGATGCGGATCGTCACCGCCATCGCCTTGCTCATCGCCCTCGTGCTCCTCGGACTCGCCACCTTCACCGCCCTGACGCTCGCGGTCGGCGATCCGTTCTACGAGCGCATCTGGCTCGCGGTCGAGCACCGCGAGGGTGGCTTCGTGCGGGCCGATGATCCCGGTTTCTGGGCCTCGATCGGTCGGGGGATCATGTCGGGCCTGCGCCTCCTGGTTCCCAGTGTGGTCGTCGGTCTGCTGATCTTCGCGGTGGGGCTCATCCCCGTCGTGGGCGGGATCACGGCCATCGCGCTCGGGGCGATTCTCGGCGGCCGTCTGCTCGCGCGCGAGCTGCTCTCCCGCCCCTTCGAAGGCCGCGGAATCGACGAGGAGACCCAGAAGCGTCTCCGCCGAAGCCACCGCGCTCGGCTGACCGGATTCGGCGCGGTCGGCTACCTCCTCTTCCTCCTGCCGCTCGGCGCCGTCGTCGCGATGCCGGCCGCGGTCGCCGGCTCGACGCTCATGGCGCGCGAGATGCTGGGAGAGGGGCGTCGTCCGACCGGCTGACCGGATCGTCGGTCGCCGCCGGGCCCGATCGGCCCGCCGTCGGCTTCGTGGGAGCATTCCAGAGTGCGCGCCGTCGTCTTCGTCCTCCTCGCTTCCGTGATGTTCGGGACGACCGGGACCGCTCGCGTCCTCGGAGCTCCCGATGTCGACGTGACGTCCTTGGGGGCGGCGCGCATCGTCGTGGGCGGTGCGCTGCTCGCTCTGGTCGCGCTGCTTCTTCGAGCCCGGCGCCGGCGCCGGCCGGTCACGCTCGGCGTAGCGGACAGCCCGGGACCGCGTCTCTCGCCCGTCGTGGCTGCCGTTGCAGTGATCATCGGAGCGGTAGGAGTCGTCGCGTATCAGCCCACCTTCTTCCTGGGCACGGAACGCAACGGCATCGCCATCGGAACGCTCGTCGCCCTGGGGTCCGCGCCCCTCGCGACCGGAGCGCTCAGCTGGGGCCTCGAACGGCGCTTCCCCGGGGTGCGCTGGGCGATCGCGACGGGGGTGGCGGTGGTCGGTCTCGCCCTGCTCGCGCAGGCGGGATCGCCCGTCTCGGCTTCCGGCGGCATCGATCCGTTCGGATTGCTGGGGTCGCTCGGGGCCGGGGTGTCCTACGCCGTGTACACCCTCGCATCGAAGAGACTGCTCGACGCCGGCTGGTCGGGCTCGTCGACCATGGGCTCCGTCTTCGGCGTCGCCGCCGCGATCGGTGCCGTCGTCCTGGTCGCCACGGTTCCGACCTGGCTCGGGACGGCCTCCGGTGTCCTCACCGTGCTATGGCTCGGCGGGGTCACCGTGGCGGTCGCCTACCTGCTGTTCGCCGCTGGCCTCGGCTCCCTCCCCGCGCCTACGGTCTCGACCATCACGCTCGCGGAGCCGCTCACCGCGACGCTGCTCGGCGTCCTCGTCATCGGCGAGCGACTGCCCACGATGTCGTGGGTCGGGCTGGCGGTCGTGGCGGCGGGAATCGTCGTCCTCATCCTGCGGCCCAGGCGGACGGATCCGGCGCTCGTCTGAAGCCGAGCGCCGTCCTGCTCGGATCCGCCTATCGCGCCTGAATCAGGACAGTCCCGGAACGATCAGGAGGATCGTAGGGATGGCCAGCAGCCCGGCGGCCGCGGCCACGATGGCGGCGCGAGTCGCGGTGGGCAACGCGTCCATCGGTCGACTGAGCCTGCGGATCCGCTCCAGGGCCTGTTCCTGCAGGGTGCCCGCCGGGGTCGTCGCGCGCTCGGTGAGAGCGAGCCCGCTCTGCTCGCCGGCGTTCCCGACGAGGGCGATGGCGCGCGCCAAAGACGTCTCGTCGACGTGGTCCAGCGCTCGGTCATCGGCCAGCATCTCGATCAGCATGCCGACCTCCCGCTCTGCTCGATACGCCACGGGGAACCAGGGGAGCGACGCGTGCCAGGCGCGGAAGGCGACCAGCACGAGATCGTGGCGTTGGCCCAGGTGCGCCCGCTCGTGCTCGGCGACCGCGCGGAGCTCGTCGCGCTCGAGGAGGCGCATCAACCCGGCCGAGAACACGGTGACGGAGCCCCATGTCCCCGGGAGGCAATAGGCGACCGGAAGAGGGGAGTCGAGGATGCGCGCCGATGGGTCATCCGGGTCCTGTCGGCCGAGCAACGAGAGGAGTTGACGGTGCCGCCGACGGTCGCGATCCGTGCGGACGATCGTGAGGATGAGGTTCAGCAGAAGATGCACGCCGAGCAGGAGGGCGCCGAAGAGGGCCGCCAGGTGATCGAGGCCCGCGCGGTCGGCAGCCGTGCCGTCGGCGACGGCGGATACGAATCCGACGAGGCCGGAGAGGAGATCAGGGCCGAACGGGAGCAGCCCGTAGGTGAGCAGGGCGCCGATCATGGAGAGGCCACCGGCGAGGGCGATGGCCTGCCAGAGCACGAGAGCGAGGCCGGGAGCGCGGCGCGGCCAGCGGGCCGCCGCCAGCCAGAGGGGTATCGGCCACGCCAGGGCCACCGCCAGCAGGGCGAGAGCGATCGGCGCGACGGGCATGTCTTCCAGTGTGGTCTATCGGGTGGATGGGGGTGGGTGGGTGGGTGGGTGGGTGGTGGGGCCTCGATACGCTTCGCTACTCGGCCGGTCTCGGTACGGCGCGCTTCGCGGCGCCTACTCGACCTCCGGAACCCTCACGGACGTCGAGTAGGCCGCCAGGCCGTACCGAGACGGCTCGAGTAGGAGCGCAGCGACGTATCGAGAGCGGTTGAGACAGCAGCGGCGAAGCCGGTCCGTTCACCGGCCCGACGTCAGTTTGCGGACAGCAGCTTGCGGAGGGCCTCGGCCTCGGCGGGGGAGACCTGGCCGACGAAGCGGGCGAGGACGGCCTGGCGGTCGTCCGCGCCTCCGAGCACCTCGTGCATCAGCTCTGCCATGTGGTCCTCGCGGGAGGCCACGGCGCTGTAGCGGTGGGGGCGCTCGACACGCTCGCGGCGCACGAACCCCTTCTTCTCGAGGCGCGACAGCACGGTGAGCACGGTGGTCGCCGCGAGGGGGCGCTCCGAGTCCGCAGCGAGTGCGTTCTGCACGTCGTAGGCCGATCGGGCTTCATGGGAGTCCCACAGCACGTCCATGACGGAACGTTCGAGGTCGCCGAGACCGGGCATCGACCCCTCCAAGTTTTCAGTCGGTGACACCGACGCATGAAGCATCGGCAGGTCGATGTTAGCCGACGCGTGACGCTCATTCTACGGAATGTAGAAACGTGTCGTCCGGAAGGCTTCCCGCATCTCCCTTTGAGTTCTACACTGCGTAGAGAACGAGTTCTACAGAGCGTAGAAATAGCTCGGCATCGAGATATCTCCTCAGAGGGGCATGAGCGATGGACCCGGTTGAAATCGCACGTTGGCAGTTCGGCATCACGACCGTCTACCACTTCTGGATGGTGCCGCTGACGCTGGGGCTGGGCCCCCTCGTCGCGTACTTCCAGACGCGTTGGGTGCGATCCGGTGACGAGACCTACCTGCGGCTCACCAAGTTCTTCGGGAAGCTCTTCCTGATCAACTTCATCCTGGGAGTCGCGACGGGGCTCGTGCAGGAGTTCCAATTCGGGATGGCGTGGAGCGAGTACTCGCGTTTCGTCGGCGACGTGTTCGGCGCTCCGCTCGCGATGGAGGGGCTGCTCGCGTTCTTCTTCGAGTCGATCTTCCTCGGCGTCTGGATCTTCGGATGGAAGCGCCTCCACCCCAAGGTGCATCTCGCGTCGCTCTATCTCGCCGTCGTCGGCTCGATCGTCTCGGCGTTCTTCATCATCGTGGCGAACTCCTGGATGCAGCATCCGGTGGGGGTCGAACTCGTCGACGGCCGCCCCGTCCTCACCGACATCTGGGCGGTCCTGACCAACAACACGGCGCTGGTCGCCTACCCCCACGTCCTCGCCGGCTCATTCGGCGTCGGCGGTGCCTTCCTGCTCGGGATCGCCTGGTACCACCTGTCGCGCAGGCGCCGCGACGGCATCGACACGGTCGACGAGAGCGGGCGCGTCGTCGTCGGCGAGAACGCCGACATCCCGGGCCGCGACAAGCTCGACCACCGCGTCTGGATCACGGCTCTGCGCACGGGCGCGGTCGTCGCGATCGTCGCGTTCGGTGCCGTCGCCATCACGGGCGATCTGCAGGGCAAGCTCATGTACGAGCAGCAGCCCATGAAGATGGCCGCCGCCGAGGCCGCCTGTCACACGGGGACGAGCTTCTCCGTCCTCTCCATCGGCGACCTCGGCTCGAACGACTGCAGCCAGGTGCAGCCGCTCATCGAGATCCCCGGAGTGCTGTCCTTCCTCGCGCACGGCGACTTCACGACCCCACTGCCGGGCGTCACCGAACTCGTCCCGCGGTACCAGGAGCAGTACGGCACGAACCTCCCCGACAACCCGATCTACGGCGACCGAGCCGGCCAGGCCATCGACTACGTGCCGCTCATGGAGGTCACCTACTGGGGCTTCCGCATCATGATCGGATTCGGCGCACTCGCCGCGTTCGCCGCTGCGGTGGCGCTGTGGTTGACCCGGAAGGGCACGGTGCCCGCGTCCAAGTGGATCTCACGGCTCGCGGTGCTCGGGATCCTCGCGCCTTTCGTGGCGAACACAGCCGGCTGGGTCTTCACCGAGATGGGCCGGCAGCCGTTCGTCGTGGCACCCAATCCGACCCCCGGCGGTATCGACGGGGTGTTCATGTTCACCGCCGCGGCCGTGTCGCCGTCGGCGACGTGGGGGGAACTGCTCTTCTCGCTCGTCTGCCTGACCCTCGTCTACGGCGCCCTGATGGTCGTCGAGGTCAAGCTCCTGTTCCGTTACGGGCGCGGCGGAGTCGTCTCGGCCATGCCCGAGCTCGCGACTCACGATGAGGACCCGTCCGATCAGGGCGGGCCCGACAAGCGCGACGTCCTCGCCTTCGCCTACTGATCCCATCCGCTGATCCGACCTCTCGAACAGGACAGACCCATGGACACCCTTCCCACCATCTGGTTCGTCGTCATCGGCGTGCTCTGGATCGGGTACCTCGTGCTGGAGGGATTCGATCTCGGCGTCGGGATGCACATGCTCTTCGCCCGGTCGGAAGAGGAGCGGCGCACCATGCTCAACACCATCGGCCCGCTGTGGGACGGCAATCAGGTGTGGTTGATCACGGCCGGCGCCGCGACCTTCGCCGCATTCCCGCTCTGGTACGCGTCGCTGTTCTCGTCGCTGTACCTCCCGCTCCTCGCCGTTCTTCTCGGCCTGATCTTCCGAGCCGTGGGAATCGAGTACCGCGGTAAAGGCGAGACCGACGCGTGGCGCCGGCGCTGGACACTGGCGATCGGACTCGGCTCGCTCGTCACGGCCTTCGGGATCGGGGCGGCGCTCGCCGTGACGACGCTGGGCCTGCCGATCGACGCGAACGGCGACCGACAGGGTGGCCCGTTCGCCTGGTTCGGCTGGCCGGCCCTGATCGGGGGTCTCGCGGTCGTGGGCTTCGCCCTCGTGCAGGGCGCCGCGTGGCTCGCGCTCAAGACCGACGGGGCGGTGCGTCGACGCATGCGGACATTCATCGTCCGCGGCACCGCTCTCGCGCTTCTCCCCATCGTGGTCTGGGTGCTGACGGTGCAGGTCGTGACGGGCGGTCCCTGGTCGTGGGCCCTCGTCGTTCCCGCGGTGATAGCGGCCGTGACCGGTTGGGAATCCGCTCGTCGGGGACGGGAGGGCTACGCCTTCGCCGCATTCACGACGTTCATCGTCGCGGGCGCCGGGTCCATCTTCGCGGCGGCCTACCCCGTCGTCCTGCCATCGACCCTGGACCCCGCTTTCGACCTGACCGTCGCGAACGCGTCGAGCGGGCAGTACACGCTGGGCGTCATGACGGTCGTCACCGCCATCGCCCTGCCCTTCGTGCTCGCTGCTCAAGCGTGGACGATCTGGGTCTTCCGCGCACGTCTGTCGCACGACCACCTGCCGCCCGTCCACACCTTCATCCCCGCCGTGCTGCGAGCCCCCGAGGTCGACTCCGAGCGAGCGGTCGAATCGCGAACGACGCACGGTCGACGCTGATGCGGTCGCCGTTCGCGGGTGGTGTCGGTCCGGGAGGGGTGCGCACGCTCTATGTGCTCGGATTCATCGCTGCGGTCAAGGCCGTCGCGCTGATCGGAGTCGCTGAGGCACTGGCCCGCGGGATCGCAGGACTCTTCGCCGGATCGACCGACGTGACGGTCGCGATCCAGATCGGAGCCGGCGCCGTGCTCGCGCGAGCGGGTGCGACCTGGGCGGGGCAGTGGTTCGCGACGCGCGCCTCCCTGGGCGCGAAGGAGCAGCTGCGCGCACGGCTCGCCGACCGCATGATCGCCGACCCGGGCACGGACGTGGGCGCCTCGACGGCGCTCGCGACCCGCGGCCTCGACGACCTCGATCCCTATTACCGCACCGTACTGCCGGCGGCGATGGGGGCTGCCGTCATCCCTCTGACGATCGGTCTGCGCATCCTCGCCGCCGACTGGCTGAGCGCGCTCATCGTGGTGCTGACCGTGCCGCTCATCCCGGTATTCATGATCCTGATCGGACAGCACACCCGCGACCGCGTCGACGAAGCTGCGGGCGCACTCGACCGATTGGCCGACCATCTCGTCGAACTCGCCCGTGGCCTGCCCGTGCTGGTGGGTCTCGGCCGCGTCGCCGAGCAGGCCGACTCCTTGCGCACCATCTCCGACGATCACCGCAAGCGGACGATCGCGACCCTCCGCACGGCATTCCTCTCGGCTCTCGCGCTCGAGCTCATCGCGACCATATCGGTCGCGCTGGTCGCGGTGACCATCGGCATCCGTCTCGTCGGAGGGGACCTCCCGCTCGAGGTGGGGCTCCTCGTCCTCATCCTCGCGCCCGAGTGCTACGCGCCCCTTCGGGAGGTGGGGGTGGCCTTCCACGCGGCGCAGGACGGCGTGGGCGCCCTGCGCCGGACCAGCGAGTTGCTGGACGCTCCGGTCGAGGTCGCTCCGATCGCTCCGGCTGTCGAGCGGCAGCCGGCGCGAGGGGGAAGCGCGGTGGAGGCGCGAGGCGTCGAGATCCGCTTCTCCGGTCGGAGCGGCGCGGTCACGGTGCCCTTCCTGCGGGTGGAGGACGGTGACACGGTCGCGTTGACGGGGCCGAGCGGTGCCGGGAAATCCACGGTGCTGCGGCTACTGGCGGGTCGGCTCGCAACGGGAAGCATCGCAACGGTGTCCGGGGAGATCCGCGTCGACGGGGCCGTCGCCTGGCTGCCGCAGCATCCCCGCACCATCGGCGACACGGTGCTCGACGAGATGCGGCGGTGGGCGGCGCCGGAGAGCGAGCCCCGCATCCACGGGCTGCTGGGCAGGGTGGGACTCGGCGGACTCGAACACGCGGCTCCGGCGGCGCTCAGCCCGGGCGAACTCCGCCGGCTCGCCGTGGCCCGAACCCTCCTCCGGATCGACGCCGGAGCACGGGTCGTCCTGCTCGATGAGCCCACCGCGCATCTCGACGACGACACGGCGGACGCGGTCGTCTCGCTGATCGCCGAGCTGCGGGGGCGTGTCGCCCTCGTCCTGGTTTCGCACGACCCGCGCGTGCTGCGACTCGCGGAGTGTGCGATCGAGGTCGGAGTGGGCGGGACATCGGAGCCCGCGTCGCTGGCCGGCCCCGTCCCCGCCGCCGCACCGGCAGAGGTCGTCCGTCCCGCGCTCAGCAGGAACTCCGACAGTTCAGCAGGAGGGATCGGCTCGGAAAGTCCTGCCGGAGAGTCGGCAGTCCTGCTGAGCGCACGGCAGGAGAGCGGTGCGCGGGGCGAGAGGGACGGGGCGGCCTGGCGGCAGCTCGGTCTCCTGTTACGACCGGTCGCGGGACGGCTGGCCGCATCCGTGCTGCTCGGCACCGTGGCGGCGCTCAGTGCCGCTGCGCTGACCGCGACCAGCGGCTGGCTCATCGTGCGCGCGGCCGAGCAGCCCCCCATCATGTATCTCCTGGTCGCGATCGTCGGCGTCCGGTTCTTCGGACTGGCGAGGTCCGTGCTGTGCTACGCCGAGCGGCTCGTCACCCACGATGCGGTCTTCGCGTCAGCCGGCACGCTGCGGCATCGGCTGTGGCTGGCGGTGGCAGACCGCGGGACGGCTTCGCCTGTTCTGCGCACGTCCGGTGCTGCGCTCGACACCCTGATCACGACGGCCGATCGGATCCGGGACCTCCTTCCGCGCGTCGTCGTCCCGCCGCTCGTCGGAGTCGTCACCGCAGTGGCCGCCGTCGTGGCCGTCGCCCTGTTGCACGCGCCCGCGGCACCGGTTCTGGTGGCGGCCCTCCTCGTCGCCATGGTGGGAGCGCCGCTGGTAGCGCTCGCGGCGGACCGGCGTGCAGGAGCATCCGAAGGGGCTCTCCGCTCGCAGGTCACCCGCCGTCTGGCGGCGCTGCTCGGCGCAGCGGACGACCTGCGTGCCAACGGGGTCGACACGGCCGCTCGAGCAGAGGTCGCGGCGCTCGACGCCCGTGCCGGGCGGCTGGCCCGTCGTGGCGCCGGGGCGACGGGTCTGGCCGGCGCCATCGTCGTGAGCGCGCTCGCCGGATGCGCTGTCGCCATGCTCGCGGTGGCCGCACCCGCCGTCGCAGCCGGGCAGCTGACCGTCGAGGTCGTGGCCGTCCTCGCGCTGCTCCCGCTCGCGCTCATCGACCCCGCGGTCGCCGTGGTGGACGCGGTACAACAGGCCCCGGATCTACTGGCCTCCATCCGGCGACTGCAGCCGGTTCTCGATACGCACGAGGTGGCATCGCAGGAGGGTGCGACCGTCGAGCACGTCGACGCGGTCGTCATGGACGACCTCGCCGCGAGATGGCCCGATTCCCCGAGGCCGGCCTTCGAGGGCGTGACCGCAGACGTGGCGCGAGGCGAGTGGTTGGCCGTGACCGGGCCCTCGGGGAGCGGCAAGTCCACCCTGCTCTCCGTGCTCCTCGGGTACCTGTCGGCGGATCGCGGGCGGTACCTCGTCGAAGACGACGGGCGGATTGTCGACGCCGGATCGCTGGCGGCGGATTCGTTGCGCGCCCGCCTCGCCTGGTGCCCCCAGGAGGCCCATGTGTTCGCATCCAGCATCCGCGGGAATCTCCTGCTCGGTCGAGGCCGGGGCGATCGCCCTTCGGATGCCGAAATGCTTCACGTCCTCGACTCCGTCGGGCTGGGGCGGCTGGTCGGCGCTGCCTCCCAGGGGCTCGACACCCTGGTCGGAAGCGAAGGGGCGGGACTGTCCGGCGGGGAACGTCAGCGGCTCGCCGTCGCTCGGGCTCTGCTGGCCCGTGCGGACGTCGTCCTTCTCGATGAGCCGACCGCTCACCTCGACGGGCCGACGGCCGACGCGATGATGCGTGATCTGCGCGAGGCGCTCGCCGAGCGCACCGTGGTGCTCGTCACCCACCGTGCCGATGATGTTCTGCCGACCGATGTGGAGCTCCGGCTCGCCCGGCGGGAGCCTGCCCTGCGGTGAGGTCGAGCTATCCGGGGGCTCCTTCATTTCGCTTCGCTCAATGGGCGGAGAAGGTACTTCCACCGCCCGCCCATTGAGCGGAGCGGAATGAAGGGACGCCGTTTTCCCTCCGCCCGCCCATTGAGCGGAGCGATATGAAGGGAGCGTCCTCTTCCCGCCCGCCCATTGAGCGGAGCGAAATGAAGGGAGCGTCCTCTTCCCGCCCGCCCATTGAGCGGAGCGATATGAAGGCGGGGTGCGCTCAGGCCCTGGCGGCGAGGGCCGTGAGGTCGGTGAGCTCTTTCAGCCGGCCGTTCCACATCCGGACCGAGGTCGGCGTCGTGCAGAGGTCCGCCAGAGGCGTCAGCGTCTCGAGGGCCAGGGGAAGCGACTCCAGCGGCATGGACATGGCCAGCGTCACGTGCGGGGTCCACGCGTCAGGCCGCGTGCGCCGATCGACGTCGAGCTCGTCGCCGAGTGACGCATGGACCTCGGCGTGCCAGTCGAGCAGAGCCCGGGTCACGAGCACCTGGCGGCCGAGGACGACCCCACGCTTCCTGCGGAACAGGAGCGGCGACCCCAGCACCAGCTCGCCCGGAGGCGGGCTCACCGGATACGGATCCAGATCGGCCGTGAAGTACGCGACCGTGATGTGGGGCGCGTTCGACTCACCGGTGTGGTCCGCCTGACTCGGGAGACCGGCCGCCTGCAGCGCCGCCCACTCCGCCCGCACCGCCGCGTCCCCGGCATCGTCGAGGCGCAGCTCTAGGCTCGGCATGCCGGCTCCGTGATGATCTTGCGGCCGACCCGAGCGTTCGACGGCGTCATTCGAGAGGGCCGAGCAGTGCCGTGGCCACCGTCGAATGAGCCGACTCGTCGTCCGACGGGTGGAACATCCCCGCGAGGACGTCGCGATACAGTCGCGAGAGCTCCGACGACGACGAATAGGACGAGCCGCCCGACACCCGGATCGCCGCGTCGACCACGGTGCGAGCCGTTTCCGTCGCACGCACCTTGAGTCCGACGAGTTTGGCGAACCACATCGGACCGTGGTCGACGAGGGAATCCACGTCCGATGCCAGAACCTGCAGCTGCGGCCCGAGCGCGTCGTGCGCGATGGCGGCGTCGGCGATCCGCCACCGGATGTCGGGATCGCGGGAGTAGCTCGCCCCATGGTTCTTCATCGAGGTTCGCCGGGTGGCATTAGCCACCGCCAGCTCGAGCGCACGGTCGCCGATACCCGTGTAGACCGCCGCGAGGAGGATCTCGAAGCTCGCGAAGATCCCGAAGATGAGCGGGTCCGCCACCGGGCCGGCAGGTAGCCGGCGGAAGACATCCTCGGGCAGCACCCGGGCACCGTCGAGCACGGTCGAGCGGCTCTGGGTCGCACGCATGCCGAGCGTGTCCCAGTCGTCGAGCGAGGAATGCCCCGCGGCGTCGCGGCGCAGGAAGCCGTGCACCAGAGCGGGCGTATGACGGGCGACATCGGAGCCCGCCTCACCGACTCCGTCGTCGAGGCCGAACACGCTCAACCTCGTCCAGACGGGGGAGAGGGAGGAGAAGATCTTGGTGCCCGTGAAGCGGTAGCCGCCGTCACTGTCGGCTTCCGCCCGCGTCCGCGAGCCGAATAGGACGAGATCGTTCCCGGCCTCGCTGATGGCGAAGGCGAATACCTCGCCGTCGGCGGTGTCGGTCAGCACCCGGTCGAGGAAATCGAAGCCCCGGGCCTGCACCACTCGGGCGACGCTCGTCCAGACGAGATGCATGTTGATCCCGAGAGCGGTCGCGGGGGCCGCGGCGGCGAGCCGTCGCTGTTCCGCGGCCATCTCGGTCAGTGTGAAGCCACTGCCGCCGAGCTCCTCGGGCACCATGGCCTTCAGGTACCCGACGCGGACGAGATCGTCGAAGTCGTCCTGGAAGAAGGCGTTCGCTTCGTCGTAGTCGGCGGCCCGGTCGCGGAAGGTCTCGAGCAGCTCGTCGGTCAGCAGCTGCCGAGGAGCGGGTGTCATGAGGCGGTTCCGTCGATGACCCGATCGGTGTAGTCGTTGCGGAAGCGGCCTTCGGGGTCCAAGCGGTCGCGGAGCTCGAGGAAGGCGTCGAACCGCGGGTAGAGCGGCCGGATCTGCTCCGCACCCGCGGTGAACACCTTTCCCCAGTGCGGGCGGGCGCCGAACTCGGCGAGGGCGGCCTCGAGGTCGACGAGGACCTCGCGGACCTCGTCCTCGCGCGACTGCCAGGTGAAATGGAACGCGACCGTGGGCCGGCCGTATGCCCCGCTCAGCCAGAGATCGTCGGCGGCGATCGCCCGGATCTCGCAGACGAAGAGCAGCGGCGCGATGCGATCGGCGAAGCCCTTCACGACCGCGAACGCGGCCGGGCCGTCGGAGGCGTCCACGAAGAACTCGCTCTGGATCTCCTCACCGGCGCTGGGGGTGAACTCCAGCTTGAAATGCGGCAGCCGGTCCAGCCACGGCCCCGGCGACTGGAGTTGATCCGTGGTGAATCGCGCATCCACGCCGGCGATCGGATGCATCGCCACCGCGGACGGGGTGCCTCCGAAGCCTTGGACGGAATCGTCGCCCGGCTCGGACTTGACCCAGAGCTGGTCGATGGTCGGCTCGCTCCAGCGGGTGAACAGGCTCGTGCTGTAGCCCACCCCGAGGATTTCCAGCAGCCGGGTCTCGACCACGTCCATGGGGAGGTCGACGAAGACGCGCTGCTCGATCTGGAAGGTGGGCTGTACGTCGAGAGCGACACGGGTCACGATGCCGAGAGCGCCCAGCGAGACCACGGCGCCGTCGAAGTCGGCGTCACCTCGCCGCAGGACCAGCACCTCGCCCGCAGCTGTGACGAGTTCGAGACCGGCCACTGCGGTGGCCAGGCTGCCGTTGCGGATGCCGGATCCGTGAGTGCCGGTCGCGACGGTCCCGGCCAGGGAGATGTGGGGGAGCGAGGCGAGGTTGTGCAGAGCCAGGCCCTCCGCCTGCAGGGTGGAGGCCAGATCCCCGTACCGCATACCCGCCGGAGCCCAGACGATCGACGCGTCGCGATCGATGTCGAGGGGGACGTCCAACTCGCCGAGCTCGATCAGCACGCCGCCCGCGGAGTCGGCGAGATCGTTGAACGAATGCCGGGACCCGAGGGCGCGCACGCGGGGATTGCCCGTGACGATTCCTCTCAATTCCTCGACCGTCGTCGGCCGCTCGACCCTGTCGGCCGTGAAGACGTGGTTGCCTGCCCAGTTGCGCTCCGCTGTCACCCGCACAGGCTATGCCCTTCCTCCGACAGGGTGCAGGGCACGGGAATCAGCTCCCGAGCAGCTCGGGTCCGGCGGCCGCCAGCGAGACGACGATGACGAGTGCACTCACGAGGATGAGGACGAACAGCGTGCGCGTCAGACGACCCCGGAGGACCAGCGTGACCCCTGCGATGCTCACGAGGATCACGATGACGCACCCGACCACCGCGCCCACCCCGGAGACGAAGACGGCGAGGAGGACGGAGGCCGTAGCCAGCACGGTGAACGCGCCGATGCCGGAGGCGCGGGCCCCCAGACGATGCGGGAAGCCGCGCACCCCGGTCGCCGCGTCATCCTCGAGATCCGGGAGGACGTTCGCCAGGTGCGCCGCGATCCCCAGGGCGGAACCGGCGGCCAGGACCCACCAGTCCGGCCATCGCGGCGGCTGGAGGGCCAGCGTCACGAACGCCGGCAGGATCCCGAAGCTGACGACGTAGGGGACGACCGAGAGGGCCGTGCGCTTGAGGCCGGCGTTGTAGGCCCATGCCGACACCAGGAAGAGGGCGTGAGCGAGCCCGGCGGCCGGGCCCAGCGCGAAGCCGAGGACGAGCGAGGCCAGCGCCGATGCCAGCGCGGCGAACCGCGCGATCCGGACCGACACCTCGCCCGTGGCGACCGGCTTGTCCCGGCGACCGCTCGCGCGGTCCCGTCCGGCGTCGATCCAGTCGTTCGACCAACCCACCGAGAGCTGATCGAGAGCCATGACGGCGACGACGAGCGCGATCTGCACCGGTCCCAGTCCCACCGCGGCCGCGAGGACACCGGCGACGATCGTGACGGCGGCTCCCGGAGCGGGGTGGGAGGCGCGGAGCAGTGCCAGCATGAGGCTCGATCGTAGGCGGACCCCTCACGACGCGGGCTGTGGGCAGGGCCTCGAACGTCCGCGCGGAGATATCCTCGCAGTCGTGCCTGTCGTCGCTCCCGTACGTCGTCCCGTGGTCCGCCGTGCAGCCCTCGGGCTCCTCCTCGCCCCGCTTCTGCTGACCGGGTGCGTCGGCGGCGGCGACACCCCGCCCGCGCCGAGTCCGGTGCCCTCGACCCCGTCGGCGTCGCCGACTCCCGTCGACCCGGTGGCCGCGGAGATCGACGAGCGCCTGGCGAAGATGGACCTGGCCACCAAGGCCGCCACCGTGCTCATGCTCCACACGCCCGGCACCGACCCGTCCGACCTCGCCTCCTACATGACCACGACGGGTGCGGGCGGCTTCATCCTCATGGGTGACAACGTGCCGTCGACCGCTGCGTCGGTCCAACCCATCACCGCGGCGATCAAGGCGACATCCTCGGACCTGCCCCCGCTGATCGGGATCGACGAGGAGGGCGGAGACGTCGCGCGCCTCGACGACGACACGTTCCCCGCCGCGGCCACTCTCAAGAACGAGCCGGCGGAGAACACCAGGTCCGCATTCGCCTCGCGCGGTCAGCTGGTGAACACGGCCGGGGCGAACCTCAACTTCGGGGTCATCGCCGACATGACGTCGGATCCGGACTCGTTCATCTTCGATCGCGTCTTCGGGGGTGATCCGACTTCGGCGGGGGACCGTGTGGAACAGGCGGTTCTGGGTGAGCGCGGCCTCGTACTGTCGACACTCAAGCACTTCCCGGGGCACGGCCGTTCGGAGGCGAACTCGCATAACTCGATCCCGGTGACCGACGTCTCCCAAGCCGAATGGAGCACCACGGATGCGGTGCCCTTCGAGCGAGGGATCGGTGCGGGAGCCGAGGCCGTCATGACCGGCCACCTCCTCTACTCCTCGGTCGATCCCGACATCGCCACCTTCTCGACGAAGTGGCACGACATCCTGCGGAACGACATGGGCTTCGACGGGCTGGTCGTGACCGACGACATGCTGATGCTGCTGAACTCCGGTCAGGACGAGTACGCGGACCCGGTTGCCAACGCCGTTCGCGCATTGGGCGCGGGCGGGGACCTGCTGCTGCATGTGCTCGCGCACGACGACGCGACGTCGGGAGTGTCCCCGGACCAGCTGAAGAACGGCATCGTCGCCGCCGTCCAGAACGGCCAGCTCTCTCAGGACCGCCTCGACGACGCTGTGCGCCACGTCCTGAAGGCTCGGATCCTGGCCCGCGACGAGTAGTCACCTCGGGGCGGTACGCCTTCGACTTCTCCGACGGCGGGCCTCGATACGCGGCCCCTACTCGGCCTCCATGGGCAGACGCCGCTTTCGCGCAAGCGGAATCGGCTCCGCCGATGCCGCCGTTCCGGACGTCGAGTAGGCCGCTAGGCCGTATCGAGACGGCTCGAGTAGAGGAGCGTACCGAGAGCGCACAGCGCGACCTAGGGTTAGGGACTCGGTACGGGGCGCCAGATGAGGCCGGCGACCGTGGTGGCGTGCTCGACGTGGGGGAAGTGGCCGCAGTCGGCGATGACCACCCGATGGGTCGCCGGGAGGACGACGGCGACGCCCTCGGCGTCCTGCTCGCCCACGAAGACGTCGCGGTCGCCTTCGATGGTCGTGAGCGGCGACTCGATGCGCCGCCACCGTCCGATGTCGTAGCCGACGATCGATTCGGTCGCCGCGCGGAACGATCGAGGTCGCATCTCGAAGCCCAGTTGACGAACCGTCTCGAACGGGATCCGTCTCGGATGGCGGAACAGTGGTGACACCAGCAGGCGCATGAGCCCGATCCGGATGGCGAATCGGACCAGTCCAGGGGGAAAGCGCTCGAGGCGGGAGAAGGGACGCAATCCGCCGGCGAGCAGCACGAGCGCGGGCAGCCCACCACCGTGCCGACCGCCGGTCAGCGTCCGCCACGGGTGCGAAACCGACGCGATGACGCCGCTCGCGCTCGGCGATACGGCGGTCACCCCGCGTATCCGATCCGGCACCGATGCGGCGACCTCGAGGGCGAGGAGGCCGCCCATCGAGTGGCCCACGAGATGCCATGGGTCGTTCGAGCCCGTCCGCTCGTCGAGCACGTCGAGGCAGGCGATCACAGCGTCGCGCATGTCGGCGAGCGTCGCACCCGCGGGCAGGACGGCCGATGTGGCCCCCCAGCCGGGCAGGTCGATGCACGCGATGATCGCCGCTCCTCGGCGCGCGAACGGGTGCGAGACGATGCGGTCCCACGTGCGCGACGACCCCGAGGCGCCGTGGATGAGGAAGTACTTGCCGTGACCGGACGGCGCGGACAGGCGCTGGTCCGCGAGTTCGATGAGCGCCTCGCCGATGCCGGTCGGCACGGCCACGGTGCGGACGCGGCCGTCCGCCTCGGGCGCGGGTTCACTCACCGACGACCTCCTCGCGGATGCGGCGGAGGTCCTCGAGGAGGGCGCCGAGGAGCACCCAGTGCCGGACGTTCGGTTCGGGAAGCGCGATCGGGCGCGTGAGCGCGGGGGCAGGCGTGGGCTCCGCCTCCGGCGCGGGGGTCGTCTGGCGCTTCGGGTTCGCGGCTGTCTCCTCGTGGCGCACCAGGAGTCGGAGGTCGTGCGCGGCGCGGCGGAGCTCCTCGGCGATGCCCTCGACGAGGGGCTCGTCGGAGAGGGAAGCATCCCACTGGTCGTGGAAGGTCCTCGTCATCCCCACGATCCGGGTCACGAGCGGATCGAGGCGTGCGAAGAGAGCCTGATCCCTCTCGAACTGGTCCTTGGCCCGGGATCGCCGCGGGTTGAACGCGAGGCTGTCGGTGCCGCGCGTGATCGCCTCCTGCGCATCGGTGCGGAGGGTGCGCAGCTCCCGGACACGAACGAGGGCCGCATCGCGCGTCTCCCGATCGGGATCGCTCTCGAGCAGGCCGGCGAGATCGTCCATCCGGTCCGCCTCGGCACGGGCGAGGCGTCCGACGGCGGCGCGGACCGGAGCCGTCGCGAGCGGTGGGGCGAGGGCGGCGTTGATGACGAGCGCGACGACGGCGCCCAAGACCGTCTCCGCGATGCGGATGAGGGCGTAGTCGGGGGTCGCCGCACCGATCGTGAGGACGAGGAGCGCGCTGATCGCGATCTGCGCACTCGAACCGGGCGGGAGACGTAGAGCCCACCCGACGAACAGCGCGACGACGGTCGCAGCGAGCACCAGCCACGAGTGCTGGCCGAAGACGGCTACGGCTGCGAGTGCCACCAGCACTCCCAGGACGACACCGAAACTGCGTTCGACCGCCCGCGCATACGTCTGGTTCACGCTGGGCTGCACCACGATGACGGCCGCGACGACGGCGAAGACCGGCATCGCGTTCGGGAGCAGCAGGGTGGCCAGAAACCAGCTCGCGACCACGGCGATGGCCGTCTTGACGACCTGCAGCAGCGGCACGCGAGCGGCGGCTCGCATGGGCGGGGTCAGAGGCACGGAATCAGGCTAGACCGACACCGCTGACCGCCCCGTGCCCGCCCCGCCGTCTCGGCCCGACGGGCCCGTCAGTACAGGAACGGCTGGTCGTCGAGTCGCGGTCGACGGGGACGGGTACCCGACCGTGCAGGGGTTTCGGACTTCTGCTCCTCGCGATTCGAGCGTGATCCGAGGACCAGCAGGAGTCGCCGCAATTCCTGCCGCTCATGCGGGGCGAGAGGAGCGAAGTACTCGTTCTCCACCTCCATGCCCGTGGTGCGCAGAAGCCCGACGATCGAGCGCCCGAGCGAGGTGATCTCGATGACCTGACGCCGCCGGTCGAGGGTCGAATCGGCTCGGGTGATGAGGTCGCGGCTGTCGAGGAGATCGAGCAGCGGGGGAGCGTTCCGCGGATCGACGCCGACCGCGGACGCCAGCTCCTTCTGACTCGCTCCGCCGACATGGTCGAGGACTTCGAGCAGTGCGAAGTGATGGGGCGTCAAACCGTGGTCGGACAGCACGCGCGCCCATCGTCTGCGCACTTCGGAGCCGCAGGTGGTCAGGAGGAAGCTGGTGCCGCCCTCGAAGGGGACAGACGTCGTGGGGGCCGACATGGCGACACGCTAGTCCACAGGCGCCCCGAGGTGCACTCCGACACTACGCGGTGTCGCCGCAGCCGACTGCGCGGCCGATCGCATGATCGGCGCTCGCCGCGCACTCCGAGTTCCCGGAGGCGATACCGGGCTGGCACGCAGGGCGCCCGTCCTAGGCTCGGCGACTATGAGCGAAGCAGGCACCCTCATCATCTTCGGCGCGAGCGGAGACCTCACCAAGCGGCTCCTCCTCCCCGGCCTCGGAAGTCTTCTCGGGTCGGCTGACGATGCCGACCGGAAGCTCGCCGCCGATCTCATCGTGCTCGGCACCGGTCGCAGCGAGAAGAGCCGCGATGAATGGCGAGACGAGGTGCGCGACGCGCTCGACGAGGGTGGCGCGCCGGGCGACGCGGTGTCGAGGTTGGTCGATCGGGCCGATTACGTCCGGGGGGACCCTTCGGAGCCTGCGGACCTCACCCACATCCTCGGAGCCGCCGAGGGGATCCCCGTCCTGTACTTCGCCCTCCCGCCCTCGGTCGTCGAGAAGGCGGTGGATGCTCTCGCCGAGGTCGACCTGCCGGATGGTGTGATCTTCGCGATGGAGAAGCCGTTCGGCGACGACTCCGAGACGGCCGCGAAGCTGAACGCCAAGATCGCGAAGCTCGTCCCGGAGCACCAGGTGCACCGCATCGACCACTTCCTCGGTCAGCCGACCGTGCTGGGCCTCCTCGGTATGCGCTTCGCGGGCCGCCTCCTGGACCCGGTGTGGAACGCGGAGAACATCGAGTCCGTCGAGATCGTCTACGACGAGGAGCTCGCTCTCGAGGGTCGGGCCGGCTACTACGACACGGCCGGTGCACTCGTCGACATGCTCCAGTCCCATCTCCTCCAGGTGCTCTCCGTGGTGGCCATGGAGGCTCCCGGATCGATCGACGAGGTCGATTTCCGCGGCGCGACCGCCCAGGTCATCAACGCGACGAGGCTGTGGGAGGGCGATCCGGTGCTACCGGGGACGGATGCGTCGTCCCGGCGCGCGCGGTACACCGCTGGCGAGATCGACGGGCGGAAACTGCCCTCCTACGTGGACGAGGACGGCGTCGATCCGTCGAACGAGACCGAGACGCTGGCCGAGATGGTCGTGCAGGTCGACACGCGCCGCTGGTCGGGCGTGCCCTTCATCCTTCGCAGCGGCAAAGCGATCGGCGATGCGCGTCGCGAGGTGGTCGTCACCTTCAAGCGTCCGAACTTCGTGCCGCGCGGACTCGAGGCGCCGCACCGCCCCGAACGCCTGGTCGTGGGGATCCACCCGTCCGGGTTCGAGCTGGATCTCGCGGTGAACGGCGATCAGGACCCGTTCCGCCTCGATCAGGGGACCCTCGAGACGGAGGTCGCGACACCGGAGCTGACCCAGTACGGCGAGGTCCTGCGCGGCATCCTGTCCGGCGACCCGACCCTGTCGGTGCGTGCGGACGTCGCGGAGCAGTGCTGGCGCATCGTCGAGCCCGTCATCGAGGCGTGGAAAGCCGGCGAGGTGCCACTCGATGAGTACACCGCGGGTTCCCACGGTCCGGAGAGCTGGACGGCCTGACCGGGGCTGCTCGAGAGGCGCGGCTGTCGGACCGGAGCATCTGAACCCGTCGAACCCGTCGAAGCTAGGAACCGATCCGCTGCCGTCCGGCTCCTATCGCGAGACTGCGCGGCGTCGGAGAGCGACGATCGTCACGTCGTCGTCCTGGTCGAACCCAGGTGCTGACGCTATGAGTGCGTCGATGAGTTCAGAAGGATCTTCGGCCCGCATCAGGTGGGCCGCGATGGCGTGGATCGCGGCGTCGTCGCCCCCGTAGAGATCGAGCAGTCCGTCGCTGAAGCAGATCAGCCAATCGTCGGTCCCGAGCTGGACGGTCTGCTGGTCCCAACCGTCGCCCATTCCGAGTCCCAACGGCAGGCCCTCGGATTGGAGTCGTTCCCAGGTCGAAGCGCGTCTGACCAGGGTCAGACCGTGGCCCGCGTCGACGAACGCCACAGATCCGCTGTCGGTCAGACGCGCGTGGAAAAGAGTGGCGAACGGATTCATCTCGCCGAGTTCGGTCGCGAGGCACTCGTCAGCCCGTTGCGCGCCGACGAGTGGGTTCGTGTCGTCCCGTGCGCTGCGGACGACGGCTCTCGTGGTGGCCGCGATGATCCCGGCCGCCACGCCCTTGCCCATGACGTCACCCAGCGTGACCGCGTAGCCGTCAGGGGTCGCGTACCAGTCGTAGAAGTCCCCTCCGACCGCGCGAGCGGGAAGGCAGACGCCGGCGACCTCGAACGGGCCGAGCCTCGCCGTGTTGCCGGGCAGCAGGGCTTGCTGGGCCGCTCCGCCCCGGGCGAGTTCGGCACCGCGCTGCTCGTCGCGACGGACTGAGATCGAGAGCAACTCGCGAGCCCGCCGGGCGACCTCGTTGATAGCCAAGGCCGCAACGGCGTAGACGAACGCGACGAAGAAGCCGCGGAGCAGCTCACCGGGCGATTCGCGATAAAGGCCTGTCGCCAGAATGGGTGCCATCACCACGACGAGACCGCCCACAGCGGCGTAGACGACGTTACGGCGGCCCGCCTCCATCGCCAACCACACGACGGGCAGGATGGCCAGGCTCGAGACGATCGAAACGGTCCCGCCCGACGCCGTACGCATGACGGCGAGGCCCGCGAAGTCCAGGACCGGCACCAGCGACGACGCAGGAGCGAGGTGGGGCAGCCGGCCGACGACGACAGCCCAGAGAGTGGCGATGACGATCAGGACCACGCCGCTCGCGAACACCGGGCCGTCTGTAACGGCGGACGCCGGAATGACCGTCGTCAGGAGGACGGCGATGACGGTGCCGATCACCGTCGGGGTCTGGCGGACGATCGGCGCGTCGCTGTAGGTGAACGGGTGCAGCATCGGCGACGTCCGCACAGCGCGAGCGACTCGCGCCGCGATCGTCGTTCGACTCGTACGAGAGGCCATGTCGACATCGTGACATTCACGCGATGGATGGCGGTTTGCCACTCCGGGGCAGGAGGCCGCGAGCTCACGTGCTCACTCAGTGAGGCGTCTCGGACTTCCCTCGCAGCTGTGCTCGATGGACGTAGGGCCGTCAGAGCAGGTGGTTGGCGACGAACTGGCGCGCGATCTCGGCGCCGTCGGGACCGTAGATCCAGGGCACGTCCGTGCGACGGCTGTAGTCGGCCGCTTTGCTGCGGCCACCGGCGAGCACCGCTTCGGCGTCGGAGAGCTGGCGGATGGCGACAGCCTCCACGTTCTCCGGATGCGCGAGCGCGAACTCGCCGTAGATCTCCTCGTCGTGCTGCCCGTCGTCGCCGATGAGCGTCCATTTGATGGCCGGGAACTCTTCGGCGAGTCGCTTGAGATTCTGCACCTTGTGGTCGCGGCCACTGCGGAACAGCCGGTCGTGGGTGGGACCCCAGTCGGTCAGGAGCAGCGGACCGCGAGGGTAGAGGTTGCGCGTCAGGAATCTCTGCAGGGTCGGGGCGACGTTCCAGGCGCCCGTCGAGAGATAGATGAACGGGGTGCCCGGACGCGACTCGGTGAGACGGTCGTAGAGGACCGCCATTCCGGGTGTGGGGGTTCGAGCGTGCTCGTTGAGCACGAACGTGTTCCAGAACGCGAGGAACGGGCGAGGCAGCGCCGTCACCATGACGGTGTCGTCGATGTCCGACACGATGCCCTGCGTCGCTGCCCCGTCGACGACGTAGACCGGGGCCTCGACAGGCGGCCCGTCGTCGCTCGTCGGATCGTCGGATCGGATCGTGACCGTGTGCCACCCCGGGAACAGATCGGAGGGGACGCGGGCGTCGATCACTCCGCCTCGGTCTGCATGCACGCGGTGTTCGACGCCGCCCACGGTGACGACGACGGTGACGTCGTTGACCGCGACGCTCGTGAAGCTGCGCCACCCGCGCACGCTCGGTCGCGTGGTACGCGGCTCCCGAGTCAGCAGGACGCGCCCGAGGACGCGCACCCATCCGGACCCGCCGTAGCCCGCGTAGGGGATGACGGTCGGGAGGAGACCGCGCTTGCGGGCCCGCTTCTCGCGGAACTCCTGGATCGCGTCTTCGATGCGAGCCGCGCGACCCAGCAGGACCGAGGATGAGCCCGAGGCGATGCTGCGGGACTTCCGGGGGGATGACACGGCTTCACCCTATGCGGTTCATATGGGCGACCCCATCCGACTTCCCGCCGGGCGAGGTGCGGATGACGGCGTGCTCAGGCATGAGGGACGATGAGCCCCGGACCGTCGTTTCGCACGTTCCCCACGTCGCGACCCACGCTGTGCGCCTGGAACGACCAGATCGTCTCGGCACCGGAGGCGGCGACATCGTCGAGCAG
The DNA here is from genome assembly GCA_913778905.1 of uncultured Naasia sp. Lineage (GTDB taxonomy): Bacteria > Actinomycetota > Actinomycetes > Actinomycetales > Microbacteriaceae > Naasia. Next base: position 54,216 of record CAJYYA010000021.1, on the reverse strand, counting down.
GTCCCGATCCCCTTCGGTGGTCGGATCGAGCCACAGGTCGAGCGCGTCACGGTCGAGGACGACGGGCATGCGCGAATGGATCTCGGCGAGTGGTCCCTCCGAGTCCTGAGTGAGGATCGTGGTGGACAGGAGCCATTTGTCGGGGGAATCATCAGCCGCGGCGGGGTTCCTCCACCACTCGTAGAGGCCCGCGAAGGCGAACAGCGCCGTGTCTCCGTCCTCGTCGGTCTCGCCGGGCGAGATGTACATCGGCGTCTTGGTCCCATCCGCCGCGGTGTGCCACTCGTAGTAGCCGGATGCCGGTATGGCGGCCCTCCTCTTGACGACCGCGTTCTTGAAGGACGGCTTGTCGGCCGCCTCCTCGATCCTCGCGTTGAACATGCGGGATCCGACGCTCGGATCCTTGGCCCACCCCGGAACGAGACCCCATCGAGCAGATTCGAGCCGACGGACGACGCCGTTCTCGGGAGCCGTCTTGTCGGGCGCGTCGAGTACGACGTTGACCTGAACGGTGGGGGCGATGTTCCACGACGGGGCGGCGAGGTGTTCGCTCACCCGATCCACGTCGAAGAAGGACTGGATATCACCGACGGCTTTCGCTGCCACATATCGACCGCACATGCGCCCATCCTCCTCCGACCGTCCGACACGCCGTCCGACATCTGTGGTTCTTTCCCAGCCGAGCGACGCACACTAGGTCCCGTATACCGATATAACCTCAGAGTCAATCAGCTTGCCCCCGCGACGGGGGCGCGTCTACGATCCAGACAAGTGTTGGATAGTTGTCGTGACAAATGTCGGACAGAGAGTGGGAACACGTGCTGGACACGAATGCCGGAACGACGAGCAGCACCCTGGGGCGCCTGCGTAACGAACCCGTGCAGGCTCGTAGTGCCGCGCGTCTCGATGCGCTGCTCGATGCCGCCGCCGCGGTTCTCGACGAAGTCGGCTATGAACGACTGACCACGGCGCTGATCGCCCAGCATGCCTCGGCGTCCATCGGAACGGTCTACCGCTACTTCCCCGACCGTCTCGCCGTTCTCCAGGGGCTGGCGTCCCGCGCCGCGGACCGGGTGCTCGTGCGGGTCAGGTCCGATCTCGAGACCGCAGGACCCGACTTCCTGGAGCGCCTCGACGTCGTCTTCGCTGCGCTGGTCCGAGCCCACCGTGAGGACACCGGGTTCCGTGTCGTGTGCGTTTTCGAGTCGATGCAGATCGTCGGTCCTCGTGGGCACGACGAGAGCGGGCCCGAGATCGTCGAGCCGCTTCTTCAGCTCGCGGTCGGCGAAGGTGAAGAGGTGCGGGACGAGCACGTCACCGCCTTCCTGGTCGGGGAGGTTCTGGTCCACCGTGGCTTCATCGGCAGCGCGGAGGACGACGATCAGATCGCCGCGAACGCGTCCCGCGCTGCACGGCAGTTCATCGGAGCCACCGTCTGAGTTCGCCCCGCCGCTCCCGCCCGCCAGGCGGTCGGAAGCCTCTCGTCGTCTCGTTCACCCCGGGTGTTTCCCAGGAGAAACACAGCGCAACCTCTTTGCCTTCGGCCCCGAATGATGCTTGAGTTCTGACTCGGCATCGAGCCGGCGGTGCGCAGCTCACCCAGCCCACCCGGCTCGGCGCGCGCTCCGAGATGAAGGAGAGCGTTGCATGTCCATCGAGTTCAGAGGCGTTTCGAAACGCTTCCCGGATGGGACGCTCGCCGTCGAGTCGTTCGACCTGACCGTCCCGTCACGGAGCATCACCGTTCTGGTCGGATCATCGGGGTGCGGGAAGACGACGCTCCTCCGCATGATCAACCGAATGGTCGACCCCAGCGCCGGTTCGATCCTGATCGACGACGAGAACATCGCGGGTCTCGAGCCCGTCGCCCTGCGGAGGCGCATCGGCTACGTCATGCAGAACTCGGGCCTGCTGCCGCACCGCAAGGTCGTCGACAACGTCGCCACCGTGCCGATCCTGAACGGCACCCCGAAGGCGAAGGCGCGGGAGCGTGCGCTCGAGCTTCTCGACGTCGTCGGGCTCGACCGTTCGCTCGCGAACCGGTATCCGAGCCAGCTGTCCGGCGGTCAGCAGCAGCGCGTCGGCGTCGCCCGCGGTCTCGCCGCGGACCCGAACATCCTTCTGATGGACGAGCCGTTCGGCGCGGTCGACCCGATCGTGCGCACCGAGTTGCAGGCCGAGACCCTGCGTCTCCAGCGTGAGCTCGGCAAGACCGTCGTGTTCGTCACGCACGACATCGACGAGGCGTTCCTCCTGGGCGATCAGGTCGTCATCCTGCAGAAGGGCGGCGTCATCGCCCAGCAGGGGAGCCCCGCCGAGATCCTCGCGAACCCCGCCTCGCAGTTCGTCGCCGAGTTCGTCGGTGCCGACCGCGGGAAGCGGTCGCTCGAGATCGTCGAGGTCGACGGCAGCCAGGTACTCGTCGATTCTCACGGCCGGCCGGCCGGCCGGCTCCGCCAGCCCGCGTCCGTGCAGGGTTCTCCTGCTTCGAGAGCAGAGGCCGGCAGTGCGCCGGGTGCTGATGCGCAGGGTGCGGGTCGCGCGTGAACTGGGTCTCGAACAATCTCGACCTGGTCTTCGAGCTCACCCTCCAGCACCTGCGGCTGGCGGTCATCCCGATCGTGCTCGGCTTCATCGTCGCCATCCCGCTCGGTTACGTCGCGTACCGCTACAAGCTGACCCGCGGAATCCTGCTGACCGTGGCGGGGCTGCTGTACACGATTCCGTCGATCGCCATGTTCATCGTCCTGCCGACGATCCTGGGGATCTCGATCCTCAGCGAGGCCAACGTGGTCATCGCCCTGACGCTCTACGCGGTCGCCATCATGTCCCGCTCGATCGCGGAAGCGCTCGCTTCGGTCGATCCGGGAGTCCGCCAGGCTGCTACGGCCGTCGGCTACTCCAGCTGGCGTCGATTCTGGACGGTCGAGTTCCCGCTCGCGGGCCCCGTCATGCTCGCGGGTCTGCGCGTCACCGCCGTGAGCACCATCAGTCTCGTCACGGTCGGCATCCTCATCGGCGTGCAGAGCCTGGGCTACCTGTTCACCAACGGCTATCAGCGTCGCATCACCGAGGAGATCCTCACCGGCGTCGTCGCGGTGGCGGTCATCGCCCTGCTGGTCGACTTCCTGCTCGCGCGTCTCGGACGGCTCATCATGCCGTGGACACGGGTCACGGATCCGCAGGGTCGCGGACGCCGCCGCCGGGCCGCAGCTCCGAGCGGGCAGGAGGTCACCGCGTGAACTTCCTCCTCGACGGGCTCGCCTGGATCTTCAGCCCGGACCGCCTCAGCGGGTCCAACGACCTCAAGGTGCTCATCGCGCAGCACCTCTTCTACACCTTCATCGCGTTCGTCATCGCCTGTGCGATCGCGGTGCCGTTGGGGTATCTGATCGGTCACACCGGCAAGGGCCGGGAGTTCGCCGTCGGCGCGTCGGGAGCTGCGCGCGCCCTGCCGTCGTTCGGCCTCATCCTGCTGCTGGTGAGCCTCCTGGGTGTGCTGCAGGTCGTCCCCGCCGTCCTCATCGCGTTCGTCCTCCTCGCGGTCCCGTCGATCCTCGCGGGCGCCTATTCGGGGCTCGAGGCGATCGACCGGCGCACCATCGACGCAGCCCGCGCGGTCGGGATGACCGAGTGGCAGATCCTCACGAAGGTCGAGATCCCGCTCGGCCTCCCACTGCTCATCGGCGGCATGCGCGCGGGCATGCTGCAGATCGTCGCGACCGTCACGCTCGCGGCCTACGTCGGCCTCGGCGGCCTCGGCCTACCCATCCTGCAGGGGCTCCCGCTGCGACGCCTCGACCAGGTTCTCGGGGGAGCGATCCTCGTCGTCGTCCTCGCCCTCGTGCTCGACGCGATCTTCGGGATCCTCGAGCGACTCGCCGTGGCGAAGGGCGTTCGGCTTGCTCAGGGCGGCGGCGCAGCCAAAACGAAGACGCGAACGCTCGAGCAGACCGTCGACATCATGTCGCGCGCGTCCCAAGCCGTGAGTGGCCGTTAGGCCGCTCCCACAGACCCCCTCGGGACATCCCGGGGACATCAAGAGGAGAAGAACATGTTCACAGCATTGAACAAGGGCCGACTGGCGCTGGGCGCCGTCGCGGTCGGGGCGGCATTGGCCCTGGCAGGGTGCGCCTCGGGGGACCCCCTGAGCAGCGAACCGCAGGCCAGCTCGAGCTCGGGCAGCGAGACGATCGTCGTCGGCTCGCAGGCCTACTACTCGAACGAGATCATCGCCGAGATCTACGCGCAGGCGATCGAGAACGCCGGCCTGACGGTCGAGCGCAAGTTCCAGATCGGACAGCGCGACGCCTACCTCCCCGCTCTGGAGAGCGGCGAGGTCGACGTGATCCCCGAGTACACCGGCAACCTGCTGCAGTTCTACAAGCCCGATGCCACCGAGACCAAGTCGGACGACGTCTACAAGGCTCTGGCATCGGCCCTGCCGACGAACCTCGCGGTCCTCGAGCAGGCTTCCGCGACCGACCAGGACTCCTACAACGTGACCGCCGCATACGCGCAGGCGAACGGCCTCACCTCGATCGCCGACCTCGCCAAGGTGCAGGGCGTCATCCTCGGCGGCAACGCCGAGCTGGAGGAGCGCCCCTACGGTCCCTCGGGACTGCAGAGCGTCTACGGCGTCAACGTGACCTTCAGCGCGACGGGTGACACCACCGTCGACGCCCTGGCCGCCGGCACCGTCAACGTGGCGAACGTCTACACGGCCGATCCCCGCATCCAGAGCCAGAACCTCGTGACGCTGACCGACCCTAAGGGCCTGTTCCTCGCCTCGAACGTCGTGCCGCTGGTGAACAAGGACCTGTCGAGCCAGCTGGCCGACATCCTGAACCCCATCGACGCGAAGCTGACCCCGGAGGGCCTCGTCGAGCTGAACGTCGAGAGCGTCGACCAGCAGCGCTCCTCGGCCGACATCGCCAAGGACTGGCTGCAGAAGAACGGCTTCACCAGCTGATCCCTAGATCGGATATTGCGGCAAAAACCGCACGTTCCGGCGAGTGAATCTCGCCGGAACGTGCGGTTTTTCCGTCGACTGGCTCGCGTCGCCGGGGCTCACCTCTCGGTGTCGGTCTCCATGTGGCGCTTCTCGCGCCGGTGCAGCAGGAACCGGATGAGCGCGGCGACGAGGAAGAACAGCACGATCGCGCCGACGAAGAGGTAGCCGGCGTAGTGCAGCTGATCGGACAGCGCCCGATAGCCGTCCGCTGCGGCCGCCGCGACCGAGATGTAGGCGACCGCCCACAGGACGCAGGCCGGTGTCGTCCACTTCATGAACCGGCGATAGCTCATCGAGCTCATCCCGACGGTGAGCGGGATCAGGGCGTGCAGCACCGGAAGGAACCGGCTGATGAAGACCGCCGGTCCGCCGCGGCGTTCGAGATACTTCTCCGCTCGGTCCCAGTTGCGGTGCCCGATGCGCGTCCCGAGACGACTCGCGCGGAGCCGCGGGCCGAAGAACCGCCCGATCGCGAATCCCAGGCTCTCGCCGGCCAGGGAGCCGATGATGACCGAGATCAGCAATGACCAGTACTCGACCTGGTTCGCGACCCCGGTGGCCGAGACCACCACGATGGTGTCCCCGGGAACGAGGAGACCGATGAGGATCGAGGTCTCGAAGAACATCGCGAGCCCCGAGATGAGCGTTCGGAGAACCGGATCGACGTCCTGCACGAACCGCAGGACGTTGTCGAGGACCTCGTTCATGCTCCCCGAACCTAGCGTCCGACCCTAAGAACCGTCCTCCCGTGTCTCATCCCCGGCGATTGCGGAGTGTCGCGCCCATTGCGGGGCGTGCAGCCGTCGCAGTCGGTGCAACACTCCGCAGTCGCCGGGGAGACGGGGCGCCATCCGGTTTGGCTACACTCCGGGCTCGTGACCCCTACCGGCTCGGCGCCTACTCCCGCTCTCCGTCGAGTCATCGGGACGGGCGGGGCGGTCGCCATCGGGCTGGCCGCCATGGTCGGAGCCGGGGTGTTCACCGTCTGGGGCCCGGCGGCCGCGAGTGCCGGATCCCTCCTTCTCGTCGGCCTCGCCGTCGCCGCGGTCGTCGCGACGGCCAATGCGCTGTCCTCCGCGCAGCTGGCGGTGCGCTACCCGGAGGCGGGCGGCACCTACGTCTACGGACGTCGTCGTCTGGGGGAGTGGTGGGGGTTCCTCGCCGGGTGGAGCTTCGTGGTCGGCAAGACCGCCAGCTGCGCCGCCATGGCGCTCGCGATCGCGAGCGCCGTCGTTCCTCCCGTCTGGCAGCGCCCGGTCGGGGTAGCCGTCGCCCTGGCACTCGGCCTGCTCGCCTCGGGGGGAGTCGTCCGCACCGTCAGGGCCTCTCTCGTCGCGGTCGTGTTCGTGGCCGCCGTGCTGGTGGCCCTCATGGTCACGGCGATGCTGATCCTCGTTCCCGTCGCACCGCTCGTTGCCGATGGCGGCTCCGGCGTCGTCGGATCCAGCGAACCCACTCTCCTCGGCGTGCTCCAGGCTGCCGGTCTGCTGTTCTTCGCGTTCGCGGGGTACGCCCGGATGGCGACGTTGGGGGAGGAGGTGCGCGACCCGCGGCGAACCCTCGTGAGGGCCATCCCGCTCGCCCTCGGGATCGCGTTGGCGCTGTATCTGACGTTGGCGTGGGTTCTCCTGACCCGGGTCGGACCGACGGCGCTCGCCGGATCCACGGCCCCCGTCGTCGACCTCGCTCGTGCCGTCGGTTCCCCGCTGCTGAACGTTCTCGTGACGGTCGCGGCGGTCGTCGCCGCGGCCGGCGCCATGCTCGCCCTCTTCGCCGGCATCGGGCGGACCGCGCTGGGTATGGCCCGCGAGGGAGATCTGCCGCGTCCGCTCGCACGGGTGTCCGGGAGGTCCGGAGCTCCGGCGGCGGCGCAGCTCACGGTCGCCGTCCTGGTCGCGGCGATCGTGCTGGTCGCCGACCTGCGCGGAGCGATCGGCTTCTCCTCATTCGGCGTCCTGCTCTACTACTTCGTCGCGAATCTCGCCGCGGTGGGCCAGCCCCGCGAGGAACGCCTGTTCCCGCGCATCATCCCGTGCGTGGGGATGGCGGGGACGCTCCTGCTCGCGGTCCTCCTTCCGCTCCCCTCGGTCGTCGGAGGCCTCGCGGTCGTGGGCATCGGTGTGCTGATCCGCCTCGTGGCTCGGCTCTTCGTCCGGAGTCGCCGAATCGTCCAGGACGGCTAGGCGCTTCCTCCACTCACCTGGACGTTTGCCCACCTGACGACCGGATGCTCGACAAAACGTATCCAAAGCCCGTGTCGGCTGGACTTGTAGCGCGCCATCATGCGAATCTCGACTACCTCGTCCAGCACGAGGATGCACCTCCTGTCCCTCCAGCACATCCACAACGGGAGCACCACTTGCGCACACCTCGTCTCGCAGCGATCGCCTTCGCGGCCGTCGCAGCACTCAGTCTCGCCGCCTGTTCCGGCGGCAACTCCGCGGCCCCCAGCGGCAGCGCCGGCACCAGCGGAGGCTCGCTGGTCGTCGACTCCGGCTTCACGATCGAGACCACCGACCCGGGCCACACCTACGACCCGACAGGCAACATGGTCGCGAAGGCCCTGTACGAGACCCTCGTCGACTTCCAGGGCTCCGACGTGTCGACCCCGATCCCGGGCCTCGCGTCCTGGACCCAGAACGATGCGGCGACCGAATTCACCTTCACCCTCGAAGACGGCCGCACGTTCTCCGACGGCAACCCCATCACCGCCGACGACGTCGTGTTCACCATGGATCGCGTCAAGGGCATGACCGAGGCCAAGCCGAACTTCCTCCTGACCGGCATCACCGTCTCGAAGGTCGACGACAAGACCGTCACGTTCGCGAGCGAGGTGCCGCTGCTGCAGCTGCCCGCCATCCTCGCCAACCCGGCGCTCGGCATCGTCAACTCCAAGGTGGTGCAGGAGAACGGCGGCTCCACCACGGGCACCGATTCGGCGCAGAGCTACCTCGACGGCGCCTCGGCCGGATCCGGCCCGTTCGTCCTCGAGTCGCTCGACCTCACGTCGCAGATCGTCCTCACGAAGAACCCGAAGTACAACGGGGACGAGGCGGCGGCCTATGACCGGGTCGTCATCCGCAACGTGAGCGAGAGCGCCACGCAGCAGATCAACCTCCGCGGCGGCGACACCATGGTCGCCCTCGACCTCAACGGCGATCAGGTGTCCGAGCTCGGCACCGACTTCACGGTCGACTCGGTCCCCTCCGGCCAGACGATCTTCCTGCTCGTCAACCAGGACCCGGCAGTCGGCGGCATCACGAGCAACGTCGACTTCGCGTCGGCCGTGCGTTCCGCTCTCGACTACGACGCGCTCCTGGAGCTCGCTGGATCCGGTGCCGCCCAGGCGACCGGCGTCATCCCGCCCGGCTTCCTCGGCGCACTCGAGACCGGCACGAAGCAGGATCTCGCCGCGAGCAAGGCGGCTCTCGCCAAGTCGGGCTACGACGGATCGACGGTCAAGCTGCAGTACCCGAACGACTACCCCGTCGGTGGTGTCGAGTTCACTCCGCTTGCCGAGCGCGTCCAGTCGCAGCTCCAGGCCGCGGGCATCAACGTGGAGCTCGCCCCCGCGCCGTTCGCCACGGAACTCGACAGCTACGTCGGCGGCAAGGAAGCGTTCAGCATGTGGTTCTGGGGCCCGGACTACGCCGACTCGGCGAACTTCCTGCCCTTCGCACCCGGCCTGAAGGTCGGTCTCCGCGCAGGCTGGACCGCCGACAAGAATTCGACCATCGCGGGCCTCGCCACTGCGGCGCAGACCTCGACGGACGAGACCGAGCGCAAGGCGAACTTCACCGCCTTCGCGAAGGCCATGCAGGAGTCCGGCCCATTCGTGCCCATGATCGTCCCCGGCTCGAACATCGCCACGGCGAAGTCCGTGACCGGCGCCGTCTACAACTCGGTCTGGACCATGGACCTGGCCGAGCTCAAGCCCGCCAGCTGACGCCCTCCACACAAGGAATCGCATGACCCTTCCGCGCACGCAGAAGACGTCGCGCGCACCCGGTGAGCGCCCGGCGGGAGATCCTCCCGCCGGGCGTTCCCGACCGCGCCGCACGTCCCCCCTCCTCGGCTATCTGCTGCGGCGGCTCGGCACCTCGGTGCTGCTGCTGCTCGGGGTCACGATCGTCACCTTCGCGCTCACCAACCTCGTCCCCGGCAACCCGGTCGCCGCGGCACTGGGGGAGGGGGCGGCGAGCAATCCCGAGACCGTCGCCGCATACGTGAAGCGGTATGGACTCGACCAGCCGCTCCCCGTGCAATACCTGACCTACCTCGGCAACCTGCTGCAGGGCGACCTCGGGCGATCGCTGGCCACGGGCCGTCCCGTGACCACGGACCTCGCGACGGCGATCCCCGCGACGCTCGAGATCGCGGTCCTGACCATCATCGTGAGCCTCCTCGTCGCGACCGTGCTGGGCACCGTCGCGGCCTACCGGCGCGGGATGGTCACCGATCAGGTCGTCCGCGTCGTGTCGCTTGTCGGACTCAGCCTGCCGACCTTCTGGCTCGCGCTCGTGAGCTTCAACTTCTTCTTCCTGCAACTGCGGGTCGTGCCCGGATCCGGTCGCCTGACCGCGACGCTGACCCCGCCGCCCACCGTGACCGGCCTGTTCACGGTCGACTTCCTGCTCAACGGGGACGGCGTCGGCTTCGTGGACGCGCTCGCGCACCTCACGCTGCCGGTCTTCGTGCTGTCGCTCTTCACGGTCGGCCTGCTCACCCGCTTCATCCGCACCTCGGTCCTCGAAGTGCTGGGCAGCGACTACGTGCGTGCGGCCCGCGCCAAGGGGCTGTCGCCCATGCGGATCGTGTTCGACTACGTCCTCCGGGGCGCCTCGCTTCCGATCCTGACCATCGTCGGCATCGCCTTCGGTGCGCTGCTCTCGGGAACGGTGCTCGTCGAGAGCGTCTTCGCCTGGCCGGGCCTCGGCACCTACGCCTACAACGCCGCCCGCAACCTCGACCTGCCCGGCATCATGGGCGTCGGGCTGGTCGTCGGATTCATCTATCTGGGACTCAACTTCATCGTGGACCTCCTCTACGGTCTCCTCGACCCCCGGGTGCGCCTCGCATGACCGCGACCGCTGCCCGTCCGTCCAACTCCCGGGGACCCCGCGTGCGTGCGCCGCGCGGAGGCCGCCTGCGCCTGCCCGCCGTGTGGCGAACCCCGCTGGCGATCGTCGGCGCCGTCATCGCGCTCGCCTGGGTCGTCGTCGCGTTCACCGCGCCGCTGTGGGTGCCGTACCCGCCCGACGCTCAGATGCTCCCTCGACTGCTCCCACCGGGGACGGACGGTGCCATTCTCGGCACGGACGCTCTGGGCCGCGACCTCTTCTCTCGCCTCATGTCGGGTGCCGGGGTCACCATTCCGCTGTCGCTCATGCTCGTCGCGGCGTCCGTCGTCATCGGCACCGTCATCGGCGCATCCGCGGGGTACTTCGGCAAGTGGGTCGACGAGGTGCTCATGCGGATCACCGACCTGTTCATGGCCTTCCCGACGGTCATCCTCGCCATGGTCGTCGCGGCATCGCTCGGCCCCTCGCTCTTCAACGCGGTCATCGCGGCGATCGTCGTGTCGTGGCCGCAGTACGCCCGTGTCACGCGCAGCCTCGTGCTCGGTTTGCGCGGCCAGAACTACGTCATCGCCGGCCGCCTACTGGGGCACTCGCCGCTGCGGTCGCTCCTCGCTGACATCGCTCCCAACATCACGGGTCCGGTCGTGGTGCTGGCGGCCCTCGACATCGGCAGTGCGATCCTGCTGCTTTCCGGCCTGTCGTTCCTCGGCCTGGGGGCTCAGCCGCCGACCGCGGAATGGGGATCGATGATCTCCAGCGCCCTGCAGAACTTCGACGCCTGGTGGATCGGGCTCTTCCCGGGCCTCGCGATCCTCACGGTCGTGATGGCGTTCAACTTCATCGGCGACTCGCTGCGCGATGCGCTCGATCCGTCGTCCCGCACCGAGCGTGCGGCATCGGGCGTCGTGGCGGCTCCGAAGACCGAGGACGAGGCCCTCAAGGGAACGGGAGCATCGGCATGAGCGCGCTCACCATCACCGATTTGAATGTGGATCTCGGTCGTCCCGTCGTCCGCGGCCTGTCGCTGACGCTCGAGCCCGGCAAGATCCAGGGTCTGGCGGGGGAGTCGGGATCCGGCAAGACGGTCACCTCTCTCGCCGTCCTCGGTCTCCTGCCGCGCACCGCCCGGGTGACCGGCTCCATCCGTGTGGGTGAGACGGAGATCATCGGACTGAGGACCGGAGCGCTCAACAGGGTGCGCGGGCGCCGCGTGGCGATGGTCTTCCAGGACCCGTCGGCAAGCCTTCATCCGCAGCTCACCGTGGGACACCAGCTGACCGACCACGTCCGCACCCACATGAAGCTCGACCGCAAGGCTGCGAAGGCGCACGCGCTCGAACTGCTCGAGCGGGTCCGCGTACCCGACCCGGAGGCAGCCCTCGGTCGCTACCCCCACCAGTTCTCCGGCGGACAGCGGCAGCGTGTGGCGATCGCCATCGCGCTCGCCTGCGACCCCGACGTACTGCTCGCCGATGAGCCGACGACCGCGCTCGATGTGACCGTTCAGGCCGGCATCCTGCGGCTCATCCGCGACCTCGCCGACGAGCGCCGCCTCGCGGTTCTCCTCGTCACGCACGACCTCGGGGTCCTCAGTGCGATCGCTGACGACATCGCCGTGATGCGTCAGGGCGTCATCGTCGAGTCGGCGACTCGCGCCGAACTGTTCATCAACCCCCAGCACGCCTACACCCGCGAGTTGCTCTCGGCCATGCCGGGCTCGCCCTATGAGGAGGCGCCCCGTGTCGACTGAGACCAGCCACCCCCGCAGCGTGCTGGACGTCGATTCGCTCGTCGTCCGCTACCCGGGCTCTCCGCCCGTCATCGCCGTCGATGGCGTCTCGCTGAGCATCGCCGCGGGAGAGACCGTCGCGCTCGTCGGCGAGAGCGGCTGCGGCAAGTCGAGTCTCGCCCGCGCCGTGGTGGGCATCGAGAAGCGCGCCTCCGGGACGGTCACGGTCGACGGGCGCGACGTGACGCCGCTCGGACTCCGTCGTCGCTCGCCCGAACTGACCGGTGTGCAGATGGTGTTCCAAGACCCTGCCACGTCGCTCAATCCACGGCGGTCGATCGGCGCGCAGATCGCCGACGGCGTCGAGCTGTCGACGCGTCGCGGCGAGAAGACCGGGACCCCCGGCGAGTGGCTCGCACGCGTGGGCCTCGATCGCGAGTGGGTCGGCCGATACCCGCACCAGCTCTCGGGCGGGCAGAAGCAACGCGTCGCGATCGCGCGTGCGCTCGCCGCCGGGCCGCGCCTGCTGGTGGCCGACGAGCCCATCTCAGCGCTCGACGCATCGACCCAGACGACGGTCGCAGCGCTCATGCGGTCGCTCACGACCGCCGTCGGTGCCGGGTTGCTCTTCATCTCGCACGACCTCGCGGTCGTCCGCCGAATCGCCGATCGGACCCTCGTCATGTACGCCGGTCGAGTCGTCGAGTCGGGACCGACCGAGGCCCTGTGGCAGAACCCACAGCATCCGTACACGCGCTCGCTGCTGGCCGCGATCCCCGCTCCCGATGGCGCCGGGCGCATCCCCGTCGCCCCCACCGATGCGGAGCGCGCCACCTGGCTCGACGCCCCCGTCGCGACCACCACTCAGAGCTGAGAGACCCCATGGCACAGACACTTCCGTCGCTCGACGGCCGCCGTTTCAAGATGACCTCGTCCACGAACAGCCGCGTCGACCCCGAATCGCCGTCGACGTTCCTCTATCACGAGCGTGACGGCGTGATCTGGGGCGACTACGAGGGCGACACGGTGACATTCGGCCGCTTCGTCGGTCGCCGTGAGGGGCAGCGTCTCTCCGTCGAGTTCGTCCATGTTCTCGTCAGCGACGGCACGGTGGTGTCGGGCGACGGTGAGAGCCGCGTCGAGCTGCGCCCGGAGGGTCTGAGCCTGGTCGAGGCGTTCGAACTCGATGGCGTCCAGCACGAGAGCGTGTGCGTGGAGATCCCGAGCCGCTGACACCCCGGGGTAGGGACCGGCTTCGCGGGTGCTGATCCGTTGTGCTCTCCGTACGTCGCTTCGCTCCTACTCGAGCCTGGGCCCACTCCGTGTCAGGCGGAGGGGACTCGGTACGGCCTGGCGGCCTACTCGACGTCCGGGGGAGCTCCGGAGGTCGAGTAGGGGCCGCGAAGCGCCCCGTATCGAGTCCCTCGTGCTTACGCACGTGGGGCCCACGGCCGAGTAGCCGCAGGCGTATCGAGGCCCCCGGGCCGGGACGAGCTCAGCGGGGCAGCGACTCGCGGTCGGCCGCCGGGCGGGTCCAGCGGGTCATGCCCAGGCGCGCGGCCTGATCCGTGCGGTCGGGGATGTCGCTCGGCAGCAGGTACGGCTTCCGGACCACCTCGTCGAGAACGACGACGCTGACCACGGCCTTCACCTCGGGACGCACGGCGACGATGCCCGTCACGAACTCGTGCACACCGCCGACGTCCTCGGCTCGGACGAGCAGCATCGCGTCGTGCTCACCGGTCGTGACCGAGCAGTATTCGACGTCCGGCATGGCCTGGATCGCCTCGCGGAACGGCTCCCAGCTCTGCGGGTGCACGGTCACGAAGATGAGCGCGCAGATGTCCAGTCCGACGAGCCGCGGCTCCACCCGGGCACTGAATCCGGTGATGACGCCCTCACGGGTCATGGCGTCGACTCGGTTGTAGACGCCCGCACGTGACAGCCCCAGGCGCTGCGCGAGGGCGGACATCGAGATGCGCCCGTTGCTGCGCAGCTCGGCGAGGATCTTCAGGTCGACCGAGTCGAGTCTCGGCTTCTCCCTCGGCATCGAGCTGTTCGGGCGGGACTCGCTGACCATGGTGCTCCTGAGGATCGACCCTTCCGCTTCGTCCAATCGAGCGGGGGCATGGCGACACTATCGCGCCGTATCGTCCAGACCGACGGGCCCTACCGTCGGTTCGTCCAGACCGGTCAGAGGTGGATGGGGGTGTCGCGCAGTGCTCGGATGGCGTCGTCGTCGCCCGCGCGGGCGAAGCGGCTCGGGAGCATCCACGGGTCGGCGCGTTCCCAGAGCACAAGCGCCAGGTCCGCGGTCGTCGCTGTGAGCGTCGCCGAGGCGGACGGCGTGCGGGGGTCGTGGACGACGAGCCAATCGGGTTCGATCAGCCAGCTTCGGTCGGAGTCGTTCGGGCGCAGCAGCACGCTTCCTGGGAGCGGAGCGGGGTTCTGCTGCCGACGGGCGCGGGTGATGAAGACCTCGTCGAATTCGTCGATGATCGCGGCCGGTGTGCCCGGTCCCACCTCGGCCGGGAGCGAAGGGGTCGGATCGGTGGCGGTGCGCAGGTCCCACAGATGCTTGGTCGCCTCGTGGATCATGCGTCGCCCCCAGAACGCCGCGACACCCGGGCCGACGAAGGTCCAGCACGCCGCGTCGGGATCCGCGTCGGCGACCACGTCGACGAGCCGGGCCGCTCCCTCGGCCAGCCACTCGATCGGCTCGCGCTCGGCGGGGCGGACGTGGTGGGCTTCGTCGGCGGCGACTCCCGTGCGCAGGATCCCGGTCGCCCAGCGCTGGATGCAACCGACGTGGTCGACCATGTCGGCGACGGTCGTCCACGTGTCCGACGCGATCGTCGCGGTCAGCGGGGTCGCACGGGCCGCGTCGACCAGGGCGGATGCGACGCGGTCGAGTTCATGACTGTGGTCCATCCGGTCATTCTGGCGATCGGCACGAGCGATCGGCCGGGGACGGGTGGAGGAGGCGCGTCTTCGACGGTCGGTGACCGGAACGTGCGCTCCGGACCGGTGCCGGCGAACCTCAGGCCGCCGCGACTCCGGTCTCAGGCCGCGGGGAGCGGCCGACGCAGCGATTCGGCTCGGCGCCGCCAGAGGTCGAGACGCCCCGGGAGCTCGGCGGTCGACGGTCCGCCGACCCAGGAGGTCACGATGCGGAACCCCTGCAGTGCGCTCATCGCCCACACCTCGAGGCCGTCGATCTCGTTCGCGGTCACGTGCTCGCGGATCGTCTCGACTCCGAGTGCCCGCGCGAGGGTCTCGAGGATGCGGGCGGTGACCGAGTCGACCCTGGCCAGGTCGTCAGCGGGGAAGCAGAGCACGTCGCCGCGCCACCACGCCAAGGCGCTGTAGGCACCCTCGACGAGGTAGCCCTCGGGGGAGACGATGACCGCCTCGCCCGCGCCCTTCTTCTGGGCCTCGCTCCGGAGCCGCAGCATGGCCCCGAGGTCGGGACCTTTCACCGAGGGGACCGTGCGCGGATCGCGGCCGCGATGTGTGGCGACGACGATCGAACGGGTGCGTTCGGGTGCGGGCCGAAGGAGGAAGCGGAGTTCCGGCCTCCCGCCGGTCTCGACGAGATCGACCCGCGGAAACCACGTCCCGTCCCGCGGGATCGAGGCCAGGGCCGCATCCCAGAACGACTCGGTCTCGGCAGGGGAGGGGGTTGCAGAGCTCGGTGAAGACACCGTCGAGGTCGACCCGACCGCGGTCAGGAAGCGCGTGCGATGAGCGTCGATCGCGAGGATCCGACCGTCGACGACGAGCCACGAGTCGGCCGCGAGCACCTTCTCCCCGGCGACCGAGCAGGTGTCGACCGGGCGGAGAGAAGACCCGATCCAGCGCATCGGGGCGAGGACGGGGTCGGTCGAGGCTGCATCGGGCACGGCAATACGATCCTCTCCCCGCGGTGCGCGGCTCCTATCCTGAGCCTATGCGCGAGTCGGATGGGGGCCGTCACCCCGAGGGATGGATCGCTCCGCATCTCGCCTTCGAGGCGCTCGCCTGTGACGCCCCGTATGCAGCCCTTCTCGAGGCGAGCGACGACTCCGGGTGGAGTCACCTCGTCGTGGGCGACGAGGTCATCGACGCCGTCCCGCGGGTCATGCTCGACCCGGCCGCCGCGTCGTCGCCTCTGGCCGTCGGCTGGATCGCCTACGACGGATCCGCCCGCTTCCTCCGCGTCGCTCGCTCGTTGTCGTTCCGACACGCGGATCGGCGGCTGGTCGTGGAGGGGGACCCGCTATGGCGGGCACGCGTAGACGCGCTCGTCACGTCGGCCGACGCCGACCCCGACCCACGGCCGAGCGTTCCGGTCGACGACGCTCCGGCTGCGGAAGTCGCCTGGCGCCACGACGATGCCGCCTACCTCGACCGGATCGGCCGATGCCTGGAGGCGATCCGCCGCGGCGACTCCTATCAGCTGTGCCTCACCAATCTCGCGACGGTCACCCGGCCCGACGACCCGTGGATCGCGTACTCGCGGCTCCGTGCGGGCAGCCCCACTCACCGAGCGGGGTTCCTCCGCCTCGGCGACCGGACCCTCGTGAGCGCCTCGCCGGAACGGTTCGTGTCGCTGTCCGCTCACGGCGTTGTCTCCAGCAGTCCCATCAAAGGCACCCGCCCGCGCGGCTCCGATCCGGCGGCGGACGCCGCGCTCGCCGTCGAGCTCCGCGCCGACGAGAAGGAGCTGGCCGAGAACCTCATGATCGTCGATCTCGTCCGCAACGACCTGAGTCGGATCGCGGTCACGGGCTCGGTGGCGGTGGACTCGCTCTTCGCCGTCGAGAGCTACCCGCAGGTGCATCAGCTCGTGAGCACGGTGTCGGCTCGTCTGCTGCCGGGGCACACGATCGCCGACGTGGTGGACGCATTGTTCCCGGCCGGATCGATGACCGGGGCGCCGAAGCGTCGGGCCATGCAGTTGCTCGCCGAGTTCGAAGCGGGTCCTCGCGGGCTCTATGCGGGGGCGTTCGGGCTCGTCCGGGGCGACGGGTCCGCCGAGCTGGCGATGACCATCCGCGGTGCGGAATACGACTCCTCGGGCCGCGCGTTCGTCGGTGCGGGCGGCGGCATCACCGCGCTGTCCCGCCCGGATGCCGAGCTCGCCGAGATGAAGCTGAAGGCCGCGCCCATCCTTCGCGCCTTGGGTGCTCTCTGACCCTCCGCCCCCTCAGCGCCGCGTTGCTGCTGAACAAATGCAGGAACCCACTTTTCGAATGCAGGACCCTCCGCTCAGGACCCACCGTCGAAGCCCGGAAACACGCGGAAGTCGCGGCTGAGCTCCTGCATTCGGGGCGGTCGCTCCTGCATTCGAAAACTGACTTCCTGCATTTGTTCAGTGCGGCGTCGCTTCGGCGCGGACTGGAGCGGATCGGGCCGCCCGATAAGAACCGCGCTTCTTATCGGGCCTGGCGGCGGGGCATGTCGGTTCGAGACACGCGTGGTCCGGCAGAGTGGTCATGTGTCCCTGCGTCTGCCGCCAGCCCCCGAGCCCCGCGCCGTCCTGACCTCCGACGGAACGTCGATCGCGACCTACGAGTGGAACGGCGAGGATCCGAACGCCCCCGTCGTGGTGGCGGTCCACGGTTTCGCGTCCTCCGCCCTGGCGAACTGGAACGCGACCGGGTGGACGCGGGAGCTCGAGCGCGCCGGCTACCGCGTCGTCGCCTACGACCAGCGGGGCCATGGCCGTAGCAGCCACCCCCACGAGTCGAGCGCCTACCGGATGGATCTCCTGGTCTCCGACCTCCGAGCCGTTCTCGACACCTACCTCCTCGACCGCGTGACCCTGGTCGGATACTCGCTCGGCGCGCGCGTCGGGTGGCACGCGAGCCTCGAGATGCCCGACCTCATCGACCGTGCCGTCCTGGGCGGCATCCCGGACGGCGACCCCCTCACGCGCTTCCGCGTCGACCTCGCGCAACGTCACCTCGACACGGGAGAGCCCATCGACGATCCGCTGACCCAGGCCTACTTCACGATGGCGTCGTCGATCCGGGGCAACGACCTGCAGGCGCTCGTGTCGCTGGTGGAGGGCATGCGGGGCGGACCGCAGCCGGATCCGGCCAACCCACCGACGCAGCCCGTCCTGTTCGCCGCGGGGAGTGAGGACCGGATCCTGGCGGCGTCGAAGGCACTCGCGGCCGCGACACCGGGCGCCGAGTTCTTCGAGATCCCGGGCCGGAACCACTTCAACGCCCCCACCGCGCGCGCCTTCCGCGAGCGGGCGCTCGACTTCCTGGCCCGCACCTCCGCCTGACCCTCGCGCTCAGCAGGAACTTCGACGCCTCAGCAGGAGCAATCGGTCGGATTCCTCCTGCTGAACGGTTGTTCCTCCTGCTGAGCGCAGGGGATGGAGCCGGATGGGCTCGCGCGGCGCGCGCCATCCGGGCCTACTACGCTTGTCTGCGGCCGTGAACGGGGCACCCGCCCGCGGCGATCAGACGAGGTGAGCCACGAGTGACCGACATTTCCCAGAACGCTGCCGCAGAGCAGAGCGTCCCGGCCGGCGACGGCTTCGGCACGGAGCCGGCCGAGCCCGGCTTCGTCCGCATCCAGGGCAAGTGGCAGCGGGTGTGGGAAGAGCTCAAGCCGTTCGCGACGGCCGACTCGGATGACAAGCGCCCCCGCAAGTACATCCTCGACATGTTCCCGTACCCGTCCGGTGACCTGCACATGGGGCACGCCGAGGCGTATGCGCTGGGCGACGTCATCGCGCGTTACTGGCGTCAGCAGGGGTTCAACGTCCTCCACCCCATCGGCTGGGACTCCTTCGGTCTCCCCGCGGAGAACGCGGCCATCAAGCGCGGTGTCGACCCCCGCGAGTGGACCTACGCCAACATCGCCCAGCAGCGCGAGTCGATGGTGCGCTACGCCCCGAGCTTCGACTGGGACCGCGTCCTCCACACGAGCGACCCCGAGTACTACAAGTGGAACCAGTGGCTGTTCCTCAAGATGTACGAGCGCGGGCTCGCCTACCGCAAGGACAGCTGGGTCAACTGGGACCCGGTGGATCAGACCGTGCTCGCCAACGAGCAGGTCCTTCCCGACGGCACCTCCGAGCGCAGTGGCGCACTGGTCGTCAAGAAGAAGCTGACGCAGTGGTACCTGCGGATCACCGACTACGCCGACCGACTGCTCGACGACCTCAACCAGCTCGAGGGTCGCTGGCCGTCCAAGGTCATCGCGATGCAGCGCAACTGGATCGGCCGCTCGACCGGCGCCGACATCGACTTCGAGGTCGAGGGCCGTTCCGAGAAGGTGACGGTCTACACGACGCGTCCGGACACCCTCGCCGGGGCCACCTTCATGGTCGTGGCCCCCGACTCGGACCTTGCGGGCGAACTCGTCGCCGGAGCCGAGGACGCCGGCGTCCGCATGGCCTTCCAGGACTACCTCGAGAAGGTCCAGAAGAGCACCGAGATCGAGCGCCTCACGGCCGACCGTGAGAAGACCGGTGTGTTCACCGGCCGCTACGCCATCAACCCGCTCACGGGCGAGCGCCTGCCGATCTGGGCGGCGGACTACGTGCTGAGCGACTACGGCCAGGGCGCCATCATGGCCGTCCCCGCGCACGACCAGCGCGACCTCGACTTCGCCCGCACCTTCGACCTGCCCGTGCGCGTGGTCGTCGACACGACCCAGCCGGTGACGGGGGCGATCCCGGTCATCACCGAGGAGGACCTCGAGAACCACGCCGCGCACCCCGATGAGTTCGACCCGGCGACCACGGGCACCGCTCTCACGGGCGAGGGGCGTCTGGTCAACTCCGGCCAGTTCGACGGCCTCAGCAAGGTCAATGCGATCGCCAAGATCGTCGCCCACCTCGAAGCGCAGGGTCTCGCCCGCAAGGCCAAGAACTACCGCCTGCGCGACTGGCTGATCTCGCGTCAGCGCTACTGGGGCACGCCCATCCCGATCCTGTACGACCGTGAAGGCAACGAGGTCCCCGTGCCCGAGGAGCAGCTGCCCGTGCGCCTGCCCGCGAGCGAGGGTCTCGACCTCAAGCCCAAGGGCACCTCGCCACTCGGTGGAGCCACCGAGTGGGTCGAGACCGAGCTCGACGGCAAGCCGATGCGCCGCGACACCGACACCATGGACACGTTCGTCGACAGCAGCTGGTACTTCCTGCGCTTCATGTCGCCGAACGACGACACCCAGGCGTTCGACCCCAAGGAGGTCGACAAGTGGGCTCCCGTCGATCAGTACGTCGGCGGTGTGACGCACGCGATCCTGCACCTGCTCTATGCGCGCTTCATCACCAAGGTGCTGTTCGACATGGGCTATGTGAGCTTCACCGAGCCGTTCACGGCGCTGCTCAACCAGGGCATGGTCCTCATGGAGGGCTCGGCCATGAGCAAGTCGAAGGGCAACATCGTCAAGCTCTCCGAGCAGCTCGACGAGTTCGGCGTCGATGCGATCCGCCTGACCATGGCGTTCGCCGGCCCGCCGGAGGACGATATCGACTGGGCCGACGTCTCGCCCGCCGGTGCGGCCAAGTTCCTGGCTCGTGCGCAGCGGATCGCGGCCGATGTGACGAGCGTCCCGGATGTCGTGTGGAAGACGGGTGACGAGAAGCTGCGCCGTCAGACCCACCGTCTCTGGGCGGATGCACCCGGCCTGATCGAGGCGTTCAAGTTCAACGTCCTCGTCGCGCGCATCATGGAGCTCACCAACGCGACCCGCAAGGTCATCGACTCCGGCGCAGGCCCCGCTGATGCAGCGGTGCGCGAGGCCGCCGAAGCCATCGCGCTGACCCTCAGCCTGTTCGCGCCGTATGCGGCCGAGGAGATGTGGGAGACGCTCGGCTACGAACCGTCCGTCGCGCTCTACGGCTGGCGCAAGGCCGACCCGACGCTCCTGGTCGAGGAGAGCGTGACGGCCGTCGTGCAGGTCGACGGCAAGGTCCGCGACCGTCTCGAGGTGTCGCCGAAGATCGCGGGTGAGGACCTCGAGAAGCTCGCTCGCGAGTCAACGGCCGTCCAGCGTGCGATCGGTGAGCGTCAGGTGGTCAACGTCATCGTGCGCGCCCCGCGCCTGGTGAACATCGCGACCAAGCCGTAATCTGACCCGTCCAACGGCCGCGGCCCCGACCACTCGGGTCCGCGGCCGTTTTCGCGTCCGAACTCGGGAGGCCGAGTAGCGGCCGCGAACCGAGTCCCTCGTGCGTGACGCACGTGGAGCCTACGGCCGAGAAGCGAGACGTATCGGGGCCCTAGCAGGCTTCCGTTGGGCCTCAGCTCGCGTCGGTCACGTACGGCGCCAGGGCCGCCGGACGGACGCCCTCCACGTCGACGACGTAGGAGCGGTCCCGGATCTGGGCCGCGGCGCCTCCGAACGCAGCCGCGATGAGGAGGCCGATCGCCAGTCCGCCGATGACGCCGACGAAGCGCGTCTTGGTGTCGGCTTCGGGATTGGTCGCGGCGAGGAGTGCGGCATCCGCTCCCACTCCGGCGAGGAATCCGAGCGCGGGAGCGACCGAGATGACGATGGTCGCGAGCACGACCCCGCCGGCCCAGGTGGAGGCGCTGAGGTCGATCCCGCTGACGGTGAGGATCACGATCCCGAGGGCGCCGACCGCCGAGCCGAGGATCACCGGCCCGCGCAGCGCGCGAGAGCGGCGGAGCCTGTCCTCCTTCTCGCGCATGATCCAGTAGATGGCCGCCGCGATGGCGATGATCGCGATGGGACTCGCCGCGATGGCTACGCCGGACAGCAGCCCGCAGGCGTAGCGCCGCACGGTGCCGGCCAGATTGAAGGGCCAGAGGGCCACGGCGGTCAGACCCGCGACGACAGCCACGTGTTCGGGAGCTCCGACGACATCGGAGGAAGCGGTCGGGAGCACGCACGCCGCGACGGTCGCCGCGACGAGTCCGCCGATGAGGCTCAGGCCGAGCCGCCGCGACGCGCCGAAGGTGAGCGGCGGGGAGAGGGCGATCATCATGGCGATGAGAGCCTCGGGCATGGGTCCCCGGTGAGTGGGGGCGACGAAGAACGCGACGAGCCCGAGTGTGACGAGCAGGGCCAGCACGACGGTCGGAACCAGCAGTTGGACCGCTTGGCGGGCCTGACTTCCGATCGACGCGGTTCCCTCATGACGGTGTCGAGACAGGCCCCGGATCTGGCCGCGCAGCTTGGCGCGGCGACCCCGGGGGATCATCGACGTCCCGAGTTGGGGGGAGACCCGGGTCGGAGTGGGCTTGTCGACCTCGCCGGCAGGCGGCGCGGGGGAGCGGTGGCCGAAGGATGGGCGCTGCATGGGCCTCCTTCGACTCGATCGTCCCGGTTGGGGTGCGACACCGACGTCGCAACCCCAGGCTAGGGGCTCGACGGTAGGTTCTCCGAGGCGACTCCCCGTTCAGGTCCCGAGGCCGCTCACGCTCTTCCCGGCTCCTCCCCAACTCGATTCGCCGCCGGACCGTGCACGTCTTCGCGACGCCCCCGGATGTCGAAGCTCCGGGATGCCTACCGTCGGATCCCATGAGTGAACGGGATCTGGCACCGTTGGGACGGCTCGCCGGGAACCTGCGCGCTCGACTCGGCGTGGGCGCGGCGGTGGTGCTCGTGGTGCTCGCTCTGGCGGTCGCCGTGGCCATGTCGGCGGTGACGGCCGCGGGGTCCGCCCCGCGCCCGGTCGCGGTGCCCTCGAGCACGGGCGGAGCGTCGGATGTGACGGTGCAGTCCGGCGGTGGAGCGGTCGACTCGGCACCGGCCCTGGTCCACGTGCTCGGCGAGGTGCGCTCGCCGGGCGTCTACGAGCTGGCGAGCGACGCTCGAGTGCTCGATGCGATCGCGGCGGCCGGTGGGCTCACCGAGGCGGCCGAAGCCGGGGCCGTCAACCTGGCCCGACGTGTGATCGACGGTGAGCAGCTCATCGTGCCCAAGATCGGCGAGGTGCCCGTCCCGACTGCGGGCCAGGGCTCCGGATCCGCGACCGGCGCCGGGGGCGTCATCAGCCTGTCGTCCGCATCCGTCGAACAGCTCGATTCGCTCCCGAGGATCGGACCGGCCATCGCGCAGCGGATCGTCGACTGGCGGGAGGCCGGGGGCCGCTTCTCGTCGGTGGACGACCTCCTCCAGATCGACGGCATCGGCGCCAAGACGGTCGAGAACCTCCGGGATCTGGTGGTGCCGTGAGACCTCTTGAGGCGGGCCGCAGGATCTTCCGGAGGCGGGGGCGCCCGGCGACCGCCGCCAGCTCGGCCCTCGTTTCCGCGCTTCCGACGATCGCGTGGATCCTGGCGCTAGTCTTCACCGCCGTCGAACCGGCGCCCTGGACGGCCGGCTTGCTGCTGCTCCTCGCCCTCACCTGTGCAGCTGCCGCGACACGGGGCGGGCGGGGGACTTCCGTGATGGTGGCGAGCGCAGTCCTGCTCGCTCTCACCGGAGTGCTCGTGCTGTCCGCGCAACTGCAGCATGCGATTCGGTGGCCCGACGGCCTGGACGACCGGGACCGAGTCATCGCGACCGTCGAGGTGACCGCGCCACCCGTCATGACGGAGCGCTTCGGGATGCCCACCGCCTCCCGCACCGCTGGGGTGCTGGTCGCCGTCGCCCGGCTGTCGGACCCGGACCGGAGCATCGCGGTGCGGGCGCCCGTCCTCGTGTTCGACCAGCCGGGCCGCGACAGCCCGAAGGGCGAGGGGGCCGTCCCCGACCATCGGATCGGCTCCGTCCTCTCGCTCGAGGCCACGCTCATCCGCGCGGAGACGACCGACGACGTCGCCTGGCTCCTGACCTCGGTGACCGACGAGCGGGTGAGGTCGGAACCGGCGGGGATCATCGCCGCCGCGGACGACCTCAGGGCGGGATTCTCGGGTTGGTCGGCGCGGCTACCGGGCGATGGGGGAGCCCTGCTGCCCGGCCTGGCCATCGGCGATACCTCCGCCGTGAGTGAGTCGCTGCGGGCTGCGATGGTGGAGTCGTCGCTGAGTCACCTGACCGCCGTCTCGGGTGCGAACTGCGCGCTGGTCGTGGCGGGCGCCGTCGGACTGCTCGCGTTACTCGGTGCCGGGCTCCGGGTGCGGATCGCGGGTGGGATCGTGGGGCTCGCGGCTTTCGTCGTGCTGGTGACTCCGCAGCCCAGCGTCCTCCGGGCAGCCGTCATGGCGCTCGCCGTGCTCGTCGCGGTCGCCACGGGGCGTCGGCGCGGCGGGCTGTCCGCCCTGGGGCTCGCCGTCGTCAGTCTGCTCGTCGTCGACCCCTGGCTGGCCCGGAACGCGGGCTTCGCGCTGTCCGCAGCCGCCACCGCCGGGCTCCTCCTGCTGGCCGGCCCGATCACGCGCGGCCTGGAGAGGGTCATGCCCCGCGCGGTGGCCCTCGCCGTCGCCATTCCCACGGCCGCGCAGGTCGCCTGCCAGCCGATCCTCATCCTTCTCCGCCCCGATATCCCGCTGCTCTCGGTGCCCGCCAACCTGCTCGCCGGGCCCGCGGCCCCGTTCGCGACCGTCCTGGGCCTGCTGGCCTGCCTGCTGCTCGGAATCGTGCCGTGGCTCGGTGCTTTGCTCGGCACCGTCGGATGGGCGCCGTCGGCATGGATCGCGGCAGTCGCCCGATTCTTCGCGTCCGTCCCGGTGACGCTGCCGTGGATACCCGGACTCGCCGGTGCGGCGCTCGCCGGCGCTGCGCTCCTGCTGATCGGTATGGGTGTCCTGCGAAGGCGTCTCGGTCTGCTCGTGATCGGTGCCGCTCTCGTCGTCGTGACCGTTGCGAGTCTGTTCGGCGCGCACATCGGACGCGACGCGAGCGTTCCCCGGGACTGGGACGTGGCCGCCTGCGATGTCGGACAGGGTGCGGCGACACTGATCCGCGGTGGTGACGGGCTGTATGCGCTGGTCGACACGGGCGACGACCCGGCACTCCTGGAGGCCTGTCTCGACCTGATGAGGGTGGACCGGATCGCCCTCCTCGTCCTCACCCACTTCGACCGGGACCACATCGGAGCAGCTCCGCATCTCATCGGACGGGTCGACCGGCTCATGGTCGGTCCGAGCGACGGTGCGGACGCGGACGAGCTCGTCGCTGACCTCGCCGCCGGTGGAGCGCAGGTCTTCCCTGCCGCTCAGGGCGACCGCGGAGTTCTGGGGCGGGTCCGCTGGAGCGTTCTCTGGCCGGTCGCCGGGGTGGAGCCCGGCAACGACGCGAGCGTGGTGCTCGACGTCCGGGCCCCGGGCACGTCCGCCCTGCTGCTGGGCGACATGGGCGAGGAGGCGCAGGAGCGGCTGCTCCGTGAGGCGGACGTGCAGCCCGTCGACGTCGTCGGGGTGGCCCATCACGGTTCAGCCGACCAGTCCGCCCGCCTCTACGGCTCGCTCGGAGCTGCACTCGCGCTCGTGTCCGTCGGGGCCGGCAACACCTACGGCCACCCGGCGTCATCGTTGCTGAACATGCTCGGCTCGTTGGGCGACCAGATCGAGCGCACCGATCTCGTCGGCACGATCGTGGTCACCGCGGGTCGAGACGGCAGACCGATGACGGTGTGGACCGACCGGGATCCGTGATGTCGGCACCGCTGGCTAGGGTGGGGGAATGGCCACTCGCACCTCCCGTCCCGCCGCTCGCGGGGCGGGGTCACGCTCCGGTGGAGCGTCCAACGCGCTGAGCTGGTCGGACATCCGCCCTGCACCGGTCGTGCTGGTCTCGGGCACCGAGGGGTTCCTCGCCGATCGGGCGACGCGGCTCCTCCGCGACATGCTCACCACTGAGGATCCGAGCCTCGAGGTGAACGATCTCGACGCCGCCGACTACGCACCGGGCGAGCTCGTCAGCCTCGCGTCTCCGTCGCTGTTCGGCGAGCCCCGGATGGTTCGGGTGACGAACGTGGAGAAGTGCTCCGACCGCTTCCTCGCCGACGCGCTCGATTACGTGGCCACGCCGGCGGCCGACGCCTACGTCGTCCTCCGGCACGCCGGGGGAGTACGGGGGAAGAAGCTGCTCGACGCGATCCGCGCGGGCACCGGCGGCGCCATCGAGGTCGCCTGCCTCGAGTTGAAGAAGGACTCCGAGAAGCACGACTTCGCCGTCGCCGAGTTCCGCAGTGCAGGCCGTCGAATCACACCCGGCGCGCTGCGCGCCGTGCTGGCGGCTTTCCAGGACGACGTGGCGGAGCTCGCCGCCGCATGCAGCCAGCTGATCTCCGATGCGAGCGAGGAGATCACCGAGGCTGTCGTCGACAAGTACTACGGCGGCCGCATCGAGACCAACGCCTTCAAGGTCGCCGACGCCGCCATCGCCGGTCGACACGGAGAGGCCCTCGCTCTGCTGCGCCACGCCCTCGCGAGCGGAGCCGACCCCGTGCCCACCGTCGCCGCCTTCGCCGCGAAACTGCGCACCATGGCGAAGGTGTCCGGCGTTCGCGGTCCGTCGGGCCAGATCGCGTCGTCGATCGGCGCCGCTCCGTGGCAGGTCGACCGCGCCCGCCGCGACCTCGAAGGGTGGACCGAGGAGGGGCTCGGTCGGTGTTTCGAGGTGCTCGCCGACACCGACGAGCGCATCAAGGGTGCAGCCCGCGACCCCCTCTACGCTCTCGAGCGGATGGTGCGGATCGTCGCTTCCCGAGGCACCATCACCGTGTGAGCGGCTCGAGCCGAGTGTCCCGGCGGTCCGGGGACCACCGGGACGACGGGCGTCAGCAGCCGCAGCTGGGCCCCGCGGTCGGCGCGGTCAGCGGGTCCGCCGCGCGACGGCTCACGCCGGAGTCGGTCGCGACCGGGTAGCCCTCGCGGGCCCAGTACTCGAACCCGCCGATCATCTCGCGGACCGGATAGCCCAGTTCGGCGAACGCCAGGGCGGCCTTGCTGCCGCCGTTGCAGCCGGGACTCCAGCAATAGACGACGACAGATGTGCCGGGGGCGATGAGGTTCGCAGCTTCCTCGCGGATCCGGACCGTGGGCATGTGGAGCGCCTGCGGAATCCGACCTTGGGCCCACGCGGCGTCGCTGCGGGTATCGACCACGACGACTCCCGTGCCGGCTTCCAGATCGGCGTGGAGATCCGCGGGGTCGGTCTCGAACGCCAGGCGGCGACGAAAATGCTCAACGGCTCCCGCGTCGCGTGTCGGCGGCGGGGTGGCGAGGGTTTCGGACATGGTGACCTCCTGACGACCGGCGCGTCCTGTCGGCGCCTCTCGATCAGTCTCGGAGCGGGTGTGCTCAGCCGCGATCGGATCTCTGCCGAGCATCGTTGTTCCACGGCCAGTCGCCCGGGTCGCGCCAATGGGCGTTAACGAGAAAAGGCCCCGCCGGAGCGGAGCCTTTCGTCGGATGCTCTGCGTCAGAGCGCGGAGACCTGCTTCGAGATGGCCGACTTGCGGTTGGCCGCCTGGTTGCGGTGGATGACGCCCTTGGAGACGGCCTTGTCGAGACGCTTGTTCGCGAGGGCGAGAGCGGCGGTGGCCTTCTCCTTGTCGCCGGCGGCGATGGCCTCACGGGTGGCGCGGACGGCGGACTTGAGCTGGCTCTTGACGGCCTTGTTGCGGTCCTGGGCCTTCTTGTTGGTCAGGATGCGCTTGATCTGCGACTTGATGTTTGCCACGAGAGCTCTTTCTTCTGTTCGATTCGTACGTGTGTGAATGACTGGTGTGGAAGCTGTCTGGATAGAGGGCAGACGCCGCCAGCCGGTATCGCACCCCTGTGGCAGCAGCACAGGAAACGAGGTCGTCCGCGAACGAGAGGATGACCACGCGAGTGGAATCGGCAGACCCGGCGCTCGTGATCGAGCACGCGGACCAACGCAAG
The DNA here is from genome assembly GCA_913778905.1 of uncultured Naasia sp. Lineage (GTDB taxonomy): Bacteria > Actinomycetota > Actinomycetes > Actinomycetales > Microbacteriaceae > Naasia. The sequence goes on along the minus strand of CAJYYA010000021.1, from coordinate 26,640 downwards.
AGCATACCAGCGCGCCCCCGCCCCCGCCACCTGCACGGGTATTCCGGCCAAGAGAGAACGTTGCGGCGTACCAACTGAGCCGCAATACCCGTACAAGGCCGGAAGGTCCGCGCTACTCGGCGGGAGCGCGGCGTGTGGGAGACTTCTCGGATATGTCTCCCCGTGCTTCGTCGGCGCTCCAGCCCGCCGCAACCCCGCCGGGCGCGATCCGCAATTTCTGCATCATCGCCCACATCGACCATGGCAAGTCGACCCTCGCCGACCGCATGCTGCAGATGACGGGAGTCGTCTCCGACCGTGACATGCGCGCGCAGTATCTCGACCGCATGGACATCGAGCGCGAGCGCGGCATCACCATCAAGAGCCAGGCCGTGCGCATGCCCTGGCAGGTCGGCGGCGACACGTTCGCGCTGAACATGATCGACACCCCGGGCCACGTCGACTTCTCCTACGAGGTCTCGCGGTCGCTCGCCGCCTGCGAGGGCGCCATCCTCCTGGTCGACGCGGCGCAGGGCATCGAGGCCCAGACCCTCGCGAACCTTTACCTTGCCCTCGAGAACGACCTCGAGATCATCCCGGTCCTCAACAAGATCGACCTGCCCGCGGCCGATCCCGACAAGTACGCCCGCGAGCTCGCGCAGCTCATCGGCGGCGACCCCGACGACGTCTTGCGCGTCTCGGGTAAGACGGGCATGGGTGTCGAGGACCTCCTCGACCGCGTCGTCGAGCGCATCCCCGCCCCGGTCGGCGACCCGGATGCCGCGGCGCGCGCCATGATCTTCGACTCGGTCTACGACGCCTACCGTGGCGTCGTCACCTACGTCCGCATGATCGACGGCAAGCTCAACCCGCGCGAGCGGATCCAGATGATGTCGAGCCGCGCGACGCACGAGATCCTCGAGATCGGCGTCAGCTCGCCCGAACCGACGCCCAGCAAGGGCCTCGGCATCGGCGAGGTCGGCTACCTGATCACGGGCGTGAAAGATGTGCGCCAGTCGAAGGTCGGCGACACCGTCACGACCGCGTCGAAGCCTGCGACCGAGGCGCTGTCCGGATACACGGATCCGCTGCCCATGGTGTTCTCGGGTGTCTACCCGATCGACGCGAGCGACTACCCCGACCTCCGTGAGGCCCTCGACAAGCTCAAGCTGTCGGACGCGGCCCTGCAGTACGAGCCCGAGACCTCGGTCGCACTCGGCTTCGGCTTCCGCTGCGGGTTCCTCGGCCTGCTGCACCTCGAGATCGTCACCGAGCGCCTCAGCCGCGAGTTCGATCTCGACCTCATCACGACGGCGCCGAGCGTGCCCTACGACGTGACGACCGAGGATCGGAAGACGGTCACGGTCACCAACCCGAGCGAGTACCCGACGGGTCGGATCGAGAAGGTCGTCGAGCCGATCGTCAACGCCTCGATCCTCGCGCCGAAGGACTACGTCGGCGCGATCATGGAGCTCTGCCAGAGCCGCCGCGGGACCATGCAGAGCATGGAGTACCTCGGCGAGGACCGGGTCGAGCTCAAGTACACACTCCCGCTCGGCGAGATCGTGTTCGACTTCTTCGACCAGCTGAAGAGCAACACGAAGGGCTACGCGAGTCTCGACTACGAGCCCGCCGGTCAGGGCGAAGCCGACCTGGTGAAGGTCGACATCCTCCTCCAGGGCGAGACGGTCGACGCGTTCAGCGCGATCGTGCACCGCGACAAGGCGTACGCCTACGGCACCCTCATGGCCGAGCGGCTGCGGAAGCTCATCCCGCGCCAGCAGTTCGAGGTGCCGATCCAGGCCGCCATCGGCGCCCGCATCATCGCTCGCGAGACCATCCGCGCCATGCGCAAGGACGTGCTCGCCAAGTGCTACGGCGGCGACATCACGCGTAAGCGCAAGCTCCTCGAGAAGCAGAAGGAGGGCAAGAAGCGCATGAAGATGGTCGGCCGCGTCGAGGTCCCCCAGGAGGCGTTCATCGCCGCGCTCTCGGGCGACGTCGAGACCAAGAAGGACAAGTAGTCCGCTCGACATCCAGTCGATCCGCGGCAAGATGGATGAGTTGATGACGCGTCACCGCTCTCTCGCGGTGGCCGAGAGCGAGCGGCCTTTGCCGCCGAGAGGACGAGTGATCGCGACGTGACCGGACCCCTGCGCGGCGGCCCCTCGGCCGACTCCACCCTCAACTACGCGTCGATCGGCGCGACCCAGACCGACGAGATCCTGGCCTACCCGCCCTCAGGCTACAAGTCGTGGCAGGGCGACCAGAAGCTCGGCAGCGGCGACGCCCGCTTCGAGACCGCGACCCGCGACCTCATGACCTGGGGACTGCAGCGCGGCGCCGGGATCGAGGTCACCGACATCGTCGCCGAGGCCGACGGCGTCGCCTACACGGGCATCGAGTTCGGTGAGGACGGCCGTGCCATCGGACCCGCCGCCCCCGTCGAAGAAGAGCTCTACGCCGCCGACGGCACCCCCTTCATCTCGGCGGGCATGACTGCCGTGCTGCACCGCAAGGTCGGTCCGTTCGAGGTCGAGGGGCCCGTCAAGGTCGTCTACGTCATCCAGGAGCTCAACCGCATCGGCTTCGCCTACGGCACACGACTCGGCCACCCCATGGAGGGTGAGCAGCTGCAGGTCATCGAGCAGCGCGAGGACGGCGAGGTCTGGCTGACTGTCCGCTCGGTCTTCCGCGCCGCGAACGCGTCCGCCAAGATCCCGTCGGCCATGCTCCGACTCCGCCAGAAGCAGGACAACCGCAGCCTGCTCACCGCGCTGCACCCCACCCGCATCGGCGGCTGATCAGCAAGGCCGGATCGGGGCCGAGGTCAGCCTTCCGAGCCGATCCGCTTCAGCTCGTCGAGCAGTCCGGGCAGGCCGCTCACGAGGTCGTCCAGCACCACTCGGGCGCTGGTCGCCTCCAGGACGGAGCGGTCGAATACGCCCGTCGCGACCGCGATGAACGGGATTCCGGCCGCATCCGCCGCCGAGCCGTCGCTGGGTGTGTCCCCGATGATGACGGACGTCAGCCCGGCAAGACCCACCCGCGCCGCAGCCGTGATGTCGCTGCGCTTGAGTGCCGTCTGACCGAAGAACGACATGTCCCAGTCGAAATCGGCCTCGCTCAGGCCCGCACCGACGAGCTTGACCCGGGCCCGCGTGGGCGAGTTGCCGGTGAGCAGCGCGTTGGTCCAACCCGCGGCAGCCACCGCGGCGAGAGCCTCCGGCACCCCGGCGGTCAGCTCGCGGCGGTTCGGTCCGAGATTGGCCTCGGTCGAGAGCTCGTCGAGTCGTGCGCCGACGGCGGAGTGATGGGCGGGATCGAGTCCGTACTGGGCGAGACGCTCGGAGATGATCTGGCCGTCGGTCTTCCCGTGCTCCCCGGGTGACGCGGTGCCGGCGACGAACCCGGTCACTTCCGCGACGGCGATGTCGTACAGCGATCCCGCCTTCGCGCCGTTCTTGAGCAGCGTGCCGTCGATGTCCCAGAGGGCGTAGCTTTCCACGCCTCCACCCTCCCATGCCCGTCCCCCGCCACTGCGGAGTGTCGCGACGACTGCGCCGGGTTTCGACCCCGCAGTCGGCGCGACACTCCGCAATGGCGGGGGAGAATGGAGGGATGCCCAGTGCGCTTCCGCTCGCCGATCCGGCCCCGCTCGACGGGGCTCTCCCGCCCAGCGTCGTCCCCGGATCCGACGAGCGGGCCCTCGGCGTCTACCTGCACGTGCCGTTCTGCCGTGTGCGGTGCGGGTACTGCGACTTCAACACCTACACGGCCGACGAGTTGCGAGGTGCGAAGCGCAGCGACTTCGCCGGGCAGGCCGCCGACGAGGTGGCCCAGGCGGCTCGCGTGCTCGCCGATGCGGGCCTTCCCCGACGCGAGGCGGCGACCGTCTTCTTCGGCGGCGGGACGCCGACGCTTCTCCCCGCCGACGACCTCGTCCACATGCTGGAGGCGGTGCGGAGGCGGATCGGAATCCAGTCCGGTGCCGAGATCACGACGGAGGCCAACCCGGACTCCGTGGACCTCGCCTATCTCCAGCGCCTCGCGGAGGCCGGCTTCACGCGTGTCTCCTTCGGCATGCAATCCGCCGTCCCGTCGGTGCTCGCGACGCTGGACCGCACGCACGACCCCGCGCGGGTGCCGCTCGTCGTCGCGTGGGCGCGTGAGGCGGGGCTGAACGTCAGCCTCGACCTCATCTACGGCACCCCGGGTGAGACGCTCGACGACTGGCGCCGCTCGGTCGAACACGCGATCGCGCAGGAGCCCGACCACGTCTCGGCCTACGCGCTGATCGTGGAGGACGGCACCAAGATGGCCCGCCAGATCCGGTCGGGAGCGCTGCCGATGCCCGACGACGACCTGCAGGCCGACATGTACGAACTGGTCGACGACCTGCTCAGCGAGGCCGGATACGCCTGGTACGAGGTCAGCAACTGGGCTCGTGCCGACGCCTCCGGCGAGCCCGATCCTGCGCACCGCTCCCGCCACAACCTGTCCTATTGGACGGGTGCGGATTGGTGGGGCGTCGGACCCGGGTCGCACAGCCACGTCGGGGGAGTGCGCTGGTGGAACGCCCGTCATCCCGCCGCCTACGCGGAGCGGATCGCACGCGGAGAATCCCCTGCAGTAGGCCGCGAGACGCTCGACGATGAGACGCGGAGGATCGAGCGGATCCTGCTCGAGATCCGTATCCGCGACGGCCTGTCGACGTCGACGCTGACTTCCGAGGGGCGCACGGCGGTGGCCGGTCTGCTGGCCGATGGTCTGGTCGAGCCGGCGAAGGCTCTTCGCGGCACGCTGGTGCTGACCCGACGAGGCCGGCTTCTCGCCGACGACGTCGTACGCCGCATCACCTGACCGTTCGTCCCGAGCTCTCGAACGACGAACGCCCGTCGGACCACCGAGGTGGTCCGACGGGCGTTCGCGAAAGCTGAGCCGTGCGGCTTACTTGATGAACTTGATGGAGAGCGGGTAGGTGTACTGCTCGCCCTTGTTCGCGGCGATAGCGGCCATGATCGCGAAGATGATGATGACGACGTAGACGGCGATGATCACGAGGACTCCGACGACGACCAAGGTCAGGATGTAACCGACGATCATGGCGATGGCCATCGTGATGTGGAAGTTCAGCGCGGACGTCGAGTGCTGACGGATGAAGCCGCCGCGGTCCTTCATGACCAGGTAGATCACCAGGGTCGAGATCCAGCCGAAGAAAATACCGCCGATGTGGTCGAGGGTCGCCCAGAGACGCTGGTCCTCAGGCGACATGGCTGCGGCTGCGGGCGGCGTGTAGCCGTTCGAGGGAGGCGGCGGAGGCGTTGCGGACATTTCACGTTCCTTTGGTGGTTGATGAGACACATAACCGATGGGCGGTGCGTGGCTATTCAAACGGTGCCGCCCCGGAAAATCGTGATCGACCCGCCACCCCCGCGTTTCGGCGGTGCTCAACCTACTCTCAGACTCGGCCCCCATGCAATGGGAGCGTCGCACGTGAAGCGGGTAGAATTGGCACTTGACCGTCCGGAGTGCCAGCGACAGGAGGAGCCGTGGCGTCGGAGAGAAGCCTCGAGGTCCTTCGCGTGATCGTGGAGGACTACGTCGCGTCGCGTGAGCCGGTCGGCTCGAAGTCGATCGTCGAGCGGCACCGTTTCGGGGTGTCCGCCGCGACCATCCGCAACGACATGGCACAGCTCGAGGAAGAGGAGCTGATCACCGCTCCCCACACCTCGTCGGGGCGCGTGCCGACGGACAAGGGCTATCGCGTGTTCGTCGATCAGCTCGCCGATCTCCGACCCCTCTCGCCCGCTCAGAAGCAGGCCATCGAGCGCTTCCTCGGATCCTCCGTCGATCTCGACGACGTCCTGAGTCGCACCACGCGTCTGCTCTCGCAGCTGACGCAACAGGTGGCCGTGGTGCAGTACCCGACGCTTTCGCGCGTCATGGTCCGCCACGTCGAGCTCGTCCCGCTGACCGCCGACCGACTGCTGTCGGTGCTCATCACCGACGGCGGCCACGTCGCCCAGCGCGTGGTCGACATGCCCGCCGACGTCGACCCGGACTTCCTGATCTCGTTGCGTCAAGCCATCAACGAGACCGTCGCCGGACTCGCTCTGGCGGCCGCCGCCGAAGCCCTGTCCACATTGCCGACGCGTTACGTCGAGCCGCAGGCGGGTCTGGTGCGGGCGATCACGACGGCTCTCACCGAGCAGGTGGGCGAGGGGCGCCAGGATCGGATCGTCCTCGCCGGAACCGGCAACCTCGCCCGCACGGAACGGGACTTCGCAGGCAGTATCCACCCGGTCCTCGACGCGATCGAGGAGCAGGTCGTCCTCCTCCGTCTCTTCCGCGAGGTGGCTCTCGACGCCAACGGGATCGCGGTCACCATCGGCCGCGAGAACGAGGCGACGGGGCTCTCCGAGGCCGCCGTCCTGAGCAGCGGTTACAGTTCCTCCTCGGGCGAAATCGCACGTCTCGGCGTTCTGGGGCCCATCAGAATGGATTACTCCAACAACATGGCGGCCGTGCGCGCTGTAGCCCGCTATCTCTCGCGTCTGCTCGGCGAGAGATGACCTCCTTCTCCGCCCCCACGCGGGGCTCGAATCCGCACGTCTGCATCGAAAGGCTCACCTCTTCCCGTGGCTGACCATTACGAAGTCCTCGGCGTCTCGCGCGAGGCATCGACCGAAGAGATCAAGAAGGCCTACCGCCGCCTGGCTCGTGAACTGCACCCCGATGTCAACCCGGGTGCGGACGCGTCCGAGAAGTTCAAGCTCGTGACCCACGCCTACGACGTGTTGAGCGATCCCCGTCAACGTCAGGACTACGACAACGGCGGACGCGGCCAGGGCGGCGGCGACTTCGGCGGCTTCGGCGACATCTTCGAGACGTTCTTCGGTGGCGGCGCCGGCCGCCAGTCCGGGCCCCGTTCGCGTCGCGAGCGCGGCCAGGATGCGCTGCTGCGCATCGACGTCGATCTGGCCGACGTGGTCTTCGGGGTGCAGCAGGAGGTCGAGATCGACACGGCGGTGCTCTGCCAGACCTGCGAGGGATCCTGCGCTCAGCCCGGCACTTCGCCCGTCACCTGCGACATCTGCCGCGGATCCGGATCGATCCAGCGCACCGTGCGGTCGCTGCTCGGCAACGTCGTGACCTCCAGCCCCTGCGGCACCTGCCGCGGCTACGGCACCGTCATCCCGAACCCCTGCGTGACCTGCCAGGGCCAGGGGCGTGTCCGCGCGCGCCGCGTCATCAACGTCGACGTCCCCGCGGGCGTCGAGACCGGGCTGCGGCTCCAGCTGCCCGGCCAGGGCGAGGTCGGACCGGGTGGTGGTCCGAACGGGGACCTGTATCTCGAGGTCAAGGTCAGGCACCACGACACCTTCAGCCGCAACGGCGACGACCTCCTGGCCACTCTCGAGGTACCCATGACCGATGCGATCCTCGGGACCACGACGACCATCCAGGGGCTCGACGGTGAGGTCGAGCTCGAGGTGCGTGCGGGTGTGCAGTCGGCGGACGTGCTCGTGATCAAGAACCGCGGCATCACGCATCTCCGCGGGTCGGGGCGCGGCGATCTGCGCGTCGGCGTCCAGGTCGTGACACCGACCAAGCTCGGTCACCGGGAGCGCGAGCTCATCGAGCAGTTCGCGGCCAAGCACAAGAAGAGCAAGCCCCAGCTGGCGCACTTCCAGCAGGGCATGTTCTCGAAGCTCCGCGACCGCTTCATGAGCTGAGCCCATGGCTCACTTCTACCTCGCCGATGCGGCGCTGCCCGACGTGGGCGGCACCGCGACCCTCACGGGTGCCGAGGCGAAGCACGCGTCGGCCGTCAGTCGGATCCGCGTGGGCGAACGCCTGCGGATCGGCGACGGTGCCGGGGTCGGCATCGAGGGCCCCGTCACGTCATCGACGCCGCAGCTGGTCGAGGTCGTCGTCGAGTCGCGCGTCGAAACGCCACGTCCCGTCGTCCGGCTGACGCTCGTGCAGGCGCTCGCGAAGGGCGACCGCGACGAGCTGGCCGTTCAGGCGGCGACCGAGCTCGGCGTCGACAGGATCGTGCCCTGGCAGGCGGCACGCAGCGTCTCCCGGTGGGAGGGCGTCAAGGCCGTCAAGGGCGTCGAGCGGTGGCGGTCGATCGTGCGGGAGGCGACCAAGCAGTCGCTGCGGCCGTGGCTGCCCGTGGTCGACGAGCCCGTGTCGTCGCGCGGGCTGGTGGCACTGGTCGAGTCGACGATCGCGGGAGGTGGCCGGGTTCTCGTGCTGGCTCCCGGTGGGGAGAGGTCCCTCTCGGACGCCGCTTCGGGTGTCGACGAGGGCGACGTGATGTTCGTGGTCGGACCCGAGGGCGGGATCGCACCGGACGAGATCGAGCGCATGGTCGCGGCTGGGGCGACGTCCGTACGGCTCGGGAGCGAAGTCCTCCGGACGTCTACTGCCGGGCCCGCGGCGATCGCCGCGTTGAGCGCCCTGCTGGGACGCTGGGGCTGAGGCAGGCGCATCCGTCATCCGTCAGCGAACGCCCGGCTGCGGTGTCGGAGGGCGCACGTAGGATTGCGGCAATGGCTGACTCCTCGATTTTCTCGAAGATCCGGGCCGGGGAGATCCCCGGCGACATCCTCCGCGAGACCGAGCGCGTGTTCGTTCTCCGCGACATCGCGCCCCAGGCGCCGGTGCACCTGCTCGTCATCCCCAAGTCGGAGCAGTATCGGAACGTCGTCGAGCTCGCGGCGGGGGATCCGTCGCTGCTCGCCGAGATGGTCCGGGTAGCCGGTGAGCTCGCCGCCGAGCACGCAGCCCCCGGTGACTTCCGTCTCGTCTTCAACACCGGCCCCGACGCCGGCCAGACCGTATTCCATGTTCACGCGCACGTCCTCGCGGGCGCTCTGACGGAAGGCTCCCTTGCCAACTGACCGCGATCGCGACCGCAACGACGCCCGCGAACCCCGCTACACAGCCGACCTCCCGACGGTTGCGATCCCCACCGTCGGTACCGACCGCAAGTCAGCCGAGGTTCGGATCCAGATCGACGGGGTCGCCATGGTGCGCCTCTTCGGTCCCCAGGATCGACTGCTCAAGCAGATCGAGCGCGAGTACCCCCTCGTCGAGCTGCACGCGCGCGGCAACGAGATCACCCTGACGGGCGACGCGGACCAGGTCCACGCGGCTCGGCGTCTCATCGAGGAACTGCTGCAGATGATCCGCAACGGACGCGATGTCGGCACGGTCGAGGTCGGCAGCTCCGCCCGCATCCTCGAAGCCGACCGGTCCTCGAGCCCGGCGGACCTGCTCGGCACGCCCATCGTGTCGGCGCGCGGCAAGGCGGTGCGCCCCAAGACGCTCGGACAGAAGCAGTACGTCGACGCCATCGACCACAACACGATCGTGTTCGGCATCGGTCCCGCCGGAACGGGCAAGACCTACCTGGCCATGGCGAAGGCCGTCCAGGCCCTGCAACGCCGTGAGGTCAGCCGGATCATCCTCACGCGTCCCGCCGTCGAAGCCGGTGAGCGACTCGGCTACCTGCCCGGCTCGCTGACCGAGAAGATCGACCCGTACCTGCGGCCGCTTTACGACGCGCTCAACGAGATGATGGATCCCGAGTTGGTGCCCAAGCTCATGGCGAGCAACACCATCGAAGTCGCTCCTCTCGCCTACATGCGCGGGCGCACGCTCAACGACTCCTTCGTCGTGCTCGACGAGGCGCAGAACACGACGCCCGAGCAGATGAAGATGTTCCTGACCCGTCTCGGCTTCGGCTCGAAGATGGTCGTCACGGGCGACATCACCCAGGTCGACCTGCCCACCGGGGCCAGCGGTCTGCAGAAGGTCACGCGGGTGCTCGACTCGATCGACGACATCCACTTCGCCCACCTCGGATCCGAAGACGTCGTCCGGCACAACCTCGTCGGTCGCATCGTCGACGCCTACACGCGTTACGACTCGGTCGAGCAGGCGCGACAATATGAACGTCGCACCGAGCGCTCCGAGCAGCGGTCGGGCGTGCGCACACCCACCGATCACCGTCCGCCATCGAACCGAGCCGAGCGTCGCGCCCAGGAGGCACGCGCCCAGTCGGGCGATCGCGGCTCCCGAGGAGCTTCCTGATCCATGTCGATTGAGATCACCAACGAGTCCGGCATCGAGGTCGACGAGGCCTCGATCCAGCGTCTGCTGACCTTCGGACTCGACCTCATGCGCGTCCACGCGGATGCCGATGTGGCGGTGCTTTTCGTCGACGAGTCGGCCATGGAACGCCTCCACGTGCAGTGGATGGACGAGCCGGGGCCCACCGACGTCCTCAGCTTCCCCATGGACGAGCTGCGCCCGGGAACCGACGACCGGGTGACCCCGCCGGGACTGCTCGGCGACATCGTCGTCTGCCCGCAGGTCGCCGAGGCGCAGGCCAAAGACGCGGGCCACTCGACGCTCGCCGAGATCCAGCTCCTCACCGCTCACGGCCTTCTGCACCTGCTCGGCTTCGATCACGCCGAGCCGGAGGAGGAGCGCGAGATGTTCGGTGTGCAGCACGACATCCTCGTCGGCTTCAACCACGACGAGCAGCAGCGTGACGGCCGCCGCGGGGGATGGCTGCGCCGATGACGGTGTGGCTGCTCGTCGCGGCCTTCCTCCTCGTCGCCTTCGCGGGACTCATGGCGGCTGCCGACGCCGCCATCTCGTCGCTCTCGCGCGGTGACATCCAGGAGCTGGCCCTGTCGGCCAGAGCGCAGAAGTCACTCATCGCCATCGCGGACGACAGCGGCGCACACGTCAACGCGATCAGCTTCCTGCGGATCACGGCCGAGACGACGGCCGCCGTGCTCGTCACCTTCGCCCTGGTGCAGGCGGTGGAGCAGCTCTGGCTGGCTCTGGTGCTGGCGGCCCTCATCATGACCGCCGTGTCGTTCGTGCTCGTCGGCTCGAGTCCTCGCTCCGTCGGACGTGTCAATGCGCGTCCGCTGCTGCGCTTCGCCGCGCCCGTCGTGCGCTTCGCGCGTGTGCTGCTCGGGCCCGTGGCCGATGCGCTCGTCGCCCTCGGCAATCGGGTCACCCCGGGGCGCCCCCGGAGCGCGACCTTTACGTCGGAAGAGCAGCTGCTCAGCATGGTCGACGAAGCGGCCGAACTCGACGTCCTCGAAGAGGAGGACCGCGAGCTGATCCACTCGATCTTCGAATTCAACGAGACCGTGATCCGCGAGGTCATGGTCCCGCGCACCGACATGGTTACGGTCGACGCGACCGCCACCGTCGACACCGCCATGGCGCTGTTCCTCGCCCGGGGGGTGTCCCGAGTGCCCGTGATCGAGGACGGCGACTCGGACGAGATCGCCGGCATCCTCTACCTTCGCGACCTCGCCCGTCTGATGCACGAGAAGCCCGGCAAGGTCGAACGCACGACGGCGCTCAAGCTGGCACGGCCGGCCGTCTTCCTCCCCGAATCGAAGAAGGCGGACGACACGCTGCGGCAGATGCAGACGGAGTCGAATCACATCGCGATGGTGTTCGACGAGTACGGCGGCATCGCAGGGCTCGTGACCATGGAAGACCTCATCGAGGAGCTCGTGGGCGAGATCTCGGACGAGTACGACCGCGGGGGAGCCGACGTCGAAGAGGTGGCCGACGGCGTCTTCCGCGTCTCGTCCCGCCTGCCCGTCGACGAACTCGGCGACCTGTTCGACCTGGAACTCGACGACGATGACGTCGACTCGGTCGGCGGCCTCCTGACCAAGGCGCTGGGTCGTCTGCCCGAGCGAGGCTCGGTTGCCCACGCATACGGCCTCGTGCTCACGGCCGATCGCAGCGAGGGCCGTCGTCGCGGCATCACGAAGATCCTCGTCGAACGGGACCCGCAGGCCGCGGACGATCCGGACGAGGCGACAATCGAGGAGGCCCCCGCGTGAGCGCGAGCGACGACCAGAGCACCGATGGCCACGAGCAGGTCTCGAGCGGCCGTCCGGCGACGCATCGCGCCGGGTTCGTCTCGTTCGTCGGGCGACCGAACGTCGGCAAGTCGACCCTCATGAACGCCCTCGTCGGCGAAAAGGTCGCGATCACCTCGGCGAAGCCGCAGACCACGCGACGCGCCATCCGCGGCATCGTGCACCGCGAGGACGGTCAACTCATCGTCGTGGACACCCCGGGAATCCACCGCCCGCGCACCCTGCTGGGTGAGCGCCTGAACGACCTGGTCCAGTCGACCCTCGCGGATGTCGACGTGATCGGCATGTGCGTGCCGGCCGGCGACCCCATCGGCCCGGGCGACCGGTTCATCAACGACCAGCTCGACAAGTATCCGCGCGCCAAGAAGGTCGCCCTCGTGACGAAGGTCGACTCCGTCCCGCGGGACAAAGTGGGGGAGCAGCTGCTCGCCGTGTCTCAGCTGCGCGAGTGGGAAGCCATCGTCCCCGTCTCCGCGCTCGAGGGGATCCAGCTCGAGACCCTCGTCTCCGAGCTCATCCAGATCATGCCCGAGTCGCCCAAGCTCTACCCCGACGAGGACGTCACGGACGAGAGTCTCGAGATGCGCATCGGCGAGTTCGTGCGCGAGGCCGCGCTCGAAGGCGTCACCGACGAGCTGCCGCACTCGCTCGCGGTCACCGTCGACGACATGATCGAGCGGGAGGACAAGGACCTGCTCGAGATCTATGTGAACCTCTGGGTCGAGCGCGACAGTCAGAAGGGGATCATCATCGGCAAGAAGGGCAGCCGCCTCCGCGAGATCGGTCAGACGGCGCGTGCCCAGATCGAACCGCTCGTCGGGTCGCCCGTGTTCCTGGCGATCCAGGTCAAGGTCGCCAAGGAATGGCAGCGCGACCCGAAGCTACTGGGACGCCTCGGGTTCTAGCGCGGCCCACATGCCGATGACGGTCTGCCGCTGAGAAGGACTCAGTAGCATCGACGTTCGAGTCTTCAGCAGGCCGAGACGATGAGGAGGGGCGCATGGTGGACGACATCTCGCTCGTGGACGGCCCTTTCGTCATCGGCGTGTACGTCGTCACTGGTGTCCTCGCCGCCGTGCTGGTGGCCCTTCGCATCCGCACGGGCGCCCGTGGCGGAGCGCGGCGGATAGCGCGCGTCCTGGGAGCCGCCATCGCGGTCGGGGCGCTCGTCGGTGGCCTGCTCACGTGGCTGCTCGGCGACGTCTGGAACGTCTTCGAGATCTCGCTCACCTGGGTGGTGCGCATCACGAGTGTCATCGGATTCGCTGTGCTGGGTTACGTGATCGGCGAGATGATCCTCGGGCGGTTACTTCGCCGACTGCTCTCGCCCGTGCTGGCAGTCCTCACCCTCGTCGCCATGGCGATGACCATCAACATCGATTTCGCCGCATTCCGCACGGTGGGCGACCTTCTCGGTCACAACGGCATCACCCCGCTCACGGAGCCGGTGGCGGCCGCCACCGGCGACCTCGCATCGTGGAGGCCTCCCGCGGGGATGCCGAGCAGGGGCGTTGTCAAGAGCGTGCAGATCCCGGCGGTCACCGCGAAGTTCTCGCCGCGAGACGCTGTCGTTTATCTTCCGCCGGCAGCGCTCGTCGAGAATCCGCCGCCGCTTCCTGTGGTCGTCGCGCTGTCCGGTCAGCCCGGAGGGCCCACGGATCTCATCACCTCCGGCCAGCTGAACGTGTTCCTCGACGGCATCGCGGCTGCGCACAACGGGCTCGCTCCGATCATGGTGGTGCCCGACCAGCTTCAGCGTCCCGAAACCAATCCGATGTGCGTCGACGGGCCGATCGGGCAGGCTGCGACCTATCTGACCGCCGATGTGCCTGCGTGGATCCTCGCGAACCTGCCGGTGACGACCGACCATTCGCGGTGGACGATAGCGGGCTACTCGGAGGGCGGCACCTGCGCCATCCAGCTCGGTGCGGGTCACCCCGAGCTGTTCGGATCCCTCATCGACATCAGCGGCGAGCTGGTGCCGAGCATCGGGAACGAGGCGGACACGATCGCCCAGGGGTTCGGCGGAGATCGGGCCGCCTACCTCGCTGCGACGCCCGCTGAGATCCTCAAGGCGCACGCGCCCTACACGGACTACCCGGCCTACTTCACATCGGGAAGCGAGGACCCGATCTTCGGCCCCTACATCGACCAGGTATCCGCGCTCGCGGCGCAGGCCGGGATGACGGTCACCCGAGAGGTCTCACCGGGCACTGCGCATGACTGGAACACCGCCAAGTTCGGCTTCCAGCACGGATTCACTTTGCTGCTGCCGAAGTGGGGGATCGCGTCCTGATGAGCGAATTCGACCTCCTGCGTGCGGCGCTCGTGGCGGTCGCCTATGTGTTGCTGCTGTGTCTCGCGGCTCTGCTCTTCGCGATCCGGTCGCGGACGGAGAAGGCTTCTCGGGTCGCGGGGAGGCTCGGAGCAGGGGCGATCGCGGGAGCGGCGGCCGGAAGCGTCCTCCTGTGGGTGGTCCGCGATGCGTGGGCGGGTCTCGACGCACCTGAGCCGTGGGTCACCGCCACGGTTATCATCGCCGGTGCCGTGTTCGTCGGAATCGCGGTCGCGGGCTTCGTGGGGGGCCGCCCCACCGGACGTGTGGTCGCCACGCTCGTCGTCCTGGTCGCGCTCTTCGTGACGGGCACGTCCATCCGCGTCGATCTCGAAGATGGGCCGGCGAACGCCGAAGCCGCTCGGCTCGCGGCCGCGTCGCCCACCCCGACGCCCACCCCCACCGACCCGCCCACGGTCGAGGACTGGCAGCCGCCCGCGGACATGCCCGAGGAGGGCGTGGTGCGTGCCGTCGACATCCCCTCATCTCGCGAGAACTACGTGCCTCGCACTGCCTACCTCTACCTCCCGCCCGCGGCCTTGGTCGCGAACCCGCCCGACCTCCCCGTCGTCATGGCGATGTCAGGCCAGCCGGGGTCGCCCGAGGACGTGTTCGGCGCCGGCGACCTCGCCTCCGTTCTGGACGGGATCGCCGAGGAACATCGCGGCCTCGCACCCATCGTGGTGGTACCCGACCAGCTCACCGACCCCGACCACAACCCGATGTGCGTCGATGGCGCCCTCGGTGACTCGGCCAACTACCTCACGGTCGACGTGCCGAGGTGGATCGTCAAGAACC
Source organism: uncultured Naasia sp. (assembly GCA_913778905.1). Taxonomy (GTDB): domain Bacteria; phylum Actinomycetota; class Actinomycetes; order Actinomycetales; family Microbacteriaceae; genus Naasia. The sequence goes on along the minus strand of CAJYYA010000021.1, from coordinate 11,586 downwards.
TCCCGGCGACCCGTGACCATTCGCGGTGGACGATCGCGGGCTTCTCGCAAGGCGGCACCTGCTCGGTCCAGCTCGGCGGCGCGCGGCCCGATCTCTTCGGCTCGATCGTCGACATCAGCGGCGAGTTCGTCCCGTCCGTCGGGTCCGAGGAGGACACCATCGACGAGGGCTTCGGCGGTGACGAGGCGGCGTACGAGGCGGCCACGCCTGAGCAGATCCTCGCCACTCACGGGCCCTACTCGAACTACATCGCCTACTTCGCATCGGGGGAATACGACGTGCAGTTCACGGGATACGTCGAGCAGGTGTCGGAACTCGCCGAACAGGCGGGGATGATCGTCACCCGAGAGATCTCGCCGGGCACCGGCCACGACTGGAACACAGCCAGGTGGGGATTCGAACGCGGCTTCACCCTGCTGCTCGGAAGGTGGGGGATCACCTCATGAGATCATCCGGTCTGCTCGGGCTCGCCCGACGCTATCCATTGACCACGATCCTCGCAGTGGTACTCGTCGGCGGCACCGTCCTGGCGTGGAGCATCGGCGGGGGCCCCTCGGCGACCCTGCGATCGGTCTTCCTCCCGCGCTCGGTGCTGTCGCTCGTCGCCGTCGTGATCGGGCTGGTGGTCATCGCCGCGCCCGCCGAGCGGGCGATGGGGTCGGTGCGTGCCGCCCTGTCCTACGTCGTCCCCGGTGCGCTCGCCCACCTCATCGGGTTCCTGTCGGTGTCCTGGACGGAGGCGCTGGGCGTCGTGTGGACCGCCGGGTCGGGAACGCTGTCCCCGCTCGAACCGGTCGCGTGCTTCGCCGGTCTCGCTCTCGCCGCGAGCTCCTTCGCCGGCCCGCTGTGGCGACGGCGGATACGTATCCTCGGTCTCGGCGGCCTCGCGCTCGTGCTGCTCTACGTCGGGGATTCGACGGATCTGGTGCGCACCGGGGCCGCGCTCATCGGTATGGGTTTCGGCGCCCTTCTCGCGCGCCGCGCGACCAGGGGCAGGCTGGCGGGCGTCAGCTCGCAGCACGAGGTCCGGACCCTCTTGGCGGGAACGGTCATCGCGCTCGCCTTCAGCCCCCTCATCAGCCTCTTCTCGAAGGCCCCGCACGGACCTCTGCACCTGCTGCCACGTCTGATCTTCGCGGGCGAGTCGCCGATCGGTGAGGCGGCCTGCCCCGTCGACATCGGCATCGCCTGCGAGGTCGTCAACCGGCATCTGCCCAGCCCGTCGGCGGTTCTCCTGGCCGTGCTTCCGCTGGTGGTGCTGGCGGTGGCGGGCTGGGGAGTCCTCCGGGGTCGTCGCGCCGGAGCCCTCATCGCGGCGGCGGTCACCGCCCTGCTCGCCCTGCTCGAGCTGATGTACTTCACCTCTCGTTATTTCTACGGCCCCGCGGCGTCGTCGGAGACCTTCGTCTTCAAGGGCGAGGAGACCATCGGGGCGATCATCGCCGTCGCCGTGCCCGCCGCGGTCTCGACCGCGCTGCTTCTCAGCCTGCGCCAGTTCCCCACCCGCACCGGAACCGTCGGCCGCAACTGGGGCCTGGTGATCCTCGCCACCCTCGTCGGTTGTTCGGCGACCTTCGTCGTCGGCGGGCTTCTGGCGTCGCATCAGTTCAGCCCGCATGTCGGTCTCCTCGAACTGCTCACCCTGCTTCCGTCGCGTTTCGTCCCGGTCGGGTTCCTGCACTGGTCCTTGTTCGATGTCAGTCCTAAGGGGCCCGTGGCGGTCGCCCTCTACTCCGTGACCGGACCCGTCTTCTGGGTGGTCCTCGTCATCGCGACAGTGGCTCTCGTTCGCGCCCGCAGCGTGGGTCGATCGGCGGCGACCGAGGCGCGGGTCCGCGAGATGCTCCACCGGGACGGTGCGGGGGCCCTGTCTTTCATGGCGACCTGGACGGGGAACTCCTATTGGTCCGCTCCGGACGGAGCCGGCATCGTGGCGACCCGGCACACGGGCGGAGTCGCGATCGCACTGGGTGACCCCATCGGGCCTCCGGAGCGACGCGGGGAGGCCATCCGGGCGTTCATCGAGTCCTCGAGCGCCCACGGCGAGGTGCCCGCTTTCTACGCGATCGACGACGAGTCTGCACCCGTCTTCACCGATCTCGGCTGGCAATTGCTCATCATCGGCGAGGAGGCGCGCATCGATGCGCAGACCTTCACTCTCGAGGGCGGACGGTGGAAGGACATCCGCACATCGATCAATCGCGCACGCCGCACGGGTGTCGAGGCCCGTTGGACGGCGTGGTCCGAGCTCTCGGTCAGTCTCCGCAACCAGATCAACCGGATCAGCGAGGAATGGCTGGCCGGCAAGGAGATCCCGGAGATGGGATACACGCTGGGTGGCATCGACGAACTGCGTGACCAAGACGTCCGCCTGATGCTCGCGATCGATGGGACGGGACGGGTCTCGGCCATCACGAGCTGGCTACCGACCTACCGCGACGGCAGGATCCGCGGGTGGACGCTCGACTTCATGCGCCGCAGCACGACCTCGGCCAACGGCGAGATGGAGATGCTGATCGCCGAGACCGTGTTGCGCGCTCAACGCGAGGGCGTGGAGTTCGTCAGCCTGTCCGCGGCGCCACTGTCGCGGATCGCACCGGGATCGTCGGGGTCGGAAGCGGCGGCGCGCCTCCTGGAGGGCGTGGGTTCGCGGCTGGAGCGGCTGTACCACTTCAAGAGCCTGCTCAACTACAAACTCAAATTCGCCCCCGAACTGCGCCCGCTCTACCTGGCATATCCCGACTCGGTGTCGATTCCGGCGATCGGGATCGCCCTGGTCAGGGCTTACCTGCCCGGATTGACCACGCGTCAGCTGCTCGCGATGACCCGCGAGCTGGCGGGGCCCAAGAAGGCTGCGGCGGCGAAGCCCGCGGCGAAAGCTCCCCAAGCGGACGAGAAGGACAAGACGCCCACCCCCGCAGGATGATTCGCCGCACCTCGAGGATGATCGCGCCCTCTGCACCTCGCCGCGGTGTTCCGGGCCGCGTAGCGTGCAGACCATGAACGAAACGACCGCCCGGCAGCGCTCCTGGGAGGAACGCCTCCTCGATCTGATGACCCGGGAGAACTGGCTCAGATGGCGCGTCGCCGTCGAGGTGTCGCTCGGAGCGCTCTACCTCGTGGTCTACGCGCTCGGCGTCGCGACGACCGGTGGCGGGGGCCTCGTGGTGCCCGCCCTCCCGCTCGCCGTAGCCGTCGTCCTGCACCGTGCGCGGCCGGCCGCGGCGCTCATCATCGCCTCGGCCGTGATGGCTCTCCTCGTCCCCTCGATGGTCTTCGTCGGGCGATACGTCAGCCTGGTCGATCTCGTGACGGTCGCCTGGTTCCCGCTCCTCGTGGTGATCTTCGGCGCCGCCGCCTACGGACAGCAACTGACCCGCATCTTCGCCCTCATCGCCGTCGCCCTCGGCGCACTCGTGCTGAGCGCCAGCTCGCTGTGGGCCGGGTGGGGGATCGGCGCGGTGCTGCTCGGAGCCGCCCTGCTGGGCGTTCCGTGGCTCGCCGGTGCGCTGGTGCGTCTCGGCCTGTCCCGCCAGTCCCTCGGACGGTCGGTCGAGGAGACCGCCGTCAAGCTCAACACCGCCGAGCACGACGTGTCGGTCGAGCAGGAGCGCAATCGCGTCGCCCGCGACGTCCACGACATCGTCGCCCATTCGCTCGCCGTCGTGATCGCGCAGGCGGACGGAGCCCGCTACGCCGCTCGCAACTCCCCGCCGGCCGTCGAGGAGGCGCTGACCACTATCGCCACGACCGCTCGCGAGGCCCTGGTCGATGTCCGGGCCCTGCTCACCGAACTCCGCCACTCGCAGGAGCGCGGCCCGCAACCCGGCATGAACGAGCTCGACGGTCTCATCCGCGGATTCCGAGAATCAGGTCTCGAGATCGACTGGTCGAGCTACGGTCTGGGAGTGCCCGTCAGCGAGTCGACGGGTCTCGCGGTGTACCGGGTGGTGCAGGAGTCCCTGACCAATGCGCTGCGTCACGGCGGCCGGGAACGTCCCATCGACATCGAGTTCGACTGGACCGACACCTCGCTCGCGATCACCGTCACCAACGACGTCATCGAGGGGGAACGGGTCGTCAACCCGGCTGGACACGGCATCCCCGGCATGCACGAGCGCGCGACGCTGGCCGGCGGCACGTTCAGCGCCGCGGACGGCACCAATGGTCGCTTCCGTGTCCGAGCGACCTTCCCGCTGGACCGCACGGCGGCTCGCACTCAACCGGTGCGGATCGTCTCGCCGACGGGATCGAACGCATCGGCGGTCGAGGTTTGACCGCCGATGTCACGTCCGGGACTCTCCCGGCGGCGAGCGAGACCACTGGGGACCGGCCCATCCGGGTCCTCCTCGTCGACGACCAGGCGCTGTTCCGCTCGGGGCTCAAGATGGTCATCGACTCCCAGCCGGATCTGCAGGTGGTCGGCGAGGCGTCCGACGGTGAGTCGGCGCGCGTCGTCGCACGCAAGACCGCACCGGACGTGGTGCTCATGGACATCCGCATGCCGGGCGTCGACGGGATCGACGGGACGGCCCGCATCATCGACGATGCGCGCGCATCCGACGCTCCGGGACCCCGGGTTCTCGTCCTGACGACCTTCGACCTCGACGAGGCGGCTGCGCGGGCGATCCGAGCCGGAGCGAGCGGATTCGTGCTGAAAGACGCGGAGCCGGAGTTCCTGCTCTCGGCCATTCGGACGGTGCATTCGGGGACGGCGGTCATCGCCCCCTCGGCGACCTCCGAGCTGTTCGAACATTTCGGGGACGGGCGGCGGGGCGACCCGAGCGCTCTGGACCCGCTGTCCGACCGCGAGCGCGAGATCTTCCTCCTCGCGGCCCGCGGCTTGAGCAACGCGGAGATCGCCGCGCACGAGTTCGTGAGCGATGCGACAGTGAAGACCCACATCTCCCGCATCCTCGCGAAGCTCGCGCTGCGGGATCGGGTGCAGCTCGTCGTGTTCGCGCACGAACGCCGACTCATCTGACCCGCAGTCGACGAGGGAGCGTTCGCCACGCCGAAAGCCGCCGATGATCAGCCGGGGAGTCCGCTCATGAAATCCTGAGAAGGACGCCCCGACGGGGCACTCGACAGGGGCGCGATGGACACGTGGGGGCAGAGCATCAGCCTCATCGACGGTCCCGTCTTCGCCGTGAGCTACGCCCTCGCCGGAGCGCTCCTCGTCGCCCTTCTCGTGCCCGACGCGCACCTCCGGGTCGACCGCAGGCGTTTCGCCCTCGTGGTGGGTGCCGGCCTCCTCGGCGGCGCCGCGCTCGGGGCGGCACTCGTCTTCGTCCTCGACGACTGGATGGACGTCTTCGGAGTGGCGCTCACCCCCGTCGTCCGGACGGGCGACGTCGTGGCCTTCGCCGGCTTCGGTATCGCGGTGGGCAACATCGTCACGGGTCGGCGGCGGAGGGTGCTCGTCGCGGTCCTGGCGATCATCCTCACGGGCTGGTGCCTGTTCCTGACCATCAACGTCGATTTCGGGCAGTACCGGACGGTGGCGGGACTCCTCGGGCAGGAGTACTCCGCTCCGCTCGCGCTCCCTCCGCACGTCGACGACCCGACGCCGTTGGCGGAGTGGACGGCGCCCGACGAGCTCCCCACCGTCGGCGTCTCCGGCCGGGTGGACATCCCGACGAGTCACGCCGAGTTCGCGCCCCGCCCGGGAGTGGTCTATCTGCCGCCCGCCGCCCTGATCCCGAATCCTCCGGCGCTCCCTGTGGTCGTGGCGATGTCAGGTCAGCCGGGGTCGCCGGCCGATATGTTCTCGTCCGCGCGACTACCGTCGATCGCCGACGCCATCGCCCGGGACAACAACGGGGTGGCGCCCATCATCGTCGTGCCCGACCAACTCGGCAGTCCCGGCGCGAACCCCATGTGCGTGGACTCGCCGGCCGGGGACACCGAGACCTACCTCACTCACGATCTCCCGCTCTGGATCTCGCAGAACCTCAACGTGACGACGGATCGCACCGGGTGGACGATCGCCGGCTTCTCTCAGGGTGGCACCTGTTCGATCCAGATCGGCGCGGGCGATCCCGAGGTGTTCGGCTCGATCATCGACGTCGCCGGCGAACGGGTCCCGAGTCTCGGCGATCCCGAGAAGACGATCGACGTGGGTTTCGGCGGCGACGCCGCGGCCTACCTCCGCGCCCAGCCGGAGTCCATCCTCGCCGCGAACGCGCCCTACCCCGACAGCGTCGCCGTCTTCGTCAGTGGCGAGAACGATGAGCGCTACACGGCTTACGCCGACGCCGTGGCGGCGGCGGCCCGCGATGCCGGCATGGACGTCCGATCGGTCATCGCACCCGGATCCGCCCATGACTGGAACACGGCTCACTTCGGGTTCGAGGTCGGCTTCGCCTCCCTCGTGGACCGGTGGGGTATCCGGAGGTGAGGGTCGTGCGGCTCGTCCGTCGATCGTGGATGACCTGCCTCCTCGCGTCGCTCGTCGTCCTCGCATCGCTTGCCGGCGGAACGGTGCTCGCTCGGCCCGGGAGTCTCGTCGAAGGGGGCGTCGGGTTCGCGACGGCCGATTCCGGGCGGATCGTCGGGGCGACGGTGGCTTCGATGGTCCTGGCCGTCGGAGTCCCGGCGGTCGTGTCCGCTGTGGGTCTGATCCTCCTGCTCGTAGGTCCGGCCGAACGCCTGATGGGGCCATGGCGCACGCTGGCCGCTTTCGTCGTCACCGGCGCCGTCGGGGTATGGGGCGGCATCGCGGTCGACGCCCTGGGGCTCGTGCTCGGACGGCGGTGGGACGAGCGTCTCGCCGAGACCCCCATCCTCGACCCTCTGACCGCGGTGACCGGCACCATCCTCACCGCCAGCGCGTTCGCCGATCAGCTCTGGCGACGCCGCATCCGCGTGATCGGGCTCGGGGTCCTCGTCGTGCTCGCCCTCTACGTCGGCGGGCCCGAGTCCGTCGGGCGCTTCGTCGCCGGACTGACGGGCCTGGTCGTCGGGGTGCTGGCGACCCGGGCGCGGCGCGACCCGTTCCGCATCCCGCCCAGCTCGCATCACGAATCGAGACTGCTCCTCGCCAGCCTGACCGCGCTCCTGGCGGCGGGGCCCCTCCTCACGCTCGTGACCGGCCACCCGCAGGGACCCGTCCATCTCGCCGGCGTCGTCCTCCGCGGTGGACGCTCGGCGGGGCTCGAGGCTTGCATCGACGGCGTCGCCACCGCCGCATGCCGGGTCACCGTCGCCGCCGAACGGATGTCGGCGCCCGGCCCGTACCTGTTGGCTCTCCTCCCGGTCGTGCTGCTCGCGCTCTCCGCATGGGCGCTGTCCCGGGGCCGTCGAGCCGGGGTGTGGGCTGGCGCCGCCGTCCTCTTCGCATCCGGCACGCTCAGCGCTCTCACCTCGATGCTCCTTCCGGTGCTGGCCGACCCCGCCCGCCTCGCGAGACAGAACGCGCAGACGCCGCCCACGCCGGGCGAGACCCTGCTGGCCGTGCTCGCCCCCGTGGCGCTCGCCGCGGCTCTGATCGCGTCGCGACGGATCTTCCCCGTGCGTTCCACTGCCCGCGCCCGCAAGGTCTTCGTCCTGGTCGTCGCGGCGTCTCTCGCGGTCGCGACCATGGTGTCGGCGATCGTCTGGCGACTGTCACGGGCCGGAGGAGCCGGGGAGTTCTGGGGGTGGTTCGTCGGGCGGTTCGTTCCCGCCGGCTATCTCGGTCAGGTCGTGCCCTCGACGCCTGCCAGTCCCGGCCTCGGCGAGTTGGGATCCTGGCTCGGGCCCGCCGTCGGCCTCGCCGTCGTCTCGGTCACGGTCTTCCTCATCATCGACACCCCCACTCGTGAAGGAACCCCGGACCGCGAACGTTTCCGCAGGCTGCTGCGTCACGGATCGTCCGGAGCGATCGCGCACATGGCCCTCTGGCCGGGTAACTCCTACTGGTTCGCCCCCGGGGTCCGCGCCGGGGTCGCGTATCGAGTGGTCGGCGACGTGGCCCTGACGATCGGCGGACCGGTCATGGGGTCGGACGGCACCTGCGACGAGGAGGGCGTCATCCGCGGATTCGCCGACCTCTGCGAAACCCGCGGATGGATCCCGGCTTTCTACAGCGTCGAGGGTACGAGCGCCGGTTCGTTCGAACGCCTGGGATGGAGTCACGCCGCTGTCGGCGAAGACGCGCTCATCGACCCGTCATCGTTCTCGCTCGTCGGCGGTCGGTGGAAGGACATCCGCACGTCCATCAACCGCGCGCGCAAAGCGGGCGTCGAGGCCAGGTGGGAGGGGTGGAGCGAACTCGGTCACGGTGAGCGCAACCAGGTGCGGATCGTCTCCGAGGATTGGGTCGCCGGGCGACCCTTACCGGAGATGGGCTTCACTCTCGGCGGCGTCGACGAGCTCGCGGATCCGGACGTCCGACTCATGCTCGCCGTCGCCGCGGACGGGACGGTCCTCGCGGTCACCAGCTGGCTGCCTACGTGGCGAGACGGCCGAATCGTGGGGTGGACGCTCGACCTGATGAGGCGTCGAACCGAGAGCATGAACGGCGTCATGGAATTCCTGATCGCCGAGGCGATCTTCCGAGCTCGCGACGACGACGTCGACTTCGTGAGCCTCTCCGCTGCCCCGCTCGCGGGTGTCGGCCGTGCCGGTCCCGACGCGGGTGACGACTCGCGGGCGTACGGGCCGGGTATGGCCGAGCACATGCTCGGCTACCTGGGACGACGAATGGAGTCGCTCTACGGATTCCAGTCGCTTCTGTCCTTCAAGCAGAAGTTCGGTCCCGAGCTCCGACCGCTGATCGTCGCCTACCCGGACCCGTTGGCGCTCCCCGCGGTCGTGGTCGCCCTCACGCGCTCCTACCTACCGAGCATGTCGGTCCAGCAACGCATGGCGCTGCTCCACGCCGTCCTGCGCGGGCTGGTCGGAGCGGGCGTCGCGCGAGATTCCGCCGTAGCCCGGCGGACTTCCCCCTAGCGGGTACCTGGTAACGTGTCCGCCATGCTTCTCGGCGGTCGTCTCCTTCTTACCCGCCGCGACGGGGCCTAGTTCTTCCAGGCCTCCCCGTCGCGGCCTCTTTCTCGACGCCTGGGAACTCCCCGATCTGAGAAAAGAAGAAACGACATGAAGAACACCCAGAAGCCTTCGTCGATGCCCGTGCATCGCTACCGCTCCTACTCGGACCAGTTCCGGGTGGAGATGCCGGACCGTACCTGGCCCGACAAGCGGATCACCGAGGCGCCCCGCTGGTGCGCGGTCGACCTCCGCGACGGCAACCAGGCCCTCATCGATCCGATGAGTCCCGAGCGCAAGCGCATCATGTTCGACCTGCTGGTCCGCATGGGCTACAAGGAGATCGAGGTCGGCTTCCCGTCGGCCAGCCAGACGGACTTCGACTTCGTCCGTCATCTCATCGAGGACGGTGCGATCCCGGACGACGTCACCATCCAGGTCCTGACGCAGGCGCGCGAGCACCTGATCCGTCGCACGTACGAGTCGCTCGAGGGCGCCAAGCAGGCCATCGTGCACTTGTACAACTCGACCAGCACTCTGCAGCGCGAGGTCGTGTTCCGCACCGACAAGCAGGGCATCATCGACATCGCGCTCGATGGTGCGCGCCTGTGCCGCGAGATGGAGAAGACCATCCCCGGCACGCAGGTCTACTACGAGTACTCGCCCGAGAGCTACACGGGTACCGAGCTCGAGTTCGCCGTCGACGTCTGCAATCAGGTCATCGAGATCTTCGAGCCGACGCCGGAGCGCAAGGTCATCATCAACCTGCCCGCGACCGTCGAGATGGCCACGCCGAACGTCTACGCCGACTCGATCGAGTGGATGAATCGCCACCTCGCCCACCGCGAGAACGTGCTGCTGTCGCTGCACCCGCACAACGACCGCGGGACCGCCATCGCAGCCGCCGAGTTGGGGTACCTCGCCGGTGCCGACCGCATCGAGGGCTGCCTGTTCGGCAACGGTGAGCGCACCGGAAACGTCGACCTCGTCGCCCTGGGCATCAACCTGTTCACGCAGGGCATCGACCCGCAGATCGACTTCTCCGACCTGGACGAGATCCGCCGGACCGCTGAGTACTGCAACCAGCTGAAGGTGCACGAGCGCAGCCCGTGGGCCGGCGATCTGGTCTACACGGCCTTCAGCGGCAGCCACCAGGACGCCATCAAGAAGGGCTTCGAGGCCATGGAGGCCACGGCCCGCGAGGCCGGCACCACCGTCGCGGACATCGAATGGGCGGTTCCGTACCTGCCGGTGGATCCGAAGGATCTGGGCCGCTCCTACGAGGCTGTCATCCGCGTCAACTCGCAGTCCGGCAAGGGCGGTGTCGCGTATCTGCTCAAGACCGACCACGCCCTCGACCTGCCGCGCCGCCTGCAGATCGAGTTCTCCGGCGTCGTGCAGGCCAAGACCGACGCCGAGGGCGGCGAGGTCACGAGCGAGCAGATCTGGACGACGTTCCAGGACGAGTACCTGCCCGCCGCCGCCGAGTCCGACAAGTGGGGGCGTTTCGAGCTGCAGCGGATCCGCACCTCCAGCGACCTCGACGGGGTCGTCGACCTCAACGGTTCGATGCGGGTCGGTGACGACATCGTCGACATCACCGGAAAGGGCAACGGCCCGATCGCCGCGTTCCTCGATGTTCTCGCGCAGCAGGGTGTCGAGGTGAAGCTCTACGACTACGTCGAGCACACCATGTCGGCTTCCGGTGACGCCCTGGCCGCCTCCTACGTCGAGCTGGAGGTCAACGGCAAGCGCCTGTGGGGCGTCGGCATCGACGGCGACAGCGGTGTGGCCTCCCTCAAGGCGATCGTCTCGAGCGTCAACCGCGCCATCCGGGCCGACATCGTCGCGCAGGTCGAGCTCGCCGCCGTCTGATTCCTCTTCGATCCGGGCCGCGCAGATTCGAGCGGCCCGGATCCCGGATGGGTCCGCCCCACGAGGTCAGACCCATCCCGCCTGGACGCCCCGCCGCACCCGCGACGGGGCGTCTTCGCGTCCGCCTCCCTGTGTTGTCGCGGTCCGGGGCGAGGAGGAGCGAACAGACGTGTCGAGTCCGGCGCGCGGGAGCGCTAGGGGTTAGCCGCCGCGAGGCGCGCAATCACGTATCGAGAAGGCTCGACAGGAGTCGCCGGCCCTCAGGCTTTCGGTCTCCTCAGGACGAACCGCGCCCTGAGCGCCCGCCCCCTCGGCAGGCTGAGTCGCGCCAGCGCGCGTTGTTCGGGCAGACTCCAGCCGAATCTGACGGCGAGGATGCGGATGAGTGTCGTCAGCACCACGCACGCCACGGCGGCGATCGCGATGGGCACGTCGAGGCGCACCGTCACGGCGAGCAGAGCGGTGCCCGCTCCCGCCGCGACGGCATAGAGCGATCCGACGTACATCATCGCGATGGGCACACCGAGGAGGACGTCGCGGATGATCCCGCCGCCGACGGCGGAGAGGGTGCCGATGAAGATCGCCGGGATGATCGGCACACCCATCGAGAGGGCCTTGGCTGTTCCGATCGCGCCGAAGAGGCCGATGGTGAGAGCGTCGAGGACGGTGATGGTCCAGTCGAGGTGTTTGAACACCTGGTGGAGGAGCATGCCGATGAGCGCCGAGAAGACGGCGACGGGC
>CAJYYA010000020.1 GCA_913778905.1 uncultured Naasia sp. | reverse complement strand
CTCGGTACGCTTCGCTACTCGACCTCCGTGGGTTCCGGACGTCGAGTAGGCCGCCAGGCCGTACCGAGACGGCTCGAGTAGCCGAAGGCGTACCGAGAGCAGACAGAACAGCATCGGCGAAGCCGATACCGATCGCCGAGCCCGAGGCAGTGCCTCGATACGCTCCGCTACTCGACCTCCGGACGTCGAGTAGGCCGCCAGCCCGTAGCGAGAGCAGCGGGCCACGCCCGTGTACTGTGCCCCCATGCGCTGGGGTCGGGCCTACTTCGCCGTGCAGGCGCTCGCGGGTGCGCTCTGGTGGGTGAGCGTCGCGACCCTCCCGGTGATCCGTGCGGCAACGCTGGGGTCTCTCGACCCCGTGCTCGTGGGCGCCCTCGACATCCCTCTCTTCGTCGTCGGCAGCACCCTCGCTGCGATCGGTATCCGCTGGGCCGCCTGGCTCTCAACCGCCTGGACCGCCCTCGTCACCGTCGGCCTGGGCTCCTACGCGACGATCACCGGGGAAGCGGGCTGGGGCGTCCTCGCCATGATCGCGGCGACGACAGGATCGGCCGCGGCTCTGGCCCTCGTGACGCTCGGCCGCATTCCGACGGAGTGGCTGGCTCGCGGCCCGTTCCGGTTCCGCGTCGCGGCCCCGGATCGTTCCCCGCTGGCCCGGATGCTGGCGACCGCCGGCCAGATCGTGGTCTTCTGGGGTGGCGCTCTCGTGGTGGTCCCCGTCGTGATCGGCTTCGCCGAGGAGCGCTGGCGTGTGGCGGTCGACTTCCCGCCGATCCTGGTGTTCCTCGGCGGGATTCTCCTCATCGCCGCGAGCGCCCTGGGCCTCTGGTCGGCGGTGGCCATGTCCGTCGTGGGCGACGGCACGCCCCTGCCGATCGCCACCGCGAACCGCCTGGTCGTCGTCGGCCCTTACCGGTTCGTGCGCAACCCGATGGCCGTCGCGGGCATCTCACAGGGCGTGGCGGTCGGTCTGCTGATGTCGTCCTGGCTCGTCGTCGTCTACGCCCTGCTCGGCTCGCTGGTCTGGAACTACGCCATCCGCCCGCTGGAGGAAGCCGACCTCCTCGAACGCTTCGGCTCGGAGTTCGAGGACTACCGCGAACGCGTGCGTTGCTGGATCCCGGGCCATCCCGTATCGCGTCGACGGTTGACACCGGACTCACACCGGATACCGATGCGCCGACCCGCTTCGTCCCAGGCCGACCCCAGTCCGGCCGACCTACCGTGAGACATGACCGATCTTCATGGTGCCGTCGTCCTCGTCGTGGGCGGAAGCGGCGGGCTCGGCTCCCGCATCTCCTCTCTCCTCTCGCAGGGCGGCGCGACCGTCGTCACCGCCAGTCGCGGATCCGGGTGGGATCTTCGCGATGCGGAGGCCCCGCAGCGTCTCATCGATCAGGTGACGTCCGCACACCATCGTCTCGACGGAGTCGTCATCGCGGCGGGCGTCGTGGCCTTCGGCGCGGCGGCCGAGTTGCGCGACGACACCCTCGACGAGTTGTTCGCGGTCAACACGACGGGCCCCATCCGCCTCATCCGGTCGGCGACCCCTGCGTTGGCTAAGGCCGCGACGGCGGGCGGATCGCCTTTCATCGTGACGCTCAGCGGCATCGTCTCCGAAGCCCCGACGGCCGGGCTCGCGGCCTACTCGGCCGCCAAGTCGGGTCTTGCCGCGTACACTGTCGCCGCGACGCGCGAGTTGCGGAAGGCCGGCATCCGAGTAGTAGACGCGCGTCCCGGCCACGTCGAGACGGAGCTGTCGAAGCACCCCATCGCCGGTGAGGCCCCAGCCTTCCCGCAGGGTCTCGATCCGGACGCCGTCGCCGCCCGCATCGTGCGCGCCATCACGGACGACGAACGTGACCTCCCCAGTTCGGCGTTCACCGGCTGACGTCGTCTCGGCCTCGGCCCCGGCCCCGTCGCCGCGACACCCGTCGAGCTATCGAACGCTCCACCGTGCCGCCCAGGGCGATACATTCGGCTGATCCGAGTTGAAAGGGTGGCATGAGCGATTCGGCGCGCCCGACCGTGGACCTGTCCCGTCGCGACCTCACACTCGATCTGACGCGGGTGTTCTGCGTCCTTCTCGTGGTGGCGATCCACCTCATGATGATCGGGGTCGGGGTCGACGCATCGGGAGCCATCGAGGCCTCGCGTCCGCTCGAGGCTCAGCCGTGGTTCGCCTATGCCACCTGGTTCGGCCAGATCATGCCCCTGTTCTTCGTCGTCGGCGGCTTCGCGAGTCTCACGGCCTGGCGCAGCAGCCTGCGGAAGAGCAGGACGGCGGCGGACTACATCCAGAGCCGCGTTCTGCGGCTGGCCCGCCCGGCACTGCCCCTCTTCGTGTTCTACGCGGTCGTCATCACCGGGGTCACCGTGGCGGGGGTCGCCCCGGAGCTGGTCGCGACGGTCTTCACCGGAGCGGGTTCCCCCATCTGGTTCCTCGCCGCATACACGCTCTGCCAGACCTTCGTGCCTCTCATGGCCCGACTGCACGCCCGGGCACCGAAGTCGACGATGCTCGTGCTGCTCCTGGGCGCGGCCGCGGTGGACGCGCTCCGATTCTCGACGGGAGTTGAGCTCGTCGGCTACCTCAACTTCGTCTTCGTCTGGCTCTTCGTTCAGCAGGTCGGGTTCTGGTACGCGGACGGCTGGTTCGATCGTTCTCGCCTTCACCTGGTCGCCCTGGCCGCCGTCTCGTTCGCCACCCTGTTCCCCCTCACTGCGGTGGGGCCCTACAGCGTCGACATGCTGACGAATCTGAACCCGCCCACGGTCCCGCTGATGATGCTGGCGGTCAGTCAGGCGTGCGTCCTCAGACTCCTGAAGCCGGCACTGACGGCGTTGATGCACCACAGGACGCCCCGGGCTGTCGTATTCGTCGCCGGAACGCGCCTCATGACGATCTACCTGTGGCACCTGCCCGTGATCATCGCCCTGGCCGGAGTGAGCCTGCTGATCCCCGGTGCCGCCGTGTCACCGGGGTCACCCGCCTGGTGGCTGACCCGACCGCTGTTCTACGCGGCCACTCTGCTCGTGGTCTTCGCCCTGTCCTTCGCGGTGGGCAGGTTCGAGGCGCCCGTCGAGGGTCTGGCGACACCCGGCCTCGCCAGGGCGGTGACCGCGGCGGCACTGGTCTTCGTCCCGTCATTCGTGGTGACGGTCTACCTCCTGAGCCTCACGTCGGCGCTCTTCGGGGCCGTCATGATCGGAGCGGCTGTCCTCCTCCTGAATCGAGGGAAGGCGCACACGACGAAAAGGCAGTCAGCACCAACGGCAGCGGTCTGAGCCGACAACGAAAAAGGCCACGCGAACTGGCGAGAGTTCACGTGGCCTTCAGTACACCCCCCGGGACTTGAACCCGGAACCCACTGATTAAGAGTCAGTTGCTCTGCCAATTGAGCTAGAGGTGCTTACGGCTCGAATCACTCGAACCGAGAGACGACATTACCATGAGTCTCCCGTCGTTGTTGCCACGCGTGTCGTCTGCGTGGCGGAAGGAGACCCGAATGACCGAATCCACCCGTCTCGTCGCAGGGGACACAGCCCCCGATTTCACGCTGCTCGATCAGAACGGCACGGAGGTCTCGTTGAGCGACCACAAGGGCGGGAAGACGGTCGTCTACTTCTACCCGGCCGCGATGACACCGGGGTGCACGACCCAGGCATGCGACTTCCGCGACAACCTCAACTCGCTCAAGGCGGCCGGCTACACGGTCCTCGGGATCTCGAAGGACGAGCCTGCGAAGCTGGCGCGATTCGCCCAACAGGAGGGCCTCGACTTCCCGCTCCTCAGCGACCCCGATCTGACCGTTCACAAGGCTTACGCCGCCTACGGCGAGAAGTCGCTCTACGGCAAGACCGTCACGGGCGTCATCCGCTCAACCGTCGTCGTCGACGAGGACGGCAAGGTCGCCCTGCCGCTGTACAACGTCAAGGCGACCGGGCACGTCGCATCGCTCCGCAAGAAGCTCGGTCTCGACTGACAGCCACCCGCGAGCACGACGAAGGCCCCGGATCTCGACGATCCGGGGCCTTCGTCATCGGCCGAGGCTCGGGATGGCCCACCTCACTCCGGCCTGAGCACCGCCGTCAGCCGCGGCGACAGCAGCAGCAGGATGCACACCAGTGCGGGAGCGAGCAGCAACCAGCCGATGTCGGGCTGAGCGAAGAGCCCTTGGAAGCAGCCCACCGCCACGGCGATCTGCAGGAACTGCCACGTCATCGCCGCACCGCGGATCCATGGACGCCTTCGCAAGACCCCGATGACGATCGCGACGAGCCACACGGCCGCGAGGAATCCCAGGACGACGATCGCGATACCGCCGCCGATCGACGCCGCGGGCTGGGTGAGCAGTTCGAAGAGGAGGAACAGCGCGAGGGCCGTCATCGCCACGGCTTCCAGCCCGAGAAGCAGCGTGAGGAGCGTCAGCGGAAGCCCACCGGAGGGGCGTTCGGTCGGGTTCGGACCTTCGTTCACAGCGGCGATCCCATACAAGGCTATTGATCAATCGGAGGGCCTATGCAACCATACTTGAGGCCGTTTTCTAGTGCTCACAGCGAGGTGGGCGGCACGGATCCGCTGGGCAGAAGCTCGCCATCCGCGATAGCTGCCGCGATCGTTCACCTATGGTCTCCACCCTTTTCGAGACCGCACCCGCATGAAGGAGCACACGCATGGATTGGCGTGACAAATCAGCCTGCCTCACCGCTGACCCGGAGCTCTTCTTCCCTGTCGGTAACACCGGCCCGGCCGTCGATCAGATCGACAAGGCCAAGTCGGTGTGCGCCCGCTGCACCGTCACGGAGACCTGCCTCCAGTACGCCCTCGAGACCAGCCAGGACTACGGCGTCTGGGGCGGACTGAGCGAGGACGAGCGCCGCGCTCTCAAGCGCCGCGCCGCTCGCGCCCGCCGCGCCTCCTGACCAGATCGGATATTCCGGCATAGACCGCACGTTCCGGCGAGGACTTGCCGCCGGAACGTGCGGTCTTTCTCCGTCTTCTGACTCCACTGCCGTCCGATCGACGACGAAACCGCACGTTCCGGCGAGATTCACTCGCCGGAACGTGCGGTTTCTGCCGGAATATCCGACGTCAGGCGGTGCTGACCCAGCGCATGGGGATGTCGATGGTCACCTCGGTGCCGTTGCCGACGAGCGTGTGCCAGTCGATCGCCCCGCTGAGCTCGCCCTGGATGAGGGTGCGTACGATCTGCGTTCCCAGGCCGGATCCGACCTTGCCCTCACCGAGGCCCACCCCGTTGTCGCGCACCGCCACGACGAGCCGGTCGCTCGTGCGCTGAGCGTCGATCTCGACCGTTCCGTCGCGACCGGCCAGACCGTGTTCGACGGCGTTCGTCACGAGCTCGGTCAGCGCGAGTGCGAGCGGAGTCGCGTACTCGCTCGGCAGCACCCCGAAGTTGCCCTTCTTCTTCGGATGCACCTTCGTCCCGGCCGTCGAGGCGACCTCGGCGACGAGCAGCAGCACGCGCTCGAACACCTCATCGAAGTCGACGTTCTGATTGAGGCCCTCCGAGAGGGTGTCGTGCACGACCGCGATGGCGGACACGCGGCGCATGGCCTGGATGAGCGCATCGCGTGCCTCGTCCGTCCGCGACCGGCGGGCCTGGATGCGCAGCAGTGACGCGACGGTCTGGAGATTGTTCTTGACGCGGTGGTGGATCTCTCGGATCGTCGCGTCCTTGGTGATGAGCTCCTGCTCCTGGTGGCGCAGCTCGGTCACGTCGCGGCAGAGCACGATGGCGCCCTTGCGGTCGCCGCGGTCCTTGATCGGAATCGCGCGCAACGAGACGTTCACGCCGCGCGCCTCGATGTCGGTCCGCCACGGGGCGCGACCGGTGACGACCAGGGGCAGCGACTCGTCCACCGTGTGCTGCGACTCGACGAGCGCCGAAGTCACTTCCGCCAGCGACTCGCCCTCGAGCTCACCGGTGAACCCCATGCGGTTGAAAGCCGACAGCGCGTTCGGGCTCGCGAAGGTCGTGATGCCGTCCACGTCGATACGGATCAGTCCGTCGGATGCGCGGGGCGCACCGCGTCGGGGTCCCGTGGGCGCCCCCACGTCCGGGAAATCGCCGGCGCCGATCATGGTGAAGAGCTCGTCCGCACATTCGTTGAACGTGATCTCCTGGCGGCTCGGTGACCGGGTCTCGCTCAGGTTGGTGTGGCGGGTGAGGACGGCGATGGGCACGTTGGTGGCCTCGCGATTGCTCGGCGAGAGCCGCCGCTGCACCGGTACGGCTCGCACTCGCGTGGGCGTCTCCTCGAACCAGTCGGGGGCCGACGAATCGACGATGACGGCCTTCTCGAACGCCTCGGTGACGAGCGAACGCCATTCCGACTTGATCCGCTGACCGACGAAGTCGCGGTAGAAGAGGGTCGCCGCGCTCGACGGCCGGTTGTGGGCGACGGCGACGAACGAGTCGTCCTCGGTGGGCACCCAGAGCACGATGTCGGAGAACGCCAGGTCGGCGAGCAGCTGCATGTCTCCGACGACGAGGTGGAGCCATTCGGCGTCGGGGGCGCTCGATCGGCCTGCGGATGAGACGAGTTCGGTCAGCGTGGGCACGCTCCAGGGTACCCAGCCGCGGAGCGCCGGAAGCCCGCCGGCCCTTCACCCACTCCGCTGCGGCAGGGTCTCAGACGCGGCGCCCGATGAGGAACGTGTTGATGGCGGCGGTGAGCTCGGCGTCGACGGGTCGCTCGACACCGTCGACCGAGCGGATCGGCGCCGCGTGCCGGACGCTCGACACGAGCCATGCGGCGTCGGCGTCCGCGAGCGCCGACTGCTCGAGCAGCGCGTACTCCCCGCGCAGGCCGATGCCCGCGGCGAAACCGAAGATGTCGTTCTGCGTGGTGCCGGCGAGGATCCCGAGGTCGAGAGACGGTGTGACGAGTCGGTCGCCGACCCGCAGGATCAGGTTGGAGGTCGAGCCCTCGAGCAGGTACCCGTCGCTCGACACGAAGACGGCATCCTCCGCTCCCCGTTTGGCCGCCTCCCGCAGCACCGCGCGATTGACGGCGTAGGACAGCGTCTTCGCACCGGCCAGGAGCCAGGGCGACGTCTTGGCGATGTCGTGCCGGTAGCCGCGGTCGAGTGTGACGACCGCGATCCCCTCGCGGCGCACCTCGGCGAAGTCGGCAGACGGAGATGCGTAGGCCCAGCCGGTCACGTCACCGCCGGATCCCTCGACACCGCGGGTCATGACGGTCTTGACGAAGGCCTCGGGCGCCGGATCGATCGCGCCGGCCGCGGCGGCGATCGCTTCCCGCCAGGCATCGAGGTCGGGCGCGGGCAGATCGAGCAGAGCGGCGGAACGCGCGAACCGCGCGAGGTGCGGCTCGAGGGCCTGCAGGCGTCCCGCGCCGACGCTGATCGTCTCGAAGATGCCGTCGCCCCGCGTCACACCGAAGTCCAGGACGTTGACCTGCGCC
This sequence comes from uncultured Naasia sp., assembly GCA_913778905.1. GTDB lineage: Bacteria > Actinomycetota > Actinomycetes > Actinomycetales > Microbacteriaceae > Naasia. The sequence goes on along the minus strand of CAJYYA010000020.1, from coordinate 25,897 downwards.
GCGGACGGATCCGCGAACCGATAGTCGCGCGACGCGCCGACCCCTTCGAAGCGGGAGTCGATGACGGGGTCGTCGAGGATCACGAGTGCGGTCTGCGGCATGTCCCCATCCTGCCGCGAACCTCCGGCCGTGTCCCCTGCGCGACGCGCGGCATCAGCGAAGCGCGAGGGCCCGACGTCGTCTCTTCGGCTCGCTCATCGCCTCGGGACGCGCAGCGACCGTCGGTTCCAGCGATGGCAGCAGGCTTCCCTGGACGTACCTCGCGAGCGCGTGACGCAGAGACGAGCGGGGCGCCGCTGCCGCGAGAGGCTTTGCCTGCACCAGGGCGGCATCGCACCCCGCGGGATCGAAGGGCAGGATCGCGTCCGGCACCACCCCGCCGAATCGGGTGAGTGCACTCGTGATCTGCCCGCGCGCGTCGAAGCCCACGCTCGAGCGGCGCAGCCGGTTGACGACCACGTCGACACGTTCGGCGGGGACGATGTCGAGGAGCTCGGCGTGACCCCGGAGGAGACGCGCGAGCGACACCGCATCCGCCGACCCGACCGCGACGACGCGATCCGCTCGCTCGAGCGCGGTCAGGGTCGCCGCATTGCGACGGGGTGCGAGAACGTCGCTCATGATCTCCTCGTCGGATTCGAGTGAGAAGCCGACATCGACCACGATCACGTCCACCCAGTCGCGCATCACCTCGAGTGCGCGACCCACCCTGTCCGCGGACAGTTCGGTCCAGCGGGAGGGCCGGGTCAGCCCGGTGAGCACCGCGAGACGCCCACCGGGAACCGGGACGGGGATTCCGATACGGTCGAGCTGAGCCAGGTCGAGACCGTCGCTCCCCGCCAGGCGGCAGGCCGCGGCGAAGCCCGGCGCCTCGTCGAGCAGACCCAGCATGGGGGCGACCGCTCCGCCGTAGCTGTCCGCGTCGACCAGCGCGACACGGCGCCCGGCTCGCACCATCTCGACGGCGATGCCGACCGCGGCCGTGGTACGCCCGGGGGCCCCGGTCGGCCCCCAGACCGTCACAACCCGACCCGCGGGACGGGTGACGGACACGGCGTCCGGGATGATCGCGTCACCGACGAGGAGCGCACTGACCTCCTCCCAGGAGGCGTTCATCGTCGATACTTCGTGCAGCCCCAGCTCGGCGACGAGCGACAGCTCGACGGGCAGCGAAGCGAAGGCGATCACTCGAGTGCCCATGCGGTCGGCGGCATCCACGACCGTCGCATCGAGCAACCGGGGCACGGCGTGTACGAGCACCGCCTCGGGTCGCAGTCCGGCAATGACCGATTCCAGCTCGGCGGATCCCGCCGGACGAGCGACGATCTCGTGCCGGGCCGCCATGAGCGGGGCCAGCAGCGCGTCCTCGACTGTCGACGGCAGCGCGACGACCACCCTCATTTCGCGCTTCCCAGCGGGCGATCGGTGGGGACGAGGGAGATGGCGGATTTCCCGGCGACCGCGTCGAGGACCACGGCCACGTCCGACCGCGGCACGACGATCTCGACCGCCGTGTCACCCGCTCCCCCGAACGACGAGCTCTCGATGGAGCGCACCACCTGGGCGCCGACGACGATGACGCGCGGGGCGCCGTAGGCTCCGGCGCTCTCTTGCGTCGCCGCCCACACATCGACCCGAGCGCCCGGAACGACTCCTTCGGGCAGCTGTCCCGCGCTGGTGACGACGACCGAGGTGACGTCGAGGTCGTCCGGTTCGCCGAGCGACTGCCGCGGGACCAGCTCGCCCGCCGACACGGAACGGATGACGACGGCCCCGTCGGCGGGCAGCGCCTCCGCACGGAGGTAGTTGTCACCCGCGGCGCCGAGGCGGACATCCGCGAGGACGAGGTCGTCGGTGCTGATGCGTTCGCCTACCGACAGCGCGTGAGCCGCGGTGTAGACGACGGTCGTGCGATCGAGGGAGGTGACGAGGGCGACGACTCCGCCGACGGACGCGACGACGAGCACGACACCGAGGACGAGACGGGGATCCAACCGCAGACGGCGGCGGGGCGTTGACGACATGGGGCTTCTCCTATCGGGTCCGGTCATAGTGCGTCCGACGCGTGCGAGTGGGCGGATGTTTTCCACAGCGGCCGCCGGAACCCCGCTCCGGGTCTTCGGAGGGCGGATAATCGACTCTCATGACCGACTCGGCGCCCTCCTCCCCTCTGGGGCGCTTCCTGACCCTGGCCGACACCGCCGAGATCCTCAACGTCACGGTCAGCCAGGCGTACGCGCTTGTTCGCACCGGCGAACTTCCGGCCATCAAGATCGGCGGAAGCGGTCACTGGCGCATCGAACGCGACGTCCTCGAGTCGTTCATCGCAGCCAAGTACGAAGAGTCCCGCCGTGCTGCCCTCTGGGGGCAGAGCGCGTTCGCCGACCTCCCGGAGATCGGCGCCGAGCGGTTCATCTGACGGACTGGCGTGACGGCGCCCGATTCAGGGCCGACGGTCAGTAGGAGACCGAGAGGACTGCGGACAGCGGGATCAGTTCCAGGGCCGTGACCTCGCGAGCCCGACGCGGTGCGCCCACCGGGTGCACCGCGAGCTCCAGGTGGTCGCCGGCGACGGCATCGATCGTCCCGTGCAGCGACACGATATTGGTCACGACCGTCACGGCGCACCGCCGCCGGGACAGATCCCGGAGCATGATCCGCACCCCGAGTGTGGTCAGCTCGGGCGCTTCCCTGCCGCCGTCCGCCGCGGGTCGCGCCGAAGCGCTGACGATGGCCGAGGTCGGAACGATGAAACGCGTTCGCCCGCGGTCCGAAGTGGCACCGATCCAGTTCTCACCCGCCGCCTCCGGCCGCACGACGAGGAGTGAGCCGTCGAGGAGGCGCAGGGTCACGTCACCGGCCGCCCCGAGGTCGGCCACGCGAGACGCGAGGTCACGGCGGCCCCTCTCCACGCGGACCTCCTCCGCCTGAAGGGCTCGTTCTTCTGCTGCCAGCTCTCCACCCATCTGAGCTTCGAGGTCGGCGAACAACACATCCCATCGCATCCGCGAAACATAACGGCGCCGTCACGAAGATGAGGGACTTTTCCACAACTCCCGTTTTCAGTGGACAGCAGCGCTCGACACCTGCTTACCTGTCTTCACCGAAGCTCGGGGATGGGCTCACGGGTCTCGCCGCACCCACGGCGAGAAAGCAACGTATTCCGTTGGAGCCCGCCCCATGCCCTCAGCCCTGTCCACCGTCGCGCTTCCGCGCGACGACCACTTCGCTGCGCAGCCCACGCCCACCGCACTGCTACCGGACCCACGGCCTCTGGTCGAGAACCTCGCCCGGGTCTCGGTCGAGATCCTCGCCGGTGTGCGCGAGATCGAGCAGATCGGGAGGTGGGTCGACGAGGACGTCTACCGCAACCTGCTCAAGCGGGTGGTGCTCTCGAATCGAGCACGGGCGGTGAAGAACGTCAAGCCGACGCATCCTGCCATCAGCATCGGCAGCGTACGGGTCATGTCGCCGCGCGACAGCATCGTCGAGGCCACCGTCATCGTCCACGGCCGCCATCGCTCGCGGGCGGTCGCGATTCGACTCGAGGGACTCGACCGCCGCTGGCGAGCCACCGCTCTCCACGTTCTCTGATCCGCCTCGAACGGGTCGTGAACGCCGAAGGGCGCTACTCCGACTGGGGAGTAGCGCCCTTCGGCGTTCCGGGATACCGGGTCAGCCCTTGTTCCTGTCGGCTGCGCGGCGGTCCTGGCGGTTCTGCGGTGCGGGTGCCTGGCCACCGGTCGCCTGACCGAAGGCACCGCGGCCGGCGGGACGGCCTCCGCGGGGTGCCGGCTGCTGAGCAGGAGCCTCGCTGCGCTCGGTCGGCACGATGGCCTCCTCCTGCTCGAACTCCTTCTTCTGCGCCTTGGCAGTCGCCGAACGGTCGATCTGACCCTTCTGATTGCGGACCTCGACCACGCCGTTGTTGTCGGCGCTCGGCGCGGAGTAGTTCAGCCCCTGCGCGGCGGCGGTCGGCGCGCCGAGACCCTTGGCCTCGACCTTCGGCGCCACGGCGTCGGCGGTGTTCTGCTGCACCTCGACCTCGAGGTTGAAGAGGTAGCCGACGGTCTCCTCGCGGATCTGCCCCATCATGGTCTGGAACAGTGCGTAGCCCTCGCGCTGGTACTCGACCAGCGGGTCGCGCTGCGCCATGGCGCGCAGACCGATGCCGTCCTTCAGGTAGTCCATCTCGTAGAGGTGGTCGCGCCAGCGACGGTCGATGACCGAGAGCACCACGCGGCGCTCGAGCTCGCGCATGGCGGGGCTGCCGAGGGACTCCTCACGCTTCTCGTAGGCGATCTTCGCGTCGGAGAGGATCTCGCGGCGGATGAAGTCGCGGTTGATCCGCCCCTTCGTCCCGGCCTCGGCGAGCACCTCGTCGATCGTGATGGTGATCGGGTAGAGCGTCTTCAGCTCGGCCCACATCGCGTCGAAGTCCCAGTCCTCGCTGTTGCCGGCGCTGGTGTGGACGTCGAGCACCTCGTCGATGACGCTCTCGAGGAAGGCGGCGGTGCGCTCGTGGATGTCGTCGCCCTCGAGCACCCGGCGGCGGTCGTTGTAGATCGCCTCGCGCTGACGGTTGAGGACGTCGTCGTACTTGAGGACGTTCTTGCGGATCTCGGCGTTGCGAGCCTCGACCTGCGACTGGGCGCTGCGGATGGCGCGCGAGACGACCTTGCTCTCGATGGCCAGGTCGTCCGGCACTCCACCGCGACCCATGAGCGCTTCGGCGGCACCGGCGTTGAACAGGCGCATGAGGTCGTCCGTGAGCGACAGGTAGAAGCGGCTCTCGCCCGGGTCGCCCTGACGGCCGGAACGACCGCGCAGCTGGTTGTCGATGCGACGCGACTCGTGGCGCTCGGTGCCGAGCACGTACAGGCCGCCGACCTCGGTGACCTTGTCGGCCTCGGCCTTGACCTCGGCCTTGACCTCGGCGAACACGTCATCCCACGCCGCCTCGTACTCGTCGGGGGTATCGACCGGCGACAGGCCCTTGGCGTGCATCTGCGCGACCGCGAGGAACTCGGCATTTCCGCCGAGCATGACGTCGGTTCCACGACCGGCCATGTTGGTGGCGACGGTGACCGATCCCAGACGCCCGGCCTGGGCGACGATGGCCGCTTCTCGGGCGTGGTTCTTCGCGTTCAGGACCTCGTGGCGGATGCCCTTCTTCGCCAGCAGACGCGAAAGGTATTCGCTCTTCTCGACGCTCGTGGTTCCGACGAGCACCGGCTGACCGGTCTCGTGACGCTTCGCGATGTCCTCGACGACCTGGTCGAACTTGCTCTTCTCGTTCTTGTAGACGAGGTCGGGCTGGTCGATGCGCTGCATCGGACGGTTGGTCGGGATCGGGACGACGCCGAGCTTGTAGGTCGACATGAACTCGGCGGCCTCGGTCTCGGCCGTACCGGTCATGCCGGACAGCTTCGTGTAGAGGCGGAAGTAGTTCTGCAGCGTCACGGTCGCGAAGGTCTGGTTCTCGGCCTTGACCTCGACGCCCTCCTTGGCCTCGATGGCCTGGTGGATGCCCTCGTTGTAACGGCGGCCCGCGAGGATGCGGCCCGTGTGCTCGTCGACGATGAGCACCTCGCCGTTCATGACGACGTAGTCCTTGTCCTTCTTGAACAGGGCGCGCGCCTTGATCGCGTTGTTGAGGAAGGAGATGAGGGGCGTGTTGGCCGACTCGTACAGGTTGTCGATGCCGAGGTGGTCTTCGACCTTCTCGATGCCGGGCTCGAGCACGCCGACGGTGCGCTTCTTCTCGTCGACCTCGAAGTCCGTGCCCTCCTGGAGGCGCTTCGCGATGTTCGCGAACTCGCCGAACCAGCGGTTCGCCTCGCCGGACGCCTGACCCGAGATGATGAGCGGCGTACGGGCCTCGTCGATGAGGATCGAGTCGACCTCGTCGACGACCGCGAAGTAGTGGCCGCGCTGCACCAGGTCTTGGGGCTGCCACGCCATGTTGTCGCGGAGGTAGTCGAAGCCGAACTCGTTGTTCGTGCCGTAGGTGATGTCGGCGGCGTACTGCTCGCGACGCTCGGCGGGGGTCTGGCCGCTGAGGATGACACCGGTCGTCATGCCGAGGGCGCGGAAGACGCGGCCCATGAGCTCCGACTGGTAGCTCGCGAGGTAGTCGTTGACCGTGACGACGTGGACGCCGCGGCTCGTCAGGGCGTTGAGGTAGGCCGGGAGGGTCGCGACGAGTGTCTTGCCCTCACCGGTCTTCATCTCGGCGATGTTGCCGAGGTGCAGGGCGGCGCCGCCCATGAGCTGCACGTCGAAGTGGCGGAGGCCCAACGTGCGGCGCGCGGCCTCGCGGACCGCGGCGAAGGCTTCGGGGAGCAGGTCGTCGAGCGACTCTCCGTTCGAGTAGCGCTCGCGCAGCTCGACCGTCTCGTGCTTGAGCTCATCGTCGGACAGGGCGATGAAGCCGTCCTCGAGCTGGTTGATCTGCTTGGCGTAGCTCTCGAGGCGGCGCAGGATCCTGCCCTCACCGACGCGGAGCACTCGCTCGAGTACCGAAGCCAAAAGGAATCCTCTCCTCGTGAGTGCCGCATCGTCGACGCACAGCACCCGGGTACCGTGGAAGACACGGCACGCGACCACAAATCGTACCAGCGTTACCCATCCGTGATCCGCTGGCCTCCTAGGGTGGCCGGATGCCCCGTTCGATCATCCTCGACTGCGACCCCGGCCACGACGACGCCATCGCCCTGCTGCTAGCACACGCCCACCCCGATATCGAACTGGTGGCCGTGACGACCGTCGTCGGCAATCAGACCCTGGCGAAGGTGACCCGCAACGCGCTCGCCGTCGCGACGATCGCCGACATCCGCCACGTACCCATCGCAGCCGGCTGCGTGACGCCGCTGGTCCGCCCGATCGAGACCGCCGAGAGCATCCACGGGGAGTCGGGGATGGACGGCCCCGCGCTGCCGGAGCCGACCGTCGGGCTGGATCCCCGGCACGCCGTCGACGTCATCATCGACCTCGTCATGGCCTCGGAGCCGGGCGAGATCACGCTCGTTCCTACGGGCGGGCTCACCAACATCGCCCTCGCCGCGCGGAAGGAGCCTCGGATCGTGGAGCGGGTGCGCGAGGTGGTCCTCATGGGCGGCGGTTATCACGAGGGCAACTGGAGCGCCGTCTCCGAGTTCAACATCGTCATCGACCCGGAGGCCGCTCACATCGTCTTCTCCGCCGGATGGGACGTCACGATGGTGGGGCTCGACGTGACGCACAAGGCGCTCGCGACCCCGCGGGTGCGCGAGGCCGTGCGGGCCCTCGACTCCGCCCCGGCGAGATTCGTCGACGAGCTGCTCGAGTTCTTCGGAACCACCTACGAAGAGGCGCAGGGTTTCGCGCACCCGCCCGTCCACGACCCCTGCGCGGTCGCGCTGGTCATCGACCCGTCGATCTTCACGGTCGAACGACGCCCGGTGAGCATCGAGCTCACGGGCACCCACACGCTCGGCATGACCGTCACCGACTTCCGCCGGCCGGCTCCCGACGACTGCCACACCTTCGTCGCGACGGGGATCGATAGCGACCGCTTCTGGGATCTCGTCGTATCGGCGCTCGCCCGCTACTGAGCGACTCCCTCTCCGACAAGCGTCCGAGTACCCGCGCTCCCGCGTGGTCGCCCGCGCTCGCCCCGGACCGACCTTAGGGTGACGGGCGGGCAGCAACGCTTTACGTCTCGGGGGAGAACAAGATGCGCGGAACACGGTTCGGACGAAGCACGCTGGCGCTCCTCGCCTTCTCGGTCGCGGTGGCTCTCGGCTCGACCTCGGGGTGGGCCCCTCCCGCCTCGGCGGCGACGGCGGACGCCACGGGCTGCCGGAGCATCCCCGTCGACGCCGACGGACCACTGCGCAGCGCGGAGGCACGTCGGACATTCGACGTCGACGGCACCGGAATCACCGTCGGGGTCATCTCGAGCTCGTTCGCCACCGCCAGCGCTCCGGCTTCGACCGCGGAGGAGGACGTCGCAAAGGGCCTGCTGCCGGGCCCGGGCAACCCCTGCGGACGTGTCGATCCCGTGGAGGTGCTCGTCGAAGGTCCGGCCGGGGCACCCGACGAGGGTCGCGCGATGCTGCAGAACATCCACGGCATCGCACCCGGAGCACGTCTCCTCTTCGCCGCCGCCGGAACCGGTCAGTTCACGATGGCCGACTCCATCCGGAAGCTCGCCGACGCGGGAGCGGACGTCATCGTCGACGATGACACCCCCTTCTCCGAACCGTTCTTCCAGGACGGTCCGCTCGCCGCCGCGGTCGCCGAGGTCCACGCCCGCGGGATCGTCTATCTCGCATCCGCGGGCAACTACGCGCAGACCGGCCCCGAGGGCACCCCGATCGCGGGGAAGCAGTTCGGTTCATGGGCCACCACGTCCTTCCGCGGCGCTCCATGCCCCGCAGCCGTGAACGCCCCGGCCGGCGCGGACTGCCTGGACTTCGATCCCGGACCCGGCGTCGACGCGACGCAGACGTTCACCCTCGGCGGCGGGGGCAGCCCCATCCTCGTCTTCGGCACCTCGCAGCCCATGCCCGTCGACCGCCCGGCGATCACGCCGGTCATGCTGGACGCGTCCGGCTCGCTGTCGACGTCTTTCGTCAGTCAGCCGCTCGGGGACGAGTCGTCGAACATCCTCGGTGTCGATCTGAGCGCCGCCGCCGGACAGTCGTCCCTCGTCATCGTGCGCACCGACCCGAGCTTCACAGGCGCCGTCAAATACTTCTTCAAGCAGGCTCCCGGTGTGACGGACGTCGAGTACGTCGACTCGGTCGGCGCCGACGTCGTGGGACCGGTGGCGTTCGGGCATTCGACGGCACCCGACGTCATCTCGGTCGGCGCCGCGGCGTGGACGTCGCCGACGGTGCCTCAGGGGTTCAGCTCCATCGGCCCGGCGAAGCTGCTCTACGCACCGTGGACGGGTGGGGCACCTGCGGAGCCGCTGGCCGAGCCCGAGACCCGGCACGGCCCCGACGTGCTCGCGGTCGACGACGTGCAGACGTCGTTCTTCACCCCCTCCCCCGACGGGCTGTTCCGCTTCTTCGGCACCTCGTCCGCAGCTCCCTCGGCGGCGGCCGTGGTGGCCCTGGGGCTCGAGAGATCCCCGCTCAGCACCCCCGATCAGATCCGCGCGGCGCTCACGGATACGGCCCGTCCGACTCCCTCGCCCTATCGCGGCATCGACGAGGCGGACGTCACCGGGGCCGGGTTGATCGACGCGGTCGGGTTCGTGGGATCGCTTCTCGTCGAAGACTCGACGGGACCCGCGGCCGGGACCCCAGCCGCCCTCGCCGCTACGGGGGCTTCGCTGCCCGGCGGTTTGGCGACTGCCGCACTTCTGCTGCTCGCGGGCGCGGCGCTGATCCGGTCGCCGAGGTCCCTCTCCTGACCGAATGAAGGAGAAAACACGCGAAAAGGCCCCCGATCCGCATGAACATGTGAATCGGGGGCCTTTTCTCCTTCATTCGGTCAGGAAAGGGGGATCAGCGGGCGCGGGTGAGAGCACGCTCCTGGATCGCGAGCTCCTGGACCTGCTCCGCGTTATCGTCGAGGTGGATCACCCCGTAATCCCAACCCTTCCGCCGGTAGACGACGCTCGGACGATCCGATTCCGAGTCGATGAAGAGGTAGAAGTCGTGGCCGACGAGCTCCATGTAGTAGAGCGCGTCATCGACGGTCATGGGCGTCGACGCGAACACCTTGTGGCGGAGCACGACGGGCGAGTAGTCCTCCTCGACGGCCTCGTTCGAAGGTGTCGTCGTTTCGTCCGAGACGTCGTCGGCGGTCGGGACGGGAGTCTGGATGGATCCGGTCTGCGGGTCGATCGCGCGCAGCACCTCGGCATCGGCGGGCTGGACGTCGCCGATGCGGAAGTCGTGATGGTCGACGCTGCGGACACTGCCGTTGCGCGAATGCCCCTTGTGGATCTTCTTGCGATCCTTCGCCCGGCGGAGGCGCTCGAGCATCTTGCCGTACGCCAGATCGAACGCCGCGTACTTGTCGCCCGCCCCGGCCTCGGCCCTCACGACGGGGCCAGGTCCGATGAGGGTCAGTTCCACTCGGTCGTCCCCGACGGTCGAGCCGGTGTTCTTCTCGTGGTGACGGCAGAGGCGCACCTCGAACGCGAGCGGCTTGTCAGCGAGCTGCTCGATCTTGCTCGCCCGATCCTCGACGTAGCCGCGGAAGCGATCGGTGATTCCGGCCCCGCGTCCGGTGATGGTTGTGTCCATGCTGACCTCCCATGCTCTCGGCGCTCGCCCTCTCCAGCGTGGGCCGGATCCGGAACGAACAACGTCGATGGCGGGTCTGGCCCGGGCGATTCGTTAACGCCTTGTTCGCAACGACCCTAGACCTGCCCCGTCTGGATTCCCAAGAGAAGTCTTCGAGTTCCGCAAGAGCCGAAGCCCCAGCGCGGGGTCGTCCCCCGGTCTCGACCCGGGCTGTCCCGGGCGAGTCCGTCGAAGCGGCGTCGCGGCTATCGTGGCGGCGCCTACGACCGCGCCCCCGGCCGCGCGGACCGCTGCGATCGCATCGCTCAGAGTGGCCCCCGTCGTCACGACGTCGTCGAGCAGGAGAACGGATCGACCCTCTAACAGTCGTCGGGCCACGAGTGCTCCGGATCGGTTCGCATGCCGCTGTCGTGCGTCCAGGGCCGACTGGTCGAGCACACGACGTGAGAGCCGCAGGAGCCGGTGCGTCGGAATCCGCGCCCGCGCCGTCAACATGAGGAGAGGGTCGTATCCGCGTCGCCGGAAGGCGCGCATCGATCCGGCGACCGGTACTGCGAGGACCCCGCTCGCACCGTCGTCGGCGAGTGCTTCGACGACGGATCGGCGCAGCGCCCCGGCGAGAGCGCGCGACGCGTCGATCCGGCCCGAGTCCTTGAACGCCGCGATCATGCGCGCCGGCGCACCTTCGTAGGCGCAGGAGCTGACGACCGGCACCTCGTCGACCATTCGCCGGACGAAGTCGCCCGCCAACTCGCGTTCGCACACGGCGCAGACCGCGCGTCCGGGTGCGCCGCAGCCGCTGCAGTCCACGGGCAGCAGAACGGCGGCCGCGTCGGCGAGAGCTCGACGGACGATCTGCATCTCAGCAGGATTGAGGCATCCGTCGCGCCGAGGCATGCGTGCCGGCCGTGCTCGTGGACGGTGCGCGCTAGCCGCAGGCGGTGGAGGACACGGGCTCAGCGCTGGTTGGCCGCGTAGCGGATACCGCCGGCCGATGTCTGCCATACGGCTCCGCGCAGCACGAGCAGGTCGCCCGCGTCCGTCAGCACGCGGAGGCTGGCCTCACCGCTGCCGCCGAGGATGGCGCTCGCGGCCTCGGGCGACGAGAGCTGATCGGCGAAGCCGCCCACGGTCTGCAGCATCACGGCGCTTCCGCCCGATTCGGTGCGGGCCAGGCTGGCCACGCTCATGTCGTCCGCCCACGTCGCCGACGTGGGGCTCCCCGCGGGCGCGACCAGCTCGAAGCGCTCGGCGGTCAGAGCGACGGGACGGCGGTCCGCGTCCCGGATGACACCGCTGACGCGCAGCACCGGCACTCCGCCCGACGAGCCGTAGAGCAGCAGACGGGTGCCGTCGCGTGAGACACCGAGGCTCGCGACCGAGGACAGATCGTTCCATCCGGTCTCGATGGTCGTCACCGAGCCGTCGAGGGCTGCCACCTGGATGCGCCCCGGCTCGCCGGCGGGCATGGTCCAGACGTACCCGCGGGAGTCGAGAACGGGCGGGATCAGCCCGGTCCGCTCATCGACGAGAAGCGGTTCGCTGTTCGGGCGCACCAGGTAGACACCGGCCCCGGTGAGGACGGCGGCGCGACCGGATGCGGCGTCGAGGGCCACCGCGGTGGGAGAGAGAGCCGCCACCTGGGATCCGATGCCCTCGATGGTCTGCACCTGCCCGGACACGAGCCAGCCGAAGGTCGTCCCGTCGCCGACCGCGACCCGCGGGTCGGTCTGCGACTGCTGAACCGGCCCGTCGGTGAGCTCGGGGATGTCGAGAGGACTGCCGCCGGCTCTCAGCTCGACTCCGACGATCGAACCGCTCACGAGGCTGCGGGTGAGCTGCAATCGCATGCGTTGCAGGGCGAGCGTGTCGGCACCGGCTATCGATGCGTCGAGGTCGACGACGAGACGCCCCGATGTCGCGATGACGGAATCCTTGGCGAGGCTGACCCCCGCGGGGAACGCCGACGCCGAGACGGGCGAGGCCAGGATGGGTGCGGGGCCGGCGAGAAGCGCTTGAACCGCACGCGTGGGCTGGTCGGCGCCGGCTGTGAACCAGCGGACGTCCGGAACCAGGTTGGCGAAGGACGGATCGAAGAAGTAGAGCGTCCGCTGCGTGTAGAGGCGCTCGAAGGTCTGCCGGAGCAGCACGACGCCGTCGGGCGCCTCGGCTATCCGCCACTCCCCGGCGACCTGGACGAGTCGGAACTGCATCGAGGACGTGTAGTTCTGCTGCGCGAAGACGCCCTGCCGGTCCACGGATCCGACGGCTTCGACGTCGAGCTCCAGAACCCCGTTGCCCTCCTCGCGCACCTCGTTCGGGCTCTCGTGCAGCACCACGCTGGCCTGTGGATCCCAGGTCGCCGCGAGTTCCGTGGTGAGGAACTGGCGTGCCACCGAGTAGCGGTCCTGGGGGCGCACCGCTGCCGCGACGAACCCGCGCAGGATCTCGGTCGCGCTGGCCCCGGCTGCGGGGCCTGCCGGGCTGAAGGCGAACGGACCCTGGTCACGGTTCGGGACGGCCTCCCCGGCTCGGACCTCGCCGGCCGTGGGGATCGCGGCGCATCCCGTCGTCATCAGCGCGGCCGCCACGGCGATCACACTCAGCAGGCGGGACAGGGAACAGAATCGGGGGCGCGTCATCCGTCCTTCTCCGATCCGAAGGGGACGGGCGACTCTCCGAACGGAGCTCCGATGCGGCGGGGCAGGGTGAGGCGGAACATGCTGCCCTCGCCCTTGACCGACCAGACGTCGAGCGCGCCGCCGTGCAGCACGGCGTCCTCGAGCGAGATGGCCAGCCCCAGCCCGGTACCGCCCGTGGTGCGCTGACGCGACGGGTCGGCGCGCCAGAACCGGTCGAACACCCGCTTCGCATCGGTCTCGCTGAGCCCCACGCCGTGATCGCGGACGGCGAGTGCGACGGCGTCCGTGTTGCTGTCGACGATGACCTCGATGGGACGCCCTTCGCCGTGCTCGACCGCGTTCGAGAGAAGGTTGCGGGTGACGCGGCGGATCCGGCGCGGATCCATCTCGGCCTCGAAGTGCCCGCCGGGAGCCGTCAGGGTGAGGGTCGACCCCTTCCGTTCGGCGAGGGAGCGGATGTCGTCGATCGCGTCCTCCGCGAGGCGCACCAGGTTGACGGGCTCGCGTTCGATGTCGACGGCCTGGGCGTCGTAGCGGCTGATCTCGAGGAGATCCGCGAGCAGCAGTTCGAAGCGTTCCACCTGCGTATGGAGCAGCTCGGCGGTGCGGGCGGTGGTCGGGTCGAATCCGTCGCGGCGGTCGTAGAGGACGTCCCCCGCGAGGCGGATGGTGGTGAGCGGCGTTCGGAGCTCGTGCGAGACGTCGGAGACGAAACGCTGCTGCAGACGTGACAGACCCGCGAGCTGGGTGATCTGGCGCTGGATGCTGTCGGCCATGCCGTTGAACGACTGGGCGAGGGTCGCGAGGACGTCGTCGCCCCGCACGGGGATGCGTTCTTCGAGCTGGCCCGCCGCGAGCTTGCGGCTCGTCTCGGCCGCGATGCGGATGGGCGAGATGACGAACTGCACGACGACGAACGCGATCCCCGCGATGAGGAGGAGCAGGAGCGTGCCGCCGATCCACAGCGTGCTCTGCACGAAGGACAGCGTCTGCTGCACGTCCGACAGGTCGAAGAGGAGGTAGAGCTCGTAGAGTCCGGCCCCCGGGACCGTCACGGCCGAGCCGACGACGATGCCGGGCGCACCCGACCCGTCCGGCATCGTGACCGACTGGAAGTACTGAGGCTGCGACCCGCCCACCACGTCGTCGCGGAGCGCCTGGGTGATGACCGATCGGGCCCCGCCGCGGTCGGCGTCGGGCAGCCCGATGTTCACGGGGGTGTCGGGTCCGGCTTGGAAGGAGAGGCCGGAGGCGGAGGTCGCGACCGCCGTGACGTCGTCGAGCACCGATTGCTGGAGGACACTGAGGGACGCATCGTCGACGGCCGTGCTCGAGTCGAAGGTGTTCTGGGCGACCGTCGTGGCGCGCGCCGCCTCCTCTTCGACCTGCTGCACGCGGTTCTCGAACAGGCCGTCGCCGATCGAGTACCCCATGTACATGCCGATGCTGGCCACCGCGATGGCCGAGAGCCCCACCGTGATGGCGATGACCCGGAGTTCCAACGACCGGCGGAAGGCCCGTCCCGAGCGCACGAAGAACTCCGACACCCTGCCTCGGAGGACGGAGACGCGGATCCCGAACGGAATCGGACCCGCGGTGGTCGTCCGGGGCTCGGGGAGGCTGGTCACGAGCGGAGCGCTCAGACGACTGCCCCGGCACGGTAGCCGACCCCGCGCACGGTGGTGACGATGCGGGGGTTCTCGGGATCGATCTCGACCTTCGCGCGGAGGCGCTGCACATGGACGTTCACCAGGCGGGTGTCGGCCTTGTAGTGGTAGCCCCAGACCTGCTCGAGCAGCATCTCGCGGGTGAAGACCTGCTGCGGCGTCGTCGCGAGGGTCAGCAGGAGGTCGAATTCGAGCGGTGTGAGGGCGATGCGGTCGCCCCCGCGACGGACCTCATGACCGGCGGCGTCGATGGTGAGGTCGCCGATCTGCAGGAGGCCGTTCTGAGCAGCCGTCGGCCGGAGTCGGGCGCGGATGCGGGCGATGAGCACCTTCGGGTCGAAGGGCTTGACGATGTAGTCGTCGGCTCCCGTCTCGAGGCCGCGCACGACGTCGGCGCTGTCGCTCTTGGCGGTCAGCATGATGATCGGGATGCCGGATTCGCGGCGGATCTGCTCGCAGACCTGGATGCCGTCGAGGCCCGGGAGCATGAGATCGAGCAGCACGAGATCCGGTTTGACCTCGCGGAAAGCGCCCAGGGCGGCGGCGCCGTCGCCGCAGAACGTGGGTTCGAGTCCGTCGCCGCGCAGAACGATGCCGATCATCTCGGCGAGGGCCGGATCGTCGTCGACGACGAGGATGGAAGGGCCGGAGGGCGTGTCCGTCATGGTGGGCCAAGGATAGGCCATCGGCTCCCTATGCCACGATGGGTGCTGTGAGCGATCGAGGCGACGGTTGGCAGTCACCCGGCGGCGAGCCCTGGAGCAGCCCCGGTATCGGTGAGCCGTCGAGCGCTTGGGCGGCCGCACCGCCCGTCCTTCCGCAGCTGCCTCCGCCGCCCGGTGCGTACACGCCCCCGCCCAAGCCCGGTCTCATCCCGCTGCGCCCTCTGAGTTTCGGCGCTCTGCTGGGAGCACCGTTCAAGGTCATCCGCCACGCGCGGGCCCTCATCGGTCTGTCGATCGCGATGCAGCTCGTCATCCTCGTGGTGACCTTCGGTCTCATCTTCGGAGTGGTCTTCGGGCTGGCCGGACGCGTGAGCGACTTCACCGACCCCGATCAGCAGGCACTCGTCGCCGGCACCGTCGCGGGCGGTGTCCTGGCGTTCCTCGCGCTGCTCGCTTTCTCCCTCGTCTCCAGCGCACTGCTCCAGGGCTTCGTCATCGTCGACGTCTCGCGCGCTACTCTCGGGCGCACCTCGACCCTCAAGCTGCTCTGGGCACGGGTCAAGCCGTTCTTCTGGCGGCTCATCGGCTGGACCGCGCTGCTCGGCGTCTTCACCTTCGTCGTCATGCTCGTCATCGGGCTCATCGCGGTTTCCGGGCTGGCGTTCGGGGATCCCATCGGTCTCGTGGTCTCGATACCCATCGCCATCGTCATCGGTCTGGGCGCGATCGTCGGTGTCGTGTTCGTCACCATCAAGGTGTCGATGGTGCCGAGCGCGCTCGTGCTGGAGCGCTCGACGATCCGCCAGGCGGTGTCACGGTCATGGCGCCTGACGCAGCAGAACTTCTGGCGCACCCTCGGCGTCCAGTTCCTCGTGACGATCATCATGTCCCTCGCGGCCCAGGTCATCACCACGCCCATCAGCTTCCTCTCGTTCCTCGGCCCGGTCATCGACCCCAACGGCACGGGCGCCTCCATCGCCATCACGATCGGAACCACGCTCCTCACCTCCGTGGTCTCGGTGCTCATCGGGGCGGTGTCGACCATCGTGGTGTCGGCGGCCACGGGGCTCATCTACATCGACCTCCGCATGCGCAAGGAGGGGCTGGATCTGACGCTGCAACGCTGGGTCGAGCGCCCCGACGACACCGACCCGTACGCGCCGGGCGCGGTGTGATCCCGCTCACGGGTGCGATCTCCGGGGCGCTCGCCTCGGTCCCCGTCGAGCCGGATCCCGACGAGGCGCGGCGGCTGCTGGTCGACGAACTGGCGAAGACTCCCTATCAAGAGGCCCGCCCCACCCTCTTCGACATCGTCTCCAAGGCCACCGGCGACTGGATCGCGCAACTCCTCGACGGCGCGGGCACAGCGGGTGGCGGGATCGGCCTCGCGCTCATCATCGCTCTGATCGTCGCGTTGCTCGTCGTCGCGTTCCTCGTCTTCGGGCGCCCCCGTCTCGAGCGTCGCCGCCGCTCCGCCACGGCCCTCTTCGGCGAAGACGACACCCGCACGGCCGATCAGATGCGCCGTGACGCCCGCGCCGCCGCCGATGCCGGCGACCTGGACGCGGCCGTCCTCGAGATGTACCGCGCGCTCGCCCGGGCTCTCAGCGAGCGCACGCTCGTCGACATCCATCCCGGCACGACGGCCTCGGGCTTCGCACGAGCGGCGACCCGGGTGTTCCCCGAGCAGAGCGAGGGGCTCGCGGGAGCCGCGCACCTCTTCGATTCGATCCGCTATCTCGGCGGTCACGCCGGCCCCGACGATTTCGAGCGCCTCTCCGCTCTCGACGGCACCATTGCGCGCCTCACTCCGACCCTCCCCGTCGCCTCGGGGGCCGTCCGTTGAGCGCGGCGACGGATGAGAGATCGGAGATCGCCGCCGATGACGGGGCCGCGCCGACGCTGACGCCCACCTTCGGACAGACGTTGCGGCGGTGGAGGTTCTGGATCGTCACGATCTCAGTGGTCGTGGCCGCCGTGGTGCTCTACTCGCTCTTCGCGGGCGGGGGACGCGACATGCGCCCGTTCGGTGCGGGCAACGCGGGTCCCTCGGGCGGCCGAGCGCTCGTCGAGGTCCTCCGCAACCAGGGCGTCGACGTCCGGGTCGCGACGAGCATCGGTCAGGTCGCGGGCGCGGGAACACCGGCGGACGCGACGACCCTGCTGGTGAGCGACACCGACGGGCTGCTCGACGCCGAACGGATCGAGCGACTGCGTACCGTCGCCGACACCATCGTGCTCATCGGTCCCGACACGTCTCTCCTCGACGCCCTCGCCCCGGAGGTGGCCCTCGGCGGGACCCCCGACTCGTCATCGTCGACCGCGGCGGTGGGTGAGGCGTGCGACGTGCCCGCCGCGACCCGAGCAGGCTCGATCACGGTGTCCAGCGCCTCGCTGCAGCCGTCCGGCGCGGGAGACGGCGGCCGGGCGCGGTTCTGCTTCACGGCCCCGGGCGGTCGCTCCCAGCTCGCCGTCGTGGGTGACGGCGAGCGAACGGTGTCGGTCCTGGCCGCGAGCACGGCTTTCGAGAACGGCACCGTCACCACGGCAGGGAACGCCGCCCTCGCGCTGGGACTGCTCGGATCGACGCCGACGCTCGTCTGGTACGAGCCCGGCCTGGCCGACGTCGCCCCCGGCGCGACCCCGCCGACCACGGCCGACCTCACACCCGAGTGGGTGTCGCCGGTCCTCGTCCTTCTGCTCGCCGCGCTCATCGCGGCCGCCGTCTGGCGCGGCCGCCGCTTGGGGCCGCTCGTCGTCGAGAACCTCCCGGTCATCGTCCGAGCCGGTGAGACGATCGAGGGCCGGGCCCGCCTCTATCGCCGCGCGTCCGTGCGTCTGCACACCCTCGACGCTCTTCGGATGGGGTCGGTACGTCGCCTCGCCATCGACCTCGGGCTGCCCCGTACGGCGGACGTCGACGCGGTCATCGCGGCGGTCGCCTCCCGTCTTCGCCGACCCGAGGCGGCCGTCCGTGCGCTGCTGCTCGACGACGTCCCCGGCACCGATGCCGAGCTGATCGACGCAGGCCGTGCCCTGCTCGATCTCGAGCACGACGTCAAGGCCACCATCGCGGGCGGCGCCTGATGAACGGCCCGCTCCACCGCGACTCCTTCCACATCCATCCGTCCCCGTCCCTCGATCCTCGCCGACCTTCAGGAGATCTGCCCGTATGACCTCGACACCCGCTCCGCAGGACCTGCGTCAGAAGCTCAGCGATGTGCGTACCGAAGTCGCCAAGGCGGTCGTCGGCCAGGACGCCGCCGTGACGGGCATGATCGTCGCCCTGCTCGCGCGCGGTCACGTGCTGCTCGAAGGCGTGCCCGGCGTCGCGAAGACGCTGCTGGTCCGTTCGCTCAGCGCAGCCCTTCAGCTCGACACCAAGCGCGTGCAGTTCACCCCGGACCTCATGCCCGGCGATGTGACCGGATCGATGATCTACGAGGCCGGCCGGGGCGAGTTCGTCTTCCGCGAGGGACCGGTCTTCACCAACATCCTGCTGGCGGACGAGATCAACCGCACGCCCCCGAAGACGCAGTCCTCGCTCCTCGAGGCGATGGAGGAGCGCCAGGTCTCGGTCGACGGCCTGACCAAGCCGCTGCCCGTCCCGTTCCTCGTCGCGGCGACCCAGAACCCCATCGAGCACGAGGGCACCTACACCCTGCCCGAGGCCCAGCTCGACCGGTTCCTGATGAAGCTCATCCTCGAGCTGCCCCCGCGCGACACCGAGTTCGAGGTGCTCCGCCGCCACTCGACCGGGTTCGACCCGCGCGACCTCGCCGCGGCCGGAGTGCGTCCCGTCCTCTCCCCCGCCGATCTCGAGGCCGCTCGCGCCGAAGTCCAGCGGGTGGGCGCGTCCGACGACGTGATCGGCTACGCGGTCGACCTCGCCCGCGCGACGCGCTCGGCTCCGTCGGTTCGTCTCGGTGTCTCACCGCGCGGATCCGTCGCGCTGCTGTCCGCCGCGAAGGCGTGGGCGTGGCTGCAGGGCTTCGAGAGCCTCACACCGGACCACATCCAAGACATGGCCCTGCCCGTACTGCGCCACCGGATCCAGCTCCGCCCCGAGGCCGAGCTGGAGGGGGTGTCGGTCGACGCCATCCTCCGGAGCGTGATCGCCCAGGTCCAGGTTCCCCTGTGAGCTCCCGCTTCTCGCGACCTGCTCCGACGAGGCCCTGATGGCCGTCGGCGGACGTTTCGTGCTGCTCATCCTCGTCGGGACCGTGCCGATCGTGGCGATGAGTCTCGCCGAGGGCCTCGGCGGATGGACGCTGCTCGCGTGGCTGGTGTTCGCGTGCCTCCTGGGCGGCGCGGATCTCCTCCTCGCGGCGTCTCCACGGACTGTCGCGTTCAGTCGCGAGGGCCCGGCCCGCGTACGCCTCACCGAATCCGCCGAGGTCTCGCTTCTCGTGACCAACCTCGGTCCGAAGACGCTGCGGGGCACCATCCGTGACGCCTGGCAGCCGACCGCGGGTGCCGCGCGCAGCCGCTTCGCCGCTGCCATTCCCGCCGGCGAGCGCCGCAGATTCACCACGACGTTGACCCCGTTCCGCCGCGGTGAGCGCCGGGTCGGCCAGGTCACGATCCGCAGCTGGGGGCCGATGCGTCTCTGGGCCCGTCAGGCGACCCTCGTCGCCCCCGGTGCGCTCCGTGTGCTGCCGCCTTTCCATTCGCGCAAGCATCTGCCGTCTCGATTGGTCCGGCTGCGCGAGATCGAGGGACGCACGTCGACGCAGCTGCGGGGTCAGGGCACGGAGTTCGACTCGCTGCGGGAGTACGTGCGGGGCGACGACGTGCGCTCCATCGATTGGCGGGCGACGGCCCGGCAGGGTGATGCGCATGGATCGGGCACGGTCATGGTGCGCACCTGGCGTCCCGAACGCGACCGACGCGTCGTGATCGTCCTGGATGCCGGCCGCACCTCAGCGATGCGCGTGGGCGACGAGACGCGCCTCGACACCGGTATCGAGAGCACCCTCCTTCTTGCGGCCCTCGCGACGCGAGCCGGTGACCGGGTGGACGTGCTGGCCTGGGATCGCCGCGCCCGGGCGCGCGTGCAGGGTGCGTCGGGTGCGGAGCTGCTGGCCCGGACGGTCGACGCGCTCGCCCCCGTCGATCCGGAACTGATCGAGACGGATTGGTCGGCCGTTCCTGCCCAGGTGCGCGCGATCAGCTCGCAGAGGAGCCTGGTCGTGCTTCTGACGACCCTCGAGTCGCCTGCTGCGTCGTCGGCTCTGCTCGCCGTCCTGCCCCAGCTGACCCGCAAGCACGTCGTCGTGATCGCGGGTGTGCTCGACCCGGGTGTCCCCGAGTCGGCGCAGAGCCGCAACGGCCGGTCGGAGGTCTATCGCGCGGCAGCCGCCGAGCGGGCGATGATCGACTCCGAGCGGGTCGCCGCCGCCGCCCGCCGGCTCGGCGCCGACATGGTGACAGCGACTCCGGAACAGCTCCCGGTCGCCCTCACCGACCACTACCTCGCGCTGAAAGCGGCTGGGCGGCTGTAGTCCGCGGGGCACGGAACCACACTTCTCGCGCGCCAATTCAAATGGTTCCTGCGGGAGCGCGCGAGTTACTCGTCCTGCACCCACAGCAGGCCGCGAGACGCGTCCATCTGGTCATCCCAGGCTCGATTCAAACCTCGGATCCCTTGGGATACGAGACAAGTGCTGCTAGTCGTCTATGCGTCGATCCAGATGGTCGCATTCGCTTCAGCCAACCGCTGAACGGTGCGAGCGTCGATAGTTTCGGCGCCTGCCGGAACGGAAACGTACAGCCGGACGAAAGTCTCCTGTCCGAGCTCATGTCGCCGGTGACGACCTGCTCGACGGGGGAGAGGGTGTAACCCCACGCGGCCAACTGACGCAGGTATGCGGCGGCCTGGCCGTCGCCGTAGCGCCAGTTCCCTTGGTGGGTGGCCGCTTCCATACCGCCGAGGACGACCGCCAGGGACACCAAGCGCGCCTTCGTCGGCGTCTGCTCCATCAGCGGCGCGAGAGCGTCGCCGTAGGCGGGCCGTTCGAGTCCGAGGAAGGTGTGCGCGAGGGCGTTGCCGTTACTGATCGCGCTCCCGACGTTGCCGCGGTGGGCGGTGAGAGCGTCAGCGATCACCCGCTCGGCGTCCTTGGGGAGGCTCTTGCGTGACAGAAGCGTCGTAATCCATTCGCGGCGTACAGTCTCTACAAGAACCCTCACCTTCGGTCAACCCTGGGGTTGACGCGTTTGACTTGTCGTTACCTGCGGCGTCGGGCTCTCTGAGCTTCACTGCGGGAGAGAGTTCGCCAGACGACCTTGATGCCGGCGGAACGAACGAGGGTTGTGTCCCCTACCTCGCGCCATCCGGCGTGCTCGGCCCTACCGTGGCGGGTGCCTTCACATGAGCATGTGCAGTCGTTGCCGCGAGCGTTCTGGCAGCGACGGTCGCATTTCTCGGAGGTGTTGTAGTGCATCTCAATGTCGACCACGCCGTCACGGATCGCGATCGCTTCAGCTACGGCGGTGAGATGGCTGCGGGCGATGGTCCAATAACCCTTCCACGGGGGTTGCCCAGGGGGTGCGGTAACCCATTCCGGTCGAATGGACGCCCCCGTAGCGGTCTTCAACATCGCCCGGTTCGCTTCTTCGTGGGGGCGTGGCGCGCGAAGCCCATGGATCTGCAGCCGTCCGTGCGTCGGACGCACGATGCGTGCTCGCATGCCGGCCTCCTCTGTCTTGAGAATGAGGCAATTGTGGGCCCGCGGGGCTCAGTCGTCCACTGTGCGCACCAGCAACATCAGCCCGCGTGGGCAGAAAACACGCCGGGCGCGAAACCGTAACATCCTGGTCACCTGAGAAGGCGTGTTAGGCCCTTCTGGTCACCGCGCCTCGCGTACCGTCAGCGAAGTCAGGACAAGAAAGAGGCCCGCTCTGCTACGAACAGAGCGGACCTGAATGCCTTCCGAGTCATTTCGCCAGAAACGATTGGTTGGACGCGATGAGTGTAGAACGCAGTAAGCCAAAGAACGAGCAGGCCCGACCGGACACGCGTGTCACGGTCAAGATCAGCATCGACGTCGCGAGCGTCTTGGCGGTGATCCTCACGGTGATGTTCTTCGTCGGTCGCTGAGCGGCTGCGAAAGACACCGAGCCAGACCTCGCGCATGAACCGCATCGCCCATCGCCTCTGTCTGCGCCCGTTGCTTGATCTACTAGGAGGTGCCCTAGGGTCACGGCAAGGAGTGTGACTGTGACAGCGGAGGATCTGCGCGACACCGAACTCGAGGAGCGCCTGAAGAAGTACGTGCTCGGACTCGAAGAGATCGCGAGGGACCGCGGCCTAACTCGCCGGGATATACCGGAACGAACCGCCATCGCTCGGATGACCGACGTCACGGTCAATGCGTTCAACTCTTCCGCCGACATCGTTGCACTGGTGGTGGCGTTTCGCCGCTTCCCAGAGGCGCGTCTTGTCTGGGAGCGATACCTGGTGCTGCACCTTTACGAGGCACTCCGAGCGTTCCCGAAGATGATGTCCCAGGTGTCGCAAGAGGCTCGTCGCCTCAAGGCTTCGGGAAGTACGGTCATTGATCAGGACGCGATCGACGGCGCCAGGAAAACCTTCCACGCCGAAATGAAGCCTGTGTCGGACGACGCTGCTCTGATGGCTGACATCAAACGGATCAGGAACACGGCAGCCGCCCACCACGGCGATGGTCTCAGCGATTGGGTCCTCGAAGCTGGAGCTAGCCGCGCCGAGGAACAACCGTGGGACAAGAGCCGTTTCGTGGTCGCGGCGATGCTATACGCCAGTGCTGCGTTACGCGCGGGATCAAAGATCTTCGGCGCCTTCGACATAGACGGCATGCCGCCGATGCCGACGAATGAGGCCGAGATGGCGCAGTACCGAGAGCGTGAAGCCGCGCTCGACAGGAAGCACCCCGCTCCGCCACAGGGGCAGCGCCGCCGCCACTAACGGCCGGTGGGGTGAAGCAGCCGTCGGCCCGACTCAAACTGTCAGGTATCACCCGAGGGGCTGAAGGTCTTTGTCTTCTGAGCTCTTTCCCGCCGGTGATGGCGCTGTTCCTCCTCCCACCCCGTCTTGGGGTTCTCGGGAGGATGCCTTGACGTTGCTCACAAGAGGCGCAGCATTCGGTAGCGAAGAGAGGCCGCTGTGCTCGGGGATACCCGTCGCGTTCCATGGGTGCGCGAGAACCCTAGTATCTGGGTCGTTTGACATGTAGTCGGGCGCGTAGATGAGAAATGGCTGCCCCTCGGACGGCCGCACGACCAACTTCCTATCCGCAGCGGTGCCTGCGTCGTAGGCCTTCAGAAGTTCGGCGCTGTCATCGGCCCGAGCAACTCCCGTGTATATGTACACGTTGCCGATGCGGAGGACCTCACCGAAGATCTCGATCCCCCATTCAGGATGGCTAATCACGATGGCGGCGCCCTTCCGAAGGAGCATGTCGACCCCTTCAGACCGCTCCCCGTTCAGAGTCGCGGAGAACGATTCCGTCCCAGGCATTGGTGTGGGCTCGCCCCGGAGGATTCTCACCAGCACGCGTGCCCAGAGCTGGTCGCTCCGGTGCGCTCCCTCCGCGGGGAATCTGAGTGCGACGTCGAAGTGTTCCTCAAGCCAGCAGAGGTCCTCGACGAACTCCACTAGCGCCGGCTCAGGTCCGAATGTCGGTTCGTCGTCGAGGTTGATCTGGAATGAGGGGTATTCGCCAACTGACATGCGTATCGCAGCACCAACCATGAGGCTCGAGGTGAAGCGCAAAGCTCGTCGTGCCTCGTGAGCGGTCGCTCCTGTCGGGTCGAACGCGAACGAGACGTTTCCGCCCTCTTCTGCTTCGTGTGCGAAGCGCCAACGTATCTGAAGCCCGCCTTCGACAGCCGTCTCGATGGTCCCGCCGCCATATCCCCGGTCAATGAGTGTGGTCTTCCCCGTGATCGCGGCAGCACGCGCTCCCGCCGCCGTGAACACCTCGAGACGAACCCGCTGCGGCTCATGGTCGGCGATGGGGAGAATGTGCACTTCTGCCCCGGTCGAGGTGCCTCGAAACCACTCGGGGCCCTCCTGGCGCAACTCACTGACCACCTCGGGAGGGAGCACCAGTTCACCTGAGCCGCCGTACTTCATCTTCTCGTCGAACTGTCGGCGGAGGTCTTCGTGCTCGGGGCCAAACTGAGTGCTGAGGGAGATGGACAGGGGCTCGCGTTCTACGGCGTCGGGCCGCTTCGCGTACCAGGTTTCGACGTAGCCGCCGTCAGGTTCGGTTCGGAACATCGTTGCCCAGTACTCACTCCTTCCATCGAGGCGGCTCTGCAGCCTTTCGACTTCCCTCCTGAGGTCGTCAGGTTGTGCAAGCGCAGCTTCCGGGCGGTTGACCTCCCGCAGTACTTCTATTGCGTCGTTCCTGCTCAGATACTTTTCTATGCCCGGGTGGTCGCTCAGGATGCCGTCGAGTTCGGCGGCGGCCATGATGCGGATGATGACTTTGCGACCCTTGCGCATCGCATGGACCGAACGACGCTCCTGCAGGGTTGGGTTGCGGGGCACCACTAACGTCCAGACCGGGGGCTGCTCCTTCATGGCCTGCTCGAAGGACTCCTTGATCTGTCGCCGGCGGGGGAGAAAACCGCCGGAGAAACCTTCGGGGAAGTGTTTCAGCTGCAGGATATGCGTGAGTTGACCGGTGGCCTCGACTCGAACGTCGATGTCGATTCCACGATCGCCGCCTCGTCCATCAATGGCCTGGGCACGTAGACCGTTGGTTGTGAGGTGTCGTACAAGGAGGGCTTCGACAGCGGAGTTAAACGCATCCTCTTCGAGGCGCCTCCAGTTGATCTGACTCATGCCTGAGCCTCCGAGCGGGCTCGCGCAAGGGCCCGATAGGCGCTTGTTCGGCTTATGTTGAACAACGCCCCCAGCTCCGCGACGGACGTGTCGCCCTCGTCGTACATCTTGAGTAGAGCGGCGTCCTGCCGCGGTGTGAGCTGAGGCTTCTTGCCCTTGAGTCGACCGCGTGCCTTCGCGACAGCCATGCCCTCGATGGTGCGTTGCGAGATGAGGTCGCCCTCGAACTCGGCCATCATCGCGAACATGTTGAACACCAGCCGCCCGAACGGCGTCGACGGATCGTAGACCTGGCCGCCGATTCTGAGCGCGGCGCCGGTCTGTTCGAGCTCGGCGGCGATGTCGCGAAGATCCGTAATCGAGCGTCCGAGGCGATCAAGCTTTGTCACTACGAGGGTGCTCCCCTCGTGGCACGCGGCAAGTGCCTCGCGGAGGCCCGGCCGGCTGCGGTTCTTTCCGGTGAGCCCGTGATCGAGGTAAACCCGCCGCGGGTCGACACCCAGTTTGGCGAGGCCGTCGAGCTGGGGCTGCAGATCCTGCTCGGCCGTCGAGACGCGGGCGTACCCAACGAGGCCGCTCACTGGCCGTCACCCCAGGCACGCAGCTCGGCGTAGTGCTGCTCGAGGTCGACGTCATTCGGTGCACTCATGTCGGATCCGTTCCGTTTACGGGACCGTCAGCGGGATTTCTAACGGACGGGTCTTACGGTACTGGTGTGAGCAGCTCCGCTCAGTGTCGCCCTTCAAGCTTCTCTCCCTGTCGTCCCGCGTCACGAAGCGGACCGGTTCTCGAGGTGCGGAAGATCGTCGGTGCGGGCATGGGGTGGTGGGTGCATACTGGT
>CAJYYA010000019.1 GCA_913778905.1 uncultured Naasia sp. | reverse complement strand
CCCCTCGTCGGGATCCTCGACGAGGGGGCACGCCGCCCTGCCCGCCCGGATCGAGGTCGCCGGCGAGCGGCGGCATGCCTGGAACCCGCGCGATCAGTAGTCTTGTCGGCGCTATGCAACTCTCCTCGGGAATCACGGCCAGGCGCACCTCGCTCAGCGACGGTCGCGAACTCATCTACTTCGACGACGCCGACACGACGCTCGGGCCCGAGCGGGCGATCGACGCTCGCGAGCCCTCCGTCCGACCCGCGAATGCGACCATGCGGCAGGATGTGCTGACCGGCGAGTGGATCTCGATCGCCGCGGCCCGCCAGAATCGGGCGTTCCTCCCGCCGGCGGAGCTCGATCCGCTCGCCCCGCAGACTCCCGCCAACCCGTCGGAGATCCCGAGTCTGTACGACGTCGCCGTCTTCGAGAACAAGTCGCCGTCGTTCGGTCCGCTGCTCGAGGACGAGAACGCGCCGCGCGGTCTCGACGATCTCGCCGAGATCGGTTTCGGGCGCACCCGCACCTCGGTGGGCCGCTGCGAGGTCGTCTGCTTCTCCCCCGAGCACGAGGGCTCCTTCGCCGGGCTCACCCCGAGCCGCGCCCGGACCGTCATCGAGGCGTGGGCCCACCGCACCGCCGAACTGTCGGCCATGCCCGGCATCGAACAGGTGTTCCCGTTCGAGAACCGGGGGCAGGAGATCGGCGTCACGCTGCACCACCCGCACGGGCAGATCTACTCCTACCCCTACATCACGCCGCGCACGTCCCGCCTGATCCAGTCGATCGAGAAGGTCGGGCCCGACCTGTTCGAGCGGATCCTCGAGACCGAACGCGCCTCGGAGCGGGTGCTGCTGCAGGGCGAGCACTGGACCGCGTTCGTCCCCTTCGCGGCCCGCTGGCCTGTCGAGGTGCACATGCTCCCCCACCGTCACGTGCCCGACTTCGCGGCCACCTCCACCGAGGAGCGCGACGAGCTCTCGCACCTCTACCTGAAGCTGCTGCGCGGCATCGACGCCCTCTACGAGACCCCGACGCCGTACATCGCCGCCTGGCACCAGGCCCCGGTGAACAGCCACCGCGACGAGATCCGGCTCATGCTGCAGATCACCTCCCCGCGCCGCGCGGAGACCAAGCTCAAGTTCCTCGCCGGATCCGAAGCCGCCATGGGCGCCTGGATCGGCGACGTCGCGCCCGAAACCTCGGCCGCACTGATCAGAGAGGCCATCGAACGCGTATGAGCGACCTGCGCTCCCACACCCTGTCCGAATTCGCCGAGCGCTTCGGACACTCGGCCATGTCGGTCTGGTCGGGCCCCGGCCGGGTCAACCTGATCGGTGAGCACACCGACTACAACGAGGGTTTCGTCTTCCCGTTCGCGATCGACCGCCGCACGCTCGCGGCGCTGCGCCCCCGCAAGGACGGCATCGCCCGCGTCGCCTCATCGTTCACGGACGAGGTCGTCGAGATCCCGCTGCACGATATCACCCCGGACACGGTCTCGGGCTGGTCGGCGTACCCGCTGGGTGTCGCGTGGGCTCTTCGCCAGTTCGCCCCGCACGGGCTGGACTACTCGGGGTTTGACATCTTCATCCACTCGGACGTCCCCGTCGGTGCCGGGCTCTCCTCGTCCGCGGCGATCGAGAGCGCGACGGCGCTCGCGCTCGACGACCTGTGGGAGTCCGACCTCGATCGCCGCACGCTGGCCCGCGTCGGCCAGCTCGCCGAGAACTCCGCGGTGGGCGCCCCGACCGGGATCATGGACCAGTCCGCGTCGCTCCTCGGCGAGGCCGACTCGGGCGTCTTCCTCGACTGTCGTTCCCTGAAGGCCGAGGTCATCCCGCTCGGCTTCGAAGCGGCCGACCTCGAGCTCGTCGTCATCGACACCCGCGTCGAGCACGCGCACGCGACCGGCGGATACGCGGCCCGCCGCGCGTCCTGCGAGGCGGGCGCCAAGGCCATGGGCGTCAGGTCACTGCGAGACCTGCACGTCGCCGATCTCGACCGCGCCGTCGAGATCCTCGACGACGAGACCTTCCGCCGCGTGCGTCACATCGTGACCGAGAACCAGCGGGTGCTCGACACCGTCCGCACTCTTCGCGAGGAGGGTCCGCTGGCCATCGGTGAGCTCCTCGTCGCCTCGCACGAGTCGATGCGCGACGACTTCGAGATCTCGGTCCCGGAGCTCGACCTGGCGGTCGAGGCCGCCATGGCGAACGGTTCCATCGGTGCCCGCATGACCGGCGGCGGGTTCGGCGGCTCCGCTATCGCGCTGACCCGGACGGGCGACGTCGACTCGGTGACCACCGCGATCCGACTGGCGTTCAACGACGCCGGATTCCGCGAGCCGTCCATCTTCACGGTCGTGCCCTCGGAGGGCGCCCGCCGCGCGGAGTGACCCGTACTCCCGTCCCCCCGCGACAGCTGAGTGTCGCGCCGACTGCGGGGGCTTTTCGCCCGGCAATGGCGGCGACACTCAGCAGTCGCGGGGGGACGGGGTGGGAGAGAGCGCCGGCCGCCGGGTCGTTACCCGTTCGGTACATCGGCTGGTCGCCCCGGAGGCGACCGGCCTGCCAGGATCGGCGCATGCCGCACCCTCGTCGACGCTTCGCCGTCCTGATCCCCGCGACCATCGCGTTCCTGCTGGCGGGCTGCGCAGCACCTTCTCCGACACAGGAGACCTCTCCTCCGTCCGCCCCGACGCCGGTCCTCGAGACGAAAGCGCCTTCCGCGCCGACCACGGTCACGCACGTCTTCGACGGCGACTGCGACGCGGCGTTCCCCTCCATGTTGGTGACCGAGACCTGGGGCGAGGACGCTCGACTGAGCAACGCTTCCGTCGCGCTGGCGGGTGTCGCCGCGGTGGAGGAGCGGGGCGGACTCGTCTGCAACTGGAACAGCACCGATCTCACCGGAAGCGCGAACCTGGTGGTGCTGCCCACGTCCTCCGTCCCCGCTGAGGAGCTTGGCGATCCGTACTGCTACGGCGCCTGCCGTTTCAGCACCGTGACGGCGGGCCTATGGCTCTCCGGCGTGGTGATGACACCTGACGGTGATGAGGATTCGGCCCGAGCCGCGATCCGAGCCCTCACGGACTCGTTCGCGTCCACTGCGCCCGCGCAGCCCGCCGTCACACCGCCGGCGTCGGGCTCGTGGGTTCCCGTCTCGGACTGCGACGAGCTCTTCGCGACGGCGGACATGCTCGCGGTGCTCGACCAACCGTCCGGGGACGGCTTCACCGGCAACGGCCCCGCCGAGGTCGCCCCCGGCCTCTACACGGCGACCCGGGCCGTCGGCACCTCGTCGTGCATGTGGCATGGGGATGAGGGCGGTTTCGCATTCGCGATGACGGCGGTTCCGGGCGCCGCATGGGTCGAGCCCGATCTGCGCGCCGAGGGGACGGTGGAGGAGACGACCGTGACCGGAGCGGAATCGGCTTTCTTCCTCAGCGGTCCCGGCGGCACCAGCGGCGAGCTCGAGATCTTCGCGAATGGGAACTGGATGCGAATCCAGCCGAACGTGCGGGACAGCTCCGACGCGAGAGCTCTGGCGGTCCGGGTCGCCGAGGCACTCATCCCGGCTATGCCCGCCGCCTGACCGTTCCCCCGCGACTGCGGAGTGGCGCACCGATTGCGGGGGCTTTTCGCCCTGCAATCGGTGCGACACTCCGCAGTCGCGGGGGACGGGCAGGCGGGAGGGTCAGCGGAGGGAGCGCTCGGCGGACTCGACGACGTTCTGCACGAGGAGGGCGCGGGTCATCGGCCCCACTCCCCCGGGATTCGGCGAGAGCCAGCCCGCGATGTCGGCGACGCCCGGGGCGATGTCGCCCGTGAGCTTCGCCTTACCGGTCTCCGGATCGACGACGCGCGTGACGCCGACGTCGAGTACGGCGGCGCCGGGCTTGATCCAGTCGGGCTGCACGAGATGCGGAACACCGACCGCGGCCACCACCACATCCGCCCGACGCACCTCAGCGGCGAGATCGGGAGTGCGCGAATGCGTGAGGGTCACCGTCGCGTCGACACCCTTGCGCGTCAGTAGGAGACCCAGCGGTCGGCCCACGGTCAGGCCGCGGCCGATGACGGCGACGTGCTTCCCCGGCAGCTGATAGCCACGGCGGGTCAGCAACTCGACGATTCCCGCGGGCGTGCAGGGCAGAGGCGAGTTCAGCGGCCCCTCGACGCCCAGCACCAGACGACCGAGGTTGGTCGGGTGGAGGCCGTCGGCATCCTTGTCGGGATCGATGGCCTCGAGCGCCGCGTTCTCGTCCATGCCCGCGGGCAACGGCAGCTGCACGATGTAGCCGGTGACCTCGCGTGCCGAGTTGAGATCGGTGATCGCAGCACGGACATCCGCCTCGGACGCGGTCGCCGGGAGGTCGACACGGATCGATTCGACCCCGACCTCGGCGCAGTCGCGGTGCTTGCCGCCGACGTAGGCACGGGACGCCGGGTCGTCGCCGACGAGCAGCGTGCCGAGCCCGGGCGTGACACCGCGGGCGCGCAAAACCGAGACGCGCTCGGCGAGCTCGGACTTGATCGCCGCCGCGGTCGCCGTACCGTCGAGACGGACCGCCGTCACGCGCCGGCCGCCGACTGCAGCGGGTGGCCGCTCGCGTCGAGGCCCTCGTAGAGCGGGAACTTCTCGGCGAGGACGGTGACGCGCTCACGCAGGGCGGCGATGTCGGAGCCCGGGGTCAGCGCGAGGCCGATGATGTCCGAGACCTCGGTGAACTCGGCGTCGCCGAAACCGCGGGTCGCGAGCGCCGGGGTGCCGATGCGGATGCCCGAGGTCACCATCGGCGGACGCGGGTCGAAGGGCACCGAGTTGCGGTTGACCGTGATGCCCGCGTCGTGCAGCAGGTCTTCGGCCTGCTTGCCGTCGATCTCGGAGTTGCGGAGGTCCGCGAGCACCAGGTGCACGTCGGTGCCGCCGGTGAGCACGTCGACACCGGCGGCCTTCGCCTCGGGCGAGGTGAGGCGGTCGGCGAGGATGCGCGCACCGGAGACGGTGCGCTCCTGGCGAGCCTTGAATTCGGGCTCCGCGGCGAGCTTGAACGCGGTCGCCTTGGCGGCGATGACGTGCATGAGCGGGCCGCCCTGCTGGCCCGGGAAGACGGCCGAGTTGAGCTTCTTGAACAGGTCTTCCTCGTTGCTGAGGATGAGGCCGGAGCGGGGTCCGCCGATGGTCTTGTGCACGGTGGTCGACACGACGTGCGCGTAGGGCAGGGGCGACGGGTGCAGACCCGCGGCGACGAGACCGGCGAAGTGCGCCATGTCGACCCAGAGCTTGGCCCCGACCTCGTCGGCGATCGCGCGGAACGCGGCGAAGTCGAGCTGACGCGAGTACGCGGACCAGCCGGCGATGAGGACCGTGGGCTTGTGCTCGAGAGCCTTCGCGCGCACGACGTCCATGTCGATGAGGAACGTCTCGGGGTCGACACCGTAGGAGACGGCGTTGTAGATGCGGCCCGAGAAGTTGAGCTTCATGCCGTGCGTCAGGTGACCGCCGTGGGCGAGCTCGAGGCCGAGGATCGTGTCGCCCGCCGATGCGATGGCGTGCAGCACGGCCGCGTTGGCGGAGGCGCCGGAGTGGGGCTGCACATTGGCGTAGGCGGCACCGAATAGGCTCTTGGCTCGGGAGATCGCGAGCTCTTCGGCGATGTCGACGAACTCGCAGCCGCCGTAGTAGCGCTTTCCGGGGTAACCCTCGGCGTACTTGTTGGTCAGGACAGAGCCCTGCGCTTCGAGCACGGCGCGTGACACGAAGTTCTCGCTCGCGATCATCTCGAGCGTGCTCTGCTGGCGGTGCAGCTCGCGGGCCAGGACATCGGCGATCTCGGGGTCGACCTCGGCCAGGGGCGAGGTGAACGAGGCGGGAAGCGGTGCGGAATCGACGGACATGGGGCACTCCTCACTGACGGATGATGTCGACGGAAAGCCCAGGCGTACGGCATCCATCGGTGTCAGTCGTTCCCCGGTGGTGCCCCACCCTTGGCGGAAGCCCGATCCGGCTCCGCCACGCCAGTCGCGACAGCGGCGAGTTTAGCAAGGCGGGATGCCCGGTCGCCAAGGGGCCGCCGATCACGATGGCCGCCTCCGACGCGGTCACGACCCGGAGACGGCGGGTTCCTTCGTCGTCCGACCGCGGCCGAGGCGCGCCAGCACCCCGGTCACCAGCGAGACCGGCAGCACGACCGATACGGCTCGACGGACGGGGCCGAGTCCGCGCCGAAGCTCGGCGGAGACGTCGCCGATCACGGCGGTTCCGCCGGCAGGAGACGCATCCGCTCCCCCGCGCCCGAAGCGCGCCCGTTCGGCGGCACGACGCCACTCCTCGAGACCCCCGATCTCGGACTCGGACCGGCCGAGGCGTTCTTCCACGACGCTCACGAGACCGCGGGGCGAGAGGCGGGCGGATGCCAGGCCCAGGTCGATCGCGGTGTCGTGCAACTCCTGCCAGACCGCTGAAGCCCCCGCGGCCGGGGAGCTCAGTCGGCGCCGCCGGCGGGCCATCCTGAGCGCCGCAGGAGCGATCAGCACCGCGAGCACGCCGAGGGCGATCAGGATGCCGCCGATCACGGGCGGGAACTGACCGCGGGCGGAGGCAGCGGCGGCAGCAGGAGTGTCGTCCTGCTGCCGGTCCTGAGCTGCCTGGCTGGCGCTGGGGGTCGGCGTGGGGGCCTCGCTCGGGGCGGAGGTGGCAGGCTGGTTCACGCTGTAGTCGGGCACGTCGCCGCGACCCGGTGTCGGCTCGAAGCGGGTCCAGCCGACCCCCTCGAAATACAGTTCGGGCCAGGCGTGCAGGTCGTGCGACGTGACCTCGAAGCTACCGGCGGGGACGATCTGACGGGAACCCGGCTGATAGCCGACCGCGATACGGGCGGGGATGTCGAGGGAGCGAGCCATGACGGCCATCGCGGCGGCGTAGTGCACGCAGTAGCCGCGCTTCTCCTGCAGGAAGGTCGCGATGACGTCGAAGCTGTCACCGTCGCCGTTGGCCTGTTCGGGGGTGTCCTCGTCATAGCGGAAATCGCCGCCGCGCAGGTAGTCCTGGATGGCGATGGCCCGGTCGTAGTCGCTGGTCGCCTCCGCCGTGACCGTCTGCGCGGTCTGAGCGATGATCGGCGGCATGTCCGACGGGAGGGCCAGCCCACCGATGCCGGGTGTACGCGCGAGCGAGTCGGACGCACGGAGCTGCTCGTCCGTGGGCTCGACGACGAGACTCTGCACGGTGTACTCACCGGAAGCCGCCACGTCGGTGCGGCCGCCCACGGCGAGGGTCCCGGGTTGCCACGCCCAGGCGCCCGTGTCGGGCAGGCCCTCGATGGACACCGCCGGGTAGGGGGTGGGCAGCCAGCGGCGGGAGGCCGTCTGATCCTGCACAGTCGTCGTCGCGACCACGCGCGCGACGTCGTCTCCCAGTCCCTCCGGGGTCGGGAACTGCGAGATGCTGCGCTGCCCGTCCGGCGCGTCCTCCAGCGGCGCGGTCCGCCACTCCTCGCCGGAGAGGTCGTCGATGGTGACGACGCGCAGGTAGACGGGCTGCTCGGAGTCGGTCTGATAGGTGAGGACCGGCACGTCGGCGCCGCGGCGCAGATGATCGCCGAGTCGCACCAGCGGATCCGCTCCGGTCGTGAAGACGGGGGCGAGCGTGGCGGCCGCCGCGCGGGTGTCGGAGAAGGCCGGGGCGACGGCCTGGCCCATGAGCCCGCCGACGAGGGCCAGGACCGTGATGGCGGACGCCGTGAGGAATCCGCGCACCGGGCGGTCGCGCACGCGGTCGAGCCACACGATCAGAAGAGCGAAGGCGATGGTCAGCGCGATCAGGCCCATGTCGTTGCGGCCCGTCACGATACGGCCCGGGAGCACCGCGACGCCGAGCAGGGGCACGAGCGCGAGCAGCGGCGCCCGCACTGTCACGGCGAGCGCCTCGACGAACACGACGATCGACAGCACGCCGACCACCAGAAGGAAGTCGAGACCCTGGTCGGGGTCTGCGGGAATCGACTGCGTCTGAATGCGCTCGGCGGCCTGCCCCAGGAGGGTTCCGAAGCGTCCGATCGTCTCGGTGGTGGGCACGATCCCGATCGCGAGAGTGCTCCCCGCGTAGACCACCCCCAGAGACAGGAAGGCGGTCGACATCGCCGCGAATGGAGCCGCCCAGGCGACCGGCCTGATGAGGCGCACGAGGAACGCGACACCGAGGGCGATAGTCGCGAGGAGGAACGACAGCAGGAACCAGCTGCCACCCTGGACGAGGGCGTTCAGACTGGTCGCAGCGGTCAGGGTCGCGATAAGCGCGACGACCGACCCCAGGATGCCCGTCGTCCGGGCGACCCCGCCTCGGTCGGATGCGAGGGCGGACGGCTGCGTCTCCGCGACGCGAGCACGCTCGTCCGCGCGGGGCCTGTCGAGGACGCTCTGGCGGTCAGACACGGGCGCTCCCGTTCGAGGCTCGACGCCAGACGGCCGCTTTGTCGCTCGACGCGTCGTCGACCTCGATGATGCGCCATCCCTGCGCCCAGACCTGCTCGGGCAGGGCCGTGCTGCCGACGAATACTCCGACCCCAGAGGAGCGCGCACCACGGCGAGCCGAGATGTCGCGCCACTCGCCCTCGCTCGTGGAGCCCATCACGGCGATCAGCGGAGCTCCGGACTCGCCGATGAGACGGTCGAGGTCACGAGAGAACGCGCCTCCCGAGCCGGGGCGGGCGGGGCGGCGCGACACTGTGGCGAGGTCGAGGAGCACCTCGTCGAGGGGGCGGTCCTTCGAAGCGGAGGTGTCGTCGAGCGGAGCGGTGAGGACGAGTTCGACCCCGGTCGCCCCGGCCGACAGGTGGACGACGACGGACGCGGCGAACGACACGGCCCACTCGAAGGCCGCGGTGCTGCGCCACGCCTCCTCGCGGTTGTCGAGGAGCACCACCGCGACAGCCTCGTCCTCCTGCTGCTCCTGCCGCACCATGAGCTCGCCACGGTGAGCAGTGGCTCGCCAGTGCACGTGTCGCAGAGCATCGCCCTGGCGGTATTCGCGAGCGATGACGTCATCCTGACCACGCCCGGTCAGAGCCGCGCGAAGGGCCGCCTCGGCCGATCCGCCGCCGGCGGTGACACCACCGTCGAGCGCGGTGACCTCAGGCAGCACCACGAGCCGCTCGACGGGGCCGATCGTGCCGTCGTAGCGGCACAGCCCGAAGGGATCGGTGGCGCGGAGAGCGAGGGGTCCGATCCGGACCGTGCCGCGCCGGGCGGCCGTGAGGGCGTAGCGCAGCCGCGTCCGACTCCCGGTGTAGCCGCGGGCCGACAGGGCCGGGAGCCGCCCGCCGCTGGCCGCACCCAGCTCGGCCGGAACGACATCGGCCCACTCGAGACCGGTGATCGGGTAGGGCGTCGAGTTCGTGAGTTCGAGCGTCACGCCCACCGTCTGCCCGGCCGGAACCGTCGAGGCCGACAGAGTGCGCACGACCCCGATGCGCTGCGACCGGGCCATCACCAGCAGCACCGCGACGAGCACGACGGCGCCGAGCGCGCATCCGATGAAGAGGAGCTCGCGCCAGCCCGTGATGTAGGCGACGACCACCGCGGCGATGGCGCCCGTCAGCAACGCCCAGCCCCGGAAGGTGAGAGCGGGGAGCGGGGGACGCTGCACGCGGCTGCCGGACACCGGGCGCTTCAGCCCTGCGGGAACGGGATGACGGCGAGGAGGTCTCTGACGACCGCCCCAGCCGCCGCCGATTCCGTCGGCGCCGCGGACAGGGCCTGGCGCGTGGGGAGCAGACGGTGTGCCAGCACGGGGACGGCGAGATCCGACACGTCGTCCGGGATCACGAAGTCGCGCCCGTCGAGGAGTGCGCGTGCTCGGGCCGCGCGGGCCAGCTGCAGGGTGGCGCGGGGGCTGGCGCCCAGGCGCAGGTCGGGGTGCGTGCGGGTCGCCCGTACGAGTTCGAGGAGATAGGCCTCGACCGCCGGCGAGATGAACACTCCCCGGGCGGCTGTGATGAGCGCACGGACCCCATCGATGTCGAGGACGGGGCGGAGGGAGTCCAACGGGCTCCGCGTCTCCCGCGCCCGCAACATGCTCAGCTCCGCGGAGGGATCGGGGTAGCCCATGGAGATCTGCGCCATGAAACGATCGCGCTGCGCTTCGGGCAACGTGTAGGTGCCGTCCATCTCGACGGGATTCTGCGTCGCGACCACCATGAACGGGGCCGGTAACGCCCAGGTGCGGCCATCCACGGAGACCTGCCGCTCCTCCATGCTCTCGAGCAGGGCAGACTGCGTCTTCGGAGACGCGCGGTTGATCTCATCCCCGATCACGATGTTCGCGAACACCGCGCCGGGCTTGAACTCGAACGCGCGGGCAGCCTGGTCGTAGACCGAGACCCCCGTCACGTCCGACGGCAGGAGGTCGGGCGTGAACTGGATGCGACTGACGGAGCCGCCGATCGACCCTGCGATGGCGCGCGCGAGCATCGTCTTGCCGACCCCGGGCACATCCTCGATGAGGAGGTGACCCTCGGCGATGAGCACCGTCAGGGCCATCTCGGATGCTTCGGGTTTGCCGTCGATGACGGTGCGCACCGCGGCCAGGACGTCAGCGGCAGCTAGACGTGTGTCGATTGTCGCGTCGCTCATAGTTCACCGGTCTCGTCGGTCCGCACGGGCTGGTCTCGCGCGCACGGGGCAGGAAACGAAGCCGACACGACAGCGTCGAGGCCGCAGAGCGTGTTTCTCGTGTGCAGCGCCGGGTGGCGTACACAGTAACCGAGGATCAGTGCACCGAGGCGGGGCGCTCTCTCAGGATCGGCGGCTGGACGTCGTGAGCGGTGAAGCGGTCGACCAGGATGACGACGACCGCGGCCACGGCGATACCGGCAGCGGCGATGAAGGGCAGCACCTCGATCCCCGAAGTCGTGAGCAGCAGAGCACCGAGCGCCGCCCCGCCGCCGATGCCGACGTTGAAGGCCGTGGTCATCCACGCGGACGCGGAATCGCGGAGCTGCGGCGACGCCACCTGCATCATCCGGGTCTGCATGAGCGGGGCGACCGCGCCCTGCAGCAGCCCCCAGACGGCGATCACCGCGACCGTCAGGACCGCGCTCCCTGCGAAGAGACCGAGAAGCACCAGCATGAGAGCCGACCCGGCCGTGGCGATCACGGCACCCGCCACGGGGACGCGGCTCGCGACGGGGCCGGAGAGGAGGAGGCCCACGACGCCGGCCGCTCCATAGACCAGGAGCAGACCACCGACCGAACCCGAGTCGAAGCCGACCGGCCCCACGATGAAGGGGGCGATATAGGTGTAGAAGAGATTTTGGCCCGTCATCGCGATGATGATGACGGCGCAGACCCCGAGCACGGCGAACAACGTGCGGTCCCGACGCATCGGAAGCGCGATCTCGCCCGTCTTGAGCTGCACCCGGTGGTCCACCGGGGGCAGGAAGAAGACGACCAGAGCGGTGAGCAGCACCATCGAGGCGGCGATGACGCCGAAGCTCAGGCGCCAGCCGAGGGCATGGCCGAGGGCCGTGCCGAGCGGGACGCCGAGAACGAAGGCCGCCGATCCGCCCATACCGGTGATCACGATCGCCTTGGGCAGCTGCTCGCGGGTCACGAGGTGGGCGGAATAGGCGCCCACCACGGCCCAGAACAGTCCGTGTGCGAGGCCCGCGAGTATGCGCGCCGCGACGAGGAACTCGTAGGACGGGGCCAGGGCGGTGCCGAGCGTGGCCACCGCGTTGACCATGAGCACCACCACGACGAGGCGTTTGCGGGAGTGGTTCCGGGTCAGCGCCGCGAGCGGTGCGGTCGCGAGGACGACGGTCGCCGCGAACACCGTGACGAGCAGACCGACCTGGGCCTCGCTGACGCCCATGTCCCGGGAGATGTCGTTGAGAAGCCCCGTGGGGAGGAACTCACCGGTGATGGAGACGAAGATGGCCCCGGCGAGAGCCGAGAGTCCGGTGATGGGGAGGCGGGCGCTCGTTCTCTGCATGACTGACTCGATGTTACGCGGCGGATGGACACGATTCTCATCACCATGCGGCATATCGGGGATGCCCGTGATGAGTAGGCTCTCCACTCATGTCGACTGCCTTCTCGCCCGATCTGTCCGCACACGCCGGGCACTGGGTTCTGACCTTCGTCTGCCAGGACCAGCCCGGCATCGTGCACGCCGTCAGCGGGGCGATCGTCGAGGCCCGGGGCAACATCACCGAGTCGCAGCAGTTCTCGAGCGCCGACACCGGTCGATTCTTCCTGCGTCTCCAGCTGCAGACCGACGCGTCGCGCGACGAGCTCGTCGCTGCGCTCGAACCCGTGGTCGCCCGCTTCGGGATGGCCTGGCAGCTGGACCTCGTAGGCCGCCCCAAGCGCACCCTCGTCCTGGTCTCGACCGCCGCGCACTGCCTGAACGACCTCATGTTCCGTCAGCGTTCCGGGCAGCTGCCCGTCGAGATCCCCCTGGTACTCAGCAACCACGGCGTGCTGCGTGACCTGGCCGAGTTCTACGGCACCCCCTTCGAGTCGATCCCCGTGGTCGACGCCGATTCGAAGGCCGCGTTCGAGCGTCGCGTCATGGAGGCCGTCGACGAGCACGACATCGAGCTCGTCGTCCTCGCCCGCTACATGCAGATCCTCTCCCCCGAGCTGTGCGACAAGCTCGCCGGTCGGGCGATCAACATCCACCACTCGTTCCTTCCGGGTTTCAAGGGCGCGAACCCTTACAAGAAGGCTCATGCCCGCGGCGTGAAGCTCATCGGCGCGACGGCGCACTTCGTCACGAGCGACCTCGACGAGGGCCCGATCATCGAGCAGAACGTCGTGCGCGTCGATCACTCGAACTCCCCCGCGCAGCTCGTGTCGATCGGTCAGGACGAGGAGAGCCGCACGCTCCGTCAGGCCGTGACCTGGTTCGCGGAGGACCGCGTCCTCCTCGACGGCGCCCGCACCATCATCTTCCGCTAGCCGTTGCACGGGTATTGCGGCCTAATGAGAACGTTCCACCGTTCTCATTAGGCCGCAATACCCGTACAACCGGGTCCGGGGGGGGCGGGCGATAGCGTGGGAGGCATGGCTTTCCTCGACGCACGGACCCTGCCCCTGGACGAGACCTCGGCCGCGCGCCTCGAATCGCGCGGTCTCCGGATGGAGCTGATCGACACCTCGGATGCGGCCCGCTTCGGTGCGTGGCTGCGCGCCGACAACCGCG
Organism: uncultured Naasia sp.; assembly: GCA_913778905.1. Lineage (GTDB taxonomy): Bacteria > Actinomycetota > Actinomycetes > Actinomycetales > Microbacteriaceae > Naasia. The sequence continues at coordinate 108,237 of CAJYYA010000019.1, read as the reverse complement.
GCTTCTACGAGGGCGCCATCGACGACACTGCGATGCCCGCCATCCAGGAGGCCCTCGGCTACCGCCGGTCGACGGCGGTGGTGGACCCGTCCGCACCGGACCCGACCGCGCCCGTCGCGACGGTGAGCTCGTGGGTCGCCGACCTGACCGTGAGCGAGGGCCGCGGCCTCGACGCGTGGGCCATCAGCGCCGTGACGGTGAGCCCCACGCACTCGGGCCGGGGCATCGCCCGAGCCATGCTCGAAGGCGAGCTCCGCACCGCCAGTGCCGCCGGCATCCCGCTCGCCACCCTGACGGTCTCGGAGGCCACCCTCTACGGCCGCTACGGATTCGGGCCTGCCGCCATGACCGCCGACTGGACCATCCGTCGGGCGCGCGCGAAGTGGACCGGCCCGGTACCCTCCGGCCGCATCGACGTGCTCACCCCCGTCGAGTGGCGGGAGCGGATCGAGGCGCTCCATTCCCGGGTGCGCCGCCAGGAGCCGGGGCACATCGACGCGTGGGGCCGCCGCTGGGATCAGCTGGCCGGCCTGACGAACGAGGAGCCCGAGAAGGCCCGTCAACTGCTCGCCGCAGGCTACACCGATGAGCAGGGCGAGCTCCGGGGTCTGATGATCTACCGCGTGGACCACCGCGGCGGCGACTACTCCCAGCACCGCCTGACGATCGACATGCTGACGACCGAGACGGACGACGCGGCTGCAGCCCTCTGGCGTCTCGCGGTGACCATGCCGCTGGTCGACGAGATCCAGGCTCCGATGCGGCGCCTCGACGAGCCGGTCCGCTGGCAGATCGCCGACTACCGGGCCGTGACTCTCGAGCCCCGCGACAACCTGTGGCTGCGCATCCTCGACGTTCCCGCCGTGCTGACCTCGCGCCGCTACGACACGAACGGCTCGGTCACCCTGAGGGTCACGGATCCGCTCGGATACGCCGAGGGCACCTGGCAGCTCGACGTCGATGCCGCCGGCGAGGCGAGTGTCACACCGGTCGACCCCGCAGACGACGCGACCAGTTCACAGACCCGCATCGAGTTGGGGATCGGCGAACTGTCGTCGGTCTTCCTCGGCGGCGTCTCGGTCGACACGCTCGCACGGGCGGGCCGCATCGAGGGCTCCGCGGAGGCCGTGCGTCAGGCCGACGCGGTCTTCCGGTCGGCGGCGGAACCGTGGCTGCCGTTCTGGTTCTGATCCGCCTCGGCAGCGGCGAACACCGGAGTTCCGTGCTCTGAGGCCCCCTCCGCGGTGTCACCGGCGGATTCGTCCGCCGGCTCCGCGAGAGCCGGTGTCACGAACGGGGCCCGCCCGATGACGACCGCGGCCGCCACCATGAGGGCGGCACCGATCGCGTAGGGCGCCGCGTGGCCGACCTGCGTGTAGAGCAGTCCGGCGAGCAACGGCGCGATGGTGCCGATGGCCGCGTTGAGCGACTGCGCGGCACCCGCCAGCCATCCCTGTTCGTCGTGGCCGACCGAGTTGGACAGGACGCCGTCCATGGTGGCGGTCGCGGCACCCTGTCCGGCGGCGAGCAGGAGTGCACCGATCACGAAGATGACCGGCTGCGCCGCGACGGAGGCGACGACGGCGAGCGCCACGAGCCCGAGGGCCTGCCCGACGATGCCGCTCACGATGACGGCTCGCTCGCCGATGCGTGGCAGTAGGAGACCGAGCAGCACTCCCTGGATGAGGATGTCGACGATCCCGACCGCCGCGATGAGCAGGCCGATCGAGGTGGCGTTCCACCGGATCGAGTCGAGGGCGAGGACCGCGAAGTTGTTGACGAAGAAGCCGAAGGGCAGGCCGACGAGGGCGAGTCCGATCATGAGTCGACGCAGCTCCGGACGACGGGCGATGTCGCGGAACACGGCGAACGGATGCAGCGACGCGAGCCCGATACTCGTCGCGCGCTTCTCGGGCGCGAGGCTCTCGGGCAGCAGGAAGATGCTCAGCACCGCGACCAGGGCGGCGATACCGGCCGTCACGAAGACCGGGAACGACACGTCGACGGCGGCGAGCAGCCCCCCGACGGCGGGGCCGACCATGGTCCCGATCCCGGCGAGCGCCCCGAGGATGCCGAAGCGTTGAGCACGCTTCTCCGCCGGCGTGATGTCGGCGAGATAGGCGAAGAGAGCCGGCAGATCGCCGGCGGTGAGGCCCTGCACGACGCGGCCGAGGAGCAGCACCCAGATCGCGCCGCCGATCCCGAAGATCACGAAGCCGAGGGCGGCACCGAAGCCGGCGACGATGATCACGGGCCTGCGCCCGAAACGGTCGGACAGCCGGCCGAGGATCGGCGCGACGAGAAAGGCGCAGAGAGCGTTGACGGTCTCGAGGATGCCGACCCAGATGGCGAGGTGGTCCTGGTCGGAGACGTAGCGGAGGACGACGAACGGGAGGACGGGGAGCACGACCGTCATGCCGGCGGTGGTGAGGACGGTGATCGCGACGAGCATGACCCACGCCCGGCGATCGGTCGTAGCGGAGTGCGCGGTGCGGAGGGATGAGGAAGAGGCCATGGCCGTTAACTGTATCGATACCAGTTTTGGTGTCAATACAGTTTCGTAGTGGATCAGCTAACCTGGATTCATGACCGAGCCAGGGCGCCGCGAGCGGAAGAAGGCGGCCACTCGTAAAGCGATCTCCGACGCCGCCACGATCCTCTTCGTCGAACGCGGATTCGACGAGGTGAGCGTGCGGGAGGTCGCCGAGAAGGCCGACGTCTCCCCCACGACGGTCTTCGCGCACTTCCCCCAGAAGGAGGCGCTCGTCTTCGACGAAGACGACGAGATCCGGGAGAAGCTCGTCGCCGTGGTCCACGACCGACCGGAGGGCACCACGATCACTGAGGCGCTGCGACGGGCGCTGATCATGTGGTTCACCGAAGATGCGGACGACGACTTCGAGGAGCAGCGGGCGCGCTTCATCGCCATGATCGATTCCACCCCGGCGCTCCGCGATTATTCCGCCCGCATGTGGGCACGCAACACGGACGCCCTCGCCGACGCCATCGCCGCCGAGACGGGGCGGGACGAGACCGACGACGCCACCCGTCTCTTCGCACATCTGACCGTCCAGGTGCAGATCATGGCCATGGCGAGCGACTCCCCGACCCGCGTGATCGAGACCGGCTTCCGCATGCTCAGCGACGGTTGGGATCCCGAGCGGCCGGACACCGCCTGAACGATGCGACGCCCAACCGGCTCAGCAGACCCGGTGACGACTCAGCAGCACCGACCGCCCAGGAAATCGGCCGGCGCAGAGGTCTTCGAGGCGCGGAACTCATCCTCGCCGTCGGAACCATCGCGCCTCCTCATCGGACAAGCACGCGCCATCGCACGCCACGGATGCCGTCGCCCCTCTCCGACGAGCCTCAGGGTTCGCCGAGAGCTGAGATCTCGAAACTGGCACTCGGCACAGTCGAGTGCTAAATTCGTCCTAACTTGAGTCGTTTCGACTCAACCTCATCTCCTCGATTCGAAAGGACGCACACCATGGCTATGAACTTCGACCCGTTCCGCGAGCTCGACCGTCTGGCCGGATCGCTCGTCGACAACCGCAGCCCCCGCGTGATGCCGATGGATCTGTACCGCGATGGCGACCACTACGTTCTGGCGGCGGACATGCCGGGCATCGACCCGGGTTCGGTGGACATCGACGTCGACGGCCAGCTGCTGACGATCCGCGCGGAACGCACCCTCGCGAATGGCGAGGGCGTGAAGTGGATCGCACGCGAGCGTCAGTCCGGTTCCTTCCTCCGGCAGCTCAATCTCGGCCAGGGCATCGACACCGAGCGCATCGCCGCCTCCTACGAGAACGGCGTGCTGAGCGTCACGATCCCGGTCAGCGAGAAGGCCAAGCCTCGCAAGATCGAGGTCTCGACCGGCGCGAACAGCAACGTCCTCGAGACCACGTCGAGCTGACACCTAGCCGCACGAACGGCGAAGGCCGCCATCCGGTCCGGGTGGCGGCCTTCGCTGCGCTCGACGCGACTCAGCCGAGACGCGCCTTGAGGTTCTCCGCCAGCGAGTCGAGGAACTCGTCGGTGGTCTGGTACGCCTGGTCGGGGCCGACCAGAAGCGCCAGGTCCTTCGTCATCTTGCCGCTCTCGACGGTCTTGATGACGACGTCCTCGAGGGTGAGCGTGAAGTCGATGAGCTCCTGGTTCCCGTCGAGCTTGCCGCGGTGCGCGAGGCCGCGCGTCCAGGCGTAGATCGAGGCGATCGGGTTCGTCGAGGTGGGCTTGCCCGCCTGGTACTGGCGGTAGTGGCGCGTGACGGTGCCGTGAGCCGCCTCAGCCTCGACGATCTTGCCGTCGGGCGTGGTGAGCACGCTCGTCATGAGACCCAGCGAGCCGAAGCCCTGGGCGACGGTGTCGGACTGGACGTCGCCGTCGTAGTTCTTCGCAGCCCAGACGTAGCCGCCCTCCCACTTGAGCGCCGCGGCGACCATGTCGTCGATGAGGCGGTGCTCGTAGGTGATGCCGGCGGCGGCGAACTTCTCGGCGAACTCCGCCTCGAAGACCTCCTGGAACAGGTCCTTGAAGCGACCGTCGTAGGCCTTGAGGATCGTGTTCTTGGTCGAGAGGTAGACGGGGTAGTTGCGCGAGAGACCGTAGTTGAGGCTCGCGCGGGCGAAGTCGCGGATCGAGTCGTCGAGGTTGTACATCGCCATGGCGACACCGGACGAAGGAGCCTGGAACACCTCGAACGACTGGGCCTCGCCGCCGTCGGCCGGCTGGAAGCTGACGCTCAGCGTGCCGGGGCCGTCGAAGCGGAAGTCGGTCGCCTTGTACTGGTCGCCGAACGCGTGGCGGCCGACGATGATCGGCTTGTTCCAGCCGGGCACCAGGCGGGGAATGTTGCTGATGATGATGGGCTCGCGGAAGATGACGCCGCCCAGGATGTTACGGATGGTGCCGTTGGGGCTCTTCCACATCTTCTTGAGGCCGAACTCCTCGACGCGGGCCTCGTCAGGGGTGATGGTCGCGCACTTGACGCCGACGCCGTGCTTCTGGATGGCGTGCGCCGAGTCGATCGTGACCTGGTCGTCGGTCGCGTCGCGGTTCTCCATGCCGAGGTCGTAGTACTCGAGGTTCACGTCGAGGTAGGGGTGGATGAGGGTGTCCTTGATGCGCTGCCAGATGATGCGCGTCATCTCGTCGCCGTCGAGCTCGACGACCGTTCCTTCGACCTTGATCTTCGCCACGCTTGCTCCCATGTCTTGAGGCGCACCGTCGTCCCGGGCACCGCTCACAACTGTACCCACTCCCCCATTTATCTCGACATCGAGACATCGGATGTTCCGGCATAGTCCGCACGTTCCGGCTAGCGCCTCGCGCCGGAACGTGCGGACATCCGCACATTCGGCTGCCCTCGCGGATCGGCGTCGCCGACGAGCGCCGGGTAGACCGCACGTTCCGGCGAAACTCACCCGCCGGAACGTGCGGTATATGCCGGAATATCCGATCCACGGTGATGGCGGATTTCCGCTAGGGAGGGCTGGGTGACGGGGGCAGGATGAAGAGGTGGACTTCGTGGAGCGGTATCGCGTCATCAGCACGCGGGATGTGCGCTTCGACGGTCAGTTCTTCACCGCGGTCCGGTCGACCGGGATCTATTGCCGCCCCTCATGCCCGGCGCGGACGCCGAAAGAAGCGAACGTCACCTTCTATCCGACGGCCGCCGCCGCGCACGAGGCCGGATACCGCGCCTGCAAACGCTGTCTTCCGAACGCGACGCCGGGCACCCCGGAATGGAACCTCCGCGACGACCTCGCCGCCCGGGCCATGCGCCTCATCGCCGACGGCGTTCTCGAACGCGGCGGCGTCCCCGGACTGGCCCGCTCGCTTGGCTACAGCGAGCGCCATCTCACGCGCGTCCTCGTCGACGAGCTGGGCGCCGGACCTCTCGCCCTGGCGCGCGCCCACCGGGCGCAGACCGCCCGCACCCTCCTCACGACGACGGCCCTGCCGATGTCGGATGTCGCTTTCGCCTCCGGCTTCGCCAGCGTGCGCCAATTCAACGACACCGTGCGCGAGGTGTTCGCCCTCACGCCCACCCAACTGCGCGCGGCGTCGAAGACGACCGCTGAGACCACTCCGGGCACCGTCTCGCTCACCCTTCCCGCGCGCGAGCCGTTCGAGCCGTCGGCGGTGTTCCGCTGGCTCGCCGAGCGCGCGATCGCGGGCGTCGAGGTGGCCGACGTCGACTCCTACGCTCGCACCCTGCTCCTCCCCCACGGCGTCGCCCGGTTCCGCGTCGTCGGCACCGGAGGACCGTCGATCCGCCTGACCGCCTCGATGGCCGACATGCGCGACCTCCCCACGCTCGTCGCGCGGGTCCGCAGACTCTTCGACCTCGACGCCGACCCGGTCGGCATCGATGCGGCGCTCTCGGCGGACCCGATCATCGCCGAACGGGTGCTCGCATCCCCCGGCCTCCGCCTGCCCGGATCCGCGGATGCGCACGAGATGCTCGTCCGCGCCGTGGTCGGCCAGCAGATCTCCGTGGCCGCAGCGCGAACCCATCTGTCCCGGATGGCCGCCCGGTACGGTCGCGACATCGGCGGGGACCCGGGCGAGCCGCACCTGCTGTTCCCGACGGCTTCGGCTCTGGCCGGAGCCGGCGACGTGCTGCTCACCGGTCCTCGCGCCAAGGCCGACACCCTGCGCACGCTCGTCGCCGGCCTGGCCGACGGCTCACTCGAGCTCGGCGTGGGCGACGATCGACAGGAACAGCACGAGCGTCTGACGGCCTACCGCGGCATCGGCCCGTGGACCGCCGGCTACGTCTCCATGCGCGTGCTCGCTAACCCGGATGTGCTCCTCGACGGAGACGTGGCCCTCCGCGCCGGGGCACAGCGGATCGGCTTCGCCGACGACCGCTCGGCCCTCGTCACTCGCGCCGCACCCCTCGCCCCCTGGCGTTCCTACCTCTGCCTCCACCTCTGGGCGGCGAGCGGCGAGCCCCGCCCGACAGGCTCTCCTCGGCAGGCGCCGTCCACCAGACCCGCACCACCCGCCCGCCTTGCGCCGCACGCGCCGGCGTCACGACCCGCGGCCCCCGCCGACTTTTCGAGGAGCACCCCATGACCACGATCCTGCAGACGCTGGACACCCCCGACGGCCCGTTCTCTTTGCTCGCACTCGACGGTGCGGTGATCAGTTCCGGATGGACTGCTAACACCGACGACCTCCTCGCCCGCCTGCACCCGGCGGAGCGAGCTCTCGTGACCGAGATCGAGCCGGGCGCGACGTTCGCCGGAGAGGCAGTGGCCGCCTTCTACTCGGGGGACCTCGGCGCGATCGGCGAGGTGCCCGTCCGTCAGTCGGGCGGCCCGTTCCGAGTTCGCGCATGGGTGGCTCTTCGAACCATCCCCGCCGGCTCTCCCCTCACCTACTCCGAATTCGCGCAGATGCTCGGATCCCCCACGGCCGTCCGAGCAGCGGCGAGCTCCTGCGCCACCAACGCCCCCGCTCTCTTCGTGCCGTGCCACCGTGTGCTCCGCACCGACGGCTCCCTCGGCGGGTTCGCGTGGGGTCTCCCCGTCAAGGGTGCCCTTCTCGCTCGCGAGGCTGATGCATCAGGCACCACCCCGCGCTAGATTCGTGACATGGCCGACCTGCGGATCGAAGAACTCAGCGCCTCCAACGTCGTGGCTGCGAACTCGCTCACCCTGAAGCCGGGTCAGGAGCAGTTCGTCGTTCCGGTTTCGCATTCGATCGCCGAGGCCTATGTCAATCCGACGACCGCCTGGCCGCGCGTCGTGCTCGAGGGCGATGACGTGGTCGGCTTCGTCATGGGCAACTTCGACGCGGATGCCGACCAGCCCGAACTCCGCAGCTGCATCTGGCGCATCAACGTGGCCGCCGAAGCCCAGGGCAAGGGTGTCGGCCGCTTCGCCGTGCGCGCTCTCACCGAGGAGGCCCGCTCGCGCGGTTTCGATCAGCTCACCGTCATCTGGGAGTCCGGTGAGGCCGGCCCCGAGAAGTTCTTCCTCCACCTCGGTTTCGAGCCCGTGGGCGAGACGCCCTACGGCGAGGTCATCGGCGCGATCAAACTCTGACGTCGGCGACAGGCAGCCGCGTGGCCGTCTTCAACACGTCGGGCGAGTACACCGAGCAGGTGCTCGAGGTGGTCGCGCAGATCCCGCCCGGCAGGGTCATGACCTACGGCGACGTCGCCTGGGTCTTCGGCCGACCGGGCGCCCGCGCCGTCGGCATGGTGTTGCGGTATCACGGGTCCGGAACGCACTGGTGGCGCGTCATCCGGGCGGGCGGGCACCCGCCGACCGGCCACGAGGCCGCGGCCCGCGAGCACTACGAGGCCGAGGGGACCCCCCTTCTTCCTTCGGATTCGCCCGCCGGCTACCGGATCGATCTCGCGGCGGCGGCGTGGGATCCGCAGGGGAACCTCTGATCCGCACCAGCGTCCGCACACGGTGCTGAGGCGAGGCTCTCCTGCCTGGTGCGAAATCGCGATCGGGTGTTTCATTCAGCACGTGACAACCGCATCCGCTGCATCCTCTCTCCCCGATTCAGAACCCCACGCCGGCTCCATCTCCGGCCGCCTCAACTGGCTACGTGCCGGTGTGCTCGGCGCCAACGACGGCATCGTCTCCGTCGCAGCCCTCGTCGTCGGCGTGGCCGGCGCGACGACCTCCACCCCGGCTCTGCTCGCCGCGGGTGTCGCCGGAACGGTCGGCGGCGCCATCTCGATGGCGCTCGGCGAGTACGTGTCGGTGAGCAGCCAGAGCGACAGCCAGCGCACCCTCATCGACAAGGAGCGCGCGGAGCTCGCCGACGACCCGGCGGGCGAGTTGCGCGAACTCGCGGCCCTCTACGAAGCACGTGGCCTCACTTCCGAGACCGCTCAGGCCGTCGCACGCGAGCTCACGGCGCGCGATGCTCTCAAGGCGCATCTCGAGGCCGAGCTGGGCATCGACGAGGACGACGTCGCGAGCGCACCGGTCGCGGCCGGGGCCTCGGCTCTCTCGTTCACGCTCGGCGCCCTTCTGCCCTTCGTCGCGATCCTCCTTCCGCCGCCCGAGATCCGGGTACCCGTCACCTTCGCCGTCGTTCTGCTCGCTCTGGCGCTGACGGGCTACGTAAGCGCCAGGGTCGGCGGCAGCCGCCCGCTCCGCGCGACCGTCCGCATCGTGGTGGGTGGGGCACTGGCTCTCGCCGCCACCTTCGCGATCGGATCGTTGCTCGGGACTTCCGGGGCGGTCTGATCTCCCTCGGTCCCTCGGTTCGACCGACCGGTCCTCGCACGAACGGAAGGCCGGACGGAGATCCGTCCGGCCTTCCATCCGCCCCTCGCGGTTCGGTCTAGCGACCCGAGCGACGCTTGCTGTAGACGTCGAAGGCGACCGCGAACAGCAGCACGAGGCCCTTGATGACCTGCTGCCAGGCGGCGTCGACCGAGAGGATCGACAGGCCCTGATTGAGCACGCCCATCACGAGACCACCGATGACGGCGCCGACGACCGTGCCGACACCGCCCTGTACGGCCGCTCCACCGATGAACACCGCGGCGATGGCGTCGAGCTCGAAGCTCTGACCCGCCGAGGCGACCGCGCTCCCGGCGCGCGCGGTGCTGACCACCCCGGCGAGACCGGCGAGCAGACCCATGTTCACGAAGATGAAGAAGTTGACCCACTTCGTCTTGACACCCGACATCTGCGCGGCGAACAGATTGCCGCCCATCGCGTAGACGTGTCGGCCGAAGACCGTCCGCCCGAGTACGAAGGAGTAGATGAGGATCAGGGCCGCGAGGATCAGCAGGATGATCGGCGTGCCGCGGTTGTAGGCGAGCAGGTAGGCGACGTAGAGGATGGCCGCCGAGGCGATGCCGACCTTGGTCCAGGCCGACGCCGCCCGCTCGCGGGGAAGGTCGAGACGTTTGAGCGTCGCACGGGTGCGGACGAGCTGGAACACCAGCGCGATGACCGCCACGGCCGCGATGGCGAAGGTGATGAGGTCGGGCGTTCCCGCGGTCGGCAGGGTGCCGGATCCGATGGCGTTGAACTCGGCGGGGAGACCGCTGATGGTGCCACCCGTGAGCAGCACGAGGGCGAGCCCGCGGAAGACGAGCATGCCCGCGAGCGTCACGATGAACGCGGGTATTCCCACGAACGCCACCCAGAACCCCTGCCAGGCTCCGATGACCGCTCCGACGATCAGGGCGATCCCGACGGCGGCCCACCACGGCAGACCCCACGACTGCATCGCGAGACCGGCGATCGCACCGACGACCGCGACGACCGAGCCGACCGACAGATCGATGTGCCCGGCGATGATGACGATCACCATGCCGATCGCCAGGATCAGCACGTAGGCGTTCTGCTGGATCAGGTTGCTGACGTTGCCGGGGTAGAGCAGTCGCCCACCGGTGAGGACCTGGAAGAGCAGGATGATGACGGCGAGCGCCGCCAGGATGCCGTACTGACGCAGGTCGACGCGACGTCGGGGCTTGCGCACCTTGTCCGGCTGCGACGGACCCGCCGGGCCGGCCTGCTCGGGGGCGATGACGGTCACTTGATTGCTCCTTCGGCTCGTGCCGCGGTCATATGCCGCATGAGTTCTTCCTGGGTTGCGTCCTCGCGCGCGACCTCACCCGTGAGGCGGCCCTCCGCGATGGTGTAGATCCGGTCGCTGAGCCCGATGAGTTCGGGCAGCTCGGATGAGATGACGATGACGGCCTTGCCCTGGGCCGCGAGCTCGTTGATGATGCCGTAGATCTCGTACTTGGCTCCCACGTCGATGCCCCGGGTGGGCTCGTCGAGGATGAGCACGTCGGGACCGGAATAGATCCACTTGCTCAGGACGACCTTCTGCTGGTTGCCGCCCGACAGACGCCCGGTCAGCGCACCGACCGACGACGTCTTGATATTCATCTTCTTCCGGTAGTCCTCGGCGACGGTGTACTCGCGGTGGCGGTCGATGACCCCGAGCTTCGCGAGCTTGCCGAGGGCGGCTGCCGACACGTTGACCGTGATGCTGCCGATGAGGTTGAGGCCGTATCGTTTGCGATCCTCTGTCGCGTAGGCGATGCCGTTGCGGATCGCCTCGTCGACCGTGCGGGTCTGGATCTCGACGCCGTCCTTGAAGACCTTGCCGCTGATGTCCGTGCCATAGGTCCGCCCGAAGATGCTCATGGCGAGCTCGGTCCGCCCCGCGCCCATGAGGCCCGCGAAGCCGACGATCTCCCCCGCGCGCACCGAGAAGGAGACGTCGTCGACGACCTTCCGGCCGACATCGACGGGGTGGTAGGCGTTCCAGTGCTCGACGCGGAACTTCTCCTCACCGATCTGGGGATCGCGGGGCGGGAACTGATTGTCGAGCGAGCGACCGACCATGGCGCGGATGATGCGGGTCTCGATCTCGTCGCTGTCGTCCACGTCGAACTCCTCGATCGTGGAGCCGTCGCGGATGACCGTGACGGTGTCGGCGATCGCACGGATCTCCTTGAGCTTGTGGCTGATGATGATCGAGGTGATGCCCTGCTCGCGCAGATGCTTCAGCAGGTCGATCAGGTGGGCCGAGTCGTCGTCGTTGAGCGCTGCGGTGGGCTCGTCGAGGATCAGCAGCTTCACGCGCTTCGAGAGCGCCTTGGCGATCTCGACGAGCTGCTGCTTGCCGACGCCGAGCTCCAGGATCTTCGTCGTGGGGTTCTCCGCGAGCCCCACGCGCGCCAGCAGCTTCGCCGCCTCGGCGTTCGTCTTGTTCCAGTCGATGACACCGCCGCGCGCGACCTCGTTGCCGAGGAAGATGTTCTCGGCGATCGAGAGGTAGGGGCTGAGGGCCAGCTCCTGGTGGATGATGACGATGCCGTCGCGTTCGCTGTCGTTGATCGACCTGTAGGCGACCTGCTCGCCCTCGAACGTGATGACGCCGTCGAAGGAGCCGTGCGGGTAGACCCCGCTGAGCACCTTCATGAGCGTCGATTTGCCTGCGCCGTTCTCGCCGCAGATGGCGTGGACCTCACCCCGGCGAACCGTGATGTCCACACCGTTCAGGGCTTTCACGCCGTTGAAGTCCTTCACGATGCCGCGCATCGTGAGAATGGCGTTCTCCATGTGTCTCCTCGGGAGATAGCGGAGCCGAGGGCTCGACGACCCGTGCGGGTCGCCGAGCCCTCGGCCGATGAGCAGATCAGAGTCCGACGTCGCCGGCCTTCAGGAAGCCCGAGTCGATGAGGACGCTCTGCACGTCGTCCTTGACGACCACCTGCGGGTCGAGCAGGTAGGAGGGGACGACCTTGACACCGTTGTTGTAGGTCTCGTCGTCATTGGTCTCGGGGGTCTCGCCCGCGACGATCGACTTGATCATGGCCTGCACCTGGGTGCCCAGCTCGCGGGTGTCCTTCCAGACCGTCATGGACTGCTGGCCGTTCAGCATCGCCTGGACGTTGGCCTTGTCGGCGTCCTGGCCGGTGATGATGGGCCAGTCGGCTCCGGGCTGGTAGCCGGCCGACAGGAGCGACTGCTCGATACCGAGCGCGAGGCTGTCGTTCGGGGAGAGCACGACCTGGACCTTCTGGCCGCCCGTGTAGAACGACTGCAGGCGGTTGTCCATCTCGGCCTGGGCGTCATCCGATCCCCAGCCGAGGATTCCGATGCTCTTCCAGTCGCTGTTGGTCGCCGAGAGCTTGTTCGACGGGATCACGAGCTTGCCGCTCTCCACATAGGGCTGGAGCACATCCCAGGCGCCCTGGAAGAAGAACCCGGCGTTGTTGTCGTCGGGGCTGCCGGCGAAGGGCTCCATGGTGAACGGACCGGCCGCGTTCGCGAGGTCGAGCTGCTCCTCGATGAACTCGCCCTGAAGCGTTCCGACCTTGTAGTTGTCGAAGGTGGCGTAGTAGTCGACGGCCTCGGTGCCGTTGATGAGACGGTCGTAGGCGATGATCGTGACGCCCTGGTTCTTGGCGTCCTCGAGCACGGGACCGAGGGTCTGACCGTCGATCGCCGCGACGACCAGGACCTTGGCGCCGCCGGCTACCTGGTTCTGGATCTGGCTGATCTGCTGGTCCGTCTTGTTGTCGGCGTACTGCAGGTCGACGGTGCACGAGTCGCCCTCGAGCTTGGTCTTCAGACCTTCGCCGTCGTTGATCCAGCGCTCGAGGCTGCGGGTTGGCATCGAGATGCCGACGTTGCAGTCGGTGCCGCCGGACGCGTCGCCGGCCGAGCCGGAGGTGCCGGCGGGGGCGCACGCGGCGAGACCGGCGACGACGCCGCCCGCTGCGAGAAGCGCGATGAGGGTTCTGCCCTTGGACATGGACTTCCTTCCGAGATGATTCGCCGGTCACCGGGGCGATCCGGGAGAAGGAGTCCGGCTCCGCGGTCGGCTCTCGCGAAAAGGGTCGACGGCGGTGTCGCTCCGAAAACCCGCGTCGGCGTCCGGTGCTGCGTGATGTCCAACTCGGGACGCGATTGCCGCTCCCGATATGTTGTTGGATCAAACTAACCGCGAAACGAAGGATGCACGACACCTGTCGGGCTGAATGGCGTAACGATTAAGCAACGCTTGTCGGATAAGCGACGAGCGCTCATCTCACGCCCGTCGAACGGGACCCGTCAGAAGGCTCAGAAGAGAGCTCGCGCCGTACTCGCCCGCACCACGAGCTCCACGGGGACGACTTCGAAGCCCGGTCGAGGGTGAGGCCGGGACATCTCATCCAGGAGAGTCGCGACGCTGCGCACACCGAGCCCGGTGAAGTCCTGTCGGATGGTGGTCAACGGCGGCCAGAAATTCGCGCTCTCCGGCATGTCGTCGAAGCCCGCGACGCTGACCCGCGACGGGACGTCGACTCCGTGCTCGTGCAGGGCCCGCATGAGACCCAGGGCCATCTGATCGTTGGCGGCGAAGATCGCGGTCGGCAGCTCGTCGGGCCGCGCGGCGAGGCGGCAGCCGATCTCGTACCCCGACTCGGGTGTCCAGTCGCCGCGCACCATCTGCGCCGGCTCGAGCCCGCGCGCCTCGAGGGCCCCATGCCAGCCCAGCTCGCGCTGAATGGCCGAGTAGGCGTCAGCCGGCCCCGCGACGTGCGCGATCCGCGTGTGGCCCAGCTCGAACAGGTGCTCCATGACGAGACGCGCACCCGTGGCCTGATCGGCGTCGATCGCCGGCCGATCCGATCGTTCACGGGAGGCGATGACGACGACGGGCATCCATTCGGGGATGACGATCTCGACCTCGTCCATACGGTGGGCTTCGATCTCGATGATGACACCGTCGACCGCCTGTTCCGCCAGGGCGGCGAACGCACGGTTGACGTTGTCGGGCGTATTGGACCCCTCGACCGGCATGAGGGTCAAGGAGTAACCGGCCGCCGAGGCCGCCTGAGCGAGCCCGTCCAGGGTTCGCGAGCTGCCATAGGTGGACAGCGCGAAGACGATCACTCCGATGGAATGGAATGCTCCACGCTTGAGGGACCGTGCGGCACTGTTCGGCCGATACCCCAGCTCCCGCATGGCGTTGAGAACCTTCTCGCGGGTGGCGGCGTCGACGTTGGCCGCGCCGTTCGCCACCCGGGAGACGGTCTGCGCAGACACTCCGGCGAGGCGAGCGACGTCCCCCATCGAAACGGAGCGGCGCGCGGCGACGGGCGTGGGACGGACAGGAACGATGCCCGGTTCGACGACGGAGGACATTTCAACTCCTCCTCGAGTCGGGCTGGCCATGTTTACGTGAACATGCTAGCGTCACCTCACGCAATGTTTGCGTAAACATTTTTCGACGAGGTGGTCAAACAAATGACGGCAACTCCTGCGAGCGTTCTTCCGCTCGCCAGGCCGAACAAGCCGCGGAAGGCCAAGGCCTCGTTCGCCGGCTGGGGCTTCGTGGGCCCGTTCATGCTGGTCTTCGCTCTGGTGTTCCTGGCGCCGGTGGCGTACTCGATCTACCTCAGCATGTTCCGCAACCAGCTGATCGGCGGCAACGCGTTCGTCGGGTTCGACAACTACGTCCGCGCGTTCAACGATCCGCAGTTCTGGGACGGACTCCTCCGCGTCGCCTCCTTCCTCGCGGTGCAGGTGCCGATCATGCTCATCATCGCGCTGGTCGCCGCCCTCGCCATCGACAGTGCGCGGATGTACGCCTCGAACGTCTTCCGCATCGTGATCTTCCTGCCCTACGCGGTCCCCGCGGTCGTCGCCGCCCTCATGTGGGGATTCATGTACAGCGACCGCCTCGGCCTCGCGGGCAACATCAACGACCTCATCGGCAGCGACGTACTCGCGCCGCTCAGCCCCCAGTGGCTGCTCGTGTCGATCGGCAACATCGTCACGTGGGAGTTCGCGGGCTACAACATGCTGATCTTCTACGCCGCGCTTCGCACCATCTCGACCGACCTCTACGAGGCCGCGGCACTCGATGGCGCGAACCAGTTCCGCATCATCCGCAGCATCAAGCTGCCGGCCCTGCGCCCCGCGATCATCATCTCGATCATCTTCTCGATCATCGGCAGCTTCCAGCTCTTCAACGAGCCGAACATCCTGCGCGGCATCGTGCCCAACCTGATCAGCACCTTCTACACGCCCAACATGTACGCCTACAACCTGTCGTTCACGGGCCAGCAGTTCAACTACGCGGCCACGGTCGCGATCATCATGGGAGTCGTCACGGCCGTGATCGCCTACATCGTCCAGCTCCGCGGCAACCGGGCGGGCCAGCGATGACCGCCGTCGCGCCCCGCACGCGGGCCCTCCCCCTCCAGGCCGCCGCCACGAAGCGCCGCCGCAAGTACGACCCCACCCGCCGGTCGGTGGCTCTCACGATCGTGATGTCGCTGCTGCTGATCTACTCCCTGCTGCCGCTCTTCTGGCTGGTCATCAACTCCACCAAGACGCAGGAGGACCTCTTCGGCACCTTCGGTCTCTGGTTCGGCAACGACTTCGCCCTGTTCGACAACATCGGACAGACCCTGACCTACAACAACGGGATCTTCCTCCGCTGGCTCGGCAACACCGTGATGTACGTGGTCATCGGAGCGGGTGGCGCGACCATCCTCGCCACGGCCGCCGGATACGGACTCGCCAAGTATCAGTTCCCCGGCCGCCGTGCGGTGTTCGCGATCGTCCTGGGCGCGGTCGCCGTGCCCGGAACCGCCCTCGCCGTCCCGACGTTCCTCATGTTCAGCCAGGTGGGCCTCACCAACACCCCGCTGTCGGTCATCATCCCGTCGCTGATCTCACCCTTCGGTCTCTACCTCATGTGGGTGTACGCGGCCGACGCGATCCCGACCGAACTCCTCGAAGCCGCCCGCATGGACGGCGCGAGCGAAGCGCGCATCTTCTTCACCATCTCGATGAAACTGCTCACGCCCGGCATCGTGACCGTGCTGCTGTTCGCGGTCGTCGCGACGTGGAACAACTACTTCCTGCCCCTCATCATGCTGAGCGACCCCCAGTGGTACCCGCTGACCCTCGGACTGAACCAGTGGAACCTCCAGGCCATCGGCGTCGGCTCGACCCCGATCTTCAACCTGGTGATCACCGGATCGCTCCTCACGATCGTCCCGATCATCGCGATCTTCCTCGTCCTGCAGCGCTACTGGCAGTCGGGCCTCGGCGCCGGCGGCGTCAAGGAATGACCCTCTCCTTCCCCTCCCGCGGTGTCCTACCGCACTTCCCGAGTAAGCACCACAACACAGAAACAGAAAAGGTGACATCGATGTCAACTACCTCCACCAGGCGCCTCCGGCGCGTCGTCCCGGCCGCCCTCGCGGTCGCGGCGCTCCTCACCGGCGGACTCGCCGCGTGCGCATCCAACACGGGCAGCGGCTCGGGCGGCGGCGACTCCGAGCTGAGCGCCGCAGCTCTCGACTCGGCCCTCGAGGCCGGCGGCGAGATCACCTACTGGACCTGGACCCCCTCCGCCGAGGCTCAGGTCGAGGCGTTCCAGAAGGCCTACCCCAAGGTGAAGGTCAACCTGGTCGACACCGGTGGAGCAGCCGACAACAACCTCAAGCTGCAGAACGCCATCACGGCCGGCTCCGGCGCCCCCGACGTCTCGCAGCTCGAGTACCAGTCGCTCCCCCAGTTCGTCCTCGGCAAGTCGCTCGTCGACCTGACGTCGGCCGGCTTCGGCGACCTCGAGAGCAAGTACTCGGCCTCCACCTGGGGCGCGGTCACCACGGACGACGGCATCTGGGGCCTCCCCCAGGACTCCGGCCCCATGGCGCTGTTCTACAACAAGACCGTCTTCGACCAGTACGGCCTGACCGTCCCCACCACGTGGGACGAGTACATCGCGCAGGGCGAGAAGCTCCACGCGGCCGACCCCACGAAGTTCATCACCAACGACCAGGGCGCTGACGCCGGCTTCGGCACCAGCATGATCTGGCAGGCCGGCGGCCGCCCGTTCAAGATCGACGGCACCAATGTCACCGTCAACCTCCAGGACGAAGGCAGCAAGAAGTGGGCCGACACCTGGAACGAGCTGCTGGCGACGAACTCGGTCGGCTCGATCCCGGGCTGGAGCGACGAGTGGTTCACCGCTCTCGGCGACGGAACCATCGCCTCGCTCCCCATCGGCGCCTGGATGCCCGGTGTGCTCGAGGCCAGCGCCAAGGCCGGCGCCGGCAACTGGCGCGTAGCTCCCATGCCGACCTACGACGGCAAGACCGCCGTCACCGCTGAGAACGGCGGAAGCTCCGAGGTCGTCCTCCAGCAGAGCAAGAACAAGCCCCTCGCGGCCGCGTTCCTGCGCTGGCTGAACTCCGACCAGGCCTCCATCGACGTCTTCCTCGCCAGCGGAGGATTCCCCGCCACCACGGCCGACCTCGAGTCGGACAAGTTCCTGAACTACGAGTCGGAGTACTTCGGCGGACAGAAGATCAACGAGGTCCTCGTCGACGCGTCCAAGAGCGTCGGCACCGGCTGGTCGTACCTCCCGTGGCAGTCCTACGCCAACAGCATCTACGCCGACACCGTCGGCCAGAGCTACCTGAACAAGACCGACATCAACACCGGTCTGAAGGCGTGGCAGGACAAGAACATCGCCTACGGCAAGGAGCAGGGCTACACGGTCCAGTAGTCCCCACCTCACCCGGCGGGCGGGCGCGTGCCTTCGGTTCGCGCCCGCCCTTCGCGGTTCTCGGAGGCGTTCCTGCGCTTTCGTCACATCCTCGTTCCCGCCCGTCCGACGCGCTCGGACGCCTCTCCCCTCTGGAGCCCGCGATGCTCAGTGCACGCCTCACCGTCGACACCACGGCCGTCGTCGGCCCCGTCCCCCGCCGGCTCTTCGGCAGCTTCGTCGAGCACATGGGGCGCGCCGTCTACGAAGGCGTCTACCAGCCCGGGCATCCCACCAGCACACCCGAGGGCTTCCGCCAAGACGTCCTCGACCTCACCCGTGAACTCGGCGTGACCGTCGTGCGGTACCCGGGCGGCAACTTCGTCTCCGGCTATCGCTGGGAGGACGGCGTCGGTGACCCCGAGAAGCGCCCCGTCCGCCTCGAGGGCGCCTGGCACTCCATCGAGACCAACCGCTTCGGGCTCCACGAATTCGCCGACTGGGCCGAGCGGGCCGGGGTCGAGATCATGGAGGCCGTCAACCTCGGCACCCGCGGTGTCGCCGAGGCCGCCGACCTGCTCGAGTACGCCAACCATCCCCGCGGCACCGAGCTGAGCGACCGCCGCCGCGCCAACGGTCGCGACGAGCCCTTCGACATCACTCTCTGGTGCCTCGGCAACGAGATGGACGGCCCCTGGCAGATCGGTCACAAGACGGCCGACGAGTACGGCCGCCTCGCCGCCGAGACCGCGCGCATGATGCGCTTCATCGACCACCGCGTCGAGCTCGTCGTCGCGGGCAGCTCGGGCGCCGCCATGCCGACCTTCGGCGAGTGGGAGCGCACCGTGCTGAGCCACACCGCCGACCTGGTCGACCACATCTCACTCCACGCCTACTACGAGGAGAACGGCGACGTCGCCACGTTCCTCGCCGCCGGCGAGGCCCTGGGCCGTTTCATCGACCAGGTGGCCGAGATCATCGACGAGACCGTCGCCGATCTGCCCGGCGCCCGCAAGATCGGCATCAGTGTCGACGAGTGGAACGTCTGGAACATCACGCGCTTCAACGAGATCGACAAGGAGCCGCTGCTCACGGGCGGTTGGCTCGAGCACCCGCCGATCATCGAGGACGACTACACGGTCACCGATGCCGTCGTCGTCGGATCCCTCCTGCTCTCCATGCTCCGTCGCGTCGACCGCGTGTCGATGGCCGCGCAGGCGCAGCTGGTCAATGTGATCGCCCCGATCAAGACCACCGCTGACGGCCCCGCCTGGCGGCAGACGACCTTCCACCCGTTCGCGCAGGCGGCCCGTCTGGCCACCGGCGACTCGCTCGCGATCGAGATCGGCGGCGACACGATCGACGGCGGCACCGTCGGAGCCGTCACGGCACTCGATGCGGCCGCGACCGTCGACGGGGACCGCATGGCCGTTTTCCTCGTCAACCGGGCGCTCGACGACGACCTCGAGCTCACCGCGGCGCTGCCCATCGGGTGGACGCTCGCCGCGCAGCCCACCGTCCTGACCGTCCCTGACGGCGGCACGCGCCTCGACATCTCGACCGCGGATGCCGAGATCGCCCCCCGTCCGCTCGACACCGTCACGGTCGAAGAGAACACCCTCACCGCGACCCTCCCCGCCCTGTCGTGGTCGGTCGTCCAGCTGAAGAGAGACCTCCGATGAGCCGCTTCGAGATCGGCACCGACGACTTCCTCCTCGACGGTCGGCCGCACCGCGTGCTGTCCGGCTCGCTGCACTACTTCCGCATCCACCCGGGCCACTGGCGCGACCGCATCGTCGCCGCGCGAGATCTGGGACTCAACACCATCGAGCTCTACATCGCGTGGAACGAGCACGCCCCCACGCGAGGCGAGTGGATCACCGACGGCGCCCTCGACCTGGCTGCGTTCATCGACCTCATCCACGAGGAGGGGATGCACGCCATCGTGCGCCCCGGCCCCTACATCTGCGCAGAATGGGACAACGGCGGGCTCCCCGCCTGGCTGTTCACCGACCCGGAAGTCGGCGTCCGCCGCTTCGAGCCCCGATACATGGCGGCCGTCGAGGAGTACCTCGAGCGCGTCTACGAGATCGTCCGCCCGCGTCAGATCCACAACGGCGGGCCCGTCGTGCTCGTGCAGATCGAGAACGAGTACGGCGCCTACGGCTCGGACAAGGATTACCTGCGCCGACTGGTCGAGGTGACCCGCGCCGCCGGCATCGAGGTGCCGCTGACGACGATCGATCAGCCGACGCACCAGATGCTGCAGGACGGCAGCCTCCCCGAGCTGCACAAGACGGGATCGTTCGGATCACGCTCCGTCGAGCGCCTCGCCACCCTCCGCCAGCATCAGCCGACGGGTCCGCTGATGTGCGCCGAGTTCTGGAACGGCTGGTTCGATCACTGGGGCGCCCACCACCACACGACCTCGGCCGAAGCCTCGGCTCGCGACCTCGACGAACTCCTCGCGACCGGCGCATCCGTCAACCTCTACATGGTCCACGGCGGCACCAACTTCGGCATGACCAGCGGGGCGAACGACAAGGGCGTGTATCAACCGACGGTGACGTCGTACGACTACGACGCCCCCGTCGACGAGGCGGGTCGTCCGACCGAGAAGTACCTCGCGTTCCAGCGCGTCTTCGCGAAGTACAACGGCCGCTCGGCGGAGGAGACGCAGGCGGCGCTGAAGCGCACCATCGCGGCGATGGGTGACCCGGCCTCCCGCATGGCACCGACCACGAGTGTCGTCGCGACCGCCTCGCGCCCGCTGTGGTCGTCGTTCGATTTCGACGGCGCGTCCGAGACGGAGCGACCGAGGACGTTCGACGAGCTCGGTCACTACCGCGGCTTCCTCGCGACCCGCGCCACCCTGACCGGTGGTGACGGGCAGGCGGTCCTGACCGTCGGCGAAGTCCGCGACCGCGTCTACGTGTTCCTCGACGGCGCCCCCGTAGGCGTCATGGCCCGCGACCACCACGACGTGTCCGTGGTGCTCCCCCGCGCGACGGGCGAGCTGCTGCTCCTCGTCGAGGATCAGGGCCGCGTCAACTACGGCGAGCGCATCGGCGAGCACAAGGGCGTCCAGGGCGACATCCGCATCGACGACATCGTCGTCACCGGCTGGCGCACCGCCCCCCTCGACCTGGACGCCCTGTTCGGCGACGACTCCGTTCTCGACGAGGGCAGCGCGATCGCGGGCCCCGTCGCGGGGCCTGCGGTCGTGACCTACGACTTCGACATCGCGGACGCGCAGAACCTGTTCCTCGACACCTCCCGCTGGGGCAAGGGCGTCGCCGCGCTGAACGGTTTCCCGCTCGGCCGGTACTGGCGCCGAGGCCCGCAGACGACGCTGTTCGTCCCGGGACCGGCCGTCCGCGCCGGACGCAACCGCCTCATCGTCCTCGAACAGGAGTCGATGGCCGACTCCACCCTCCGCTTCGCCGCCGACCTCCAACTCGGCCACACCGACTTCTGACCTCTCGACCACCACCTGCCCGCCGACACCGGCTCGCGAGAAAGGCCTCACGATGGCATCCCTCTTCCCCACGCTCCGCTACGGCGGCGACTACAACCCCGAGCAGTGGCCCCGCGAGGTCTGGGACGAGGACGTCGCGCTCATGCGTGGCGCCGGCGTCACCACCGCGACCGTGGGCGTGTTCTCCTGGGGGCTGCTCGAGCCGAGCGATGGCGAGTACGACTTCGAGTGGCTCGACGACATCATGGACCGCCTGCACGAGGGCGGGATCCGCGTGATCCTGGCCACCGCGACCGCCGCTCCGCCCGCGTGGCTCGTCAAGGCGCACCCCGAGATGCTGCCGGTCGACGTGAACGGCACGACCCTCGCCTTCGGTTCGCGCCAGAGCTACTCCCCCAGCTCGAGTGCCTACCTCGAGCACGCCCTGCGTCTCGTGACCAAGATGGCGGAGCGATACGGATCGCACCCCGCCGTCGAGGCCTGGCACATCAACAACGAGTACGGCTGCCACGTCACCCGCAGCTACGACGCCGAGAGCGCGGCCGCGTTCCGCGTCTGGCTCGAGGCCCGCTACGGCACCATCGAGGAGCTCAACCGGGTCTGGGGCACCGCGTTCTGGTCGCAGCACTACTCCTCGTTCGACGAGGTCGGCGTGCCGAGCGCCACCCCCACGTTCGGCAACCCGGGCCAGAACCTCGACTTCGACCGCTTCTCGTCCGACGCCCTGCTGCGCCTGCACCGCGCCGAGCACGAGGTCCTGCGCCGGATCACGCCCGACATCCCGATCACCACCAACTTCATGGGCTTCTTCCCCGACGTCGACTACTGGGCCTGGGCGCCCTACGTCGACTTCGTGACGGACGACAGCTACCCCGACCCGGCCGACCCGGACTCGTACGTCGTCGCCGCGGCCACCCGCGACCTCATGCGCTCGCTCGGCGGCGGGAAGTCGTGGCTGCTCATGGAACAGGCCCCGAGCGCCGTCAACTGGAGGAACGACAACGCCCCCAAGGCGCCCGGTCAGCACCGAGGCCACACGCTGCAGGCCATCGGTCGCGGATCCGACGGCGCCCTGCACTTCCAGTGGCGCCAGTCGAAGGCCGGTGCGGAGAAGTTCCACTCGGCGATGGTCCCCCACGCCGGGCCGGACAGCCGCGTGCACCGCGAGGTGCAGGCGCTCGGGGCCGAGTTGGCCTCGATCGAGGGCGTCATCGGTGAGGGGGTCGACGCCTCGGTCGGCCTCGTCTTCTCGTGGGACGCCTGGTGGGCGACGCGGCAGTACGCGACCCCGTCCCGCCTCGACTACGTGGCCGAGGTGCTCGACTGGTACCGTCCGTTCCTCGACCGCGGCGTCGGATGCGACTTCGTCAGCGTCGAGGCGACGGACGAGGTGCTCGCGCAGTACCGCGTCATCGTGCTGCCCTCGCTGGTCGCCGTGCCCGAGGCGCTGCTCGAGCGCCTGGACGCCTGGGTCACCGCGGGCGGCACTCTCGTCGTGGGCCGCCAGAGCGCGATCCTGGACGAGAACCTCCATGTGCGACTTGGCGGATACCTGGGTGCCCTGCGCCGCACCCTGGGTGTGCGGGTCGAGGAGTTCGCGCCGTGCGCCGAACGCGCCGTCACGCTCGACGGGTCGGTCGAGGGCCACGGCGTCGACTGGCAGGAGTTCGTCGTCGTGGACGATGCCGAGATCGTGGCGTCGTTCGCCGACGGCCTGACCGCCGGCGGCGCGGCCGTCACTCGCCGCGAGCAGGGCACGGGTTCTGCGTGGTATGTCGCCACGCGTCCCGACGCCCAGCTCGCCGGTGCGGTCGCGGCGCGAGCCCTGGCCGAGACCGGTGTCGAGGGGCTCATCGCGACTCCCGCACCGGGCGTCGAAGCCGTCGAGCGCGGGTCCGTGCGCTTCATCATCAACCACAGCGGCACGGAGCAGACCGTCACGGTCGCGGGCGAGGGGCTCACGCTCGCCGCTCACGACGCCGTCCTGGTGCCGCGCCACTGATACCGACGCATGTCGGATGCGAAGGTGCTTATATGTCAGACGTGAACGACGATTACGAGCCCGCGGCGGAACTGTTCAAAGCGCTGTCGTCGTCGTCACGTCTGGCTCTACTCACGCTCCTCGCATCCGCCCCGCAGACCGTGACCGAGCTGGCCGCCGCGAGCGGTCTCTCCCAGCCCCTCGTGTCGCAGCACCTCAAGACGCTGCGCACGGCGGGGCTGGTCTCGGTCGAGCGGATCGGGCGCGAGGCACGCTACGACGTCGCCGACCGCCACGTCACGCACATCGTCGAGGACGCCATGGCGCACGCTCTCGAGGGCCCCGCGCACACCGTCTGAGGCTCTTGTCGGTGTTGATCATCGGTATCGATTAGCAAAACGTATTGCAATGCGTTTATATGTGTGGTGCACTGGTGCGGTGCCGGTGAGTTCTGCTCAGCCGGCCCCACAACCACCCATCGAAGGAGCGTTCCATGAGCACCACCGAGATCCACGCCGAGCACGACCTGCAGGCCCACGAGCACGGGGCCGACTGCGGTCACCAGGCCATCGAGCACGACGGTCACACGGACTACGTGCACGGCGACCACCACCACTCGCTGCACGGCGATCACTACGACGAGCACGAGTCGAACGGTGAGCACACCACGGCCGAGCACGCCCACGGCGCCGACTGCGGCCACGAGGCCGTGCAGCACGGCGACCACGTGGACTACGTCCACGACGGCCACAAGCACGCCGAGCACGCCGGTCACTACGACGACCACTGATCGCCTTTGCGACACCGAAGCGGCCGCTCCCTCAGGGGAGCGGCCGCTTCGTCGTTCCGGGGTCGAGTAGGGGCCGCGAAGCGCCCCGTACCGAGACCCGGACAACTGGGTCACGCTGTGCGCTCTCGATACGCTCCGCTACTCGAGCCGTCTCGGTACGGCCTGGCGGCCTACTCGACGTCCGGGATTCCGGAGGTCGAGCAGGGGCCGCGAAGCGCCCCGTACCGAGACCGGCCGAGTAGCGAAGCGTATCGAGGCCCTCCCCGAGCGGCCGCCCTACGCCAGCGAATCCCGCCAGGCCGCATGCAGGGACGCGAACCGCCCCGTCCCCGCGATCAACTCGGCCGGAGAGCCGTCCTCCACGATCCGCCCGTGCTCCATGACGAGCACCCGGTCGGCGATCGCGACCGTCGACAATCGATGGGCGATGATGATCGCCGTCCGCTCGGCGAGCAGGGTCTGCAGCGCCGTCTGCACGGCCCGCTCGCTCGGGATGTCCAGCGATGCGGTCGCCTCGTCGAGGATCAGCACTGCGGGATCGGCGATGAAGGCGCGCGCGAACGACAGCAGTTGACGCTGCCCCGCGGACACCCGCCCACCCCGCTTGTTCACATCCGTGTCGTACCCGTCCGGGAGCGCCTCGATGAAGTCGTGCGCACCGACCGCGCGCGCCGCGGCGACGATCTCCTCACGCGACGCCGACGGCTTGCCCAGTGCGATGTTGTCGGCGACCGTCCCGGAGAAGAGGTATGCCTCCTGCGTCACCATGACGACAGCGGAACGCAGATCCCTCGGCGCCGCCTCGCGCAGATCCACCCCGTCGAGCGTGATCGCCCCCGCGCTCGGATCGTAGAAGCGGGAGATGAGCTTCGCGAGCGTGGACTTCCCGGCCCCCGTCGACCCGACGAGCGCGATGGTCTCCCCCGCGGGCACGTCGAGGCTGAACTCGGGCAGGATGACGGGCCCGTCGCCGTAGCCGAACCGCACCGCATCGAACCGCAGACGTCCGCGGGGATCCGGCAGAGGCACGGGGTGATCGGGATCCGACACCGTGGGACGCTCCTCGAGCACGCCCGAGATCTTCTCGAGCGCCGCGGCGGCCGACTGATAGCCGTTGTAGAACATCGCGAGGTCCTCGAGCGGGTCGAAGAAGCGCCGCACGTAGAGCACCACGGCGAGCAGCACGCCGATGGCGAGACCACCGTCCGCCACCCGGAATCCGCCCACCAGCAACACGGCCGCCACGGTCACGTTCCCGATGAGCACCAGACCGGGATCGAACGTTCCGAACAACCGGAAGACCTTCGCATTCGCGACACGGTTGTCCTCGACGAGACCCTGGAACACCTCGTCGTTGCGCCCCTCCTTGCGGAATGCCTGCACGGCACGGATGCCGGTCATGGTCTCCACGAAGCGCACGATCAGCTTCGCCGAGGTCGTGCGCGTCTGCCGGAACAGCCGCTGCGACCTCGTCTGGAACCACCGGGTCAGGAACCACAGCGGGATCAGCGCGACCGCGAGGACGAGCCCGCTCGGCGGGTCGAGCGCGACGAGCGCGATACCGGTGAAGAGCACGTAGAGCACACCCGTGACCAGGTTGCCGAGGCCGGAGTCGAGCAGCTCGCGGATGGAGTCGAGGTCGCTCGTCTGCCGCGAGATGATGCGTCCCGACGTGTACGACTCGTGGAACTCCAGGCTGAGGCGCTGCGTCTTCCGGAAGACGCGACGGCGCAGCTCGAACAGAATGGCCTGGCTGATCTTCGCCTGCATGATCTGGTACCGGCCGATCAGCAAGGCACCGGCGATCCCGGCCACGACGAAGCCTCCGCCCGCCCAGGCGAGCGGGCCCCAGTCTCCCGCCACGAGGGCGGGGATCCCGGTGTCGATGCCGACGGCGATGAGTGCGGGACCGGCGACCTGCAGGGCGGTGCTCACGACCACGACGACAAGCGTCGCGACGAAGCGTCCCTTGAGCGGGGCGAGCAGCGATCCGAGCAGGCGGACCGACCGACGACGGAGGGCCTTGCTCTCCTCGCGGGTGAGATCGTCGCGATCCTCGCCCTGCACCCCGGTTGCGGGTGTCGCGGTCATGACCGTCCTCCTTCCCCGAGGGGGATGCCGAGCGTCTCGGCGCCGCGCTCCTCGTCTCGGGAGGCGCGGCGCACCTCGTCGTCGATGTCGAGCCCGCAACCCTCCCCGAGGTGCGGCTCGTCGTCGAGGCTCGAGATCACGAAGCGGTAGCGCTCGCTGGTCGCGAGCAGCTCGGAATGGGTGCCGACGGCGGCCACGCGGCCCTCGTCGAGCAGGGCCACACGATCGGCGAGCGCCACGGTCGAGGGGCGGTGCGCCACGATGAGCGCGGTCGTATCGGCGAGCACGCGACGCAGGCCCGCCTCGACGCGTGCCTCCGTGTCGACGTCGAGGGCCGAGAGCGGGTCGTCGAGCACGAGCACGCGCGGGGCCGCGGCCACGGCACGGGCCAGGGCGAGACGTTGGCGCTGCCCACCCGAGAGGCTCAGCCCCTCCTCGCCGATCACGGTGTCGACGCCGTTCGGGAGATCGTCCACGAAGTCGGCCTGCGCCACCTCGAGCGCCTGCTTCAGGGCCGCATCGCTCCGATCCTCGGCGCCGAGCAGAACGTTGTCGCGAACGGAGTCCGAGAACAGGGTCGAGTCCTCGAAGGCCATCGCCACGTGCCGACGCAGCTCCGAGAGCCGCAACCGGCGTATGTCGACGCCGTCGAGGAGGATCTCTCCCCCGGTCACGTCGTACAGCCTCGGCACCAGGGCGGTGATGGTCGACTTGCCCGACCCGGTGATGCCGACGAGCGCCATGGTCTCACCCGGCTCGACGACGAGGTCGACTCCATCGATCAGATCCTTCGCGTCGTCCTTGGCGTCGGCGTATCGGAAGTGCACACCGCGGAACTCGAGCCGCCCTCGGGGCGCCTCGATGGCGAGCGGATCGCGCGGGTCCTCGATGTCGACCGGCGTGTCGATGACCTCGAAGAATCGGTCCGTCGCGTTACGCGCGTCGAGCGTGAAGGCGAGGAGGAACCCGATCGAGTCGAGCGGGAAGCGCAGCACCGTGGCCGTCGCGAAGAACGCCACCAGCGCACCGGCGGTCAGTCCCCCTTGCGCCGCGATGATGACGCCCACGATCAGGCAGAGGGCCAGCACGGTGTCGGGGATGAGGGTCAGCCATCGCCACAGCACCGCGGCGGCCCGCGCCTTCTCGAGCTCGGTGCCGCGCAGCTGCTCGGCCTGCCGCTCGAACTTCTCCTGCACGTAGCCGCCGCGACCGAACGCCTTGAGCACACGGATGCCGTGAACCGACTCCTCCACCGCGGTCGCGAGGTCGCCGGCCTGATCCTGGCTGCGGCGCGCAGCCACCGAGTAGGTGCGCTCGAACCGAGCGGCGATGATCCAGATCGGCAGGGCGCCCACGATGAAGACGATGCCGAGCACCGGCTGGATGCCGATCAGCAGGACGGCGCCGACGAGCACGGTGACGCCGTTCACCACGAGGAGCACCAGCCCGAAGGCGAGCCAGCGGCGGATCAGGCTCAGGTCGCTGACAGCGCGGGAGAGCAGCTGCCCGCTCGCCCAACGGTCGTGGAACGACACGGGGAGACGCTGGAGTCTCTCGTAGAGGGCTGAGCGCATGGCCGCCTCGACGCGGGTGTTGGGCGTGAGGACCAGCCAACGGCGGACCAGGATCGCCCCGGCCTCGAGGAGCCCGAGGCCGAGGATGGCGAGAGTCGCGGGCACGATCGCGTCGCGCGCATCGGCCCCGACCGCCGAGTCGACGAGCACTTCGAGGACCTGCGGGATGGCGAGCGCGACGAGGCCCGCGACGAGTCCGGCCACCATTCCGCCGATGAGACGGGGAAGAGCGGGACGGGCGAAGCGGACGAGGCGCCAGAGGGCGGCAAGAGTGGACAGCCGGGTTACGGCGGACATGAGGGATTCCTGACGGGAAGACGGCGCGGACTCCGCCGCTCAGGGGCGGAATCCGTAAAGAAGAGGGGCCGCGGGGACGCGGCGGAGAAGGAGGCGAGCCGCGTTCGCGGCGGGGCTCGGCCGCCTAGCCGTCCACGCGCACGACGCCACGGGCGGCGGTCGGACGCGGGCGCCGGGAGGTGACCGTTCGAGTGGGGTTGATGATCGATTGCATCGACAGCTCCTCGTCTCGTGTCACACCGGTGAAGGCCCGGCCCTCAGGTCCGGACAGCCCTACAGACTACGTCGCTGGCTGCGGCGACGGCAAGACCGATCCGACGACTGTCGTTCTGCAGTCTCCGAGGCGGGCCTCGATACGCCTTCGGCTACTCGGCCGTGGGCCCCATGTGCGTTAAGCACGAGGGACTCGGTACACGACGCCCGTGGACACGGGGTCCGGTCAGCGGATGCGGACCGACAGGCAGGTCACGCAGCCCTCGAGCTTCTCGAACTCGCTGATGTCGACTCGGACGACACGGTAGCCCAGCGACTGCAGCAGTTCGGCGCTCGCGGGCGCCGAATCGGCCATGAGGAGGAGGTCGTCGCCCATGACGACGACGTGCGATCCGCTCTCCTCGGGCACCGTGAGGAATCGGGAGAACAGCGAGGTCGGGACGCCGTGTCCGGTGCCGATGACGGTCCCGTCGGGCAGGGCCGTCACGGCCGACTTGAGGTGCAGTACCCCTTCGAGCGGGACGGCGACGACCGAACGGCCCACGGGGCGGAGGAGGTCGCGCAGTTGAGCGACTCCCGCATTGTTGGTCCGGCCTCCGACTCCGACGTAGACCGTGTCGCCGACCTGCATGACGTCGCCGCCGTCGAGGGTTCCGGGCTCTTCGATCCTCGCGACGCTCATCCCGAGATCGCGCACGGTGGCCTCGACGTCCTCGATCTCGGCTCGGCGGTGGTCGGCTCCGGGGCGGGTCAGGATCGCGAGGTCGCCCACCACGACGACGGCGTCCTCGACGAATACCGAGTCGGCGAGGTCGTCCCCCATGGGGACCTCGACGATGCTCCAGCCGTTCTCGCGGAGCGCATCGACGTACGCGGCCCACTGCTCGTCGGCGAGATCGGTGTCCACCAGTGTGCGCGAGATGTGGGTCACGGCACCCTCTGCCAGATTCGAGGAGGGGAGGCGAACGAGAGCGACCCGGCCCGCCCGCAGCTTGATGGGACGAGCCGTCAGCAGTGTGGTGTGCACGCGAGGCGCGACCGTCAGCGCCGCCAGCACGACCGCGACGATGAAGACGAGGTTGTAGCTCAGGAGCGTCTTGAGGATCGCGCCGGTGATCTGGTCGTCGATCGCGATGCCCTCGATCAGCGTGCCGAGCAGGGTGCCTGCGAAGGCTCCGAGCACACCCGCCACCACCCCGGACAGAAGGGTCAGGTACCAGCGCGACAGGTCGGTGAGCAGGATCGCGATCGTCAGGAGGACGAACGCGATCACCGTCGAGAACCCGAAGAACCCGTTCGCCGTGGGCAGGATCGTCGCGTCGAACCCGCGAGCCACGAAGAGCACGAAGATGGCGGCTCCGTGGGCGATGAGCGAGGTGGCGCCCGCCGCGGCGAGCGCTGCGACGAGACGACGGGAGTAAGGCGCGGAGATCACCGATCAACCCTAGCCGCGGCCTCAGACCGCCTGATGACACAAGGCCTCCCGGCCCACGGATACATAGCGGATCCGTGGGCCGGAAGGCCCTGTACGCGCGGCGCCGATCAGTGGAAGAAGTGCCGCTCCCCCGTGAAGTACATCGTCACGCCGGCACGGGTCGCGGCCTCGACGACCTCCTCGTCGCGCACCGAACCCCCGGGCTGCACCACGGCCTTCACGCCGGCGGCGAGAAGCACCTCGAGTCCGTCGGCGAAGGGGAAGAACGCGTCCGACGCCGCGACGGATCCGGCCGCACGCGCCCCGGCACGGTTCACAGCGAGGTGGCACGAGTCGACCCGGTTGACCTGCCCCATGCCCACCCCGACCGATGCGCCGGACGAGGCGAGCAGGATGGCGTTCGACTTGACCGCGCGGCAGGCGCGCCAGGCGAATTCGAGATCGGCGAGGGTCGCCGCATCGGCCGCCTCTCCGCTCGCGAGCGTCCACTCGGCCGAGGAGCCGACCGCGGAGCCGGGCGTCCCGTCGAAACGGTCGCTGGTCTGCAGCAGCACTCCCCCGCTCACCGGCCGCACTTCGAGCTCGCTGCGACGGTAGTCCGACGGCAGACGCAGGAGGCGGATGTTCTTCTTCTCACTCAGCACGCGCAACGCGTCGGGCTCGAAGCCGGGCGCCACCAGGACCTCGGTGAACACGTCGCGCACCTGCTCGGCCATCGCGAGCGTGACGGGGCGGTTGGCGGCGATGACACCGCCGAAGGCCGAGACGGGGTCGCACTCGTGAGCCTTCCGATGCGCGGAGGCGATGCGATCGGTGGCTTTCGTCGAGCCCACGGCGATGCCGCAGGGGTTGGCGTGCTTGATGATCGCGACGGCGGGCTCGTCGAAGTCGTAGGCCGCGCGCACGGCCGCATCGGCGTCGACGAAGTTGTTGTAGCTCATCTCCTTGCCGTGCAGCTGCTCCGCCTGGGCGATGCCGTGGCCGTCGGAGAGCGTGTAAAGGGCGGCTCGCTGGTGCGAGTTCTCGCCGTAGCGCAAGGGGTTGGCGAGGTCCACATCGAAGTGGAAGCCCGCCGGCCACTCACCGTCGGACGCCGCCGTGAGGACGTCGGGCTCGCCCGCTCCGACCTGCTCCGCGAACCAGGCCGCGACACGGGTGTCGTAGGCGGCGGTGTGCGCGAAGGCGGCGGCGGCGAGACGACGGCGAAGCGCGAGCGTGCTGCCGCCGGCCCGAATCGCATCGATGACCTCGGCGTAATCGGTCGGCGAGACCACGATGGCGACGTTCGCATGATTCTTGGCTGACGCGCGGACCAGCGCGGGACCGCCGATGTCGATCTGCTCGATGATGTCGGCTGCGGGAGCACCCGAGTCGACGGTCTGCTGGAACGGGTAGAGGTTCACGACGGCGAGCTCGAAGGGCGCGATGCCGAGGTCGTCGAGCTGCTGCTCGTGGTGCTCGAGGCGCAGGTCTGCGAGGAGGCCCGCGTGGACGCCCGGGTGGAGCGTCTTGACGCGGCCGTCGAGCGACTCGGGGAAGCCTGTGACGCTCGACACCTCGGTCACGGCATGACCGGCCTCGGCGATGGTGGCCGCGGTCGAACCCGTCGAGACGATCTCGACGCCGGCCTCGGCCAGAGCCTCGGCGAGCTCCAGGAGTCCGGTCTTGTCGCTCACCGAGATGAGCGCCCGCCGGAACGGGACGCTGTCCCGCTCCCGGTAGAGGGCGGGATCGATACGGTTGCCGGTCATGCGCGGTACTCCTCGAGTCGGATCTTCTCGGTGGCGATGTCGACGAGGACCTCGGAGAGGAGGCGTCGCTCGACGAGTTTGATGGCGTCGTGCAGCTCGGCCTCGGTCGCGCCGGCCGGGATGGCGACGCGTTCGCGACGCAGGACGGGGCCGCTGTCGACCCCGCCGTCGACGACGATGACGCTGGCGCCCGTCTCGGTCGCGCCCGCGGCGAGCGCATCGCGCACCGCGTGCGCGCCCGGGAACTCGGGCAGGTAGGCCGGGTGGGTGTTGATGATGTGCGGCGCGAAGCGGTCCAGCACGTTGCGCGGCAGCAGCCGCATGAGTCCGCTCAGCACGACGACGTCCGCGTTCCAGCGGGCGAGCTGCTCGATGAGCGCCTCGCCCCACTGCTCCCGCGTCTCGTACGACGAATAGGGGACGGCGAAGGACGGGATGTCGAAGTCCTCGGCGTGGAAGAGTCCCTGCGCGTCGCGGTCCGCTCCGACCACGACGACCCGGGCCGGGAAGTCGGGGTGGCGGGTCTCTTCGAGGAGCGCACGGAGATTCGATCCACCGCCGGAGATGAGCACGGCGAGGGTGAGCACCGCCCCAGCCTAGGGCCCCGGGTCGTCCGGCGCGGCGCGATCAGCCGAGAGAGGCGTCGGCCCCGCGGCGGGCTCCGGCGAGGGCCCCGAGCACGAGACCGACCGCGAGCTCGACGGCGGCGATACCGCCCACCAGCCACGGCTCCGGCCCCACGTCGACTAGGCGCCCGGCACCGACGGATCCGGATGCCGCCGCGCTGATCCCAGCCAGGACGAGACCCCCGAAGACCCCGCCGCCCGCAGCGGTCAGAGCGAGGTCGCGCATCGGCGATGCGCTGGCGAGATCGGCCTTGAGACGCGGGGCGATGACGGCGCCGACGACGAACGCGAGAGCGATCGGCACGGCGAGGCCTGCGAACCCGAAGGGCAGGTCGCCGGTCGGCAGAGCCCCGAGCACCGGCAATGTCGGGATGGGGCCCAGATCCGTGCCGAGAGGTGAGACCAGCGACCCTGTGCCGATTCGGAACCCGGGTCCGATCAGCCAAGCCGCGGCCCAGACCACGAGGTTCGGCAGCAGCGCGAGCTGGCCCATCGTCAGGGCGAAGCCGCCGAGAGCCCCGGCCTGCATCGACTCGTAGAGCGAGATGACTCCCGAGTACCCCATGGCCAGCAGCGCCGCGACGAGGACGGCGGATACGGCGAACAGAGCGGCGACCGCCATCCCGCCGAGGCGCAGACTCCACGCGGCGGCTGTGACGACGGCGGGCGGCAACCGGTCGAGAATGCGATCGCGCCAGGCCACGGCAGTACCGGGGTGTGACGTCACGGCGACGACGCGGTCCTCCGGTCCGGCGATGACGAGCCCTAGCCCCATTCCCAGGAGGAAGACCCCGGTCGGGAACACGATGCCCTGCCACACTGTCGGCTGGACCTCGGGACTCCCCGCGGTGAGCGTCAGAATCGTCGCGAGCGCGGCGAAGGCGCCCAGTGCCGCCCCGAGCGCGACCGCCGGGTGCTCCGTCCCACGGAGGCGACGTCCTGCCCGCGCGCCCAGGAGGACCGTGAGGAGGGCGATTCCGAGCGCCGCCATGGTCACCGCGAAAGGCGGGATGGTATTGCCCGCGGCATCGGGCGGGATCACGACGCTCAGATCGGCGCCGTGACCGACGAGCCAGCCGTCGACGGCGGCTCGGTAGAAGACGACCCAGTCGACCTGCAGCTCGTACTGGAACGCCCACAGGCCGGTCAGCGGGACCAGCAGCAGCCCGACGCCGATTCCGACGACCAGCAGCGATTCGAGGGCGGCGAAGAGCGCGGTCAGTGAACGGTTCATACGTCTTCCAGGGTAGGTCGCCCGCCCGCTGGAGCACTTCCGCCTCGCGGGACGCACGCAACGCCGACGTCCGGTTCGCTCAGCAGACGGAACCTCGCTCAGCAGACAAGGTTTCCGGCTTCAGCAGGCGGATTCGCGCCGAGCGGGCGGAGAAGGGCGGATCGAGCCTGCTGAACGAGAAACCGCCTGTCGGGGGAGAGGTCCTCGTGAACGCCTCGAGGGCCGCGCCTCCCGGACGGGAGGCGCGGCCCTCGAGGAACTGCTGAGCAGATCAGCCCGCGAACACCTCGCGCATGAGCGCCGCGGTCTCGCTGGGGGTCTTGCCGACCTTCACACCGGCGGCCTCGAGGGCTTCCTTCTTCGCCTGGGCCGTGCCCGACGACCCCGAGACGATCGCGCCCGCGTGGCCCATGGTCTTGCCCTCGGGAGCTGTGAAGCCCGCGACATAGGCGACGACCGGCTTGGTCACGTTGGCCTTGATGTACTCGGCCGCGCGCTCCTCCGCGTCGCCGCCGATCTCGCCGATCATGACGATGGCCTTGGTCTCGGGGTCGGCCTCGAACGCCTCGAGCGCGTCGATGTGCGTCGTGCCGATGACGGGGTCGCCGCCGATTCCGATGGCGGTCGAGAATCCGATGTCGCGCAGCTCGAACATCATTTGGTAGGTCAGGGTGCCCGACTTGGAGACGAGGCCGATGGGGCCCGCGCCCGAGATCGAGGCCGGGATGATACCCGCGTTCGACTTGCCGGGGCTGATGACGCCCGGGCAGTTCGGACCGAGGATGCGCGTCTTGCCCGAGGCCTTGGCCAGCGACCAGAACTCGGCCGAGTCCTTCACCGGGATGCCTTCGGTGATGACCACGGCGAGCGGAATGCCCGCGTCGGTGGCCTCGACCACAGCGGCCTTCGCGAAGGCCGGCGGCACGAAGATGACCGACACGTTCGCACCGGTGGCTTCCATGGCGTCGGCGACGGTGCCGAAGATCGGCAGCGTGTGACCGCCGATCTCGACCTCGGTGCCGGCCTTGCGCGGGTTGACACCGCCGACGACCTTGGCGCCGGAGGCGAGCATGCGCGTCGCGTGCTTGGTGCCCTCGGAGCCGGTGAGGCCCTGGACGATGATGACGGAGTTCTCGTCGAGGAAGATCGACATGTTGTTGGTCCTTAGTTCTCTAGTCGATGTTCTCGATCAGGCGTTCGCCAGCTCGGCGGCCTTGTCGGCGGCGTCGTCCATGGTGTCGACCACGGTCACGAGCGGGTGAGCGGCCTCGGCGAGGATGCGACGCCCCTCGTCGACGTTGTTGCCGTCGAGTCGGACGACGAGCGGCTTGGTGGCGCTGTCGCCCAGCTTGCCGAGAGCGCCGACGATGCCGTTGGCGACGGCGTCGCACGCGGTGATGCCGCCGAAGACGTTGACGAAAACGCTCTTGACCTGCGGGTCGCCCAGGATGACGTCGAGGCCGGCGGCCATGACCTCGGCCGAAGCTCCGCCGCCAATGTCGAGGAAGTTGGCGGGCTTGACGCCACCGTGCTTCTCACCCGCGTAGGAGACGACGTCGAGCGTCGACATGACGAGGCCCGCGCCGTTGCCGATGATGCCGACCTGGCCGTCGAGCTTGACGTAGTTGAGGTCGTTCTCCTTGGCCTTCGCCTCGAGGGGATCGATGTCGGCCGCGCCCGCGAGCCCCTCGTGGGACTCGTGACGGAATCCGGCGTTCTCGTCGATCGTGACCTTGCCGTCGAGGGCGATGATCTCGCCCGACTCGGTCAGGACCAGCGGGTTCACCTCGACGAGGGTGGCGTCCTCGTCCCGGTAGACCCACCAGAGACGCTCGAAGACGGGGGCGACCTTCTCGATGAGGTCGTCGGGGAAGCCGCCGGCGCGAGCGATCTCGACGGCCTTGGCGGAATCGATACCCGCGACCGGGTCGATCTCGATGCGGGCGAGGGCCTCGGGCTTCTCGACAGCGAGGATCTCGATCTCCATGCCGCCCTCGACGCTGGCGAGCGCGAGGTAGGAACGGTTGGCGCGGTCGAGCAGGACCGAGAAGTAGAACTCGCGCTCGATGCGAGCACCCGCGGCCACCATGACGCGACGGACGACGTGGCCCTTGATGTCGAGACCGAGGATGGCGCGAGCCGCTTCTTCGGCCTCGTCAGGGCTGTGGGCGACCTTCACACCGCCGGCCTTGCCGCGGCCTCCCACCTTGACCTGCGCCTTGACGACGACGGTGCCGCCGAGCTTCTCCGCGGCGGCGCGCACCTCCTCCGGCGTGTCGGCGACGATGCCGGGGAGCACGGGAACGCCGTAGCTCTCGAACAGGTCACGGGCTTGGTACTCGTAAAGATCCACAAATCCTCTTCCGGTGCTGCGCGCTGATGCGCTGGTGCGCTTGTGACGTCCAGAGTGTCCGCCCGCCGTCCGGAACGGATCCGGGCGCGACGAAACGGGCAATCACACCTTACTGCGCACCGCATGACACCACCCTGCGGGCCGCCGCCGCACCATCGCGAGCCTCGGACATGCGGCCACGACAGTCGATACCCATAAACACAATTCAGCGTGACGCGAATTAGGGCCATGGCCGATTGGGCTTTCGCCGCATTCTCTGCGCTATTCTTTTCTGCGGCCGTCCCATGTGGCGACGGCCGGGACTATTCAAGGAGCATTAAATGGCGCAGAAGGTCATCGTCGAAATCGTCGACGATCTCGACGGCTCGGTGATTTCGGACGGCACGGGCGGAACCGTCGCTTTCTCCATCGAGGGCAAGTCCTACGAGATCGACCTCTCGGGCGAGAACACCGAAAAGCTCTACTCGGCTCTCGAGCCTTACATCGAGAAGGCCCGCACCATCTCCTCCTCCGCCCCCAAGCGCCGCAACTCGGCCTCCAATTCGAATTCCGCGTCGCGGGACCGTCTGCAGGAGATGCGCGAGTGGGCGCAGTCCAACGGTCACAAGGTCGCGACGCGCGGCCGCATCTCCCGTGAGGTGCAGGAAGCATTCGAGCGCGCCCGCTCCTGATCAGCTCTCCGGCCCGTCCGGTGAACCGCGTAAAGCCCCGCCCCTCGTCTCGAGGAGCGGGGCTTCTTCGCGTCGGAGGCGGCGCGACCGTTCAGATCTTCTCGATGGGTGCGACCTTGATGAGAAGTCGCTTGCGGCCCGAGGTCTCGAACTGAACCTCGGCGATGCGCTTCGCGCCCTCGCCCGTGACGGCGAGGACTGCACCGTCACCGAAGTCGGTGTGACGCACGCGATCTCCCGCGGCGAGCTCCAATCCGGAGTTGTCGCGCACCTGCCCGGTCACCCGATTGGCCCACTCGGTCTTCGGCTTCTGCGACTGCTGCGGCTTTCCGCCCGGCACGCTGTACGCGCCGCCGTAACCGTCGCGTCGGGCGTTGAGCGCTCGGGGCTGCGTGCCGCCACGACTCGTCACCGAGCCCGGCGACTGCTTCCACTCGATGAGCTCAGCGGGTATCTCGTGGAGGTAGCGGCTCGGTAGAGCGACCGACACGTCGCCGTACTGCGCCCGCGTCATGGCCAGAGAGATGAACAGCCGCTTGCGCGCTCGGGTGATGCCCACGTAGAACAAGCGCCGTTCCTCAGCGGGGCCGCCGGGTTCGTTCGCCGACATCCGGTGCGGCAGGAGGTCCTCCTCGACACCCGTCAGGAAGACCGCATCGAACTCGAGACCCTTCGCGGTGTGCAGGGTCATGAGCGAGACCTGACCGCTCTGGTCGTCGAGATCGTCCACCGCGGCGACCAGAGACACCTCGGTGAGGAAGTCGAGCAGGGTCCCCTCGGGGTTGTTGCGCTGGAACTCCTTCGTCTGGGCGAGGAGCTCCTCGACGTTCTCGGCACGCGCCTCGTCCTGGGGATCCCGTGATGCACGCAACGCGTCCAGATAGCCGCTCTTGGTGAGGAGCAGTCCGAGGACTTCGGGTACGCCCGATCCGTCGGTCCGGTTCTCGGCCAGGACCGCGGCCTCGTCGAGCAGGTCGGAGAGGTCGCGGATCGAGCCGGTCACCTTGGGCCCCAGCCCCAACTCGGCGGCGTACCTGAGCGCGTCGCGGAATGTCATCTCATTCGTCT
Organism: uncultured Naasia sp.; assembly: GCA_913778905.1. Taxonomy (GTDB): domain Bacteria; phylum Actinomycetota; class Actinomycetes; order Actinomycetales; family Microbacteriaceae; genus Naasia. The sequence goes on along the minus strand of CAJYYA010000019.1, from coordinate 70,660 downwards.
CGGCGAACGAGGCGATCTGCGTCTCCGTGGCCGGGCCGATGCCACGCTTGGGGGTGTTGAGGATACGCCGCATCGCGAGGCCGTCGGCCGGATTCGCGACGGCGATCAAGTAGGCCATGGCGTCTTTGATCTCGGCGCGCTCGTAGAACTTCGTGCCCCCGACGACCTTGTACGGAACCGCGGACCGGATGAGGATCTCCTCCAGCGCACGCGTCTGCGAATTGGTGCGGTAGAAGACCGCCATGTCGTGATAGGCCATGCCCTTCTCGCGAAGGGATTGGATCTCGTCCGCCACGAATTGCGCCTCGTCGTGGCCGGTGTACCCCGTGTATCCGAGGATCTTGTCGCCGTCGCCGACGCTCGTCCAGAGCTTCTTCTCTTTGCGGTCGAAGTTGTTGGCGATGACGGCGTTGGCCGCGCTGAGGATGTTCTGCGTCGAACGGTAGTTCTGCTCGAGCAGCACGACCCGCGCGCCCGGGAAGTCGCGCTCGAACTCGACGATGTTGCGGATGTCGGCGCCGCGGAACGCGTAGATCGACTGGTCGGAGTCGCCGACGACCGTGAGCGAGGCCGGACCGACCGTCGAGAACAGCGCGTCGCCGACCGAATCAGGCTCCCGCGTGAGCTCGCGGATGAGCGCGTACTGCGCGTGGTTGGTGTCCTGGTACTCGTCGACGAGGATGTGGCGGAAGCGCTTCTGATACTCCGCGGCGACGTGCGGGAAGGCCCGGAAGAGATGCACCGTCTGCGCGATGAGGTCGTCGAAGTCGAAGGCGTTGGCGCTCGAGAGTGCGCGGGAGTAATCGCGGAACATCTGCACGAACATGACGTCGCTGGGGTCGTTGAAGTTCGCGGTGCTCGCGTAGCTGTCGGCGTCCGCCAACTCGTTCTTGAGCTTCGAGATCTTGCCCGCCACCTGCGAGACCGTGAAGCCGAGCATGTCGGCCTCGCGGTCCTTGATGATGCGCTTGATGAGGGCCCTGCTGTCGCCGGAGTCGTAGATGGTGAAGCTCTTGCTGTACCCGAACTGCTCGGCCTCGCGGCGGAGGATGCGCACGCACGCCGAGTGGAAGGTGGAGATCCACATGCCGTCGGCCGCACGCCCGACCAGCTGATGCACGCGCTCGCGCATCTCGGCAGCGGCCTTGTTGGTGAAGGTGATCGCGAGGATCTGGCTCGGATACGCCTCGCGGCTCTCCAGCAGACCGGCCACTCGGCGGGTCAGGACGCTGGTCTTCCCCGAACCCGCGCCGGCCACGATCAGAAGCGCAGGGCCCCGGTAGAGCACGGCCTCGCGCTGCTGCGGGTTGAGCCCGTCGAGGAGTGGGGAGGTGGTCTCGACAGTGCTACTCATCAGAGCATCGAGTCTACGCGGGGCCTCCGACACCGGCCCCGTCGAGGGGTTCGTCGCCTTCTGCGTCCGCGCGCCCGCCGCTAGGGTCGGAGGCACCATGACCGACGAGCCGGGGATCGAGGCGGTGTCCGACGGGTCCGCGCGCCCGGTCACGTCTCGTTCCGCCCCCTCCGGCCTCCGCTGGGGCACCGTGGCGGAGCGGGAGCTCATCGGTTCCGCCGCCATCGTCTCCGGGGCCCTTTTCATGGTCCAGATGAACGGCCTCGCCCTCTGGGCCGGCGCGCTCGGCGCCGTCATCCATGTCGCCGGGTGGGGTCTGCTCCCCCACGGCGGTCCGCGCCGGGTCCTAGCCCTGCTGCTGAGCCCGGTGGCCGTTCTGACCATGCTGCTGGGCCCGGCCATGGCCTGGGTGGTCAGCGTGCCGCTCGCCCTCTGGTTCCTGGTCCACCGGGTCACCGGACGCACCTATCTGCTGTGCACGGTTCCCGTCGTCTGGGCGGTCGGCGTCGTGTCGACCGTGGGCCTGACGGGTCCGCGGTTGCTCATCTTCGGAAGCACTTTCGCGGTGACCTGCCTCATCGGGTGGTGGGGTCTCCGACGCAACCGGATTCGCCCCCCGGAAACGGGTGGATATGTCACGGCCGATTCATAAGAGTCGCCGCTAATCTGGAACCGTTGTCACTTCTCCCGCCGGAAATACTGGCGAGAGTGTCCTAAATGAGGAACCAATGGCCCTGTCCAACCCTGCATTCAGCAACAGCCCGGCATTCAACGGCCGCGGTGTCGCATCGATGAACACCGCCACCCCCTCGGCCGCTGATCTCGACACGATGTTCCAGCGCCCGTCGGCCACTCCGAGCGACACCGACCGCATGTCCTACGAGGACACCATCGTGAAGACGGTGAGCCTCTTCGCGGTTCTGCTCGTCACCGCGGCGGTGGGCTGGTTCGTTCCCGCCCTCGCGATCGTGGGAATGATCGGCGGTCTCATCCTCGGACTCGTCAACTCCTTCAAGAAGGAGCCGTCGGTTCCCCTGATCGTGGCCTACGCGGCCCTCCAGGGTCTCTTCGTCGGCGGCATCTCGGCGTTCTTCGAAATGGTCCCGAACTGGGGCGGCGTGGTCATGCAGGCCATCATCGCGACCCTCGTGACCGTCGGCGTCGTGCTCGCCCTCTTCGCCTCGGGCAAGGTCCGCGCCAGCGCCAAGATGACCAAGATCTTCCTGGTCGCGATGGTGGCCTACCTGGTCTTCTCGCTCGTCAACGTCGGCATGATGATCTTCGGAGCCGGCGCCGCCTCGGGCGCCTTCGGCCTCAACTCGCAGCCCATCCCCGGCACGAGCATCCCAATCGGCCTCGCCATCGGCGCCCTCGCCGTCCTGCTCGCCGCCTACTCGCTCGTCCTCGACTTCGACTTCGTGCAGCGCGGCGTGCAGTCCGGCGCCCCCCGCAAGTACGGATGGCAGGCCGGCTTCGGCATCATGGTCACGATCATCTGGCTGTACGTCGAGTTCCTGCGGATCTTCGCGCTGACCCGCAACTGACCGGCGCCGACCTGGTCGGCACAGCTCAGACACACGAGAAGGGCGTCCCCGAGGGGCGCCCTTCTTCGTATGTCGGCCCTGCAGCCTCAGTGCTTCACTCCAGCACTTCGAGGTGGATGCGCACCGTATCGCCGATGTCGACGCCCTCGGCCTTGCGGACCACCGCCTTCACCGGGAGGAAGTAGCACCCGCGCCCGGTATCGGGGAAGACCGAGGTCGTCCACGTGCTGCCGCCGATCCGCACTCGAACCCGCACCGAGCCGAATCCGCCCTTGAACGGAACCGCGGCGTCGATGTCGTCGGAAGCCTTCTCGGGCACGGAGGCGAACACGTAGAGGGCCTGCGCGGCCTCCCACCGATACAGCACGCTGTCGAAGGCCCACTCACGCTGCATCGCCGACTCCTGCGAACTCTCGGACTCGCCCGCGCTCAGAGCGCGGAGCGGGTCACTCCCACTCGATGGTCCCCGGGGGCTTGCTGGTGACGTCGAGCACGACGCGGTTCACGCCGTCCACCTCGTTGGTGATGCGGTTCGACAGCCGCGCGAGCAGATCGTAGGGCAGACGAGTCCAGTCGGCCGTCATGGCGTCCTCGCTGGACACCGGACGGAGCACGATCGGATGCCCGTAGGTGCGGCCATCGCCCTGGACGCCGACGCTCCGGACATCGGCGAGCAGCACGACAGGGCACTGCCAGATCTCCGTGTCGAGACCGGCGGCGGTGAGCTCTTCGCGCACGATGGCGTCGGCCTCGCGCAGGAGGTCGAGGCGCTCCTTGGTGACCTCCCCCACGATGCGGATACCGAGGCCCGGGCCGGGGAAGGGCTGGCGGGCGACGATGACCTCGGGGAGTCCGAGCTCGCGACCGATGGCGCGTACCTCGTCCTTGAAGAGGGTGCGGAGCGGCTCGACGAGCTGGAACGTCAGGTCGTCGGGGAGTCCGCCCACGTTGTGGTGGCTCTTGATGTTCGCGGTACCCGTGCCGCCACCCGACTCGACGACGTCGGGGTAGAGCGTGCCCTGGACGAGGAACTTGATGGCCTCGCCGTCCGACTTCGCCTCGAGCACGAGTGCCTCAGCAGCACCCTCGAACGTCCGGATGAACTCGCGTCCGATGATCTTGCGCTTCTGCTCCGGGTCCGAGACACCGGCGAGTGCGTCAAGGAACTGATCCTCGGCGTCGACCGTCACGAGGCGCACGCCGGTGGCGGCCACGTAATCCTCCTGGACACGTTGACGCTCGCCCGTGCGCAGCAGCCCGTGGTCGACGAAGACGCAGGTGAGCTGATCGCCGACGGCCTTCTGCACGAGAGCCGCCGCGACGGCCGAGTCGACCCCGCCGGACAGTGCGCAGATGACGCGAGCGTCGCCGACCTGGGCGCGAATGCGCTCGACCTGCTCCGCAATGACGTTGCCGGGGTTCCAGTCGTTCGGAATGCCCGCCGCACGGTGGAGGAAGTTCTCGAGCACCTGCTGACCGAAGGACGAATGCTTGACCTCGGGGTGCCACTGCACGCCGTAGAGCTTGCGCTCGTCGCTCGCGAATGCGGCGACCGGGGTCGACTCGCTGCTCGCCAGGACATCGAACCCGTCGGGAGCCTTCGAGACGGAGTCGCCGTGGCTCATCCACACGGTCTGGGCGTCGGGCTGACCCTCGAGGAGCACGCCCCCGCCGCTGACCGTGAGATCGGTCGATCCGTATTCGCGCTTGCCGGTGCGGGCGACCTCGCCGCCGAGCTGCTTGGTCATGACCTGGAAGCCGTAGCAGATCCCGAGGACGGGGACACCGAGGTCGAGGATGCCCGGATCGAGATCGGGCGAGCCCTCTTCGTAGACGCTCGACGGGCCGCCGCTCAGGACGATGCCGACGGGGTTCTTCGCGGCGATCTCCTCGGCGGTCGCGCTGTGCGGCACGATCTCCGAGTAGACGTTGGCCTCGCGCACTCGGCGCGCGATGAGCTGGGCGTACTGCGCTCCGAAGTCGACGACCAGGACGGGACGCGCCCCGGTTCCGTTCGCTTCTGCTGCGGTGCTGTCAGAGATGGCGGCTCTCCTGGTGTGGGAAGGGTGGTCAGGAACGGGCGGCGTCGAGGCGCTCGACCCGCCGGGTCAGGTAGTCGGACACCTCGCGGTGGACACGGCGCTCGACGAAGAACGACAACAGCGGCACGACACCACCGGCGGCGATCAGCACGAAACGCTTGATGGGCCAGCGCATGTAAGTGGTGAGGAGGAAGTCGGAGACCAGGTAGGCCAGGTAGCAGTATCCGTGGGTGATCTGGATCACGAGACTCACGTTGACGGCCGTCGCCCGGTCGATCGAGTCCGCGGGGACGAACTGGAGAAAGGCTCCCCCGCCACCCTGCAACTCGAGACCGAAGCCGTATTTGAGGACGATCTCGACGACCAGGATGAGGAGGAAGACACCCGTGATGTAGGCCAGGATCCGATACGCGCCGAGAGTGACCCTGATCTTGGGGAAGTCGGATACCCGGGGTTCGGACGGCATGGAAGCCAGTCTATTGCCGCTCGACGACACCGTCCGCGCCGCCCGCAGCCGCCTCGTCCTGCTCCTTCTCGACGATGTCGCGCATGTGGCGGTACCAGATGTAGAGAGCGATCAGGGCGAACAGCGCCCATTCGATCGTGTAGAAGAGGTTGAGGAAGTTGAGCTGCACCTCTCGCTCGGGCGCCGGCGAGTAGATCGTGGTCAGCCCCGTGGGCGCGTCGTGCAATGTGAGATAGCCGGCGTAGGCGGGCCCTGACTCGGCCCATACATTGATCAGCGCGGGAACCGCGAGCTCGGACGGGGCGCTGTCGGCCGAGGTCTTCTCGTCGACCACAGGCTGCTCGCTCTGCTGGTAGCGCCCCTCGATGGTCGCGGGAAGCGCGGACGCGTCCTCGTCGAGTGCGGATGCGGTGGAACGCGCCTGCGCCGGGTCGGCGGTCCACCCCACGCCCACGGCGAGCGAGTCGCCGTCTGTCGTGAGGAAGTGCCCGACCACCCAGGAGCCGCGCTTCCCGTCATTCAGACGCCCGTCCAGGACGGTGAAGTCGCCCGCGACCCACGAACCGGATGTCGTGAACAGCTGGCCGACGGCCTCCGACGGGGTCTGCGTCTCCGGAGCCACCTCGCTCGTCAGCGGGAGCGGATCCTCGGACTCGGTCTCGATGACGGCGCCGTTCTCGAAGGCCCGAGCGAGCTGCCACTGGCCGAGCAATGAGAAGCCGACCGCCATGACGATGGCCAGAAGCAGGAGAAGAAGCGAGGTCGGCCGGCGCATGACCTCGACGAGAGCGCGTCGATCGACCCGGCGACGACGACCACCTTCGCCCGCCTCAGCGGAGTCGGAGGTGGCGATCGTCGCCGGATCGGTCGATGGAGTGGTCAAGCTATCCGGCTCAGACGTTCGCCGTGATGTCGGGCGCCGCCAGGCGCACACGGTCGGCGGACTCGTCGTCGGGCTGCTCCTGGCTGTCGCGCTCGGCCTGGACCCGAGCGAGGTAGGTGTCGACCTCGCGCTTGGTCCGCTCCTCGTCCCAGCCGAGGACCTCGGCCATGAGCTCGGCCGCGACCGGGGCTGCGGAGACTCCACGGTCCCACGCCTCGATCGAGATGCGGGTGCGACGGGCGAGGACGTCGTCCAGGTGCAGCGCGCCCTCGTGCGACGCGGCGTAGACGACCTCCGCCTTGATGTAGTCGTCCGCGCCGGGCAGGGGCTCCTGCAGCTCCGGGCGGTCCTTGATGATGTCGAGGAGCTCGTCCGTCAGCACGCCGTAGCGGTTGAGCAGGTGCTCGATGCGCACGCGGTGCACGTCGAATGCACGGGCGATCTTGCCGCGCTTGTTCCACGCCGCCTGATAGCCCTCGGCACCGACGAGCGCGATGTCCTGCGTCGTCGACTTCGGGATGTTGCCGTCGAGGGCCGAGACCGCCGAGTCGATGGCGTCCTTCGCCATGACACGGTAGGTGGTCCACTTGCCGCCGGCGATGACGACCAGGCCGGGCACGGAATGCGCCACGAGGTGCTCGCGGGAGAGCTTGGAGGTCTGCTCCGATTCGCCGGCGAGCAGCGGGCGGAGGCCCGCGTAGACACCCTCGACATCCTCGCGCGTGAGCGGCACGGAGAGGATCTTGTTGACGTGACCGAGAACGTAGTCGATGTCGGCGGCCGTCGCGGCCGGGTGCGCCTTGTCGAGGTGCCAGTCGGTGTCGGTCGTACCGATGATCCAGTGGCGCCCCCACGGGATCACGAAGAGGACGCTCTTCTCGGTTCGGAGGATGACACCGGTGGTCGACTGGAAGCGGTCGCGCGGGACGACGAGATGGATGCCCTTCGAGGCGCGCACCTTGAACTGTCCACGCTCGCCGACCATGGCCTGGGTCTCATCCGTCCAGACGCCGGTCGCGTTGACGACCTGCTTGGCGCGGATCTCGAAACGCTCGCCGCTCTCGAGGTCGTGCGCCTTGACGCCGACGACACGCTCGCCGACCTTGACGAAGCCTTCGACCTTGACGCGGTTGGCGACGTGGGCGCCGTACGCGGACGCCGTGCGGGCGAGGCTCGCGACGTAGCGCGCGTCGTCGACCTGGGCGTCGTAGTAGGTGAGGCCGCCGACGAAGGCGTCGCCCGCGAGACTCGGCATCGCGCGGAGCATCTGGCGCTTGGTGAGGTGACGGTGGTGGGGGACGCCGGGCGGGCGTCCGCCGGACCAGCTGAAGATGTCGTAGAGGAGCATGCCGGCGCCGATGTACAGGCGCTCCCACACGCGGTGGTTGAGCGGGTACAGGAAGCGCACCGGCTTGACCAGGTGGGGCGCGAGGCGCTGCAGCAGCAGTCCGCGCTCGATGAGGGCCTCGCGCACGAGGCGGAAGTCGAGCTGCTCGAGGTACCGGATACCGCCGTGGACGAGCTTCGACGAGCGGCTCGAGGTGCCTGCACCGAAGTCGCGGGCTTCGAGGAGACCGGTGCTGAGCCCGCGCGTGACGGCGTCGAGCGCGGCCCCCGTGCCGACGATGCCACCGCCGACGACGAGGATGTCGAGTTCCTTGTCCTTCATCTTCGCGATCGCTGCGGCCCGCTCCTCGGGACCGAGCTTCGACGAGATGGAAACCGTGTTGCCCTGTGCCATCGTTCTCTCCCTGCTCGCGCCCGTCAGGGCGCTTCGTCGATCTTTGCGGCCATGCGCTGTGCGTCGGCTCCTAATCCATGCGATACGGAGCGACCACGACCTCGACCCGCTGGAACTCCTTGATGTCGGAGTAGCCGGTCGTGGCCATCGATCTCTTCAACGCACCGATGAGGTTCGCTGTTCCATCTGCGACCGGAGCCGGTCCGTAGAGGATCTGTTCGAGGGGCGCGACCTGGCCCACCTGCACACGGGTGCCGCGCGGGAGTTGGGTGTGGTGCGCCTCCGCACCCCAGTGCCAGCCACCGCCCGGAGCGTCCGTCGCGCGCGCGAGCGTCGAGCCGAGCATGACGGCGTCGGCACCGGTCGCGATGGCCTTGACGATGTCGCCCGAGGTGCCGAGGCCACCGTCGGCGATGACGTGCACGTAGCGCCCGCCCGACTCGTCGAGGTAGTCGCGGCGAGCGCCGGCGACATCGGCGATCGCGGTGGCCATCGGCGCGTGGATGCCCAGCGCCGTGCGGGTCGTCGAGGCCGCTCCCCCGCCGAATCCGACGAGCACACCGGCGGCGCCCGTGCGCATGAGGTGCAGCGCGGCCGTGTAGGTCGCGGCGCCGCCCACGACGACGGGGACGTCGAGCTCGTAGATGAACTTCTTGAGGTTGAGGGGCTCGCTCGTGCGCGAGACGTGCTCGGCCGAGACGGTCGTGCCGCGGATGACGAACAGGTCGACTCCGGCCTTGACGACGGTCTCGTAATGCTCCTGTGTGCGCTGCGGGCTGAGAGCCGCCGCGACCGGAACACCCGATGCGCGGATCTCCGCGATCCGGCTCTGGATCAGCTCGGGCTTGATGGGGGCGGAGTAGATCTCCTGCATGCGGCGCGTGGCGTCGGCGGCGTCGAGTCCGCGGATCTCGGCCAGCTTGGCCTCGGGCTCGTCGTAGCGCGTCCAGAGACCCTCGAGGTCGAGGACGCCGAGACCGCCGAGGCGCCCCATGGCGATCGCGGTCGCGGGCGACATGACCGAGTCCATCGGAGCCGCGAGGACGGGGATGTCGAACGTGAACGCATCGATCGACCAGGATGTGGAGACGTCCTCGGGATCGCGCGTTCGCCGAGACGGCACGACAGCGATGTCATCGAACGCGAACGCCCGTCGTGCCCGCTTGGAACGACCGATCTCGAAGTCCATACTCACGCCCCAACCCTACCCTCGCCCCAGATCGGATATTCCGGCATAGTCCGCACGTTCCGGCGAGTACTTTTCGCCGGAACGTGCGGACCACCAGTAATGAGGACCCGCCCATCCGCTCACCGCAGTCCCGGGACTCCCGCCGCCCTCAGCAGTCGCGCGAACGCCGCGGGATCCTGGGCCTCCGGCCATCCCCACCGCACGACACCGCGCGCCGTCCCGCGCAGCCTGTCCTCGCGTCGCTTCTCGGCCACGACCACCTCGCCCGCGGATCGGCCCTCTGTGTAGTCGTCGCGCAGGTACTTCCCCGCCCCGTCGAACTCGCCGATCAGACGCGCCTCGGGCCAGTAGAAGTCCACCGTGCCGATCAGCCCGTCCCGATCCGAGAAACTCTCCTGCAACCGCGGGATGCGCGCACCCATGAGATGCATGAGCCCGCGACTGAGTGACTCCCCTACCGACCCGCTGGCCGCATCGGCGAACTCGATGGCGGCCTCCGCGGCACGGAGACGCTTGACCGGGCCGGCCAACTCGAGCCCGGCGTGGAGGTCCGCTCGCGAGATCCCGTGTGCGAGCGCCCAATCGAGGGATGCGACGCCCGCCTCGAAGCTCGAGGTGACGGCGATGTCGACGAGCGTGCGCACCATGTCGGTCACCAGGAGCCCGTCCACCCGCGCGACCTGTTCGCGTTCCAGGGTGAGGGCGTGCGTGACGAGGTCCGGCTGCTTCCTCCGCGACAGGGTGGGCTCGATGGTGACGTGGACGGATGAGGACAGCGACGCGACGGTGGGGATACCGTGCAGGGCCGCTGCGGTGAGGTGGGAGAACACGGGTTCGATGCTCGCGTTGGCTGCGACTGCATGCGCGCGGGCGATGTGGCGTTCCCGCGGATTCATCGCCTCCCATTCGATCCGTGAGATGTAGCAGCCGCGGCGTATCCGAACGAGGGCGCCCGCGTCGCGCTGACGACGGATCTCGCGGTCGTCGAGACCGACGCGGTCGAGTTGGCGGACGAGAACGAGGCGGTGACGCAGGTCGGCGGGGAGTTCGGTCATGCGGTCAGCGTCGCGTGGCCGGCCCTCGAATGGAGCACCATCTCGCTATCGGAGGAGATTTGGCTGTGGCGAGCCATCTGTGGAAAAGACGAGACCGCACGTTCCGGCGGTTTTTACTCGCCGGAACGTGCGGTCTTTGCCGGAATATCCGATCTAGCGGCGGTAGTTGGGGGCCTCGACGACCATCTGGATGTCGTGGGGGTGGGACTCCTTGAGGCCTGCCGCGGTGATGCGCACGAAGCGGCCCTTCTCCTTCAGCTCCTCGATCGTGCGGGCGCCGGTGTAGAACATGGACTGGCGCAGGCCACCGGTGAGCTGATAGACGACGGAGCGCACCGGGCCGCGGTAGGGCACCTGCCCCTCGATGCCCTCGGCGATGAGTTGCTCGTCGCTGGGCACGTCGGCCTGGAAGTAGCGGTCGCGGGAGTAGGACGTCTTCTTGCCTCGCGTCTGCAGCGCACCGAGCGATCCCATGCCGCGGTACGCCTTGAACTGCTTGCCATTGACGAACACCAGGTCCCCGGGGCTCTCATCGGTCCCGGCGAGGAGCGATCCGAGCATGACGGTGTCGGCACCCGCGACGAGGGCCTTGGCGATGTCGCCGGAGTACTGCAGACCGCCGTCGGCGATGACCGGGACACCGGTCTCGCGAGCCGCAAGCGACGCCTCGTAGACCGCGGTGACCTGGGGCACCCCCACGCCTGCGACGACGCGGGTGGTGCAGATCGATCCGGGGCCGACCCCGACCTTGATGGCGTCGGCACCCGCGTCGATGAGCGCCTGGGCCCCGCTGCGGGTCGCGACGTTGCCGCCGATGACGTCGACGCCCGCGAACGCGGAGTCGCCCTTGAGTCGACGGATGATGTCGAGCACACCGGCCGAGTCGCCGTTGGCGGTGTCGACGACGATGACGTCGACACCCGCGTCGCGGAGAGCACCGGCGCGCTGCCAGGCATCGCCGAAGAACCCGATAGCGGCACCGACGCGCAGGCGGCCCTCCTCGTCCTTGGTCGCGTCGGGGTACTTCTCGCTCTTGTCGAAGTCCTTGACGGTGATGAGGCCGCGGAGCTTGCCGTCCTCGTCCACGATCGGAAGCTTCTCGATGCGGTGCTGCGCGAGCAGGGCGATGGCGTTCTCGGGGGTCACGCCGACGGGGGCGGTGATGAGGCCCTCACGGGTCATGACGTCGCGGACCAGGGTCGACGCCTTCTCGAACGGCGACACGAAACGCATGTCGCGGTTGGTGACGATGCCGACGAGGCGGCCGTCGCCCTCGACGACGGGCAGGCCCGAGACGCGGAACTGGCCGCAGAGGTCGTCGACCTCGGCCACGGTGGCATCGGGAGTCGTCGTCACCGGGTTGGTGATCATGCCCGACTCGCTGCGCTTGACCTTGTCGACCTGCTCGGCCTGATCCTGGATCGACAGATTGCGGTGGAGGACGCCGAAGCCACCCTGGCGGGCCATGGCGATGGCCATGCGGGACTCGGTGACGGTGTCCATGGCGCTCGAGATGAGCGGCGCAGCAACGCTGATACGCCGGGTGAGCCGCGAGGCGGTGTCGGCTTCGCTGGGGATGACGTCGGTGTGCCCCGGCAGGAGCATGACGTCGTCGTAGGTGAGGCCGATGAAGCCGAACGGGTCGTGACCGCTCATTGAGGAGGACCTTTCTTCGCGAAACGGGTGCGCGTGGCGCAATCGATGCTTCGGACATCCTCGGATGGGAGGAGCGTCCCACCGACCCGTTCCGTGACAGGTGCGGTGATCAATGTTAAGCGGCGAGCGAGGCGGATACTTCCCGGTAGCCTGGCTTACTCTTCAATGCAATCCGTCTACCGAAACATGACGGCAACGTTCTCCGCTTAGCGTCGGACACCGCTCATCACCCAGCCGGGACACCGGCGTCCCTGGAGGTCCTGTGACTGCCACGTCGCATCCCCGATCGTCCCCGCACCGACTCCGGCTACTCCTAGCCGGTCTCGTCGCCGTCTTCTCCGTCCTCTTCGGGTTCGGCGGGTCGGCCGCGTGGGCCGCGAGCTCTGCTCCCATCGACCCGACGACGGCGCAGGAGTCCCTCGCCGTCTGGCTGCGTCAGGCCAGCGACAAGGCGGGAATCCCCGACGTCTCGTTCTCCGTGAAGGGCAGCGGATTCGACGCGACCTTCACGACCGATGCCGAGGGTCGCGCGACGGTCGGCCTCCCCGGCCCCGGCACCTACACGGTCGAGATCGACGGGTCCACGGTCCCCGCCACGGCCGGTGCGGTGCCCTCCGCCTCCAATCCGCGTGAGATCGACGTCTCGGCGACCAACCAGAACGTCCCCGTCAACTTCCTCGCCGTCGCCGGCGACGCGGGTGGGGCCGCTGCGACACCGGCTCCCGCGACGTCGGCATCCACGCCGGCGACCGGTACCGACACGGGTGCCGGTGGCGGCACGACCTCGGGCGGCAGCGCCGACACCTCCGACCCGGCGACCACCACGGTCGACGCGGCCGCCGGCGGAACCGGCTTCTGGGGCATCGCCTTCTCGAAGCTCGTGACGGGCCTCATTTTCGGCCTCCTCCTCGCCCTCGCTGCGATCGGAGCCTCGCTGATCTACGGCACGACCGGTCTCAACAACTTCGCCCACGGCGAGCTCGTCACCTTCGGCGGCCTGGTGGCTTTCACCGCCGCGACGCTCGGCGCGCCCGGATGGCTCGGGATCCTCCTCGCGATCGTCATCGGCGGCGCGTTCGGCCTCGTGCAAGACACCTTCATCTGGCGTCCGCTCCGCAAGCGCCGCGTCGGCCTCATCCCGCTCATGATCGTGAGCATCGGCCTCGCCCTCTCGACGCGGTACATCTACGTCTTCTTCTACGGCGGAGACCGCCTCGCACTCCCCAACGACCCGTCGCCCTTCCTGGTGCTCGGCCCGGTCAGCCTCCGATTCACGGATGTGATGGGCGCGGTCGTCGCCGCGGTCGTCCTGGTCGCCGTCGCTTTCGTGCTGCTGAAGACCAAGCTCGGCAAGGCCACCCGCGCCGTGTCCGACAACCCGTCCCTCGCGGCGGCCTCCGGCATCAACGTCGACAGCGTCATCCGCTCGGTCTGGATCGGCTCCGCCGCACTCGCCGGTCTCGCGGGCGTCCTCGTCGGCTACTACCAGTCGCTGCGGTGGGACACGGGTAGCGCCATCCTGCTGCTGATCTTCGCCGCCGTCACGCTCGGCGGTCTCGGATCGGCGTTCGGCGCCCTCGTCGGATCGATCGTCCTCGGCGTCTTCATGAACCTGGCGACCCTCGTGATCCCCGAGAACCTCAAGTACGCGGCGGCCCTCGTGGTGCTCATCGTCATCCTGCTGTTCCGACCGCAGGGCATCCTCGGCAAGCGCGAGCGAATCGGCTGAAGGGCTAGCTACTCATGGACTTCAACTTCATCTGGCTCTCGCTCGGCGAGATCGCCTCTCCCACGACAGCCGCCTACGCTCTGGCGACCATCGGCCTCGTGGTGCACTTCGGCTTCACGGGCCTGCTGAACTTCGGTCAGGCCGGGTTCATGGCGGTCGGCGGCTACGCCTTCGCCATCGCGACTCTGAAGTTCGACGCGCCCCTGCCTATGGCAGTGCTCGCGACGATCCTCGCCTCGGCCCTGTTCGCGCTCATCCTCGGCATCCCGACGCTCCGGCTCCGCGCCGACTACCTGAGCATCGTCACCATCGCGGCGTCGGAGATCATCCGTCTCTCGGTCAAGACTTCGGAGCTCACGGACATCACGGGCGGCGCGACCGGACTCAACGGTGCGGCGAAGACCTTCAACGCCATCAACCCGTTCCCCAAGGGCAACTACGGGTTCGGGGTGCTCACCTACACCGCCGATCAGCTCTGGGTACGCGTGGTCGGTTGGACGCTCGTCGCCCTGGCCTGCCTCGTCGTCTTCCTGCTCGTCCGCAGCCCGTGGGGACGCGTCGTGAAGGGCATCCGCGAGGACGAGGACGCCGTGCGCAGCCTCGGCAAGAACGTGTTCTCCTACAAGATGCAGGCTCTGATCTTCGGTGGCGTGCTGGGCGGTCTCGCGGGAATGCTGTTCATCCTCCCGCGCAGCCTTCAGCCCGACAACTACGGCACGCAGCTGACGTTCTTCCTGTACACGATCATGCTGCTGGGCGGCGCGACCACGGTCTTCGGCCCCGTCATCGGATCGATGATCTTCTGGGTGACGCTGTCGTTGTCCGACGGTCTGCTCGCCCTCGGTATCAACTCGGGAATCCTGCCCATCACCTCGGTGCAGCAGGGCCCGGTCCGCTTCATCATCGTCGGAGTCGCGCTCGCGCTCCTCGTGGTCTTCCGACCCCAGGGCATCCTGGGCAACAAGAAGGAGGTGTTCTTCAGTGCCTAAGACACCCGTCGATCAGATCGTCGCCGGCCCCATCGAGCCGGGAGTGAAGAAGAAGAACCCGATCCTCGTCGTCGACGGCGTCCGCCGCACCTTCGGCGGGCTCACCGCGGTGAACGTCGACCACGTGGAGATTCCCGCGGGTGCGGTGACGGCTCTCATCGGCCCGAACGGCGCCGGCAAGACGACCTTCTTCAACCTGCTCACCGGGTTCGACAAGCCCAACGAGGGCTCGTGGAACTTCAAGGGCGAGAACCTCGCCGGCGTTCCCGCGTTCAAGGTGGCGCGCCGCGGAATGGTCCGCACGTTCCAGCTGACCAAGGCGCTCAGTCTCATGAAGGTCATCGACAACATGCTCCTCGGCGCCACCAAGCAGCCGGGCGAGAACATGTTCCGCGCCCTCTTCCCCTTCACCTGGAAGCAGCGCGAGGCGGATGTCGAGGAGCGCGCCCAGTCCCTGCTGGCCCGCTTCAAGCTCGACGCCAAGAAGGACGACTACGCCGGCAGCCTCTCGGGTGGCCAGCGCAAGCTCCTCGAGATGGCCCGCGCGCTCATGAGCGACCCCGACCTGGTCATGCTCGACGAGCCCATGGCCGGCGTGAACCCGGCACTCACCCAGTCGCTGCTGCATCACATCCTCGACCTCAAGGAGCAGGGGATGACCGTGCTCTTCGTCGAGCACGACATGCACGTCGTCCAGGAGATCGCCGACTGGGTCATCGTGATGGCCGAAGGCAAGGTCGTGGCCGAGGGTCCGCCCTCGACGGTCATGAGCGACCCCGCGGTCATCGATGCCTATCTCGGCGCGCACCACGACACCGACCTGGGCACGATCTCGGGCCAGCTCGAGGTCGCCGAGGAGATGGAGTCGGATCTGATCCGGCACGAAGTGGAAGAGGAAGCGGCCCACGATGGCAAGTGACACCCAGACAGGCGAGGTCATCCTCGAGACGAAGGACCTCGTCGCCGGCTACGTCCCGGGGGTCAACATCCTCAACGGCTGCAACGTGCAGGTCGGCAAAGGCGAACTCGTCGGCATCATCGGCCCGAACGGCGCCGGCAAGTCGACGCTCCTCAAGGCCATCTTCGGGCAGGTGACGATCCGCGGCGGATCGATCACACTCGGCTCCGACGACATCACCGGCCTCAAGGCCGACAAGCTCGTCGGCAAGGGCGTCGGGATGGTGCCGCAGAACAACAACGTCTTCCCGAGCCTGACGATCGAGGAGAACCTGCAGATGGGCGTCTACCAGCGCCCGAAGGTCTACGCCGAGCGTCTCGACTTCGTGAGCGCCCTCTTCCCGGAACTCAGCAAGCGTCTCAAGGCGCGCGCGGGCAGCCTGTCGGGCGGTGAGCGGCAGATGGTCGCGATGTCGCGTGCGCTCATGATGGACCCGAGCGTGCTCCTCCTCGACGAGCCCAGCGCGGGCCTCTCCCCCGTCCGCCAGGACGAGACGTTCATCAACGTCACGCAGATCAACAAGGCCGGGGTGTCGGTCCTCATCGTCGAGCAAAACGCTCGTCGATGCCTGCAGATCTGCGACCGCGCCTACGTGCTCGACCAGGGTCGCGATGCCTATTCGGGTCCGGGCCGCGAGCTCATGAACGACCCCAAGGTCATCGAGCTGTACCTCGGTACCCTCGCGGCCGATCAGGACAAGGCCAAGGCGGAGAAGGCGGCTCAGGACGCCACCGAGACCCCCTGACCTTCTCTCCGCACACCAGGAGGGCGGCCCGTCGGACATCCGGCGGGCCGCCCTTCTTCGTAGAGGACGCCCCTCGGGCCCGCTGAGAGCCACCGCGAGCGGGGTCCGCGCGAGGTCGCCCCGTCACCCCAAGAGGAAGGGCCCCATCTCCCGGAGGAGATGGGGCCCGACTCGATCGTCAGTCGCTAGCGACTCACTTCTTGGTGAGGTCTCCGAAGACGGCGTCCTCGTACGTGTTGGTGTTGCCCGTCGCGTACTTGTAGATGCTGATGTAGGCCTGGCTCGGGTCACCGTTGGCGTCGAACGTGATCGGGCCGGAGACACCCTCGTAGTCGATGTCCGTGCCAGCAGCGATCAGATCGGCGCACGCGCTGAACGTCTCGCACTTCTCGCCACCCTCGGAAACGGACTGCATGTTGTCCTTGATGGTGGTGCCGTCGGTCGCTCCACCCTGGAGCGCGGCGAGCGCGAGGAGCACGGTGGCGTCGTAGGCCTCGGGAGCGTAGGTGAAGACGGTCAGCTCGTTGGCCGCAACCCCCTGCAGACGCTCACGGAAGTCGTCGGTCACGTTGACACCGGGGACGGTGAACTGTGCACCGGCGATGTCGACGTTGCTGCCGGGCTTGACGACGCCGTAGTTGCCGTCGACGCCGTACATCTTCGAGAAGTCGAAGCCGCGGCTCGCGAGCTGCTCCGAGATCGGGACGATCTCGTCGTACGAGATGACGAGCAGCGCGTCGGGGTTCACCGACAGAGCATCGGTGATGGCGCTCGAGAAGTCGGTGGCACCCTCGTCAAAGGTGACCGACTTGGCGACGGTGATGCCCTGGGCGGCGAGCGCCTCGGTGGCGTTCTGGCTCAGACCGATGCCGTAGTCGTTGTTGCCGTAGAGGATCGACACGTTGGTCGCGCCGTCCTGGGCGATCTTGTTGCCGACGACCTGGCCCTGGAGCACGTCCGACGGAGCGGTGCGGAAGTAGAAGCCGCCGTCGTCGTAGGTGCTGAACTTGGGCGAGGTGTTGGCGGCGGAGATCTCGACGACGCCGGCCTGCGTGATCTGGTCGATGACCGAGAGCGAGACACCGGAGGAGGCCGCGCCGACGATGGCGGAGACACCCTCGGAGAGCAGGGCCGTGACCGACTGGGTCGCGATGTCGGTGGAGGTGTCGCCGGAGTCCTTCTGGCTGGCGGTGAGCTGGATGCCCTTGTTCGCCTCGTTGATCTCCTTGACCGCGAGGTCGACGGCCGCGATCTCGGGCGGGCCGAGGACAGCGAGGGTTCCGGTCTGCGGCAGGATCGTGCCGATCTTCAACGAGAGGCCGTCACCCGCCGCGCCGGAGCTGGCTCCGCCGCTGGGGGTGCTGGCGCAGCCGCTGAGGATGAGGGCACTGGCGCCGATGACGGCGATGCCGCCCAGTGCCTTGCCGAACTTGCGTGAGCTGAAAGCGCTCATGGTGCTCCTAGTGAATGGGTAGCAGGTGGCAGGTCGAGACCTGCCGAGGCGTGCGCGGGAAGCGCGGTCTAGACACGCTATGTGCCCGTCACACCCGAAAACAACGTGACACTGTTACAACCGTGTAACACAGCTAAATCGTTACCGTTCGTTATCTACACGAACGCGTTCGCCGACCGGTGCTACGCGACGAGGAGCCCGCTGATCCGGATCCGGGTCGGGCTGAACCGCCCGAACCTCGACGGACCGTCAGAACTCCTCGGCCGGCCTCAGGCCCGCCTTGCGCGACCGGCGTCCCGCGAGGACCCCGTCGATCGTGAGGACGATCAGAGCACTCCAGACCAGAGCGAATCCGAACCACCGCTCGGGCGGCATGGGCTCACCCAGCAGGGCCACCCCGAAAGCGAACTGCATGAGCGGAGCGATGTACTGGATGAAGCCGACCACCGTGAGCGGCAGGCGCGAGGTGGCGGCAGCGAAGAGCAGGAGCGGCACGGCCGTGATGACGCCCGAACCGATCAGGGCGATCGTGTTGACCGCCCCCTGCGTGCCGAACACGATGCCGGAGGTCGCCCCCACCACGACGAGCTGGACGACCGCCACCGGGACCAGCCAGGCGGTCTCGAGCGTGAGTCCGCTGACCGCGTCGACCTTGCCGCTCACCTGTTTCTTGATGAGTCCGTAGAAGCCGAACGAGAAGGCGAGGATGAGCGCGATCCACGGCACCTGCCCATAGCCGACCGCGAGGACGACCACGGCCGCACCGCTGATCCCCACGGCCGCCCACTGGGCGGGGCGGAGTCGCTCGTGGAGGAACAGCACACCGAGCAGCACCGTGACGATGGGGTTGATGAAGTAGCCCAGCGACGTCTCGACGACGTGGTCGGTCAGCGTGCCGATGAGGAAGGTCTGCCAGTTGACGTAGATGAGCACGCCCGCGAGGCCCATGAACAGAACGATGCGGGGCTGACGGACGATGACGGCCAATGCACCCCACGATCTCGTGACCGTGAGGAGGACCGCACAGAAGGCGAGCGCGAAGATGATGCGCCACGCCACGATCTCGAAAGGACCGACGGGCTTGAGCGCCAGGAAATAGACGGGGAGGAAGCCCCACAGGCCGTAGGCGCCGATGGCGAAGAGGAGTCCCGAGCGACTGCGACTCGACGCGGGTACGGGGGACTGAGGAGCGTCGTTCGTCACTCGTTCGAGTCTATGCTCGCGGCGAAAAGGAGAAGGGCCCCGCACCTGCGAGGTGCGGGGCCCTTCTCACGTTTCACTGAGAGATCAGCGGACGACGACCGCGAGGACGTCGCGAGCCGACAGGACGAGGAAGTCCTCTCCGCCGAACTTGACCTCGGTTCCGCCGTACTTGGAGTAGATGACCTTGTCACCGACTGCGACGTCGAGGGGGACGCGGTTGCCGTTGTCGTCGACACGGCCGGGTCCGACGGCGACGACCTCGCCCTCCTGGGGCTTCTCCTTCGCCGTGTCCGGGATCACGAGGCCCGAGGCAGTGGTCTGCTCGGCCTCGACCTGCTTGATGACGATGCGATCTTCGAGCGGCTTGATGGAAACCGACACGGGTGACCTCTTCTTTCTGGAAACTTCAGCACGCGTGACGCGCACGACATGTTCGATGGACACGATCTACGCAGACGCCCGAACCCTTGTCCGGCGCCGGGAAAAGTCTAGGGGAGCCATTGGCACTCTCGCAATGCGAGTGCCAACGCTCGGAGCGAGCCGCACCGGTCGCCTCATTAGTCTTGCGGAGTGCTGATCGACGAGGCCCGTGAACTGCTGTCGCTCGAGGGACTGCGACTCCTCGACACCATCGAGCCGTACGCCTCGGGCGCGGACGTCGTCCGCACCAGTTCCCGCCTCCGCAGGGAGGGCCACTCCCCCGCTCTCGTCGCGGCGGTCCTCACGCAGGCCCGCCTTCGCGAGCGTGCCGCGACGAAGTTCGGTCCGTTCGCCGCTCGCATGCTGTTCACCGAGGCGGCACTCGAACAGTCGACACGTCTGTCCGTCGCCGCTCGCCACGCCGGACGGTTCCGCGCCGCGGGGATCGCATCGGTGGCCGACCTCGGTTGCGGAATCGGCGGCGATGCCCTCGCCCTGGCGTCCCTCGACCTCCGGGTTTCGGCGGTCGAACGCGACGAGGTCACCGCGGCCTTCGCCGCCTACAACCTCGCCCCCTTCGACAACGCCCGCGTGACGACGGGAGACGCCGAGTCGGCCGATCTGACCGGGATCGACGGAGTCTTCCTCGACCCCGCCCGACGCGTCGCGGGGCACAACTCTCGTACCCGGCAGGCGCCCGCCGACTGGTCGCCGTCACTCGACTTCGCCTTCGGCCTCGCCGAGGCCAGGCCTGTCGGGGTGAAGCTCTCCCCGGGCATGGAGCGTGAGCTGATACCCGCCGGCGTCGAAGCGCAGTGGCTCACCGTCGACGGGGAGACCATCGAACTGATCGTGTGGACCGGCCCCCTGGCCCGGCCGGGAATCGGCCGAGCCGCCCTGGTGACCGGGCCGTCGGGGGACGTCGAGCTGACCGGAGCGGGCCCGAGCGAGGACCCCCCATCGGGCGAGATCGGCCGGTACATCCACGAGCCGGCCGGGTCCGTCATCCGGGCCCAGCTGATCGGATCGCTCGCGGAACGTCTCGATGCCACGACTCTCGAACCGGGCATCGCCTACCTGACCGGAGACACCCCCAGCCGCGACGGCCTCGCCGGGAGCTTCGAGGTGCGCGAGCTCCTGCCCGTCGACGAGAAGCGCCTGGCGAAAGCACTGCGAGAGCGCGGCATCGGCACGCTCGAGATCAAGAAGCGGGGCGTCGACGTGGATCCCGCGCTGTTGCGCAGACGACTGGGACTCCGTGGGAACGCGGCGGCGACCCTCATCCTGACCAAGCAGCACGGCAAGCGCATCGCCGTCCTGGCCGACCGGGTGCCGTCGGCCTCGGCCTGACCGGGGATTCCGCAGAGGAACCGTCCCGCTTCACCCCGCGGGGAGGGTGATGATCGGGGCCAGCCAGACGAAGTACACCGTCCACAGAAGCCCCCCGAGGATCATCTCCGCGACCGCCACGCCGGTGACGACCCACGCGCGGCGGGTGCGGACCACGTCGCCTCGCGCCCTGGTGATGGCCCAGCCGCCGAGGATCGCGGCCGGCACGGCCAGCGTCAGGACGACGAGGATCAGCGCGACGATCGCGAGGGGGTCCCACCCGACGTTCCGATCCGGCTGGGGCGCGAGCGCATCGCCCGTCGGCCCGTCACTCGCCGCACCGGCGGGTTCAGCCCCCGAGGCCGGCCCCGGGAATGCAGCGGACCCCGCGTCTCCCGACGGGGAGAGCGGGGTCCGATCGACGTCGTGGACCACTCAGTACGACGAGTCGTAACGGTAGGAGCCCGAGTCGGTCGCGAAGATCAGGATCGTGAAGACGATGCCGAGCACGAGGAAGGCGAGTCCCACGAAGCCTGTGATGATGCCGGTGAGCCAGAATCCCTTGCCCTGCGGCTCGCGCTTCTTGCCGAGGAACCCGAGCACCACGGCGGCGGTGGGGAACCAGATCTGCAGGAAGGCACCCACGATCGGGATGAAGGCGACGCCGGCGCCCAGGACGCCGAGGATTCCGACGACCATCGAGATGATGCTGAGGACCGGAGTCTTCTTGCTCGGGGCCCCCGCGGCGGGAGCCGCGTAGGGATTCACCGGCGGGACTGCGTAGGGGTCCCCGACGGGAGCGGTGTACGCGGCCCCCGCGGGAGCCGCGTAGGGGTTCTCGGGCGCGGCTGCGGGAGGCGCGTAGGGATTCTGCGGCGCCGAAGGTGCCTGAGGCGCGGCGGCGGGCGGGACGTAGGCCGGGGGCGGCGGGGCGGCGGGAGCGGCTGCCGGTGGGACGAAGGGGTCGGTCGCGGGCGGCGGAGTGGGCGCGGACGGAGCAGGCTCCGAGGCGGGTGTGCGCGGCTGGGACGGAGTGGCGGGCTCGGCGGGCGTGTTCGGCTCGGCCGGGGTCTGCGGATCGCTCATGGGTGTTCCTTCTCCTCGGTGAGGCGGGTCAGTAGTTGCCGGAAGTGGAGGCCGCCAGCAGTCCAGCGCCTACCACGAAGATGACGAAGAGGATGCCGAGGGCCAGCGTCACATAGCCGATCACCAGGCCGGCGATGGCGAAACCTCGACCGCGCTCACCCGTCCGCTTGATCTGGGACAGGGAGATGTGACCGAGGATGACGGCCACGATGGTGAAGCCCACGAGAGAGAGGACGAACGAGACGATCCCCAGAACGTTGTAGGGCGCCTGCTGCGGCGCCGCCTGGTAGCCGTAGTTCGGCGCGGGTGCGGGCTCGGTCATGATGTGCTCTCCCTGGTTCACGGCGTGCTCGACGACGACCGTCGGATGTCTGGCGCAGAGGCCATGGTTTCAGCGTGCGCTCCGGCTGTCAACGAAGCCCGAGGCCGTGTTCAGTCGCCGTTCAGCCCGCGTCGACGGTCACGATGTCGACGGGGAGCGTGGAGTCGGCGCCGAAGGCCAGCCCGGACGAGGGACGTCCGGCTGCCATCAGCCGCGCCCCGACCGCCGCGATCATCGCGCCGTTATCCGTGCAGAGCGCCAGCGGCGGGATCCGCAGCGCCACCCCGGCGGCGGCGCAGCGCTCCTCGGCGACCGCCCGGATGCGGGCGTTCGCGACGACCCCGCCACCCATCAGGAGTCGTGGGACACAGAGCTCCGCGCACGCCGACAGCGCCTTGGTCAGGAGCACGTCGGCGACCGCCTCCCGGAACGACGCCGCGACGTCGGCGACGGGCACTTCGCGTTCCGCGTCGCGCTCCTTCTCCACCCATCGGGCGACGGCCGTCTTGAGCCCGGAGAACGAGAAGTCGTAGCGGTGGCGGGCCAGATCGGCCGGTTTGGTGAGGCCGCGCGGGAAACGGATGGCCCGGGGATCCCCGTCGCTCGCGACACGATCGATCTGCGGGCCGCCCGGATACGGGAGCCCCAGGAGGCGGGCGACCTTGTCGAAGGCCTCGCCCGCGGCGTCGTCGATGGTCTCGCCCAGCATCACGACATCGTCGAGGATGTCGCGGACGAGCAGGAGCGAGGTGTGCCCGCCCGAGACCAGCAGGGCGATCGTCGGTGTCTCGAGGGTCTGGGCAGCCTCGCCCTCGGCGTGGAGGAGGTCCGCTGCGACGTGCCCGACGAGGTGATTGACGCCGTAGAGCGGCAGACCCGTCGCGGTCGCGAGGCCCTTCGCAGCGCCGATGCCCACCATCAAGGCCCCGGAGAGACCGGGGCCGGCGGTGACGGCGAGCCCGTCCAGGTCGCTGAAGGCGACCCCGGCTTCGGCGAGCGCCCGCTTCAACGTGGGTTCGATGGCCTCGAGGTGCGCTCGGGCGGCGACCTCGGGGACCACGCCGCCGTAGCGCGCGTGCTCGTCCATGGACGAGGAGATGACGTTGGCGAGCACGGTGGTCCCGCGCACGATTCCGACGCCGGTCTCGTCGCACGACGTCTCGATGCCGAGGACGAGGGGCTCGGTCACTGGTCGACTCCGATCGCGGGGCTGATACGAGGTGGTGTGTCGACGCGGCGCATGATCAGGGCGTCGACCCCCTCGGGCTGGTAGTAGCGGGGCCGGACGGCGATCTCCTCGAAGCCGAGCGACCGGTACAGGTTCGCGGCGGGCTCGTTGTCGACGCGGACCTCGAGGAAGACCTCCCGCGCGCCCCTCTTGCCCGCTTCGGTCAGCAGCGCCCGCATGAGCGCGCGTCCCAGCCCGGACCGTCGGGCCGCCGGCGCGACGGCGATGGTCTGGATGTCGCCCTCACCGCCTCCGCGGACCGCGCGCAGCCCTGCGTATCCTGCGAAGACGTGCGGTTCGGTGACCGACTCGGCGACGAGGTAGTAGCCGTGCGATCCCGCGATCTCCTCGGACATGCTCTGCTCCGACCAGGCGTCGAGCGGGAACGAGGCGCGCTCGAGCTCCATGATGCTGCCGAGGTCGTCAGGGGTCGCCCTTCGGAGCTGCCAGGTCACCTGGACACCCGTTTCGGCGTCGAGAGCGTCACGTCGGGCGAGCGGAGATAGAGGGGGACGACGGGAGTCGGGCGGCCCGAGGCTCGTAGCCGGGCCGCGACGATGCCGACGCTGCCCGCCGACACGCGTGTGGCGTCGAGCCGACGGGCCGCCGACGGGATGTCGTCGGGGCGGGCCAGGGCCGGGCCTTCGGCGCGAGAGGGCAGCCCGAGAGTGTCCAGCCCGTCGTAGCGCGACCAGTAGAGCTCGCGGCGGCGTGCGTCCGTCGTGACGAGGAGTTCGCCCCAGCCGCCCGCGGAGTAGTGCTCGTAGGCGACGGCGTCGTGACTGACGACACCGACCAGGGGGCGTTCCGACGCGAGAGCGAAGGCGTGCGCCGCGGCCATTCCGACCCGGAGGCCGGTGAACGGCCCCGGTCCCACGCCGACCGCGACCGCCGTCAGCGTGGCGGCCGTCGCACCGCTCTCGCGGAGCACCTCGTCGATGAGAGCACCGACGACCTCCGCGTGACGCATCGTGTCGTCGCTCGTCCGCTCCACCACCGTGCCGAACGACGAGTCGACCAGCGCCACGCTGGTCCCGGCGGAGCTGTCGATGGCGAGGAACACCGCCCCAGTTTACGAGGCGGCAGGATCAGAGCCCGGCGAGGTCTGCTCGGTTCCAGCGGGGGCCGTGGGCGGTGATGACGACGGTGCGCTCCTCGACGGGCTCGTCCGTGAGATCGTCGCCGTCGGCTGCATCATCGACATCCGTGCCCGTCCCGGCCCCCGTGGGACGCGCGATCCGGACATCGAGCCACGAGGAGGCCACCCCGTCGAGCAGCCCCTCGCCCCACTCCGCCACGACCACCGAGCGGGCGTAGTCGATGTCGAGATCGTCGAGCTCCATCGCCGAGCCCACCCGGTAGGCGTCGACGTGGACCAGCGGAGGCCCGTCGACGAGTGAGGGGTGCGTGCGGGCGATGACGAACGTCGGAGACGCGACGGGACCGCGCACCCCGAGGCCCTCGCCGATGCCGCGGGTCAGCGTGGTCTTGCCTGCCCCCAGCGGGCCCGTCAGGACGAGGAGATCGCCGGCCCGGACGGTGCGGCCGAGCCGGAGGCCGAGACCATGCATGTCATCCGGGGTGGCGATGGAGATGGTTCTCGAGACGCTCACCGGGCCACCCTCTTCACCCGTGGTCCGATCCGGGTGACGATCTCGTAGTTGATGGTGTCGCTCCAGCGCGCCCAGTCGTCGGCCGCGGGGACCCCGTCCACCGGGTTTCCGAACAGCACGACCTCGTCGCCCACCTCGACTCGAGCGTCGCCGATGTCGACGACGAACTGATCCATCGCGATGCGGCCCCGCACAGGGAACCTCCGGCCGTCGATGGCGACCTCCGCCGTGTTCGAGGCCGCCCGCGGCACGCCGTCGGCGTAACCGATCGGTACGAGCGCGAGACGCGTCGGCTCATGGGCCCGCCAGGTGTGGTCGTAGGAGACTCCCGCACCCGGTGCTGCGGATCGGACCGCCGCGACCCGGCTCGTGAGCGTCATCGCGGGGATCAACCGCACCGGAGCGCTCCCGTCCGGGGCGCCGGCCGCACCGAACGGAGACAGGCCGTAGCTCCCGATGCCCAGTCTCACCAGGTCGAAGCGGGTGGCCGGCCGCGACATCGCTGCGGCCGTCGAGGCGAGATGCCGCAGCTCGGGCTCGATGCCCGCAGCCGCCATAATCCCCAGCGCCCGCTCGAAGGCGCGGAGCGCGGCAGCGTCGGATTCGGCGTCCGTGTTGGCCAGATGCGAGAAGACCCCGCGGACCTCGAGACGTCCGAGAGCCTGCAGAGCCGCGGCCCGCTCGGCGAAAGGCTCCCACTCCTCGGGCGGGAGGCCGTTGCGGTGCAGCCCGGTGTCGACCTTGATCTGAACGACCGGCCGTCGGCCCGCCCGGCGACCGGCGTCGAGGGCGCCGATGGCCTCGAGTTGTGCGCGCGTGGAGACGCCGATGTCGATACCCGCTTCGACGGCCGGTGCGAAATCGGCGAACGGGTCGTGGAGCCATGCGAGGACGGGAGCATCGACCCCCGCGGCACGCAGGGCATGCGCCTCTTCGAGATCCGCGACGCCCAGCCAGTCCGCGCCCCCCTCCAAGGCGGCGGTCGCCGCGGTCAGAACACCGTGGCCGTACCCGTCCGCCTTGACCACCACCATGACGTGCGCGGTCGCGGCCGCCGCGGCCAGCCCGGCGACATTGGCGGAGATCGCGGCGCGATCGATGCGCGCGACCCGGATGCCCGTCATGCCGCCACCACGGCGTGCGCGGCCGGCGCGACGTCGGACTCGGCCACCACGAAGGCGCACGCCATGCCCTTGTCGTGCGAGAGCGAGAGATGCATGGCGGTGACTCCTCGTGCGTCGAGCTCCTCGCGGAGCCGGCCGGTCACCCGCAATGTCGGCTTGCCGTGGTCGTCGCTGTCGACCCGGATGTCGTGCCACCGGAAGCCGGGAGCGTCGCCGAGCACCTTGATGAGCGCCTCCTTGGCCGCGAAACGGACCGCGAGCGACCGCACGGGCCGCCCCCGCTCGGATTCGACGAAGAGCCGCTCCTCGAGTGCGGGCGTCCGCTCGAGGTGACGAGCGAACCGCTCCACATCGACGATGTCGACGCCGATCCCGACGATCACTACTCGACCGTGACCGACTTCGCCAGGTTGCGCGGCTGGTCGACGTCCAAGCCCTTCGCGGCGGCGAGCTCCATGGCGAAGATCTGCAGCGGCGCGACGGCCAGAAGCGGCTCGAACATGCCACCCGCGAGCGGGATGCGGATGACGTCGTCCGCGAACGGGAGCACCGCCGCATCGCCGGCCTCGGCGATCGCGATCACGTACGCACCGCGTGCGCGGATCTCCTGGATGTTCGAGACGACCTTCTTGTGGAGGGAGTCGACGGCACGCGGGCTCGGGACCACGACGATGACGCGCTGGCCGGGCTCGATGAGCGAGATCGGTCCGTGCTTGAGCTCACCTGCGGCGAAGCCCTCGGCGTGGATGTAGGCGATCTCCTTGAGCTTGAGGGCCCCCTCGAGCGCGATCGGATAGCCGACGTGACGGCCGAGGAACAGGACCGAGCGGGTGTCAGACATGCCGCGAGCGAGCTCGGCGATCTGGCCGCTCGACTCGATGACCTGTGAGAGCTTCGTCGGGACGGCCTGCAGCTCGTCGACGAGCTCCGCCAGAGCCTCGGTGCTCTGCGTGCCCCGCACCGCGGCCAGGCGGAGAGCGATGAGGTACAGCGCGGTCACCTGGGCGACGAAGGCCTTGGTGCTGGCGACCGCGACCTCCGGTCCGGCGTGCGTGAAGAGCGCCGCATCCGACTCGCGCGCGATGGTCGCGCCCTGTGTGTTGCAGACCGACAGCGTCGTGGCGCCGCGCTCCTGCGCGTACTTCACAGCCATGAGGGTGTCCATGGTCTCGCCGGATTGGCTCACCGAGATCACCAGCGTCCGCGAGCTCAGCACCGGCTCGCGATAGCGGAACTCATGCGACAGCTCGACGTCGACGGGGATGCCGGCCCACTTCTCGATCGCGTACTTGCCGAGCATTCCCGAGTAGTAGGCGGTACCGCATCCGAGGATCAGGATGCGGTCGACATCGCCCAGGACCTCGTCGATGCGAGCGATCTCGGAGAGATCGACGGCTCCGTCGGAGACGCGGCCGCGGATCGTGTTGGCGACCGCGTCGGGCGACTCGGTGATCTCCTTCGCCATGAAGCTCGACCAGCCGCCCTTGTCGGAGGCCGAGGCATCCCAGGCCACCTCGAACTCACGGTTCTCCACCGGTTCGCCGGCGAAGTCGGTGACGACGATCGAGTCGGGGCGGATGGTGACGATCTGGTCCTGCCCGATCTCCATCGCGCGCCGCGTGTACTCGACGAACGCCGCGACGTCGGAACCGAGGAAGTTCTCGCCGTCGCCGAGACCGATGACGAGCGGGGAGTTGCGGCGGGCACCGACGACGACATCCGGCGCGTCCTGATGGACAGCGAGAAGCGTGAAGGCTCCGTGGAGCCGGTTGACGACGCGCTGGAACGCCTCAGCGAGATCGCCGGTCTCACGGTACTCGCGACCGATCAGCAGGGCGGCGACCTCGGTGTCGGTCTCGCTGTGGAACTCGGCGCCGCTTTCGACCAGTTCGGCCTTCAGCTCGGCGAAGTTCTCGATGATCCCGTTGTGGATGAGGGCGAGGCGCCCGTCGTCACCCAGGTGCGGGTGCGCGTTCGCGTCGGTGGGGCCACCGTGGGTCGCCCAGCGCGTGTGGCCGATGCCGGTCGAGCCGCCGGGCAGCGGGGCCTCGGTCAGGTCGTTCGCGAGGACCTTCAGCTTGCCCGCGCGCTTACGCGTGGCGATCGTCCCGTCATCGCCGACCACGGCGACGCCAGCGGAGTCGTATCCGCGGTACTCCAGGCGACGCAATCCACCCATGAGCACTTCGAGGCTCTGCCTCGGACCGACATAACCAACGATTCCGCACATAAGAACCGATTCTACGTGGGCTCACCATTCAGCCGGAGCGTCGACTCGTGGGTCGCGTCAAGCCCGAGCACCCCGCCGACTACGCTGGTCCGAATGAGCGAGACGGGCCAGATCCCCACGCAGCCCACGCCGTTCACCGAGTTCGACCGTGCGAGGTGGGCGTCGCTGGCGCCCGGAGCATCGCTCGACCTGACCGAGGTCGACCTGAAGCGGCTGCGCGGGCTCGGCGAGCCGCTCGACGCCGACGAGGTCCAACAGGTCTACGCCCCGCTGAGCCGGCTGCTCAATCTGTACGCGACCGGCGCCCGCGCGCTTCATCGCGACACCGCGGAGTTCCTGGGTGGCGGGGCGAAGGTGCCGTTCGTCATCGGTATCGCCGGTTCGGTCGCCGTGGGCAAGAGCACGGTGGCGCGCCTTCTGCGGGAGCTACTGAGTCGCTGGGAGGGCACCCCGCGCGTCGAGCTGGTGACCACCGACGGGTTCCTCTTCCCCAACGCCGAGCTCGAGCGCCGGGGGCTGATGTCCCGCAAGGGTTTCCCCGAGTCCTACGACCGCCGTTCACTGCTGCGCTTCGTCAGTCGAGTGAAGAGCGGGGTGGACGAGGTCCGCGCTCCGTTCTACTCGCACCTCAGCTACGACATCGTGCCGTCGGCCGAAATCGTCGTCAGACGACCCGATGTCCTCATCGTCGAGGGCCTGACGGTTCTGCAGCCGCCCCGCGCTGGAGCCAACCTCGCCGTCAGCGACCTCTTCGACTTCGGCATCTATGTCGACGCCCGCACGAGCGACATCGAACGCTGGTACGAGGAGCGCTTCCTCGACCTGCAGCGCGGCGCCTTCGCCGACCCGAAGTCGTACTTCCACCGCTATGCGGACCTGAGCGAGGAGCAGGCACGGGCTCGGGCGAGAAGCATCTGGTCCGAGATCAACGAGCCCAACCTGTTGCAGAACATCCTGCCGACCCGGTCACGCGCGACGCTGGTGCTCAGAAAGGCCGCCGACCACGCGGTCCATTCGGTGTTGCTGCGCAAGCTCTAGCCGCCCTGCGCTTGGTCGGCCAGGCCGTGAGTCGAATGCTCAGGCGTCGAGGGCGAGACGGTCGCGGACCACGGCTTCGAGCTCGGCGGCGATGCGGTCCGCCGTGTGCTCGTCGGCGGCCTCGACCATGACGCGCACCATCGGCTCGGTGCCTGACGGCCGGAGAAGTACGCGTCCGGTGCCCTCGAGCTCTGCTTCGGCTGCCTTGACCGCGTCGGCGATGACACCGTCGGCGCCGAGACCGTGGTGGTCGACACCGCGGACGTTGATGAGCGTCTGGGGGTACACGGTCATGACGGAGGCCAGCTCGGCCAGACTCCTGCCGGTCCGGGCGACCTCGGCCGCGATGTGCAGACCGGTGAGGAGTCCGTCACCCGTCGTGGCGAAGTCGCTCATGATCACGTGGCCCGACTGCTCGCCGCCGAGGGAGTAGCCGCCCGCGTTGAGCCCCTCGAGCACGTAGCGGTCGCCGACCTTGGTCTCGACCGTCGAGATCCCGCGCTCGCGCAATGCGAGCTTGAGGCCCAGGTTGCTCATGACGGTCGTCACGAGCGTGTTGTCGCGGAGGGCGCCGCGCTCGGCCATGCCGACCGCGAGGATCGCCATGATCTGGTCGCCGTCGACGATGCGCCCGTCGGCGTCGACGGCGAGGCAGCGGTCGGCGTCGCCGTCGTGGGCGATACCGAGATCCGCGCCGTGCTCGACGACAGCCCTCTGGAGTGGGCCGAGGTGGGTCGAGCCCACACCGTCGTTGATGTTGATGCCGTCGGGATCGTTACCGATGACGGTCACGCGAGCGCCCGCGTCGGTGAAGACCTCGGGCGAGACACCCGCGGCGGCCCCATTGGCCGAGTCGATGACGATGTGGAGGCCGTCGAGGCGATGCGGCAGGGTACCGAGGAGATGGAGGACGTAGCGGTCCTCGGCATCCGCGAAACGGCGGATGCGACCGACGTCGGCACCGGTGGGAACATGCTTGTCGCCGGCGATGGCCGCTTCGATGCGGTCCTCGACGACGTCGGGGAGTTTGACGCCGCCCCGAGCGAAGATCTTGATGCCGTTGTCCGGCGCCGGGTTGTGCGAGGCCGAGATCATCACGCCGAAGTCGGCGTCGATGTCGGCGATGAGGAACGCAGCTGCCGGGGTGGGGATGACCCCGGCGTCGAGCACATCGACGCCGGAGCTGGCGAGCCCGGCCGCCGTGGCGGCGGCCAGGAACTCACCGGAGACCCGCGGGTCGCGGGCGACGACAGCTGTCGGTCGTCGTCCCGCGGCCCGCCGAGCCTGAGCGCTCCGACCCTGCGCGAACACGACCGCGGTCGCCTGGGCGACCTGGAGGGCGAGTTCGACAGACACATCGCGGTTCGCGAGACCGCGAATACCGTCTGTGCCGAAGAGTCGGGGCACGGTGGAGCTTCTCTTACTGAATCAGCGCTTGGAGAACTGAGGCGCCTTGCGGGCCTTCTTGAGACCGGCCTTCTTGCGCTCCTTGACGCGAGCGTCGCGGCTGAGGAAGCCGGCCTTCTTCAGCTCGGGGCGGTTGTTCTCGGCGTCGATCTCGTTCAGCGCACGGGCGATGCCGAGGCGCAGGGCGCCGGCCTGACCCGAGGGTCCACCACCGGTGATGCGCGCGATGACGTCGTAGCTGCCGAGCAGGTCGAGGACCTTGAACGGGTCGTTGATCAGCTGCTGGTGCAGCTTGTTGGGGAAGTAGTCCGCGAACTCGCGGCCGTTCACCGTGAAGGTGCCCGAACCGGGAACGAGACGCACGCGGGCGATGGCCTGCTTGCGACGGCCCACGGCCGCGCCGGGGACGTTCAGGACGGCGCGGGGCGTGCTGGAAGCAGCCGCGGCCGGGGTCTCGGTCGTGAAGCTCTCGGGAGCGTTGTCGATGGAATCTGCGATAGTCGCCATGAGAAAAAGTCCTTAAGTCTTCGCCGGCGCTTACTGGGCGACCTGGTTGAGGGTGTAGGTCGTCGGCTGCTGCGCCGCGTGGGGGTGCTCGGGGCCGGCGTAGACCTTGAGCTTCTTGATCTGGGCGCGGCCCAGCGAGTTCTTCGGCAGCATGCCGCGGATGGCCTTCTCG
This sequence comes from uncultured Naasia sp., assembly GCA_913778905.1. GTDB lineage: Bacteria > Actinomycetota > Actinomycetes > Actinomycetales > Microbacteriaceae > Naasia. The sequence goes on along the minus strand of CAJYYA010000019.1, from coordinate 39,177 downwards.
ACCGCGCGCTCCGGGTGCTTCTCGAGCAGCTCGGTGTAGCTGGTCGCGGTCAGTCCGCCCGGGTAGCCCGAGTGACGGTAGGCCTTCTTCTGTGCGAGCTTGGAGCCGGTCAGCGCGACCTTCTCGGCGTTGACGATGATGACGAAGTCGCCACCGTCCACGTGCGGGGCGAAGGTGGGCTTGTGCTTGCCGCGCAGCAGGGCTGCGGAGTGGCTGGCGAGGCGGCCGAGGACGATGTCCGTGGCGTCGATGACGACCCAGTTGTGCTGGAGGTCACCCTCTTTGGGCGTGTAGGTACGCGTCATGATGAGCGTCTTTCTGTCGAGGTGTTCGTGAATCCCGCTCCGGTGGGTGTTCCGCACGAGTCGGGAAGACTCGGGAACGCCGCGGTGGAGGGTCTCGGCGAGGCGACCGCTGGAGCGAACGCCAACGGGAGAGCCTACCGGGCCGCGGACTCCTCGGCAAGCCCGTCGGGCGTTCCGGACGCTGAACCCTCGGTCTCGTCGATCTGCGCGGCGGTGCGAATGGCTCGCGTCTCCTGCGCCCGTGCGGCGAGAAGCGCATCGCCCGGGTACCCGACGGCCAGGAGGGTGAGCCCGTGCGCCGGCTGCACTGCGAACCGTCCCCCTCGACGATCGGCGCGGAGGAGATCGGCGAGCCCGTCGAGGGTGAGTCGCCCCTCCCCGACGCCCACGCAACCTCCGACGAGCGACCGCACCATGGAATGACAGAAGGCGTCCGCTTGAAGGGTCGCGACGAGCACGCCGCTCGCGTCCCGGACCCAGGTGAACTGCTGGAGTTCGCGGATGGTGCTCGCCCCGGGGCGAGGCTTGCAGAAGGCCGCGAAATCGCGGAGGCCCAGTAGTGACCGCGCGGCCAGTTCGAGCTGATCGACATCCAGCGTCGATCGCAGCAGACGAGTGCGGTGCCGCTGCAACGGATCGTGGAAGGAGAGGTTGTCGGCGATCCGGTATTCGTACCGTCGCCAGGTCGCTGAGAAACGGGCGTCGAAGCCCTCGGGGGCGACCGCGACGTCGGTGATCACCACGTCGCTGAGGGGCCCGAGGATCCCGTTCAGGCGGCGGAGCAGGACGGCGTCGGCTGCCCGCCCGCGAGCGGTGAAACCCGCGACGACCTGCTCGTCGAGATCCACGTGGGCGACCTGTCCGACGGCGTGCACGCCCGCGTCCGTGCGACCCGCGACGGTGATGACGGGACTCCGTCCGACTCCCGACGACAGGAGCGCGACCGCCTCTTCGAGGACGCCCTGGACCGTGCGATGACCGGGCTGCTTGGCCCACCCCGCGAATCCGGTGCCGTCGTAGGCGATGTCCAGACGGAACCGGATGCGCTCGCTCACAACCCACGACTCTACTTCGCGCCGTGTTTCGCCGTGATCGTCCAGGATGCGCCCGGGTCGGGCGGGGAACGGTGCATGAAGATGTCGACCATGCAGATCCCGGATCCGATGCTCGCCAAATCCGTTCCCGAGGTGCCCGAGACGGGCCCCAAGGGCGCCCCGTTGCTGTTCGAGCCGAAGTGGGACGGCTTTCGCGGGATCGTGTCCCGTACCGCGGACGGCGTCGTCATCGGGAGCCGGGGGGCGAAGACGCTCGAACGCTACTTCCCCGAACTCGTCGACGTGTTCGAGGCGCAGCTGCCGGCCGGGACGATGCTCGACGGCGAGATCGTCGTGAGGCACGCCACGGCCGGAGGAGAGAAGCTCGATTGGGAGACCCTGTCGCAGCGGATCCATCCCGCCGCGAGCCGCATCACCAGGCTTGCCGCTGAGACCCCCGCGTCTTTCGTCGCGTTCGATCTCCTCGCCGAGGACGGCGAGTCCCTGCTCGATGCCCCGCTCGCCGAGCGTCGCGGGCGGCTCGAGCGACTCGGCGAGCACTTCTCGGCCCCACTCCACATCTCCCAGACCACGGAGGATGTGGCCATCGCGCGACGCTGGCTGACAGAGTTCGAAGGCGCCGGTCTCGACGGCGTCGTCGCCAAGCCACTCGACGCGCCCTACTCCCCCGGCAAGCGCACGATGCTCAAGATCAAGCACGCCCGGACCGCCGACTGCATCGTCACCGGCTACCGCACGCACAAGAGCGGATCGGGGGTCGGCTCCCTGCTTCTCAGTCTGTACGGCGAAGACGGAGAATTGCACGGCGTCGGCGGCATCTCGGCGTTCACCGACAAGCGCCGCCAGGAACTCGTCGAAGAACTCGCTCCGCTCCTCGCACGCGGGGAGGACGGCGAGGCGATCCGCGGCGAGAGCGATCGCAACCGCTTCTCGAGCTCGAAGGACACCTCCTACGCCGTCCTCCGCCCCGAGCTGGTGGTCGAGGTCCGCTACGACCAGATGGAGGGCGACCGCTTCCGTCACACCGTCCAGTTCGAACGGTGGCGGCCCGACCGCGACCCGGCCTCCTGCACGTTCGCTCAGCTGGAGGTCCCGGCGGCCTACGACCTGGCCGCCCTCCTCCCCTAGATCGGATGTTGAGGCACGGACCGCACGTTCCGGCAAGTGCTTTCCGCCGGAACGTGCGGACTCGATCGCCGTGCCTGCGATCAGGAGCGGGCGCGGGAGGGCTGCACGCGAGGCGGTTCGCCGGGCATCTTCGGGTACTCCGGCGGATAGGGCATCTCGCCCTGACCGTTCTCGACATCGCGATTCCACCATTTGAGCAGGACATCCAATCGTCCCGGGTCGGGGATCTGAGCCCAGGCGTCCCCGTGCTCCTTTACGAAGGCGGGGGCGGAGCGGATGGTGAAGTCCCCCGGCGCCACCTCGGGCAGCTGCTCCCAGGTCACCGGCATGGAGACGGTGGCACCGGCCGTCGCGCGAGGGCTGTAAGCGGCGGCGATGGTGCGGTCGCGAGCCGCCTGGTTGAAGTCGACGAAGACCTTCTCACCCCGCTCCTCCTTCCACCAGGCGGTGGTCACGAGGTCCGGCATCCGACGCTCCAACTCGCGTGCCGCCGCGATGACCGCGTGACGGACGTCGATGAAGTCCCATTCCGGCTCGATGACGGTGAACACGTGGACCCCGCGGTTCCCCGTCGTCTTGACGCGCGGCTGCAGGCCCGCGTCGTGAAGGACTGAACGCAGCTCGAGGGCGGCTGTCACGGCATCCGAGAAGTCTCGACCGGGTTGAGGATCCAGGTCGATCCGCAGCTGATCGGGGTGATCGATGTCACCGGACCGTGACGGCCACGGATGGAACACCACGGTGTTCATCTGCGCCATCCACACCACGGCCGCGGGCTCATCGATCACGAGCTGCGGGTGGGCACGTGCGCTGGGGTACGTGCACATCACGGTGCGGATGAACTCCGGCGTCCCCTTGGGCGGGTTCTTGGAGTAGAACATCTCCCCCTCAACGCCGCCGGGAAAACGCTCCAACGACACGGGGCGATCCCCGTTGGCTCGCACGAAGGGCTCCCCCACCGCGATCAGATACTCGATGAGCTCCAGCTTCGTGACGCCGGCCTGCGGATAGAGCACACGCGACGGACTCGACACCCTCATCTCGCGCACGCCATTCGGACCGTCGACCTCGACTGTGGTGACCTCACTCGCCATGCGCGCACCCTAGTCCCCCCACTTGTACGGGTATTGCGGACAAATGAGTACGTTCCGGCGTACCAACTGGGCCGGAACACCCGTACAACGGCGAAGGGCCCGCTCACCTTGCGGTGAGCGGGCCCTTCGCCAGACGCGAGCGTCTTACTTCTTGTCGTCCTCGGCCACCTCGGCGGCGTCGGTCTCGACCTCGGCGGCAGCCTCGGTTTGCTCCTCGGCGGGGGTCTCCTCCGAGTGCTCGACGGTCTCGGTCTCCTCGACCGGGACGTCGGACTCGGCGGTCTCCTCGGCGGCAGCCGGAGCGGCAGCGGCGGGGGCCGACTTGGTCGACGCGGGGCGCTTCGGCGAGACGGGCTCGAGGACGAGCTCGATCACGGCCATGGGCGCGTTGTCACCCTTGCGGAAGCCCACCTTGGTGATGCGCGTGTAGCCACCGGGACGCTCCGCGACGAGCGGGGCGACCTCGGTGAACAGCTCGTGCACGGCGGTCTTGTCGGTGACGATCTGCATGACGCGACGACGGGCGTGCAGGTCGCCGCGCTTCGCGAAGGTGACGAGACGGTCGGCGAGGGGCTGGAGGCGCTTGGCCTTGGTCTCGGTCGTCTTGATCGACTTGTGGGTGATCAGAGCGGTCGCGAGGTTCGCGAGAAGCAGGCGCTCGTGCGCCGGTCCGCCACCGAGACGGGGACCCTTGGCTGGTCTAGGCATTGTTGATGTTCCTCGTTAGATAGATGTGATCGACGGTTCGTGAGCGTGAGGCTCAGGACTCGTCTTCGTCGTAGCTGTAGTAGTGCGCGCCGTCGAAGCCGGGAACGGCATCCTTCAGCGACAGCCCCAGCTCGACGAGCTTGTCCTTGACCTCGTCGACCGACTTCTGCCCGAAGTTGCGGATGTTCATCAGCTGCGTCTCAGAGAGCGAGACGAGCTCGCTGACGTTGTTGATGCCCTCGCGCTTGAGGCAGTTGTAGGAGCGGACCGACAGATCGAGGTCTTCGATCGGCATGGACAGCTCGCTCGAGAGGACGGCGTCGGCGGGAGCCGGGCCGATCTCGATGCCCTCGGCCGCGGTGTTCAGCTCACGGGCGAGGCCGAACAGCTCGACCAGGGTGCGACCGGCCGACGCGATGGCGTCGCGGGGGCTGATGGCCGCCTTGGTCTCGACGTCGACGACGAGACGGTCGAAGTCGGTGCGCTCACCGGCACGGGTCGCCTCGACGCGGTAGGTCACCTTCAGGACCGGCGAGTAGATCGAGTCGATCGGGATCTGACCCGACTCGCTGAACTCGCTGCGGTTCTGCGACGCGGTCACGTAGCCGCGGCCACGCTCGATCGTCAGCTCGAGGTCGAACTTCGCCTTGTCGTTCAGGGTCGCGATGACGAGATCCGGGTTGTGGATCTCGACGCCCGCCGGAGCCGAGATGTCGGCCGCGGTCACGGGGCCCGCGCTCTGCTTGCGCAGGTAGGCGGTGATCGGCTCGTCGTGCTCGCTGGAGACGACCAGACCCTTGATGTTCAGGATGATCTCGGTGACGTCTTCCTTGACACCGGGGACCGTGCTGAACTCGTGCTGAACACCCTCGAGACGGATGCTGGTGACAGCCGCTCCGGGGATCGAGGAGAGCAGGGTGCGGCGCAGCGAGTTGCCGAGCGTGTAGCCGAAGCCGGGCTCGAGAGGCTCGATGACGAACCGCGAGCGGAATTCGGAGATGTTTTCTTCAGCGAGCGCCGGGCGCTGTGCGATGAGCACTTATTGGTTTCCTTTCGAAATGTGTCCGCTATATGACACAGCCGAGTCGTTGTGTGAAGTTGTGGTGGCCGCGCGAGCGGCTGAGAGGTGCGGAAACCGTCCGGACCCGTGAGGGCCCGGACGGTTCGCGAGCGTCAGACGCGGCGGCGCTTCGGCGGGCGGACGCCGTTGTGAGCCTGGGGCGTCACGTCGTTGATCGATCCGACCTCGAGGCCCGCGGCCTGGAGCGAACGGATGGCGGTCTCGCGGCCCGAGCCGGGGCCCTTCACGAAGACGTCGACCTTCTTCATGCCGTGCTCCTGCGCCTGGCGCGCGGCGGACTCGGCGGCGAGCTGAGCGGCGAAGGGCGTCGACTTGCGGCTGCCCTTGAAGCCCACTCCACCCGACGATGCCCAGCTGATGACCGCACCAGTGGTGTCGGTGATCGAGACGATCGTGTTGTTGAACGTCGACTTGATGTGGGCCTGGCCCACGGCGATGTTCTTCTTCTCCTTGCGACGCGGCTTGCGAGCCGCAGCCTTCGGTGCTGCCATATCGGCGTGTCTCCCTAAATCCTTGAAATCTGTGCGGCGAAGCGCCCTGCGGCCGAGAACCGGCCGTCAGGACTACTTGCGGCCGGCCTTCTTCTTGCCGGCGACGGTGCGCTTCGGGCCCTTGCGGGTACGAGCGTTGGTCTTGGTGCGCTGACCGTGCACAGGAAGACCACGGCGGTGACGGATGCCCTGGTAGCTACCGATCTCGACCTTGCGGCGGATGTCGGCGGCGACCTCGCGACGGAGGTCACCCTCCACCTTGTAGGTGCCTTCGATGTGGTCGCGGAGCTGGACGAGCTGGTCGTCGGTCAGGTCCTTGACGCGGATGTTGCCGTCGATCCCGGTCTCGCGGAGAGTCTCGAGAGCGCGGGTACGACCGACGCCGTAGATGTAGGTGAGTGCGATTTCCACGCGCTTGTCGCGCGGGATGTCTACACCGGCAAGACGTGCCATGTGCATTTCTCCTCAGGAGATAGTCGGGAGGTGTTTCAGCAGTACCGGTGCCCGGGCCTCCCGCCCGAGGTGTCCCCCGCGTCCTTCACGGACGCGGGTTTCTGGTTCTGCCTTGTGTATTGAGTTACTACTGCGAGCTTCGGGATCCGAACTCACCGCGTGAGTTGCGTTTCCGAGTTCCCCCGGAGCTTCGCTCCGGCGCCAGGGCTGAAAAGCCCCACCGGGGCTTTTCAGCCCTGGCGCTGCTTGTGGCGAGGGTTCTCGCAGATCACCATGACGTTGCCGTGGCGACGGATGACCTTGCACTTGTCGCAGATGGGCTTGACGCTGGGGTTGACCTTCATCGTTCTTCTCTTCTTTCGCTGGCGTCGTGCCCGTTCCCGGTGGGGAGGGGCCGTTCCTTATCCAGCAGGTTTACTTGTAGCGGTAGACGATCCGGCCGCGGGTCAGGTCGTAAGGGCTGAGCTCCACGATCACCCGGTCCTCCGGGAGGATGCGGATGTAGTGCTGCCGCATTTTGCCCGAGATGTGCGCGAGCACCTTGTGTCCGTTGGTCAGCTCAACACGGAACATCGCGTTGGGCAGAGCCTCGAGCACTGAGCCCTCGATCTCGATTACGCCGTCTTTCTTGGCCATATCCTCACTTCATCACAAGCACTTCTGCCGGTCGTGCGGGTAGTCGGCGCGCACCACAGCAAGGAGAGACCGACGAGGATCGACCTTGTGAGAAGTTCGGTTCCGCTGACCCTCCGCACCGACCGAGTCGGGACGGTGGACGCACGAACCGGCGCACCAAAGCAATATCTTATGGCAATCGAGAGTTCGCCGCTACCCGGGCGTGTCGTCCGGGTGGCCGGTATAGATCGTGGGCGCGAGTGACAGCCGATCCGACATGACGCGCACCGCATCGGGGCTCTCGTCCACGAGGAGGAACCTCCGACCGAGCGTGGAAGCAGCCGCTCCCGTGGTGCCGCTGCCCGCGAAGAAGTCGAGCACCCAGTCTCCGGGCCTGCTGCTGGCCGCGATGATGCGCCGCAGGATCCCGACGGGCTTCTGGGTGGGATAGCCCGTCTTCTCCTTACCGGTCGGCGACACGATGGTGTGCCACCAGACGTCGGTCGGCAGTTTGCCGAGCGCGACCTTCTCGGGCGTGACGAGCCCGGGCGCCATATAGGGCTCGCGGTCCACCTCGGCGGAGTCGAAGACGTAATCGGCCGGGTTCTTCACGTAGACGAGGATGTTGTCGTGCTTGGCCGGCCAGCGCCCCTTGGCGCGTCCGCCGAAGTCGTAGGCCCAGATGATCTCGTTGAGGAAGCAGTCGCGTCCGAAGAGGGCGTCGAGGAGGACCTTGGCGTAGTGCACCTCTCGGTAGTCGAGGTGGAGGTAGAGCGTGCCGTCGGGCGTGAGAAGACGCCAGGCCTCCTGGAGACGGGGTTCCAGGAACTCCCAGTACTCGACGAACGAGTCGGCGTAGCGAAGCGTCGTACCGCGGACCGTGTCGTAGGAGCGCCCCGCGAAACCCGTCCGGGTGCCGGTTTCGGAGCGGACGGTGCGGATGGGGCGCCGCTCCTGACTCCGGCCCGTGTTGAACGGAGGGTCGATGTAGATGAGACGGAAGCTCTCGTCCGGCAGCGTGCGGAGGAACGCGAGGTTCTCGGCGTGCACGATCAGGTCGGGCCCGTCGCTGCTCCAGACGGGGGCGGACGAGGTCACTCCCCCAGCGTAGGCCGACGGGCCACGACCGATCGCCACGGCCGGTCAGCGGCCGGTGCGGGCCGCTCCTACCGCGGTGGCGATCTCGATGAGGAGGTCGCTGCCCTGCTCCAAGCCGGTGATGCGCTCGGCGATCTCGGGCGCCGTGGCGTCGCTCGCCAGCAACGTCTGCAGCTCGACCGACTCAGGGTCCTCCGGGACGTCGAAGCGCAACGCCGCGGAGATGGCACCCACCAGGGCCCCGTGCGGGAGCCCACGCTCAGCGAGCTCGGCAGCCGGACCGACGAAGCGCTCGTGACGGCTCAGCTTGCGCATGGGGGCACGCCCGACCCGCACGACCGTGTCGGAGAGAGCCGGGTTCGAGAAGCGGACCAGGTTCTTCTCGAGGTACTTCTGCTGCACCTCGGGGTCGAACTCGTGCTTCGCGACGAGGAGGGTCTTGGTCTCCTCGAGCACGGCCTCGACCTCGACCCGGACCTCGGGCATCGCAAGCGCGTCGCTGAGCGACTCGGCCCCGCGCACGAACCCGTGATACGCGATCGCCGCGTGCCCCGTGTTGACCGTGAACAGTTTTCGCTCGATGTAAGGGCCGAGGTCGTCGACGAAGCTGGCCTCGGGGATGTCGGGGATCTCGTCCCCGAACGGTTCGCGCTCGACGACCCACTCGAAGAAGTCCTCGACCGTGACGTCGAGTCCCTCGTCGCCGGGCTGGCCGGGCACGATGCGATCGACCGCCGTGTTGGCGAAGATGGCACGATCGAGCAGCGCGGCGTCGTCGAGGCGGCCGGCGATCTCCTCGCGCAGCAGATCCGTCGCACCGATGGCGTTCTCGCACGCCATGACCTGCAGGCGCGGCAGAGCGCTGTCGCGCGCCGCGAGGCCCGCGGCGATAACGGGCGCGACGAACTTGAGGATGCTCGGTCCGACCGCGGTGGTCACCACATCAGCGGTCGAGATCTCGTCGATGACGGCCTGCTCGTCCGAGCGGCTGTTGAGCGCGCGGTAGTGGTCGACCGTCCAGTCGCGGGCGTCCGGTCCGACCTCGTGCACCGTGTAGGACTCGCTCGCGGCGAGGGCGTCGATCAGGTCGCTGTTGACATCGGCGAAGACGACCTCGTAGCCCGCGTTGTGGAGGATGAGACCCACGAAACCGCGGCCGATGTTCCCGGCACCGAAGTGGACGGCCGTGAGCTGAGTGGTGTCGCTCATGTGTCGCGCCTCAGCTCTCGTTGACGTCGCCGAGCAGGGCGAGAACCTCGTCCGAAGAGCTCGCCTCGAGAAGCTTCTGCACGTCTTCCTCTTCGCTGAACACGATCGCGATCTTTGACAGGATGTCGAGGTGCTCGTTGTCGCGACCGGCGATGGCGATCACGAACCGGACCTCGTTGCCGTCCCAGTCGAGCGCCTCGTCGTAACGGACGATGCCGAGCGCCGAGTCGAGGATGGCGTCCTTGGCGTCGTTGGTCCCGTGCGGGATGGCGAGGAAGTTGCCCATGTAGGTCGACACCGTCGCCTCGCGGTCGAACATCGCGTCGACGTAGGCCGAGGTCACGGAGCCACGCTCGACGAGGATCGCACCGGCCTCTCGGATGGCGTCGTCGCGCGTGCGGGCCGTGCCGCCGAGTCGGATGGAGGAGGCGTCGAGTACGGCCATGAGAGGACCTTTCCTAAGCGAGGGAGGTGGTTGGGTGAGAGGTGATGAGAGACGGATGGGTGTGCGGAGAAGCTCCGCACACCCATCCTGAACACACCCGACACTGGGGTCGGCTGGGAATCGCTACTTCTGGTCGGCGACCTGCGCGACGACCTCGTCGTAGCGCGGGCTGTTCATGAAGTTGTCGACCGAGACGTGCTGGGCGTTCGGAGCCTGCTGCTCCGCACGAGGGGTCAGCTCGCGCTGGGTGATGACCAGGTCGGCCGACCCATCGAGGTTGGCGATCGCCTTGTTGGTGACGGTGACGCCTTCGATGCCGGCCTTCTTGATCTTGTTGCGCAGGACCGTCGCACCCATGGCGCTCGAACCCATGCCCGCGTCGCAGGCGAACACGATGTTCTTCACCGGGCGGGCGTCGGTCAGGACTGCGGCTCCGGAGGCGGCCACAGCGGCGTCCCCGGCGGGTACGCCCTCAGCACGGAGGCCCGCGAGAACGCTCGACTCCTTACCCTTGTTGGCCTCGGTCTTGGCGATAGCGGCCGACAGGTCTCCCGCGTCCTCGTTCTCAAGATCACGCTTCCGGCTCGCACGTAGGATGGCCGCGGTGACGAGGAACGAGACGGCCGCAGAGACGATGACCGAGAGGATCACGCCGATGTAGCTGTCGGGGGCGGTCTGAAGCAGCACCGCGAAGATGCTGCCCGGCGACGCCGGAGCGCGGAGGCCCGAGTTGAAGGCGACGTTGACCGCGACGCCGGAGGCACCACCGGCGATGGCTCCGAGGACGACCAACGGCTTCGACAGCACATAGGGGAAGTAGATCTCGTGAATACCGCCGAAGAACTGGATGATGATCGCGCCCGGCGCGCTCGCCTTGGCCAGACCGACCCCGAAGATCGAGAAGGCGAGCAGGATGCCGAGACCCGGGCCCGGGTTCGCTTCGATGAGGAAGAGGATCGACTTGCCCTGCTCAGCCACCTGCTGCACACCCAGCGGGGTGAAGACACCGTGGTTGATGGCGTTGTTGAGGAACAGGATCTTGCCCGGCTCGACCAGGATCGACGCCAGCGGCAGCAGACCCCATCCGATCAGCTGGTTGACGGCCCCCTCGAGGGCCTTGGACAGCAGCTCGACGATGGGCGCGATGCCGAAGAATCCGCCCAGCACGAGGATGAAGCCCAGGATCCCCGCAGAGAAGTTGTCGACGAGCATCTCAAACCCGGCCTTGATCTTGCCGGCCCACAGCTTGTCGATCTGCTTCATCAGGTAGGCCGCGAGCGGGCCCATGATCATCGCGCCGATGAACATCGGGATGCTCGCACCCACGATGACGCCCATGGTCGCGATGGTGGCGACCACTCCTCCGCGGGCGCCGTAGACCATGCGGCCTCCGGTATTGGCGATGAGCAGCGGGAGCAGGTAGATGATCATCGGGCTGACGAGCCCGACATACTGCGGGAAGACGGTGCCGTCGTCTGCCTGACCGAGGACGGTTGCGGCGCCCTGCCAGCCGATGACGTCGGCGTTGCCGAAGCCGCCGAGGATGCCGTTCGGCAGCCACCCGGTCGCGATGAAGAACGAGGTGATGAGTCCCCACGCGATGAAGGCGGGGATGTTGGGCATGACCATGCCCGAGAGGAAGGTACCGAAGCGCTGGACGCGGACGCGTGCGCCCGCTCCCTGCTTCGTGTCGGTTGACGTCGTTGTCATTGGTGATGACTCCTTGATCGATGTGATGGTGCGAGGGGACGGGAAAAAATCAGGACGAGGCGAGCTCGGCGACGAGGGAGTTGACCGCGTCCCGTGCGCCACGAGCGTCGTCCGCGCGGAGAGCGGCCTGGGCGAGCTGGACGGCCTGCTCGCGCGTGTGCTGACGCAGCTCGGCGCGCACATCCGCAATGGCGGAGGGCGACATCGAGAGCGTCGTCGCGCCGAGACCGACGAGCACGACCGCGAGCAGCGGATCGGCCGCCGCTTCGCCGCAGATGCCGACCGACTTGCCGTGTGCCGAGCCGGCACGGCCGACTTCGCCGACCAGGCGGAGCACGGCGGGGTGCCACGGGTCCTGGAACGACGAGACCGAGCCGAGCATGCGGTCGGCCGCGAGCGTGTACTGCGTGAGGTCGTTGGTACCGATGCTGGCGAAGTCCGCCTCGCCCAGCACCCGATCGGCCAGCAGCGCCGACGAGGGCACTTCGACCATGACGCCCGCGGTCTTGATGCCGAGCTCGCGGGCGAGGGAGACGAAGTAGCGGGTCTCCTCGACGGTCGAGACCATCGGGGCCATGACCCATAGGTCCGCGTCCGACTCGGACGCGGCGCGCGCCAGCGCGGTCAGCTGGTCGCGGAGGATCTGCTCGGCCGCGCGGAGGGCACGCAGCCCGCGAAGCCCGAGTGCGGGGTTCTCCTCGTGCGCGTCGTTGAGGAAGGGCAGCGGCTTGTCGGCGCCGGCGTCGAGAGCACGGACGACGACCTTCTTGCCCGAGAACCCGCGGAGCAGCTTGCTGTAGTGCGCGTACTGGGCGGCGACGGTCGGCGCCGACGATCCGGCGTCGAGGAAGAGGAACTCGGTGCGGAACAGCCCCACGCCCTCGGCACCGGCGGCGAGCGCCCCCTCGATGCCGTCGGTCGAGCCGAGGTTCGCGAGCAGCGGCACGGCGGTGCCATCGGCGAGCTGACCCGGCCCGATGGGAACGGAGGCGCGGTTGAGCTGGGCCGCACGGGCCTGCTCGGCGCGGGCCACGTCGTCTGCCGAGGGCGCCACGACGACCTCGCCGGATCCCGCGTTCACGACGACATCGGTGCCGTCGACGAGCTCCCGGGCACCGACCACGCCGACCACCGCGGTGATCGACTTCTCGCGGGCCAGGATCGCGGTGTGCGACGTGGGTCCGCCGTCGCTCGTCACGAGGGCGAGCACCTTGTCGAGGTCGAGGAGAGCGGTGTCGGCCGGGGCGAGGTCGCGGGCGACCAGCACGAAGGGCTCGTCGCTCTCGGGCACGCCCGGTGCCGCGACACCGGAGAGGCGGGCGATGATCCGCTGGGCCACGTCGTCGAGATCAGCGGCACGCTCGGCCATGTACCCGCCGAGGCCCACCAGCATGTCGCGGAAGCCCCCGAAGGCTTCGTGGACGGCACGCTCGGCGGTGGCCCCGTTATCGATGCGGGTGTCGATCTCGCTGCGGAGGGTCGGGTCGTCGGCCATGAGCGCCTGCGCCTCGAGCACTTCCTGGGCCTTTCCGCCGGCTCGCTCGCCGCGCTCGCGGATGTCGGCACCCGTAGCCTGCAGCGCAGCGGTCACGCGGTCGCGCTCGGAGTCGGGCCCGATGGTGCTGGGCGTGGTGGCGGGCTCGGGGAGCGGGTCCGGCATGCGGAGCACCCGGCCGATCGCGATGCCGCGGCCGACCCCGATGCCGACGAGGGTCTGGGACTGCTCGGTGGCGGTCACGCGTCGTGGTCCGTCGTGAGGAGCTCGGTCAGCTCGTCCAGCACGGAGTCGGCGCCTTCGCCGTCGACGCTGATGACGACCTCGTCGCCGTGATCGATCCCCAGGGAGATGACCCCGAGGATGCTCGCAGCGTTCACGCCGCGGTCGCCCTTGGTGATGGTGACGGGGACGCCGGCCTTGCTCGCGGCCTGCGTGAACAGGGCGGCGGGACGGGCGTGCAATCCGTGAGCGGATGCGACGACGACGGTGCGTTCGGGCATTGTCTACTCCTTGATGGGGGACGTGGTGCTGACACGGTAGGCGGCGTCACTGCCCATGGGCAGGGAGCGCACCGCATCGACGGCGGCCTGCGCACCCGAGGGTCCGTAGGCGTCAGCGGGCAGGACGACGACGGGCACTTTCCCGATCAAGCCGGTCAGGCGATCCGCCTGGCTGCCGAGCTGGGGGGCGATGAGGACCACATCCGCCGTCGGCAGGAGGGAAGGGAGCGATTCGAGCGTCGCGACGACCGGGCTGAGCCCCGCATCCAGCTGACGCATGCGGCGGGCGAGGAAGGTCCCGGAGACCCCGGCGACGCACACGAGCACGACGTTCGTCATGTAAGCGCCTCCTTGCGGCTTCGACTGGTGGGGTCCGTCATCGGATCGATCGTGCTTCCAGCTTCGTCGTCGCCGACGAGGCACGCCACTAAGCCTCCTTCCGCCCCCGCGGAAGGAACGACCCCGAACTCATGGGAGCCGCTTAGGGTTGACGCACCATGTCGGAGAAGATCGATCAGCTCGTCGAGGTGCTCAGCAGAGCATCGGGCTGGACGCCGGCGAGCGAATTGAGTAGCCGTCTCGGTGTCTCCACCCGCTCGGTCCGTACCTACGTGACCGCGCTCAAACAGTCGGCGGGTGATCTCGAGGTGATCCACTCCTCCCCCGAGGGCTATCGCCTCGACCACACCGCGTACGCGCGCTTCATCGACCGGAACCGTCTGCCCGAGCGCACTCCGGATGGCCCCCGGGAACGCGTCGCGCACATCATCAACCGCCTGGCCCGTATCTCGTCGGGGGCCGACGTCCACGCGCTCGCCGGTCTGCTGCACGTGAGCGAGTCCACGATCGAGAACGACCTCCGGCGGGTGCGTGCCGATGCCCGCGCCGCCGGGGCCGACCTCGTCCGGTCCGGGGACACCGTCGTGCTCACCGGTGACGAGGATGCGCTTCGCAGACTGATCAGCGGAGTATTCCGTGCCGAGATGGAGCGCGGCCCGCTGGAACCCGGCCGTCTGCGCGAGGCCTTCGGGATCGGCGATCTCACCGCGTTCCGCGAGGATCTGATCGAACTCCTGACCTCCCGTGGCTACACCGTCAACGAGTTCGGCCTCGACGGGGTGCTGCTGCACACGGCCATCGCCGTCGAGCGCACCCAAGCCGGTCATCCACGCGGCGCGGGCGGCGAAGGCGGTGGGCTCGCCGGCGACCTGGCCCCCATCGTCGAGAGGCACTTCGGGGCGGGACTGCCCGAGGGCGAACTCGAGTCGCTCGCCGCTCTCCTCACGACCCGCGTGGGAACCCGGTTACCGGATGCGGCCGCGCCCGACATCGTCGATCCGGCCCAGCTCGCCTTCCTCCGCGGGCTCCTGCAGCAGGCCGGGCGCGAGTTCCTCGTGCATCTCGACGACGACGCCTTCCTGGTTCGTCTCGCGCTCCACGTCGGGAATCTCGTGCGGCGGGCGAGGTCGGGCAGCGCCACCCACAACCCGCTGACCAAGTCCATCAAGACCACGTATCCGCTCACCTACGAGCTCGCCGTCTTCCTCGCCAGCGGTATCCAGCGAGAACACGGCGTGCAGGTCAACGACGACGAGATCGCCTTCATCGCCCTCCATCTCGGAGCCCAGCTCGAACGCCAGACTCCTCCGGTCGACGCCGTCACCTGCACGGTCGTCAGCCCGGGCTATCACGACCTCGCCGACATGCTGGCGACTCGCGTCGCCAAAGCGTTCGGCACCGACATCCGCATCGATCGCGTCGTCAGTCGGGTCGATCCCTCACTCGACGAGCTCACCGGCGACGTGGTCGTGTCGTCCTCCCCCTCGATCGTGCGGACGGACAACGTCGTCCTCGTCCAACCGTTCGCGACGGAGAGGGATCTCGACGCGGTCCGCGCCGCGGTCTCGCGAGTCCGTCGTCACCGTCGTCGCGCCCGTCTCAAGGACGAACTGCTCCTCTACTTCGATGAGCGTCTCTTCCTCCGCAACGTCTCCGCTCCGGATGAGGAGACGATGATCCGGGCGCTGGGTGAACGCATCCGTGCGCTCGGCATCGCCGATCAGGAGTACGTGGACGGTGTCATCGAACGCGAACGCATCAGTTCGACGGCCTTCACCGAGCACCTGGCCGTCCCCCACTCCATGTCGATGACGGCCGAACGCACCGCGATCGCCATCACGCTCAACGAGACCCCGATGCAGTGGGGCGAGAACCGGGTCAACGTCGTCGCGCTCGCCGCTTTCAGCGCCCACGACCGCTCGGCCTTCCAGACGGTGTTCGAACAGTTCGTCGAGGTGTTCAGCGACCACGCTGACGTCCAGCGACTGCTTCGCGGCTCGGATGACTTCCGTTCCTTCATCGACGAGCTGGTCCGCCTCATCGATTCCTGACCGGCCCGCCGGGTACGGATGCCTCTGCCAGGCTCTGCGCATACGCCCCACAGAGGGGGCGCATAACGTCGCCCCATCGTCACCTCGCCTGAGGTGACGCGAAGGGAGCACCATGAAAGCCGTCGTCTACCACGGAGCGTTCGACGTTCGGGTCGAGAACGTCGAGGACCCGACCATTCAGCATCCACTCGACGCCATCATCCGCATCACCACCGCGAACATCTGCGGATCCGACCTCCACCCGTACGAAGGTCGCGCCGAGATGGACTCGGGAATGGTCATCGGACACGAGAACATGGGCATCGTCGAGGAGGTGGGGGCGGGCGTCGAGCGGATCAAGGTCGGCGACCGCGTCTCCGTTCCGTTCAACCTCGCCTGCGGATCCTGTCGCAACTGCAACGACGGGTACACCTCCGCGTGCCTGCGGGCGAATCCGTCCGGCATGCCCGGCGCCGGATACGGCTACCCGATGATGGGCCCGTACTGGGGCGGTCAAGCCGAGCTCCTGCGCGTGCCGTGGGCCGACTTCAACCTCCTCGAGCTGCCCCAGGGCACGGAGCATGAGAACGACTTCACGATGCTGTCCGACATCTTCCCCACCGGTTATCACGGCACGGAGTTGGCCCAGGTCTCCCCCGGCAAGTCGGTCGTCGTCTTCGGCGCCGGCCCCGTCGGGATCATGGCCGCGCACAGCGCGATGCTGCGCGGTGCCTCTCAGGTGTTCGTCGTCGACAAGGAGAGCGACCGCCTGGCTCTCGCCGAGCGCTACGGAGCGACCGCCATCGACTTCTCGAAGGTCGATGTCGAGGAGGCTGTCCTGGACCTGACCGACGGTTTCGGAGCCGACTGCGGCGTCGAAGCCGTGGGGTACCAGGCACATGACGCGGCGGGCGACGAGCACCCCGAGATGGTGCTCGACAATCTCGTCAGAACCGTTCGAGCCACGGGTCACATCGGAGTCGTCGGCGTGTACAACCCCGTCGATCCCCACGCCGCCACCGATGAGGCGAAGAAGGGGCGCATCGCGTTCGACTTCGGCACCGCCTTCACCAAGGGCATCAGCATCGGCACCGGGCAGTGCCCGGTCAAGAAGTACAACCGCGAGCTGCGCGACCTGATCATCCGCGGGCGCGCCACCCCGGGCGACATCGTGTCGCACGAGGTGTCGCTCGACGATGCACCCGACGCGTACGACAAGTTCGACAAGCGCGTCGACGGCTATACGAAGGTCCTCCTCCGCCCGTCCGCGTGACCGTCGACCCGGTTCTGGGTCTAACGACGAAGCGCCGGTTTCCCATCCTGAGCGGAAGGGAAACCGGCGCTGTCGTGCACGCGTCAGTCTGACGTCAGGCCAGCGATTCCGCGGCATCGAGTCCGCGCGAGACGAGCGCGTCCGCGACGCGACGAGTGACCTCGTCCACCTGGCCGAGTCCGTCGACCCGCACGAGGAGCCCACGCTGCTCGTAGAGGTCCACGAGCGGAGCGGTTTGTGCGGTGTACACATCGAGGCGGTGCCGGATGACCTCTTCGGTGTCGTCGGAACGCCCCTGCTCGTTCGCACGCTTGAGCAGACGACCGACGACCTCGTCGGTGTCGGCGACGAGCTCGATCACCGCATCGAGCTGATGCCCGTTGCCACTGAGGATCCGGTCGAGCGTCGCAGCCTGATCGGTGGTGCGGGGGTACCCGTCGAGCAGGAACCCGCCCTCGGCGTCCGCCCACGTGAGCCGGTCGGCGACGAGGTCGTTCGTCACGTTGTCGGGAACGTATTCGCCGCGGTCCATGAAGGATTTCGCCAAGACACCGAGCTCGGTCTCATTGCGGACGTTCTCACGGAAGATGTCACCGGTCGAGATGGCGGGGATTCCGAACGTCTCCGCGAGACGCACAGCTTGGGTGCCCTTCCCGGCACCGGGAGGACCGACGATCAGCAGGCGAGCGCCGCCCGGACCCGAGGCGCTCAACGGAGCAGTCCCTCGTAGTGGCGCTGCTGCAGCTGCGAGTCGATCTGCTTGACCGTCTCGAGACCCACGCCGACGATGATGAGGATCGAGGCGCCGCCGAACGGGAAGTTGGAGTTGGCTCCGACGACCACCAGCGCGATCAGCGGGATGAGCGCGATCAGGCCGAGGTAGATCGAGCCGGGAAGCGTGACGCGCGTGAGTACGTAGTCCAGGTACTCGGCGGTCGGGCGACCGGCACGGATGCCGGGGATGAAGCCGCCGTACTTCTTCATGTTGTCGGCGACCTCTTCGGGGTTGAAGGTGATCGCGACGTAGAAGTACGTGAAGCCGACGATGAGCAGGAAGTACAGGATCATGTACAGCGGGTGGTCACCGCGCACCAAATAGTTGTTGATCCAGGTGACCCACGGCTGCGGCTCCTGGCCGGCGGCGGGCTGGTTGAACTGTGCGACGAGCGCGGGGAGGTACAGCAGCGACGAGGCGAAGATGACCGGCACGACACCGGCCATGTTGACCTTGATCGGGATGTAGGTGTTGTTGCCGCCGTAGGTGCGGCGTCCGACCATGCGCTTGGCGTACTGGACCGGGATACGACGCTGCGACTGCTCGACGAACACGACACCGACGACGATGAAGAGGCCGATGACCAGGACGAGGAGGAACACCTCGAAGCTCTGCGAGGTCGCGATTGACCAGAGAGAGGTCGGGAACGCCGCGGCGATCGAGGTGAAGATCAGCAGCGACATGCCGTTGCCGACGCCGCGCTCGGTGACGAGCTCCCCGAGCCACATGATGAGGCCGGTGCCCGCGGTCATGGTGACGACCATGAGCAGGATCGCGTACCAGGCGTCGTCGGTGATCAGCTGCGCACAGGCGGGCGAACTGTTCTGCGGGAACAGCGCCCCGCTGCGGGCGACGGTGATGAGGGTGGTGGACTGCAGGACGCCCAGCGCGATGGTGAGGTAACGCGTGTACTGCGTCAGCTTGGCCTGACCGGCCTGACCCTCCTTGTAGAGGGTCTCGAAGTGAGGGATGACCACCCGCAGGAGCTGCGTGATGATCGACGCCGTGATGTACGGCATGATGCCCAGCGCGAAGATCGACAGCTGGAGAAGCGCGCCACCGCTGAAGAGGTTGACGAGCTCGTAGAGGCCCGAGGTCCCCTGGTTGGCCGCGAGACACTCCTGGACGTTGCCGAAGTCGACGAACGGTGCAGGGATGAAAGAGCCGAGGCGGAACAGGGCGACGATGCCCAGCGTGAAGCCGATCTTTCGCCGCAGGTCGGGCGTGCGGAAGATGCGTCCTACTGCTTTGAACACGCGTTTCGTTCCTTATCTACTTCGTAAAAGCGGATGACGTGGCCGGGTTCGCACCCGACCACGTCATCCACGAGGATCACCGGCCGTGCCGGTTCCTCACGCGCAGTGTGACCGCGCAATCAGCTGGTCAGCTGATGGAACCGCCAGCGGCCAGGATCTTCTGCTCGGCGGAGCCGGAGACCTTGTCGACAGCGACATTCAGCTTAACCGAGATGTCACCGTCGCCCAGCACCTTGACCTTCTCGTTCTTGCGAACGGCGCCCTTGGCGACGAGCGAGGCGACCGTGACGTCGCCACCCTGCGGGAACAGCTCGGCGAGAGCCGAGAGGTTCACGACCTGGTACTCGACGCGGAACGGGTTCTTGAACCCGCGCAGCTTCGGCGTACGCATGTGCAGCGGCATCTGGCCACCCTCGAACCCGGCCTTGACCTGGTAGCGAGCCTTCGAACCCTTGGTTCCACGGCCCGCGGTCTTGCCCTTGGAGCCCTCACCACGGCCGACGCGCTGGCGGTCCTTCTTGGAACCGGCTGCGGGACGGAGGTGGTGGACCTTGAGCACGCGCTCACGGGGGGCGACGTCGTCGGAGCTTGCCGACTTCGACGCCGAGGCAGCCTTCGCGGGCTTCTCAGCCTTGGCCGCGGCAGCCGAGGCTCCCTCGGACTCGGCTGCAGCCTTCTTGGCAGCGGCGTTGCGGGCGCGAGTCTGCGCCGCCTTCTGAGCCGGGGTCAGCTCTTCGTTCTTGGCTTCGTCGGCCATCAGTCGATCTCCTCAACCTTGACGAGGTGAGCGACCGCGCGCACGTAGCCACGGTTCTGCTGGTTGTCCTCGCGAACGACCGATGCGCCGATCCGCTTGAGGCCCAGCGAACGCAGCGTGTCGCGCTGGTTCTGCTTCTCACTCACCTTGGACTTGATCTGGGTCACCTTCAGTCGAGCCATCAGGCACCAACCTTCGCTTCAGCGGCCGCGTGCTCGCGGGCCTGCTGCTCGGCGCGCTGGAGCTGCGCGGGGATGACGTCGTCGAGCTCGAGACCGCGGCGGGCTGCCACGGCGCGGGGCTCCTCGAGGCCCTTGAGGGCCTCGACGGTCGCGTGCACGATGTTGATCGTGTTGCTCGAACCGAGCGACTTCGAGAGGACGTCGTGGATACCGGCGCACTCGAGGACGGCGCGAACCGGGCCACCGGCGATGACGCCGGTACCGGCGGCGGCCGGACGGAGGAGGACGACACCGGCCGCAGCCTCACCCTGCACGGGGTGCGGGATGGTGCTGGCGATGCGGGGGACGCGGAAGAAGTTCTTCTTCGCCTCCTCGACACCCTTCGAGATGGCGGTGGGGACCTCGCGGGCCTTGCCGTAGCCGACGCCGACCAGTCCGTTGCCGTCTCCGACGATCACCAGAGCGGTGAAGCTGAAGCGACGACCACCCTTGACGACCTTGGACACACGGTTGATGGTGACGACGCGCTCCAGGAACTGGCTGTCGCGACCGTTGTCACGGCCGCCGTCGCGTCCGCCACGGCCACCCTGCTGACGGTCGCCGCGACCGCGACGCTCGCCACGGCCGTCGCCGCGATTGTTGCTGTCGCTAGAAGCCGCGGTCTCGACCGGGGCTGCGTTGGTCTCTGCTGTCGTGGCTGCTGCTTCGGTCACAGGTTCAGCCCACCTTCCCGAGCTCCGTCCGCGATGGCCGCGATACGGCCCGCGTACTTGTTTCCACCGCGGTCGAAGACGACCGCGTCGATGCCGGCGCTCTTGGCACGCTCAGCGAGAAGCTCGCCGACGCGGCGAGACTTGGCGGTCTTGTCGCCGTCGAACGCACGCAGGTCGGCCTCGAGGGTCGACGCGGACGCCAGGGTGTGCCCCTTGGAGTCGTCGACGATCTGCACGAAGACGTGACGAGCGGAACGGTTGACGACGAGGCGCGGACGCAGTGCCGTGCCTTCGATCTTCTTGCGCAGGCGGCTGTGGCGACGGCCGCGCGCAGCGGACTTGCTCTTGCCGCGGATGACGGTTGCCATGATTACCTACCTGACTTTCCGGCCTTGCGGCGAACGTTCTCGCCGGCGTAGCGGACACCCTTGCCCTTGTAGGGCTCGGGCTTGCGGATCTTGCGGATGTTCGCGGCGACCTCACCGACGGCCTGCTTGTCGATACCCGAGATCGTGAGCTTGTTGTTGCCCTCGACCTGGAAGCTGATGCCGGCGGGGGCCTCGATCACGACGGGGTGGGAGAAGCCGAGCGCGAACTCGACCGCGGTGCCCTTGGCCATGACGCGGTAACCCGTTCCGACGACCTCGAGGCCCTTGGAGTACCCCTGGGTGACGCCGATGATGTTGTTCGCGATGAGGGTACGGGTGAGGCCGTGGAGCGAACGCGAGTTGCGCTCGTCGTCCGGACGGCTCACGACGACCTGGCCGTCTTCGACGGCGACCGCGATGGGGGCGGCGACCACGTGGGTCAGCTCGCCCTTCGGGCCCTTGACGACGACGGCGTTGCCGTCGACCTTCACGTCGACCCCGGACGGGATCTCGATGGGTGCTCTACCGATACGTGACATGGATGATCACCACACGTAGGCGAGGACTTCCCCACCCACGCCCTTCTTGGTTGCCTGACGGTCGGTCAGCAGACCCGACGAGGTCGAGAGGATCGCGACACCGAGGCCACCGAGGACCTGGGGGATCTCGGTCGACTTCGCGTAGACGCGCAGGCCGGGCTTCGAGACGCGCTTGATGCCGACGATGCTGCGCTCACGGTTGGGGCCGTACTTGAGGTCGAGGGTCAGCGTCTTTCCGACGCGCGCATCTTCGACCTTCCAGTCGGCGATGTAGCCCTGCTCCTTGAGGATGTCGGCGATGTGGCCCTTGAGCTTCGAGTGCGGCATGGAGACCGTCTCGTGGAATGCCGAGTTCGCGTTGCGGAGCCTCGTGAGGAGGTCGGCAACCGGATCGGTCATGGTCATAGACATACTTCTTTCGATCACCAGGTTTCCTGCTCCGGTACACCGGAGAAGGACCTGTGGTGGCGATGCCGGCGGAATGCCGCCGACATGGGGATGCTCTCCCGGGCGTCTCAGACACAGCGATGCTGCGAGACACACCCGGGAGAGCATACTTCACCGCGAGCGGTGGAGTCGAGAGAACCGATCAGTTGGCGTTCTCAGCGGTGCGGAACGGGAACCCGAGCGCCTTGAGCAGCGCACGGCCCTCGTCGTCCGTCTTCGCGGTGGTCACGACGGTGATGTCGAAGCCGCGGACACGGTCGATGCGGTCCTGGTCGATCTCGTGGAACACGCTCTGCTCCTGGAGACCGAAGGTGTAGTTGCCGTTGCCGTCGAACTGGCGGTCCGACAGACCACGGAAGTCGCGGATACGGGGCAGGGCCAGCGTGATCAGACGGTCCATGAACTCCCACGCACGGTCACCGCGGAGGGTGACGTGCGCGCCGATGGCCTGGCCCTCGCGCAGCTTGAACTGCGCGATGGACTTGCGGGCCTTGTTCACCTGGGGCTTCTGACCGGTGATCTTGGTCAGGTCCGCGATGGCGCCGTCGATGATCTTGCTGTCACGGGCGGCGTCGCCGACACCTGTGTTCACGACGATCTTGACCAGGCCGGGGACCTGGTGGACGTTCGTGAAGCCGAACTGCTCGGTCAGAGCCGACATGATCTCGGCCTTGTACTTCTGCTTGAGCCGCGGCTCGACCTTTGCAGTCGCGCTCTCGGCGGGCGCCGAGCCAGCTGCTGCAGTGGTGGTGTCGGTCATCAGAGGTCCTTACCTGACTTCTTGGCGTAGCGGACGCGGACGTCCTTGGTGACGCCGTCCTTGGTCTGCTGCTCCACGCGGTGTCCCACGCGGGTCGGCTTCTTGGTCTCGGGGTCGACGACCGCGACGTTCGACACGTGGATCGGGGCCTCGACCGTCTCGATACCGCCGGTCTTGCTGCCGCGCTGGGTCTGACCGACACGGACGTGCTTGGTGACGAAGTTGACACCCTCCACGATCACGCGGTTCTGCTCGGTGAGCACCTCGATGACGCGTCCCTGCTTACCGCGATCTCCACCGCGGGCCTGGGTCGCGCCCGAGATCACCTGGACGAGATCGCCCTTCTTGATCTTGGCCATTGGTCAAATCACCTCCGGTGCGAGCGACACGATCTTCATGAACTTCTTGTCGCGGAGCTCGCGACCGACCGGTCCGAAGATGCGGGTGCCGCGGGGGTCGCCGTCGTTCTTGAGGATGACGGCGGCGTTCTCGTCGAACTTGATGTAGGAGCCGTCGGGACGACGGGTCTCCTTGACCGTGCGGACGATGACGGCCTTGACGACGTCACCCTTCTTCACGTTGCCACCGGGGATCGCGTCCTTCACGGTCGCGACGATGACATCGCCGAGTCCCGCGTAACGACGACCCGAGCCACCCATCACACGGATGGTCAGCAGCTCCTTGGCGCCGGTGTTGTCGGCGACCTTGAGTCGGGATTCCTGTTGAATCACTGTTCTGTCTCCTGCTTCAGCAAGCGCGAGGCTTACTTGGCCTTTTCGAGGATCTCGACGAGGCGCCAGCGCTTCGTCGCCGAGAGCGGACGGGTCTCACTGATGAGGACGAGGTCGCCGATGCCAGCGGTGTTCTGCTCGTCGTGCGCCTTGACCTTCGAGGTGCGGCGGATGACCTTGCCGTACAGCGGGTGCTTGACGCGGTCCTCGACCTCGACCACGACGGTCTTGTCCATCTTGTCGCTGACGACGTAACCACGGCGGACCTTGCGGTCACCGCGGGCGCCCTCGACCTTGACGTCGTGCTCAGCCGACTCGTGACCGGCCTTCTCTTCGACCTTGGCCATTACTTGGTCTCCTCAACGGAATCGGTGGCCGCGACGTCGGCAGCGGGTGCCTCGCTCTTCTTGCGGCTCTTCTTCTCCACCTTCGCGGGGGCCTCGACGGGCGCCGGGGTGGCGCGGATGCCGAGCTCACGCTCGCGGATGACGGTGTAGATGCGGGCGATGTCGCGCTTGACAGCGCGCAGACGCCCGTGGCTCTCGAGCTGGCCGGTGGCCGACTGGAAGCGGAGGTTGAACAGCTCCTCCTTGGCCTTCTTCAGCTCATCGACGAGACGCTCGTCCTCGAAGGAGTCGAGCTCGGTGGGAGCAAGCTCCTTGGTTCCGATTGCCATCAGATGTCGCCTCCCTCGCGCTTGATGATGCGTGCCTTGAGCGGCAGCTTGTGAATGGCCCGGGTGAGCGCCTCGCGGGCGAGGGTCTCATCGACACCGGCGACCTCGAAGAGGACGCGACCCGGCTTGACGTTGGCGACCCACCACTCGGGCGAACCCTTACCGGAACCCATGCGGGTCTCAGCGGGCTTCTTGGTCAGCGGACGGTCGGGGTAGATGTTGATCCACACCTTTCCACCACGCTTGATGTGACGCGTCATGGCGATACGAGCGGACTCGATCTGACGGTTGGTCACGTAGGCGGGGGTGAGGGCCTGGATGCCGAACTCACCGAACGTCACAGCGGTGCCGCCGGTGGCGTGGCCGCTACGACCCGGGTGGTGCTGCTTGCGGAACTTGACCTTGCGGGGGATAAGCATGATTAAGCGTTCGCTCCTTCTGCACTCGCGGGAGCGTTGTTCTCACGCGGTCCACGGCGGGGGCCACCGTCGCGGCGCTCGGGGCGCTGCGACTTCTGGTTCGCCTGCTCGCGGGCGAGCTCCTTGTTGGTGATGTCGCCCTTGTAGATCCAGACCTTCACGCCGATGCGGCCGAAGGTGGTCTTGGCCTCGTAGAAGCCGTAGTCGATGTTCGCGCGGAGCGTGTGCAGGGGCACGCGGCCCTCGCGGTAGAACTCCGAGCGGCTCATCTCCGCGCCGCCGAGACGGCCGGACACCTGAACGCGGACACCCTTGGCGCCGGCGCGCTGGGCACCCTGGAGGCCCTTGCGCATGGCACGACGGAACGCGACACGGGCGGACAGCTGCTCCGCGATGCCCTGAGCGACGAGCTGAGCCTCCTGCTCGGGGTTCTTGACCTCGAGGATGTTCAGCTGGATCTGCTTGCCGGTCAGCTTCTCGAGGTCGGCGCGGATGCGCTCGGCCTCGGCGCCGCGGCGGCCGATGACGATTCCGGGGCGAGCCGTGTGGATGTCCACGCGGACGCGGTCGCGGGTGCGCTCGATCTCGATCTTGGCGACACCGGCACGGTCGAGGCTCGTCTTCAGCAGGTTGCGGATCTTGACGTCCTCAGCGACGTAGTCGCTGTAACGCTGTCCGGCCTTGGTGCTGTCGGAGAACCAGCGCGACACGTGGTCGGTGGTGATCCCGAGACGGAAGCCGTAGGGGTTGACCTTCTGGCCCATTACTTGCTCACCTTCGCGTTCTTCTTGGTGTTCTTGCCCTCGGCGATGACGTCGGGGGTGGCGAGCACCACGGTGATGTGGCTCGTGCGCTTGTTGATGCGGAACGCACGTCCCTGAGCGCGGGGCTGGAAGCGCTTGAGGGTGGTGCCCTCATCGACGAACGCCTTCGCGATGACGAGGTCGCCCTCGTCGAGGTAGCTGTTTTCCTGGTCCGCCTTCACTCGCGCGTTGGCGATCGCCGAGGCGACCAGCTTGTAGACGGGCTCGCTCGCACCCTGGGGAGCGAACTTCAGGATCGCGAGGGCCTCCACGGCCTGCTTTCCACGAATGACGTCCACGATGCGGCGGGCCTTCTGGGGGGTGACGCGGATGTGTCGCACGCGTGCGATCGACTCAACCATCTTCTCCTCCTCTTTCTCTCGTCGCCGCCTTAGCGGCGACGGCCCTTCTTGTCGTCCTTCTCGTGGCCGCGGAAGGTGCGGGTGGGCGCGAACTCGCCGAGTTTGTGACCGACCATCGTCTCGGTGACGAACACCGGGATGTGCTTGCGTCCGTCGTGCACCGCGATGGTGTGACCGAGCATGGCGGGGATGATCATGGAACGACGCGACCAGGTCTTGATCACGTTCTTGGAGGACGTCTCGTTGGCGACCTGGACCTTGCGGAGCAGGTGATCGTCGACGAAGGGGCCCTTCTTCAGGCTGCGAGGCATCTACCTACTCCTACTTGCGCTTCTTGCCGGCGTTGCGACGGCGAACGATCAGGTTGTCGCTTTCCTTGTTGGCGCGACGGGTACGGCCCTCGGCCTTACCCCACGGGCTGACCGGGTGACGTCCACCAGAGGTCTTACCCTCACCACCACCGTGCGGGTGGTCGATCGGGTTCATCGCGACACCACGCACGGTCGGGCGGACGCCCTTCCAGCGCATGCGGCCGGCCTTGCCCCAGTTGATGTTCGACTGCTCGGCGTTGCCGACCTCGCCGATCGTCGCGCGGCAGCGGGCGTCCACGTTGCGGACCTCGCCGCTGGGGAGACGCAGCTGGGCGTAGGGGCCGTCCTTGGCGACGAGACGCACCGAGGCACCCGCTGAGCGGGCCATCTTGGCGCCGCCACCCGGGCGGAGCTCGATCGCGTGGATGACGGTACCGACGGGGATGTTGCGCAGCGGCAGGTTGTTGCCGGGCTTGATGTCGGCGGAGGCACCCGACTCGACGATGTCGCCCTGGTTCAGCTTGTTGGGAGCCAGGATGTAGCGCTTGGTGCCGTCCACGAAGTGGAGCAGGGCGATGCGCGCGGTGCGGTTGGGGTCGTACTCGATGTGAGCGACCTTGGCGTTGACGCCGTCCTTGTCGTTGCGACGGAAGTCGATGACGCGGTACTGACGCTTGTGGCCACCACCGATGTGGCGGGTGGTGATGCGGCCCTGGTTGTTACGTCCACCGGACTTGCTGAGCGGACGCAGCAGCGACTTCTCGGGGGTGGAACGCGTGATCTCGGCGAAGTCCGCGACGGAGGAACCGCGGCGGCCCGGGGTCGTGGGCTTGTAGTTGCGAATAGCCATGAAAGTCTCTCTCCTCGCCTAGCCGACAGCCGTGAAGATGTCGATCGAGCCGGACTTCAGCGTGACGATGGCGCGCTTGGTGTCCTTGCGCTTGCCGATGCCGAACTTGGTGCGGCGGGTCTTGCCGCTGCGGTTGAGCGTGTTCACCGAGGCGACCTCGACGTTGAAGATCTTCTCGATGGCGAGCTTGATCTCGGTCTTGTTCGCACGGGGGTCGACGACGAATGTGTACTTGCCCTCGTCGATCAGGCCGTAGCTCTTCTCGGAGACGACGGGCGAGACGATGATGTCGCGCGGGTCCTTGTTGTTGCCGCTCATGCGGTCACCTCGTTCTGCGACTTGGAGGCGACGAACGCCTCGAAGGCCTGCTTGGTGAAGACGATGTCGTCGGAGACGAGCACGTCGTAGGCGTTCAGCTGGTCCCACGTGATGACGTGCAGGTTGCGCAGGTTGCGAACGCTCTTGTAGCCGTTCTCGTCGCTGCGGTCGAGGACCACCAGGACGTTCTTGCCCTGGACGCCGGCGAGCAGCTCGGCTGCACGCTTGGTCGAGGGGAGCTCGTTCGAAACGAAGCCCTCGACGACCTGGACGCGGCTGCCGCGGGCGCGGTCCGAGAGAGCGCCGAGCAGAGCCGCGGCGATCATCTTCTTGGGGGTGCGCTGCGAGTAGTCGCGGGGCACGGGTCCGTGGACGATGCCACCACCACGGTGCTGCGGCATGCGGACCGAACCCTGACGGGCACGACCGGTGCCCTTCTGCTTGAAGGGCTTGACGCCGGAACCCGACACCTCGCCGCGGTTCTTGGTCTTGTGCGTTCCCTGGCGGGCCGCGGCCAGCTGGGCGACGACGACCTGGTGCAGCAGGGGCACGTTGGTCTGGACGTCGAAGAGGTCGGCGGGCAGCTCAACGCTGCCGGTTCCGCCCTGGATCTCGACTGAAGCCATGGTCAGGCTCCCTTCACGGCGTTGCGGACGAAGACGGTGCGGCCCGCGGCTCCGGGAACGGCGCCGCTGACGAGCAGCAGGCCCTTCTCGGCGTCGACGGCCTGGACCTTGAGGTTCAGCACGGTGACGCGGTCGCCACCCATGCGACCGGCCATGCGCATGCCCTTGAAGACACGGCTGGGGGTCGACGAGGCGCCGATCGATCCGGGCTTGCGGTGGTTGCGGTGCGCACCGTGCGAGGCGGAGACGCCCTTGAAGTTGTGACGCTTCATGACACCGGCGAAGCCCTTGCCCTTGCTGGTGCCGACGACGTCGACCTTGGCGCCGACCTCGAACGAGTCGACGGAGATCTCCTGGCCCAGCGAGAACTCGCCCGCGTCAGCGGTGCGGACCTCGGTGAGGTGGCGGCGAGGCGTGACGCCCGCCTTCTCGAAGTGACCGGCCTTGGGCTTGTTCACCTTGCGAGGGTCGATGGCACCGGCGGCGATCTGGATGGCCGAGTAGCCGTCCACCTCGACGGTGCGGATCTGAGTGACGACGTTGGGGCTGATCTGGATGACGGTGACGGGGACGAGCTTGCCGTCGGCGTTCCAGACCTGGGTCATGCCGAGCTTGGTTCCCAGCAGTCCCGTGAATGCCCGTGTAGCGGTAGACATGCGCGGTTCCTTAGAGCTTGATCTCGATGTTGACGTCGGCCGGGAGGTCGAGTCGCATGAGGGAGTCGACAGCCTTGGGCGTCGGGTCGACGATGTCGATGAGGCGCTTGTGCGTGCGCATCTCGAAGTGCTCCCGGCTGTCCTTGTACTTGTGCGGCGAGCGGATGACGCACACGACGTTCTTCTCGGTCGGCAGCGGCACCGGGCCGACGACGCTGGCGCCCGCGCGGGTCACCGTGTCGACGATCTTGCGCGCGGAGGTGTCGATGACCTCGTGGTCGTACGACTTGAGTCGGATGCGGATCTTCTGTCCCGCCATCTGTCGCTCGCTTTCCTTGGTTGTGTCTCCGCCTCTCGACGGAGTCGTGTGACGTGCCCCTCTCGACGAGGGGCACACTCGCAGCACTGTTCTTCTGTCAATGGGCGCTCAGCGCTCCATCTCGCCGCGCGAGGCGGTGAGATGTTCGCGTCCCGCAGGACGCGACGATGAGGCTGGGCGGCTGGCTCGCACACGGTGATGCACCTGCCTGTGTTCTCCTGCCTGCGGCCTAACCTTCACGGCTATGCACTACCTGGCAGTGACCCGGACCCGCGCGCAGAGCGCAGCGGCCGGAATGTGGAACTAGGAGAGCTTAGCCGCCCACTCCCCCAACGTGCAACCCGGGCGTGTCGCGATCGTGTCGACCCGAGTCCGAAGGTCCCGAGAGGTGGAGCGGCGCCCCGCCGGCCTGGGGGGATGGTGCCGGTGGAGCGCCGCCGACCGCCGGTGGGTGCCGGGGCCTGAGCTCATGCTGGCCCGCTCGGCGGGGTTCCGCGACGAGCGCGATCGCCTCATGTTCGCGACGGCGAACGCGGGATGTCGACGACCGCCCTCGCCCCCTCCCGCCCGGTGGTAACGGTCCACGCCCCGCCACGGGCACGCACGCCTTCGGCCGTCACCCCGTGCGTCGCTCGATCGCGGACGATCGGATGGCGCCCGTCGTCGTCCGCGATGACGCGCACGCCGTCGGGGAGCTGCTCCAGTCGTACACGAACCGCTCCCGCCTGCCCGTGTTTGGCGGAGTTGACGACGCACTCGCGCACGACGTCGAACGCGGTCTCCCCGAGGTCGCCGTCCTGTCGGAGCACGTCGAGTGCCGACGGCTCGATGTCCACGCTCACGTCGAGCACCCCGCGCCACGCGGCCGGGACGGCGAGCAGACGCTCGACCCCGTCGCCGCCCGGCGGGACGGCGACGGCCTCGATGTCGCGCACCGACGCCTCGAGCTGGTCGGCGATGTCGGCCCCGCTCAACCCGACGGCCTCCGGCCGAGACAGAGCGAGCACGGTGGCGGCGAGACGGGACTGCACCGCGCCGTGCAGGGTTCGTATCGCCCGTGGTCGGACCGCGCCCGTCCGTCGGACGATCTCGCCGGTGTGCCAGTCGAGTCTCTCAGTGGCATCGGCGAGTCGTCGGATCGTCGATCTCGAGATGGCCGCCTGCGTGCGGAGCGCCGAGGCGACGACGGAGCCGAGCGCCACGAGGGGAAGGTACTCGAAGACGGCCGTGAGGTTTCGGGCGATCGCCACTTCGGGCGACAGCGCATCGACGAGGGGCGGAACGAGGCCCACCCCGATACCGATGAGGACGAGCGCCGACCATTGCGCCACCGTCCCGAGCGGGCCGTCCGATCGGGCGGTGAGCCCGCGCACGACGTCGAGGACGGCGCAGGCGACGACCAACGCCAGGAGACCGTTGACGAGCACGTCCCATCCCGCAGCTCGGACGACGTCGAGCGCGGAGGCCGCGGCGATGACAGCAGCAGCCAGCCACGGCGCCTGGATGGGGCGGCGCAGGACGTCGTGGAGCACGGCTCCTCGTGGCCCCGCCGGCTCGAGATCCGGCCCGAGCCATTCGGGTCCGAGATGCCGACTCAGCGGGCGGACGACGGTGTCGAGGAGCTCGACGACCCGGGCGCGCACGGACGTCAGTGCCGCGGCTTCGCGTCCCGCTGCGCGCGCCTGGATGGCGAGCGCTTCGAGCTTCGGGACGAGGCGGGTGACCAGCATGCCGCTCACCTCGTCGGTGCCGAGGCGGAGGGCGTCCGCCTCCAGCGCGAGGACCTCGGTCAGGCGCCTCTGCGCATCGTCGAACGCCGCGCGTCGCACCGCTAGCTCGCGCCGCAGGTGGACCGTCGCGACGACGACCGGCACCCAGATCAGGCTCGCGACACCAGACGCCGCGATGCGGAGCATCCATTCCGGGTGGGGATCGCCCAGGGCCGCGACGACCGCGGCCCGCGCGGCCCCCATCGCGACGCCCGGTAAGACCCAGACCGACACGGTTCCGATCCAGCCCAAGCGCAGGACGTCGAGAACACGCACGAGGAGCAGGGTCGTCACCACTGCGACGGCGACGGAGACCGCTCCTCCGAGCAGCGCTGTCAGGGGCCCGACCCGGTTGGGTCCTTCGAGCCCTGCGACCGCCAGCGCGGCCGGGATGGCGAGGGCGGTCAGGGGCCAGAAGGCGAAATCGGCACGCTCGCCGCGCGCCGCCACCAGAACGTCGCGCACCCGCGCCCGGAGATCGTGATCCCGCGTCACGTCAGGCGCCGAGACGGACACGGCCCTCCCGCCACATGCGCAACGCGGCGAGCTTGGGATCGACGCCGGGGATGTCGGCGACACCCATCCGCTCGTAGAGACGGCTCAGCATCCGCTCGACCGCTCGACGGCTGGTGCCTCGATCGACGGCGATCTGCGACCCGGTCGCCCCGGACGCGAGGAGACGCAGGACGTTCGCCTGCGCCGGAGTGATGGAGGGCACGTCCCTCTCGTCCGCCACGGAGGGCCGCTCCCGCTTCGCGCCCTCGGCGTTCGAGACCTCGATGGCACGGCGGATGGCCTGTTCGAGAGACTCGACGCCGGCCAGCTCTCCCTTGACGACGTACACCGTGCCATCGGGGAGGGCGCACGACCCCGCGACCGCGATCTCAGGGGCCTTGTGCGAGGTGAGGACGACGCGACCGACCCACGGCCGTTCCTCCGCGACGCGACAGAGGAGGGCCACACCGTCGGGTCCGTCACCGAGGTCGAGGTCGGCGACGACGACGTTGACGTCATCGTCCTCCAGAGCCTCGAGCGCGCGGCGGGCATCGGGCGCGGTGACCACGTCGTGGTGCCGGGCCACGAGCAGATCTCCCACGACTGCGCGCGAGAACGCATCGTCGTCGACGACCAGCACTTTCAATGCGGACACGATCCTCCCCCGGCGGTCGATACATCGTGACCGCACCTGCACCGTGGTGCGCAGCCCCACTTAGCGGGACATGAGGACGAATCGGGTATCGCATACCCGGTCACGCCCTCACTGGAAGAGGAGCGCGCGCACCTCGCTCTCGGCGGAGCCCAGGCGAGCCGGGTCGATGGTCTCGCCGTGCCGGTAGCGGTCGACGAGGCGTGGATCGACATAGCTCGTGCGCGCGATCGTCGGTGTGTTGCTCAGCACCTCGGACGCGTCGCGCATCGCCTGCGCGATCACCGCCTGTCGGGCGCGCTGGGTGTCCTTCGGCCCGGCCTTGGCCAGGCTGACCGCCGCTGCGACGGTTCCATGGAGCGTCCGGAAGTCCTTGGCGGTGAAGTCGCCGCCGGTGCGCTCCTTCACGTACTCGTTGACGTCGGCCGCGGAGAGCGGGCGCCATGTCCTCCCGTCCTTGTAGGACAGAAGGCGTGCTGTCGGGCCCCGTCGCTTCCATCGGCGGGTCAAGGCCGCGAGATCGGCATCTCGGATGTCGGACTCCCACGACTGGTGACTCTTGGCGGGGAAGCTGAGCTCGACGACGTCACCGGAGACCTTCGCGTGCGCACAGAGCAGAGTGGTCAGGCCGTGACTGCCGTTCGCCTCGGCATAGCGCTCGGATCCGACACGCAGCGATCCGGTGTCGAGCATGCGAAACGCCCCCGCGAGGGCTCGCTCGCGCGACACGCCTTCCGAGCGCAGATCCATGGTCACGCGGCGCCGGGCCGCGGGGAGGGATTCCGCGAGCTCCATGGCTCGGTCGAACTTGACTCGGTCCTTCTTCTCCCGCCAGGTGGGATGGTAGATGTACTGTTTCCGTCCCTTGACGTCGAAGCCGATGGCCTGGATGTGACCGTTGTCGTACGGGCAGATCCAGACGTCGTTCCACGCGGGCGGGATGCCCAGAGCGGAGAATCGGTTGCGCAGCTCCGCATCGGCCAACTCACCCGTCTTCGTCGAGCGATAAGAGAAGCCCGACCCGGCGCGCACGCGCAGATACCCGTGACCGGTGGCGTTCGTGCGGCGGAGGCGCATCACCGGAGTCTATGACGCCCCCATTCCGGGGCGCTGGGTGTCGTTGCCGTGGACGCGGCCCCTGACGTCCTGTCATCATCGGCGTCGATCACCACACGACTTCGGGGGAACGTGCGCGCATTCATCAACGGCCGGATCAGAACGGGCGATCCGGGACTCCCGTGGGCGACGGCCCTGGTCGTCGACGACGCAGGCCTCATCGTCCACGTCGGAGGCGACGACCAGATCGGGCGCGACATCGAACACGTCGACCTCGGTGGCGGGTTCGTTCTCCCCGGTTTCATCGACGCACACGTCCACCCCAAGATGGCAGGCCTGCAGATCGTCGGGGGCACCCTCGTGGGCCAGCCCGACGTGGAGGGCTACTGGGGTGTGCTTCGTTCCCGCCTCACGGAGGGCGGCGAGTCGGACTGGGTGGTGCTCACGGGCTACGCCGCGATCGTGATGGCGCAGTCGGGAGCGACCCGCGCGACGCTGGACTCCATCGCCGGCTCACGTCCGGTCGTCCTGGTGAACAGCGACCTCCATGGTGGCCTCGTCAACTCCGCGGTCCTCTCGATCGCAGGGTTCGAACACGGCGGGGGATACCCGTCCGAGCTCGTCGAGGTCGATGCGGACGGCGTCGCGAGCGGCTACCTCAACGAGGAGGCGCTCAACGCCGTCCTCGCCCTTGCCCCGCCCGCCTCCGAGGAGACCTTGCTCGCCGCTGTGCGCGCCGCCCAAGCCCACTTGCACAGCGTCGGGGTCGTGGGCTGGCACGACGCGCTCGTCGGCGACCAACACGGTCTGGGTGACTCGGTCCCCCGCTATATCGAACTGCACGCGCGCGGCGAACTCACCGCCCGCGTGACGGGTGCGTACGGGTGGAACCGTGCACGGGGCGTCGAGCAGATCGAGGCCGTCCGCGCCTACCAGGCCGACGTCAACCGCTCTCCCATCAAAGTGGTCGGCGTCAAGCTCCTGCTCGACGGCGTCAACGAAGCCCACACCGCGGCCATGCTGCATCCGTACTCCGACGCTTCGGGACACCTCCACGACGAGGGTCCCTCGCTCATCGGCCGCGAGGCCCTCATCGAGACGGTGGTCGCTCTCGACGCAGTCGGTCTCGACGTGCACATGCATGCAGTCGGTGATCGCGCCGTCCGCGACGGGCTCGATGCGGTCGAAGCAGCGAGACGCGCCAACGGGTACGGCGAAGCGCGCCATCAGATCGCGCATGCCCTGTTCGTGAGCGACACGGACGTGCCCCGCTTCGCCGAGCTCGACGTCACCCTCGACAACCAGGGCGTCTGGTCGGCCGCCGACTTCCTGGATGTCGACGGCTACGCGGCCATGGTCGGCGACGAGGTCATGCAGACCTTCTACCGCTACGAGACGCTGCACGCGACCGGCCTGCGCTGGAGCGCGGGGAGCGACTGGCCGGTCTCGAGCCCCGCGCCGCTCGACGGCATCACCGCTGCCACACGCCGGGCACTCGCCCCCGGTGCCCCCGCCCATGACGGCTGGGAACGGCTGAGCGCCGAGACCGTGATCACCGCCTACACGTCGGGTTCCGCCTACTCGAGTCGCCTGCCGCTCAACGGGACGCTCCGCGTCGGCATGAACGCCGACTTCGTGCGCCTCAGCGGCGACCCCACGGCCGTCGACTACGCGAACACCCTCACGGTGGAGGAAACCGTGATCGGCGGGAAGCCGGTCTTCCGCGCCGACGACTGACCCGCGCGGGAGGGCTCTGGCCCGTTCAGGCCAGGACGAGCCCGGCTGTGCACGCGGCCGCGGTGCCCAGTCCCAACGCCGTGTAGCCGACGACGAGTCCTCGACCGGAAGGGTCCCCGATCGCTGTGCGTCGCATCGGATTCTCGATGAAGCGGAGGCTGAGGGCGGATACCGCCACGCAGAGGCCGAGCAGCGGGACGAGAACGTACCACGGGGTGGGGACGCCCGTCGCGAAGGGCAGGAGCGCGATGATCGGCCAGTGCCACAGGTACAGCGAGTACGACGCGTCTCCGAACCACTGCACGAGACGCGTCCGGGCGAGAGGAAGCGGCCCCCACTTCGCGTCCGGCGCACCCGCATGGATGACCGCGGCCGCGCCCAGCACAGGCACGATCGCGGTCCAGCCGGGGAAGGCGCCCTTGTCGGTCCACGCGACGACCGACCCCACGATCAGCACGATGCCGAGCCAGGAGAGGACCGCCCGCTGGCGGTCGCTCAGTCCGCCCGCCGTTAGAGGCAGCAGAGCGAGGAGGCCTCCGATTCCGAACTCCCACGCTCGGGAGAGGGTCGAATAGTAGGCGAAATCCGAGTTGACCCCCGTCTGCAGGACGCTGTAGCCGAAGGAGGCGACGGTCACCGTGGAGAGCACCACGAGCATCCCGCGTCGCTCCCCCATCCGGGCCGCGGCGATGAAGCCGATCATCACGACGAGCGGCCAGACGAAGTAGAACTGCTCCTCCACGGAGAGCGACCAGAAGTGCACCACCGGTGAGCCGTCGAGCGCGGCGCGGTCCGCATCCGCAGACGCGATCGCGAGGAACCAGTTCTGCACGTAGAACAGGCTCGAAAGGATCTCGCCCAGATACTGACGCCACAGATCGCGGGGGACGACGACGAGGGTCGCCAGCGTCGTAGCAGCCAGAGCGGTGACGGCCGCGGGGAGGAGCCTCCGCGCACGGCGGAGGTAGAAGCGCAGAAGATCGAGCCGTCCCGTACGTTCACGTTCGCGCATCAGCTGACCCGTGATCAGGAAGCCGGAGATGACGAAGAAGACGTCCACGCCGAGGAAACCCGCCGGGGCCACGCGCGGCCATACGTGCCCGATCACCACGGCGAACACGGCGAGCGCGCGGAGCGCCTGGATCTCCGGACGGATACCCCCGCCGATCCGCGTACGGACCGCGGTCGCCGTGGGCGCACCGGACATGCGGGACTCCCTCTCGGGTCTCAGGCGGGGCGAGCACCGGGACCGGTGCGGGTGCGACAACCGTAGGCGACCAACCTCCGTGCCCGCCGGGGCGACGCCCGGTGCCCGCCCGGCGTCTGCCCTACGCCGTTAACGCCGCAAAGGGCCGGCCCCGAAGGACCGACCCTTTGCGTGCTGACGTCACCTGAGCGGTGACGTCACATCAGCGACTCAGAGGTCACTTGATGATCTTGGTGACCGTTCCGGCACCCACGGTGCGGCCACCCTCACGGATGGCGTAACCGAGGCCCTCTTCCATGGCGATGGGCTGGATCAGCTCAACGGTCATGGCCGTGGTGTCGCCGGGCATGACCATCTCGGTGCCCTCGGGCAGCGTGATGACGCCGGTGACGTCGGTGGTGCGGAAGTAGAACTGGGGGCGGTAGTTCGCGTAGAACGGGTTGTGACGCCCACCCTCGTCCTTCGACAGGATGTACGCGGTGCCCTCGAAGTTGGTGTGAGGGGTGACCGAGCCGGGCTTGACGACGACCTGGCCGCGCTCGACGTCCTCGCGCTTGGTGCCGCGGAGGAGCAGACCGCTGTTCTCGCCGGCCCTCGCCTCGTCGAGCTGCTTGTGGAACATCTCGATACCGGTGACCGTGGTCTTCTGCGTCGGGCGGATGCCGACGATCTCGACCTCGGAGTTGATGGCGAGGGTGCCACGCTCGGCACGGCCGGTGACGACCGTTCCACGACCGGTGATGGTGAAGACGTCCTCGATCGGCATGAGGAACGGCTTGTCCTTGTCACGCACGGGGTCAGGGATGTTCTCGTCGACGGCCTCCATGAGGTCGACGATCGCCTGGGTCCACTTGTCGTCACCCTCGAGAGCCTTGAGGCCCGAGACGCGCACGACAGGGGCGTTGTCGCCGTCGAAGTCCTGGCTGGAGAGGAGCTCGCGAACCTCGAGCTCGACGAGCTCCAGGATCTCCTCGTCGTCGACCATGTCGGACTTGTTCAGCGCGACGAGCAGGTAGGGGACGCCGACCTGCTTGGCGAGCAGAACGTGCTCACGGGTCTGAGCCATGGGGCCGTCGGTGGCGGCGACCACGAGGATCGCGCCGTCCATCTGAGCCGCGCCGGTGATCATGTTCTTGATGTAGTCGGCGTGACCGGGGGCGTCGACGTGAGCGTAGTGACGCTTGGGCGTCTCGTACTCGACGTGCGAGATGTTGATCGTGATGCCGCGCTGACGCTCCTCGGGAGCGGAGTCGATCGAGGCGAAGTCGCGCTGG
Source organism: uncultured Naasia sp. (assembly GCA_913778905.1). Taxonomy (GTDB): domain Bacteria; phylum Actinomycetota; class Actinomycetes; order Actinomycetales; family Microbacteriaceae; genus Naasia. The sequence goes on along the minus strand of CAJYYA010000019.1, from coordinate 2,087 downwards.
ACGTTGGTCGCCGACGGGTACTTGTCCGCAAGCACCTTCGAGATCGCCGCGGTCAGCGTGGTCTTACCGTGGTCGACGTGACCGATGGTTCCGATGTTGACGTGCGGCTTGGTGCGCTCGAACTTGGCCTTACCCACTTGTGTCCTCCTTAAGGACGTCTCATGCAATCGTCTTCGCGGATCGCAGGCTGCAAACCGGAAAAGACTACAGGAATTACGTAGTTATGTTACTTCGTGGTGTTGCGTGAGGGCGACAGTCGCCCGGTCGGATGGGAGCCGATCGCCCGGCTCCCATCCGGTCAGGACTATTCGCCCTTGGTCTTCTGGACGATCTCGTCGGAGACCGCCTTGGGCACCTCGGCATAGCTGCCGAAGACCATCGAGTAGACGGCGCGGCCCGAGGTGCGGCTGCGCAGGTCGCCGACGTAGCCGAACATCTCCGAGAGGGGGACGTTGGCGCGGACGACCTTGACGCCGGTGGCGTCCTCCATCGACTGGATCTGGCCACGACGCGAGTTGATGTCGCCGATGACGTCACCCATGTACTCCTCGGGCGTGCGGACCTCGACGGCCATGATCGGCTCGAGCAGCACGGGCTGCGCGCGACGAGCGGCTTCCTTGTACGCGATCGATCCGGCGATCTTGAACGCCATCTCGGACGAGTCGACGTCGTGCGCCGCACCGTCGACCAGGGTCGCCTTGACGCCCACGGTGGGGTAGCCGGCGAGAACGCCGACCTGCATCGCGTCCTGGATTCCGGCGTCGACCGACGGAATGTACTCGCGCGGGACGCGACCACCGGTGACGGCGTTCACGAACTCGTAGCTGACCTCCGGAGTGACCTCCATCGGCTCGATCGAGATCTGGACCTTCGCGAACTGACCCGAACCACCGGTCTGCTTCTTGTGCGTGTAGTCGTACTTCTCGACGCTCTTCTTGATCGTCTCGCGGTACGCGACCTGGGGCTTGCCCACGTTGGCCTCGACGTTGAACTCGCGACGCATGCGGTCGACCAGGATGTCGAGGTGGAGCTCGCCCATTCCCTTGATGACCGTCTGACCGGTCTCCTGGTTCTGCTCGGTGCGGAACGTCGGGTCTTCCTCGGCCAGCTTCTGGATGGCGGTACCGAGCTTCTCCTGGTCGGCCTTGGTCTTGGGCTCGATGGCGACCTCGATGACGGGCTCGGGGAAAGTCATCGACTCGAGGACGATCTGGTTCGACGGGTCGCTCAGGGTGTCACCGGTGGTGGTGTCCTTGAGGCCGATGACGGCGTAGATGTGACCGGCGGTCACGGCGTCGACCGGGTTCTCCTTGTTGGAGTGCATCTGGAAGATCTTTCCGATGCGCTCCTTGCGGCCCTTGGTCGAGTTCATGACCTGTCCGCCGGACTCGAGCTGACCCGAGTAGACGCGGATGTAGGTGAGACGGCCGAAGAACGGGTGCACGGCGACCTTGAAGGCCAGGGCCGCGAACGGGTCCTTGGGGTCGGGGTGACGCTCGACGACGACCTCTTCGTCACGGATGTCGTGACCCTCGGTGGCGGGCACGTCGAGGGGCGACGGGAGGTAGTCGACGACCGCGTCGAGCATGGGCTGCACACCGCGGTTCTTGAACGCCGAGCCGCAGAGGACCGGGTAGAGCTCGCTGTTCACGGTCATCTTGCGGATGGCGCCCTTGATCTCGGCGACCGTGAGCTCCTCACCGCCGAAGAACTTCTCGAGCAGAGCGTCGTCGGACTCCGCGACGGTCTCAAGGAGCTGCTGACGGTACTCGTCCGCCTTCTCCTGGAGGTCTGCCGGGATCTCCTCGATCTCGTACTTGGCGCCCATCTGGACGTCACCCTTGGCGTCGCCGCGCCAGGTCAGCGCGCGCATCTCGACCAGGTCGACGACGCCCTCGAAGGACGACTCCGAACCGATCGGGAGCTGCAGGACCAGCGGCTTGGCGCCGAGGCGCTTGATGATGGTGTCGACCGTGAAGTAGAAGTCGGCGCCCAGCTTGTCCATCTTGTTGACGAAGCAGATGCGGGGGACGTCGTACTTGTCGGCCTGACGCCACACGGTCTCGGACTGGGGCTCGACGCCCTCC
>CAJYYA010000018.1 GCA_913778905.1 uncultured Naasia sp. | reverse complement strand
GGGGCGGCCTCAGGGCCGCCCCGCTTCTGTCATTCCGGTTCCAGGTGCGTTCAGTCGACGGTCAGAAGTGGGCTGAGGGTCCTCGCGCGCTCGGCGGCACCGGGCATCCCCGCGACCGACAGCCAGTTCCCCAGCATCCGGTAGCCGCCCTCGGTGAGCACGGACTCGGGGTGGAACTGAACTCCGTAGACCGGCTTCTCCACGTGCCGGAGGCCCATGATGACTCCCCCACGAGTGCGGGCCGTCACCTCCAGGCTGTCGGGTACCGTGCCGTCGACGACGGCGAGCGAGTGATAGCGCGTCGCCGTGAAGGGCTGGGGTACCCCGTCGAAGAGGACGCTCGAGTCGTGCTCCACCGATGAGGTCTTCCCGTGCATGAGCTCCTCGGCGTTGGTGACGACCGCACCCATCGCCTCGGCGATCGCCTGATGCCCGAGGCACACTCCGAGCAGCGGCAGGCCGCTGTCGACGGCGAGCTTGACGGCACCGATGGATACCCCGGCGTCCGAGGGTTTGCCGGGGCCCGGGGAGACGAGGATGCCGTCGTAGTCCTGCGCGCGCTCGGCCAGCTCGTCCTCGGACATCGAGTCGTTGCGGATCACGTCGGTCTCGGCACCGAGTTGGAGAAGGTATCCGTTGAGCGTGTAGACGAAGCTGTCGTAGTTGTCGATGACGAGAATGCGGGTCATGGGCTGGTGACTCCGATCGCGGTCTGGTCGATGGTGACGTCTTGCGGGTTGACCATGCCGTCCACCCAGGGGAAGACCCAGGAGGCGAGGACGACGAGGACGCCCGCGAGAAGAGCGAGACAGATGAGCGCCCTGACCCAGAAGGGACCGGGCAGGACGCGCCACAGTGCTGCGTACATCACTGACCTTCCTGGACGGTGATCTCGGAGAGCGCTGCGGGCTTGCCCGCCGACGCGGGCTGCCACGACTCGAGCACGCCGTACGCGACGATGCGCTCGCTCGTCGAGTAAAGCGGGTTGCAACTGGTCAGGGTGATGATGCGGTCGCTCGCCGTTCCCCCGGGGTTCTGCGGAACCTTGTCGATCACCTGCACGGCCGTAGGCATGACGTATTCGTGGTTGACGAATCGATAGGTGTACCACCCGTCCTTCGTCTCCACCACGATCGCGTCCCCGACGCGGAGCTGATCGATCAAGTGCATGGCGCCGCCGTAGGCGCTGCGATGCGCTGCGATAGCGAAGTTGCCCACGTCGCCGGGCATCTGCGTTCCGTCGTAGTGACCGATGCCGAGCTTCGTGCTGTTCAGGACGTCTGTTCCTGTGCCCTCGGCGATCGTCCGGACGTAGTCCTTGCCGAATCGGGGGACGTACAGATTGGCGATCACCTCACCGTTGCCCGGCTCCTGTGCGACGATCGGCGCCCCATGGTCGACCGGGGCGGCCGGTGCTCCCGCATCGGGCGACGCGGATGCGGACGGCGCGGGGTCCGCCGCCTGGCTCCACTCCTTGCTGAGCTCCTGCGCGGCAGAGGTCTGCGACCCCGCGAGGATCCAGTCGTTCCACCAGAGCTGCCACCCCAGGAAGAGCATCACGAGAACACCACCCGTGACGAGCAGCTCCCCGATGACGCCGACGATCGTCAGCTTCGGACGTTCACGGCTCGCTCGGCGGCCCCTCTTAGGCTTCTCGGTCCCCACCGAAGGGATTCTACGGCCTGCTTTCCCACGCGGAGCCGCTCCGGAAGGCCCCTTTGCTAGACTTCCGCGCATGGCACGTCCGAAGTTGCGCTCCTCCGACCGCGATCCCGTGGAGACCCCGTCGGGTGAGACCCCCAACCCCGTGTGGTTCAAGCCGGTCATGTTCGGCTTCATGCTCGTGGGCCTGGCGTGGGTCATCGTGTTCTACATCAGCCAGGGAACGCTGCCGATCGCGGATCTCGCGAGTTGGAACATCCTGATCGGCTTCGGGATCGCGTTCATCGGATTCCTCATGACGACCCGCTGGCGCTGACACCAGTCACTTCGATCAAGAACTCGAATGGGGCGGAGACCACCTGGTCTCCGCCCCATTTGTCGTTCTCGATCCGATCCCCGACGGGGAGACTTACACGCGTGTAACTCTGTACACATTGTGTACAGGCCTGTGGATAACCGCCACTAGGCGATGCCGATCAGAGCGGGCAGCATCCCGAGCACGAGCAAGGCGATGCCGAGAGCCACGAGAATTCCGACCTGAAGCCGGAACTGCCGCCGGTTGCGGGTGCGCGTGAATACGAGGCCGACCAACGCTCCGACGATCAACCCGCCGACGTGCGATTGCCATGAGATGGATCCGAAGAAGAAGCCGACCGCCAGGTTGAGACCGATGATGACCAGGAGCCCGGTCGCGTTGGCGCCCAACCTGCGGACGATCACGAAGAACGCCCCGAGCAGACCGAAGATGGCGCCCGATGCGCCCACAACGGGTCCGTTGGTGAGGAACGGGATGAACAGCACGGCCACCGAACCGCCCATGGCCGACAGGACGTAGAGAGCGACGAACCTGCCCTTGCCGAGCATGGTCTCGAGCTGCTGGCCGAACATCCACAGGGCGATCATGTTGAACGCGATGTGGAACGGCGAGTTGGAGTGCACCAACGCCACGGTGACGAGACGCCATGGTTCCGGTGCGATCAGGGTCGAGTAGATCGGAGCGTAGAGCAGCCCCCGGGTGACGGCATCGCCGATACCCGGGAGCAGCTGGAGCAGGAATACGAGGAGCGTGATCGAGATGATCACGTTGGTCGCCGACGGCGCGACCGTGCGGACGACCCGTCGCCAGGTGCGCTGAAGGTCGCCCGCCGCCACGATCAGGCTTCGCTGATGTCGATGCCGAGGAGCTTCTGCTCCTCCACCGGGCGGTCCCGACCGTCGGTCTTGACCGATCCGAGCGCGTCGACCACGGCGCGCGACTCGTCGTCGGCGACCTCGCCGAAGATGGTGTGCTTGCCCTGCAACCAGGTCGTGGGCGCGGTGGTGATGAAGAACTGCGAACCGTTGGTGCCGCGTCCGCCGTAGGAGCCGGCGTTGGCCATCGCGAGGATGTAGGGCTTGGTGAAGTCGAGCTCGGGGTTGATCTCGTCGTCGAACTGGTAGCCGGGCCCACCGGTGCCGGTTCCGATCGGGTCGCCGCCCTGGATCATGAAGTCGGGGATGATGCGGTGGAAGACCAGGTCCGAGTAGAGCGGGTCGTTGCGCTTCGCACCGGTCTTGGGGTCGGCCCACTCGATGTCTCCGGTAGCGAGACCGACGAAGTTCTTGACGGTCTTGGGAGCGTGGTGGCCGAAGAGGTTGATCCGGATGTCGCCCTGCGTCGTGTGGAGGGTTGCGACTGCGGTATGCGTGGTCATGATCCGATCCTATCGAGGGTCCTAGAAACCCCCAGCCTGCTCCCAGTGCTCTGGGTGGCAAGATGGAGCCCACGCGAGCGAGACGCTATTGGAGGCGAAGACATGGGACTTTCCCGCAAGCGCAAGAGAGAACTGCACAAGCTCCAGAACAAGGCCGAGCAGCTCTGGCACGAGCAGCAGGAGGTCCTCGACCGTGCCGGTTCGGTGGCCCGTGAGGCATCCCGTCAGGCGGGGCTCTACACCCGTGAGCAGGTCGGACCCCGCGTGGCCGCGACCTACGACGAGCACCTCAAGCCCGGCATCGACCGCGGTGTGAAGGTGACCCGTGCTGTCGCCGGTTCCGCCCGTGACAAGGTCAAGGACGACGTCATCCCCGCTCTGGCGGGTGTCGGTGCGTCGGCCGTCTCCGTTCTGGACATCGCGAACGACGTGCGCGCCCGTCTGGAGAAGAACGCCGGCAAGGCCGGCAAGAAGCTCGACAAGGCCACTCGCAAGCTGCGCCACAAGAAGACAGGACCGGGTGCGGGCACCATCGTGCTCATCTCGGTCGGCGTCGTGGCCCTCGCCGGTGTCGCCTACGCTGCCTGGCAGACCTTCCGCGCCGACGACGATCTCTGGATCGCCGACGACGAGCCCGAGGTCGGCGACAGCGGTTCCGCTCCTCGCGCCTGACACACGGTCCTACGGAAGGGCCCGCCTGACCGGAGTCAGGCGGGCCCTTTCGTGTTCGTGAACGACGCGGATCAGCCGAAGAGTACGGCGGCTTCCTCGTATCGGGCGGTGGGAACGACGTTCAGACCACCGGTGGCTTCAGCGATGGTGGTGTGCACGATGTCCGTCCCGCGCAGCGCGACCATGGTGCCCCATTGCTCCTTGGTGACGGCGTCCACGGCATGCATGCCCAGACGCGTCGCGAGCACGCGGTCATAGGCACTCGGTACGCCGCCGCGCTGAACATGGCCGATCGCGACCGAACGCGACTCGATTCCGGTGCGCGCCTCGATCTCGGGGGCGAGCAACTCGGCGATACCGCCGAGACGAGGGCGGTTGAAGGCGTCGAGTCCCTTGTGGGAGTGCTCCCCCTCCATGGTGCTCAGGCGGAATCCTTCCGAGACCGCCAAGACCGGCGCGCGACCACGGTCGCGCACGCTCTCCACCCATTCGACGATCTGCTCGATGCTTTCGGGTTGTTCGGGGATCAGGATCGCGTGGGCGCCGGCCGCCATGCCGGAGTGCAGCGCGATCCAGCCGACGTGGCGCCCCATGACCTCGACGAGGATGCAGCGCTGGTGGCTCTCCGCGGTGGTGCGAACGCGATCGATGGATTCGGTGGCGATCTCCACAGCGGTGTCGAAGCCGAAGGAGTAGTCCGTTCCGGCGAGATCGTTGTCGATGGTCTTCGGAACGCCCACGATGTTGATGCCCTCATCGGACAGCCTCCGTGCGGCCGTCAGGGTGCCTTCTCCACCGATGGCGATGATGGCGTCGACCCCGAGCTCGGCCATGGTGCGCCGGATGTTCTCCGGGCCGCCCCGCTCCCCCTCGTAGGGGTTCGTTCGAGACGATCCGAGGATCGTTCCGCCCTGGCGCGACAGACCGCGAACGTCGTGACGGTCGATGGGAATGGTGTCGCCGTTGACGACACCTCGCCACCCGTAACGGAACCCGACGAACTCGGCGTCGTAGGCACGGTCGCCCTTCAACACCGCCCCTCGGATGACAGCGTTCAGTCCAGGGCAGTCTCCACCCGACGTCAAAATGCCGATCTTCACGCGAACAACCTACCCGTCGGACACCAGACTCGCGCAATCCGGCGAATGGGGTCCAGATGGATAGTTCAACGAAGTAAGAATGGCCGAATTTATCGAGCGTGGAGCTTCGCCGCGGCTGCTCAGACACCGCCCGGTGGAGAAATCGCGCCAACGAAAAAAGGACCAGCACGAACTGGTCCTTCTTCTGTGGAGACGAGGAGAATCGAACTCCTGACATCCTGCTTGCAAAGCAGGCGCTCTGCCAACTGAGCTACGTCCCCGTGCTGTGTGGTGGGGCTACCAGGACTTGAACCTGGGACCTCTTCGTTATCAGCGAAGCGCTCTAACCGCCTGAGCTATAGCCCCGAAAACAGCAGTCTCGACTCTACATCACGCCTGGGCGCAACGACGAATCGGGCCTACTGGTTGGTGAACCCGACCAGCACGCCGCCGGTGATCTTGACGCTGAGGTTGTACAGCAGCGTCGCGATCGCACCGAGAACGGTGCCGATGACGGTGTTGAGCAGAGCCACCACGAGGGAGAATCCGAGGACCTGACCGAGACCCACGATCTCGGTCAGGTTGAAGTTCTCCTGCCCCGAGATGTCGGCGAACAGCGTGCTGACCTTGTCGAACAGGCCGGTGTTGGCGAGGACCACCCAGATGAGGAAGGTGCCCACGACCAGCACGATACCGAGAGCCAGCATGATGAGGAACGAGAGCTTCACAGCCGACCAGAAATCGATGTAGACGAGCTTGAGCCGCACCTGCTTGGTGGTCGCGCGCGACGTGCTCTTGCGCGCGAGTTTGTCTGCGACGGTGGTCATCTCTACTGGTCCTCTCCCGTCCCGGTGCCGCCATCGGTCGGCTCTTCACCGGCGTCAGCCTGCTCCAGGTTCCTCTCGCTGTTCTTGGCGACAGCGATGATCCTGTCATCGCTGCCGAAGCGAGCGAAGACGACACCCATGGTGTCACGACCCTTCGCCGGAACCTCGCTGACACCCGAACGCACGACCTTTCCGCGCTCGAGAACGACCAGGACCTCGTCGGTGGGCCCCACGATGAGTGCACCGGCCAGATCGCCGCGGGCGTCCTCCAGCTTGGCCACCTTGATGCCGAGGCCACCGCGGTTCTGCACGCGATACTGATCGACGCTGGTCCGCTTGGCGTAGCCACCCTCGGTGACGGCGAAGACGTAGTTCTCCGCGTCGTCCGAGATGACCGACGCCGACAGCAGCCGGTCGTCACCTCGGAAGGACATGCCCATCACACCGGACGTGCTGCGACCCATCGGCCTGAGGGCCTCGTCGGTCGCCGTGAAACGGATCGACATGCCCTTCTTCGACACCATGAGGATGTCGGTGTCGTCGTTCACCAGCAGCGCCGAGACGAGCTCGTCGCCCTCGCGCAGGTTGATGGCGATGATGCCGCCGGTGCGGTTCGTGTCGTAGTCGGTGAGGGTCGTCTTCTTGACGAGACCGCTCCTCGTCGCGAGCACGAGGTACTGCGAGACCTCGTAGTCGCGGATGTCGAGCACCTCGGCGATCTGCTCGTCGGGCTGCAATGCGAGCAGGTTGGCCACGTGCTGGCCCTTGGCGTCACGGCCGCCCTCCTGCACCTCGTAGGCCTTGGCGCGGTAGACACGACCCTTGTTCGTGAAGAACAGCAACCAGTGGTGCGTCGTGGTGACGAAGAAGTGCTCGACCACGTCGTCCGCACGGAGCTGCGCACCGCGCACGCCGCGGCCGCCGCGGTGCTGGCTGCGGTAGTTGTCGCTGCGGGTGCGCTTGATGTATCCACCGCGGGTGATGGTCAGAACCATCTCCTCCTCGGGGATCAGATCCTCCATGCTCATGTCGCCGTCGAAGCCAAGGAGGATCTCGGTGCGTCGCTCGTCGCCGTACTTGTCGACGATCTCGGTCAGCTCGTCGCTGATGATCGTGCGCTGGCGCTCCGGGCTCGCAAGGATGTCCTTGAGGTCGGCGATCTCGAGCTCGATGCGCTCGGCCTCCTCGATGATCTTCTGGCGCTCCATCGCCGCCAGACGACGCAGCTGCAGACGAAGGATGGCGTCGGCCTGGATCTCGTCGACGTCGAGCAGCTTCATCAGGCCGTCGCGGGCGTCGTCGGCGGTCGGCGAGCGGCGGATGAGGGCGATGACCTCGTCGAGCGCGTCGAGAGCCTTCAGATATCCGCGCAGGATGTGCGCCTGCTGCTCGGCCTCGCGGAGCAGGTACTCGGTGCGACGGACGATCACGTCGACCTGGTGCTGGACCCACTCCGAGATGAAGCCGTCGATCGGCAGCGTGCGGGGCACTCCATCGACGATCGCCAGCATGTTGGCGCCGAAGTTCTCCTGCAGCTGCGTGTGCTTGTACAGGTTGTTCAGCACGACCTTCGCGACCGCGTCGCGCTTCAGCACGATGACCAGACGCTGACCGGTGCGGCCCGAGCTCTCGTCGCGGATGTCGGCGATACCGGCGATCCGGTTGTCCTTGACGAGCTCAGCGATCTTGATCGCGAGGTTGTCGGGGTTGACCTGGTACGGCAGCTCCGTGACGACGAGACAGGTGCGACCCTGGATCTCCTCCACCGCGACGACCGCGCGCATCGTGATCGAGCCGCGGCCCGTCGTGTAAGCGTCCTGGATGCCCTTCGTGCCGAGGATCTGGGCCCCCGTCGGGAAGTCCGGTCCCTTGATGCGCTGCAGGAGGGCCGCGTGCAGCTCCTCGCGGGTGGCATCGGGGTTGGCGAGGGCCCACAGGGCACCCTCGGCGACCTCGCGCAGGTTGTGCGGCGGGATGTTGGTGGCCATGCCGACCGCGATGCCGACGGATCCGTTGACCAGCAGATTCGGGAAGCGACTCGGCAGGACGACGGGCTCCTGGGTGCGGCCGTCGTAGTTGTCCTGGAAGTCGACGGTCTCCTTGTCGATGTCCCGGACCATCTCCATGGCGAGCGGTGCCATCTTGGTCTCGGTGTACCGCGCGGCCGCCGCCCCGTCGTTGCCGGGGGACCCGAAGTTGCCCTGGCCGAGTGCCAGCGGGTAGCGGAGGCTCCATGGCTGCACCAGACGCACAAGGGCGTCGTAGATCGCACTGTCGCCGTGGGGGTGGTACTGGCCCATGACTTCGCCGACGACGCGGGCGCACTTGCTGAATGCGCGGTCGGGACGGTAGCCGCCGTCGAACATCGCGTAGACGACACGTCGGTGCACGGGCTTGAGACCGTCACGGACATCCGGCAGCGCGCGCCCGACGATCACCGACATCGCGTAGTCGAGGTAGGAGCGCTGCATCTCCAGCTGGAGATCGACCTGCTCGATCTTGTCCGTCATGACCTGTTCCGTTTCTTAGCGGGGGCGTAGCGAGGGCACCGGCCGAATGCCGGAAGGAGTGCGCGCGGGAGGCGCGATCACTCAGATGTCCAGGAAGCGGACGTCCTTGGCGTTGCGCTGGATGAAGGAGCGGCGCGACTCGACGTCCTCGCCCATCAGCGTGGCGAAGATCTCGTCCGCGGCGGCGGCGTCGTCGAGCGTCACCTGGCGCAGGGTACGGGTCGCCGGATCCATGGTGGTCTCCCACAGCTCCTTGTAGTCCATCTCGCCCAGACCCTTGTAGCGCTGGATGCCGTTCTCCTTGGGGATGCGCTTGTTGTTCGCCTGCCCCTCGCGGAGGAACGCATCGCGCTCGGCGTCGCTGTACACGTAGTCGTGCGGGGCGTTGGTCCACTTGATGCGGTACAGCGGCGGCTGCGCGAGATAGACGTAACCCAGCTCGATGAGCGGTCGCATGTAACGGAACAGCAGAGTGAGCAGCAGCGTCGTGATGTGCTGGCCGTCGACGTCGGCGTCGGCCATCAGGATGACCTTGTGGTACCGGGCCTTCTCCGGCTTGAAGTCCTCGCCGATGCCGGTACCGAACGCCGTGATCATCGCCTGCACCTCGGCGTTGCCGAGCGCACGGTCGAGACGCGCCTTCTCGACGTTGAGGATCTTGCCGCGCAACGGGAGGATCGCCTGCGTCAATGGGTCGCGCCCGGTTCCGGCGGAGCCGCCGGCCGAGTCGCCCTCGACGATGAAGATCTCCGAGATCGTCGGGTCCTTGCTCTGGCAGTCCTTGAGCTTGCCGGGCATGCCGCCACCCTCGAGGAGACCCTTGCGCCGAGCGGTCTCGCGAGCCTTGCGGGCGGCCATGCGGGCGGTCGCGGCCTGGAGGGCCTTACGGATGACCTCCTTGGCCTGGAGCGGGTTGCGCTCGAACCAGTCGCCGAGCTGATCGCTCGCGACGCGCTGCACGAAGGTCTTCGCCTCGGTGTTGCCGAGCTTCGTCTTGGTCTGTCCCTCGAACTGCGGTTCCCCGAGCTTCACCGAGATGACGGCGGTCAGCCCTTCGCGCACATCGTCGCCGGACAGGTTGTCGTCCTTGTCCTTCAGGATCCCCTTCTCGCGGGCGTACTTGTTGACCAGGGTGGTCAGCGCTGCACGGAATCCCTCTTCGTGGGTGCCGCCCTCGTGAGTGTTGATCGTGTTCGCATAGGTGTGGACGCTCTCGGTGTAGGCCGTGGTCCACTGCATCGCGACCTCGAGCGAGATCTTGCGCTCGGTGTCCTCCGCCTCGAAGTCGATTATCTCCGGGTGGACGAGTTCGGCCTTCTTGTTCGAGTTGAGGTACTCGACGTAGTCGCGCAAGCCCTTGTCGTACAGGTAGACGTTGGTGACCGACTCGACCTCTTCGCCCTCGTCGTTGAGGGGCTGGCGCTCGTCGGTCAGGGTCAGCTTGAGCCCCTTGTTGAGGAAGGCCATCTGCTGGAAACGGGTCCGAAGGGTCTCGTAGTCGAACTCGACGGTCTCGAACGTCTCGTCGGACGGCCAGAACGTGATGGTGGTTCCGGTCTCGTCCGACGGCTCACCCTTCTCGAGGGGAGCGAGCGGAACACCGTTCTCGAAGCTCTGCCGCCACACGAAGCCCTGACGACGCACCTCGACCTCGAGCCGCGTGGACAACGCGTTGACGACCGAGCTGCCGACGCCGTGCAGACCACCCGACACCGCATAACCGCCGCCGCCGAACTTGCCGCCGGCGTGCAGCACGGTGAGGACGACCTCGACCGTCGACCGACCCTCGACCGGGTGGATGTCGACCGGGATGCCTCGACCGTTGTCGACGACGCGCACCGATCCGTCCGCGCGGAGCGAGATTCGGATGTCATCGCAATAGCCCGCGAGAGCCTCGTCGACGGAGTTGTCGACGATTTCGTACACGAGGTGGTGCAGACCCCGGGGGCCGGTGGAACCGATGTACATACCGGGTCGTTTGCGGACCGCTTCCAGACCTTCGAGCACCTGGATGGCGCTGGCGCCGTAGGTGTCCTCCGGCGTGGTCTGCTTCGTGTCTTCTGTCATACGTCTAGGCTCCCGCCGGTCCTGTCCATCCTACCAAATCGGCGGCGGACCGGGAGCCTGGACGCCCCGCTGAGCGCCTCAATTCCTCAGGGGGACCACTTTTGTCACCTCACCCGTAGGTATCGCGAGGACCCCGCCCTGGAATCGATCTGGGGCCGCGTTTCCAGTTGGGGGCTCCGGGCCCCGCGAAGGCGATGTTCTGCACACCGGCCTGCGGATAGTCGCGAGCGATACGGGTGACGATCTCCGTCCGCATGAGTCGCAGCTGCGTCGCCCACGCGGTGGAATCGCACTGGACGTGGAGCACGCCGTCCTCGATCCGGGTCGGCGAGGAGTGCTCCGCCGTCTCCGGGCCGGCGATGTCGCGCCAGGCCGAAACGAGGTCGGATTGAGCCAGAGGGGCGGTCCAGCCCATGGTGGTCGTGAGATGCGAGAGCACGTCGCCCACCGCTCCGGGGTCGCGTCCCGGACCGAAGGGAACAGTGTCGCCGGGCTGGATCCTGCGGGTCTTCCGGCGAGGAGTTCGAACGGCCTTCGGGCCCCCGAACACCTCGCGGAGTCGGAGGTAGACGTTGCGGGCCTCGTCGAGAGGACCCTCCTCGTGGCGCATCAGGACTCCGGATCGGACGGATTCTGCGGCTCCGTCGTCGACGCCGGCTCTCCGGTTCCCTCGATCCGGCCCGCCTTGATGCGCACGAGATTCCCCGACAGATCGGAGGGGATGTCGCCCTCGACCGCCGCGGTCACGAGCACCTGCTCGTAGCCGGCGACCGCCCCGGCGAGGCGCTGACGACGCGGTGCGTCCAACTCGGCGAACACATCGTCGAGGATCAGTACAGGATCCCCGGCCGAGGACGTGTCCCGCACCAATTCGGCAGCGGCGAGTCGCAACGCGAGCGCGAACGACCACGATTCCCCGTGACTGGCGTATCCCCTGGCCGGCAATCCGTTGAGCTCGAGGTAGAGATCGTCGCGATGCGGACCCACGAGGGTGATCGCGCGATCGAGTTCCTTGCCCCGGACACCGGCGAGGGTGGCTCGGAAGCTCTCCCCGACCGCCTCGACGGAGAGGGCGTCCTCGACTCGAAGCGTGCCCTTCTCGTCGGAGGCGGGATCGGCTGCGAGAGCACTGAGCTGCATCGCAAGACGCGGCGAGTGATCGGATCCGGCAATGGCCAGGTAAGCGGCCTGCAGGTGCGGCCGCAGCTGATCGACGAGACGGAGCCGCTCGACGATGATCTCCGAACCGAATTCGATCAATCGGTCGTCCCAGATCTCGAGCGTCGAGAGGCGGTCGCCCTTGAGGCCGTTCGCGCGAGCGGACTTCAACAGGGTGTTCCGCTGTCGAAGCACGCGATCGTAGTCCGACTGCACTCCGGCGAGTCGCGGGATGAGCGCGACGGCGAGGGTGTCCAGCATCCGTCGACGCACCGACGGGTCGCCCCGGACGAGCGAGAGATCCTCCGGTGCGAACAGGACGCTCGACAGGTACCGCGGGAGGTCCCGGACCTTCGCGGGCGACCGTCCGATCTGAGCCTTGTTCGCCGCGGATGCGTTGATCTGCAGTTCGACCAGGATCTCGCGACCGCCGTGGGTCAGGAGTGCGCGGACGAAAGCCGCCTCCCTCCCCTGCCGCACGAGGGCGGCATCGCTCGAGACCCGATGCGATCCCAACGTGCTGAGATAGCCCAGGGATTCGACCAGGTTGGTCTTGCCCTGCCCGTTGCTGCCCACGAAGACGTTGACTCCGGGATGCAGCTCGAGTTCGGCCGTCTCGTAGTTGCGGAAGTCGACGAGGCTCAGATGACGAACCCGCACCGTCTATCGGCGCCGATCAGCCGTCGGCGGAGGGCTTGGTCGCGTGGCCGCCGAACTGCTGGCGGAGGGCGGCGACCGCCTTGAGGGCGGGCGACTCGCTCTGCTGCGAGGCGTAGCGTGCAAAGAGCGACGCGGAGATCGTGGACAGCGGAACCTTGCGATCCACCGCCTCTTCGACGGTCCATCGACCCTCACCCGAGTCGGCGACGTAGTCGTCGATCTGCTCGAAGCCCGGGTCCTGCTCGAGTCCGAGGACGAGCAGCTCGAGAAGCCAGGAGCGGACGACCGTGCCGCGCTGCCAGGCCTTGAACGTCGCGGGGACGTCCTTGATGAGATCGTCACGGGAGAGCAGGAGCTCGTATCCCTCTGCGTAGGCCTGCATGAGTGCGTACTCGATGCCGTTGTGGACCATCTTCGCGTAGTGGCCGGAACCGACGGGACCGACGTGGACGAAGCCCTCCTCGCGAGGTCCCTCGGGGCGCAGGGCGTCGAAGATCGGCATGACGCGCTCGACCTGCTCGTCGGAGCCTCCGACCATCAGGCCGTAGCCGTTCTTGAGACCCCAGACCCCGCCGGAAACACCCGCGTCGACGAAGTCGATGCCCTTGTTCGTCAGCAGCTCGGCGTGCTTGAAGTCTTCAGTGAAGCGCGAGTTGCCGCCGTCGATGACCAGGTCGCCGGCCTCGAGGACATCGTTCAACTGCGAGATGACCGATGACGTGATGTCGCCGGCGGGGACCATGACCCACACGGTGCGGGGAGCCTGCAGGCGGGCCGCCAGCTCCGCGAGGTCCGCGACGTCGGACACCTCCGGGTTGGTGTCGTAACCGACCACCTCGATACCCGCGTTCTGCATGCGCGTACGCATGTTGTTGCCCATCTTGCCCAGGCCGATGAGTCCGATCTGCATGGTCACGTGTGTCCCTCAGGGATCGTGCGCCCTTCGGCGCGGCGGGTGTCTAGCGGAGGAGGAGGTTCGGCTGCAGCAGGTAGCGGTAATCGTCGCTCCCCGCCGAATCCTTGCTCGACTGGCTGGTGATCAACACAGGACCCGGTTTGTTGGGGTTCTCCGTCTTGGTGAAAGCGATCCGGACGAATTCCGAATGGACGGCTCCCAGTCCGTCGAGGAGGAACTGCGGCTTGAGCGACACGACGGTGTCGGTGCCGGTGAGCAGAGCCTCGATGTTCTCGGAGGCCTGCGCCTGCTCGCTGCCGATGGCCTCGAGCGTCACGCCTTCCAGATCGAACGAGTATCGGAGCGCGGCCTCGCGCTCGAGCACGAGCTGCACACGACGGGTGGCCTCGACGAGCTCCGCGGTGTTCATGACGGCGTAATTCTCGGTCGTCTCGGGGAAGAGTCGGCCGACCGGCGGGAAGTTGCCCTTGATGAGGAGCGACGTCACGGTCTTCTTGTCGGCACTGAACGCGATGAGCTCGCGGTCCTCCGAGCCGGTGATCGAGATGGAGATGGTGCTCGCGCCCGAGAAGGTCTTACCGACCTCCTGCAGAGTGCGGGCGGGCACGAGCGCCGTCGTGCTGACGGTTCCCTCCGCCGCTTCCCACGGGATGCCCCGGATGGCGACGCGGTAGCGGTCGGTGGCGATGAGGTTGAGGCGGTGCTCGGCGATCTCGAGTTGAACGCCGGTGATGACGGGGGTGACGTCGTCGCGCGAAGCGGCGACGGCCACCTGGGCCACCGCGGAGCTGAAGACGTCCGCCGGGACGACACCGGTGGCAGGTCCGACCTTGGGCAGACTCGGGTACTCCTCGACAGGCATGCTCAGCAGGGTGAAGCGAGCCGAACCGGCGCGGACCACGATGCGGCTGTCCTCCGACGACACCTCGACAGGAGCGGAAGGCAGGCGGTTCGCGATGTCGGCCAGGAGTCGTCCCGACACGAGAACGCGACCCGGCTCGCTGACCTCGGCCGGGATCTCGGTGCGTGCCGAGACCTCGTAGTCGAACGAGGAGAGGGTGAGACCCTCGGTGCTGGCTTCGATGAGGACGCCGCTGAGGATCGGCAGCGTGGTGCGCTGCGGGAGGAGCTTCACCGCGAACGATACGGCCTCGCTGAACACGTCTCGGTTCGCCTGGAACTTCACTCTCACCCCTTGGTCGGTTGCGCGGTGGTCAATGCTAGCGGGCTTCGCCTCTCGGCCTCCGGTCCGACTTCATCGAAGGTCCACGTGTAGAAGGTTGTCGGATGGAAGAAGAGATCTTTCTCAAGGAACACTCTTAACGGATGTGGATCATGTGGAATCTCGATCCGATCCCAGCTGCGGAGCGGGAACTACATCGCTGTCAGATGTGGACTCCGTGTGGCCGAGAGGTCGGAGAAGTCGATATCCGACTCCGCGGAGATGGTCATAGTTCACACCTATTCGACGACAGTCCACAGCCTCCGCCACATCGGCCTCGGCGTTTTCCACAAGCTGTCCACACGTAGAAACAGCCCTGACGAGACATCCCCACCGAGGCATGAACGGGGGAAAACCCTGTGGAAACTGTGGAGAACTCGGCCTCATAGGGGCCTCAGCGACCTCGAATCGGCTCCAGAGGCCCGAATTCGCGACCCATCTGTTGAAAACGCAAGAAGGGGCACACGCTGCCGTGTGCCCCTTCTCCGACCCCGTTCACCCGCGTGGGTATCGGTGGTTCTGCTTGATCCGGCTCGTGAGCTCGGTCACCTGGTTGTAAATCGAGCGGCGCTCCTTCATGAGCTCACTGATCTTCTTGTTCGCATACATGACAGTGGTGTGATCGCGGCCGCCGAACAGCTGTCCGATCTTGGGCAGCGACAGATTCGTCAGTTCACGGCAGAGGTACATCGCGATCTGACGGGCGGTCGCGACGGCTTGGGCACGGGAGGGACCGTAGAGGTCGTCGACGCTGAGCTTGAAGTAGTCGGCGGTGTTGTTGATGATGTCGACCGGCGCGATGACGTTGTCCTCGTCCAGCGTGATGAGATCCTTCAGGACCGTCTGCACGAGCGCCATGTCCACAGGAGTGCGGTTGAGGCTCGCGAAGGCGGTGACGCGGATGAGCGTCCCCTCGAGCTCGCGGATGTTGCTGGACACCTTCGAGGCCATGAACTCGAGGATGTCGTCGGGCACCTGCAGCTTGTCGATCTGAGCGCGCTTGCGGAGGATCGCGATGCGCGTTTCCAGATCGGGCGCCTGCACGTCGGTGATCAGGCCCCACTCGAACCGCGACCGCATCCGGTCCTCGAAACCGGTGAGGTGCTTCGGCGGGAGGTCGCTGGTGATGACCACCTGCTTGTTGTGGTCGTGCAGCGTGTTGAAGGTGTGGAAGAAGGCCTCCTGAGTGGAGTCCTTCCCCTGGAGGAACTGGATGTCGTCGATGAGGAGGACGTCCACGTCGCGGTAACGCGCCTGGAACAGCGAGGCCCGGTTCGTCGCGATGGAGTTGATGAAGTCGTTGGTGAACTCCTCCGAGCTCACATATCTGACTCGGATGCCGGGATAGAGGCTGACCGCGTAGTGGCCGATCGCGTGAAGCAGGTGCGTCTTGCCGAGCCCGGAGTCACCGTAGATGAAGAGCGGGTTGTACGCCTTGGCCGGCGCCTCGGCGACCGCGACGGCAGCGGCGTGAGCGAATCTGTTCGAAGCGCCGATGACGAAGTTGTCGAAGTTGTACTTGCCGTTGAGCCGGGTGTCGCCGCGCGACGAAGACGACGAATGATCGGCCACGACGGGTACCGGCGCTTCGATGTACTGCGACGGCGGCGGCTCGTTGGCTTCCGCGATCGGGACGACCGGCGAGCTGTCGATATCGGGGTTGACGACGATGGCGAAGTTGGCGACGGCGTACTGGGAATCGAGCGTCGCGATGGCGTTCAGAAGAGGAACGCGGATCCTCTGCTCCAGCATGCCGCGCGTCAGGTCGTTCGGAACCTCCAGATAGAGGGTCCCTGCCATCACGCCCTTGGGCTCGACCAGGTTGATGAAGCCGTGGAGCTGCGGAGTGATGCGGTCATCCGTGGCCAGGGCTCCCAGGACCAGCGTCCAGATCTCCTGGGCTTGCGGTGCCTCTGCCATGGGATTCCTGCCTAAAGGGGCCGGGGGCGGCACGGCGCGCGAGGCCCGGGCGGCTCCACCGGTCGGTGGCGCCGAAGCGTCACTATCGATCGGATGTGGGGAAAGAGGTCCACGGTCGCGTAGGGACGAGCGCAGCGCCATTATTCCGGAGGGTTCACGGTAATGTCCGCCGCCCACGCGAATCAAATCCCCTGTGGAGAATACGGCGCGTCGGGCCGGCACGAGATGGATCGCGGTCCTATCGTGTTCGGTTGATCCTCGTCGAGGTTTGACCGGGATCGTCGAAGCGCGTACCTTTAACCAGTTGCCCGAGCTGGGGGTATTGACCCCGGCCCGATGTGCTTCGTGTCTGACTCCCCAGGGAGTCGCCCGCGGCGTGCTCGGGCGCCCGCCGTCTTACGTCTACCTCCGATGGAGCAACGCCATGAGCAAGAGAACCTTCCAGCCGAACAACCGCCGCCGCGCCAAGGTGCACGGCTTCCGCCTGCGCATGCGCACGCGCGCCGGCCGTGCGATCCTCGCCGCGCGCCGCGCCAAGGGCCGCACCGAGCTCTCCGCGTAGTTGTTGCCGCGGCAGAACCGGATCGTTTCGGGCTCCGACTACAAGCGCGTCCTCCGACGCGGTAAGCGGACGACCGGTCGACTTTCGGTGATCTCTGCCGTCGCAACCGGATCGGGAGACGCTCGGTTCGGTTTCATCATCACCCGCAAGGTCGGTAATGCGGTCACCCGCAATCGGATCCGTCGTCGATTGAAGGCGATCTGCCGTGAACTGATCGACAGCGGTGCAGTCGGGCAGGACGTGGTCATTCGCGCCCTGCCCGCCTCTGTATCAGCCGACTGGGCTACCCTTCGTCATGAAGTCCGCGGAGCGACAATGAGGAGCGAAGGATGAAGAACGTCGTCGTAGCGACGCTTCTCTTCCCGCGCAACGTCGTGGTTCTACTCCTACGCGGGTATAGAGCGGTGATTTCTCCGCTTTACGGCGATGTCTGCCGTTATTACCCGTCGTGCTCACGCTACGCGCTCGAGGCTGTGCAGGAGCACGGTCTGACGGCGGGTGCCGTACTCGCGGCCGGCCGCGTCTGCCGCTGCCACCCTTGGGCCGCCGGCGGCGTCGACGACATCCCTCGCCGCAAGAACTTCCGCTATCGAGTCACGCCGTTCGGGTTCGTCGTCGGCAACTCCAGAAAGGTCTGACCGTGGACATCATCTCCATCATCCTCTGGCCCATCAAATGGGCCATCGAGCTGATCCTGGTGGCGTTCCACACCATGTGGTCGGCCCTCGGTCTGGACCCGGCAGCCGGCCTCACGTGGGTGCTGTCGATCGTCGGTCTGGTGATCGTGGTGCGGGCGGCTCTCATCCCGATCTTCGTCAAGCAGATCAAGAGCCAGCGACGCATGCTCGAGGTGGCGCCGCAGCTCAAGAAGATCCAGGAGAAGTACAAGGGCAAGCGCGATCAGTTCTCTCGCGAAGCCATGTCCCGCGAGACGATGGAGCTCTACAAGCGCACCGGTACCAACCCGCTGAGCTCCTGCCTGCCCCTCCTGCTGCAGATGCCGATCTTCTTCGGTCTGTTCTCGGTTCTCAACGATGCTCAGAAGTCGGTCAAGGGTGTCGGCGCCCTCTCCGACGAGCTGGCCAAGCAGTTCGGCGAGGCTTCTCTCTTCGGTGTGGCTCCTCTTCACGACACGTTCCTCAACACGGACTCCGCAGCGGTTCGCATCGTCGCGGCCGTGATGGTGATCCTCATGACGGCGTCGCAGTTCATCACTCAGCTGCAGATCATGTCCCGCAACATGTCGCCCGAGGCGAAGAACAGCCCCATGTTCCGTCAGCAGCGCATCCTGCTGTACATCCTCCCGCTGGTCTTCGCGGTCTCGGGTGTGTCGTTCCCCCTCGGCGTGATGTTCTACTGGCTGACCTCCAACGTCTGGACCATGGGTCAGCAGTTCTTGGTCATCCGTAACATGCCGACCCCGGGGTCGGAGGCCGCGAAGGCTCGCGAGGCCCGCCTCGCCAAGAAGGGCAAGCTCATCATCGAGCCGAACGCCGACGGATCGGGAACGACCGTTGTCGAGGCGCCCAAATCCGCGCAGCGTCAGCAGCCTGTCAGCAAGACCCGCGCCAAGAAGTCCGGAGCCAAGAAGTGACCGACGCCACCCTCTCCCCCGCGACCGCTCCCGACGAGGGTGATATCGCCGCTGACTACATCGAGGAGCTCCTCGACATCACGGATCTCGATGGCGATATCGAGATCGAGGTGACCGAGGGGCGTACCACGCTGACCGTCGGTGCTGATGGCGAGCTCCCGCTGCTGTCGCACCCGGAGACCGTGGCGGCTCTCCAGGAGTTGACCCGCTTGGCCGTTCAGAATGGAACCGGGGAGTTCTCCCGCCTCGTACTGGACATCGGTGGTAGCCGTAACACCCGCAAGGCGCAGCTCGCGCGTCTTGTCGACCGCGCCGAGGCGGCCCTCGAGGGAGGCGCCGAGCGGTACGACTTCGCTCCACTCAGCTCCTACGAGCGGAAGATCGTCCACGATATCGCCGCCGAGCGCGGCTTGATCTCGGAATCCGAAGGCGAGGGTCGCGACCGCCACATCGTCGTGACTCGCGGATGACGTCGGGCTGGTCTGAAGCATCCGCTGCGGGGGACGTATCGCCCGAGGTGGAACCGGATTTCGCGGCTGACCTCTTCGGCGATCGGATTGACATCGCCCGACTGTTCGTCGACGCACTCGTCCGCGAAGGGGAGTTGCGTGGTCTGATAGGTCCTCTCGAGGTGGGCCGGCTCTGGACGCGGCACATCGTCAATTCCGTACTACTGGCACCGCTACTGACTGGCCGTGTCGCGGACGTCGGCAGCGGCGGCGGGTTCCCCGGACTCGTGGTGGCGATTGCTCGCCCAGATCTTCATTTCACCCTGATCGAGCCCATGGAGCGACGCACTGACTGGTTGTCCGAGCAGGTGACGGCATGCGGACTGTCCAATGTCACCGTCTTGCGCGGTCGTGCCGAAGAGGCACCTGTCGGGGAATTCGACAGCGTCACTGCGCGTGCGGTGGGCAACCTGGGAAAACTTCTGCCCATAGTGACCCCTCTTCTCGCTCCACATGGTGGCTTGTTCCTTCTCAAGGGCAAGACAGTCGCTGATGAGATCGGCCGAGCAAGCAAAGCCATCAGTCGCGCACAGCTCACCGATGTTCGGGTGATCGAACTGGGAACCGAGCTCCCAACCGAGTCGACGAACGTCTTCGCGGCTAAACTCAGGTAACAGTCGACACGTCTTTCGTGTTGCCCTCCCCCTCTCGAGAAGGTTTCACGTGAAACAGTCCGACACTGCGGCCGCCGGTGCGTCCTCGTCCGGGGACTTCGACAGCAGTACTCCGCTGGCGCGCGAACTCGCGGACATGACTCGGCGCCGGCGTGCGCTCGATGTCACCCGACTCCCCCGCCCGGCTGCGACGCGAGTCTTCACCATCGCTAATCAAAAGGGTGGTGTCGGAAAGACGACGAGCACCGTGAACTTGGCGGCCGCGCTCGCACGCTCGGGTGCCAAGGTCCTCGTCATCGATCTCGATCCCCAGGGCAACGCCTCGACAGCGCTCGGTGTGGAGCATCGGGCCGACACGGTGAGTGTCTACGACGTCATCGTCGGCGAGGCGGCGATGGAGGACGTGGTACAGAACTCCCCGGAGTTCGAGACCCTCTTCTGCATCCCCGCCACCATCCACCTCGCTGGTGCAGAGATCGAGCTCGTGTCGTTGGTCGCACGTGAGCAGCGTTTGCGGACCGCACTTGACGCTTACCTCGCGGAGAGCGGCGACTACGATTACGTCTTCATCGACTGCCCGCCTTCGCTGGGGCTTCTCACCATCAACGCCTTCGTCGCGGCGCGGGAAGTCCTCATCCCGATCCAGTGCGAGTACTACGCGCTCGAGGGCCTCAGTCAGCTGCTCAAGAACATCGAGCTGATCGAGAAGCACCTCAACCCGAAGCTTCGAGTGTCGACGATCCTCCTCACCATGTTCGACGCGCGGACCAATCTTGCGAATCAGGTCGCTCAGGACGTGCGCGAGCACTTCCCGCGAGAGACTCTCGCGACGATCATTCCGCGATCGGTGCGTATCTCCGAAGCACCCAGCTATGGGCAGAGCGTCATTTCGTACGACACCAACTCCCCCGGCTCCCTCTCCTATCTCGAGGCCGCCGCCGAAATCGCACGACGAGGAGCAGACGCCTGATGGCTACACCCAAGCGAACAGGACTCGGTCGGGGCATTGGCGCTCTGATCCCGACGAGTGATGACGACAGGTCCCGGCCCGTCGATGTCTTCTTCCCCTCAGCTCCCGCTGGTGGACCCGATGGAGGTGCACAGGATTCGCTCGTCGCCGTCCCCGGTGCGCGACTCGCGAGTATCCGGGTGGACGAGATCCGTCCCAACGCGCAACAGCCACGCAAGGAGTTCGATCAGGACGCACTCGACGAGCTCGTCGTCTCGATCCGCGAGAACGGTGTGCTTCAACCGATCGTCGTCAGGGCCAGTGTCGACGGGGATTCCAAGTACGAGCTCGTCATGGGTGAGCGTCGACTCCGAGCATCGAAGCGCGCTGGTCTCAAGACGATTCCCGCGGTCGTCCGTGAGACGTCCGATGATGCGATGCTGCAGGACGCTCTGCTGGAGAATCTTCACCGGTCTCAGCTCAATCCCCTGGAAGAGGCGTCCGCGTACCAGCAGCTTCTCTCCGACTTCGGTATCACCCAGGATCAGCTGGCGACGCGCATCGGGAGATCCCGCCCTCAGATCACCAACACGATCCGACTACTGAAGCTTCCGGATGCAGTCCAGCGCCGTGTCGCTTCAGGCGTGCTGAGTGCGGGACATGCACGTGCGATCCTGTCGCTCGTCGATGAGACTGCCATGGCTGAGTTGGCGGACAAGATCGTCAACGAGGACCTTTCCGTCCGCGCCGCGGAAGAAGCTGCCTCCCGGATTGCGAAGCCGAAGAAGCCCACCACCGTGGCCGGGCGTCGCCATGAGCAGCTCGATACGATCAGCGAGCGTCTTGGCGACCGTTTCGATACCCGAGTAAAGGTCTCTCTCGGCGCGAATCGTGGCCGCATCACCATCGACTTCGCCTCGGTCGGAGATCTGGACCGAATCCTCCGTCAACTCGGCGACGATGGTTACGAGGGCTGACGTTTTCCCGCGAGAAGGGGCTACGACGATGCGTCGTAGCCCCTTCTTCGTAGGTCCGTATGTGGGCTGGTCCGGCCGGAGGTCGACGCCTGTGCTGGAGACCACACGGGCACCGGCTCCAGGATGCCCTTCACAGTCATTGTGCGGATCACGTCAGCGATTGATCGTCGCACTTGAATTGCGATCGCCGCGTGGCTCGGACGGCAGCGTCACGATGGTTTCACGTGAAACTGTGTCCAAGCTACCTCGCGCAAGCAGCCGAGGAACTGCGACCCCCGAGTTCGAGGGGTCAGTCAGCCACCGGTGTCGGGTACCCACTCCCACGCCGAGGTCCCGACTCCTCCGTAGGTCACCTGACGAAGTTCGATGACGAAAACCATTCGCGCTGTCGGGCCCCGCTACGCCTTTGGCCACGCGGCCGGTCTCGCTGCGGCCTGCGAGCCCACGGGACCTCCGACGGCGAGGCGAGCGTGGCCGTGCAGTGTCGAGTGGAGCGGGCGCCGGGCGGCGACGCGTTTCGAGTCATGGAGCGCAGCGAAAGCAGGGGCGGATGAACCGGACGTGACCGTGTTCTCGTGGCGCTTGGGCGATTGGTGGGAATGCGATCTGGCGGAGATCGATCGATCGGCGTGAAGGATGACGACGAAGCGGTGGCGTCACCGGCCTCGATATCCCCCATATTCCTGATGGTCAGCGAGCTCCAGTGCGGGATGGCAGGAGACAAGTACTCGGTTCGGAAGCTACCTCCCGCCGGTCAACTGTTCGCCTCACATCCACGTTCGAAGGCGTACATGGGCGGGTGACCACGAAGTGAGCGGGTGGGGTTCAGCCGTTGGAAGGTCGGGTTGGGGTCGACAAGCGCTGTACTGGGGCTCTAGATCCCCAAACGATGATGCTCGTCACGATCCCGCGAAGAGCTTCGCGTAAACGACTTCCCGGCCGCACTCGGACGCGCGAACAATGTGGCCGCGTCTTCGCCGCGAATACGCGGACCGCCAAGCGAACGGAGCAGACAGGCGACTTTCCAATCCTGACCACAACAACGAACCGCCCAACAAGCGCGTGGCCGGCCTTGTCAGCCGGACGCGGCCCTCTTCCTCGCATGGGCGGCTCTCGAGCGGATCCCGCCCGCCGCTCTGACTGGCGGGCGACGGCTCCTACCGGTAGGACGGCCGGTCACATCGGGCCGGGCCGGGCCGATCCGAGCCGCCCTGGGCCGAGCCGAGCGGGAGGGCGAGCCGAACGGAAGGGCGAGTGCGTGTCGAGGCGCCCGATGGATTCGTAAGGACGCCGAATTCGAGCGGAGCGTCTTCGTAGGCATGTCCTTGACGGGTACGAGCATGCGTCGCGGAACCGGCTGCGCCGGTAACCACGCACCTACAGGTTCGATGAGATCGCCCTACTCCGGGGGCGACAAGGGCGATCATGCCGGAACCGGTAGGCGCGGCCTCCCCCGAGGCTCGTCGCACCGGGCTGTGAGGGAAGCGATTGCCATGGATGGGGCAGGGATGGTGGCGGGGCGGCTCTCGATAGTCCTTCGGCTACTCGGCCGGGTCCGGTAGCGCATCCAGGTGGCACACTCGACCGCCGGGAGGAGAGGGTAGCGTTGCGTCCGGCGCGATCACTGTCGGATGGCGAGCACTGGGCGTCATCTGAACAGACCGCACCACGAGACGCGAGCCCGAGGTCTAGGAGGCCAGGACGTTGCTTACGTGTCGTGCGGCCGCGGATGCAGGTGGTTCCCGGTCATGTGCTCCGTGAGGTCGGTGGTACTTGTAGTGCAGCTTCCAAGTCTCCAGCGCTGCTTCGCGATGGTGCTCTGAAGTCCAGGTCCTGGCATCGAGGAGCTCTTCCGACAAGATGCGGTAGCCCGACGTCTCCGAATCGCTCTCAGCGACTGACCCATCTCGCGGCAGTCGCCCGGGAGATGCCCATCTCGGCGACCACGTGCGCTACCGGGAGGGTTCGGCATCGCTCAACGAGTCGCGTGCGGCGCTCAGGAGTGAGAGGGGCCTTCCGATGCGTGGTCCTTGAAGCCTTCACGCCACCCACCGTCAACTCAGCGTGGCAAGGGGCAGAAGGGACGAGTGCAGCCGCCCCGGTCGCAGCCAGGCAATCATCCGAGCGCGGGAGCGGTGGCGGGCCCCTCGAGGTGCACGACGACCTCATGGTGAATCGGCGTGTTGATCGAGCGGGCGATGAAGCAGTAGTCACCGACCTGGTGGTGCAGTTGCTCAGCTACCGTGGGGTCGCTCTCGGCGGTGATCGTCACAGTCGGGTGGAGGGTGACGCGCTCGAACTGTCCGGCCCCGCCGGCTTCTTCGACCATGACCCCGGTCGGACGGTCTTCGTATGCGGTCACGACGACGCCGGACCGCGCAGCGAGGTGGAGGTACCAGAGCATGTGGCATTGTGCGATCGACGAGAGAAAGAGCTGCTCGGGGTTCCAGCGGGCGGAATCGCCGCGGAAGGCGGGGTCGGATGATCCAAGGATCGAGCCGGGGCCGGCGGCCGTCACCGTGTGGTCGCGGGAGAACCCTCGATAGGAGCTGGTGCCGGTGCCTGTATTGCCTGTCCAGGTCAGTTCGATCTCGTAGTCGTGCGTAGTCATGACGTGCGCCTCGTTTCGGGTTGGTGCTTGTTCAACGCGTTGCGGGTTGCGAACGCGTGGGCTTCGGCCGCGGCTCGTGCCCTCGGGGCATCCCCTTGACGGAGTGCATCGATGATGACCTCATGCTCGGCGTCTACAGCCTGGGTGCGCTCGGGGTTGTGCAGGCTCTTCCGGGTGCTGACAGTGATCTGGTCCCACCATCGCTCCAGCGTGTTGCTGATGACCGGGTTATTCGCGAGAGCGGCGACCGTCTCGTGAAATGCGCGGTTCGATTCGACGGCGCGAGCGAGATCGCCGGCGGTCGTGAGCTCGTGGGTCTGGGCGGCTAGCGTCTCCAGCTCCGCCAAGCGAGCCGGAGCGACCTCTCCGCTAGCCACACGCTGCGCCGCCAGGAATGCGGCCCACCCTTCGAGTCCGGCGCGTGCCACGTGCAGCTGCGCGAGTTCATCCCCGCTCAGCATCCATAAGCGGACGCCGCGCCCTTGCGCCCGTACCAGTCCGTCGCTCTCCAGACGTTGCAGCGCCTCTCGCACGGGCGTGCGACTCACCCCCAGCCGCTCGGCCAACTGCGACTCAGCCACCCGCTCGCCCTCGCGGATGCCGCCCGTCATCACCATCGCCCTGAGAGACTCGTACACCGTCATACAGCAACTATTGCATGCAATAAGCATTTATGCATGCCGTTGCCTCGCCGTCAGGACCAGCAGTTCACTTGTTCTGGCCCATGCACAATCTCCTGGCCAGCAACACTGAGGCGTCGAACATTGGTACGAGGCCTGGCGCAGTCGTGATCAGTCAGGCGACAGCCGGACTCAGAGCGGCCCGGTCCGTCTAGAGAGACCTGTGGCGGTGTTTCACGTGAAACACCGCCACAGGGTCAGCTCAGGGCCGCTGCGCGGGCGATCTCCGCATAGAGATCGCCGAGATCACGGCCGGTGGCCTTGATCCCCAACGGGAGCATCGACGTCTCCGTGAGCCCCGGCAGTACGTTTGCTTCGAGGAACTGAGGCTCCCCGTCCGCGTCGATGATGAGGTCGATCCGCGAGAGGTGATCGAGCCCGAGCGCTTCATGTGCCGCAAGCGCGGCCTCGGCCGCGCGAGCGGCAGTCGCCTCATCGATGCGAGCTGGTGTGAAGAACCGAGTCTCTCCTGCGTTGTATCTGGCCTCGAAGTCGTACTCCCCCGTGCGCGGCTGCACTTCCACAGCGGGAAGCGCATAGGGGCCCTCGCCCGTGTCGACCACGCCGATCGAGATCTCGGTGCCGTGTACGAAGCCCTCGACGAGAGCTTCGTTGTCATAGGTGTACGCCTCGACCATGGCGCGCGAGAGCTGGTCCGCCTCCCGGACTATCGAGACGCCGTGCGCCGACCCGCCACGAACAGGCTTGACGACCAGAGGAACCGGCTGCGCCGCACGTACGGTCTCGAGGACGGAGGGAGCACCGAGCTCACGGAATGTCTCTCGAGAGAGCGTCATCCACGGGGGTGTCGAAACGCCGGCCCGACCGACGAGGGTCTTGGCGACGGACTTGTCCCAGGCCAACCGGGCGGCCGTGCGTCGAGAACCGACGAATGGGACCCCCTGATGTTCGAGGAGGGCCCGGAGAGATCCGTCCTCACCACTGGCTCCGTGCAGTACTGGCCACACGACGTCGAACGAGCCGGTGGAGATGAGACCGAGGGTCGCCGCGTCCGGCTCGGCCACGGTGACGGCCCAGCCGCGGCCCGTCAGGGCATCGGCTACGCGACGGCCGGACCGCAACGAGATCTCACGCTCATGAGAGATTCCGCCGGCGAGGATGAGGATGGAGAGAGGTGCGTCAGTCATGGCAGATCCTGTTCAACCGAGGTCGGGCGGAGGGGCGGATACATAGCGTCGGTCTATGGGCTCGTCGAGAGACCCGGTACCGGAGAAGGCGTCGCGCAGTGCGATCTCGGCTCCGACGACATTGGCGAGCCGGCGGATCCCGACGCGAATCGCCTCGGGCGTCGGATAACAGAAGGAGAGTCGGAGCGACTGGCGCCCGTCCCCGTCGGCATAGAAGGCGGTGCCGGGTGTGTAGGCCACCAGTTCGGTCACGGCGCGAGGGAGCATCTGCTTGGAGTCGAGGCCCTCCGGCAGCGTCGCCCAGACGTAGAAGCCACCCGACGGGTTGGTCCATGTCAGGTCGGGAAGATACTCCCCCAGCGCGTCGAGCATCGCGTTCTTGCGCTCGCGGTACACACCGCGGAAGACGCCGATCTGAGCACGCCAGTCGGACTGCTCGAGGTAGCGGTTGATGAGCATCTGATTGAACGAGCTCGGCGACAGGATGGCCGACTCGGCGGCGAGGATCAGCTTCTCCTTGATCGCATGGGGTGCGACCGACCAGCCCACCCGGAATCCGGGAGCGAGAGTCTTGGAGAAGGAACCGAGGTAGATGACTCCGTCCTCGTCCAGGCTACGGATCGGCGACGGCGGGGCTTCGTCGAAGTAGAGCAGGCCGTAGGGATTGTCCTCGATGACGAGGATCGAGTTGCGCTGGCAGATCTCCAGAACTTCCGCGCGACGCTCGGCGCTGAGGGTGACGCCTGCCGGGTTGTGGAAGTTGGGGATGGTGTACAGGAACTTGATCGTCCGCCCCGCCGCACGCTCCCGCGCGATGGTCTCGCGGAGGGCCTCCGGGATCAATCCATCGGAGTCCATCGCCACGTGCACCGTCCGGGCCTGGTAGGACCTGAAGACACCGATGGCGCCCACATAGCTGGGTGCTTCCGCCAGAACCACGTCGCCCGGATCGAGGAAGAGCTTGGCGACGAGGTCGATGGCCTGCTGCGAACCGGTGCTGGTGACGATGTCGTCGGGGCTGGCGTTGATGCCCTCCTCCCCCATGACGTCCACGATCCGCTCACGCAGAGCAGGGACTCCCTGACCTGAGCCGTACTGGAGGGCCATCGGGCCCTGTGTCGACATCATCTCCTGAAATGCGTCGCTGATCAGGTCTTTAGATAGTGCTGAGACGAACGGCATGCCACCCGCGAGCGAGACGACCTCGGGGCGGGAGGCGACTGCGAACAGCGCGCGCACCTCAGATGCCGAAAGCCCGGACGTGCGCTCCGCGTAGAGGTCGTACCAGGGATCGAGGTTGTTACCCGGTGTCGGGTGGGTGGCGGACACGTCGTCTCGTTTCATCAGAGGGGCGGGTGGATGGATATAGAAAACGACCCGCTCGGCGAGTGGCCGAGCGGGTCGCTGAGGATACCGTCGGTCAGGCCAGGAATGCTGCCAGTTCCGACTCGAGTGCAGGCTTCGGCTTCGCGCCGATGACGGTCTTGACGACGTCACCGCCCTGGTAGACCTTCATCGCGGGGATCGAGGTGATCTGGTACTTCGCCGCGGTCTGCGGGTTGTCGTCGACGTTGAGCTTGACGATCTCGACCTTGTCGGCGTTCTCGCCGGCGATCTGCTCGAGGATGGGGCCCACCGCACGGCACGGCGCGCACCACTCGGCCCAGAAGTCGACGATGACGGTCTTGCCGGACGTCAGGACTTCGGACTCGAAGTTGGCGTCAGTGACCTCTTTGAGGTTGGACATGATGGTGATTCTCCTTGTGGGGACGAAGTTCAGTGTAGGACGTGGCGCTGGTCAGTGCTCGCCGACCAGCTCGCCCTCCTGGTCGACGGTGGATCCCGCGACGGGGGCGCTGCCCGAGTCGACGTGACCGGTGGCCGGGGCCAAGAGCTCTTCGGGGAGGGAGGCGAGGTAGTGCTCGGCATCGAGCGCTGCGACCGTCCCGGATGCGGCAGCCGTGACTGCCTGGCGGTATGTGGGATCGATCACATCGCCCGCGGCGAAGACACCGGGGATGTTGGTGATCGAGGTCCGGCCCTTGACGGCGATGGTCCCCTCTTCGGTCAGATCGAGTTGGCCGTGGAAGAGATGCGTGCGCGGGTCGTTGCCGATCGCGATGAAGAGACCGGTGATGCCCAGCGGACGCTCCTCCCCCGTCTCGGTGTCGCGAAGCGTGACCGACTCGACCTGCGTCTCGCCGTGAATGCCGGCGATCTCGCTGTTCCAGACGAACTCGATCTTCTCGTTCGCGAACGAGCGGGTCTGCATGATCTTGGAGGCGCGCAGGCTGTCGCGACGGTGGATGACGTAGACCTTGTCGGCGAAGCGGGTGAGGAAGTTGGCCTCCTCGAGCGCCGAGTCGCCGCCACCGACGACTGCGATCTCCTGCTTGCGGAAGAACGCTCCATCGCAGGTGGCGCACCACGAGACGCCGTAACCGCTCAGCCGGTCCTCGTCGGGCAGGCCCAGCTTGCGGTAGGCGGACCCGGTGGCGACCACGACGGAGAGCGCTTCGTGGACGGAGCCGTCGTTCAGGGTGACCTTCTTCACCTGTCCGGTGAGGTCGACGGAAGCGACGTCGTCGTAGACGATCTCCGCTTGGAAACGCTCGGCCTGGGCCTGCATGCGCTCCATCAGCTCGGGGCCCATGATTCCCTCGGGGAAGCCGGGGAAGTTCTCGACCTCGGTCGTGTTCATGAGCTCGCCACCGACCTCGACGGCGCTGGCGATGACGAGGGGCTGCAGTTCGGCGCGAGCGGCGTAGATAGCCGCGGTGTAGCCGGCGGGGCCGGATCCGATGATGATCATCTGGCGCACGTGAATCTCCTCGAGTGCTCGTCTTCTCCGGATGCTCGCAGGTGCTGCGGCGTGATCCGGCGGGCGGTTTCCCGACCCGATCGGATCAACAGATCCTATCGAGCGGCTATTCCGTATCGGCTGGCTGTGAGCGGGCCTCTCAGCGACGGCGGAAGCGGGCGAGAGCCCCGGTGACGAGTGAGACCTCAGGTGCGCGGAGCAGGACGAGGACACCGAAGTAGACCAGCCCCATTGAGGCTCCGACGGCGGCGAGGACGATGACGGCCGGCACCTGTCCCGCCATCGCGAACCCGTCGACCGAACGCGACCCCAGCGCGCCGCTGACGAACCACCCCGCGAGTGCGGCAACCGCCGCCGCCGCGAGCGATCGCACCAGCGTCGCGGGGAGACGGTGGGCGGACCAGCCGATGCGCCGGGCGAGCAGGACGCCGGCGAGCACCAGCTGGAACAGCGTCGCTCCGGAGACGACGAGGGCGATGCCGGCGGCGATCAGCTCGACGGGCAGCGTCGTGCAGGCGAGGACACCGAAAACGACGACGAGGACCTGGGCGAGCGTGAAGAAGAACGGGGTTCGGGTGTCCCCCTGGGCGTAGAAGGCGCGCTGGACGACGAACAGCAGCGAGAACGGAACCAAGCCGAATGCGTAACAGGTGATGACGAGGCCGAGAGGGAGGGCGCTGCCGAAATCGTCGGTGAATACGCGTGCGAACGGTACGGCTCCGACGACGAGGGCCGCCGACGCGAACGTCAGCAGGACGGCGACCGTGCGGAGGCCGGTCCCCACGTCGCTGCCGAAAGCCTTGTGGTCCCCGGCTGCCGCGTGCTCGCTCATCCGCGTGTAGAACGCCGTGACGAGCGAGACCGTGATGACCGAATGCGGCAGCATGAAGATGAGCCATGCGGTGCTGAGCGCGAATGTACTCGCCCCCTGACCAGTCGCGGACATCGCGACGTTCGTCTCGATCAGACCCGCGATCTGAGTCGCGACGAGCATGCCCAGGGTCCAGAGTGCGGCACCGCCGGCGGATCCGAGCCCGACGCCGCGCCAGGCGAAGTCGGGCCGGTAGCGCAGCCCGACACGGCGCCAGAAGTAGAACAGCAGCAGGCCTTGCAGGGCGACGCCCAATGTCGCGCCGCCGGCGAGGAGGGCGATCATCCCGATGGTCCAGCCCTCGTCGGACCGCACTCCGCTGCCGTACACGGAGATGAAGACACCGGAGGCGGCGATGCTGATGACGTTGTTGACGACGGGGACCCAGGTGAAGGGACCGAAGGACTTGCGGGCGTTGAGAACCTCGCCGAGAACGGCGTAGAGCCCCAGGAAGAAGATCTGCGGGAGGCTCCAGTAGGCGAAGGCGGTGGCAAGCGGACTCTTCGCGTTGTACAGGGCGGTGAGCTGCGGCGCGAGGAGCGTGGCTGCGACGGTCACCACGGCGAACGCGACCAGGGCCACGGTCACGAGTTTGTTGATGTACCCCGCTCCCCCGTCCGTTGCGCGGCTGGCACGCACGATCTGCGGGACGAGGACCGCGCTGAGGAGCCCGCCGCCGATGACCGCGTAGATGCTGCTCGGGATCAACGTCGCTGCGGTGAAGGCGTCTCCCGAGGTCGTGTTGACCACTCCGAGCGCCTGGGTGAGGACGAAGATCTTCACGAATCCGAGGATCCGGGAGACGATCGTGCCGGACGCGAGGAACGCGCTCGCCTTGCCGATGCTGCTGGTCATACGGAGTCGGCCTTTCGAGTGCGGATCCCGCGCCGGATACTGCGGAACGTGCCGAACCCGAGGAGACCGAGGATCAACGCACCGATGACAGCGATGCCGGCCGTCTCCACGAAGGGCGACAGCTCGAGCTGGAGCTCTCGGGACGACCCGACGGGTACTCCCGTGAGGCTGACCATCTGCAGGTCGACGGTGACCCGGCCGTTCGCGATCGCCTTCGCGTCGAGCGAGATGCGGCCGGTGGATTCCGGATCGATCGTCACCGTGTTGTCGGAGATGTTGAGGCGTCCGTTGGAGGCCCGGGGCACGACCCTGACGGTCACCGGGTAGGGCAACGCGTTCGAGATGTTGACCGGGAGGCCCGCGGAGTAGGAGAGGACATTGATCTGACTCGAGTCGTCGATGGACACCGAGTCGAGGATTTCCGACGCGCGCTGAGATTGGATGGCGACGAGCGTGTTCCAGTCTTCGGGATCCGACGAGCGGCCGGCCTGGATGCTCGCAAGGAGGTCGAGTCGGGCACTCCCTGTGAGCAGATCCGGCTGACTGAGCACGGAGGAGAAGGCTCCGACGCGGGCCTCGTCGTCGAGCATCGAGCCGAAACCGGCGACGCGGAAGTCGTCCGCGGGGATGAGCGTCGCGTTCGTCGGTTGGCCGGCGGCCGCAGCCACCGACGTCCGCGACACCCAGGGCAGGCTCGATAGCGCTTCGAGGCGGGTTCCGGCGTTCGTGCCCGCTTCGTCGTCGCGGTCGAGCGCGATCAGGACGGACGGACTCGTGCCCTGCTTGGCCGTCGAGGCGAGAAGCGCGGCCGCGCGGCTGGCCTCGAGACGCGCTTCGGAGTTGTCGAGCGCGTAGACGGCGTCGGAGACCACGCCCGAGAGGGAGTCGGCGACCAGTGCGGTGCGTCCGGCGACATCCGCGGCGGCCGCCGAGGCCCCTTCGAATTGGCCCTCGCTCACGATGGTGGTGGTCAGGCCGAGGTTCGCGAGGCGCTCGATCGTCTCGCCGCCGATGGTGCCGCTCGCGGGCCAGGCCACATCGGAACGGGTGTAGGGGAAGGCGAGGATCTCGCTCTGCGAGGGCAGGTTCGGCCCGTTGGTGGGAGACGGTGTCGGGCCGGGTGTCGAGCCCGTGGAGTTGCTCGGCGTCGGCGACGCGGGAGTCGTACCCGGGCTGGAGGTGAAGTTGGCAGCCTTCAGGGCTGAGGCGAAGGACGTGGGTTCGAGGAGTTGGTCCCGACCGGCGTTGACCTCGAGGCCCGGATCGGCATCGCCGTATTGCAGGGGGAAGACGTCGTTGGGAAGCGACTCGAGCTGGGCGAGCCAGTCGACCGCCGACGCGGGGGCCGCGTCGCCCAGGACCCGGATGGACGCCACGATGCGGGGATCGAGTGCGAGCGTCGCGCCGGAGCTCTTCGCGGCGACCAGGCGGTTCGTGAGTTCGCCGTCCGACGCCGTCAGCAGGCTCAGCTGCTCGGCGTCGAGGAGACCCTCGGCACTGGTCGAGGCCGTGATGGGCAGGATGACGGATACCGGGATCGGGCTGGGCCCGTCGCCGTCGAGACGCACCAGAGCGGATGTGCTCGAAGCCTGGAGGGAGCCGTTGTCGTAGCGGGCGACGACGACGTGTGCGCCCCAGCCGGTTCCGCCGAGGGCCGCGTCGACGACGTCCGCCGGGATGATGGCGCTGAGCTGAACGGATCCGGCGACCGCCAGCGGCGGCGCGTCGATCGCCACGAGTTCCTGCAGTGCGGGCGCCGAGGGATCCGCCCACGCGTTCTGGAGGCCCTGCACGTCGGCGGTGTCGCGCCCCACCGAGATCACGATGCGACCGGAGGCGAGAGAGGACGATCCGGTGTTGGAGAGCTTCCCTGAGACGGTGAGGGACTCCCCGGGTCGCGACACCCCCGAATTCTCGGGCGAGAAGGCGATAGTCGCGGAGGATTCCTGCCCGTTCGACGGAGCGGATGCCGTCGCGGCGACCGCGGGGAGCGCTGACGCGGCGCCGGCCCCGCCCAGCGTCAGGAGGGGCACGACGAGTGCCGCCGCGACGACACGGAGCACGTTCGACGCCTGCGACCCGGACGCACGGAGGGGCGCGCTGCGGAAGTGCATGGGTCCGGATTCTACGCGGCGTCCCCCAGCCCGCGAGGGTGTCCGCGCCGCCCTATCGCGACTACCGGACGCTCTACCATGGATCACCATGACCACTGTGGCGGCCGCTCTCGACCGCCTCTCGACGACCGCGGAAACGCGTCCGGTCTCACGTCTGGCCGCCGCGTTCGCATCGGCCGGCTTCGAGCTCGCGCTCGTCGGCGGCCCGGTGCGCGACGCGTTCCTCGGACGGGAACTCACCGATCTCGACTTCACGACCGACGCCCGGCCGGACGACATCCTCCGCATCATCACGCCGATCTCGACCGCGCGCTGGGACATCGGGCGGGCCTTCGGGACCATCGGAGCGAAGATCGACGGCGAGCAGGTCGAGATCACGACCTACCGCGCCGATGCCTACGACGGTGAGACACGCAAACCGGAGGTCGTCTTCGGCGACTCCCTCGAAGCCGACCTCGGCCGACGCGACTTCACGGTCAACGCGATGGCCCTGCGTCTACCCGAGCGCGTACTGGTCGACCCGACCGGCGGCCTCGACGACCTCCTCGCCGGACGGCTGCGGACCGCTGCGGCGGCCGAGGTGTCCTTCGCCGACGATCCGCTGCGCATGATGCGAGCGGCGCGTTTCACGTCGACGCTGGGCTTCCGCCTCGACCCGGAAGCCGCCGAGGCGATGACCGCGCTCGCCGATCGCATCGGCAACATCTCCGCCGAGCGTGTGCGCGACGAACTGGTCAAGCTCCTCTCAGCCGACAGCCCGCGCGCGGGGCTCGAAACTCTCGTCGACAGCGGCATCGCCGATCTCGTCCTGCCGGAGTTGCCCGGCCTCAAACTCACGGTCGACGGGGAACACCGACACAAGGACGTCTACGAGCACTCGATCACGGTGCTCGAGCAGGCCATCGACCTCGAACGCTCTCGAGCGAGCCTCGGGCCTGGGCCCGACATAGTGGTCCGCATCGCTGCTCTTCTGCACGACATCGGTAAGCCGTCCACCCGCCGCTTCGAGGGTCGCGGCGTCGTCACCTTCCACCATCACGACGTGGTGGGGGCCAAGATGGCTCGCAAGCGCCTCCGGGCCCTCCGGTTCGACAACGACACCATCGCGCGGGTCTCCCTCCTCATCGAGCTGCACCAACGCTTCTTCGGTTACACGGAGGGCGGGTGGACGGACTCCGCTGTACGTCGCTACGTGCGGGACGCCGGCGAGGAGCTCGAGCGACTGCACATCCTCACCCGTGCCGACGTCACGACGCGCAATCGCCGCAAGGCCGATCGGCTCGGATTCGCATACGACGACCTCGAGCAGCGCATCGCCGAACTCGCCGAACGCGAGGAGATGGAAGCCGTCCGACCGGACCTCACGGGTGAGGACATCATGCGGATCCTCGATCTCCCCCCCGGACCGGATGTCGGACGCGCGTACCGCTTCCTGCTCGAACTCCGCCTCGACGAGGGTCCCCTGGGCGCGGAGGAGGCCGAGAAGCGCCTCCGCCACTGGTGGGAGACGGTCGTCGCAGGCTAAGCTGTTGCGGTTGCCCGTTCAGGCGGGCACGTGCACACACCCTCCTGCTGCAGAAATCCTGCAGCCGTTCTAGTCCGAAGGAGGTGGGTCAGTGACGCACAAGTACGAACTCATGGTCATCCTCGATCCCGAGATCGATGAGCGCACCGTCGCTCCGAGCCTCGACAAGTTCCTGAACGTCATCCGCAACGCGGGTGGCACCGTGGACAACGTCGACATCTGGGGCCGCCGTCGTCTCGCCTACGAGATCAAGAAGAAGAGCGAAGGCATCTACGCCGTCGTGAACCTGACCTCGACGTCCGAGGCAGCCAAGGAGCTCGACCGTCAGCTCGGTCTCTCCGAAGCCGTCCTGCGCACCAAGGTCCTCCGCGCCGAAGAGGCCGTCGCCCGTGTCGCGGCCGCTGCTGCTGCAGCCGCTGCGAAGGACGCGTCGGCCGACGAGAAGCCCGCGGACGGAAACTGAGTCGTGGCCGGCGAAACGATCATCACGGTCATCGGTAACCTCACCGCCGACCCTGAGCTGCGTTACACGCAGGGTGGACTCGCTGTCGCGAACTTCACCATCGCCTCCACCCCTCGCACCTTCGATCGCCAGTCCAACGACTGGAAGGACGGCGAAGCGCTGTTCCTCCGGGCGTCGGTGTGGCGCGAGTTCGCCGAGAACGTCGCCGGAACGCTCAGCAAGGGGTCGCGTGTCATCGCGACCGGCCGGCTGAAGCAGCGCTCCTACGAGACGAAGGAAGGCGAGAAGCGCACTTCCATCGAGCTCGAGGTCGACGAGATCGGTCCCTCGCTCCGCTACGCGACCGCACAGGTCACCCGCTCGGCGGGTGGCGGCGGCGGTCAGGTTGGCGGCGGGCGCTCCGTTTCGCAGGGCAACAGCCAGCGCGACGAGCCCTGGGGCAACCAGAACGGATCCTCCGGCGGAAACGGCGGCGGATACGGCGGGGGCGGCAACAGCTCGCCTGCTCAGTCGGGCGGCGACGTGTGGAACACGCCGGGCAGCTACGACGACGACACTCCGTTCTGATCGCGCCGAGCGAATCAGATCTCACAATTCTTCTTATAGATAAAGGACGAAGTACATGGCTGGAAAGTCAAGCGGCGACCGCCGCAAGCCGCTTCGTGGCAAGGGCGGCAAGACCGCCGCTCCCGCGAAGTCGATCCGCGTCGGCGTGATCGACTACAAGGACGTCGCCACTCTGCGCAAGTTCATCTCGGAGCGTGGAAAGATCCGCGCCCGTCGTATCACCGGTGTCTCGGTGCAGGAGCAGCGCCTCATCGCGCGCGCGGTCAAGAACGCGCGCGAGATGGCTCTCCTGCCCTACGCAGGCTCGGGCCGGTAAGGGGTAGACATGTCGAAGCTCATCCTCACTCACGAGGTGACCGGACTGGGTACGCCCGGCGACGTCGTCGACGTGAAGAACGGGTACGCCCGTAACTACCTCATCCCCCAGGGTTTCGCTGTCGCGTGGACCCGCGGTGGAGAGAAGCAGATCGAGTCGATCAAGGCTGCGCGCTCGGCGCGCGAGCTGGCCACCCTCGAAGAGGCGCAGCAGCTCAAGGCCCGTCTCGAGGACACGACCGTCACGCTGGCCGTCAAGGCCGGCGCCGAGGGGCGTCTGTTCGGCTCGGTCAAGACCGCCGACGTGGCCGACGCTGTCGCCGCAGCCGGTCTCGGCCAGATCGACAAGCGCAAGATCGAGATCCCGACCGCTATCAAGGCCGTCGGATCGCACGAGGCGACTGTTCGCCTCCGCGACGACGTCGCCGCCACCATCTCCCTGACGGTGGTCGCTGCACGCTGACGCGTCGCTTCACGAAGCGGGCCCGTTCCTCATCCGAGGGACGGGCCCGCTTCGTCGTTTCCGGCGGTCTGAGGGGCTTCTGGCGGCCTCTCCACAGGCTTCTGGCGAGGGGCTCTCGGACATGTGGAAGATAGTTCGCCTTCCGAAGCAACGGGTATGACGAGGGCCGTTGTCAAGTCTCGACCAAAGCTTGAAGTGAGTTTCGGGCTTCACAACCTGTGAATATCAAAAGCCCAGGTCAGCAGGCTTTTAGCTCGTTGTTCACAGATCGTTCACCGGCTGGTTTCCCACAGAAACAGGCCGACACGCCGCCCCTCTCCACAGTTTCCACATCTTTGTCCACAGTGTGTACAACCGCCTCGACCGATAGCGTCGGGGCATCGCCGTGAGTCGCTTCCGGTGGGTGGTCGTGGGGGCCATTCGGGTGTCGGAAGCGTTGATGTCGGTGGTGTGAGTTGCAATCAGTGCCGAGCACCACGGGCAGCACACACGGAAGCGTGCGCATCTGCACCGTGGCACGCCCTGGGCCTCTCGAAGACCGGGCGTGCCACGGCATGCGCGGCCACCACGCACACGGAACCGCAAGGGGAGTACTTCATGTCGATCGCGCATCTCGGACTGGCGGGCGAGACCCGTTCCGAAGGCCGGACGATGGAGCGGATGCCCCCGCACGACCTTCTCGCCGAGCAGAGCGCCCTGGGCGGCATGCTCCTCAGCAAGGACGCGGTCGCCGACGTCGTCGAGGCCGTCAAGGGCGTCGACTTCTACGTGCCGAAGCACGAGGTGATCTTCGAGGCCGTACTCAGCCTGTACGCGATGGGCGAGCCCACCGATGTCATCACCGTCACCGATGCCCTCACGAAGAGCGGGGATCTCGCCAAGGCGGGCGGCGCCGACTACCTCCACACCCTGACGAGCACGGTCCCGACCGCCGCCAATGCCGGCTACTACGCCGAGATCGTCGCCGAGCGCGCGGTGCTGCGTCGCCTCGTGGACGCGGGTACGCGCATCGTGCAGATGGGATACGCCAGCGAGGGCGAGGTGACGGATCTGGTCAATACCGCCCAGGCCGAGATCTACGCCGTGACGCGTGAGACCGAGGCGGAGGACTACGTCCCACTCGCCGATGCCGTGACCAGCGCTGTGGACGAGATGGAAGCCGCGCAGGGCAAAGACGGCAGCATGAGTGGCGTCCCCACCGGGTTCAGCGAGATGGACGAGTTGACCAATGGGTTTCACGGGGGCCAGATGATCGTCGTTGCGGCCCGTCCCGCCATGGGCAAGTCGACGCTGGCGCTCGACTTCGCCCGCGCCGCGTCGATCAAACACAACATGCCGAGCATCTTCTTCTCGCTCGAGATGGGCCGCAGCGAGATCGCCATGCGTCTTCTCTCCGCGGAGGCGTCGATCCCGTTGCAGAACATGCGCAAGGGCAATCTGGAGAGCGGCGACTGGGTCAAGCTCGCTCAGACCCGCGGGCGGATCAACGACGCTCCTCTCTACATCGACGACAGCCCCAACATGACGCTCGTCGAGATCCGAGCCAAGGCGCGCCGTCTCAAGCAGAAGGCCGGTCTGAAGATGGTCATCATCGACTATCTGCAGCTCATGACGTCCGGCAAGAAGGTGGAGAGCCGTCAGCAGGAGGTCTCGGAGTTCTCCCGATCGCTCAAGCTGCTCGCCAAGGAGCTGCAGGTCCCCGTCATCGCGCTGTCGCAGCTGAACCGTGGATCGGAGCAGCGAGCCGACAAGCTGCCCGTCATCTCGGACCTCCGCGAGTCCGGCTCGATCGAGCAGGACGCGGACATGGTCATCCTGCTGCACCGCGAGAGCGTCTACGAGAAGGACAGCCCCCGCGCCGGTGAGGCGGACCTCATCGTGGCGAAGCACCGAAACGGCCCCACCCGTACGGTCATCGTGGGCTTCCACGGCCACTACTCGCGCTTCGCCGACCTCCCGCCCGGGCACTGAGCAGGCCCGCCTCCCACGAGTGGGGTGGCGTAGGCTTGTCCGGGCGCATCGAGCGCCTGAGAAGGCGATCGGGAGACGGCATGGAGCACGACATCACGTCCTCTGCCGCCCGCTCGTGGAAGACCCTCGCGGTGCGCGCGGCTCTGGCGGCCTTCGCTGCGATCGCGGTGACCTTCTCCCCCGACCATTCCCCGTCGTTCGGTCTCGGCGTGGTCGGTGTGTTCGCGCTCGCGAGTGGCATCTCCGGCGTCCTGACGGCCCGAAATTCCTCGACGAACCGTGGCTCCATCGCGCTCACCCGCTCCGGAGGAGTCGTGGGTTCCGCCGTCGGGCTGCTTGCCGTGGCCGCGCTCGTCCTGGGGCTCGGGTTGGGGGCACTCGTCGTAGTCATCGCCGCGATCGGCGCGCTGACCGCGGTGACGGAGTTCCTGCTGGCCCGCAACCCTGAGCCGGGCACCCCGACCTCCAACGATCACCGCATCCTCGGCAGCGTCGCCGCTCTCCTGGTCGTGGGCGTCCTACTCGCCCACGACAACTCCGTCGTCGTCGTCGGAGTCTTCGGAGCCTGGGCGGCCGTCACAGCCGTCTTCACACTCATCACCGCCTTCACCCTCAAGTGGGAGGGCGACCGACGACCCGATCCGATGGTGAACCCCTGATGGCCAAACCCAGCCGTTCCGACCGCTCGCGCCCCGCTGAACTGATCGCGTTGGCCGCGGTCGTCGCCGTATTCGTCGGCGTC
This sequence comes from uncultured Naasia sp., assembly GCA_913778905.1. Taxonomy (GTDB): domain Bacteria; phylum Actinomycetota; class Actinomycetes; order Actinomycetales; family Microbacteriaceae; genus Naasia. The sequence continues at coordinate 160,302 of CAJYYA010000018.1, read as the reverse complement.
GTGGTCTTCCTGTCCACGCGGGCATGGGAGGTCTCACTGGTCTTCACAGGTGCCGGCTTCATCGTCGCTCTGGTGCTGCTCGCGATGCTCGCCCTCGCCGCCGGCCCGGTGGGTCAGGAGAAGGATCTGCGTGGCAACGACCCGACAGCGCCGGTGACCCCGGCCGAGGCGCCGGAGGCTCCGGCGAGCTCCGCGCCTCGGGAACGCACCGACCCGCCGAGCTCCCACCACTGACCACGCGGCGAGCTCCGCTCGACTCCCGCGACGTGAGAAGGCCGTCCACCCCATGGGGAGGACGGCCTTCTCGTGTGCGGGTGCGGTTGCCCGGTATCAGCCGGCAGGCGCCTCGGCGACGAGATCCACCAACCGGTCGGCGAGACCGGCGTAGGTGGAGGGCGTGAGCTGCGACAGGCGGGCCTTGGCCTCGGGGGTGAGGTCGAGCGTGCTCACGAACTCCGCCAGAGCGACGGCGTCGACCCGCCGGCCCCGGGTGAGGTCCTTGAGGAGGGCGTAGGGGTCGCTGATCGCGCTTCGACCCGCGGCGACCTCTGCGCGGATGACGGTCTGGATGGCTTCGGCGAGCACCTCCCAGTTGCGGTCGAGGTCCGCGGTGAGCGCATCCTCGTCGAGAGCCACCTCGCGCAGGCCGCGCTCGATGTTGTCGAGGGCCAGCAGCGAGTGCCCGAGGCCCAGGCCGATGTTCCGCTGCGTCGACGAGTCGGTGAGGTCGCGCTGCAGGCGGGAGGTCACGAGGGTCGAGGACAGCGAGTCGAGGACAGCCGCGGACAGTTCGAGGTTCGCCTCGGCGTTCTCGAAACGGATCGGGTTGATCTTGTGCGGCATCGTGGAGGAGCCGGTCGCACCCGCCACGGGGATCTGGCGGAAGTAACCGAGCGAGATGTACGTCCAGACATCCGTGCACAGATTGTGCAGGATGCGGCCGATGTGCACGACGCGCGAGTAGAGCTCGGCCTGCCAGTCGTGCGACTCGATCTGCGTGGTGAGCGGGTTCCAGTCGAGGCCCAGGGACGTGACGAACTCGTTCGAGACGGCGGGCCAGTCCGTGTCGGGACCGGCCGAGAGGTGGGCGGCGTAGGTGCCGGTCGCGCCGTTGAACTTGCCGAGGTACTCCTGAGCGCCCAGCGCCTTGAGCTGACGTTCCAGGCGGTGTACGAAGACCGCGATCTCCTTGCCCATCGTGGTCGGGGTGGCGGGCTGACCGTGCGTTCGCGCGAGCATGGGAACGGCGCGGTGCTCGACGGCGAGTCCACGTAGCGCGGCCGTCACGGCCTCGACTTTGGGACGCCAGACCTGTTCGATGGCGGCCTTCACGGTGAGCGCATACGCGAGGTTGTTGATGTCCTCGCTTGTAGCGGCGAAGTGGGTGAGCTCGGCGATCGAGTCGAGGCCCTGCTCGGAGAGTCGGCGACGGATGAAGTACTCGACCGCCTTCACGTCGTGACGGGTGGTCGCCTCGAATTCGGCCAACTCGGCGACATCGGCGTCGGAGAAGTCGGCGGCGACACGACGCAGTGCGGCCGCCTGCTCCGCCGAGACGGGCTCGGTGCCGAACATCCGGTGGTCTGTCAGATAGAGCAGCCACTCGATTTCGACGTGTACACGAGCCCGGTTGAGCCCGGCCTCGGAGAGGTAGAGACCGAGACTCTCCACGGCGGGCCGATAACGACCGTCCAGAGGACTGAGCGGACCGCCCGCGCCCTTCTCTTCGGCATGGAGATCGACGGGCAGGGCGTGCAGGCTCATGGAGACATTCTCTCGCAGAGGCGTCTCCTCCCCAGCTCTGGGGACGAGCGTCCCCTCCACGATCTGTGTGGCCCGGTCGGTGACCAGCGGATGCGCGGAAGCAAGATCCCATGTCATGGCTCCTACCTCCCCGATCTGCCTCTCTCAAGATTCGGACCTCGCGCAACGCGAGCAGACCATCCGTAATGCACAGGACCGGATCTGGGCTCTGGCCGACGCGGTCCAAGGCCTACGGGCTGCCTATGGGTGGGAGGGAAGCGCCGCTGACGCCTTCACATCGGCACTGACCAACCTGCACATGCCCCTCCGCGCGCAACTTCTCCCACTCGAGCTGGCAGAGCAGACCGTTCGGGTATGGCGGTACTCGCTGTGAGTAGCGGCGAGATGATCGTCTCGGGAGGCGGCCAGGTCAAGGTGGTCACGGAGGCCATCCGAGAAACCGCCGGCGCAGTCCAGCGCTTCGCCGATGAGGCCAGGGACATCGCCGCGCTCCTCACGAGACTCGACACCACACGACCCCACACGTTCGTCGCAGAGAATCTCCCCGGTATCGACTTCCAGCTCGACGGCACCATCTGCGTGCTGCAGAGCCAGGCGCTCCTCTTCGACCTCCTCTCCAATGGGCTGCAGGTCGTTTGGCACTCGTATCTCGCCGTCGAGAGTGCACAAAGCTGGTCCATGGAGAGTCTCGAGGCATCGCTCTGGAACGTCGGCGGTCAGATCGCCCGTGCTGCCATCGTCGGGGGAGCTCTCGACCTCTTGGCGGGATTCGCATTGGCGGGGCCTCTCGGCGTCCCTCTACTAGCGCAGGCGCCTTGGGTGGCGGGGATCACACGCTTGGCCGGGAAGCCCGGCTCGATGCCGCCGGGGGGCGACCCTCTCCGCTGGTTCAGCACGGCTGCGGGGGCACGCTTCATCCGACACATCGTGGACAACGCGGACGACCTGGAGCGCGGGGTCTTCGGAGTTCCACCGGGGGTGGGGAGCATCCCGAACCCTCGGGCACGCGAAGATCTCGTTCGTCGGTGGGGTGCGATGCTGCCCGGTCCCAAGGACGGACGGGTGACCATCGACGAGGTCGCCTCATCGAAGGCCAGGCAGACCTCCGCCGACTCCCTGAAGGGAATGATCGGCAACATCATGGATGGCGATCCGTTCGAGAACGGACGCATCAGGGTCGATATCGTCGAAGGCGAAGACGGGGTGAGAAGAGCCGTCGTGTATCTCGGTGGAACCGAACTCTCACCGGGAAGTGCCGAGGACATGCCCTCGAATCTCTCCGCGTATGCCGATCTCGACTCGGGCTTCATGCGGGCGGTCGAAATGGCCATGAAGGAGAAGCTGGGTAGCGAGGGGCTGCCCCTCGATACGCCGGTCACCTTCGTCGGGTACTCCCAAGGCGGGCTCGCCGCGTCCCGACTCATCGAGTCGGGTCACTGGAACGCCGTCGGACTGCTCACTGTCGGATCTCCCGGGACCTGGATCGTCCTCCCCGAAGACCTACCGCATATCGCCATCGAACACGTCGAGGACCCCATCGCTGCCCTCAACGGGGCGGAACGCGCGCACAACCGACCCGACGCCGTCATAGTCACCTCTCCCGCACTGGAAGGAGAGGAACCCACTGAGTTCCTGAGCGGCCACAAGCTGGATCTCTATGAGAAGACCGCGGGAGCCGTCGATTCGACAACCGACCGGGCGGTCGTCGAAGAGAGGGTTCAGCTACTTGCGAATGCCACGGGAACGGTCGTGGCCTCCTCGACGTACGCGGCCATCCGCGTCGACAACCCCGCACCCGGCGCAACGACGCGGCCTCAGGCCGCGGTCCCGACGCCCACCCCATCCGGGGAAGGGTGGGTCAGCGCCGATCGCGCCCGGCCAGCGGGCGCAGGAGGCCGCCGATGATCCAGTTGAAGAAGGCCATGACGATGGCGCCGAGAACGCCCCACCAGAAGCCGTCCACCGAGAGGCCGAAGCCCAAAAGGCTGCTGAGATAGCCGACCAGGAGGAAGAGGAGGCCGTTCACGACGAGAGCGAGCAGACCCAGCGTGAGGATGTAGAGCGGGAAGGCGACGATGCGGATCGCGGTTCCGAGGATGCCGTTGACCAGACCGAAGAGCAGTCCGACGACCAGGTACGTGACGATCGTCGCGAGGGTGTCGGCGGGCGGGTACGCCGTGACCTTCGCACCGGCGACGATCAGGGTCGTCAGCCAGAGGGCGATGGCATTGCCGAGCACGGTGACCAGGAATCTGCGCATGCATCACTATCCCATCCGGTTCCCCGCGATCCCCTCCACGGCACGCAGCCCTCGGTAGGGTGATCCGATGCCGCAACCTCCCGTCCGTCTGCGTCCCGAGATCGCTGCTCTGCCCGCGTACCGGCAGGGCAAACCGGCTGCCGCGGGCGGCTACAAGCTGTCGTCGAACGAGAACCCCTTCCCACCGCTACCCGGCGTGCTCGAGGCGATCCGGTCGGCCCTCGACGTCAACCGCTACCCCGATGCGACGGCGGCGGATCTGCGAGAGGCGCTCGCCGCCCGATTCGGGGTCGACCCTCTCGACCTGCACATCGGGGCGGGATCCGTCTCGCTCCTCACCCAGTTCATCACCGCTGCCGCGGGACACGGGGACGAAGTCGTCTACGCCTGGCGCTCCTTCGAGGCCTACCCGGGCCAGGTCGTCGTCGCAGGAGCCACCGGAGTTCACGTGCCCCTCCGAGCGGACGGTGGCCACGACCTCGCCGCCATGGCGGCCGCGGTGACCGACCGCACCCGCGTCGTGCTCGTCTGCACACCCAACAATCCGACCGGCGTGGTCGTCACCCGCGACGAGTTCGCGGATTTCATGAGCCGGGTCCCCGACGACCTACTGGTCATCCTCGACGAGGCATATGTCGAGTTCTGCCGGGATCCCGATGCCGTCGACGGCGCCGAGCTCCTCGGTCGCTACCCCAACCTCGTCGTCCTCCGCACCTTCTCGAAGGCATGGGGACTCGCCGGTCTGCGTCTCGGCTACGCCGTCGGTCCGGCGCACGTTCTCGACGCCGCGCGCGCTTCCGCCATTCCGCTCTCGGTGACGGGAGTCGCACAGGCGGCCGGTATCGCCGCTCTCGCACACGAAACCGAACTCCTGGAGAGAGTCGACCATCTCGTCGAGCGCCGTGAGCGCATCTCCGACGGGCTCCGCGGGCTCGGCATTCCGGTACCGATCTCGCAGGGCAACTTCGTCTGGCTGCCGTTCGGGCAGGACACGATCGAGGCGGCCGCGATGCTCGAAGCGGCGGGGATCGCAGCGCGAGTGTTCCCCGGCGAGGGCATCCGGCTGTCCATCGGTGAGGCCGAATCAGTGGATGCGGTCCTAACGATCGCGGGAGAGATTGTGGAGAAGCTACCGAAAACCGTGCAGGGCCCCTCTGTAGATTGAACGGAGGCGTTCGACTGCGCCGGCGTCCCGCGGGGCTCCCGCGCGGTCAGCCTCGAAGCAGTCCGGCCGCCGCGCCGGATCCCTCGACGTGTCACACGGATCGGATGGTGAACGTGGCAACACTGCACGACTCGGAGGAGCAGCCGACCGGCGCCCGCAACACGGTCCGGTTCCTCGACACCGAAGGTCGTTTCGCGCCCACCCCGGCGGCGGAGGAGTTCGCCCCCCGCCTGGAGGGTCTCGAGGACTCGCTCCTCGAGGAGTTCTACCGCGACATGGTCGTGACACGTCGTTTCGACATCGAAGCCGGTCACCTGCAGCGTCAGGGCCAACTCGGCCTCTGGGTGCCGAGTCACGGACAGGAAGCCGCTCAGGTCGGTTCCGGACGCGCCGCGCGGGAACAGGACACGATCTTCCCCTCCTACCGGGAGCACGCCGTCGCACGGATCCGGGGCGTCGATCTGCTCGACGTCCTCCGACTTCTCCGCGGTCTGACCCATGGGGGCTGGAACCCGGCCGAGGTCGGCAACTTCCGCCTCTACACGCTCGTCATCGGCTCGCAGACCCTTCACGCGACCGGCTACGCCATGGGTGTCGCGCTCGACAACGCCCCGTCCGGTGACGTCACGAAGGACGAAGCCGTGCTCGTCTACTTCGGCGACGGCGCGACCTCGCAGGGCGACACCAACGAAGCCCTCGTGTGGGCCGCCAGCTACCAGACGCCCCAGGTGTTCTTCCTGCAGAACAACCACTGGGCGATCTCGGTTCCCGTGTCGCGTCAGTCGCGCGTCCCCCTCGTGCAGCGCGCCAGCGGTTTCGGCATCCCCGCCACGCAGGTCGACGGCAACGACGTCCTGGCCAGCTACGCGGTGTCCGCCCACCACCTCGACGAGGCACGGTCCGGTCGAGGGCCGCGCTTCATCGAGGCTCTCACCTACCGGATCGGCGCGCACACCACTTCCGACGACCCCACGCGCTACCGTGCCTCGGAGGAGCTGGCCCTCTGGGAGTCGCGCGACCCGATCGCCCGATACCGCAAGTACCTCGTCGGGAAGGGTGCGTCCGAGCAGTTCTTCGCCGGTGTCGAGGAGGAGGCCGCCGATCACGCGGCCGACATCCGCAAGCGCCTGCTCGAGTCGGTGACACCGCCGACGGACCTCATGTTCGACCACGTCTACAGTGAGAGGCACCCCCTCCCGCCGTTGCAGAAGGCACAGCTCGCCGAGTTCGAGGCGAGCTTCGGAGAGGCGAACTGATGCCCGGCACCGTCATGACCATGTCGAAGGCCATCAATCAGGGACTCGCCGACGCGATGGCAGCAGACGACCGCGTTCTGATGATGGGCGAGGACGTCGGCCCCCTTGGTGGAGTCTTCCGCGTGACCGAGGGCCTGCACGCGCGTTTCGGCGGTGACCGTGTGCTCGACACACCTCTGGGCGAGGCAGGGATCGTCGGAGCCGCGATCGGCCTGGCCATGCGCGGCTACCGGCCGATCTGCGAGATCCAGTTCGACGGCTTCGTCTATCCGGCCTTCGATCAGATCACCTCGCAGCTCGCGAAGCTCACCAACCGGCACGAGGGCTCCGCACGCTTCCCCGTCGTCGTCCGAATCCCGTTCGGTGGGCACATCGGCGCCGTCGAACACCACCAGGAGAGCCCGGAGGCGTACTTCGCCCACACCGCGGGCCTGCGCGTCGTCTCCCCCAGCACGCCCAACGACGCGTACTGGATGATGCGCCAGTCGATCGAGAGCGACGACCCCATCGTCTTCTTCGAGCCCAAGGGCCGCTACTGGCCGAAGGGCGACGTGGACCTCGGCGCTCCGGCGGCGGACCTGCACGCGAGCCGGGTCGTCCGTACCGGGACGGACGCGACGGTCGTCGCCTACGGCCCGATGGTGAGCGTCGCACTCGCGGCGGCGGAGGTCGCCGCGACCGAGGGCACCAGCATCGAAGTCGTCGATCTCCGCTCCCTCTCCCCCATCGACTACGCCCCGGTCGTCGCGTCGGCGGAGAAGACGGGCCACGTCGTCGTGGCGTCGGAGGCTCCGGGCTTCGTCAGCGTGATGTCCGAGGTCGCCGCGACCGTGAGCGAGCGGGCGTTCTACTCGCTCGAGGCCCCCGTGCTCCGCGTCGCGTCCTTCGACGCTCCGTTCCCCCCGGCCAAGCTCGAATCCATCTATCTGCCCGACGCCGACCGCATCCTCGACGCGGTCGACCGCTCGCTCGCGTACTGACGAGAAGGACGAGACCCATGAGCACCCAGCGCTTCAACCTGCCGGACGTCGGCGAGGGCCTGACCGAGGCGGAGATCGTCTCGTGGAAGGTCGCTCCGGGCGATCCTGTCGAGATCAACCAGGTCGTCGTCGAGATCGAGACCGCCAAGTCGCTCGTCGAGCTGCCCTCTCCCTTCGCGGGCGTCGTCGGCGAACTGCTCGCGTCCGAGGGTGACACCGTCGAGGTGGGCGCGGCCATCATCACCGTCGACTCGCAGGGTTCCACGCGCCTGTCGGCGCCGCTGAACAGTCCCGCCCAGGCCGCTCTCCCCACCGAGGTGCAGGTCGAGGGGGACGTCGTCGATCGGGGTGCGGAGCCGGAGCAGTCGTCCGGCAGCGTCCTGGTCGGTTACGGGACCGGCGGCCACGCCAAGACGCGCCGAACCGGTGACCGCGCCCGCCGACAGGCTCGTGCCGCCGAGAGGCCGCGCGGCGGCACGGTCATCTCGAAGCCCCCGGTCCGGCGCCTCGCCAAAGAACTCGGAGTCGACCTCGCCGAGGTCGTGCCAACGGGTGCGCGAGGCGAGGTCACGCGTGACGACGTGCTGCGTCAGGCCCAGCAGGTCAACGTCTTCCGCAACATCCACACGCCCGAATCGCCGACCGTCCGCGAGGACCGCATCCCTGTCAAGGGTGTTCGCAAGGCCATCGCGAGCGCCATGGTCACCAGCGCCTTCACGGCACCGCACGTCTCCGTGTTCGTGGACGTGGACGCCACGCGCACGATGGAGTTCGTCAAGCGCCTCAAGAACTCGTCCGATTTCGCCGGGGTGCGCATCTCGCCGCTGCTGATCATGGCGAAGGCCATCATCTGGGCTGTGCGGCGCAATCCCACGGTCAACTCGACCTGGACGGACGCCGAGATCATCGTCCACCACTTCGTCAACCTCGGTATCGCGGCCGCTACACCGCGCGGACTGATCGTGCCGAACGTCAAGGAGGCCCAGGAGCTGTCGCTCCTCGACCTGGCGACGTCGTTGGAACAGCTCACGGTTCGAGCCCGCGAGGGAAAGACCCAACCGGCCGAGATGGCGGAGGGCACGATCACCGTGACCAACCTCGGCAGCTTCGGCGTCGACACCGGAACGCCGATCCTCAACCCCGGCGAGGTGGCCATCGTCGCCCTCGGCACGATCAAGCAGAAGCCGTGGGTGGTCGACGGAGAAGTGCTCCCCCGCTACGTCACGACGATCGGCGCGAGCTTCGACCACCGGGTGGTCGACGGCGACGTGGCGAGCCGCTTCCTCGCGGATGTCGCGAGCGTCATCGAAGAGCCCGCTCTGCTGCTCGACTGAGTCATGGCGATGTCAAAGGTCTGACTTTGACAATCGTTATCATCAAGGCGTACCGTCGGGGCATCCGACCCCGAGATGAAAGCGGTACGCCGTGCGCAAGAACATCCTCCCCGCCCTCGCCCTGACTTCGGTGGCGACCCTGGCCCTCGCCGGCTGCGCCGCGGGGAGTCCTGGGGGAACGAGCACGGATGGCGGCGCCGGTGGCATCACCATCGTCGCGTCGACCGACGTGTGGGGGAATGTCGCGTCCGTCGTCGCCGGCGACGGCGTGGAGGTCACCTCCATCATCGACAGCCCCGACAAGGATCCGCACGAGTACGAGGCGACGTCTCGCGATCAGCTCGCGGTATCGAAGGCCTCCCTCATCGTCGAGAACGGCGGGGGCTACGACCCCTTCATCGACACCCTCCGCGACGCATCCGGCTCCAAGGCACCCGTCGTGTCGGCCGTCGACGTGTCGGGCCTCGTGGCCGACGACGATCACGCCGGAGAGGCGACCCCGGGCGCGACCGAGACGCCGGGCGCGGACGACCACGCCGAGGGCGACGACCACGGCCACGTCGAGGGCTTCAACGAGCATGTCTTCTACGACCTCCACACCGCCGCGAAGGTCGCCGATGCCATCGCCGAACAGCTCGCCACGATCGACCCGTCGGGGGCCGACGGCTACCGCGAGCGGGCTCAGGGCTTCGACTCGCAGATCGAGGGACTCGAGTCGGATGCCGAAGCGTTCGCGTCGAAGGCCACCGGCAAGGGAGCCCTCATCACCGAGCCGGTCCCGCTGTACCTGCTCACCGAGATGGGGATCGCCAACCTCACGCCCGCCTCGTTCTCGGAGGCTGTGGAAGAGGACTCCGACGTCGCCCCGGCCGACCTCCAGACGGTGCTCGGCCTGATCTCCGACGGCAAGGCGTCCATGCTCGCCTACAACGAGCAGGCCACCACCAGCCAGACCGAGACCGTGCGCACGGCTGCCGAGGCGGCCAAGGTGCCCGTGGTGGACTTCACCGAGACGCTCCCCCAGGGGAAGACATACATCACGTGGATGCAGTCGAACATCGACGCCGTCAAGTCGGCCCTCGCCGGGTGACCGAAGAAGCCACCTCCGCTCGAAACGAGAATCGGTATCATCGGCGGGTGACCGACAGCGCCCTCATCCGTCTGAGGAACGCGCGTCTCGACATCGCGGGGCGGACTCTCTGGCAGGGGCTGGATCTCGACCTGCAGCCCGGAGAGTTGATCGCCGTGCTGGGCCCCAACGGGGCAGGGAAGAGCAGCCTTCTCCGCGCGCTTCTCGGCCAGGTGCCGCTCACGGCGGGTGACGCGTCGGTCGCCGGTGAGGCGCCGGGCAAGGGCGGGGCGCGCATCGGGTACGTGCCGCAGCAGAAGCTGTTCGATCGTGGAGTGCCTCTCCGCGCACGCGACCTGGTCGGCTTCGGCCTCGACGGTCGCCGCTTCGGTCCCGTCGTCCCGAACTCGGACCGGCGTCGCCGCATCGACACCGCCCTCGAGCGGACCGGGACGCTCGCGCTTCACAGACGATCCGTCGGAGAGCTCTCCGGCGGTGAGCAGCAGCGCGTCCGAATCGCCTCCGCGCTCGTCTCCGAGCCGAGCGTACTCATCTGCGATGAGCCGCTGCTCTCCCTCGATCTGGCGCACCAGCGGGCGGTGATCGATTCCATCGACGGCTACCGACGGCAGTCGAATGCGGGTGTGCTGCTGGTGACGCACGACGTCAACCCCCTGCTCCGCATCGTCGACCGGGTGCTCTACCTGGCTCCCGGCGGGCACCGGATCGGCACGACCGACGAGGTTCTGACGAGCGAGGTGCTCAGTGGCCTGTACGGCGTGCACGTGGATGTGATCGAGGTCCACGGCCGGGTCATCGTCGTCCCCGCGGACTCCGTGCCGTTCGGCGACCACGATCACGACCTGGACGCAGTGGTCGGAGATCACGCATGAGCCTCGACGAACTCTGGTCGACCCTCTTCGACTTCTCCGACTACGGCGCGCTGGTGGCGCTGCTGTGGAACTCGATCCTCGCCGGTGCCGTGCTCGGTGTGCTCGGCGGCGTCATCGGCTATTTCGTCATGGCACGCGATCTGCCCTTCGCGGTGCACGGCATCAGCGAGCTCTCCTTCGCCGGCGCGTCCGGCGCGTTGCTGATCGGGGCCAACGTCATCGCCGGCTCGGTCGTCGGTTCCCTTCTCGCCGCCCTGCTCATCGGCTTCCTCGGCACCCGGGCGCGAGACCGCAACTCGATCATCGGTGTGCTCATGCCGTTCGGGTTGGGTCTCGGAATCCTCTTCCTCGCGCTCTATCCCGGACGGAGTTCGAACAAGTTCGGACTGCTGACCGGTCAGATCGTCGCCGTCGACAACCCGCAGCTCACGTCTCTCGTCGCTGTCGCCGCGCTCGTCCTCGTCGCGCTCGTGGTCATCGGGCGACCTCTGCTCTTCGCCAGCCTCGACGAGGAGGTGGCCGCGGCGCGGGGAGTCCCCGTCCGGGCCCTCTCGATCGCCTTCATGGTCCTCCTGGGACTCGCGACCGCGGTGTCGCTCCACATCGTCGGGGCGCTCCTCGTCCTCGCCCTCCTGGTGACCCCGGCCGCGGCGGCTCTCCGGATCGCCTCCGCCCCTGCCGCGGTGATCTCCCTCAGCGTGCTCTTCGCCACGGTGTCCACGGTCGGCGGCATCATGCTCGCCCTGGGGTCATCCATCCCGATCAGCCCCTACGTCACGACGATCTCGTTCTCGATCTATCTCGTGTGCCGGATCGCGAGCAATCTCCGATCCCGCACCCGGCGACTTCGCGAGACCGCGGCCTAAACTCGTTGCCGTGAAGCGCAACACCTGGCAGCGGCAAGCCGTACGAGACGCCCTCAGCACGTCGGGCGGTTTCGTCAGCGCCCAGGAGCTGCATGCGGGCTTGCGCGAAGGCGGATCCCCCATCGGTCTGGCCACCGTCTACCGGGCCCTCTCCGACCTCGCCAGCGAGGGAGAAGCCGACTCGCTGCACGGCAACGACGGGGAGAGCCTCTATCGGGCCTGCTCCACCGAAGGGCACCACCACCACCTGATCTGCAGCAACTGCGGTACCACCGTCGAGATCGAGGCGGACGCCGTCGAGACCTGGGCGAAGTCCACCGCAGAAGCCCACGGGTTCACGCAACCGCGCCACGTCGTCGACATCTTCGGTCTCTGCCCACGATGCTCCGCTGAGGCGGCGGTTGCACATTCCGCCTGAACCCGCGTAACGTAGACCCTTGGCCGCCGGGCTCCTCCCGGCGTGCAGCGGTACGTCCGGCGTCGTGTCTTCACCGACAGTGTCGGATCAGTCCGCAGACAAGAGATCTTGGGTGGCGCCTTCGGCGGCGTCACGGTATCGGAGGATAAATCATGGCAGCCGTATGCCAAGTGACCGGCAAGGTTCCCGGTTTCGGTCACAACATCTCGCACTCGCACCGGCGCACCAAGCGCCGCTTCGACCCGAACGTCCAGAAGCGCACCTTCTTCGTTCCGTCGCTGCGTCGTAACGTGACGCTCAACGTCAGCGCAAAGGGCATCAAGGTCATCGACGCACGCGGCATCGAGTCCGTCGTCAAGGACCTGCTCGCACGTGGGGAGAAGATCTGATGGCCAAGCAGCAGGACGTTCGTCCCATCATCAAGCTCCGCTCCACCGCGGGCACCGGGTACACCTACGTGACCCGTAAGAACCGTCGCAACAACCCCGACCGCATCGTGCTGAAGAAGTACGACCCCGTGGTCCGCAAGCACGTCGAATTCCGCGAGGAGCGTTGATCCATGGCTAAGAAGAGCAAGATCGCCCGTAACAACCAGCGCGAGGTCGTCGTCGCGCGCTACGCCGCCAAGCGCCTGGAGCTCAAGAAGGCTCTCGTCGACCCCAACGGCACCGACGAGTCGCGCGAAGCGGCCCGCCAGGGACTGCAGAAGCTCCCCCGCGACGCTTCTCCCGTTCGTCTGCGCAACCGCGACGCCGTCGACGGTCGCCCCCGCGGCAACCTCTCGAAGTTCGGTATCTCGCGCGTTCGCTTCCGTGACATGGCGCATCGGGGCGAGCTGCCCGGCATCACCAAGTCCAGCTGGTAGGTTGTCGCGCGGATTCCGCATGATTCCGGGGTTTTCGCTCCGATGTGCGGTATACCGGGTATGTAACTTTCCCTGAAAGTCGCCCATCGAGGGTGGACACGTCCGAGGAGGACACCAATGGCATCACTGAACCGCACCGATCTCGTCGCCGCTGTCGCCGCAGAGTCCGGCCAGAGCCAGGCTTCGGTCAACGGCGTGCTCGACGCGCTGTTCTCGACGCTGGCCAAGTCGGTCGCCGAGGGCACCAAGGTCACCATCCCCGGCTGGATCGCCGTGGAGCAGACCCAGCGTGCCGCTCGCACCGGCCGCAACCCGCAGACGGGTGAGCCGATCGAGATCGCCGCGAGCAAGGGCGTCAAGATCAGCGCGGGCAGCAAGCTGAAGGCAGCCGCCAAGTAATTCGGCTGGTCCTCGTCGAGAGGGGGAGCATCGATCCATGAGATCGGTGCTCCCCCTCTCGCGTTTCCGGGGCTCGGAACCACTGCGAGGCCGCTACAGCCGCCTCGGTTCCCCCACGGGCACGTAGGCTTGATCAGTGCCCCGCACTCTGAAGATCGCCGCTCCCGCTGTGCTCCTGGCGACGGCGCTCCTCGCTCTGATCGTGGCCCTCGCCATCGGCGGCGCGGCGGCGGCCGCGCCGATCGACGACCCCGGCGCGATCGTCCGCTTCGGTCTTCCCACCGTCAAGCTGATCGTCAACGTGAGCATCGCGGTGACCCTCGGCGCTCTGCTCCTGGTCCTGTTCGCTCTGCCCAAGGAGTCGCCGGCCTACAACACGACGCTCGACATCGCGGCTGCCAGTGCTGCCGTGTGGGCGGTCGCGGGATCGGCCAATGCCGTCCTGTCGTTCCTCAGCATCACCGGTGTGCCCTTCTCGATCGACTCGAAGTTTGGCGATCAACTCGGCTACTTCCTCACCGAGATCGAGGCGGGGACGACCTGGGTCTTCACGGTCCTCGCGGCGGCCGCTGTGACCGTGCTCTGCTTCGCCGTCCGCAATCAGACTGCGCTGGTGTTCGTCACCGCCCTGGCCGGGGCCGGGCTCTACCCCTTGGCCCTGCAGGGTCATGCGGCCACCGCGTCCGACCACGACTCGGCGGTCACGGCGCTCTGGCTGCACCTCGCTTTCGCCGGTGTGTGGCTCGGCGGTCTTCTCGTGCTGGTCGTGCTGCGGGGCATGCTGCCGAAGGCATCGCTCACCGCCGCTGTGTCGCGCTACTCGACCATCGCGCTCATCTGCTTCATCGTGGTGGCCATCTCGGGGTACGTCAGTGCCGAGATCCGTATCGGTTCGCTCGACCGTCTCGCGGGGCCGTACGGGGCGCTCGTTCTGATCAAGGTCGTCGCCCTGGTCGTTCTCGGCATCATCGGCGCTGTGCACCGCCGTTACGCCATCGCCCGCTTGGAGCGCGAGTCATCGGCACGCTGGTTCTGGCAGCTCGCTCTGGTCGAGCTCGGCTTCATGGGTGTGGCCACCGGTGTCGCCGCGGCGCTCGCGAGGACGGTCTCGCCCGTGTCGGAGAACCCGGCTCCGCTCGCCGACCCGTCTCCCGCGCAGATCCTGACCGGGTCTCCCCTCCCCCCGCCGATGACTGTCGAGACGCTGGTCACTCTGTGGCGACCCGACCTGCTCTGGATCCTGCTGTGCGGGTTCGGCATCTTCTTCTACGTCGCCGGCACCGTGCGTCTGCGTCGCCGCGGCGACAAGTGGCCGCTCGCCCGTACCATCCCCTGGGTCGCCGGTCTGCTGCTGCTGGCCTACCTGACCAACGGCGGTATCAACGTCTACGAGCGCTACCTGTTCTCGGCGCACATGCTCGCCCACATGGCTCTGGGCATGATGGTTCCGGTGCTGCTGGTGTTCGGAGCGCCGGTCACGCTGGCGGCACGCGCGATCGACAAACGCACGGACGGCAGTCGCGGCGCGCGCGAGTGGATCCTTGACGCCGTTCACTCGAAGGTCGGCGGCTTCCTCAGCAACCCTGTCGTGTCGGCGATCGTCTTCGCCGGGTCTCTCCTCGTCTTCTACTACACGCCGCTCTTCCGCTGGGCAACGGTCGACCACATCGGCCACCAGTGGATGATCGTGCACTTCGTGTTGGCCGGGTACCTGTTCGCGCAGTCGCTCGTCGGTATCGACCCCGTCCCCTACCGGTTCCCGTACCCGCTCAGGCTCCTGCTGCTGCTCGCGACCATGGCGTTCCACGCCTTCTTCGGCCTCGCGCTCATGACCGGCACCGGACTGCTCATGGCCGACTGGTACGGCGCCATGGGGTGGCCGACTCCTGCGATCCAAGATCAGCAGACGGGCGGCGGCATCGCCTGGAGCGTCGGCGAGATCCCGACGATCATCCTCGCCATCGCCGTGGCGATGCAGTGGAGCCGGAGCGACGCCAAGGAGAGCAAGCGCAAGGACCGCTCCGAGGCACGGACGAACGACGCCGAGCTCGGCAGGTACAACGAGATGCTCGAGAAGCTCTCGCAGCGCTGAGGGTCCGACGCGATCGGCGGTCTCAGCCGATGCGTATGTTCCCGTCGGCGTCGATCTCGATGTCGTAGCGGACGGTGAAGGGCACCGTCTCGTCGAGGTCGGTCCGCGAACCGTCGAACAGCGACAGCACCTCGCCCGTGATGCGCGCGGATCCCGGGGTGGACGGCATGGCCCACGTTCCGACCGTCGGCTGCGGACGAAGGCTGACCTGCGGGTAGTCGACCATCGCCCACGTGGGTGGGGCCACCAAGCGATCCTGGATGAAGGTGCCGAACGGGCACCCGGCAGGCTGAAGCACCTGCTGAGCGGCGCACTGGTCCAGGAACGCGTTCAGCTCCCGCTGGACGGAGTCGATGAACTCGGGCGTCGCCTGCCCCTCCACCGTGGCCGGCGCATCGCCCGATCCGGCGACGGTGGTCACGGGGGCGGCAGCGACCAGACGGGTGTCGAGATCGAGCGTGAGGCGAGACGGGGCGAGGGCGGCCGCGGTCACCGAGGCGACCCCGTCGCCCGCCGACAGTGCTTCCAGAGTCACCCCGTTCGCGCGCACCTCAGGTGAACCCGAAACGCTGATGGGCACGGCTGCGAGCGGGCTCGTCGCGAACCGCCACCCGTTGAACAGGCCGAGCGTCGGCGGTGCCGGCTCGACGGCAAGGTCCAGGAAGCCGGTCCGGCCCTGGTCGGCCCATTCGACGCGGACACTCGTCACTCCCCCGGTCTCGACGGTGTCGACGACCCGTGCGGAGTCCACGGGTACGGTCCCCTGCCGGGTGAGCAGATCCGTCGACACGTCCGTCGGCACCTCGACACCGGGCATCTCGAGCGCCGAGGCGAGGTCACGCCGGTCGATCGCGGACAGATAGCGGTCGACGAAGCCCGACGGGCTGTACAACGTCAGATTGAGGCCGACCACGGTGCCGATGAGGCCGAGGAGTGCCACTCCCCCGCCGATGAGCCACGGCAGCGGGCCCACTGGCGGGCGCACCGGAAGGGTCGGCTCCGCGGGTTCGCTCCCCTCGTGCATGGGCCCATCCTAGGTGCGCCGTCCCCAGCCTCCCGCGCCCGGCCGAGGATGCGACCTAGGCTGGCTGGATGCCCGAACTCTCGCCCGAACAGCGGGCCGTCTTCGACCTCATCGAAGGCACCCGGCGTCACGTGCTCGTCACCGGCCGTGCGGGTACGGGCAAGTCGACCCTCCTCAACCACCTTTCCTGGAACAGCGAGAAGCAGCTCGTCATCTGCGCTCCCACAGGCGTTGCCGCACTGAACGTGGGCGGCCAGACGATCCACTCGCTGTTCAAGCTGCCCATCGGGGTCGTCGCAGACCGGGAGATCGAGCAGGATCCGATCCTCCGTCGCCTGCTCGGGGCGGTCGAGATGCTCGTCATCGACGAGGTGTCGATGGTGAACGCCGACCTGCTCGACGCCGTCGATCGGTCGCTGCGAATGGCGAGGAAGCGCAATGAGCCCTTCGGCGGAGTGCAGGTGGTCCTCTTCGGCGACCCGTTCCAGCTCTCCCCCGTTCCCGGAGACCCCGATGAACGGGCCTACTTCGCCGATCACTACGCGTCCATGTGGTTCTTCGACGCCAAGGTCTGGCGGGAGACCGACCTCGCCGTCGTCGAGTTGCGCGAGATACACCGGCAGGACGATTCCGAGTTCAAGGCCATGCTCACGGCTGTCCGCCATGGGCGGGTCACCGCGGAGATCGCGCACGCGCTGAACTCGGCAGGTGCTCGGCCGGTCCCCGACGAGGCGCCGATCACCCTCGCCACCCGTAACGACAGCGTCGCGCGCATCAACGCCCGGGCCCTCGCCGATCTCAAGGGTCCTCTGAAGACCATGGCGGCCTCGGTCAACGGCGACTTCGGAGGCCGCGCCTTCCCGGGCGAGGAGAAGCTCGAGCTCAAGCGCGGCGCGCAGGTGATGTTCCTCCGCAACGACCCCGAGGGCCGGTGGGTGAACGGGAGCATCGGGACGGTCACGAAGCTCGGTCGCATCATCGAGGTCGACATCGACGGGGAGGCCGTCGAGGTCCATCCCGCGACCTGGGAGCGCCACAAGTACAGCTATTCGCCTGCCACCAAGGCGCTGAAGCGCGACGTGGTCGCGGAGTTCACCCAGTTCCCTCTGCGGCTGGCGTGGGCGGTCACGATCCATAAGAGTCAGGGGAAGACCTACGACAGCGCGGTCGTCGACCTGGGCACGCGCGTCTTCTCGGCCGGCCAGACCTACGTCGCTCTGTCGCGGCTCACGAGCCTGGCCGGGCTGTACATGACGAGGCCGCTCCGGCCGCGCGACATCATCGTCGATCAGGACGTGGTGAGATTCCTGACCGGGGCGGAACGGATTCGTATGTCCGTGCCCGACCCCGCAGGCCCGTCGACTTCCTAGCCGAGACCTCCGCACGGACCCGTCAGGATGCGACGGAGACCTGGGCGGGGAGTCCCGTGCCGCTCGCAGCGAGCTCGGCGAACAGCTCGGAGCTGAAGCTGTAGGCGACGTCGACCTCGTCCAGGAGTCGCGCCCGCTCGTCGTCGGTCCACCCGACGGCGTCGAGTTCGTCGCGGTAGCGGTCTTTGAAGTCACGCGGGTCGGCGATCGCGTCGTAGAGGAAGAAGCCCACACCGTTGGTCTGGAAGCCGAATCGGGCCTGCATGACGCGGCGGATGATCTTGCAGCCGCACAGATCGCCCATGTAGCGGATGTAGTGATGAGCGATGAATCCGGCGGGCCAGGTGCGGGCGATCGCGTCGAGACGAGCGGCGTATCGGACGGTCGAGGGCAGAGGCTCGATGACCTCACGCCAATGCGGGCCCACCAAGAACTCGAGATCCTCCTCCAGCGCGGTCCGACGGGTCAGGCTTGGCGAGACGAAGCGGGCGACGACCCGGTCGTCGGCGAGACGAGCCGCCGCCTCTTCGAGGGCCGTGTGGAGGAAGTAGTACTGGGCGATGAGGGCGATGTAGTCATCGCGACCTCGGCGACCCGACATGAGATCGGCCATGAAACCGTCGCCGTCGTCGGGCGTCCGGCCGGCGCGGGCACGCAGACGAGCGCTTTCGGAGAACGGAACGACGGTCATGGCACCCCCTCAGGTTAGGTGACCCTTAGTTTAGGGTCCCCGTCATAGAAGAGTCGAGGCCGGGTAGTCCTCTCGGGGAATGCACATGCCTCGCACAGAGCCGGGACCGCGATCGGGATGAGCTCCGTCTGGGGGCCTCAGTGGCCGGAGTGGCCCTCCGGCACATCGACCGTCGAGTGATGGGCGTGGGGCCCCTGGCTCGCGGCGATTCCCGCGGAGGTCTGGCCGAGGGCGGGGAGCGCGATGGCGGCCATGGCGAAAGCGCCTGCGAGGAAGCCGACGAGCGTACGGCCGGCTGAGGGCTCGCGAGTCGACTCGTCGGCGGAGCCGCGACGGGAGGAGACCGCGACGAAGGCCGCAGACAGCAGACCGAGAACAGCCGCCAGGGCGAGCGACATCGGGGGCAGCACCGTCGACCCGACCCCGGAGAACACGCCCAGCGCCCATACCGCGAGAGGGATCAGGGCGAGGAGGGGGTAGATGCGGGGGATGACGTAGCGACTTCTGGCGAGGGTGAGGACGGCCCAGAAGATCTCGGCGATACCGACGATCAGGAACGCGATCAGGAGGAGCGGCGGGGCGCTCGCCGCGACGGCGAGGTGGACGAGGCCGGCGCCGAGGGCGGCCAGGGCGGCCCAAGCGTGAGTGATGTGGCGCATGTGAGCACTTCCTCGATGGTCGGGATCGACCGTCGGATGTCGCGGTGGTGAGGGTTCAGCGGGGGGGGAGAACCGACGACGGCCGGGCGGAAGCCGCCCGGCCGTCGGTCAGTGCGTGGATCAGACGGTTGCGCGGACTGCCTTGTCGGCACCCAGGGCGACGCCGCCGAGGACGACGGCGCTGCCGAGGTGCAGGAAGTGGTCCGCGGTGTTGAGCGCGAGGAAGTTGACGGGCGAGCTGGGGTCGGCGGCGAGGAAGAATCCGACGATGCCGAGCAGCAGGTAGGCGGCGCCCACGATCCCGTTGACACCCTTGGCGGCCGAGACCGAGCTGAGGCCGGCGATGAGGAGGGCCGCACCGATGAGGAGGTGCGCCACGTTGTGGAGCGGGTTGACCTGGAAGATGCCGAGCAGCAGGCCGCCGTCGGGCGAGACGAAGCCGACGCCTCCGGTGACCGTGAAGCCGAGGAGGCCCACGAGCAGGTAGACGGCACCGAAGATCGTGCCGATGAGACGGTTCGGGGACTTGGACAGGGGAACGGTTGCGCTGCTCATGAGAGTGCCTCCAGATTGACAGGCGCGGCCATTCACCGCGTCCACAGGAATTCGATGCCCCGACGCTATTGGTTTGGTCGGTTCTCTTATGTCGTGAACAGGATGGACCAGGCTGATTCCCAGGCTTCTTTGATCGGCAGGTATGGACAGCCTTACCTGCCGTCGACGGACAGCGAACCGGGGGAGGGGCGACGAGGGCGACGTCTCGCGTACTATGGGCATCGGCCAGCCCATCGCGGCACCACGCGGATGTAGTTCAATGGCAGAACTTCAGCTTCCCAAGCTGATAGCGCGGGTTCGATTCCCGTCATCCGCTCCAGATCTCCTCCGGCCTCGTTCGAACCCGGTCGAGGCGAGAGGAACCCCACGTGCCGCTCGGCCGAGCCGGCGCCCAGCGCGCAGATGACACCGTGACGCGCACGCGTATCGGCCTTTTGACGATGGTGGGGGCGGCGATCGCCTTCAGCACCAGTGGTGTGCTGCTCAAGCCGTTGATCGACGCAGGATGGTCACCCGGCGCGGCGGTCGCTCTCCGGTGTGCGCTGGCGAGCGCGGTGCTCGCGGGTCCCGCCCTGTTCGTGCTGCGCGGAGATCTCAGGGCGCTCATGCGCTCGTGGCGGATCGTGCTCGCGTACGGTCTCGTCGCCGTCGCCGGGACTCAGGTCCTGTACTTCGCGGCGATCCAGCGTCTGCCGATCGCCGTGGCGCTCCTCATCCAGTACTCCGCGCCCGTGATGATCACTCTGCTCGGCTGGACGACAGGTCGGGCGAAGGTGCGCCCCGTCGTGGTGATCGGCGTGGTCTCGAGCGTCGCGGGACTCCTGTTCTTGGTCGGCGTCGACGGATTCCGGGGTGTCCTCGACGGCACCGGGATCGCGCTGGCGCTCGCCTCCGCCGTCTGCCTCGCCGGGTACTACCTGCTGTCGGCGAGACCCACTCCGGGTCTGCCTCCGCTCGGGATGGTCGCTGCGGGGCTTCTCATCGGCTCTCTGGTCACCGCGCTCATCGGGACCACGGGGCTCCTTCCGTGGCAGGCCACCGCGCTCGACGTGCGTCTCGGCTCCGCCACGCTGCCGTGGTGGGTGCCCATGCTCCTGGTGGCCCTGGTCGCAACGGCAGCCGCATACTGCTTGAGCATCGCGGGATCCCGCCGTCTCGGATCGCGCCTCGCGTCGTTCGCGGGCCTCACCGAGGTCGTGTTCGCTGTGGTGCTGGCATGGGTCCTCCTGGGGGAGCAGCCCGGCGGGCGGCAGCTCGTCGGCGGTGTCGCCATCCTCCTGGGCGTCGTGCTGGTGGGCCAGGACCAGCCGGCTGCCGCGGTCACCGAGACGCCGGCACCTCTCGAGCCCGCCGGACTGCCTCCACTCGACACCATCGATGACGACGTGGTCGACGGCGGGGCGGCTTCGCACGCCTGATCCGTCGGGGCCATGGTCGTCCGGTCGGGCGCCCGTCACTAGGATCGCCTCGTGCTGCTCTCGGACCGCGACATCCGCTCAGGCCTCGACACGGGGCGCATCGGCATCGAGCCGTACGACGCCGCGCTGCTGCAGCCGTCGAGCCTCGATGTGCGGTTGGACAGGTTCTTCCGGCTCTTCGACAACCACAAGTACCCCTTCATCGACCCTGCCGAGGATCAGCCCGAGCTGACGCGGCTCGTCGAGACGAAGCCGGATGAGGCGTTCATCCTCCACCCGGGGGAGTTCGTCCTCGGGTCGACGTTCGAACTGGTCTCGCTGGGGGATGACATCGCTGCGCGTCTCGAAGGCAAGAGCTCGCTGGGTCGATTGGGACTCCTGACCCACTCGACCGCCGGATTCATCGATCCCGGCTTCTCCGGGCATGTGACGCTCGAGCTCAGCAACGTCGCGACGCTGCCCATCAAGCTCTGGCCGGGTATGAAGATCGGCCAGCTCTGCTTCTTCGGGCTCAGTTCGCCGGCCGAACACCCCTACGGATCGAGCGAGTACGGATCCCGTTATCTCGGCCAGCGCGGGCCGACCGCGTCCCGCTCGCACCTGCGCTTCACCCGGGCCGATGTGTCCGTGACCGACGCGGGAAGTGTCGGAGGCTGACCCCTCGCCGCGTGCTCCCGGGTTGAGGACCCTCCGCCCTCAGGACTTCCGGGCGGCGAGCTCCGGGAGCTGCAGGACGAGCCAGGGGCTGAACGCGAAGGTCGAACGCGCGACGACGTCCGTGAACTCGGCCTCGTCGACCCAGTGCCAGTCCATGACCTCGTCGGGATTGGGGCGCAGCTCACCCTCGAGAGTCGCGCGATAGACGGGGCAGATCTCGTTCTCCACGACGCCGCTCGCGTCGACGGCGCGGTAGCGGAAGTCGGGCAGCACGATCTCGACGGAGCTGATCCGAGCGCCCAGCTCATCGCCGGCCCGGCGGTGGACCGCCTGCTCGATGTCCTCACCGGGAGCCGGGTGACCGCAGAACGAGTTCGTCCAGACGCCCGGCCAGGCCTTCTTGCTCAACGCCCGACGGGTCACGAGCAGTCGGCCCTCCCCGTCGCTGAGGTGGCAGGAGAAGGCCAGATGCAGGGGAGTGTCTGTCGTGTGCACCTCGGCCTTGAGGGCGGTTCCGACGGCCTCGCCGGTCTCCGACAGGAGTACGACAGCCTCGCCGTTCTCAGTCATCACGGGCACTGCGTGTGGAACACTTCACGTGTGGAAACCTCTCGTCCTGAGGTACTCGAGAGCGCTGGTCAGGCTGTCGAGGACCCTTCCGCGAAGTCGGTGGATGCCGTTCTCCGCGATCACTTCAGCCTAGCCGCGAGCCGTGCGCGCAAGATCAACGACTCCTACGCGGCGCTGTGGGACCGTCTCGAGCGCAACGCCACGGGCGGCAAGCGCTTCCGGCCCCGTCTGGTGCTCGCCATGCACCACGCGTACGGCGGCGCGGACATGAACGCCTCGGCCTGCGTCGGGGCCGCGTTCGAGTTGCTCCACACCGCACTGATCGTCCACGACGACGTCATCGACCGAGATTTCACGAGGCGCGGGCTGCCGAATCTGTCCGGCAGCTACCGCGACATCGCCACGACCGCGGGAATCCCCATTCCCACCGCAGAACATCGCGGTATGTCGACGGCCGTCATCGCCGGCGACCTCGCTCTGGCCGCTGTGTTCCAGCTCGTCGAGCGAGCCCACCTGCCGGCCGCTGTGCGCGGCCGGGTGCTCGAGTACGTCGACGAGGCACTCTTCGCGTCGGCCGCGGGCGAGTTGGCGGACGTCGACCTGTCGATGGCGCCGGGGGTCCCGGACCTCGACCAGGTCGTCGACATGGCCCGGCTGAAAACGGCTGTCTACACCTTCGAGACCCCGCTGCAGGCGGGGGCCGTCGTCGCGGGCGCGCCCGAGGCGGACATCGAGGCTCTGGGGGAGTTCGGAAGGCACATCGGCATCGCCTACCAGGCCGCGGACGACCTCCTCGGGCTCTTCGGCGATGAGCGCCGCACGGGGAAGAGCGTCCTCGGCGACCTGAGGGAAGGGAAGAGCACCATCCCGATCGCGCTGGCGGCGCGCACGGAGAGGTGGCCCGAGATCTCCGCCTTCCTCGGCAAGCCCGATCTCAGCCACAACGAGGCAGAGCATGCGCGCGGCCTCATGCGTTCCGTAGGTGCAGACGCCGAGACCCGCCGTCTGGCCCAGCATCACGCAGACGCCGCCCGTGCCATCCTCCGGACCCTGCCCTCCGCCGTCGGGGAGAACCTGGACCCGCTCGTCGCCGAAGCGCTGGATCGCGACCGGTGAGCACCCCCGCGGCACGTCTCTACCTCGACACGGCGGAGGCGGCATCCGCTCTCGTCATCCGTCGCTACTCGACCTCCTTCGGTCTCGCTTCGCGTCTCCTCGGCGCGCGCGAGCGTACGCAGATCTGCAACATCTACGCGCTGGTGCGCGTGGCCGACGAGGTGGTCGACGGCGTGGCCAGCGCTGCCGGACTGACGTCCGAGCAGGCGGGGGAGCGGCTCGACGACCTCGAACGCGATCTCGAACGCGCCATGGCCACCGGGTACAGCACCGACCTCATCGTCCACGCCTTCGCCTCGACGGCTCGGACGACCGGGTTCGGCACCGAGCTCACCCGCCCGTTCTTCGCCTCGATGCGCGCCGATCTGACCGAGGTCGAGCACGACCAGGCGAGCTTCGACGAGTACGTGTACGGATCCGCCGAAGTCGTGGGACTGATGTGCCTGGCCGTGTTCCTCCACGGGCGCCGGATGTCGGACGAGCAGCACGCCCGCTTCGTGCGCGGCGCCCGAGCCCTCGGAGCGGCCTTCCAGAAGGTGAACTTCCTCCGCGACCTCTCGGCGGACTTCGGGTCGCTCGGGAGAAGCTACTTCCCCGGCGTCACCGTCAGCCGCTTCGACGAAGCGACCAAGAACCGGTTGCTCGACGACCTCGACCACGACCTCGACGAGGCGGAATCCAGCATGATGCAGTTGCCCAAGCGAAGCAGAGGAGCGGTCATCGCCGCTCACGGTCTCTTCGCCGAACTCTCACACCGTCTTCGGGCCACTCCCGCGGCCGAGCTGATCACCGCCCGCGTGAGCGTGCCGACCGCGGTCAAAGCCCGGATCTTCGCCGGGGCCGCCGTGAGGAGCGCTCGGTGAGCCGCGTCGCGGTGATCGGCGGCGGCATCTCCGGGCTCGCCACCGCCGCCCTGCTCGCCCGCGAGGGCCATGAGGTGCGGCTCTTCGAGGCCCGCGATCAGGTCGGCGGTCGGGCCGGGGTGTGGGAGAAGGACGGCTTCCGGTTCGACACGGGTCCGTCGTGGTACCTGATGCCCGAGGTGTTCGATCACTTCTACCGCCTCCTCGGCACGACGGCCGCGGAACAGCTCGACCTCACCCTGCTCGACCCGGGGTACGCCGCGATCTATCAGCCTGCCGGGGAGGGCCCGGGCGAGAAGGTCGTCGTCGCCGCGGATCGACCCGCCAATGTCGCCGAATTCGAGCGTCTGCAGCCGGGAGCCGGGAAGGCGCTCGAGGCCTACCTCGATTCAGCGGCCGAGGTGTACGACCTCGCTGTGAAGTACTTCCTCTACTCCACGTTCCAGGACTTCCGTCCACTGATGCGGCCCGAGGTACTCAAGCGTTCCGGCACCCTCGTGAAGCTGCTCCTGCAGAGCCTCGACTCGTTCGTCACCGAGCGTTTCACCGACGGCAGGATCCGACGGCTGCTCGACTACCCGGCGGTCTTCCTCGGCGGGTCGCCGTTCAACGTGCCGAGCATGTACCACCTCATGAGCCATCTGGACCTCGACGACGGTGTGCTCTATCCGCAGGGCGGGCTCTACACGATCATCGAGTCGATCGAGGCGCTCGCCGAGGCCCAAGGCGTCACCATCTCCCGCAGGTCGCCCGTGGTCGAGATCGTGACGACCGCCGGATCCGGGAAGCCCGCCGTCACCGGCGTGCGGTACGCGCATGACGGTGGCCCCGAAGCGTTCTGGGAGGCGGACATCGTCGTCTCGTCGGGCGACCTGCACGCCTCCGAGACCAGGCTGCTCCCCGAGCGGCTGCGGACCTACCCGCAGCGCTGGTGGGAAAAGCGGACCGCCGGTCCCGGAGCCGTCCTCGTCTACCTCGGAGTGCGCGGCTCCCTGCCCGAACTCGGACACCACACGCTGCTCTTCACCGACGAGTGGCGCGCGAACTTCGAGGCGATCTTCGGCCCGGACGCACATATCCCGGATCCGGCATCCATCTACGTGTGCAAGCCGAGCGCGACCGACTCGACCATCGCGCCCGAGGGCGACGAGAACGTCTTCATCCTCGTCCCGATCCCCGCCGACCCGTCCCTGGGACGAGGAGGAGTGGACGGTGAGGGCGACGACACGATCGAGAGGGCCGCCGACGCCGCCATCGCGCAGATCGCCGCATGGGCTGGTATTCCCGACCTCGCCGACCGCATCGTCGTGCGGCGCACCATGGCGCCGGGCGACCTCGAGGGCGACCTCGGCGCGTGGATGGGATCGGCGCTCGGGCCCGGGCACACCCTCGCGCAGAGCGCCTTCTTCCGCGCGGGCAACGTCTCGAAGAAGGTCGACGGCCTCTACTACGCGGGCAGCTCGACCATTCCCGGCATCGGTCTCCCCATGTGCCTCATCAGCGCGGAACTGGTCGTCAAGCGACTGCGTGGCGACACGAGTGCAGGCCCCATGAGCGAGCCTCTGCGACCCCGTGCCCAGGCGGGCTGAGATCTGGCGCCGTGAGCTTCCTCTACCTGCTCGGTCTGATCGTCTCGATCTCCGGCATGATCGTGCTCGACCGCCGCTTCGGTCTCTTCTTCTGGCGTGACGCCCGCCGCGCGACCGTCGTCTACCTGGTCGGGATGGCGAGCTTTCTCGCCTGGGATGTCGCGGGCATCCAGGCGGGCATCTTCTTCCGTGGCGAGACTCAGATCCTCACCGGTCTCCAGGTGGCGCCGGAGCTGCCCGTGGAAGAACTCTTCTTCCTGACCCTGTTGATCTTCTCGGGCATGAACCTGTTCGGTGCCGGCGAGCGATTCTTAGGGCGTCGCGCGCACTCGCGCACCGGGTCGGCCGCCAGCGCATCCGGTCCTTCCGCAGCGGATGGGGACGCCCGATGAGTACCTACTTCCAGGTCAACTCGACCTACCTCGGCCTCGGCCTCGTGCTGGTGATCCTCGCGCTCGCGCTCACGCTGCGCCGCTCCATGCCGTTCACGGCATCGAGCCGCGGGTGGCTGCGACGTACCCTCACCCGAGCCGGCGTGGGGGTGCTCGTCAGCCTGGCCGGGGTGTTCGTCCTCACCACCGTCTTCGACAACGTGATCATCCTCACGGGGGTCGTCGACTACGACCACTCGCTGACCAGCGGGATCCGGATCGGCGTCGCGCCCATCGAGGACTATGCCTACTCGGTCTTCGCCGCGGTCGCCCTCCCCGCTCTCTGGCTGATCGTCCCCGCGAAGAAGAGGACGGAGGCGAAGGGATGATCGGGCAGCTCTTCGTCTCGTCGAGACCGCTGTCGTGGGTGAACACGGCTTTCCCGTTCGGCGCCGCCTACCTCTTGGCGACCGGCCGCCTCGACGCGGCATTCATCATCGGGGTCGTCTACTTCCTGATCCCGTACAACCTGGCGATGTACGGGATCAACGACGTATTCGACTACGAGTCGGACATGCGCAACCCGCGCAAGGGTGGTGTCGAGGGGGCCGTCCTCGCTCGGGAGCTGCATCGTCCGACTCTCGTCGCGGTCGTCGTGACGAACGTGCCCTTCCTCGTCGCGCTGGTGCTGCTGGGCGGGCCCGCGTCGTGGCTGGTGCTGGCGGTGAGCGTCTTTGCGGTGGTGGCGTACAGCCTCAAGGGCCTGCGCTTCAAAGAGCGCCCCGTCCTCGACTCGGTGACCTCGAGCGTGCACTTCGTCTCGCCCGCCGTCTACGGACTCACGCTCGCCGACGCCTCCTTCACGCCGGCTCTGGTCGCACTGCTCGGCGCGTATTTCCTCTGGGGCATGGCGTCGCACGCATTCGGGGCCGTGCAGGACGTCGTCGCGGACCGCGAAGCCGACATCTCGTCGATCGCCACTGTCTTCGGAGCGCGCCTCACGGTGCGCCTGGCCTTCGCCGGGTACCTCCTGGCCGGTGTGCTCCTGCTGTTCACGGAGTGGCCGGGTCCGCTCGCCGCGCTTCTCGTGCTGCCCTACGCGGCGATGTGCGCGCCCTTCTTATCGATCACGGATGAGCGGGCCGAGGATGCGAACCGGGGCTGGCGCAAATTCCTCGCCATCAACTTCGGCGTCGGGTTCCTCGTCACCATGCTCCTGATCTGGTGGGCCTTCATCCGCTGATCGGATGTTCCGGCACAAACCGCACGTTCCGGCGGGTGGGACTAGCCGGAACGTGCGGTCTACGCCGGAATATCCGATCTGGGGGAGCGGACCAGGAGCATCAGGGCCAGGCCGATGAGCAGGACGAGGGTGATGCCCAGGATGCCGAAGACCTGCGAACCGAAGAGGGCGATGAAGATCGCCCACATGGTCGGGGCGAGGAAGGTCGCCGCGCGGCCGGTCGTGGCGTAGAGGCCGAAGACCTCGCCCTCCTGGCCGGCGGGGATCACTCGGGCGAGGAAGCTGCGGCTGGCCGACTGTGCGGGGCCGACGAAGAGGCACAGGAGCAGCCCGAAGATCCAGAAGATCGTCTGACCGCCGGCTGACAGCACGAATGTGAGGATTCCGGCGACGACGAGACCGATCAAGGCCCCGATGATCACGCGCTTGGCGCCGAGGCGGTCGTCGAGCAGGCCCACTAGCACGGTGGAGAGACCGGCGACCACATTGGCGGCGATGGCGAAGATGATGACCTCGCCCGAGCTGAAGCCGAAGGTGCCCGCGGCGAGTACTCCGCCGAAGGTGAAGACGCCGGTGAGGCCGTCGCGGAACACGGCACTCGCGATGAGGAACTTGACCGTGTTGCGATCCGTCCGCCAGAGCGTGGCGATCTCGTGGAACAGGCGACGGTAGGACGCGCCCAGTCCGACGCGGACGCCCTTCGCGCGGGTGCGCTTCACCTCCGGGACCATGAGGAGAGCGGGCAGGGCGAAGAGGCCGAACCAGGCGGCGGCGAGCAGCATCGAGACGCGCACCGACTGGCCGTTCTCGCTCGTGACGCCGAAGAGACCCACGTCCGGACTGATCAGGCCGAAGTAGAGGATGAGCAGCAGCACGATGCCGCCGAAGTAGCCCATGGCCCAGCCGAACCCGCTGACCCGTCCGATGGTCGTGGGGGTCGATACCTGGAGGAGCATAGCGTTGTAGTTGATGCCCGCGAACTCGAAGAAGATCGTGCCGACCGCGAGCAGTGCGAGACCGAGCCAGAGCAACTCCGGTTGCGGGTAGACGAAGTACAGACCCGCTGTGCAGGCGACGATGACGCCGGTGTTGACCGCGAGCCAGAAACGCCGCCGTCCGGATCCGTCGGAACGCTGACCCGTCACCGGCGCGAGGATGGCGACCAGCAGGCCCGCGAGGCCGAGTACCCACCCCAGCTGCGACGAGACGAAGTCGGCGCCGCCGAACGCGTCGGTGTTCGTCAGGTAGACGGTGAAGACGAAGGTCGTGACGACCGCGTTGAACGATGCGGAACCCCAGTCCCAGAGAGCCCAGGCGACGATCTGCTTGCGCGGTGCCCCTCCGGCTCGGGCCAGGCTGCGCGGGGCGGGCCGGTCGGCGGGGCGGGGGAGAGGCGACGCGGCGCTGCCGGAGGCGGTCATGCCGTCAGGGTAGACGGCCCGGGCCACGAGCAGGTGAACTCCCTCCTCACCTCTCGATCGGCGGACCGGGATCTCGCCGGAGCCGTATGGGTTGAGCGGACTGGACTCAACTCTTGGCGTTTTCACATTGACGGGCTTCAGGGGCGGGAGTAGGGTTGAGTCATCCGGGCTCAAGTTCCCTTCGAGGGACGAGACGGCCCGCCACGAACCCCGCGGCTCGACCGCGTCTCACGGACTCGAATCAAGGAGAAACAACACACATGGCACGTGCAGTAGGTATCGACCTCGGAACCACCAACTCGGTCGTCTCGGTCCTCGAGGGCGGCGAGCCCGCCGTCATCGCGAACGCCGAGGGCTTCCGCACCACCCCGTCGGTCGTGGCGTACACGAAGGACGGCGACATCCTGGTCGGCGAGACCGCCAAGCGTCAGGCCGTCACCAACGTCGACCGCACCATCGCGAGCGTCAAGCGCCACATGGGCACCACCTGGACCACCGAGATCGACGGCAAGAAGTACACCGCGCAGGAGATCTCGGCCCGCACCCTCGCCAAGCTCAAGCGCGACGCGGAGCAGTACCTGGGCGACACCGTGACCGACGCGGTCATCACGGTCCCCGCGTACTTCAACGACGCCGAGCGTCAGGCCACCAAGGAGGCCGGTGAGATCGCGGGCCTCAATGTGCTTCGCATCATCAACGAGCCCACCGCCGCGGCGCTCGCCTACGGCCTCGACAAGGGCAAGGAGGACGAGCTCATCCTCGTCTTCGACCTCGGTGGCGGAACCTTCGACGTCTCCCTCCTCGAGGTGGGCAAGGACGACGACTTCTCGACCATCCAGGTTCGCGCCACCGCCGGTGACAACCGCCTCGGTGGTGACGACTGGGACCAGCGCGTCGTCGAGTACCTGATCCAGCGCTTCAAGGAGTCGACCGGCGTCGACGTCTCGAAGGACAAGATCGCCCTCCAGCGCCTCAAGGAGGCCGCGGAGCAGGCGAAGAAGGAGCTGTCGGGCTCGACTTCCACCTCGATCCAGCTGCCTTACCTCTCGCTGACCGAGAACGGCCCGGCCAACCTGGACGAGACCCTCACCCGCGCCAAGTTCGAGGACCTGACGAAGGATCTCCTCGAGCGCACCCGCAAGCCCTTCGACGACGTCATCCGCGAGGCCGGCGTGAAGGTCTCCGACATCGCGCACGTCGTGCTCGTCGGTGGCTCGACCCGTATGCCCGCCGTCAGCGAGCTCGTGAAGAGCGTCACCGGCAAGGAGCCCAACAAGGGCGTCAACCCCGATGAGGTCGTCGCCGTCGGTGCCGCCCTGCAGGCCGGTGTGCTGAAGGGCGAGCGCAAGGACGTCCTCCTCATCGACGTCACCCCCCTGTCGCTCGGCATCGAGACCAAGGGCGGCATCATGACCAAGCTCATCGATCGCAACACGGCGATCCCGACCAAGCGCAGCGAGACCTTCACGACCGCCGACGACAACCAGCCGTCGGTCGCCATCCAGGTCTTCCAGGGCGAGCGCGAGTTCACCCGCGACAACAAGCCGCTCGGTACCTTCGAGCTGCAGGGCATCGCCCCCGCCCCCCGCGGCGTGCCGCAGGTCGAGGTGACCTTCGACATCGACGCCAACGGCATCGTGCACGTCACCGCAAAGGACAAGGGCACCGGCAAGGAGCAGTCCATCCGTCTCGAGGGCGGTTCGGCGCTGCCCAAGGAGGACATCGAGCGCATGGTTCGCGAGGCCGAGGAGCACGCGGCCGAGGACAAGCGTCGTCGTGAGGCCGCCGAGGTCCGCAACAGCTCCGAGCAGATGGTCTACTCCATCGAGAAGCTCATCAAGGAGAACGAGGACAAGCTGCCCGAGGACGTGAAGTCCGAGGTTCAGGCCGATGTGGACGCGCTGAAGTCGGCGCTCGCCGGAGAGGACGACGAGGCCGTCAAGACCGCGTCGGCGAAGCTCCAGGAGAGCCAGACCAAGCTGGGCGAGGCGATCTACTCGCAGGCCAGCTCCGAGTCGCAGGCTCCCGCCGGTGACGAGGCTCCCGCAGGCGACAAGACGGCCGACGGCGAGGACATCGTCGACGCCGAGGTCGTCGACGACGAGGACGACAAGAACAAGAAGTAAGTCGTCCCGCCCGCCATCAGCGACTATCACCAGAAGAGGGATTTCATGGCTTCGAAGGAACCGAAGAACCCGGAAGACCCCCGCGATGACGGCGCCGTAGGCCCCGAGGGCGAGCCCACCGGCTCGCCCTCGGGCCAGGCCGACGGCTCACCGGCAGCGGAGGGGACCGACGCGCCGGCCAAGGCCGGTGCCGAGGACGAGAACAGCGGCTTCAGCCCAGAGGACCTGTCGTTCCTGAGCGACGTGTCCGATGGCAAGGTCGAGGCTTCCACCGACACCGAGAGCGAGCACCTGCTCGACCTCAAGCGCGTCACCGCGGAGTACGCCAACTACCGCCGACGCACTGAGGCCAACCGTCAGGTCGAACGCGACCGCGCGGTGGGCGACACGCTCGCCCCGCTGCTCCCGGTGCTCGACGACCTCGACCGTGCCGACAAGCACGGCGACCTCGCCGAGGGCGGGCCCCTGACGGCCATCGCGCAGAAGCTGCGCGCGGCGGTGGAGCGGCTCGGACTCGTGGCCTACGGCGCCGCGGGGGAGGCATTCGATCCCGCCCACCACGAGGCCATCTTCCAGAAGCCCAACCCCGAGGTCAGCGGTCCGACGATCGCGGATGTCGTCGAGCGCGGCTACCGGATCGGCGACGTGACGCTCCGCGCCGCCAAGGTGGTCGTCGACACCCCCGAGTGACACCCTGGACCGCGTGAGACGCGGGACAGAACAACCGTGAGGAGGCGGTCGGAGCGATCCGGCCGCCTCTGAAGCACTAACGAAGGACGCCAGTGGCTAGCCAAGATTGGTTCGACAAGGACTTCTACAAGGTCCTCGGGGTCGCCAAGGACGCCGACGAGGGCACGATCAAGAAGTCGTACCGCAAGCTCGCACGGCAGTTCCACCCCGACTCGAATCCGGGTAACGCCGCCGCCGAAGCCAAATTCAAAGAGCTCAGCGAGGCCTACTCGGTGCTCTCCGACTCCTCGCAGCGCGCCGAATACGACCAGATCCGCGCCATGGGATCCGGTGCACGCTTCACCGCGGGCGGCGGCGGTCAGGGCGGCGGGTTCGAGGACGTCTTCGGCATGTTCAACCAGGGCGGTCGCCGAGGTGGTGCCCAACCCGGCTTCGAGGACATCTTCTCGATGTTCGGCGGAGGTCAGGGCGGCGGCCGGTTCGGTCAGCCCGGTTACGGTCAGACGACCGGTGGGTTCCGCGGATTCGGCGGACCCACTCCGGGTCGCGATGTCACCGCGACCACGACGGTCGACTTCCTCACCGCGACGAAGGGTGACACCGTCCGCCTGCAGGGTGCCGACGGGAAGCCCATCAACGTCAAGATCCCGGCCGGTGTCAGCGACGGCCAGAAGATCAAGCTCCGCGGACGCGGCCAACCCAGTCCCGACGGCGGTGAAGCGGGCGACCTGGTCCTGACGGTGTCGGTGCGCAAGCACCCCGTCTTCGAGCGCGAAGGCCAGAACCTGCGCGTGACGGTCCCGATCACCTTCACGGAAGCTGCCCTCGGCGCCACCATCGAGGTGCCGACCTTGGGTGGAGACCCCGTCAAGCTGCGGATCGCGCCCGGCACTTCGAGCGGAAAAGTCATGCGTGTCAAGGATCGTGGTGTCAGCAGCTCGAAGGGCACAGGTGACCTGCTGGTCCGCGTCGAGGTCGCTGTCCCATCCCGGCTCACCCACGCCCAGGAGGAGGCACTGCGTGCCTTCGATGACGGCGGACCCCAGGAGAACCCCCGAGCCGACCTGCTGAGCAAGGCGGCGTCGGCGCAATAGACGACACCGGCCGGTTCGGATGGAACCGGCCACTTCCGCTCCGAACGGGGTGGGATCATCAGACCGGAGTGAAGGAGGACGTGTGGACGAGAACGTCGTCGAGACCCCGCTCTTCGCGATCACTGCGGCCGCGGAGCTCGCGGGCATGCACCCGCAGACGCTCCGTCAGTACGACCGGATCGGCCTCGTCTCGCCGACCCGCACCGCCGGCAAGTCGCGTCGGTACTCGATGCGCGACATCATCCAGCTGCGCGAGGTCGCACGGCTCGGCGCCGAGGGGATCAGCCTCGAAGGCATCCGCCGGATCCTCGAGCTCGAGAACGAGGTGACGTCACTCCGTCAGCGGGTGCGCGATCTGGAGACGGCGCTCGCCGACGAGCTCATCAAACGCCCCGGTGGGCGCGTGTTCGCGGCCGGAGCCGAGGGCGACGTCATCTCGTTGCGCGCCGGCGCCCGCATCCGCCGCCGGAACGCCGTCGTGCTGTGGCAGCCCCCGCAGCTCGAGGACTGACCCTTCTTCTCCGCCCCGCCCATTGAGCGAAGCGAAATGAAGGGGTGCGCGAGGGTGCCCTGCGTTTCGCTGCGCTCAACGGGCGGGGGGTTCAGGCCCGTCGCGAAGCGGCTCGGGTGAGCGCTGTCTGATCGGTGCCCGCCCATTGAGCGAAGCGAAATGAAGGGGTGGGTGGATGTGCCCCTGCGTCTCGCTGCGCTCAACGGGCGGGCTGCTCGTCAGGTGCCGGTCAGCAGGTGGCCCCCGCGAAGGCGGCTGATCGGGTGGCGGTCTGGCCGTCCGCCGTACCCGTCACCTCGACCGACCCGGCACCGACGGAGGCGACACGCGTGCTGAAGGACTTCGAGACCGACTTGCCCGCCTCCACCTTCGCCGTCGCCGAGCCGTAGGGCGTGACGATCGAGTAGTCGGCTGCCGTGGCGCCGGTGTTGCGGACGGTCACGGCCAGCACGACCTTGACCGCGACGCACCGTGTCGCGGTCGTCGCCGCCCAGGTGACAGACGGCGGCGTGGTCACCCTGGTGTTCACGAAAGCCGCCTTGGCGGCCCCGGCGCCGTTGTTCGCCGTGGCGAAGACACCCGCGTCGAGGGTTGTGTCGGCCCCGTTCAGGGTGACCGCGCCGACCCGGGTCCACGCGTCGCCCGACGCCGCCCGGGCGAATCCGGTGACAGTCGTCGCGTCGGTGCGCTCGAGCTTGAGCTGCACCGCTCCGGAGAGGGTCGTGACCTTCGCTGTCTCGGTGTCGATGTAGCCGTTGCCGTCGGTGTCCACCTGCAGGAAGACGCCCGTGGGGCTCGTGGTCAGCACCGCATATCCCTTCGCCGACGCCTTGCCGGCGGACGACAGGTCGTTGCGCACGACGAGGCCGGCACGCGCATCGGAGTTGCTGCCGCGGTCGAACGTCGAAACGGTCGTCTCGATCGCCGATCCCGCCGCCACGACGTCCACCTGGCCGATGACGGACAGGTTGTCCTTATCGGTCCACGCGCCGGTGCCCGCATCCGAGATGCTGAACGCACCCGCTCCGGTCTGGCAGAAATTCGCCGCCGCTGTCCCGAACGCGGTGGACCGCCAGGGACTCTGAACCGCCGGGCAGGCCCCGGAGGTGTCGGTGAACGAGATCCGGTAGACACGAGCGGCGACGGTCTTGCCGCCGTCCGTCGCGCTCACCGTGACCAGCGCGGTGCGGTCGTCGGCGGTCGCCTGGACCACCTCGACGTCGCGACCGGATGCCGCGGTGGCGGCTACCGTCGCGGGTGCCCCGCCGATCGTGTAATCGGTGACGGAGGGGGAGAAGCCGGGGACGCTGACACCACCCGCGGTGAGACCGGTGAGCTGCGTGTCCGAGTTCGCCGTGTAGCCCGCGATCTGCACCTCCGAGATCGACTGCCAGGTCGAGGTCGACGTGCTGAGATCGAGCCGCAGTTCGGTGGTCGGCGGAAGAGCGCTCACGTCGAGCTTCACGACGGGGGCGGAGGCCGACGCATTCTGTTCCACGGCTGCATTGACGCTGGAGGTCGTCCAGTCGCCGTCGCCCGCGCGGTACGAGACTCCGATACGCGACGGCCACGTGGCGGTGGAGCCGTCCTTGTAGGTCGTCACCGTCACCGAGTCGAGCACACGCGCCTCGCTCCAGCGGAACGCCAGAGAGCTGTTCTTCGGGTAGTTGCCCCCGCCGACCCAGTCGTCCCATCCCTTGCCGGTGGAGCCGTCGATCACGGTCGGCGCGAGATCCTGGCGGCTCGACGCGGTGACCGTGGCCTGGGGAGCGATGTTCACGGCGCCGTAGGCCTCGACGTCGATCATGCGTGAGAAGGTGCGCCCGGGGGTGAAGTCGGAGTCGCCGGCGAGGACGCCCGTGACACGCTGCTGACCGGTGGACGAGAACGACGTGGTGGGCCAGGTGACGGCCGTCTCACGGTCGACTCCATTCGCCCGGACGGTCACGGTCTTCGGCAGCTGGGCGGTGATGTCGGTGTTCGCGCGCACCTTGGCGGGGAGCTTCGCGTCCGTGACGTTCCAGAGGTACTTGCCGGCGCCATGGGTGTTCCAGTACTCCTCCGTCCAGCCGGAACCCCACTTATCGGGGTCTTCGACGGCGGGGTTGCGCATCTCGAGACGCCCGTTCTCGCCGATGACGATGGGCAGCCAGACGTAGGTGGAGTTGGCCGCGCCCTCGTTCCAGCGGTCGCCCATGTAGACGAACTCACCCTTCTCCGCGTTCACAGGCAGGACGTTGGTCGGCTGCGATCCGAAAGTCGTGCCCCGACGGTCGCCGACGGCGAGGAGACCGTCGCCGCCCTCGGGGATCCGGTTGTAGGCCACGTTCTCGTAGGGGTCGCCCTTCTCGACGCCTCGTGTCCAGGTGCCGAGGAGCGAGTCGGCCGTGTAGTAGGTGGTGGGGTTGGGGTTCCATCCGGTCGCACCCGAGGCCACGACGTTGTAGCGGCCGTCGTGCTCGAAGACGGCGGGGGCTTCGAGGACGCCGCAGCGCTTGACGATGGTGAAGTCCTGCCCGCTGACCGGTGCCCCGGCGGTGCCGTCGGCGAAGATCTTCGGATACTGCCCGCTCTCGGAGTATTGGAACCCGATCGGATCCTCGGTGGTCGTCTTGTCGACGTTGGTGTACTCGGCGTTGAGCTTCGCGATGTAGAGGCTTCGGTTCTCCTCCGACGAATACACGACGTAGGCGCTGCCGTCGTCGTCCTTATAGACCGTCATGTCGCGGGCCTGACCGGGGACGGCGCTCGGCATGTTGCACGCTGTCCGGTAGCTGGTCTCGTTGTAGAGACGGAAGGATCCGGTGAGCTTGAAGGGGCCCGTCGGGCTGTCGCTCACGGCGACCGCGGCCAGCGACCGCGCGTAATTGCTGCCGCCCGGCTCGATGCTGCCGTCGGAGTGCCACCACATGACCCACTGCTGAGTCGAGTCGTTGTAGAGCACCTTCGGGCGTTCGAAGATGGCGTTGAGGCGGCGGGTGCCGTCCGCCTCGGTGGCGCGTGAGTTGAGGTGGTAGAAGAGGTCGTCGACCTTGGCCTGGTCCACAGTCCCGTTGTCGTCGACCGTGTCGTAGACGGCGTCGAACTCGGGCGTCATGAGCTGATCCCGCTCGGTCACGGCCTTGAGGGCGAGACCCTCGTCCGTCCAGTTCAGGGCGTCGTACGACTTGTAGACGTGGACACCGGGGGAGT
The DNA here is from genome assembly GCA_913778905.1 of uncultured Naasia sp. Classification (GTDB taxonomy): domain Bacteria; phylum Actinomycetota; class Actinomycetes; order Actinomycetales; family Microbacteriaceae; genus Naasia. The sequence continues at coordinate 123,781 of CAJYYA010000018.1, read as the reverse complement.
TGTAGTAGTCGTTCGACCGGTCTTCGCCGTACCAGTAATAGACGGGCTCGCCGTTCTCCTGGCCGGTGACGATCTGGCCGCCGTGCGCCTGGATGTGAGTCCCGGTGTCGTCGAACCAATAAGGCGAGAAGTAGCCGGGAGCGCCGAGGCCCGGGTCGGCCACGGCGGGGAAGCGGTCGTAGGTCGGCCGGTCGGGAGTCGTCGGCGGAGCGGCGTACGCCGCGGGTGCGACGAGCACCGCTGCGAGGGTGAGGACACTGACCGACAGGCCGAGGCGGGCGGATCTGCGAGACATCGTCGTACCGACTTCCTGGTGCGTCGCTGCACCGGTTGCTTTCTCGAGCGGATCGACCGGTCGATGGGAGGCGATGTTCACGCTAACAAGGCGCTCAGGAGGCCGACAAGCCCCCGGATCGAGGACAACACGGACGGTCTCTTCTGTACCCCGAATGCAGAGGCATTCCTTCCGGCGGATATATCCGATTCAAGGTCGGACGCCATCTGTTCACCTGCGGTTCTCTCCCGACACATGTCGGATCTCTAGCGTCGTCGAGCTCCCCGATCAGAAAGTCGCTCCTCTCGATGCATTCATATTCCCTCCGTAGCGCCCCCGCGATGGCTGTCATCGCGGCGCTCGCGATAGCTCCCCTCGCCTTCGGGCCCGCTTCCTCTGCCCACGCCGCCGCAGCGCCTTCCCTGCTGGTCACCGAGATCGTGCCCGACACCACAGGGGACGACGAGTACGAGTTCTTCGAGGTCACGAACACCACGTCGTCCCCCATCGACCTCGATGGTGCAGGTGTCCGCTTCCAGTACACGGGCACCTCGGCCGCACCGTTCCTCACCCGTGAGTCGAACGCGGTGATCGCCCCCGGCGCCTCCACCGTGTTCTGGCTCAGCTACCGCAACGACGCCGGCACGATCGACAGCTTCGCGCGCTCGCAGGCCGACTTCCGAGCGGCCTTTCCGCAGGGGGCGCCCGGTTACGACATCGTTCGCGTGACCGGACAATCAGGCATGGCGAACGGCGGCGGCCGAGGCATCCGGATCGTCGGTGCGGACGGGTCGGAGATCTCCGAGTCGTCCTACGCCGCAGGGCAGGTCGGGGAGAACATCGCTGCGCATTTCGGGGTCCCGTCCAGCGGCTCGGGCACCGACGCGGAGTTCCGAGCGAAGAGTGCGCCCACCCCCGGAATCATCGACCCGGCCGTGCTGCAGCCGGTCGTCACGACTCAGCCCGACCCTCAGGTCCCCTCTCCGGGAGCGCCCACCGCGGGAGCGGGTGATCACTGGCCCCTCGTGGTGACCGAGATCCTGCCCGATACGACGGGCACCGATCGCTTCGAGTTCTTCGAGGTGGCGAACCTCTCCGACCAGGCCGTCACCGTCGGTCCCGGCGGCTACCGTTTCGCCTACACCTACGTCGACTCGGACGACCGCGCTCAGGACGTCGCCCTGACCGTGCCGGCCGGTACGACCATCGCCGCCGGCGGCGTGACGGTCTTCTGGATCGACTACGCGGTCTCCGCAGCATTCACCGAGACGGACTTCCGCACCTTCTTCGGCGACGCCGCCTCGAAGTATCCGATCGTGCGGGTATCGGGTCAGGCCGGCCTGTCCAACGGCGGTGGTCGCGGTATCCGTATCGTGGACTCCGCCGAGCGCACGGTCGGCTGGTCCTACTACGCTCCCGGGACCGTTGCGGCCAACCAGGGCAACGACTTCCGCCTGCCCGACACCCGCGGTGTGCTGTCGATGCCCGCGCTGCGCACCAAGTCCGCGCCGACGCCCGGTGTCGTCGCTCCCGAGGCGCTGCAGAGTCGGCTCCAGCGTCCCTCCGATGCGGAGTTGGCGACGGCCGACCTGCAGGTGACCGAGTTGCTGCCGGACAGCGTCAACGTCGGCGCGAGTGACGGCTACGAGTTCATCGAGGTCTACAACGCCACCGACGCGGCTGTCAGGTGGGAGGACTTCACGATCCGCTATTTGTACCCGCTCGACGACCTGTCGAACAGCAACACCGCACTGTGGCCGTCCACGCCCCGAGAGGCGAGCATCCCCGCAGGCGGGACCGTCGTCCTCTGGATCAAGAACGGCGCGAACAACGCGCTCACCGCCGCCGACTTCAACGCCCAGTTCGGCAGCTCGCTCACCCTCGGAACGGACCTCCTCGAGATCTACTCGGGCGGAATGGCCAACGGTTCGGCCCGTGGGATCGAGATCATGACCAACACCGAGCACTCGGTGAATCGCGCCTATTACAACCTCGCCGGAGTGCGGGACGTGGTGGCCAACCAGTCGATCCGGTACGGCGTGAACGGCGACGAGCAGACCCGACAGGCGCTGCAGGGCGCGGGGACGCCGACGCCCGGTCGAGTCAGCGACGAGCAGGTGAACGCGTCGCTCGAGGCGGTGACGCCCGATGCGGTCGCGCCCACCATCGCGACCCGCACGGCTGCCGCCTTCGTCCCCGGCGAGGCCCTGGACTTCGTCGCCGCCGCGAGCGACGACCGAGAGGTCCGCACCGTCACGCTCGAGGTGTCCAACGACATCGACACGACGCCGGTCGTGCGCAACCTCGTCCCGGATGCGAACGGCGAGTTCCGGGTCAGCGTGCCGGCCGTCGACACCGTCGGCAAGAGCGAGTACCGCTACCGCATCATCGCGTCGGATGGCACGAACCGCACGGACACGGGCGTGCTGACCGTCACGAGTTCCGCGACGGTCGACGACGTGCGCCTGTCGGTGACCGACGGGCAGTTCGTCGCCGGAACCCCCACGCTCTCCGCGGCGAGCGACGACTACCCCTCGTCGCTTGCGCTCACCGTCGACGGGGCGCCCTTCGCCGCCCGACCGGAGCTCGAGCGGTCCCCGGTCTTCGCTTTCGAGGCCACGGCGACCGATGCGTACTTCCGCAACGGCGTGCGGCTCGTCGACAACGATCAGCCCGGTGACATCCTCACCGTCTTCGACCGCGGCTTCTACAGCGCGGTCGAGACCGTCACGAGCGACATCCCTCTCGACCGGGTCGAGCCCGGCCAGTCCTTCGCGGTGCGCATCTACTCGGGCACCAAGGCGGCTCCCGAGGACGACCCGAACGAGAACAACGACGACTTCTCCGCGAAGAACCTGCGCCTGATCCTTCCCGACGGACGCACGTTGCGGCCGGCCGAGGGCTACAACCCGGACGTCTATCTCCCCGTCGGCGACGGAGCGAGTGCGAAGGCCTACTACCAGGCCACCTTCACCGTGCCCGATGACGCGTTCACCGCCGTCGCGGGGGAGTGGGACACCCGCGCGGTCGCCGATGGCGTGCACACCGTCCGGGCCGCATCCGCGACGTCCGGCTCCGCTGAGGCCGATGTCGTCGTCGACAACACGGCACCGACGATCGAGACCGCACTCGAGGAGCGTCTCTACCAGGGGGCGTTCACCATCGACGCGACCGCGGTCGACGCGGGCTCGCAGCTCGACGGGGGAGTGACGGCGACGCTCGACGGGCAGCCGATCACGATGCCCTTCGCCACCTCGTCGCTCACGCTCGCCGCGGCCGAGCACACGGTGGTCTTCACCGCGAAGGACCGCGCAGGCAACACCGCGACTCGCGAGGTGCGTTTCACGACGCCCGTGGAGGAGCCCGGCAACGAGCTCCTCACCCCCGCTGACGGCGCGACCATCGACACCCCGTCTGCGGAGCTCAAGGCCAAGGTGGTCGACCCCACGGGCGACCGGCTCGACGTGACGTTCGGGCGAGGCTACGAGCTGCGCCCCGGCACCGGGGTCGAGGCGTCCACCGGGTCGGCGACGACCGCGCTCGACGTCGCTCGAGGCGACGCCGTCGTCGCCGATGAGGCGCAGGTCGCCGCGCTCGGCCGTCTGGACGGCTCGGCCGTCGAGACCTCGAGCGACTCCAAGCTGCCCTACCAGCTGTTCCGGGTCGACGTCCCGGCGGGAGCGGTCGACGGGTCATCCGTCCGTCTGCACTGGGACGGATCGGCGAATGCAGGTGCCAAGGTCCTCATGTACGTGCTCGATCCCGCCGCCGACAGGTGGACCGAAGTCGACCGCGAGCTGACGACCGGAGGCGCAGCCACGGACTTCTCGCTCGAGGCGTTCGTCCCCGCCGCCGACTATGCGAAGGACGGCCGGATCACCGTGCTCGTCCAGCACAGCGAGGGCTTTGCCGGTGACGACCGTTCCACGCGTGACAGCGCCGTGACACCCCACCACCCGGGCGATGTGGCGCGAAGCGACTACGACTTCACGCTGGCCTGGGAGTCGGACACGCAGTACTACAACGCGAGCGAGTCCATCTACGACCGGCAGACGTCCATCCACAAGTTCCTGCTGGGCGAGCGCGACGACCTCAACCTGCAGTACCTGATGCACACGGGCGACATCGTGGATCAGTCCAAGGATGAGGCGCAGTGGCTGCGGGCGGATCCGACCTATCGCACTCTCGACGAGGCCGGGCTGCCCTACGGGGTGCTGGCGGGCAACCACGACGTCGATCAGCAGACGAACGACTACAGCGACTACAGCCGTTACTTCGGCGAGCAGCGCTTCGCGGGCAACCCCTGGTACGGCGGTAGCCATCTCGACAACCGCGGTCACTACGACCTCATCACCGCGGGTGGTGTCGACTTCCTGATGATCTACATGGGATGGGCGCCGGGCGACGAGCAGATCGCGTGGCTGAACGAGGTGCTCGCGAAGTACCCGGAGCGCATCGCGTTCCTGAACCTGCATGAGTACATGCTCACCACGGGTGGTCTCGGGCCGATCCCGCAGCGCATCTACGACGAGGTCGTCGCGACCAATCCGAACGTGCGGTTCGTCAGCTCGGGCCACTACCACGACGCCTACACGCGCCTCGACCAGTTCGACGACGACGGTGACGGAACGCCTGACCGCACCGTCACGCAGATGCTCTTCGACTACCAGGGGCTGCCGAACGGCGGCGAGGGGTTCATGCGACTTCTGCACTTCGACAACGAGGGCCGGAAGATCCTGGTGCGCACCTATTCGGACTACCTGAAGCAGTACAACTCGGAGGATCCGAGCCTCGAGTTGCAGCACCAGCAGTTCGAGATCCCCTACGCGCAGGCCGGAATCGTGCCGGTGACGAAGACGCTGGCTGCGGATGCCTTCCGCGCCGACGTGTTCACGACCGAGGAGATCGCGTCCTACCAGGATCTGGAGAGTGGTTCGGAGCCGACCGCGACGTGGTCGCCCGGGCTCGGCGAGCACTCCTGGTTCGTGAAGTCCGTCGATCCGTACGGCGCGACGGCGTGGTCGGAGATCCGATCGATCACCTTCGTGGCCGGTGAAGGCCCGGGGACCGGCGATCCGGGGACGGGTGAGCCCGGAACGGACCTGCCGGGGACCGATGAGCCCGGCGACGGGGGAGCGAGTGACGGATCCGACGGAGGGTCGGGTGCACCCGGATCCGGATCGAACGAAGGCACTGGCGGAGGTGCGGCCGAGGCTGCGGCGGGCGGGGTGCTCGGTGGCCTCGCCTCGACCGGCCCCGGTCAGGTGATCGCCCTCATCGCCGGTGGTGGGGTGCTGCTCCTCATCGGAGCGGGCCTGCTCGTCCTGCGCCGACGCCGCACGGTCTGATCGACCGGATGCCCGGGTGCGCCGCGAGGCGCCCCGGGCATCCGCACGCCCGGATACTGCCGTCGCCCGCCCATCGAGCGCAGGCGCCCCGCCCATTGAGAGCAGGTGCCCCGCCCATTGAGCGCAGCGAAATGAAGGGACGACGTCCACCCCCGCGCTGATCGTCCACGCCCCTTCGTTTCGCTACGCTCAACGGGCGGGGTGAGCGCTGCGTCGTGATCGTTTCGCGGGTCGTTCCGCTCCCTTCTCGACGACCGGCGCCCGCCCATTGAGCGAAGCGAAATGAAGGGGGCCGCGCAGGTGCCCTGCGTTTCGCTGCGCTCAACGGGCGGCGCGCCGCTCACACCCGGTGATGACGACGGTCATCCCGCAGGACGATCCGCGGAGTCGCGAGGAGTGCCAGCGTGGACCCATGGCGATGTGGGGGAGCGGGGCTGACGCACTCGGCGGCCGCCGGTTCGGTCTGACCGGTCTCGAGTCCCGCCTCGACGCGTGGGCCCGTCGGCGGCTTGCGGCCGCTCGGAACCGCGGCGTGCGCACCTTCCTCATCGAGTTCGCCGCCTTCGTCGTCAAACAGGCGTGGGCGACTCTGTTCGGTTTCCTCCTCCTGGTCGCCATCGTCGCGGCGCGTGTCTTCTACCCCGACGGCCTCGGCATCGCCAGCAACGACCTGTTGACGGTGGCCGCGATCCTCATCCAGATCGCCATGGTGGTCACCGGCCTCGAGACCAGGCGCGAGCTGCGGGTCATCGTGATGTTCCACATCGTCGGGACGCTCATGGAGCTCTTCAAGACCGATGTCGGTTCCTGGAGCTACGACGCCGACGGGTTCCTCCGGATCGCGCAGGTTCCGCTGTTCAGCGGCTTCATGTACGCGGCCGTCGGGTCGTACATGGTGCGCGTGTACCGGCTCTTCGATCTCCGCTTCGACCGCTACCCGCGGGTGTGGGTGACCGTGATCGTCGCGGCGGGCATCTACGTCAACTTCTTCGCGCACCACTGGCTGCCGGATGCCCGCTGGGTGCTGCTCGTCGCGGTCGTCCTGCTCTGGGGCCGCACGGTCATGACGGTGCGGCTACTGGAGCGCAGCATCCGCCTGCCTCTTCTCGGCGTCTTCGCCGGACTCGCCACCGTCATCTGGCTGGCGGAGAACATCGCGACCTGGGCCGGCGCGTGGTCATACCCTGATCAGCTCGACGGCTGGGAGCCCGTCTCGGCCGCGAAGCTCGTGTCGTGGTTCCTGCTGATGATCGTCTCGGTGGTACTCGTCACGTGGGTGTACCCGCCCAGGCCGGCGGATGCGCGGACGCCCCGATCCGTTCGAGAGGGATCGGGGCGTCCGTCGGTGTCGGCGCTCTGACGGAGGTCAGGCGACGGTGACGACGACCTTCCCGGCACCCGATCCGGCGAGGCGGTGGGCCTCGGCGATGTCCGCGAGCGGCACCTCGCGGTCGACGCGGGGCGTGTAGCGACCTTCACGACCGAGACGGGCCCCGAGGTCGAGGAGTGCCGAGTCGTTGCGGGCGTCGACGCCGCGGGCGCCGAGCTCCGCAGCGGTCTGCTTGTCGACGACGGTCACGACGTTGTTCGCGTCGCCCACGATCTTCACGAGCGCGGGCAGGGAGTCGGCGCGTGCGGAGTGGAAGGCGGCGTCGACGCCCTGGGGCGCGAGTGCCGCGACGCGGTCCGCGAGGCCGGGGCCGTAGGTGGTCGGGATGACGCCCATCGCCTCGAGGTGGGCCTGGTTCCGCTCGCTGCCGGTGCCGATGACGGTGGCGCCCGCGGCGAGGGCGAAAGAGGCGGCCGCGGTGCCCACAGCTCCCGAGGCGCCTTCGATGAGCAGGGTCTTCCCGGACAGGTCGCCCAGAGCCTCGATCACCGCGGCTGCAGTGGCGGTCGCGAGCCCGGCCGCGGCGGCCTGAGCCGTGGACCAGTCCTCGGGCGCTGCGCTCCAGGCGGTGAGCACGGCGTACTCGGCGGTCGTGTCGCTGATGCCGCCGAGACCGAAGACGCGGTCGCCGACGGCGACACCGGTCACGCCGGCGCCCACCTCGTCGACGATGCCGACGGCGTCGCGGCCCGGAATCGCGGGCAGGTCGACGGGATAGACCTGCTGCAGGGCACCCATGCGGACGTAGAGGTCGATGGGGTTGACGCTCGTGGCCTGCACCTTGACGCGGACGGACCCCTCAACGGCGTGGGGCTCGGGGGCCTCGTCGACGGTGAGGACTTCGGGGGCTCCGAACGAGTAGAAACGGGCAGCGCGCATAGTGGTCGGCTTTCACTAGATGGGGCAGCGGATATCGCCACGTGTATCAACATCCGGCCGTCGAGGGTCTTCCCGCGTTCTTCGGCAGCGAAAGAATGGCTGCCCAGATCGTGGGGTAGCAAGCCACTGTTGCTCGTCCGATGCGGTGCGCCAATATATGAGCATCACGTGCCGATCCTTCTGATCGGCTCGGAGTCCGGGGGGATCCGATGAGCGCAACAACGACCGCGACTGCGGTGAGGGGACACCGCGCCGCCGCACCGGCCGGGGCCGACACGGCTGCCCGGGTGGTCTTCGGGTCGATCGCGGTGATCGTGGCGATCTCCGTCGTCATCCAGCTCACGCTGCTGTTCACGGGTGGGCAGGATGCGAACTCGGGAGCGAGTGGAGCGGAAGCCTCCCTCGCCACCCGTCTCGTCCGGTTCTTCAGCTACTTCACCATTCAGAGCAACCTGTTCATCCTCGGCACGTCGATCGCCCTGATGGTGAACCCTCGTCGCGACGGAATGTTCTGGAGGATCATCCGCCTCGACGCGATCCTCGGCATCACGATCACGGGCATCGTCTACGACACGATCCTCGCCCCGCTCGTCCACCTCGAGGGCTGGGCGCTCGCCGCCACGATCGGATTCCACTACATCGCGCCGTGGGCGACGGTGCTCGCCTGGCTCATCCTCGGGCCGCGACCGCGGATGGGGTGGCGGACGTTCGGACTGGCCTTCATCTGGCCGGTGCTCTGGCTCGGATACACCTTCATTCACGGTGCCGTCACGTCGTGGTACCCGTATCCGTTCCTCAACGTGACGAAGATCGGCTATCCGGACTCGATCCGCAATTCGCTGCTCGTCCTCGCGATCTCGGTGGTGCTCGCGGTGGTCTATGTGGTCCTCGACAAGAAGCTGCCGGCGGTCATCCGAGACGACCGCCGGCACTGATCGGCCGCTGCTTTCAGCTTCTCGATGCTTCGAGAGCGCGCAGCTCCTTCCGGAGGATCTTCCCGGCGGTCGACTTCGGGATCGCGTCGATGAACGCGACGGCGCGCACCTTCTTGTGGGGTGCGACCCTTTCGGCGACGAACTCCATGACGCCGTTCTCGTCGAGCGAGCTCCCCTCCCTGCGCACCACGTAGGCCTTCGGGATCTCCTGCCCGTCCTCGTCGGCGGCTCCGATCGCGGCCGCATCGGTGATGTCGGGATGCGTGAGGAGCAGCGCCTCGAGTTCGGCCGGGGCGACCTGGTAGCCCTTGTACTTGATCAGCTCCTTCAGGCGATCGACGATGTAGAACTCGCCCTTGGCGCCGACCACCGCGACGTCGCCCGTGTGGAGGAAGCCGTCGTCGTCGATGACTTCGCGCGTGGCGTCGTCGCGGCCGAGGTAGCCGAGCATCACCTGCGGTCCGCGCACCCAGATCTCGCCGGGATCGCTCTTCCCCGATTCGGGCACGTCGATCTCGTCACCCGTCTCGAGTGCGATGAGCTTGACCTCGGTCTGCGCGATCGGGAACCCGATCGATCCGAGGTCGAGGTCGTCACGGTCACCGGGGAGGACGTGAGTGACGGGGCTCGCCTCGCTCATGCCGTAGCCCTGGCGGACCCGGGCGTCGAGGCGGTCGCCGACGGCCTTCATCAGCGCCGCGTCGATAGGGGCCGCGCCGGAGAAGACCGCCCGGACGGAGGAGAGGTCGTACTGGTCGACGAGGGGGTGCTTCGCCAGCGCGACAGCGACCGGGGGAGCGATGAAGAGATACGTGCAGCGGTGGTTCTGGGTGATGGTGAGGTATTCGATGAGGTCGAACTTCGCCATCGTGACCAGCGCGGCCCGCTTCTTCAGCGCGATGTTGAGGAGCACGGTCATGCCGTAGATGTGGAAGAACGGAAGGATCGCGAGGACGACATCGTCGCTGGTGACGTCGATCACCGGGTAGGTCTGGACGACGTTCGACACGATATTGGCATGGCTGAGGCGCACGCCCTTGGGGTAGCCGGTGGTTCCCGACGAGTAGGGGATGACCGCGACGTGGGTCGCCGGGTCGATGTGCACCGCGGGCGCTTCCCGCCCCTCCGCTAGGAGTGAGCGCAGCGAGGTCTCATCGTCGCCGTCGATGTGGATGACGTTCTCCGCCGAGATGCCGGCGTTCGCGGCGGCTTCGCGGGCGTGGTCGGCGAACCGCGTGAGGGTGAACAGCGCCTTCGCGCCGGAGTCTTCCAGCTGGGTCTCGATCTCCTCGGCGGTGTAGAGCACGTTGATCGTGGTCGCCGTCGCGGCGGCGCGGAGGATGCCGTGGAAGACGACGGCGAACGCGGGGATGTTCGGGCAGTGAATGGCGACGATGTCACCGGCGCCGAGCCCGCGCGCCGCAAGCGCCCCGGCCAGCAGCTCGATCTGGGACTTGAGCTGCCCGAACGTGATCGCCTGATCGCCGCTGCCGTCGATGAGCGCGCCACGCCCCTCGTCCTCCTCCGCCAGATCCGAGAAGAGGAAGTCGAACACCGACTGGCTCGGGATGGCCTGGTCCGGGTACGGGCTCTTGATCATTCGATCTCCTTCGATCAAACGGGTTGTACGCCGTCAGGATGGCCGAAGCGTCTGTGACCTTCCCTCGAAAGTCGCCGCCCGCTGTTCGGAGGCGAGAGCGCGAACGGTCCGGATCCGCCAGTCGTCTGGCGCTTGCGGTGTTGGCGGGCTTTCAGGTCAGCACCGTCTGCGTGACGCGCCAAATGCCCACCCACGATCTGTCTCGAAACCGTGACCGTCGTCAACAAACCATGTCAAGCGTTGCAACACATGGTTACAAGTCTGGAAGCGTCGCCAGAGGGCCTTGTCTGCGCGCTCTGGGCTCGGCTTGTTAGTCGTCTCGCATCCCAAGGGGTACGAGACGAGCGAATAGCCGCTGAAGCATTGCTAGTTTGGAGGCTCTCGCGAACCCTCTGAAGGTCCGTGTTCTGTGGCGACGAGTCACCCTTCGGCGCCACCCGGGTGTACGTCGAGCCATATTGGGCTTTGACCCTAATCGGTGACGCATGAGATAAAAAAGTCTTTCTCATCGCCTTCTTACCTGCTTCACTGACTCCGCTTAGGAGCCTGTGCTTCGGCAGGGGGCGGTTCATGTTGCGCAAAAGACGGTAAATCGCTCGCTAAGGCAGGCAAAGCCGTCGGCGACTGGGCCGACAAGAATGAAGCCGAGATCATCGGCTTCGCAGTCGGAATCGCCGTCACAGCCGCTTGCCTCGCCGTCACAGCAGGAGCAGGGAGCATCGGCTGCGCAGTCCTCGGAGGAGCCGCGGGAGGCGCAGCAGCCAACCTGTCAAAGGTTGCCTTCGGTCAGCAAGAGTTCAGCTGGTCATCCCTAGCTGGCGACACCCTCATGGGCGGCGCGACCGGCCTTGTCGGTGGTGCCGCGGGAAGCGCTATAGCGCGAGTGGGAGCGGCCGTCGTCAAGGGCTCCTTCGGCAACGCCGCACGTGCGGTCGCTACTTCCTCGAAATCGGCCATGGAAGCAGTCGGACCCAAGGCCACGCAGGTCGCGAGCAATGCCAGTTCGAGGGGCACAAGCGCAGCCGGAGACGCGACCAAAGTCGGAGCGCGCGGAGCCGAGAATGCTGCCAATGGAGTTCGGCTTGGCAAGCAACTCGCAAGCCAACAGCAGATGGGAGAGCCTGGCAAGGTACTCGCTGGCTCAGGTTCGACCACGCCCTTCCGAGGAGCCGGCCACGCGGCACAGCAGTACGGAGGCGAAGCGAGTGAATACGCCAAAATGGGCTCGTCGCTTTATAGGGGAGGAAAAGGTGTCCGAGATACCTTCGAGACCCATTGGGTAGAACGCGTTACTACGGGTGAGCGCTTCGACTTCAAGACTAAGTTCCCGCTGGCAGAGAAGGGTTTCGTCGCTAATGACTGATGACATGCTGCTCTCGCGAGATGAGATGATGAGAGAAACGGGTCGAATAGCGGACGGAATGGTGCGCGCCACTATCGAACCGATCGACGGGTGCTTTCAAGTGTGGCGCCTGTCTACTATGACGAATCAGCGATACCTCTCTGAGGTGAGCAGTTTTGTAGGCGTCGCGGCGCAGTGGGACGAGTACCCGGATTTTCGAGATGAACTCATCACAGACGGCTTGCTCGCAGCTCGCAGATTCCTAGAGCAGTTTCCATATAACGGTGCGGGTTCGCGCGTCACCGGATCCTAGACCCGAGCTGCCGCCGTGCGTCATGGCCGGTTTGACTCGTGCTCCGGGCGGGTACTTGGTGGATCCCCTCGCCGCCGCGATCTTCGCAGCCACCAGGGTCTTCCATGGTCAATCCAAGAACGCTAATCTCTTCAATGATTGGATGGAGCAATGCCGCAAGTTAGCTTGATCAACGCCAATTGAGGCCGTGATTGGCAATCCTCGCGGCAACAGGATCAGCCCTGAGGGCTGTGATGGACGTCCACCGCGCGGCCGGTTCCTCACTTGCGCCTTCGGCGCTCGCTTCTTTGCCGTGAAGCCTTGGGCAGCATACGTCCGGCCACCCTACGCGTGAATGGCGTTTCGCCCTCGGCTCCTCCGAGGCTTCCGGCGCGCGGTCGCTGCGCTTCCTTCGGTGTTTCACAAGTGATGTGGCAGTTTGGTCGAAGTCCCATCACTGGGAAAGCTGGACTTACTGGGCCGCTGCGCGAGGCGTTGGAGAACGCCGGGATTAGCATCAGGGAGAACTATTGATGGAGTGGGGCAACTATTATCCGATCACACCTCCGGTGGCGAAGCCCAACCGTGAGATGTCACGGAAAGAGGCCCTCGAGAACTTCGATTACCTTATGGCGAAGCGCGCGGAAAGGGTCGGCGTTCTCGAAGAATTGCTCAGACGGAACGGGCTGAGAATGACGACCGCCGCAGAGGACCTGCGGAGCTTGGGTGATTTCTACTTGTCCAATGTTCAACCCTCTCAAGACGCCCCAAATCAGATGCGAAGCCTCTGGTACGCCGTTGGTGCCGATATAGGTCTCTTTCTGGGGGTATCCCTAGAGAATGAGGAAAGCAACCTCGAGTGGCAGCTTCTTACCAAGGGGAAGAAGGACCCGAGTTATCACCGTGCGGTTATCGCGGGATTCGCTCATGCTCCGGGCGGGTACTTCGTGGATCCCGTCGCCGCCGCGATCTTCGCAGCCACCAGGGTCTTCCATGGTCAACCCAAAAACCCCGATCTCTTCAATGATTGGATGGAGCACTGCCGCAAGTTAGCTTGACCAACTCCAATTGAGGCCGCGGTTGGCAACCCTCGCGACAACACAAGTCAGCCCGGCGGGCTGTGATGGACGTCCGGTGCACGGCCGGCTGCTCGCGCCCGCGGCGCTCGTTTCTTCGCCATGAAGCCTTCGGCAGCATACGTTCTGCCACCCTCCGCGCAAACGGCATTCCGCCGTCGTCTCCCCCGAGACTTTCGGCACGCGGTCGCTGCGCTCCCTTATTTCGCGCCGAAACCCTCTCCCCACCGCCCCCGCGGGGTTGCACTACGGGCGTCCTCTCTAGCGGCGATTTCATCGCCTTCACGGCAAAGAAACGTGGAGGGAGAGATCAGGGAACACCGGTTTCCCGAGAGATTTGCCGAGATGGCACGCACCGTCAAAACCCCCGAGCAGCGTCGCGTGGAGGCTGAGCAGCTGCACTACACCATTGCCTTGCAGATCGGGGCGCTTCGCGAGTCGGAGGCGTGGATTCGGTTCCTGGACTTCTCTCGCGCGTTCCACCGCTACAGCCTGACCAACCTGCTCCTGATCCTCGGACAGGCCCCGGAGGCGTCTCAGGCCGCCGGGTTATCGGACCTGGCAAGCGCTCAACTGGCAGGTCCGAAAGGGTGAGCGCGGCATCCGCATCTTCGGCGGGCGCGAGGTCTGTGAGACGGTCGAGAATCCCAAGACGAGGCAGGAGGAGGAACAGCGCCGTACCCACTTCTCCCCTGTGTCTGTCTTCGATATCGCCCAGACCGACCTGATCGATGCGGAAGCCGGCGACCCGGCCGAGCTCGCCAGCCCGCTCACGGTCGACTGGCACCGACGCTGGTTCTTGTTGTTCTGGCGGCCTTGCTGGCCGTGATCTTTCTGGGACCTTCAGCGGGATGCGCTCGCCAGCCACCGCGTGCACTGAGAAGCAGGCTGAAGAGGCGAAGACCACCTTCCCCGACGTAGGCACTTTGGTGGACGGCTGCGGCGAGATTTCCCTCGTGCCTTTCGGGGTCGAGTGCACCTTCAGGTTCGAAAAGCCTTGGGGAAGCGCTTTCGTTGTCACGCAGTCGACTCCCTGGTTCTTGGCTTTCGCTTTCTACGGAGCCCTCCTGGGTGCCGCGGGGCCTCTCGTCCATCTCGCGGAAGCTGCCCTGAGTGTGAAACGCGGCGCGCGGCATCGCAACCGGCTAGGCGAGTCGGACGCCTCCGACTCCCGCGACTAGCGCCGAGTGGCATCCGATTTCCCTGTTACGAGCGTCTTGGCTCGGTCTGCGAGGTGTGACGTCCGACCCGACGGTGCGGGCTAGAGCGGGGGGCGCCCATTTCTGCGGCGTCGAACATTCGCGAACGCGAGAACTATTAGGGCTGAGAACGCGGTGAAGCCCGCGGCTGCGATGGTCCACACTGGGACTCCGAAAGCCCCCGTGATCCCACTTGACGCCGTTCCCTCCCGAACCGCCGGAAAGAGCAAAGCGACGAGGAAGCCAAGCGCCATTGCCGCGCAGAAAGTCACTGCGACCTTTTCTCGTTTCGTCATACCGTGAGTTCCTCGTTCGTGGTTTTGCTATCCCGCTAGCTCTCTACTCGTGGTGACGGTCGCGAAGCTGCCGTCGAGGGCCGCCATGAACGAGGCGTGCACCGTGCGGCCGTCGGTGGTGGTGCCACCGAAGGTGAGGTCGGGGGCCGCGCAGGCGTCGGCGACCACCGTCACGGCGAAGCCGAGCTCGGACGCCGCGCGGACCGTCGAGTCGACGCACATGCTGCTCATCATCCCGACGACCACCAGTTCGGTGACGTCGGCGTCGCGGAGGATTTCGAGCAGACCGGTGCCGAGGAAGCTGTTCGGCTCGTGCTTCTCGAGCACCGTCTCGCCCTCGGCGGGCGCGACCGACGGGTGGATCCCCACGCCGGGCGAGCCGGGGCGGAAGAATCCGGCGTCCGGCTCGGTCGAGGTGTGGAAGATGTGGACGACCCGCTCGCCGGATGCTCGGAACGATTCGAGTACGCGGCCGGCCGCCTCGGCGGCCTTCTCCGGTCCAACGAGGGGGAACGCCCCGCCGGGGAAGTAGTCGAGCTGGATGTCGATGATCAGGAGCGCACGAGTCACGAACGCGAGTATGCGTGCCCCACCTGAATACCGCGTATCCGGCGGGACACCCGGGGAGTGATGCCAAGCTGGACTCGTGACCGATGTGCAGGAGCTGACCCGGCTCGACGAGCAGCTCAGCCTCGGCTCGCCCTGGCGCGTCGTCGTCTGGGACGACCCGGTCAACCTCATGACCTACGTCACCTGGGTGTTCACCAGCTATTTCGGGATGACGACCGCCCGCGCCGAGCACCTCATGATGCAGGTCCACACCGAAGGCCGCGCGATCGTCGCGACGGGCGTCCGCGAGACCATGGAGCGTCACGTCGAGGCCATGCACGGCTACGGCCTCCTCGCGACCCTGCAGCGGGACGACTCATGAGCGTCGGTTGGAGTAAGGGCGAGAACGGCCTCGTCGCACGCACATTCACGCGAGACGAGGTCTCCGTGCTTGAAAGCCTCGCGAGCGGGCTCGACGAGACCCTCGACTTCGTCGACCGACGGAATGACGACGACGTCCTCTCCCGACTCCTTCCTCATGCCTACGACGACGCCGAGGACGATGCGGCCGAGGAGTTCGCCGCTCACACCGCAGCGCGCATCGCCGAGGGCAAACAGCTCCGCCTGCGCGCGGTCGCGGCCGACCTCCAAACGCCGAGCGGCGAGGCGGTTCCGCGCCATCGCACGCGTCCGTCGCCGGGGATCGAGGTCGTGCTCGACGACGACGGCACCCAGCGGTGGCTTCTCGCACTCAACGACATGCGGCTCGGATTGGCCGAACGCCTCGGGGTGGGTCGCGAGGACGACGAGGACGGCCCTCGGGACCGGGGGCCGGTCGGCGACGTGCTCGACTGGCTGGGTTGGTTGCAGTCCGGACTGCTGGACGTCGGCATGGGGGTTCGCTGAGGGCGAGCCTGAAGAATCGGCTTCCTCTGGTCCAGGAGACTCGGCGGGCGTAAACTTGAGTCAGGTTGACTCAACCTGACTTCTTACCCACCGCCACTCGCACCATGAGGAGGTAGCAATGGCACGAATGCAAGGCGCTCCCGGGAGCGAAGAGAAGGCCAAGACGGCACTCGAGCAGTACGGCATCAACCTCACGGCGATCGCCCGCGCCGGCAAGCTCGACCCGGTCATCGGCCGCGACGCCGAGATCCGCCGCGTCAGCCAGGTGCTGACCCGCCGCACCAAGAACAACCCGGTCTTGATCGGTGAGCCCGGCGTCGGCAAGACCGCCGTCGTCGAGGGCCTCGCCCAGCGCATCGTCGCGGGCGACGTCGCCGACTCTCTGAAGGACAAGCAGCTCGTCTCGCTCGACCTCGCGGCCCTCGTGGCCGGCGCGAAGTATCGCGGCGAGTTCGAGGAGCGGCTCAAGGCCGTCCTGCAGGAGATCAACGACTCCGACGGCCGCGTCATCACGTTCATCGACGAGCTGCACACGCTCATGGGTGCCGGCGGGGGAGAGGGCTCCGTCGCCGCCGCCAACATGCTCAAGCCCATGCTCGCGCGCGGTGAGCTGCGCATGATCGGTGCGACGACGCTCGACGAATACCGCCAGTACATCGAGAAGGACGCGGCCCTCGAACGCCGCTTCCAGCAGGTGTACGTCGGCGAGCCGAGCGTGGAGGACACGGTCGCGATCCTGCGTGGGCTGAAGGAGCGCTACGAAGCGCACCACAAGGTCGCCATCGCCGACTCGGCTCTCGTCGCGGCGGCATCGCTGTCGAACCGCTACATCCAGTCCCGCCAGCTGCCCGACAAGGCCATCGACCTCATCGACGAAGCCGCATCCCGCCTCCGCATGGAGATCGACTCCGCGCCCGTCGAGATCGACGAGCTGCGGCGTTCGGTCGACCGCCTCAAGCTGGAGGAGCTCGCTCTCAAGCGCGAGAAGGACGACGCCTCGCGCGCCCGACTCGAGCGTCTCCGCGCCGACCTCGCCGAGCGGCAAGAACGCCTCCACGGGCTCGAAGTTCGTTGGGAGAAGGAGCGTGCCGACCTGAACCGCGTCGGAAACCTCAAGGAGAAGGTCGACCAGCTGCGCATCCGCGCCGAGCGGGCGCAGCGCGAGGGCAACCTCGAAGAGGCGTCTCGCCTGCTCTACGGGGAGATCCCCGTGATCGTCGCCGACCTGGCGGCTGCCGAAGAGGCCGAAGCGCAGCCCGGCGAGGAGCGCATGGTCAACGACCAGGTGACCGACGAGGACATCGCCGCCGTCGTGGCCGCCTGGACGGGCATCCCCATGGGCCGCCTGCTCCAGGGCGAGACCGAGAAGCTGCTCGCGCTCGAAGCCGAACTGGGCAAGCGCCTCATCGGGCAGCGCCGCGCGGTGGCCGCCGTCGCCGACGCGGTGCGGCGCACTCGGGCGGGGATCTCGGATCCCGACCGGCCCACCGGATCCTTCCTCTTCCTCGGCCCCACCGGTGTCGGCAAGACCGAGCTGGCGAGGGCGCTCGCCGAGTTCCTCTTCGACGACGAGCGCGCCATGATCCGCATCGACATGAGCGAGTACAGCGAGAAGTTCGCCGTCTCGCGCCTGGTCGGAGCTCCTCCCGGATACGTCGGGTACGAGCAGGGCGGCCAGCTGACCGAAGCGGTGCGCCGTCGTCCGTACTCGGTGATCCTGCTCGACGAGGTCGAGAAGGCACACCCCGAGGTGTTCGACATCCTGCTGCAGGTGCTCGACGACGGCCGCCTGACCGATGGTCAGGGCCGCACGGTCGACTTCCGCAACACCATCGTCATCATGACCTCGAACCTGGGCAGCCAGTACCTGACCGACCAGTCGTTGACCCTCGCCCAGCGCGAGGAGGGCGTCCAGGCCATCGTGCGCCAGGCGTTCAAGCCCGAGTTCGTCAACCGCCTCGACGACATCGTGGTGTTCCAGACGCTCACGACCGACGACCTCGGCTCGATCGTCTCGCTCTACATCGACCGGCTCGAGCGGCGCCTGGCGGATCGTCGCCTCGCGCTGGCCGTCACGCCGAACGCCCGCGCCTGGCTCGCCGAGCGCGGCTACGACCCGGTGTACGGCGCCCGACCGCTGCGCCGCCTCATGCAGCGCGAGATCGACGACCGGCTGGCCCGTGCCCTCCTCGGCGGGGAGGTCCGGGATGGCGACACCGTCCGCGTCGACGTCGCCCCGTCCGGAGACGCGCTGTTCGTCGACAAATTCGAGCTCACCGACGACTGACGGTGACCGTGCGCGATCGCCGGGCGAGCTTATGGGGCGGATGATCCGCAGATGAGAGACCTGGACGAGGTCGCCGAGCAGCTCTACGGAGCGCCGCTCGGTGACTTCGTCGCGCGTCGGAAAGAGGCGGCCGCGGCGGCACGGGAAGAGGGCGACCGGGCCGGCGCCACCGCCATCGGGGCCTTCCCCAAACCGTCCACGGCGGCCTGGGTCGTGAACCTGCTCGCTCGTGAGAGCGTCGACGTGGTCGATTCGCTCGTCGCCCTGGGGGAGTCGCTCCGCGAAGCCCAGGAAGACCTCGACCCGGACGCGCTCCGAAGCCTCGGCGAGCAGCGCCGGCGACTGGTGGCCCAGGTCGCGAAGCAGGCCGTCGCGCTCGCCGACGACCACGGCCAGAAGGTCGGCCCGTCCATCCGCGACGAGATCGAGCAGACCTTGCAGGCGGCGCTCGCCGACGCGGCGGCATCCGACGCGGTGCGAACGGGACGCCTGGTCCGCTCGCTCGAGCCGAACGGGTTCGACGCCGTCGACCTGGATGGCGCCGTCGCGGGCGGAGATACCCCCCGAAACCGGCCTTCATCATCAGGCAAGAAGTCGGTACGGCCATCGCAGACCGACGAGGTCGCGGAGGCCCGGCGTCGCAAGGAGGAGCTGGAGGGGCGTCGCCGCGAGTTCGACGAGGCGAAGGCGGAGCTGGAGGCCGCACGCGAGCGCGCCCAGCGGGCGACCTCGTCCCGCGAAGAGGCCCAACGAACACGCGACGACCTGCGCTCAGAACGCGACGATCTGCGCGCTCGACTCGACGAGGTGGAGGATGAGTTCACGCGTGCATCGGCGGCCCTCCGCTCGGCCGCATCGGAATCGGACGACGCGGCTGACGCGCTGAGCAGTGCGGAAGACGCGGAATCCCGCGCCCGAGCCCGCTACTCGGCCCTGCGGAAGAAGGGCGAATGACGCTGGTCGACCGAGAACCCGGGCCGAGAGTCCGGGGTGCTACCGGCCGCCGAGCCGCCTGCGGGCCGGGTCACACGCAGTAATTGGACGCGAGGGTTCGGACGATCTGCTGGGCCTGCTCGATCGTGAGCTGATTCTCGGCCTGGTCGCTGAACAGCTCACGGGCGTGCTCGTCGATGGTCTCCGCATCCGCCTTGCTGTCGAAGTCGGCGCAGATCTCTTGAGCGTCGACGATCGAATCCTGGGTGTCGAGGCCGGGGTCGATCTCCCTCAACGCCACGAGGACCGCAGCATCGTCGGCGGCCTCGGGGGTCTGGCCGCCCTGCGGCTGAGCATTCTGGCCCGTGCAACCGGCCAGGAGCGCGGCCGAGAGGACGACGGGGACGAGGAGGAGGGGACGAGAACGCATGTCCCGACGCTAGACACAAGACGTCCGGGTCCACCGGGTTCCCGGTCACCATGCACGCGCCGCTCAGCGCACTCGGAGCAGGCAGTCGCACAGCTCAGCGCGCGCAGCTGAGACGCGTGATCTCCGGGGCCGAGCTGTCGTAGTAGAGCTTGTGCTCGCCTCCGAAACGCAGGACCGACAGGTCGAGAGCACCCAGTTCTCAGCTGGTCTGCGTGAGTCCCGTGATTTCGGGAGCCTCGCTGTTGTAGTAGAGCGTGTGCTCGTCGTTGGTCACATGGACCCACAGCGAGTACTCGTCCCCCGCGGCGTCCCGGAAGCGGAAGAAGCCCATCGTGTCGGTGGTCAGCGTGAGGGCGTAATCCCTACCCCACGCGGCGGCGACCCAGAACGGCGCGTGCGAACGCTCCAGGGTCAGCGTCCAGGTGCCTTCCTGCCCGGTGTCCTGCTCGTAGATCGTGCCCTCGCGAGTCTCGCCGACCTGGATGCTCGGGACGAAGTCGGTGGCGTTGTCGCCGTCCTCGTCCCCCTGCGCGGCATAAGGGGTACGTGGGGTGGCAGGCGGAGCCCCGACGGCGACCTTCGAAACATTCGACGCCGTTGTGGGCGACGACGCCGTCGCGCATCCTGTCGACAGCAGGATGACGATGCAGCCGGTCGTGACGATGAGTGAGCGTCTCACGCGAGGTGGATCCGCCTGATGGCGGGTGCGTCGCTGTTGAAGTAGAGGGTGTGCTCGTGCCAGGTCGCGAAGATCATGATGCCGTACACATCGCCGCTCTCATCGCCGAAGCTGTAGTCGCCCTTCATATCGGTACGGAACCGCAAGACGTAGTCCTTACCCCAGCTCGCGGCCGCCCAGACCGACGACTCGGCCTTCTCCAGAGACATCGTCCACGATCCGTAGTTGCCGCTGTCCGGGTTCACTATTCCCCCGGAGGTCTCGCTTCCCACGGCGAGATGGGGGGAGATGTCACGGGTGTTGCCTCCGTTCGCCGGAAACTCGAACGGGTTCGAGATGACCGAGGCGCGAGCGGTGAGTCCGTCGGGAGCCGTCGTGTGCGAAGCGCAGAGCGTCATGAGATCGGCACCTGCGCCGTCCACCGCGGCGGTTGCTGAGGCGATGTCGTCGGACGAGTTCGGTTCGGCGGCGATGGCGTCGGCGAGGGTGCGCAGTGCGCTGTGCACAGGCGCATACGCCGCGGAGACGGCTCCATCGCCCAGTCGCTCGGCGAGCCGATCGGAGCTGTCGCGGATCTCGGTCGCCGTCGTCAGGTCGAGCGGCTGGTCCTCGGAAGGTCCCGTTGCCGTCGAGGAGCTGCCGACGAGGCCTCCGAGCGCCTCCATCTGGGTGCGGGCGACGTTGCATGAGGCCGTCGTGGAAAAGGTGGACGACACGGAGGTCGTGGCGCAGCCCGAGAGGGCGAGCGCGGCGAGTGCGGTCGCGGCGAGGATGGGCAGAAGACGAGGCATGGGTTCGCTCCGGTGGGAAGTCGGTGATCGCGGCTGCGGTGCCGGTTACGTGGTGACCAGGTTGATGGCGGTCAACCGCGGTTCGTCGCTGTTGTAGTAGAGCGAGCGATCGCAGGGTGTGAATGCCGCGGACAGGGAGTACCGCTCGCCGTTCCCGTCCCAGAACTGGTAGACCCCCGGCAGGTCGGTGTGCAGGCGGATCACGTAGTCGCGGCCCCAGGTCAGCGGGTTGACGGATGCCTGGACCCGTTCGAGGCGGACGGTCCACGTTCCTTCCCGACCGTCGGCCGAATCGAACATCGTGCCGGAACGCACCTCGCCGACCTCGATCGCGGGAATGAGATCGGTGGTGTTGTCGCCCTCCCAGTTCTCGCCGCGGATCGGGGTGCGAGCTGTCGTCGAGGTGGCGACCTTCGCCGCGGACACGCTGGGCGCCGTGGTGTTGGCGGAGCAGAGGGCGATGAGATCGCCGGCGGCGGTGTCCACTCCCCGGCGTGCCGAGACGATGTCGGCGGCGGAGTTGCCATCGGCGGAGATGGTCTGGGCGTAACCGACGAGCGCCTTCTCGACGCTGCCGTAGGCGGCACCCACCTCTCCGGTGCCGAGCTTCTCTCCGAGCGCCTTCGCGCCGTCGGTGATATCGGCCGCGGTGGTGACGTCGAGAGGCTGATCCTCCCTTTCGTCGTACGCGATGTCAGGCGAGTCGAGCAGCGACACCATCGCGGTGAGCCCGGTGCGGGCGGCGTTGCACGATGCCGCGACGTCCGTGGTCGTCGACGCCCCGGCGGCGCAGCCTGCCACCGTCGCGATGAGTGCAGAGGCCGCGACGAGAGCGGCGAGAGAAGACTTACGAGCCATGAGTGTCCTCGAACGGGAGAGCGACTAGATGGCTACCAGACGACTCGCTCCCCCAAGCGACCCGTCACCAGCGGATGCGAAGAACTCGAACCGCCGGATGACAGCGTGTCAGCTTCGGCGCCCGCGCGTCTCTCCCAGAACGGGGGTCGCTTGGCGTGCCGGTGGCTGGGTGCCGGCCGTCACTCCGTTTCCATGCCGATGACGGTCAGGCGAGGGTCATCGCTGTTGAAGTAGAGCGAACGCTCGCTCGGCGCCCAGGCGACGAAAAGGAGGTACTCCTCACCGTTCCCATCGACGAACGTGTACGCACCCGGCAACCCGGCGTCCAGTCGGATCACATAATCGCGTCCCCAGGTGAGCGGATTGATGGACGCCGTGACCCGCTCGAGCCGGACGGTCCACGTGCCTTCCGTTCCGTTATGAGTGTCGAACATCGTTCCCGAACGGGTCTGTCCCACTTCGACGGCGGGAAGCAGATCGGTGGTGTTGTCGCCCTCCCCGTGCAAGCCTCGGATGGGGACGCGCGGGGTCGTCGAGGTGGCGACCTTCGAGGTCGTCACGTCGGGGGTCGTCGTGTTCACGACGCACAGAGCGATGATGTCGCCCGCAGCAGAGTCGACGCGCTGCCGCGCTGAATCGACGAGCTCGGGTGAGTTACCTTCAGCAGAGATGGAGTCGGCGAAACCGATGAGTGCCGTCTCGACACCGCGGTAGGCCACTCCCACCTCCCCGTCGCCCAGCCTGTCGCCGAGAGCCTTGGCGCGCTCGGTCAGCTCGGCCGCCGTGACGTCGTCGAGGGGCTGGTCTTCGCGCTGACCGAATGCGATAGCGGGCGAGTCGAACAGCGGGACCATCGCCGTGAGCCCGGTACGAGCGACGTTGCACGACGCCGAGACGCTGACCGTCGGCGACGATCCGGCGGAACAGCCCGTCGCAGTCATTACGAGAGCGAGCGCGACGAGAACCGGAAGAGCCAGCGGACGAGCCATGAGAGTCCCCGAACGGGAGAGCGACGAGAGACCGACCGCGGCGACCTGCTCCCCCGAACGGTCCGCCGTCTGGAGGAAGGAAGTTGTCGTCCCCCGGAATCACATCCTGTCGGCTTCGCCTCGCGCGCGTCTCTCCCAGAACGGGGGTCGATCAGCTCCGCCCGAGCTCCTCGCGCACAGCGGCCGCGAAGGCGTCGACGTCGGCCTCCGTGGTGTCGAAGGCGCACATCCAGCGGACCTCGCCGCGGGCCCGGTCCCAGTCGTAGAAGCGGAACTTCTCACGGATCCGGTCGGCGGCCGCGTTGTCGAGGACGGCGAAGACCGCATTGGCGGCGGTGTCCTGGCTGAACCCGAGGCCCTCGATTCCTTCGAGCGCGGAACGGAGACGTGTCGCCATGGCGTTGGCGTGGGCCGCCGAACGGATACCGAGGCCGTTCTCGAAGAGGGTCAGGAGCTGGGCGCTCGCGAAGCGCATCTTGCTCGAGAGCTGCATGCTGAGCTTGCGCAGGTAGAGCAGACCGTCGATGCGGCTCGGGTCGATCGCCACGATGGCTTCGGCGCCGAGCAGGCCGTTCTTGGTGCCTCCGAGGGAGAGCACGTCGACACCGGCGTCGCTCGTGAAGGCACGGAGGGGCTCGCCCAGCGCTGCGGCCGCGTTCCAGATGCGGGCTCCGTCCATGTGGAGGGCCATGCCCTTGTCGTGGGCGTAGTCGGCGATCGCGCGCACCTCGGCGGGCGTGTAGAGGGTGCCGAGCTCGGTGGTCTGCGTGATGCTCACGGCCAGAGGCTGTGCGCGGTGCTCGTCGCCCCAGCCCCACGCCTCCGTCGCGATCAGGCCGGGTGTGAGCTTGCCGTCGGGAGTCGGGACCGTCAGCAGCTTGAGGCCGCTGACCCGCTCGGGCGCCCCGCCCTCGTCGGTGTTGATGTGCGCGGTCGATGCGGCGATGACCGCGCCCCAGCGGGGCATCATCGCGGTGAGCGACACGACATTCGCTCCCGTGCCGTTGAATACGGGGTAGACCTCGGCCGACGCGCCGAACTCGTCCCGGACGACCTCGCCGAGCTTCGCCGTGTATTGATCCTCGCCATACGCGATCTGGTGCCCGCCATTGGCCTCAGCCAGAGCGGCCAGCACCTCGGGGTGCACCCCCGCGTAGTTGTCGGAGGCGAAGGTGCGGAGTTCGGCGTCGTGGAGTCTCACCCGTCCATCCTCACACCCCGCAGGACGGCCTCCCGCGGGTAGTGTGACGCGCGTGAGGGTTGGACGGTGAAACGGGTTGCGCAGACACCCCGCCCGGACTGGCGCGCCAGGCTCGACGAGATCGGCTTCAGCTTCTACGACCTCGAATCCGAGGACGGACGTCCGTACTGGAACGAGTCCGCTGCCTACGCCTTCCGCTCGAGCGAGATCGAGCTCCTCGAGCGGGCGACGAAGGAACTGTTCGACCGGTGCATGGATGCGGTCGAGCACATCGTCCGCGAGAGGCGTTTCGCGGAGTTCGGCATCCAGCCGCGCTTCCACGACATGATCGCCGAGTCGTGGGATGAGGACGACCCCACGGTCTACGGCCGATTCGATCTCGCCTACGACGGCGTCGACACGGTGAAGCTGCTCGAGTTCAACGCCGATACCCCCACCTCACTCGTCGAGACCGCCGCGGCGCAGTGGCAGTGGCTCGTCGAGACGCGGGGCGAGGGCGCCGACCAGTTCAACGGACTCCACGAGCTGCTCATCGAGCAGTGGCAGCACATCCGCACCGAGCGCTGGGGACTGCCGGAGGGCGCCCGCCTGCACCTCGCGTCCCTGCACGACGCGGGGGACGGCGAGCTCATCGTCGAGGACTTCGACACCGTCGCCTACATGGCCGAGACGGCCCGCGCGGCGGGCTTCGATCCGAAACTCGTCTTCGTCGAGGACATCAGCTGGAGCATGGATGCCGGCGTCTTCCTCGACAAGGACGGAGACCGCATCGACCACATCTTCAAGCTGTACCCGTGGGAGTGGATGGCGGACGAGCAGTTCGGTGCCTACGCGCTGTTGCACCGCCAGTCGACGCAGTGGGTGGAACCCGCATGGAAGCTGCTGCTGAGCAACAAGCAGCTGCTCGTCGTGCTGTGGGAGCTCTTCCCGAACCACCCCCATCTCCTGCCCGCGTTCACGTCGGCGGCCCCGCTCGGAGGCAGGCCCTACGTGAGCAAGCCGCGTCTCGGACGGG
Source organism: uncultured Naasia sp. (assembly GCA_913778905.1). Lineage (GTDB taxonomy): Bacteria > Actinomycetota > Actinomycetes > Actinomycetales > Microbacteriaceae > Naasia. The sequence continues at coordinate 98,512 of CAJYYA010000018.1, read as the reverse complement.
AAGGCGCCAACGTGACGCTGTTCTCGGCCAAGGGGGAGCTCGTCGCGGCCGAAGGCGGCCGCTACGGCGATGAGGGCTTCGTCTTCCAGCAGCAGGCGAGGTTCGCGGACATCCCCGGCAAGACCGCGGTGATCGGCAGCTGGATCGTCGGCGACACCCCCGCCGGAATCGATCTCCGCGAGACCAGCGGCCCCATCACCGGGGACCTCGCCGAGTTCGTTCCCCACTACATCGAGGACCCCCGATGACCGCTCCTGAGAGCACCCGACCGCGGACGCGATCCTTGGAACTCACCGGCATCGCCTCCGAGGAGCGGCGGAAGGCCCGGCGCGACGGCGCGCTCCGCGTCGCTGCCGTCGCCTCGATCGCCGGGGCGACGCTGGCGCTGTCCGGGTGCACGCCTCCGAAGGAGGGCGTCGTGCTCGACGGTGCTGACGGCAAGCAGTACGTGATGCCGGAGGGTGCGCTGCGGCCGGAGTACGACTCGAAAGAGGACTGCATCGCCGATGTGACGGAGCAGATCGAGAAGCTGAAGTCGCAGGGCGAGAGCATCGGAGAGACGCCCGAGGAGCTCTGCGAGGAGTCGAGCCACTATCGGGGCCACTACGGCCACGCCTGGCTCGGTCCGATCCTCTTCCCCGGCACCCGATGGGGGTCGTCACGGGTCAGCTCGTGGACCCCGGTTACCGGCGGTGCCTTCGCCGCACCGGGCTCCCACTTGCAGCCGGACGTGTACAGCCCCGCGCCGGCGGGCGCTGCGACGGGTTCTCGTGCTCCGCTCACCGGTGGCTTCGGCTCCACCGGCAAGAGCGGCAGCGGCTTCGGCGAATCCGTAGGCTCCTGAGATCGGATATTCCGGCAGAAACCGCACGTTCCGGCTAGTGCGATCCGCCGGAACGTGCGGTCATGCGACGTCGGATCGCGAGGGTCGGTGGGCCTGCGCGACTGCCGAACCGACGACGCAGACCGCCACCTTCGTGCTTGCTGAACGGATTCGGATGGGTGCCATCGTCGCTCCTTGCGGGTCTCGTCCCTGACCGCCTCGAGACTGCCAAGCGGCGGCACCGCGCACAAGACCGCACGTTCCGGCGAGATGTACTAGCCGGAACGTGCGGTCTCTGCCGGAATATCCGATCTAGGGGGTGATGCCTGTCGTCGAATCGATGGTGGGGCGGAGCTTCTTCGAGAGGGCCTCGTAGAACATCGACAGCGGGAACTCGTCGTCCAGGATCGCGTCCGTGTAGCCCTTGGGTGCGCCGGCGAGGATCTCGTCCGGCAGACCGCGCGCCCACTTCGACGCGGGGTGCGGCTCGAGCACGCTGCGGACCAGTTCGTACGCGGCGAGCCAGTGCGCCGTCTTCGGGCGGTCGATCGAACGCCAGTACAGCTCGTCGATCGCCTCGCCCAGTTCGACGACCGCGTCGGGGAGCGCCTCCCAGTCGAATGCGAGGGATGTGTCGGTCCAGTGCAGCACGTGCTTCTGATGCAGCCAGGCGAACAGCAGCTGACCGCCGAGCCCATCGTAGTTGCGTACGCGCGATCCGGTGAGCGGGAAACGGAACAGCCGATCGAAGAGGATGGCGAACTGCACTAGAGCGGCACGGTCACGGGTCAGCGCGTCGGTCTCCTCTGCGCGGACCATCTTGACGCATTCGCGGAACGCGGTCAGGTCGCACCGCAGCTCCTCCAGCGAGTAGAGGAAGTAGGGCATCCGCTGCTTGATCATGAACGGGTCGAACGGCAGATCACCGCGCATGTGGGTGCGGTCGTGGATGAGGTCCCACATGACGAAGGTCTCCTCCGTCAGCCGCTGGTCGTCGAGCAGCCGGCGGGCGCCCTCCGGCAGCTCGAGCTTGGTGATCTCAGCCGCCTTGGCCGTCACCCGGCGGTAGCGGGCCGCCTCGCGGTCGGCGAAGATCGCACCCCAGGTGAAGGGCGGGATCTCGCGCATCGCGACCGTCTCGGGGAAGAGCACGGCCGAGTCGGTGTCGTAGCCGGCCGTGAACGCGACGAAGCGGATCGGCACGAAGAGGGCGTTCGTATACGGATCCGCCTCCAACGATGCGATGAACTCCGGCCAGACGACCTCGACGATGACGGCCTCGACGAGTCGCGAGCTGCTGCCGTTCTGGGTGGTCATCGGGAAGACGACGAGGTGGCGCAGCCCGTTCTCGCGACGCTGCTGCGGCTGGAACTCCAGTAGGGAATCGAGGAAGTCGGGCACACCGAGACCCTCGTCGCTCCACCGCTGGAAGTCGCGACGCACCGCGGCGAGATAGGACTCGTCGTGCGGGAAGAGACCGGCCATCTCGCCGATGGCGTCGACGATGTCCGCGACGGCGGCGCGTGCCTCGTCGAGGCGGGTCGGGTCGTTCAGAGACCCGTCCCGGTTCTGGAGGGGCTGAATTCGTGCCACCGCGTCGGCCAAATCGTTCCAGGCCAGGGGGAGGGAGTCTTCGACGACCTCGGGTTCGCCGATGATGGTGGCCGTTGTCTGCGCCTGCGTCATGCTCGCCTCCTCTGAGGTCTCTGGGTGTGAAAGCCCTGACAAAACCGGGCTGGGGCGCGGCAAGTAGCGCCCTACCGGCGACCATAGATCGAGTACCGACCCAAAAGGGTTGCGTCGACGCATCGAAAAGATGCGCGGCGCGCACGATATATGTGCGCGGATGCTCGCTTTTGGCGTGCCCGCCGTATACGTTCGGCTCGTGATCGAGTCAGCGACCACGGGGGTGGAGTTGCTGCGGCCGAGACGGCGCCGCCGATCTCGTCGCGCTCTCGTCTGGGTCGGCGTGTCCGCCGCCACCGCGGGGCTCCTTGCGGCCACCGCAGTCATCCTGCTGATCGGCCCGCTCGCCACGTTCCCGGCGACGACGTACGCCGAAGACTCGACCGTCCACTTGCAGGCCGGGTCGCAGTCGCTCGACCTGCCCGTCGGAACATCGTGGACCCGGCTCGGCGTCATGCCGCCCGCCGATGCGGCTTCGCTGGTCTCGCCGGATGGCCGCTACACGCTCGACGTGACGCTCCTGCCCTCGGGGACCGTGCTGCAGGAAGCTCTCGATCGTGCCGCCGGCGGTGCATCGACCGGCGATGCTGCGACATTCTGGAAGAGCGAGCGCTCGACGGGAGGCGTGGTCGCCCGTCACAGGGACATCGTCGACGGCGACACGACCAAAACGCTGATCGGGCTCGAGCGGCCCGATGGCACGTCCGTCGTCATGATCGCTCGCACCGCGTCCGGCGACGTCGACCGCTACCGACCCCTGACCGCGTCGATCGTGGGTTCGCTCGGTGGAACACCGTGACCGGCCGTCGTCCCCTCGCCGTGTCTGTCCTGGTGGTCGTCGCGGGTGTGCTCACGGGATGCGCTGCGCCCGTCACCGCGGGGTGGGAGCCGCCCTCCGCCGACTCCCCGCTGATGGCGGTGACCACGGTCTCGGCAGCCGCACCGGCGAAGTCGGGCGGTATCGACGTGCGCCTGCTCTACTCCGCCGCCGAAGGCTCTCCCTCCGCCCTCCGCTGGGCTGAGATCCCGGGTGCCGCTGCGCTCAACAGTGCTCTCCGCGACCGGGCGCGCCGGGCTCTCGATGCGCACGCGGGAGTGAGCGGCGTTGCTTACGTACCCCGTGCCGACGCTCCCAAACTCAACGCGGATCAGCGTGGCTGCATCGAGGGATCGACGACGCGACCGGCATCGGAACTCCTGGCGGATCCCGTCCTCGCTCCCCAGACGGCCGGGCCCATCGTGGTCATGACGTGCGAGATCCGGGCCGCGGTCGGTTCGGTGCTGGTGCAGACCCTGCGGACCGTGACGGCGAAAGACGGCGGAGTCACCTCGGACACTGAGGAGACCGTCTACGCAGACTCCGCCAACGGTGTCGTCATGAGCGGTCGCGACCTGATCGACGCGTCGGCTCACACGGAGCTGCTGACGGATGTGGTCTCGTCTCTTCGAATCGAGGCCGGAGCCTTCGAAGACGCTCCGCAGGAGGACTTCTCCCAGTGGGACGACGCTCGCTTCGACTCCGCTGTGACGGACATCGCGCTCGAGGCGGACGGATCGCTCGACGTCACGCTCGCGGCCGGTTTCACGCTGCCCGAACTCGAGGACCTCGGCCGCGTGCCCGCCGAGCGACCCCTGGTCATGCGCATGGCCCCTCAGCATGCGGACGGCGTCCTCTCGGCGAACGGCCGCGGCATGCGCGCAGTGCTGTCGTCCGGCGCGGCCTTCGCTCCCCCGGCGGCTCCCTGGCGTGGCCAGGAGGACATCGACTGCAACCTTTTCGCCTGTCTGGCGCTCACCTTCGATGACGGCCCCAGCGTTCACACGGCGGGGATCCTCGACGAACTGAAGGCGCGCCGAGCGGCGGCGACATTCTTCGTGCAGGGCGTCAATGTCGTGAACTTCCCCGAGTTGGTGAAGAGGGAGTCCGACGAGGGCCACCAGATCGGCAATCACACCTGGAACCACCCGGATCTGACCACGAAGAGCGACGAGGAGATCCGCGGCCAGATGGGGCGCGATGACGCGGCGATCAAGAACGCCGGCGTCGCCGCGCCGAAGACCTTCCGTCCGCCCTATGGCGCCTACAACGACCGGGTTCTCGCCGCGGTGGGGCGACCGGCCGTGCTGTGGAGCGTGGACACACTCGACTGGCAGCAGCCGGACGACGCCACCTACCTGTCGCGTGCCATCGACCAGCCGAAGCCCGGCGGCATCGTCCTGATGCACGACATCCAGGCGGTCACGGCTCGACTGGTGCCGCAGATCCTCGACGGGACGCTGTCCCGTGGCTTCACGCTCGTGACCGTCGATCAGGTCGTCGCGGGTACCTCGGCCGCGAAGTCGCGCGTCATCAAGTCCCGCGGCTGAACGGGCGGGCCGGGCTCGGTGAGCAGCCGGGCCGGTCGGCTCGGTACCGGCCGGTGAACCATCGGCGCACGGCTTTCGACGTCAGCGCGGTGGAGGCCGCCCGGTCGGGTCATCGCTTCTGCAGCTGGAAGAACTGCGCCGCGTTCCCGAGGCACGTGTACTGGGTGACCGCGGTGTTGTTCGCGGTTCCCATGCCGTAGACGTCCATGCACATCTGGTTCGAGTCGTTCGTCAGGCGGTAGCCGTTGCCGTCCGCGTTGAACGACCAGCGGGTCGACGGCGTGGACTTGCCGGACAGCTGCAACTGCTGGCTCAGGTTTCTGCTCGGCGAGCCGATCGCCGTGTTCGTGGAGTTGACGGATTCGAGCTGGTAGCTGCCATCGCCGGTCGGGCGCATCGTCCACAGTTGGTTCGCGGCGTAGCTGCAATCCCAGATGATGATGTTCGTCCCGATGTCTCTTCCCGCACCGCTGGCATCGACGCAGCGGTTGCCGTTGGGGTAGTAGATCGCGTACTTCGCATTCGACACGATCGACAGGGTGCGGGCTTGCACCCCTGGACTGCGGGCGACGTTCCCGGCGGCGTCGAAGGCCTCGACGGCCCAGGTGTAGGTCGTGCTGTTCGCGAGGGTCGCGTCGGTCCACTGCGTGGCGTTCGCGTCGACCTGAGCCACCTGAGTGCCGTTGCGGTAGATGCGATATCCGGTGACTCCGACGTTGTCGGTCGAAGGGGTCCAGTTGACCCGGGTGCTGTAGCCGCTGACGCGGTCGAGCGTGACGGTCGGGATGCTGGGTGCGCGGTCGTCCGCGATCGCGACCGAGACGTCGAAGCTCTGGCCGCCCGTCCAGGAGCCCACCGAGTCTTGAAGCGCGACGGTGACTACGAGCGTTTGGCCACCGTAGGTGACCTGGCCTGCATCGGTGATCGCGGCGCGGGTGCAGACGTCGACGGATGCGCCGCTCGCGAAGTGGCCGGTGAGGGCGACGGGTGCCGAAGCCGTCGACGTGACCTGATCGTGCGGGGTCGACGCGGACGTGCACTGCTCGCCGGGGGAGAGCACCCAGCTGGTGAAGGTGGTCGCGGACGCGGCGGCAGACGACGAGCTGAGGGTGTACGACCAGTCCGCGTCGAGCGACCCGGTGTTGTTGAGTGCGACGGGGACGGTCGTGGAGTGCGACGCGGAGGTCCAGGTGATCGGGCCCGGAGCGCTGCCCCCGAAAGTCGCGTCCACCGTCCCGCCCGAAGCTGCGGGCGTGATGGTGGTGGTGGCGGTGGTCCAGGCGGCATTGGCCGCGGTTGCCCCGGTGAGGAGCAGGAACACGGAGATACCCCACGCGACGGCGATGCGCGGAGCCCTGCGCGGACCGCGAGGCCGACGGTGTTCGGTCATCGGCGCTCTCCGGCCGCGTCGGTCAGGGCCTCCGTCGCGCGTGCACTCGAACGACGTCCATGTGTCTTCCGCGGGCGTGCGGAATCACGCGCGGCCCGACGGCGTTCGCGGAACCCGGAGGTGAACGCCCAGGCGCCGTAGCCAAAGCAGATGGCGACCACGATGGGGACGATCCAGGTGCGCATCCCACCGGTGAGGGCGGAATTGACCCAGCCGAGCAGAGGGATCGAGTACCAGACGGTGCCGCGGATCTGCACCGCGGTGACCGGGTTCGCGTCGTCCAGGTCGTTGTTGTCGCCGCGTGTGATGAACGTGGTCTCGCCGTCGGTCGAGATGGAGCGGGACACCACGCGGTGACTCACGACGGCCGGGTCGCCGGAACGGATCTGGTAGGTCATGACGTCGCCCACCTTGATGTCGTCGATCGGCGTCGGCTTCATGATGGCAAGTGTCCCCGGCGGCATGCCCGGGGCCATGGAGTTGGTGAGCACCGTGAGGGCCTGGCCGCCGACGGCCATCGGAACGACGATGACGAGCGCCGCGACGGCGAGGACCATGGCGAAGAGCGCGCCGGCGATGCCGGTTCCGAGCGCGCGGAGGAGCTGACGCAGGTCGCTCTCCTGAGTCGAGGGACGGTCGGATCCGCGCTTCGACCGCGTCTTTCCCTGCTTCTCGGCGGCGAGGCGCGCGGCGCGACGCGGGGAGTCGACGATGGGCGAGGCGGCGCTCATCGGACCTGCTCCGCGCGACGGCGGCGACGGGCGCCGAGAAGGACCCCGAGGAGGATCGCGCCCCCTGCTGCGGCGAGCGGCGCTGCGACGACCACGCCGGTCGACGCGATCGACGACGAGCGAGGGGCGGCTCCCGGGGTTCCCGACACGACGGTGGAGGACGCGCAGGCGTCCGGAACCGGCGCGACGGGATCGCTGAGGACGGCGCGCACGGCGAAGGCGCCCGCGCTGTTCTGCGCAGTGCGACCGGCGAGGGCATCGTCGATCAGGAGCGTGAGATCCACGCGGGTGACCGCGCCGGGATCGAGCTGCTCACCGATCGTCATCTCATCACACTGACCGGTCGAGGCTGCGACCGGTAGCCACTCGTTCGGGGTGTGCACGATGCGCAGCGCATTCAGGAGATCGGTGGATCCCGACTGATCGGTGACGGCGAGGGTCAGGCGGGCGTACCCGGTCGAGTCGTTCTGAACCCAGAGCGTGCCCGTGAGTGCGTCTCCCGGGACGACCCGGGTCGCCGGATCGAAGAGCGACCCCTCCGGGGCCTGAGAGAAGGTGAGACCGTCGAGGCTCACGAGGGTCTGGCCGCTTCCGGGTGCGTTCGATGCCGTCGCGGCGGGTGCGGCGGCGATGGTTGCGGTGGCGAAGAGGACCGTCGTGGCGAGGAGCGCGAGCCGGCGGTGGATCACGGCTGGACTCCCACGATCGACAGGGAGTTGGTCATGGTGGTGCCCTCGGTCGATGCCGGAGCGGCCGAGTCGATGGCGATGTTCATGCACAGGGTCTTGCTCTGGCCCTTCCGCACCGTGGCGATGACCGTGCCGTCGTTCGACCGCGTCGAGGGGGTCCGCGACCAGACGACGTTTCCGGCACCGCAGGTGGGCGAGTCGGTGATCTGGACCGTCGCGACGGTGGCGAGGGTTCCGGAGAAGCCGGCGGTGGAGACCTGGGCCTGCACATCGGTGTCACCCGTGTTCGTGATCGTGAACGGCCGGGAGACCGTACGACCCGGGGCGAGCAGGGAGAAGGCGTCCGGCTGGGAGACGGACATCGAGGCCGTTCCCGCCGTCAGGGTGGTGGTCGACATGGCGGGGGAGGCCTTGGACCAGAGAGCGTAGGTGCCGCCGACTCCGCCGAGGGCGATGACGGTGGCGGCGATGACGGCGCCGGCGGTGAGGAGGAGGGAACGGGAGAGGCGACGGCGACGCTCCGCGCGGCGGAGGGCCTTGCGGCTCTGCTGTGCGGTCATCGTCTCGTCTCCTCTCCCGTTCCTACTCGCTGTGCGCTGGAGCTGCGCGACTGAAGTCTCGGCGGCCGCGCGGGGGGCCGGGCCGCCGGGGGATCAGTTCTGCGTCAGCGTGACGGCCAGGCCGCTGAGGTTGACGGCGCCGGTCTTGGCGTCGTTGTACTGCCCGGCCGTGCCCTTGGGGAAGGTGACGGTGACGGTGACGGTGACGGCCTGCGAGACACCGGCGGTGCCGGCGGCGACGGTGTAGGTGTTGGGCGAGCCGGTGACGGGGGTGATGCCCGTGCCGGTGGCGGTCAGCACGGCGCTCTGGGTGAGGGCGTTGGCCAGAGCCACGTCGGCGGCGCCGCTGGTGGCGCCGGCGATCGAGCCGGGGGTGAGACCGAGGGTCGCGACGAGGTTGTCGCCGGTCGCGGTGATGTTCATGGTCTTCGTGTAGGTGAGGACGTCACCGGGAACCGCCTTGTAGGTGGCGGGGTTGATGACGGTGTTGCCCGACTTCCAGACCGCGGCCGAGCCGGAGTCGGCGACGGCCAGATTGCCGGCCGTGATGGTCGAGGCGGCGGGGGTCGCCGAGGAGTTCCAGTAGGCGAAGGTGCCCGCGCCGCCCATCAGCAGAGCGACTCCGGCGGCGGTGGCGATGGCACCGGTGAGGAACTTGTTCATCTCAAAAAATCCTTTCGCGCTCCAGCGCAGTGGTGGGGGTGGCTACCGGCTGTACCCCGGTTGCTCTGAGATCAACGTACGTGTCCGTCGAAATGAGGACAACGGAAGCGGTGTCCCCAGTGTGGGGGTGACAGAACTGTCTACCCGTGCAGATGCGCGGTGATTCAACCCCGTAAATCCAGCGGTTTTGGGCCATCCTCAGGTTGAAACGGGGTACATTGCGGGCGTGGGTCGTCGGCTTTTCCCTGGCATTTGACGGGCCTGGAGGGGTACGACCTACCCACCTGGGGACTATTCATAGGTAGACAGCTCGGTCTGTCGGTTGTCGAGGCTCACACCCCGAATGGGGGGTGCCCGATTCTTCTCAGGTGGACACCAGGTCGCTTGCGTAGTTTCCTCTAAACCGGTTTAGGCTGGTGAGACGGTCGCGATGGGAGCGACGCGGATCTGATCGACGACGACGGGAACGAGGTGAGTGATGCGCAAGCCGACGATTCTCGACGTGGCCCGAGAGGCACGAGTCAGCAAGACTCTGGTGTCGTTCGCCTTGAACGACCGCCCCGGTGTGTCGCACGAGACGCGAGACCGCATCCTCGAGGTCGCATCCCGCATCGGCTACAGCCGCAGCGTGTCGGCCCGGTCGCTCTCGACCAACCGCTCCTACGCGGTGGGTCTCGTGATGGCCCGCGACCCCCAGGTCATAGCGGCCGACCCGTTCTTCCCGTCGTTCATCGCAGGGGTCGAACGCGTGCTGTCCGAGCGAGGACTCGTGCTCGTGCTGAGCTTCGTCGAGTCGGTGGAGGCGGAGGCCGCGTCTTATCGCACGCTGGCCGCCGATCGCCGGGTCGACGGAGTGCTGGTGACCGATCTCCGGGAGGACGACCCCCGCCCTGCACTGCTCACCGACCTCGGGCTTCCGGCCGTCACGTTGGGACGCGTCGCCGGGTCGGTCGCGCCCGCGGTCGTCATGGACGACACCGACGGCATCACCCAGGCGGTCGCGCACCTGGTCGAAGCGGGCCACCGTGACATCGCTCACGTCGCCGGACCGACGCACCTCCTCCACGGAGCACGCCGCCGCGCCGCCTTCGTCGCGGCGTGCAAAGCGGCAGGGATCAGCGGCGACCGTGTCGTGGAGACCGATTTCAGCGCCGGACGCGGCGCCGAGGCGACGGAGCACCTCCTCGACGCATCGGTGCCGCCGACCGCGATCGTGTTCGCAAACGATCCCATGGCGATCGCGGGCATGGGAATCGCCCACTCCCGTGGACTGCGTCTCCCCGACGACCTCTCGGTGACGGGGTTCGATGACTCGGACATCGCCGCCCACGTCTTCCCCGCCCTCACCTCGGCCCGGACCCGTCCTGCGCGCTGGGGCGAGGCCGCAGCCGGAGCTCTCCTCGATCTGATCGAGAACGGCTCCGCCCCAGATGTCGACCTCGAGCCCGCCGGGCTCGTCGTCCGCAAGTCGACCGCGCCGCCGCGGCCGTGATCACCCGTCCGTTCGCAGCTGCGGACGCCCACCCGAAGAAGGAGAACACGATGACGTATCTCGCCAAGCACCGCCGCCGGCTCGCAGGAGTAGGGATCGCCGCGATCGCGGCCATGGCCCTGACCGCCTGCTCGGGCGGAGGCGCCGCCTCGACCGATCTCACGGCCAAGGGCCCCATCACCATCTGGTACTCGAACAACGAGCAGGAGGTGCAGTGGGGCAAGGCCATGGTCGAGGCCTGGAACGCCGCCAACCCCGACCAGCAGATCACCGGCCAGGAGATCCCGGCCGGCAAGAGCAGCGAAGAGGTGATCGGCGCGGCCATCACAGCCGGCAACGCCCCGTGTCTCGTCTTCAACACCGCTCCGAGCGCGGTCGGCCAGTTCGAGCGCCAGGGTGGACTCGTCGACCTGTCGAGCTTCCCCGACGGCAAGGAGTACATCGAGAGCCGCAGCGGCGACCTCGCGAGCCAGTACCAGAACGCCGACGGGCAGTACTACCAGATGCCGTGGAAGAGCAACCCCGTCATGATCTTCTACAACAAGGACATGTTCGCGAAGGCGGGCCTCGACCCGGAGAACCCGCAGCTCTCGACCTACGACGAGTTCACCGCGACCTCGCAGAAGCTCGTCGACGCGGGCGTCGCGCCCGTCGCGATCCAGCCGGCCCCCACGAGCGAGTTCTTCCAGACCCAGTTCGACTTCATGCCTCTGTACGCCGCGGCGACCGGCGGTACCGGACTCGTGGAGGACGGCAAGGCCACCTTCGCGGACGACGCGGGAGTCGAGGTCGGCGAGTTCTGGAAGAACCTCTACGACAAGGGTCTCGCGGGCCGGGAGCAGTACCAGGGCGACTCATTCGCCGCGGGCAACTCGGCCATGGCGATCGTCGGTCCCTGGGCCATCTCGGTCTACAAGGACCTGAACTGGGGCTCGGTACCGGTCCCCACGCCGAACGGCACGCCCGCCGACGAGACGTGGACCTTCAGCGACGCGAAGAACGTCGGCCTCTACACCGCATGCGAGAACAAAGGCACCGCGTGGGATGTCCTGAAGTTCGCCACCAGCCAGGAGCAGGACGGGGCTCTGCTCGAGACCACCGGACAGATGCCGCTGCGCACCGATCTGCAGACGACCTACGCCGACTACTTCTCGGCCAACCCGGCATACGAGACCTTCGGCGCCCAGGCCTCGCGCACCATCGAGGTGCCGAGCGGACCCAACACGGTGCAGATGCTGCAGGCCATCCGCGACGCCTGGGGCAAGACCGTCATCTTCGGCGAGGGCGACGTGAAGTCCGCCCTCGACGGGGCCGCGCAGACCGTCACCGGCCTGGCCGCCACCAAGTAGGTCCGTCATGACCGCCCTCGTCAGCTCCCCCGAGGCTTCGGCGCCCCAGCGCGCCGGAGCCCCGGGGGGCACCCCGAAGCGCTCGTGGGGACGCCGGATCTTCGGCCCCCAGCCGCTTGGGCTCCTCTTCGGCAGCCCGTACCTGATCTTCGTCCTCGCGGTGTTCGCCTTCCCCGTCGGGTACTCGGTCTACATCGCGTTCCACGACTACTTCTTCGCCGCCCCCGGTGTGCAGGTCGACCGTCCGTTCGTGGGGTTCGACAACTTCGTCACCGCGTTCTCCAACCCCCAGGTCATCCGATCGTTCGGCAACATCGCGATCTTCCTGATCATCAATGTGCCGCTCACCGTGGTCCTGGCGCTCGTGCTCGCGGCGGCGCTCGACAAGGTCGTGCATCTCCGCACGTTCCTGCGGGTCAGCTTCTACGTCCCGTACATCACCGCGAGCGTCGCGGTCGTCGGCGTCTGGCTGTTCCTGTTCAACAACAACGGACTCGTCAACTCGATCCTCGGACCGCTCGCGCCGAGCCCCTCCTGGCTCATCAACGAGCAGTTGGCCATGCCGATCATCGCGATCTACGTGACCTGGAAACAGCTCGGCTTCTACATCCTGCTCTACCTCGCAGCGCTGCAGAACGTGCCGAAGGAGCTGTACGAGTCGGCCTCGACCGACGGGGCCGGCAAGATCCGCCAGTTCTTCTCGATCACGGTTCCCGGCGTGCGCCCCGCGACCCTGCTGGTGCTGCTCGTCTCCACCGTCACGGGCGCGAACCTCTTCACCGAGCCCTATCTGCTCACGGGCGGAGGCGGGCCCAACGGCGCGTCCGCCTCTCCCGTGCTCCTCATGTACCAGCTGGGCATCCAGCAGGGCCAGCCGGATGTGGCGTCCGCGATCGGCGTCGTCCTGGTCATCGGGGTCCTGATCATCGCCTACCTGCAGAACCGCTTCGCCGGGGAGAGGAACTCATGAGCGCCGAGACCGTGTCGCAGAAGCTCGCTCCCGCCACGACGGCTACGCCTCGGCAGGCCCGACGCCGTCGGCCGAGCGGCATGTCCCGCTTCCAGGTCATCCTGCGCGGCGTCGTCCTGGGCCTCGGGGCGCTGGTCTTCCTGTTCCCGTTCTATTACATGATCGTGGGCTCGCTGCAGACGGATCCCGACCCCTCGCTCGCCGGCGCGCTGCCCAGCCCGGGCAATCTGACGGTGGAGAACTACACGAACGTCAATGAGCGCATCAACCTGCTCTCAGGGCTCGTGAACTCGGGCATCTTCACCGGGGGAGTGCTGCTCTGCACCGTGGTGTTCGGCGTGCTCGCCGGATACGCCCTCGCCATGTTGCAATGGCGTGGCCGCAACGCGGTGTTCGCGCTCGCGCTGCTGGTGCAGGTGATTCCGTTTCAGCTGCTGCAGATCCCGCTCTACGTGCTGATCGCTCGCGACTACGGTCTCGCCGACAGCCATCTGGGCATGATCCTGCCGTTCGCGATCAATTCGACGGCCGTCATCATCTTCCGCCAGTACTTCCTGCAGCTGCCGAAGGAGCTGTTCGAGGCGGCGCGGATCGACGGCGCCGGAGAGCTGCGGCTGCTGTGGAGCGTTGCCCTGCCGCTGGTGCGTCCGGCGCTCGTGACCGCCGTGCTGCTCACCTTCATCGGCCCCTGGAACGAGTTCCTCTGGCCGTTCCTCATCACGAAAGACGCGTCGCTGCAGCCGCTCGCCGTGTCGCTCGCCAACTACATCTCGAACGTCGCGTCCTCCACGGACAACCCGTTCGGGGCCATTCTCGCGGGCGCCGTCGTGCTCGCGGCCCCCGTCGTCGTGCTGTTCATCGTGTTCCAGCGCTACTTCGTCTCGACCGATCTCGGATCAGGAGTGAAAGGCTAGAAATGACCCACACCACCACCGCCACCCCCACCGCGACCGCCGTCCCCTACCGCCTCGAGCGGGTGGGCGTCATCATGGAGCCTCTGGAGGGTTCCGACCTCGAAGCCGAGGGCGTGCTCAACCCGGCCAGCGGCCGCGGACCCGACGGCGAGCTGTACCTGCTGCCCCGCCTCGTGTCAGCCGGCAACGTCTCGCGCGTCGGCCTCGCCAAGGTCGTCGTCGAGAACGGAGTGCCCGTCGGCATCGAGCGGGAAGGCGTCGTCCTGGCCCCCGACCGCGGCTTCGAACGCGGCGCGAACAATGCCGGTGTCGAGGATCCCCGCGTCACGTACATCGACGCGCTCGGCCTGCACGTCATGACCTACGTCGCCTACGGACCGCTCGGCCCCCGCACGGCGCTCGCCGTCTCGAAGGATCTGCGGAACTGGGAGCGCCTCGGCCCCGTCACCTTCGCGTACGACGATGCGCTCGACATCGACCTCGGCCTGTTCCACAACAAGGACACGGTGTTCTTCCCCGAGGTGGTCACCGCACCCGACGGCACCCGCTGCTTCGCCGTGCTCCACCGACCCATGTGGGACCTCGGCGAGACCCGCCCCGGTGAGGGCGTCCGCGTGCCCGCCGGAACCGAGGACGTGCGGCAGAGCATCTGGCTCAGCTACGTGCCGGTCGAGGACGTCGAACGCGACCTGGCGAACCTCACCCGCTGGACGCGCCACCGCTTCCTCGCGGGCCCCGAGTTCGCCTTCGAGGAGGTCAAGATCGGCGGCGGCCCCGCCCCGCTGCGCGTTCCCGAGGGCTGGCTGCTCATCCACCACGGCGTCACCGGGGTGATCGACAACGCGTTCGCGCAGCAGCAGAAGGTCAACTACGCGGCCGGCGCCATCCTGCTCGACGGCGACGACCCGTCGAAGGTCATCGCCCGCACGTCCGAGCCGCTGCTCGCGCCTGAGACGGAGGAGGAGCGCAGCGGCATCGTGCCCAACGTCGTCTTCCCCACCGCGATCGAGGAGATCGACGGAGAGCACTTCGTCTTCTACGGCATGGCCGACTCGAAGATCGGCGCCGCCCGCCTCATCCGCACCACCCCCTGACCCCGGCCCTGCGTTTCGCTTCGCTCAACGGGCGGGCCTCTCGCCCGTTGAGCGAAGCGATACCAAGAGAACACAAGGAGAGTTCGATGACGAACACGCTCAGACGCACGACCGCGGCGCTCGCTGCATCAACGCTGGTGGTGACGGGTCTCGCGCTCGGCGCCGCCCCCGCCCAGGCGGCGACCCCCCTGGCCAACACCGCTCACCTGGACTTCCTGCTCGACACCGCCACCGTCAAGGGCGAGCCGGGGCACACCACCTACCGCCTCGCGGAGGAGCCCGATCTCGTCATGCCGTGGACCTACGCGGACGCCCGTGACGGCGGCGCCTTCGAGCGCGTCGGCGGCGGCAGGCTCGATCCTGCCACCGGCGACTACGAGCAGGGCGCGTACAACACCGACGACATCTCCCGCGCGGCTGTCGTCTACCTGCGCCACTGGCAGCAGACCGGATCGGAGGACAGCCGCCGCAACGCCTACGAGACTCTTCGCGCGCTCGCGTACTTCCAGACCACGGACGGCGAGGATGCCGGCAATGTCGTGTTGTGGATGCAGCCCGACGGTGACCTCAACCCGAGCGCCGAACCCGTCGAGCTCCCTGACCCCAGCGACTCGGCGGAGAGCTACTGGCTCGCCCGCACCCTGTGGGCGCTGGGCGAGGGCTACGCGGCCTTCAAGGAGGACGATCCCGAGTTCGCCGCGTTCCTGCGGGACCGCGTGCAGCTCAGCGTCGGCGCCGTGAACCGCGAGGTGCTCGACACCTACGGCCAGTACGTGAAGGCCGACGGTGTCGATGTGCCCTCTTGGCTGATCGTCAACGGCGCGGATGCCACATCCGAAGCGCTCCTCGGTCTCTCCGCCTACGTCGAGGCGGCACCGGATGACGCCGGGGTGCGCGACACCACCGCGAAGCTCGCGCAGGGTGTCAACGAGTTCGCACGGACCACCACGAAGGGCGACACGACCTCGTGGCCCTATGGCGCGATCCTGCCGTGGGCCGAGTCGCGTTCCATGTGGCACGCCTGGTCGTCGCAGATGGGTGCCGGTCTCACCGAAGCCTCCGTCGCGCTGGGCGACAAGCGTCTCCGCGAGCCCGCCGTCGTCGACACGATCCGCTTCTCCGCCGAGCTCCTCACGGCGGGCGGCCCCGACAACGGGTGGTACCCGAGTCCGACCGAGCGCGTGCAGATCGCCTACGGCGCGGACTCCCGTCTCCAGAACTCCATCGCCCTGTCGGAGGCCACCGGCTCGTCGGCTTACACGGATCTGGCGGGCCTGCAGGCCGCGTGGTTCTTCGGCCTCAATCGCAGCGGAGCCCCCGTCTACGACCCGGCGACCGGTGTGACCTTCGACGGTGTGCAGGCGGACGGATCCGTCAACCGGAACAGCGGAGCCGAGAGCACGATCCACGGGCTCCTCGCCATGATCGCCCTGGACGACAACCCCGCCGTGGCCGAGCGCGCACAGGCCGTGGCGACTCAGAAGAGCCGCGTCGGGCTCGAGGTCGTCGAGGCCGAGACAGCCCAGGGCGGCACGGTCGTGACGCCCGAGTCGAGCTGGACGGGCGAGTCGTCGTGGAGCGGGTCGTACCTCTCGCTTACGAAGAAGCAGCAGGCCACCATCGGCATCGGCTCGTCGAACCTCGAGCGTCTGATCGAACCCGTCATCTGGCAGGTCGAGAAGGGAACAGCCGAGACCCCGCACAGCAAGTGGGCGCAGGGCAGGAAGCCGCTCGACAACCTCCGCAGCGAGGTCGGCTCGAAGGGCATCACCGAGGCGTCCGGCGCTCTGCTGCCGCAGCTGCTCAAGAAGACCGTGCCCGCGAAAGCGGACAGCGTGACGGTCGAGGGGCAGCGCGGCGAGACGAAGGTCGACAACCTCTTGGTCCGCCCGGTCGTCTCGCGCGTGGTGGTCGGCGGCGACGGGCGCACCGAGCTGGTCCGCAACAGCACGAGCGGAAAGCAGAAGTCGACCATCGGCGAGGCCGGAACGAACGGATCGCTCCGGGTCTACGACCGCGACGGCAAGCTCGTCCAGGAGAAGCAGGTGTCGGGCGAGACCCGCATCGACCTCCCGAAGGAGGGCTTCGCCATCCTGACCTCCTGACGAGGTGACGGGACGCCCACTGAGCAGAACGACACGGAGGGCCGCTTCACGGAAGGCCCCACGACTTGAGAGTCGTGGGGCCTTCTGCGAAGTCGAGAAGTCGGATCTGGGAAGGGCTGTGATGGGCGGAGCCGCTTCGGCGTGCCTGCGGTCCGCCCGGCAGAATGGGCCGAATGGGCGGTGTGCTGACGGGGTTCGCGATCATCGCGGCGATCATCGCTGTCGGCTATCTCGTGGGGCGGGCTCGGATCCTCGGTGACGGGGCGCCCTATGTGCTCTCCCGCCTCGTCTTCTTCGTCCTGTCCCCGTGTCTTCTGTTCACGGTGCTCGCCGGAGCGGACATCCACGTCCTCTTCTCCCTGTCACTGGGCGTCGGGGCCGTCTCGTCCCTCGTCTCGATCGCGATCTTCGCCCTGATAGCCGTCTTCGTGTTCCGACGCCGCCTCGGCGAAACCGTCATCGGCTCGCTCGCCGCGGGATACGTCAACGCCAACAACATCGGCATTCCGGTGGCGGTATACGTCTTCGGCGACCCCGCGCTTTCGGCGCCCGTCCTGCTCTTCCAGCTCTTGGTCCTGGCCCCGGTGGCGCTGACCCTGCTCGACATCGCGACGACCGGATCGACCTCGTTCACGAGGATCCTGCTCGGCCCGATCCGCAACCCCCTGATCATCGCCTCCGTGCTCGGTGTGCTCGTGTCGCTCACGGGCCTCGAACTGCCTGACCCGGTTATCGAACCGCTGCGCATCATCGGGGCCGCCGCCGTGCCGGTCGTCCTCGTCGGGTTCGGCATCTCCCTGCACGGTCGTCGGCCGCTCGCCGCGGGCTCGGGCCGTCGCGATGTGGTGGTCGCCTCGTTCGTGAAGCTGGCGATGATGCCGCTCGTCGCCTGGGGCGTCGCGACCCTCCTGGGTCTCGACGGCGAGCTGCTGCGGGCCGCCGTCGTGCTCGCCGCACTCCCGAGCGCCCAGAACGTCTTCAACTACGCCCAGCGCTACGGCATCGGGGAGACGGTCGCGCGCGACACGGTCTTGATCACCACCTTCGGCTCGCTTCCCGTCCTGCTCGCCATCGCGCTGATCACCTCATGAGCGCCGTCTCCGGCGCACGAGCCGGGCCCGGTTAATCCGCCGTTCTCCTGGTTTCGATAAGGTGACCGACTCGTGGGGCCGATCGACGCCGGCTCCGAAGGGGAAGAAGTGGGTTCGATTCTCGTCGCAGGTCCGACTCCGGAACCGCGCACCCTCGTGGACATCCTCCGAGAGACCTCACGCCTGCACCCCGAGTCGTCGGCGCTGGAAGACGAGCGCGGTGCCCTGAGCTATCGCGAGCTGATCGTCGAGGTGGAGAAGCGAGCCGCCGTTCTCCGAGACGCGGGGGTCCGACCCGGATCGCGCGTCGGGGTGCGCCTGGCCTCGGGGCAGCGCGAGCTCTACCTCGGGATCCTGTCGGTGCTGTTCGCCGGCGGGGCCTACGTCCCGGTCGACGTGGACGACCCGGACGAGCGCGCCCGACTCGTCTTCGACACGGCCGACGTGGACGGTGTGCTCGGCGGATCCGGCTCCTACGCGCCCCGCGAGACGGGGGCGAGAACCGTCGAGGCCGATGAACGCAGCGGCGATCCCAGCCCCGGCGACGACGCCTGGATCATCTTCACCTCGGGCTCGACGGGTACCCCCAAGGGCGTCGCCATCACGCATCGGTCGGCCGCCGCGTTCGTCGATGCCGAAGCGCGTATGTTTCTCCAGGAGGCTCCGCTCGGCCCCGGCGACCGCGTTCTGGCGGGCCTGTCGGTCGGATTCGACGCCTCCTGCGAGGAGATGTGGTTGGCGTGGGGTCACGGTGCCTGCCTGGTCCCGGCTCCACGCGCGCTCGTCAAGAGCGGTGTCGATCTCGGCCCATGGCTCACCACCCGTCGCATCAACGTCGTGTCGACGGTGCCGACCCTCGCCAGCCTGTGGCCGGCGGACGCCCTCGACAACGTGCGTCTGCTGATCTTCGGCGGTGAGGCCTGCCCGCCGGACCTCGTCGCCCGCCTCGCGACGCCCGACCGCGAGCTCTGGAACACGTACGGTCCGACCGAGGCGACGGTCGTCGCCTGCGGGGCCCAGATGCGCGCGGGCGAGCCGGTGAGGATCGGCCTTCCGCTCGACGGGTGGGAACTCGTCGTCGTCGACGCCGACGGCAACCCGGTGGAGGAAGGCCAGGTCGGCGAGCTCGTCATCGGCGGCGTCGGCCTCGGCCGCTATCTCGACCCCGAGAAGGATGCCGAGAAGTACGCGCCCCTGGAGAGCGTGGGGTGGGCCCGGGCCTACCGCAGCGGCGACCTCGTCCGCTACGACGGCGCGGGTCTCGTCTTCATGGGGCGTGCCGACGACCAGGTCAAAGTCGGCGGTCGTCGGATCGAGCTGGGTGAGATCGAGGCCGCACTCTTCGTGCTGCCGAACGTCACCGCGGCGACGGTCGCCGTGCGTACCTCGGCCGCGGGGAGCCCCGTTCTCGTCGCCTACCTCGTTCCCGGAGAAGGGTTCGACAGGGCGGCCGCCCTCGCGCGCCTCCGGGAGGAGCTGCCCGCTGCGCTGGTCCCGGTTCTCGCCCTCGTGGACGATCTGCCGACCCGCAGCTCCGGCAAGGTCGACAAGGGGGCGCTGCCCTGGCCGCTCACGGGGGTCGCCGACGACGACGCCTCGGACGGCCTGGCCGAAGACGAGGTGTGGCTTCGCGAGCAGTGGAGCGCTGTGCTGGGTCTCCCCGTCTCGGATCGCAGTGCCAACTTCTTCGACCTCGGCGGCGGATCGCTGTCGGCTGCGCTCCTGGTCGCGCGTCTGCGCGCTCGCGACGGCGAGTTCGCGGTCGCCGAGATCTACGCGCACCCCCGCTTCGGCGCGATGCTCGACTACCTGCGCTCCCGCACCGAGGTGGAACGCGCCGACACCACCGAGCATCGCGCCGCGCCCGTACCGGTGGGGAGCCGCATCCTCCAGACGATCATCAGCGTCGTCGTGCGCTCGATCGACGGCGCTCGCTGGGCCACTCTGCTTCTGGCACCCGGGTCGATCCTCGCCGCCTTCGGTACGGTGACCGTGCTGCCGTCGGTCTCTCTGGCAGTTCTCGTCCCGGCGCTCATCCTGCTCGCGACTCCTCCCGGCCGTATGGCCCTCAGCGCGGTGGCCGCCCGCCTGCTCCTCCGCGGGGTGCGGCCCGGCGACTACCCGCGCGGCGGATCCGTCCACCTGCGCATCTGGACCGCGGAGCGCATCGCCGAGAGCATCGGCGCCTCCTCGCTGTCGGGTGCGCCCTGGATCCTCTACTACGCCCGCGCGCTCGGCGCCCGTATCAGCGACGACGTCGACCTGCACACCCTCCCGCCCATCACGGGGATGCTCAGCATCGGGCCCCGCGCCTCGATCGAGCCCGAGGTGGACCTCTCGGGGTACTGGATCGACGGCGACACCGTGCGGGTGGGCGCCGTGCGCATCGGCGCGGATGCCCGCGTCGGTGCCCGCTCGACCCTCCTGCCCGGCACCCGGATCGGGAAGCGCGCGTCGATCGCTCCCGGTTCTTCCGTGTTCGGCCGCGTCAAGGCCGACCAGAGCTGGGCGGGATCCCCGGCATCGCGCGTCGGTTCCGTCGAGCAGTGGTGGCCCAAGGAGCGCCCGCCGCGGGCCCGCGGCTGGCTCGTCGCCTACGGTGCCGCTTCGATCGGCATCGCCGCCATCCCCGTCCTCGGCCTCCTCGCCGGAGTGCTCGTCCTGCTCGCCGCCATCGGCGACGCGCGATCCGCGAGCGAGCTGTGGGGTCCCGTCTTCGCAGCGCTCGTTCCCGCTGCGCTGGTCGCCGGTGTCGTCATCGTGGGTCTCGTGGTGCTGGTCGTCCGCCTGCTGGGGATCGGGCTCCGCGAAGGCGTCCACCCGGTCCGCAGTCGGATCGGCTGGCAGGTCTGGATGACCGAGCGGGTGCTCGACATGGCCCGCGCGCTGCTCTTCCCCCTCTACGCGAGCATCGCGACGCCGCTGTGGCTGCGCCTGCTCGGTGCCGATATCGGCAGGGGCGTCGAGGCCTCGACCGTGCTTCTCATCCCGGCCATGACGACGGTGAAGGACGGCGCCTTCCTCGCGGACGACACGCTCGTCGCCTCCTACGATCTCGGCGGCGGCTACGTCCGGCTCGCCCGGGCCGAGGTCGGCAAACGTGCATTCGTCGGCAACTCCGGCATGACGGGTGCCGGTCACGTCGTGCCGCGCGACGGTCTGGTCGCCGTGCTGTCCGCAGCTCCTGTGAAGTCCAAGCCGGGGTCCTCGTGGATGGGATCGCCCCCGGTCCGCCTGCGCCGCGCGCCCGCGGAGGTCGATGCGGCCCTCACCTTCTCCCCGCCCGTGCGGCTCAAGGTCCAGCGCTCTCTCTGGGAGATCTGCCGCCTGGTCCCCGTCTTCCTCTCCTGCGCGCTCGGGGTGGCGGTCGGGCTCGTCCTGATCGCGTTGCTGGAGATCTCGCCTGCGCTCGGCTATCTGCTCGGCGGGCCGTTGCTGGTGCTCGCCGGAGCGGTCGCCGCTCTGGTCGCGACCGCGGCGAAGTGGACGCTCATCGGGCGCATCCGCGAGTCCGAGCATCCGCTCTGGTCGTCGTTCATCTGGCGCAACGAGGTGGCGGACACCTTCATCGAGATGCTGGCCGCGCCGTGGTTCGCCGCGCGGGCGGGGGGCACCCCGGCGCTCGTGTGGTGGCTCCGCTCACTGGGGGCGCGCATCGGCGAGGGGGTATGGTGCGAGACCTACTGGCTCCCCGAGGCCGATCTGGTCCGGATCGACGGGGCCGCGACCGTGAACAGGGGGTGCGTCGTGCAGACACATCTCTTCCACGACCGTGTCATGGCGCTCGGATCCGTCCATCTCGAGCAGGGGGCGACGCTCGGCCCGCACAGCATCGTCCTCCCGGCCGCGACCATCGGAGCGGGCGCCACGGTCGGACCGGCGTCGCTCGTCATCCGCGGGGAGGTCGTTCCGGATGGATCCCGCTGGAGCGGCAACCCCATCGGACCCTGGCGCGAGGTGCGGGTGTCGGAGTACCGGATGCCGCTGGCGAAATGACGATGACAGAAGCACCGACCGAGTTCCCCGACCCCTACCTGCCGCAGCAGGGCAGCGACGACTACGCCGTCACCGCCTACGACCTGTCGCTCGACTACCGCGTCGCGGGGAACAAGCTCCGCGCGACCGCTGAGCTGACCATCCGCGTCATCCGGGATGCGAAGGCTCTCGTGCTCGATCTGTCGGGATTCCGTGTCGAGCGCGCGACCATCGACGGCCGCCGCGCGCGCGTGACCCGCTCAGCTCACAAACTGACGTTGACTCCGTCGTCGGCGCTCGCCGCCGGGTCGACCGTCCAGGTCGTCGTCGACTACTCCGGCGCCCCCGTTCCCCGCCGGTCCCCGTGGGGGATGCTCGGCTGGGAGGAACTGTCCGATGGCGCGCTCGTCGCGTCGCAGCCGTCCGGATCCTCGACCTGGTTCCCCTGCAACGACCGGCCCGACCACAAGTCGACGTTCCGGATCGCCGTCACGACCGACGCCGACTACCGCGCCGTCGCCAACGGCCGGCGCGTCTCTGCGGACCGCCGCGGTGGGCGTCTCGTGAGCGTCTTCGAGCAGCCGGAGCCGACGAGCACCTATCTCGCGACCGTGCAAGTCGGTCGCTATACGGATGTCGAGGTCGATCTCGACGGCGTCCCGGGCAGGATCAGTCATCCGGCGGCTCTCGCGCGTCGGGCGCGCCATGACCTCGCCGCGCTTCCGCGCATGATGGCGGTGTTCCAGGAGTGGTTCGGCCCGTATCCGTTCGCCGCGTTCGGCCTGGTCGTCACCGAGGATGCGCTGGAGATCCCGCTCGAGGCGCAGAGCCTTGCGATCTTCGGCGCCAATCACATGGACGGTCAGAACGGGAGCGAGCGTCTCGTGGCGCACGAGCTGGCCCACCAGTGGTTCGGGAACAGCGTGGGTCTGCGGCGCTGGAGCGACATCTGGCTCAACGAGGGCTTCGCCTGCTACAGCGAGTGGCTCTGGTTCGACGCGGAGGGCGTCAAGACGGTCGGGACCTCGGCCCGGGTGTTCCACCGCGGGCTGGCACGTCAGCCGCAGGACCTCGTGCTCGGTGACCCGGGGCCTGCGTCGATGTTCGATGACCGCGTCTACAAGAGGGGAGCCGTCGCGCTGCACGCCGTCCACCTGGCGCTGGGCGACGACGGATTCCGGGACCTCCTGCACCGCTGGACCGCCCGCTTCCGTTTCGAGACGGTGACGACGGAGGACTTCCTCATTCTCCTCCGCGAGGCGGGCATGGCGGATGTCGACGGCTTCGAGCGCACGTGGCTCCGCGAGACGGCCCTCCCGCCGTTCCCGACGGCGCCTTAGCGCGTTCTTCGGTCCCTGCGTTTCGCTGCGCTCAACGGGCGGGCCCGCCCATCGAGCAGAGCGAAATGAAGGGCACCAGGGTCAGCCCGCCCGCCCATTGAGCGAACCGAAATGAAGGCCCGGGTTCAGCTCTTCCGCCGCGCCACCGCCAGCGCTGCGGCGAATCCGGGCCCGACGTCCACCGTCAACACCTCGAACACGACCCCCGGCCGATTCGCGATCCGCGCGATCCGTCCACCTTCGGCATCCGCGACTCGCACGGCATCCGGAGACACTCGCAGTCCGCGTCCATCCGCCTTGACCACGGCTTCGACCTCGGTCCACCGGCGGAGGGTCTGCTCGTCCGAGAGATCGGGCACCGCCAGAAGGGCACGGATGGCGTCCGCCTTCTCCAGACCGGCCGTGGCGGACTCGAGATCCAGCCCGATCCCCTCGATCCCCGTGACTCGTGCGTCCTCGTCCGACACGACGGCCACCGCCGTCACTCCGCCCGAATGGGACACCGATACCCGGTAGCCCTCGACTCGGACCGGCCCGTGCGGACCGCCGCAGTCACGGCACACCGCATCGATGCGCGGGGAACCGCACGGCCCGTCGTCGAGATGATTCCCCGAAACTCCTGCGGCTGCATCGACCACCTCACGGATGAGGTCGCGCCCGGTGAGGAATCCGGCACGCCGCGCCGTCGGGCGGTCATCGAGAGCGAGCAGGTCGGCGCCGCTCATCCGTGCCCGCAACGATGCGGACTCGGCCTCGTTCAGATCCGTCCGGATCGCGACCGTGACACCCCCTATCGAGCGGAGGAATGGCCGCGGAAGGCCCATCGCTCACTCCGTTTCGCCGGGGATCGCCAGCCTACGCTCACCGCTCGGTCGCGTTCTGCCCAGCAGACACCCGGAGAGGTGGCTCAGACTGGGCGACTCGCCGAGATGAGGAACCCTCCGCGAAATACCAGGACATCCCCCCGACGAAGAGAGTCATCATGTTCCGCTACCTCAAGTTCCTGCCCGTGCTCATCCCGGTCGTGCAGAAGATCCTCCGTAACCCGAAGGTGCGCGAGAAGCTCAACCTCAAGCCGCTGGCCACCGAGAACGGCGGTCGCCGCCGCCGCTGACCGGGACGCGTCCGCGTGCGTCGATGAAAGGATCGACTCCGTGAGCGCAACCCTCGTCGCCAAAGGTCTCTCGGGAGGCCACGGACACCGCACCCTCTTCGACGGCCTCGATCTGACCGTCGCCCCCGGCGACGTGATCGGCGTCGTCGGCGTCAACGGTGCAGGCAAATCGACGCTTCTCCGGATCCTCGCCGGCGCGGACCAGCCGCAGGCCGGGACGGTGTCCCTCGCGCCCGCCGACGCGTTCGTAGGTGCTCTGCCTCAAGAGCATGAGCGCGTCCCCGGCGAGACGGTCGCCGCCTACGTCGGCCGCCGGACCGGCTGCACACAGGCGACCGACGAGATGAACTCGGCGGCGGTGGCGTTGGGAGAACCAGCCGACGCGACGCCTGGCGTGCCCGATCCGGCGGACGTCTACTCGGTCGCCCTCGACCGCTGGCTGGCCAGCGGGGCCGCGGACCTCGACGAGCGCCTCCCCGTCGTTCTCGCCGACCTCGGTCTCACCTCCGATTCGGAGGGCGGCGTCGGGCCCGACAGCCTGATGACCGGCCTCAGCGGAGGGCAAGCGGCACGCGTGGGTCTCGCAGCCCTGCTCCTCAGTCGTTTCGACATCGTGCTGCTCGACGAGCCGACGAACGACCTCGACCTCGACGGCCTCGCCCGGCTCGAGACCTTCGTCCAGGGTCAGCGCGGGGGTGTCGTGCTGGTGAGCCACGACCGGGAGTTCCTTGCCCGATGCGTGACGAGCGTGCTGGAGCTCGATCTCGCGCAGTCCTCGCACCGGCTCTTCGGTGGGGGGTACGACTCCTACCTCGAGGAGCGGGCGACCGCCAGGCGTCATGCGCGCGAGGCGTACGACGAGTTCGCCGAGAAGAAGGCCGACCTCGTGGGTCGCGCGCGCACCCAGCGCGAGTGGTCGAGCCAGGGTGTCCGCAACGCCATGAAGAAGGCCCCCGACAACGACAAGATCCGGCGCAAGGCCGCCATGGAGTCGAGCGAGAAGCAGGCGCAGAAGGTGCGGCAGATGGAGAGTCGGATCGCGCGTCTCGAGGAGGTCGAGGAGCCGCGCAAGGAATGGAAGCTCGAGTTCACGATCGGGTCGGCACCCCGGTCCAGCGCCGTGGTGGCGACCCTCGCAGGAGCCGTCTTCCGCCCGGGGGCGGGTGATGCGGACGATCCGTCGACGTTCACCCTCGGACCCGTGAGCCTGCAGGTCGAACGTGGAGACCGGATCGGCATCACCGGCCCCAACGGCGCCGGCAAGTCGACGCTGCTGCGCGGTCTGCTCGGCAAGGACTCTCCTGTCGAGGGGCAGGCCTCGCTCGGCGCGAGCATCGCGGTCGGCGAGATCGACCAGGCCCGCGCTCAGCTGGCCGGCGATCGAGCGCTCAGGACGGCCTTCGCCGACCTCGTGCCGGATCTGCCCGAAGCCGAGGTCCGCACGCTCCTCGCCAAATTCGGACTCAAGGCCGATCACGTCGACCGCCCCGTCGACGAGCTCTCGCCCGGTGAGCGCACCCGGGCGGGTATGGCCCTGCTGCAAGCCCGGGGTGTGAACGTCCTCGTCCTCGACGAACCGACCAACCACCTCGACCTCGCAGCGATCGAGCAGTTGGAGGAGGCGTTGGAGAGCTACGACGGCACACTGCTCCTCGTCACGCACGACCGGCGGATGCTGGAATCCGTTCGTCTCGACCGCACCTGGCGGGTCGAGGCGGGACGGGTCACCGAGTCCTGACGGAGGAACGAATCCGGCGACGGACGTCTCCGGGCCGACCGTGAGCCACGACTCGACACCGATATGCGGGTGCGTGTGACACCGGGCCGTCGAGCGAGCCTCATAATCGTTTGACGTGCCCTCAGACGGGGGCTCGTGGGCGAGGGGGCAGGGCGTGGGGCTCGACATCACGACGCTTCGGCTCGCCTACGCGGCCGTGGCGATCCTGCTGCTCGTTCTCTTCTTCTCCGCCTATCGCGGAACCCGCTCGCGGCTCAGTCTCTGCTGGACCGTGGCGCTCTCCTGCCAGGTGGGCGGTGCGACGCTGTACGTCCTCGTCGACCTTCCTGTCGGACCCATCGCCGTGCCGCTCGGTGACTTGATCATCGTGCTCGGTCTCGTCTGGGCGCTCGAGGGGGCCAGGAGCCTCCGCAACCGGCGGCTGCCGCGTTGGATCTTCTTCGTGCTGCCGCCGGTCATCGCGATCGTGACGGTGGTCCAGGAGCTCGCCGGGGAACAGGAGCCCGGGGCCGTCACCCGCTATGCGACCGGGTTCGCCATCACCGCGATGTCCATTTGGGATCTCCAACTCGCGGATGCGCGGTATCGGCGGGTGAAGCGGCCCCTTCTGGTGGCCTCCGTGATCCTGACCGTCTTCTTCGGCCTCCGCCTCCTCGAACTCGTCGTCGACCCGGTCGCGACGAGTCCGCTCGCGGTCGTCGCGACCGACACCACGACGACGTTCGTGATCATCCTGACGCTGGTCATGGTGTCGTTCTCCATCGCGGCCCTGAGCCACAGCGACGCGGAGGAGCAGTTGCGCTCCCGCGAGAGACTGTCGGCCCTCGAGTTGAGTCAGGGCGCCCAGGTGCAACAGGCCCTCCTCCCGTTCCACCGGCTGGACGGAGTGCAGTACCCGGTCTCGGGCGCCTGCGTGCCCAGCAAGTCGCTGAGCGGGGACTTCTTCGACTGGAACGCCGACGACGCTCACCTCGTGATCACGGTCGGCGATGTGATGGGCAAAGGTGTCGGCGCGGCGATGCTCGGCGCCACAGTTCGTGCGGGTCTTCGCGCCGTGCGTTCGGGAGGGCCCGGTACCGACGTCGAGAAGGTCATGGAGACGCTGGGGGACGACCTCGTCAGAAACGGGTCCTTCGTCACCCTGTTCCACGCCTACCTCGACCGCGCGTCGAGCACCCTCACCGTTCTCGACGCCGGCCACGGCCTCGCCCTCATCGCCCGACACGACGGGACCAGGGAGCAGATCAGCTCCGTCAATCTCCCGTTGGGGCTCGGTCTGGAGAACGAATGGACCGTGCGCAATTACGAACTGGGGCCGGGCGATCGCCTGCTGGTCTTCAGCGATGGCGTGCTGGAGCTGTTCGACGGCTCGCTCGGCTCTCTGCAGCGGGCTGCCGATGTCGCACTCGCTCCCGGTCTGACGACCATGGATGAGGCCGTCGATCGGATCCGCGAGATCGCGGATGCCGGCGCACACGAGGACGACGTCACGGTCGTCGCTCTCGAGCGGCCGCTCACCCCCGCGCGGGAGCGCTCGGTTCGGTAACCGACTGCGATAATCGTCCCTGCCGCAGGTGGTGCGCTTTCGTACTCCAGGTCGAAACGAGGAGGCGCGTAGGTGCTGGACCCCTTGACCCTGCAGGTCGTCTTCGCCCTCACGGCGCTGGTCTCGGCCGTCCTCTTCTACACGAGCTACCGGGTGACCGGTTCGCATTACAGCCTGTTCTGGACCCTCGCGCTGCTGTTCCTCATGGCGGGCGGGGCGGTCTACATCCTTCAAGGGACTCCCGCGCAGGCGGTCGCACTCCCTGTGGGTGACGCTCTCTCCGCCGTGGGCCTCGGTTTCGCCTGGTGCGCGGCCCGCTCTCTTCGACTGCGCCGACTGAGCGTGTGGGCCTTCATCGCCCCCGGACTGCTGGTGGCGGTGGCGACAGCGGTCGACGACCCCGCGTCCGACGTCACGGCCGGTGCCACCGTGCGGTACGCCACCTTCGCGGTGCTCTTCGCCCTCACCGCACGCGAGGTCTGGAAGGTGGAGGCGCAGTTCTCTCGCGTGAGGTGGTCGCTGCTCGCCGCCGCGTCCGTCCTCGCCGTCTACTACGCCGCTCGCTTCGTCATCCACATCATCGGCCCGTCGGCGGGCGAGGTCCTGAACGCGGTGGCGTCCGAGGCGTTCGCCACCCTGGTGACCGAGATATCCCTCATCACCGTGTCGTTCGGGATGGTGGCCATCAGTCATGCCGAGCTCGAGTCGCGGCTCAGAGCCACCGCGAAGACGTCAGCGCTCGAGATGAGCGAGGGCATGCAGGTGCAGCAGGCGCTGTTCCCGGTGCAGCGTCCGACGGGAGCCCAGTTCCCCATCGCGGGAGCCTGCGTACCCAGCAAGTCCCTCAGCGGCGACTTCTTCGACTGGCAGTCGGATTCCGAGCATCTCGTGATCACGGTCGGCGACGTGATGGGCAAGGGGGTCGGTGCGGCGATGCTCGGGGCCACGGTCCGAGCCGGTCTGCGGGTGGCTCGCCATGGCGATCCCGTGGCGGACGTCGTGACCGTCATCGAGTCGCTCGGCGACGACCTGGTGCGCAACGGTTCGTTCGTCACCCTCTTCCATGCCTACCTCGAGCGTTCCACGAACGTCCTCACCGTCCTGGACGCGGGCCACGGTCTCGCTGTCATCGTGCGCCACGACGGCAGCCGGGAGCGCATCAGCTCGGTGAACCTCCCACTGGGCCTGGACGTCGACAACAGCTGGGCGGTGCGTGAGTACACCCTGGAGCCCGGCGACCGCCTGCTGATCTTCAGCGACGGCGTGCTCGACCTGTTCGACGGCACGGTCGCATCGTTGGACGGGGCGGTCGACGTGGCGTTGGCGCCCGGATTCCGCGGCGTGGACGACGTGGTCGACCGCATCCGCGAGCTGGCCGATGCGGCCGCCCACGAAGACGACGTCACCGTCGTCGCTCTCGAGCGTCCGTCGGTCGCGACGGCGGCCGACGCGCCGTTCCAGGGACGCGGGCCGGGTCGCGTGGCGTGACCTGGTGCGTCGGCGGTCGTCAGCGGGTGCTGATGCGCAGGCACTTCGAGACGATGACCCGCCCGTCGTCGAGGGTGACGCGCCCGCGCATGCGCGACGGCTTCAATCGGAACCGACTGATCACGGTTCGCAGTACGTCGACGGGGACTCGTGCGCACACGAACGAATCGCCGGCTCCGACGACCTGACCGCTCGAGGGCGCCTGACGGTCGGCGGGGGTCACCACCAGCTCCTTCGGCGGTCGACGGCGCCCGAAGACGATGCCGCTGTCGCGAACGCCGACAGCCTCGCTGCTGAGGTTGATGACGGTGACCGTGAGCTCGCGAGAGGTGAACTCGATGTAGGCGCTCAGGCGGGTGTCGTCCCATCGGGAGAGCGCCCTGGTCGAGGTCACAGCGCCTGAGCGGGCGAGCTGGAGCATGGTCACCCGTCGAGGATGCCCGACCTCGGTCGCCGACACACCATCCGGAAGGATGATCTTGCCCCGAGCCCTCTCATTGGGGCGCTGGGTCAGCGGTCGAAGAAGCCGCCGAGATCGCCGAGGCCCGGGAACTCGAAACCCTCACCCAGTCCGGAGACCTGTTCGCTCGCCGAGCTCATGAGGTCGCCGGCACCTCCGGTGAACTCGTCGAAACCTCCCGCGAACTGGTCGAAGTCGACTCCGAGGTCGGTGGCCTGCGCGAGCAGCGGGGCGGCGACGCTGCTCAGCACCGCCCCGCCGGCGACGGCCGCGAGCAGCCCGCCGGCCGCGCCGATCCCCAGGCCGGCGGCCATCCCGGCGCCGGCGGCACCGGCGGTCCGTGCACCTCCGCTCACGAAAACCTTCTTGAGGAACCCGGGCTGACGAGCCTCGCCCCGAGTCGCTGTGCGAGCCAGCTGCTCGGGCGAATCGGTGACCGGCTGCTCGTTCGGCGGCAGCTCGGCGCGGAGTCGAGCGGCGACCTGCTGCCGCTGCTCGGGCGTGAGTCGCTCGAATGCGTCGCGGTGGACCTGCTCGAGCTGACCGGGCTCCGCTGTCTGCAGGAGGTAGTCGTAGCGGGCGATCGCGGCTCTGTCCGTCGCGCTCTGCACCGACGAGGTCGGGGCCTGCGATGCCCCCGCCTGCGGGGATGCCGGCGCGGGGGTGCTCGTGGCGGGCCGCGAGTCCCCCGTGATGCGGTCCGCGGCGGAGCGCACCACGTCCCGCCAGTCGCCGTGTCCGGAACCGCCGGCCGGGCTCTGCGCGGACGATCCACGGTGGGGGGTCTGGTGGGACGAGCTGTCGCCGGCCTTCTCGAGTGCCTTCTGGGCGAGGGAGATGAAGCGGTTGAGCGTGCTCACGGGTGTACCTCTCTTCGGTGAGCATCAATCGTCTACGAGTCGCATTGGCGCCGTATTGGAACGACCCGACGGACCCCTCCGTGTCGTGTCGGAGGTGGCCCGTAGTGTCCGACACGCCGAACCGTCCGACTCCACAGATATCGGTGCCTGTGGAGGAGCCTGTCCACACATTGGAGAAACGCCTGATGTCGCGCCATCTTCGTTCCACATGGCCCTGTGTAAGGGCGACACGCCTAACCCATCATCTAGTGGTCGCTCGAGTTCCCAGGCCGCATATGTAGTATCGATCTGCGGCCGGGGGGCCGCAGTCCGAGGGCAGCCTCGGGCACAAAAGCATCAGACCCGTTGTTGTATCGAAAGCAGGTTTCCGTTCCTCTCGAGGGGCGGGATCGGCGACGCTGCAGCGGCGGGGAAGCAAGGGGAGAGAGGCAACGATCATGGCAATCACCATCTACAGCAAGCCGTCCTGCGTTCAGTGCACGGCCACCTACCGCGCCCTCGACAAGAAGGGCATCGAGTACGAGATCTTCGATGTCTCGGTCGATGAGACGGCACTTCAGACGGTCAAGGAGCTCGGCTACATGCAGGCTCCCGTCGTCGTGACCGACGACGGTCACTGGAGCGGCTTCCGCCCCGACCGCATCGAGGAGCTCTCCGCGAAGCTCGCGTGAGCTCTGCCATGACAGGGGTCGTCTACTTCTCCAGTACGTCCGGGAACACCCACCGGTTCGTCGAGAAGCTCGACCTCCCCGCGCGGCGCATCCCGATCTATTCGCGCGATGCGCCGCTCATGGTGACCGAGCCGTATGTGCTCATCGTGCCGACCTACGGGAGCGGCAACGGCAACGGAGCCGTACCCAAGCAGGTGATCCGATTCCTGAACGAGCCGAGCAACCGCTCGCTCATCAAAGGTGTCATCGGCGCCGGCAACACGAACTTCGGTGCGACCTACGGCATCGCGGGCGACATCGTCGCCGCGAAATGCAAGGTGCCGCACATGTACCGCTTCGAACTTTTCGGAACTCCCGACGACGTGCGCGTCGTGCGGGACGGATTGGAGACCCTGTGACTGCGACTCTTCCCGCGACGGTGGCACCCGTTCAGCTGGATTACCACACGCTGAACGCGATGCTGAACCTGTACGACGCCGACGGGAAGATCCAGTTCGACGCCGACCGTCAGGCCGCGCGCCAGTACTTCCTCCAGCACGTCAACCAGAACACGGTTTTCTTCCACAGCCTGAAGGAGCGTCTCGACTACCTCGTCGAGAACAACTACTACGAGCCCCAGGTCATCGACCAGTACTCGTTCGACTTCATCGCGTCGCTGAACGACCGCGCCTACGCCGCGAAGTTCCGCTTCCCGACCTTCCTCGGCGCGTTCAAGTACTACACGAGCTACACGCTCAAGACGTTCGACGGCAGCCGCTACCTGGAGCGCTTCGAAGACCGCGTGGTCATGACGGCTCTGACCCTCGCGGTCGGCAACGAGGCCCTCGCCGAGCAGATCGTCGACGAGATGGTGTCCGGCCGCTTCCAGCCGGCGACCCCGACGTTCCTCAACGCGGGCAAGGCTCAGCGCGGCGAACTCGTCTCCTGCTTCCTCCTGCGTCTCGAAGACGACATGGAGTCGATCGGCCGCGGCATCAACTCCGCCCTGCAGCTCTCCAAGCGTGGCGGTGGCGTGGCCCTCCTGCTCAGCAACATCCGCGAGTACGGCGCCCCGATCAAGAAGATCGAGAACCAGTCGTCCGGTGTCATCCCCGTGATGAAGCTCCTGGAGGACTCCTTCTCCTACGCCAACCAGCTCGGCGCCCGTCAGGGTGCCGGTGCGGTCTACCTGTCGGCGCACCACCCCGACATCATGCGGTTCCTCGACACCAAGCGCGAGAACGCCGACGAGAAGATCCGCATCAAGACCCTCTCGCTGGGCGTCGTGATCCCCGACATCACGTTCGAACTCGCCAAGAACAACGAGGCGATGTATCTCTTCTCCCCGTACGACGTCGAGCGCATCTACGGCAAGCCGTTCGCCGACATCTCGGTGACCGAGAAGTACCGCGAGATGGTCGACAACCCGAACATCCGCAAGACCAAGATCAACGCGCGAGAGTTCTTCCAGACCCTCGCCGAGCTGCAGTTCGAGTCGGGCTACCCCTACGTCGTGTTCGAGGACACGGTCAACAAGGCCAACCCGATCGCCGGTCGCATCAACATGTCGAACCTGTGCTCCGAGATCCTCCAGGTCAACACCCCGTCGACCCTCGACGAGGACCTGGGCTACAAGGAGATCGGCAAGGACATCTCCTGCAACCTCGGCTCGATGAACATCGCCCTGGCGATGGACGGCGGCGACCTCGGCAAGACGGTCGACGTGGCGATCCGCGCCCTCACCGCCGTGTCGGTCGCGAGCGACATCAAGGCCGTTCCCTCGGTCGCCTTCGGCAACTCGCGCACGCACGCCATCGGCCTCGGCCAGATGAACCTGCACGGTTACCTCGCCCGCGAGCGCATCCACTACGGCAGCGAGGAGGGCATCGACTTCACGAACATCTACTTCTATTCGGTGCTGTTCCACGCGCTGCGTTCGTCGAACAAGATCTCGATCGAGACCGGTGAGACGTTCGAGGGCTTCGAGAACTCCGAGTACGCGTCGGGTGTCTTCTTCGACAAGTACACCGAGCAGGAGTGGAAGCCGGCGACGGCCCGTGTCGCGGAGCTCTTCGAGACCGCCGGCATCGAGGTCCCGACCCAGGCCGACTGGGCCGAGCTCAAGCAGAGCATCATGGAGCACGGTATCTACAACCAGAACCTGCAGGCAGTGCCGCCCACCGGGTCGATCAGCTACATCAACAACTCGACGTCGTCGATCCACCCGATCGCGTCGAAGATCGAGATCCGCAAGGAAGGCAAGCTCGGCCGCGTCTACTACCCGGCGCCGTTCATGACGAACGACAACCTGGAGTACTACCAGGACGCCTACGAGATCGGCCCCGAGAAGATCATCGACACCTACGCCGCGGCGACGCAGCACGTCGACCAGGGTCTCTCGCTGACGCTGTTCTTCAAGGACACCGCCACCACGCGCGACGTGAACAAGGCCCAGATCTACGCATGGAAGAAGGGCATCAAGACCATCTACTACGTGCGTATCCGTCAGCTCGCTCTCGAAGGCACCGAGGTCGACGGCTGCGTCAGCTGCATGCTCTGACCTGTAGCCCGACATACCCGCTCACCGAAGCTCACTGAAACAGGACCATGACTGAGAAGCTCAAGTTGGTGAATCGCGTCAGCGCGATCAACTGGAACCGCCTCGTGGACGACAAGGACCTCGAGGTCTGGAACCGTCTGACGAACAACTTCTGGCTGCCCGAGAAGGTGCCGATCTCGAACGACGTGCAGTCGTGGGCCCGTCTCACGCCGGCCGAGCGTCAGCTCACGATGCGCGTGTTCACGGGTCTGACGCTGCTCGACACCATCCAGGGCACCGTCGGCGCCGTGTCGCTCATCCCCGATGCGATCACCCCGCACGAGGAGGCCGTCTACACGAACATCGCGTTCATGGAGTCGGTGCACGCGAAGAGCTACTCGTCGATCTTCTCGACGCTCGCGTCGACGCGTGAGATCGACGAGGCGTTCCGCTGGTCGGAGGACAACGAGTTCCTCCAGAAGAAGGCCGCGATCGTCCTGGAGTACTACCACGGTGACGACCCGCTGAAGCGGAAGATCGCCTCCACACTGCTGGAGTCGTTCCTCTTCTACTCGGGCTTCTACCTGCCCATGTACTGGTCGAGCCGCGCCCAGCTGACCAACACGGCGGACATGATCCGCCTGATCATCCGTGACGAGGCGGTGCACGGGTACTACATCGGCTACAAGTTCCAGCGCGGGCTGGAGAAGGAGACCGAGCAGCGCAAGGAGGAGCTGAAGGACTACACCTTCTCGCTGCTCTACGAGCTCTACGACAACGAGGCGGCCTACACGGAGAGCCTCTACGACGAGGTCGGCCTGAGCGAGGACGTCAAGAAGTTCCTGCACTACAACGCCAACAAGGCGCTGATGAACCTCGGCTACGAGTCGCTCTTCCCGAGCACCGTGACCGACGTGAACCCGGCGATCCTGTCGGCGCTCTCCCCGAACGCGGACGAGAACCACGACTTCTTCAGCGGCTCGGGCTCGTCCTACGTGATCGGCAAGGCCGTCACCACCGAAGACGAGGACTGGGACTTCTAACCCTCGCGTTCAGCAGTAACTTCGACGCCCCAGCAGGACGAATCCCGCGATTCGTTCCTGCTGGGGCGTTGTTGTTCCTGCTGAGCGCAGGTAGCGGATGTGGTCCGGCGGACTGGCGGTGTGGAAGCCATGTCGCGGCTGCCCGTCCGGCGGGTTCGAGAAGATGGAGACAACGAAATGGATCGGCGGCTCTGGCCCGCACGCGCGACTCCGAATCACCCGTCCATGAGTCGTTGCGTTCGAGCGCGGCCCCGGCGCCTCGCGCCGCGGCTACTTCCTCAGAGCCGAGGCCATGCACGGGCTCTACACCTACCTGGAACGCAATCCCGGGCTACGGCCTGAGCCGGTCCTCCATGAGATGTCGCACGGCTAATCCTTCATCGAACTCGTCAATGATCGGTTCCGAGGCGCGGGGCTGTGGGTACTCGACGAGCCTGAGTCGGCTTTGTCGGTCACCGGCTGCCTCGCGCTCGTCAGCAGGGTGAGCGAGCTGGCCGCGGAGCCCGGTGCCCAGGCCTCCTGTCGACCCACTCGCCGATCCTCGCGGCGCTGCCCGGCGCGACCATTTACGAGGTCGGGGCGTGGGGCGTTCGGTGCTCCGAATGGGCCGATCTCGAGATGGTGAGGCAGTGGCGCTCATTCCTCGCCGACCCGGACCGGTTCCTCCGCCAGCTCGATCGATGATCGGCCGCCGTCGCGAGAGCGATCAGAAGATCATCGGGCGGTCGTCGTCGAGGGCGGTCTCGAGGTCGAGGTCCACGACGACGGGGACGTGGTCGCTCGGGGTCTCGCCCTTGCGCTCGTTGCGCTCGATGCGGGCGTCGACGATGAGGTCGTCGAACGACCGCGTGCCCATGATGAAATCGATGCGCATGCCCTCGTTACGCGGGAAGCGCAGCTGTTTGTAGTCCCAATAGGTGTACCCGTCCGGCACCCGCTCGCGCGCAACATCCGACAGCCCCAGCGCCTCGAAGGCGCGGAATCGCTCGCGTTCGGGCTCCGAAACGTGAGTCGATCCCTCGAACACGTCGATATCCCAGACGTCGTAGTCGAAGGGGGCGATGTTCCAGTCGCCCATCAGCGCGAGCGGAGTCTCGGGGTTCGCGGCGATCCACGCGCGGGTGTCGGCGGCGAGACGGTCGAGCCACTCCAGCTTGTATGTGTAGTGCGGGTCGTCCAGGGCGCGCCCGTTCGGAACGTAGAGGCTCCAGAGCCGCACACCCTCGATGGTCACCGCGAGGGCTCGGCATTCGACCGGCGACAGGCCGTCGGCTCCCGGCTTACCGAAGCGAGGGATCTCCGTGAACTCCCGCCGCGCATCCTCCATCGGGAGTCGGCTCGCGAAGGCGACGCCGTTCCACTGGTTCGCTCCGTGGATCTCGAGCTCGTACCCGGCGGCTTCGAACGCGTCGACCGGGAACTGCTCCGGCTTGCACTTGATCTCCTGCATCGCCAGCACGTCGACGTCCGCTTTGACCAGCCAGTCGGTGACGCGTCCCACTCGGGCTCGGATCGAATTGACGTTCCAGGTGGCGACACGCATGACGACCACGATACCGACCGCTTGTGAGGGTATTCCGGCTCAGTTGGTACGCCGGAACGGTCTCATTGGGCCGGAACACCCGTACGAAAGTAGGGTGGACGGCGTGACGGATGCGCGCCAGAAGCTGATCGAGTACATCTCCTCCGATGCCGTGTTCCACGGCGATTTCACGCTGACGAGTGGCAAGAAAGCGACGTATTACGTCGACATGCGCCGCGTCAGCCTCGACCACCGGGTCGCTCCGCTCATCGGACAGGTCATGCTCGACCTCATCGCCGACGTGCCCGACGTCGCCGCGGTGGGGGGACTCACCATGGGTGCCGATCCCATCGCCTCGGCGATCATGCACCAGGGAGCCGCGCGCGGTGCCACCTACGACGCCTTCGTCGTTCGCAAGGAGCCCAAGGATCACGGCCGCGGCCGTCAGGTCGAAGGCCCCGACCTCGCGGGCAAGCGAGTCATCGTCGTCGAGGACACCTCCACCACCGGCGGATCCCCGCTCAAGGCGATCGAAGCGCTCGAGAAGGTCGGCGCCGAGATCGCAGGCGTGGCCGTCGTCGTCGACCGGGCGACGGGCGCGAAAGAGATCATCGAGGCCGCCGGCTACCCCTACTTCGCCGCGATCGGGCTCGCCGACCTCGGCCTGCAGTAATCCGTGTCCGCTGACGGACAGCCGAGCGACCCCTCCGTCCCGGACGGCGAGGGGGCGACACCCGCGCCGCGTGACGACGACGGGTTCGGGCAGGGCATCGACAAGCGGACGCAGAAGATCACCCTGATCGTGCTTCTGGGGCTCGTCGTGGTCGCCGCCGTCTTCCTCGTCAGCTTCGCCTTCTCGGGCGCCGCGGTGCCCGACCCCGTGTCGACGTCCACCCCGCGGGCGGCACCACAGCCGACGCCGACCGGAACTCGGGCTGTAGCTGATCCTGCGTCGGCACCCACCGGTCCGGTCGCACCCGGGGTCCACGCATGGAATGAGCTCGGCGGCGGTGAATGCCTCGAGCCGTATACGACGCCCTGGGCCGAGCAGTTCACGGTGGTCGACTGCGCCCAACCCCACCACGGGCAGGTGCTGGTGCGAGGCGCGGTCGAGGGAGACGCTTCGGCGCCCTGGCCCGGTGAGGAGGCTCTGACGAATCGGCTCGGACTGCTGTGTTCGGAGTCGTCCGTCATCGACTTCGGCAGGGCCGGGGCGTTCTCGGACGTGCAGCTGCAGCCGACCTATCCTGCGGACGAAGGACAGTGGGCGGCGGGAGATCGCAGCTACTTCTGTTTCGTGAGTCGTTCGGGTGGCGAGCCGCTGACGGAGAGTCTGCGTCCGAGCTGACCTTGGCCCCTGCATTTCGCTTCGCTCAATGGGCGGGAGCGGGCCCCTTCATTTCGCTTCGCTCGATGGGCGGGAGCGGGCCCCTTCATTTCGCTTCGCTCAATGGGCGGGGACGACGGAGGGGTGCAAGCCCGCCCATTGAGCGAAGCGAAATGAAGGGCCTCGTGGGCGTGCGGGCGTCCTACGCCGACGCGGCCTTGCGTGCGCGATACGCGTTCACGTTCGCGCGGTTCCCGCAGTTGCCGACGTCGCAGAATCGCTTGGAGCGGTTCTTCGACAGATCGACCAGTAGCGCGTCGCAATCGTCCGCCGCGCACACCTTGACCCTGTTCACCTCGCCGTTGCGCACGAGGTCGACCAGCGCCATCGCCGTCTCCACGCGGATGCGCACGGCGAGGGGCGCGCTCGCCGGGGTTGCATGCAGGTGCCACCCCAGATCGTCATGCGTGACCAACTGCGGCACGGCGTGATCCTCGGCGAGGATCCGATTCACGCGAACCGGCATCCCCTCCGCATCCGCGGTCATCAGCTCTCGCAACACGGGGCGGACATCGCGCACGGCAGCGAGCTCCTCGGCGGTCCCGAGGCGGTCGCCCGTGTACTCCCACTCCTCGAAGAACGAGCGGAGGTCGTCGACTGTCGCGAGCTCGTCGCTTCCCGAGTCCGATGCGCCGGGCTGCGTGTTCACCAGAGCGGCCGCCGCCCGCAGTGACATCTCGGTGTCAGGAGCGAAAAGCATTTGACTCCTTACGTGATCCAGTCCTAGTGTCATCATCATAATCCTTTTGACTCCTGACAGGACCGGTGCGATGACCAAGCGGACTTTCGGCGGCATCGCCCTCGCCCTCATCTCCGCGAGCGTCTTCGGATCCGGCGGCGCCTTCGTGCCGCCGCTTCTCGAGACGGGATGGTCGGCCGGTGCGATCAGCTTCGTGCGCACCGCCGCCGCCGCGGCCCTCCTTCTCGTCCCGACGCTGATCGCGCTGCGCGACCGGTGGGGCGACGTCAGGCGACAGGGGTGGCGGGTCGCCGCATACGGTGCGCTGGCCATCGCGGGCACGCAGTTCGCGTACTACCAAGCGCTCGGACGCATCCCCGTCGGCACGGCGCTCATGATCGAGTACCTCGCTCCCGTGCTCCTCGTCGCCTTCGTCGCGGTGCAGCGGCGTCGACTGCCCGCGCCGTCGGTCCTCGTGGGATCCGCGCTGGCGATCGGTGGACTCGCGCTGGTGCTGGACCTCACAGGGCATATGTCGGTCGACGTGATCGGAGTGCTCTTCGCGCTCGCCGCCGCCGTCCTCTGTGCCAGCTACTTCGCGCTGTCGGCGTCGATCGAACTCCCTCCCGTCGGCCTAGCCGGCCTCGGCATGATCGGTGCGAGCGCGTCGACGGGCACCTTCGCGCTGCTCGGTCTCATCCCCATGAGCGTCGGGTCCGGGGCCGTCGTCATGGGCGGAACGGAGCTCTCCCCGCTGGTGCCGCTCGCGCTCATCGTCGTGAGTGCCACGGTCGTGGCGTACCTCACCGGAATCGCGGCGGCGCGGATGCTCGGCGGTCGGCGCGCGTCGTTCCTCTCGCTGAGCGAGGTGCTGGCGGCCGTCATCGCGGCAGCCCTGCTGCTCGGTCAGATGCCCTCGTTCATCCAGGTCGTCGGAGCTGTGGTTCTGCTGTCCGGGATCGTGCTCGTCCTGCGCGACGGGGACGAGAACACAGGGCCGGCTGTCGACTCGGGTGAGGTGGACGAGGCGGAATCGAGTCAGACGCGGACGGAGCCGGCGGGAGTGCTGCCGGTCTAGGTGAAGCGGGAGCCCTGCGTTTCGCTTCGCTCAACGGGCGGGTGGGACGGCGACGGGTGGCGCGGCGGCCCTGCGTTTCGCTTCGCTCAACGGGCGGGTGGGACGGCGACGGGTGGCGCGGCGGCCCTGCGTTTCGCTTCGCTCAACGGGCGGGCGGGCGGGCGGGTCGAGGTCAGCTACGGACGAGGCGGGCGATGGCCGCCGACGCCTCGGCGATCTTCGCGTCGGCTTCCGCGCCGCCCACCGCGACGGCTTCGCGAACGCAGTGCGACAGGTGATCATCGAGGAGCCCGAGGGCGACCTTCTCGAGAGCGCTCGTCATGGCGGAGACCTGCGTGAGGATGTCGATGCAGTACTTGTCCTCGTCGACCATCTTCTGCAGCCCACGCGCCTGACCCTCGATGCGCTTGAGACGCGCGAGATAGGCGGCCTTGTTGGAGATGTAGCCGTGGTGGGCCTCGTGGGCGTCGACCGAGGTCTCAGCCGCAGGCTGGTCGCTCATCGCGCCTCCCCATGTCAGTGAGTACCCCCTCAGGGTACCGGCTCAGAGTTCCGTCTCGAGGGGCTCCGGGTTGACGAGCTCGGCCACCGAACCGAGGATCTCGTCGGGGCGGAAGGGGTAACGATCGATCTCCGCCTGATCGCTGATGCCGGTCAAGACGAGGACGGTGTGCAGTCCCGCCTCGATACCCGCAACGATGTCGGTGTCCATCCGGTCGCCGATCATGGCCGTGTTCTCCGAGTGGGCACCGATCCGGTTCATGGCCGAGCGGAACATCATGGGGTTGGGCTTGCCGACGACGTACGGGCTCTTGCCGGTCGCCTTCTCGATCAGGGCGGCGATCGCACCGGTCGCCGGCAGCGGCCCGTCCTGGCTCGGCCCGGTCGCGTCGGGATTGGTCGCGATGAACCGTGCCCCGTTGCCGATGAGTCGGATCGCCTTCGTGATCGCCTCGAACGAGTAGTTGCGGGTCTCGCCGACGATGACGTAGTCGGGATCCGACTCGGTGATGATGAAGCCGGCCTCGTGCATGGCGGTCGTGAGGCCCGCCTCGCCGATGATGAAGGCGCTTCCCTCCGGAATCTGCGAGCGGCAGAAGTCCGCCGTTGCGAGCGCAGACGTCCAGATGGACTCCTCCGGCACGTGCAGGCCCGAAGCTCGAAGCCGGGCGCTGAGATCGCGGGGAGTGAAGATCGAGTTGTTGGTCAGCACCAGGAAGGGGGCGCCCTGGTCCTGCCATTGCTGAAGCAGCTCGGCCGCACCCGGAATGGCGCGGTTCTCGTGGACGAGAACTCCGTCCATGTCGGTCAGCCAGCAGTCGATCTCGCTTCTGTCCATGTGTCGCATCTCGTCTCGTTCGTGATCGGCGGCGCTGATGCCAGGCTATCGGCGGCGGCGCTTCACCGGTTCACACGTTGCGGAACCGGAACCATTCGAGCAGGAGTCGCGCGCGGGATCCGCTTTCGGCACGATCGGCGACATCGCGCCTGGCGCCGAAGAAGTCGTTGAAACCTTCGAGCCCGTCGAGGTCGGCGGCCGTGCGGAAGCCCATGGACCAATTCGGGAAGCGTCGCTGCTCGATGTCCTCCGTGAGGAGTTCGCGGACACCGGTGTGGCGGGGATCCGCGGCGATGATATCGAGTCGTTCTCGGACGGCGTCCGGTTCGCCTTCGAGGGCCTGCATGAACTGGCCGTCTTTGTAGAGCAGCACCCCGGTGAGCCCCCGCGCGTCGTTGTTGCGGCGGCTGACGTCGAGCAGGTCGGTCAGTTCGGGTTGCGAGAGGGGTGCCAGCGCGTCGCTGACGTAGACGATCGAGATCACGGACTTCCTCCTGGCGGGCACGAGTCGAGACGCCCCCGTGAGGGGTCTTACCTTTCACTCATCATGGCCTGCGTGGACGGGATCTCGCTGTGAGGTGAGTTCGAGTCACCATTACAAGTGTGTCGTCGTGTGTCGGCCGCAGATCGACGGATCGCGCGCCGCGGCGCACCATAGCGGACATGACGTCCCTCGACAGCACCACGCCGGGGCCCGGCACGGCCTCTCCGCGACGCATCCGGTTCAACGCCTTCGACATGAACTGCGTCGCCCACCAGTCCTCAGGACTCTGGCGGCATCCGCAGGACCAATCGCAGCGCTACACCGACATCGCCTACTGGACCGGACTCGCACAGCTGCTCGAGCGCGGGCTCTTCGACGGGATCTTCATCGCCGACGTGCTCGGCACCTACGACGTGTACGGCGGAAGCAACGAGGCGGCCATCCGTCACGGCGCCCAGGTCCCGGTGGGCGACCCCCTGCTCCTCGTCTCCGCCATGGCGTCGGTGACCGAGAATCTCGGGTTCGGCATCACGGCCGGCACCGCATACGAGCACCCGTATCCGTTCGCCCGCCGGATCTCGACGCTCGACCACCTGACGAAGGGGCGCGTCGGCTGGAACGTCGTCACGGGCTACCTGCCGAGCGCCGCCCGCAACATGGGTCACGACGACCAGCTCGAGCACGACGACCGCTACGACCACGCCGACGAGTACCTCGAAGTGCTCTACAAGCTGTGGGAGGGGTCGTGGGAGGACGACGCGATCATCCGCGATCGCGAGACCGGGGTCTTCGCCGACCCGTCGAAGGTGCACGAGATCGGGCACAGGGGGAAGCACTTCACGGTGCCCGGAATCCACATCGCCGAGCCGTCGCCGCAGCGCTCGCCCGTCATCTACCAGGCCGGCGCCTCGCCGCGCGGGGTCGCGTTCGCAGCCGAGAACGCGGAGGCCATCTTCGTGGCGGCTCCCACCAAGGAGGTGCTCGCCTCGACCGTTCGGCGCATCCGCGATGCAATGGAGGCCGCGGGACGTGACCGCTACTCGGCCACGATCTACACCCTCCTCACGGTCATCACCGACGCGACCCCCGAGAAGGCGCAGGCCAAGTACGAGGACTACCTGTCCTATGCCAGCGAGGAGGGGGCGCTGGTCTTCATGTCGGGGTGGATGGGCGTCGACCTCTCGACGTTCGACCTCGACGAGCCGGTCGGCAACGTCCCCTCGAACGCCATTCGATCGGTGGTCGCGAACTTCGCGGAGTCGGCGGAGCACGGTCGTGAGTTCACGGTGCGCGACATCGCCCGGCACGGGGCGATCGGCGGCCTCGGTCCGTTCGTCGTCGGATCGGGAGAGCAGATCGCGGACACCCTGCAGGAATGGGTGCGCGACACGGATGTGGACGGGTTCAACCTCGCCTACGCGATCACGCCCGGAACGTTCGAGGATGTCGTCGAGTTCGTGATCCCCGAATTGCAGGCGCGCGGGGTGTACCCGACGGAGTACGACGTCGGGACTCTGCGGGAGAAGCTGCACGGGCGGGGTGCCCGGCTGCCCGAGGAGCACCGGGGAGCCCGGTACCGAGTCGGTCGGGGAGCAGGCGGCCCGGGCGCGGCGTCGGAAGAGGAGGTGGCCTGATGGGCGGCGGAACGACTGAGCGAGCCGAGCGCGGTCCGCTGCACATCGTCGGTGTGAGCGGGAGCCCGACGGCCCCCTCGCGCACGACGGCGCTCGTCACCGACGTCGTGCAGACCCTCGCCGACCGCGTCGACGGGCTGGCCGAGGTCGTCGAGCTGGCCCCGCTGCTCGGGGAGTTCGCGCGCGGTCCGTACCGCGAGGATCTGGGCGAGAACGCGCTCGCGGCGCTCGCCGCGGTCGAGTCCGCCGACGTGCTCATCGTCGGGTCGCCCGCCTACCGGGCCAGCTACACGGGGCTCTTCAAGCTGTTCTTCGACCACATCGGACAGTACGCGCTGACCGACACCGAGGTGATCCTGACCGCGACCGGCGGATCCGACCGACACGCGCTCCTCGTGGAGCACCAGATGCGGCCGCTGTTCGGGTTCTTCCAGGCGCACACGTTGCCCC
Source organism: uncultured Naasia sp. (assembly GCA_913778905.1). Taxonomy (GTDB): domain Bacteria; phylum Actinomycetota; class Actinomycetes; order Actinomycetales; family Microbacteriaceae; genus Naasia. The sequence continues at coordinate 55,262 of CAJYYA010000018.1, read as the reverse complement.
TGGGGATCTTCGCGAGCGAGAGGGATTTCACCGATTACAAGGTGAGCTCGATCGACCTCCGCGAGCGGATCGACAGCACGGTCGAGCGGGCGCTTCCGCTGATCACGCGCAGCGCGATCCCGGTCTTCGCCCGGGCGGACAGCTTCTAAGGCGGTGGGCCTCGGTGCGCTTCGCTACTCGACCTCCGTGCTGTCTGACGTCGAGTAGGAGCGAGGCGACGCCCACCCGACTTCACCCTTCGAGCGTCAGCCCTGCATGCCGGGCCAGCACCGGCGCCAACGCCGCGAGCTGGGCCTCCGACGCGTGCACGCCCTCGAGCGGCGCACGCCCGTTACGTCCCGCGATCTCCAGACGGTCCGTCACCTCGACGCCGCGCAGATCGAGCGCGGCGCACTCCGTCATCCGCAGGTCGAGCTCGCCGACCCGCGTTTCGCGGAATGCGACCCGCGTGAGCTTCGCGGACGGCAGGTCCAGCGTTTCGATCACGCAGTTCTCGATGAGCACGTCCTGAAGCGTCGCAGCGCGGAGGTCGAGGTAGCCGATCCGCAGGTCGCGGAGATGCACCGAGTTGAGTTCGGAATCCGACAGATCGAGCGACCCGATACGTCCGCCGCTCAGCCGGACGTCCCGCCACGCCGCGTCGTGGCTCTCCCACGTCACGACGTCGAGGTCGTCGGCGAGCACATCCGTGAAACGGGCACCGCGACTCGCGAGCGACTCGAGGTGCAGGTCGACCAATTCGACTTCGGTGACCGTGCGATCGACGAGACACGCGCGGGATCGTCCTGTGAACGAGAGACGCTCGCCGTCGTGTCGATCGTCGTAGTGCGGCGCATCCGGATCACCGTCCTCCAGCGGGGGGAGAGCGATGTTCACGATACGAGGGGCGGCGAGCGCACGAGGACGAGCCATCCCGCCACGCTATCCGCCCGGCCCCGCATGCTCCACTGACCGAATGAAGGAGAAACCGCCCCTGAGTCACACAGTCATGCGGATCGGGGGCGGTTTGCGGCGGGTTCTCCTTCATTCGGTCAGTCGCTGCCGTTTTCCGCGTGCGCGAGCGGATGCCGTCGGGTCAGCGGGCGGTGGCGCGGAGGAGGAAGAGGTATTGGGCGAGCACCGAGAGGGCGATCATCGTGGCCGCCGCGACCACCAGCCACCACGGCTGAAAGCTGCTGAAGACGGGGACGAGCAGTACGGCGAGGGCGCCGAGTGCGAGGACGGTGGTGACCGCGAGCACGGTGGGGCCTATCGATCCGAAGCGCACCCAGGCAGCGGCGAACGCGCCTCCGACCGAGAGCACCAGGAGTACCCCGAAGAAGGCCGTCGCGGCGAGCTGCACGGGGTCGCCCGATCCGAGGATGAAGACGTTCGTCACGTACAGGCCGACGAACCACTGGTTCGTCGCTTTCTCGAGAGCGAGGAGCACGAGCAGCAGAACGGTCACGTAGACGGCGAGCGTCACGTGCATGAACACGGTCCCGAGGACGAAGGTGCGCCGGGTGCTACCGAGCGACAGGGCCAGCGGGAACGTCAACGCGACCGTCTGCACTCCGAGCCATCCGAAGAAGCCGGGCAGCGCCCACAGGACGGCGGGGTTGCTCATGCTGCTCTCGACCCAGACGGTGCTGCCGGGCACGGATCCGAGGCGCCAGAACACGAGCGCGATGATCGCCGTCAGGGCGAATACGACGGCCATGATGCCGAGCGGGGCCCGCAGGGGGCTGCTTTCGATGAAATGCAGGCGCGTGACGTTGAGCGGGGTGACGGCGTCGGAGCGGTCGAGGGTGGCGGTGGTCATGAACGTGCTCCTTCGAGAGCGGCGGACTCGTCGACCCCGTAGGCGGCGACGAGGTCTTGCAGGGAGGCCGGCGTGATCTCGACGCCCGCTCGGGCGGCGTCGGAGCGCAGGCGGTCGTCGGCCGGGCCGTCGACGACGAGGGAGCTGAGGGCGCCGATACGGCGGGACTGCAGCACACGACGGTCGCCCACCAGGGCGTCCACGGCGGTGGTGAGACCGCTGACGTTCATCGCACTGCCGCGGAGGTCATCGGCCGCGGCGGCGCGGACGATCCGCCCCGCCTCGAGGATCACGACATGCTCGAGCAACGGCTCCATCTCGTCGATGAGGTGCGTGGACAAGAGGATCGTGCGGGGGTGTTCGAGGTAGTCGCGCATGAGGACGTCGTAGAAGAACCGTCGTGCCGTCGCGTCGAGACCCAGGTAGGGCTCGTCGAAGATCGTCAACGGGGCGCGTGATGCCAGCCCCAGGACGATGCCGAGCGACGACATCTGGCCGCGGGAGTACTTCTTGACGGCCGTCTTGGCGGGGAGGCGGAAGGCGGCGACGAGTTCGTCGGCGAGCGCTCGATCCCACCGCTTGTGGAACAGGGGGGCGGCGGTGAGCACGTTCGCGAGCGTGAAGCTGTCCGGGTAGCGCTGGTTGTCGCGCACCAGGCTGACCGCCGCCATGGTGGGGGCGTTCTCGAACGGGTCGTGGCCGTGGACCTCGACGGAGCCGGAGGTGGCTCGGTCGTGTCCGGCGATGATCGACATGAGTGTCGTCTTGCCTGCGCCGTTGCGGCCGAGAAGGCCGGTTATCGCTCCGGCCTGGATGTCGAGGGTGACGTTGTCGAGAGCGTTCACGCGTCGGAAGGATCGCGTGACTCCGTGGAGGCGGACTGCGGGAGCGGCGGAGTCGTCGGTCACGAGTTCGTTCCTTCCTGATCGATGATGCGGTGGACGGTCTCGAGATCGAGTCCGAGGGACGCGGCTTCCGTGAGCAGAGGCGCGACGAAGGCGGCACGGAACGAGGCGGTGCGTTCGTTCTGGAGGCGCATTCGAGCGCCCTCGCTGACGAACATCCCCAGGCCGCGGCGCTTGTGGAGGATGTCGCGGTCGACGAGGAGTCCGAGACCCTTGCCGACCGTGGCGGGATTGATCCGATGGAACGCGGCCAGTTCGTTGGTCGACGGCACCTGCGTGCCCTCGGGGAACGACCCGGCGAGAATCCCGTCGGCGATGCTGTCGGCGATCTGCTGGAAGATGGGTTTTCCGTCGTCGAGCACGTCACCTCCTTGGTTAGTTACTTGAGTAATGAACCTAGGAGGTGCGTCCTTCGCTGTCAATAGCTGATTAGCTGACGGCATGGATTCGGTCGAGCAGAGCACGCATGGCGTCGGCCCGTGGCCAGGGGAATGGCCGGTCGATCCGCACTACGACCGGGACTTGCTCGAGCGCGGTGACACCCGGAACGTGCTCGACCGGTATCGCTACTGGACGATGGAGGCGATCGTCGCCGACCTCGATGCGCGCCGGCATCCGTTCCATGTCGCCATCGAGAACTGGCAGCACGACATGAACATCGGTTCGATCGTGCGGAGCGCCAACGCGTTCCTCGCCGACACCGTGCACATCGTCGGGCGCCGCCGCTGGAACAAACGCGGAGCGATGGTCACCGATCGATATCAGCACGTCGTGCATCACGAGGACGTGAGTGCGCTCGTGGAGTGGGCTCGGGCGGAGGGGATCCCGATCGTCGGCGTCGACAACGTTCCCGGATCGGTCGGCATCGAGCGCACGCGACTGCCCGAACGCTGCGTGTTGCTGTTCGGTCAGGAAGGACCGGGACTCAGTCAGGAGGCGATCGCCGCGTCGGACGTGGTCGTCGAGATCGCGCAGTTCGGGTCGACGCGCTCGATCAACGCGTCGGCCGCCGCCGCCATCGTGATGCACACGTGGGTGGTGCAGCACGCGGAGCTGCCGGAGGGCTGAGCGGAGGCGATTCCGGCCGGTGCTGATGCTGCTCTGGTGCGCTCTCGGTACGTCGCTGCGCTCCTATTCGAGCCGTCTCGATACGGCCTGGCGGCCTGCTCGACGTCCGGGTCTCCGGAGGTCGAGTAGCGGAGCGTATCGAGGCCCCTCCCCAGGACCGCCCTCCCTTCGTGTCACACGTGGTGGCGGCGCTCCAGCGCGGCTCCCTCGACGTCGACGTTCGGGATGATCTTGTCGAGCCACCTCGGCAGCCACCACGCCCCACGACCGACGAGGTGCATGAGCGCCGGCATGATCAGCATCCTCACGACGAACGCGTCGAGCAGCACACCGACGGCGAGACCGAATCCGAACCCGCGGATGATGGTGTCGTCGGCGAAGATGAACCCGCCGAAGACCGCGATCATGATGAGCGCCGCCGCCGTGACGACCGCCCGTCCCGCTCGGAAGCCTTCCGCGACGGCCTGCCGTGCCGGCGCCCCATGGACGAAGGCCTCGCGCATCCCCGAGGTCAGGAACAGCTGATAGTCCATCGCCAGGCCGAACAGGATGCCGACCAGGATCACGGGTAGGAAGCTCAGGATGGGGCCCGACCCGTCGAGTCCGATGAGCGACGCGCCCCAGCCGAATTGGAACACCGCCGTCAGGGCTCCGAAGGTCGCGAAGAGCGACAGCATGAAACCACCGGTCGCGATGAGCGGCACGACGAGCGACCGGAAGACCGCGATCAGGATCAGCAGCGACAGGCCGACCACGATCGAGAGGTAGAGGGGAAGCACCGCGGCGAGATTCTCGGAGATGTCGATATTGCTCGCCGCCTGCCCCGCGACACCGAGGGCGGGCTGCCCGTCGAGGGGGGTGAGTCCGCGCAGGCCGCGCACGAGGGTCTCGGTCGTGACGCTGTTGGGACCACCGGTCGGAATGACCTGGAAGGCGGCGAGGCTGCCGTCATCCGAGATCGCGATAGGGGCGACGGCGACGACGCCGTCCTGATCGGAGATGGCACGGGCGACCGTGAGCTGGTCGCCGCGCTGCTCGTCCTCGGTGATCCCGGTGGGCAGGTCGGCGGTGACGAGCAACGGCCCGTTGACACCTTCGCCGAACTTGTCCGCCGCGATCGTGTAGGCGGCGTACTGCGACGAATCCGCCGGCTCCTGCGATCCGTCGGGTAGTCCGAGACGCATCGAGAGGGCCGGAGCCGCGATCGCGAGCAGCACCGCGGCACCGCCGATGACCGTGACGACGGCGCGGACGGTCGACATCGGCGTGACCGGCTTCTTCACGGCGCGATGCGAGTGCGCCTCGGGGGACGCCGCGTCGACTGCCCGGGCCCGTGCGCGCTTGGAGAGGACCCGGGACCCGACGAGGCCCAGGATGGCGGGCGTGAGCGTGGTCGCGACCAGGACGGCGATGGCGACGCAGACGGCGCCGACGGTTCCCATGAGGCCGAGGAACGGGATCCCCGTGACGTTCAGCGCGAGCAGGGCCACGACGACCGTCGTTCCCGCGAAGACGACTGCGTTGCCGGCGGTGCCGTTCGCGAGGCCGATGGACTCTCGCACCTCCGCGCCCTCGAGGAGCTGACGGCGGTGCCGGTTGACGATGAAGAGCGAGTAGTCGATTCCGACAGCCAGGCCCAGCATCACGCCGAGTACGGGCGTGACGGACGCCATCTGCACGAGACCGGAGAACGACAGGGATCCGACGACGCCGACCGCGACGCCGACGAGCGCGGTGACGATGGGAAGGGCCGCGGCGATGATCGATCCCAGCATGACGAGCAGCACGACGGCCGCGATGATGACGCCGACGGCCTCGCCCGGGCCGAGGATCTGCGGAACCGCCTGCGCGATCTCCGTCGAGATCGAGACCTTCACGCCGTCGATGGGCGTGTCCTCGAAGTGATCGATAGTCGCCGTCTTGGTCTTCTGGGGAAGGTCGAGGCGGGGCTCGGTGAACGACACGTTGGCCACGGCAGCAGAGCCGTCCTCGGCTACCAGGCGGATGTTCTGGGCGAACGAGAGCAACTCCGCGCCCTGTTCGAGCTCGGCGGACCGGGTGTCGAGCTCGGTCCGCGAGGCATCGAGCTGAGCCTGACCGGCGTTCAGCTGGTCGAGCTGCTGCTGCAGTCCGGCGATCTGCGCGTCGATCGTCGCGAGCTGAGCGGCGGGCGCCCCGGCGGCGGCAGCCTGGTCGCGACCCTGCTGTGCCTGCTGGATCCCTGCTTCGAGCTGCGGCTTACCCGAATCGATCTGCGCCTGGTTCTGCTCGATCTGCTGGCGCCCCTGTTCGATCTGGGTGCGACCGTCCTCGATCTGCTTCTCCTGGTCGGCGAGCTGCTGCTGCGAAGCGAACGGGTCGTTGGCGGATGAGACACCGTCGACATCCGTCGCGCTGGATACGAGGGCGCTGATCTCGGACTTCTGGGTGTCGGTGAAGGCCGACCCGTCGTCCGTCGAGAAGACGACCGTGCCGGATGCGCCGCCGAAGTCGGGCAGCTTCTCGCCGAGCTCCTCGACGACCTTGCCGGATGCGGTGCCCGGGATGTCGAAGCTGGAGGCGAGGCCCTTGAAGCCGATCGCGAATCCGCCTCCCGCGACACCGAGGATCAGGACCCACGCGACGATGACGACCCACCCGCGACGGGCGGCGAACTTGCCGAGACGGTAGAGGAGTTCAGCCATGTGTCTGAGGGGATCCTTCGAAAGCAGGGGTGGGACGATCGCAGAGGCGACCGCGAGCAATCTACAATACGAGACGTTGCGTCTAGATGAATTGTCGCTGGAGACGAGAGGTGAGCTCGATGAGTGAGCAGCGCCGAGGCGCGCCCCGCAGCGAGGCGGCGCGCATCGCGATTCTCGAAGCGACCGCGCGCCTGGTGCGCGAACGCGGCTACGAGCAGCTCTCGATGGAGGGTGTCGCCGCGGCCGCGCACGTGGGCAAGCAGACGATCTACCGCTGGTGGGGGTCGAAGAGCGAGCTCGTCGCCGAGAGCATGCTCGACGGATTCCTCATGCCGGGCGGCGAGGAGCCACCGAACACCGGCGACCTGCGCGCGGATCTCGCCGCATGGCTGCGCGAGATCTTCGTCTTCGTCGAGTCCCCGGATAACGAGCTGATGCTGCGATCGCTGGTGTCGGCCGCGACGGTGAGCCGTGAGATCGGCGCCCGCCTGCACGAGCAGCTGGGTGCGGGGTCGGCGCTGACTCGGCGCATCGACGACGCCGCGGCGACGGGAGAGATCCGCTCCGGACTTCTCGGGCAGGACGTCGGTGAGCTGCTCATCGGAGCCGTGGTGTTGCGGGTGCTGACCCGCGAGCCGACCGGTCCCGACCTTCCCGGGCGCCTTGTCCGCAGCATCCTGGGCGACGCCCCTTCATAGCCCCTTCATTTCGCTCCGCTCAACGGGCGGGGCGGGCGCGGACCCCTCGCCCATTGAGCGCAGCGAAATGAAGAGGGCCCCGGCGCTCGGTTTCGCCCTGAGGCCGCCGACCGGCTGACCACATGCAGGACTTCGCTCTCAAATGCAGGAGCCGCCGCTACCCGGCGCGCCCGGAGCCGCATCATTCCGGGGTCTCCGGTGAGCTGACTCCTGCCTTCGGTCATCCGGATCCTGCATTCGAGAATCGGACTCCTGCATTTGTTAAGCCATGCAGGGCGCTGCGGAAGGCGGCGGGTCCTCAGACGAAGACGGCGTCGGTCCACAGGTGGAGGAGGGCGAGGCTGCGGGCAGGGCGCCAGCGTTCGGCGATGGCCAGGGCCTCTCGCTCCGTCTTCACTCCCAACTGACGACGCAGCACAAGATCGCCCCCGAGGAAGGCGTCGCGATCGCCGAGACAGCGCAGCGCGATGTACTCCGTGGTCCAGGTGCCGATACCGGGAAGTGCGAGGAGCGCTCGCCGGGTCTCGGCGAGGTCGACTCCCGGACGCAGCTCGAGTCCGCCCGCGACGGCGGCGGCCACGTTCTGAAGTGTCCGAGCCCTCGCCCCTGTCACGCCGAGCGCGGCGCGGAACTCCTCCGGCTCGGCATCGGCGATCCGTTCCGCGGATGGAGTGGAGTAACGGCCATCGCCCCGATCCTCGCCGGCGAAGCGGACGAGCCGGCCCGCGAACGTCCGAGCCGCGATCAGCGACACCTGCTGCCCGAGCACGGCGAACAGCGCCGTCTCGAGCCCGGCGACGGCACCGGGGATACGCATACCTGGACGGGCATCGACCAGTGCGGAGAGTCGAGCCTCGCTCCTCAGAACGCGCAGCTCCTCGTCGGACGGCCCGTCCGAGTCGAGCCAGCGCGAGAGTGAGGCGCGCACCTCGGCCACCGAGTCCGAGGGTGCGTCGGACTCGACTGCGACCTGTCCGCCGGGACGGAACTCGACCAGCGCCTCGTGGGTACGTCCGCCCGCGTCGACGCTGCGAGAGATGCGGTGCCCATCCGGTGAGACCGAGTCGAGACCCGTCACCAGATGGCCGACGAGGAACTGCCGGAGCGCCTCGATCGATGCGGGGTCGGCCTGGAACTCCAGGATTCGGGTCACTCGGCGGCCGGCCCCGTAGTCGTCCCGACGCCCAACAAGGGAGCGCCGCCGAGGAGCGCGCTGATCGCGCGGGCCGTGTCGGATGCGCGATCACGGACCGTTTCGAGAGGATGCTCGCTCCACGAGGTCGCGACGTAGGGCACGGTCAACGCGGCGACGACTCGCTCCTCCCCGCCGCGGATCGGGAAGGCGAGATCCACGACACCGAGGTGCAGATGGTCTCGTTTCTCGGCGTAGCCGAGCCGCCGGAACTCGTCGAGTCGCTCGGTGAGATCGTCGTCGGCTCCGGGAACAGCGCGGTCGTGATCGAGGGCCAGCAGCAGCTCACCCGAGGGTGGCCCGATGAGAGGGAAGCGGGCGCCGACTCGGACGCGGAACCCGAAGTCGGAACGGCTGTCGGCCTCTGCGATGACGAGGATCTCGTCGCCGTCGCGCACACCGAGATTGCAGCTCTGCCCGATGTCGGCCGCGAGTTCGCGCAGGGGGGCGTCCGCCAGAGCGAGCAGAGTGGCGATCGGATCGGAGCGGTGTGCGAGGTCGAAGAGACGCAGAGTGAGCACGTAGTGCCCGGATCCGCTCTCGCGGGCCAGGTAGCCGCGACGTTCGAGCACGCTGAGGACTCGGAAGATCTGCGCGACGCTGCGGCCCGTAGCGGCCGCGATCTGGTTCTGCGACATCGGTCCGGGGGCGTCGGCCAAGATCTCGAGGACGTCGAGGGCCTTGTCGACGGCCGGCGCCGCGTAGACGGGGGATCCGCCTGGGGCGTCGGCGTCGGCGTCGGTCTCGATGTCGCTCATCTCGTCAGCGAGGCTACGGGATCCCCGCCTCGTCGTTCCGCTGAGGGAGGGGCGGGCGTCAGTCGGCGCTGCCGAGGAGCTCGACCGTGCGGCGGGCAAGGTGACGCTCGATGTCGTCCGGGACACGCTGCGGTCCGGCGGCCAGGGATGCCGACCCCGTCGCCACGCGTTCGAGGGACAGTGCTTGCAGAGCGAAGCCGAGGTCCATCGACTCGATCGAGTTGCCCTTCGGTCCGGTGCCGCCGAGGTTGTACATCCGCCCCTCGGTGAGTAGGGCGATGCGGCGCGACCCGCTGAGCTCGTACTCGTCGATGCCCGGAGCGACATGCGTCGTCGTGGAGGCCGCGGCGGCCAGCGCCGGGACGTCGATCTCGAAGGGGAAGTGGCCGATGTTGGCCAGCACGGCGCCGTCGCGAAGCAGGTCGAAGGAGCCGCCGGTGAGGATGCCGGGGCGCCCGGTCGCCGTGATGACGGCATCGGCCCAGGGGAGCAGGGTGTCGAGGCCGCCGACGCGGAAGCCGTCGAAAGCGGCCTCGAACGCCTTCAACTCGTCGACTTCGACGATCCCGACCCGGGCACCGAGTGCGCGGAGGTACTGCGCGACACCTCGTCCGCACCAGCCGTACCCGACGACGACGAAACGGCGCCCGACGACCTGCAGGTTCGTGATGCGCTGGAAGCTCTCGACCGCGCTCTGACCGACCGCGTGACGGTTCTCGGCGATCGCCTTGAGGGGGCTGTCGTTGATGACGATGACGGGAAACGGGATCCGGTCCGCATAGGACTCGCGCAGTCGGAAGCCGCCGGATGTCGTCTCCTCCGTGCCGCCGCGGATGCCGTCCGCCTGTCCGCGATCGGCTGCGCGGGCGGCGAGGTCGCCCCCGTTGTCGAGCAGGATGTCGGGCTCGGCGTCGAGGATGCGCTCGATGTGGCCGGCGTGCTGATCCTCGGTGTCGTCACGGGCGCCGTACACGGTCATGCCGGAACCCCGGAGGAAGGCGACGATGTCGTCCTGAGTCGAGCCGTGGTTGCCGGTGGCCACGATGCGGGCGCCGCCGGCGACGACCGTCTCGAGGAGCACCGCTGTCTTGGGCTCGAGATGCAGGCTCATGCCGATGGTCGCGCCATCGAACGGCCGCTCGACGGTGAACCGTTCCCGGATCGAGGCGAGCATCCGCATCCGTGACCGCGTCCACTCGATGCGTCCGGCGCCACTCATTGTTTCTTTCATGCAAATGAGTTTCACATATGCAATGCAATCCGGGGGCTTCCGGGGCACGATTTCGAATCGGCGCGAATGGAACCTGGGAAGGCGCCTGACGCCCATAGCAATACGACATGTGTCCGTTACCCTTCTCCGAGGCCGACACTTGTCGGATCTGGCGACTGCGTTCGCTCTGCGTCGCCGGTCTGGGCGTCGGTCGTGGAGTGGTCGTCTTCTGTGCATCACGTACCCAAGGGGACTCACTTGTCACGCACTTCCTCGTGGCGGAAGGCACTCGCCGTGCCCGCCGCTCTCGCTCTCGTTCTGGGAGGCGCGGTGCTCACAGCCGCTCCCGCCTCCGCAGCGCCGGCCGGCCTCACGGTCACCGCGCCCGAACAGGGTTCCACCGTCGACTCCCGAACCGTGACCGTCACCGGGTCGGTCTTCGGCGGATCCACCGTCATCGCCTACGACCTCGATGGTGACGTCTTGGCGCGCACGAACCCGGGCGGCACCTTCGGGCAGCCGACCAACTACTCGCTGACGCTTCCCGTCTACGCGGAGGACGCCGCAGTGCAGCAGTCCATCCGTGTCGGCGGCCTCTACGGCGGGAGCGGGATCCCCCAGATCTCCGTCGACTTCAACCTGCCCGTCGCATACAACTTCACGGTCACCTCTCCCGTGCAGGGCGAGGTGCGCGATTCCCGCACCGTGACCTTCACCGGTACCGGAACGAACGGGTCGACCGTCAACGTCCTCGGCGCAGACGGCAACCGTGTTCCCGGAACGTCGGCCGCCGTCGTCTCGAACGGGACCTGGACGACCACCGGCACCTACTCCGATGACGCAGCCGTCTCGCAGACCGTGACCGCCAACCAGACCACCGGCGGCGCCGGCCGCGGCTCGCAGACGGTCAGCTTCTCGCTGCCCGCGGTCGCGCCGGTCGGCAACTTCACCGTCACCAGCCCCGAGGAGGGTGAGACGGTCGCCAGCCGCACCGTGACCTTCACCGGCACCGGCACGAACGGCTCGACGGTCAACGTCCTCGACACCGACGGCAACCGCCTGCCCGGCACCGCTGCCGCCGTCGTGTCGAACGGCACGTGGAGCGTCACCGCGACCTACGCCGACGACGCTGCGATCGACCAGACCGTGAGCATCAACCAGGTCACCGGTGGAGCCGGTCGCGGCGAAGAGACCGTGAACTTCAAGCTCCCCGCCTCGACTCTGCTCCCCGCTCCCGTGATCACGAGCCCGACCGAGGGGCAGCAGGTCGTAGGAAGCCAGGTCACTTTCGAGGGCACGGGCATCCCCGGCGCCTACATCGGACTCGTGGTCGTGAACACCGCGGCGTTCGAGGCGGCCCAGAGCAGCGACAGCATGTCGGCCGCCGCCGAGCCCACCCCCGCCGACCCGGCCGCTGACATCATCGTCGGCGCCGACGGGCGTTGGAGTGTCACGCTCGCCCTCGTCCCGGAGAACTACACGGCCATCGCGATCCAGAGCACGGTGGCGAACCCCACCGACCTGGATCAGATCTCCGCCCCGTCGGAGCCCGTCAGCTTCTCGCTCGTCGCCGCCGGCGCGATCACGCCCGCTGGTAACAACGGAACCGGATCGTCGCTCGCGTCGACCGGTGTCGAGACCGCGGGTGTCATCGGATTCGGTGCGCTGATGCTGCTCGGTGGCGCCGCCCTGGTGCTCGCGCGCAAGCGCCGCGCACAGATCGGCTGACCGGCTACCGTCTGAACGACGAGGAGCCCCGAACCCCGCCTGCCGGCGGTGGTCCGGGGCTCCTCTGCTGTTTCCCGGTCGTCTCAGCCGATGAGGGAGGGGCGCAGGTCGCGGAGCGTGCGGAAGCGGGTCATCCGGGTCGTGGTCAGATAGGTGGCCAGTACGCCCGCCAGCAACCAGCCGCCGAGGACCGCCGCGTCGATCAGCACCGCGGAGGGGTTGCCGCCGTACATGAGGTGCCGATATCCGTCCACCGCGTAGCTCATCGGCAGGAAGCGGTGGAGCGCCGCCAGGGGCTCTGGCAGGGTCTGCCACGGGAACGTCCCACCCGCGGTGACCAGCTGGATCACCATGAGCACGAGCCCGAGGAACTGTCCCACCGAGCCCAGCAGTGCGTTGAGTGCGAGCAGAATCGCCGCGAAGGTGAGTGAGATCAGAGCTCCGAAGACGAACATCCCCGCAGGGTTCGCGATCCCGAACCCCAGCACGGTCCCCGCGAGGGTCACGAGCATGATCGACTGCACGACCCCCAGCAGCCCCGGGGTCAGCCAGGCCGCCAGTGTCACCTTCGCCGGTGAGGCGAGCGCTGTGATCGCCCGGCGGGACAACGGCTTGACGATGAGGAAGAGTGCGTAGAGACCGATCCAGGCCGCGAGGCTGAGGAAGAACGGTGCGAGTCCGGCTCCGTAGTTCGTCGCCTGAGCGTCGTCGGTCGTCGCGAGGTCCACGGGCGATCCGATGGTCGCCGCCTGCTCGCTCTGCAACTGATCGGACGGATTCGGGATGGCGGCGACGCCCGAGTTCAGTCCGTCGCGGAGCTGGCCCGCACCGGTCGACAGGGTGCCGAGACCGTCGTCGAGCTGTGCGGCCCCGTTCGAGGCGGTCGCGGCGCCCTCCGACAGTTGGCTGGCGCCCGACGCGGCCGACGCGATCCCCGCGGTCAGCGATCCGCTCGCCGAGGAGAGAGCGCCCGCGCCATCGGCGACCTGGGCGCTGCCGGCCGCGAGCTGGTTCAGCTGTCCGTCGACCGCCTGGACTTTCGCGTCGGCGTCGGTGACGGCCTGACCGAGCGGATCGAGCTTCGCGAGCACGGCATCGATGTCGGCCTGCGGCACCTGGGCCTGCTGCAGCGCGGCGATGATGTCGGCACGGACCGTGGGCACCGCCGCGGCGGCCTGTCCTGAGATCTTGACGGCTTCCGCTCCGCCCTGCGCGAGCTTGGCGTTCCCGTCGGCGACCTGGCGCGCACCGGCGGCGAGGCGCGCGGTGTCGTCCGGCAGTGTGGAGGTCGCCGACTGCAGCTGGTCGAGTCCGGACGACAGGGACGACGCACCGTCGGCGAGCTGCGACGCCCCGGTCCTCAGTTGCGACGAGCCGCTCTTGGCCTGGTCGACACCCGAGGCGACCCGGGTCGCTCCGTCGGCCGCATTGGCGAGGTCGGTGCGGATCGTGGCGATTCCGACGAGGAACTTGTCCGCCGCTTCCTGGCCGACCTGCTCGGCGATGCTCGTTCGGATGCGTTCGGCCGCCTGCCCCGCGATGGTGCTCGCCAGGTAGCTGTTGGTGTCGTTGGTCGTGAGTGTGATCCGTGCCTGCTTCGGCGAGTCGGTGGAGGCCGAGACCAGGTCCGCCGAGAAGTCGGCGGGCAGCGTGATGCTGAAGTCGTAGTCGCCGTTACGGACCCCGGTCGCGGCGTCCTCCGCGCTCGTCCGCGTCCAGTCGAAGTCGGCGCCGTCGAGGACCTTGTCGGCGATCTGATCGCCGTAGTTCACGGTGCTGCCGTCGGTCGTGGCGCCCGTGTCGGCGACGACGAGCGCGGCGGGCACGCGGTTGAGCGCCCCGTACGGATCGCGGTTCGCCCACAGGTAGAGCCCGCCGTAGATCAGCGGCACGAGCATGAGCGCCGCGAACGCCAGGCGGGCGAGCGGGGTCGCGACGAGGCGACGGATCTCACCGAAGACGAGCGTGGGGACAGTCACTTGGATTCCAGTCCTTCGAGCGCCGCGAGCGTGGCGGCCGAGGTGAGGGCGAGCACCGCGAAGCCGCGGTCGCTCAGGTCGTGGATGAGGCGGAGGAGGTCGCGCGGGTCGCCGCCGTGCCGGTCGGGAAGGGTGAGGACGACCCCGCGCACGCCGGCGCGGGAGACCGCGATGTTCGCGAGCAGGCGGGTGCGACTCGCGGGGGGAAGGGCGCCGAACGGGGCGTCCGTCCACTCCTCTGCATGTGCGGCGGCGATGGAACGCGTGATCGTCGCCCGATCTCCCTTGTGCCCCGCGAGCACGAGCTCCTCGCGGACGACCTGACGGGTGGCGACGTCGTCCGCCGGATCCGAGACGGTCGGTGCGTCGACGACCGCGATCGTCCGACGGAGGAGGTCGGCGTCGGCGCGCCCGTCCACAAAGACGGTGCCGTGGTCGAGGCGCATCCGTCCGGCGAGAGCCAGGGCGGTGACGGTGGCCCGTTGGGTGCCCTCGACGGGAACGACCGCGGGGTCGCCCGCGGCGAATCCGACCGTGAGTGCGGGCAGGGCGGCGCCGGGGCCGGTGCCGATCCGGATGTCGGCGGCGGCGATGCGCATCAGTTCTCCTCGAGCAGCTCGGAGTGAGCCGCGATGAATTCGGCCGTCTCGCGCCAGGAGAGCCCGGCGGTGGAGAGGACGGAGCGGATGACGAGCAGGCGGCCCTGCAGAGAGTCGAGCGAGCGGGATCCGGCCTCGTCGAGGGCCGACACGGCGGACTGCTCGAGCAGTCGGGCCAGCACGCCTGCCTCGATGTCGGAGCGGATCTCGCCCGCGTCCGCTCCTCTCGAGGCAGTCTCGACCAGCAGGGCGCGAAGCGGGGCGAGGGGTTCGGCGATCTCGGCGCTGAGTGGTCCCCGGACCGTGGTCGGGATCAGGGCGAGTACGTCGGCGACCTCGCTCCACAGGCGAGCGGAGATGAGCGCGAGGGTGAGGCGCGCGTCGTTTCGAACGCAGTCGACGAGAGCGGATGCGACGCGGGCCGCACCGGATCGGGCCAGCTCCACTCTCATCGCGTCGCGGGTGGGGAAGTGTCCGTAGAACGCGCGGCGGGTCAGTCCGGCCTCACGGACGATGTCGTCGAGCGGCGTCTCCGGATCGCGAGCCAGCAGGCGCTGCGCCGCCGAGAGGATCGCCTCGCGGTTCGCCGCAGCGTCCCGGCGAGGGGCGCGAGGTGTGGCAGCGGTCATACGTGTCAGGATAGTCGAAGTTGCACACAAGTGTGCAACTTATTGGAACACCCAGTCCGGTGCGCAACGATGGTGGCATCCGTCAGGCGCGCGGGACCGATCGCCGCGCGCCCCCGATCCTTCGGAAAGGGGCCTTGTGCGCCTCCTCCTCATCCGTCACGGTCAGACCCCCTCCAATGTGAAGGGCCTCCTCGACTCGGATGCGCCCGGTCCCGGCCTCACCGATCTCGGCCTGCGGCAGGCCGCAGCGATCCCCGAGGCGCTGATGGGGCAGCCGATCGACGGCATCGCCGTGTCGACCCTCGTCCGAACGCATCTCACGGCGGCGCCGCTGGCACGCGAGCTGGGGATGACGCCGATCGAGCTGGACGGCCTTCGCGAGGTGCGCTCGGGTGAACTGGAGATGGCGTCCGATCGCGATTCGCACCTCATCTACATGTCGACCGCCCTGGCCTGGGGAGCGGGCGACCTCGAGAAGCGCATGCCCGGCTCGGAAGACGGCAATGAGTTCTTCGCGCGCTTCGACGGTGCCGTGGCGGAGATCGCGGCAAAGGGCTGGGAGACGGCCGCGATCGTGTCGCACGGCGCCGCGATCCGCGTCTGGGTCGCCGGCCGGGCCGCCGATGCCGACCGTGAGCTGATCGCCGAGACCCCTCTGTCCAACACCGGGCTCATCGAGGTGGAGGGCGATCCCGAGTCGGGCTGGCGCTTCATCGCCTGGGTCGACGGGCCGCTGGGAGGCGCGCACCTCGACTCCCGTCACGGCGAGGACCCCACGGGTGAGACGCTCGAGGAGATCGCCGACTAGTTCCCGTTCGGAACCGCCTCGCGAAGACGGTTCGCGATGGTCGGCAAGGACCGGATCAGTTCCTCCGGACCGAGAGCGGTGAAGGGCGCATCGAAGCGCATCACCCACGCGAGGAGACCAGCGGGCGACCATGACCCCACGCGGACCCGCGTCACCGATGGGGACACCGCCTCCATCTCGCCGTCACCGAGCCAGGGAGCGACTCGGAACGTCGGCGCCTCGAGGAGGAAATCGCCGTAGACGGGCCACCGATCAACCCCGACGGACCCTTTCATCATCGAGTCGACGAAGGCCAGTGCATTCCCGCCCGGGATCTCGCGCGGAGCGAACGGGGCCCCTTCCGGGGACTTCGGCGTCAGACGGTCGAGTCGGAACAGGCGCCAGTCCGTCTTCTCGAGGTCCCAGGCGACCAGGTACCACCGACCGGCGCGCGACACGAGCCCGTGAGGCTCCACCTTGCGAGGAAGGCCGTACCCTTCCGACTCGACGCTGTAATCGAACCTCAGCACACGTTCGCGGCGGATCGAGGAGCTCACGGCTTGAAGCGCAGCCGGGTCGACCTGCTCGGGCGCGATGGGCGAGTCGAACTGCACTCCGTCCACGCGGTGCCGCAGCCGCGACGGCATGAGCTGGCGAACCGTTGCCAGTGCCTGTTCCGCAGCGTCGCCGAGATCCACCCCCGTCGAGGCCGCGGTCTGCAGCGCCACCGCGATGGCCACCGCCTGGTCGTCGTCGAAGAGGAGCGGGGGCAGCTCGGTTCCCGCCGCGAGACGGTAACCCCCGTCCGGTCCGCGGACCGCGGTGATCGTGTAACCCAGCAGGCGTAGCCGGTCCACATCGCGGCGAACGGTGCGCGGCGTCACCCCCAGGCGTTCCGCGAGGGATGCGCCGCCCCAATCCCGCCGCGTCTGCAGCAGGGAGAGGAGGGCGAGCATCCGCGATGACGTGTCCGGCATCCGTCGATCATGCCGAAAGAAGCGGACTCGATCTGTCCTGATCCATCGACAGCATGATCTGCGTCGGTGGCTTCACCGGCATCCACCCAGGAGAAAGCGCAGTCATGTCCGTCACGACCACCACCCACCTCAACCTTCCCGGAACCGCCCGAGAGGCGCTCGGCTTCTACCAGTCCGTCTTCGGCGGCGAGCTGCAGATCGCGACCTACGGCGATGTCGGGATGCCGGCCGACGCCCCGGGATCGGAGAAGGTCGTCTTCGGACGCCTCGGCAGCCCGTCAGGCGTCGCTCTGATGGCCTACGACGTCCCCGGCCGAACAGCCGACGCTCAGCCCGAGGTCGACGGCACCCGCCGCGAGAACGGCATGACGTTCACCGACCGCAGCTTCTTCCTATCGCTTCAGGGTGACACCTACGACGAGGTCGCTGCGCAGTGGGAGGCGCTCGCCGACGGAGCCGAGATCATCGAGCCCTTCGCCGCCTCGGCCTGGAGCCCGGGATTCGGCATGCTGACCGATCGCTTCGGCGTCACCTGGGTCATCGACGTCCGCGCCGCGCAGACGAGCTGAGCGCACCCGGCCTCCTCTCCGCCTGTGCGCTGCGGGCACCCCTCGGTAGGATCGGTGGGCTCGTGTCAACAGCAGCGAAGGGGAGGCCATGCCGGCCATCGTTCTCATCGGCGCCCAGTGGGGCGACGAAGGAAAGGGCAAGGCGACCGACCTCCTCGGGGATCGCGTCGACTACGTCGTCAAGTTCAACGGCGGTAACAACGCCGGTCACACCGTCGTCATCGGTGACAAGAAGTACGCGCTGCACCTCCTCCCCTCGGGCATCCTCAGCCCCGGGGTGACCCCGGTCATCGCCAACGGTGTCGTGGTCGACATCGAGGTGCTGTTCCAGGAGCTCGACGCGCTCATCGCGCGCGGCGTCGACGTCTCGCGCCTCAAGGTGAGCGCCAACGCGCACGTCATCACGCACTATCACCGGACCGTCGACAAGGTGACCGAGCGTTTCCTCGGCAAGCGTCAGATCGGTACCACCGGCCGCGGTATCGGCCCGGCCTACGCCGACAAGATCAATCGGGTCGGCATCCGCATCCAGGACATCTTCGACGAGGGCATCCTGCGTCAGAAGGTGGAGGGTGCGCTCGACCAGAAGAACCATCTGCTGGTCAAGATCTACAACCGTCGCGCGATCCTGGTCGACGAGATCGTCGACGAGCTGCTCTCCTACGCCGATCGTCTGCGTCCCATGGTCGCCGACACGTCGCTGGTGCTGAACCAGGCGCTCGACGCCGGCGACACCGTGCTCTTCGAGGGCGGTCAGGCGACCATGCTCGACATCGACCACGGCACCTACCCCTTCGTCACCTCGTCCAACGCGACGAGCGGCGGGGCCTCGACCGGATCAGGCGTTGCTCCGAACCGCATCGACCGAGTCATCGCGGTGGTCAAGGCCTATACGACGCGCGTCGGCGCCGGTCCGTTCCCGACGGAGTTGAACGACGCCTCCGGCGAGTGGCTCCGTGCTCGTGGCTTCGAGTTCGGTACCACGACCGGTCGTCCGCGCCGCACCGGCTGGTACGACGCCCCGATCGCCCGCTACACCGCGCGTATCAACGGCGTCACCGATTTCGTGCTGACGAAGCTCGACGTCCTGACCGGTCTCGAGACGATCCCCGTCTGCGTGGCCTATGACGTCGACGGTGAGCGGGTCGACGAGGTGCCGGTGTCGCAGTCCGACTTCCACCACGCCACTCCGATCTACGAGGAGCTTCCGGGGTGGGATGAGGACATCACGGGCGCGCGCACCTTCGACGATCTCCCGAAGGCGGCGCAGGATTACGTCCTCGCCATCGAGAAGATGAGCGGCGCGCGCATCTCCGTCATCGGCGTCGGCCCGGGGCGCGACGAGGTCGTCGTCCGGCACAGCCTCACCGACTGATCAGGACGATGCCCGCGACGATTCCCGAGCCGACCGCTCTGGTCGGCTCGGTGATCCGACTCGACCCGATCGGGAAGTCGGACCTGCCCGCGCTATTCGCCGCCATCGGCCGCCCGGAGGTGTTCGCGGGCGGATACGGCGGCGGACCGGCGGGCTACCGCGACACCTACGAGGGGTTCGAGGAGTTCGCCCTCCGTTATTACGCATGGGACGAGCAGGACAAGACTTTCGTCGCTCGCATCCTGGGCGGTGCGCGCGCGGGAGAGGTCGTCGGAACGTCGACGCTCGCCGATTTCGACGTCAAGCGTGAGAGTGCTCATCTCGGTTGGACGGCCTGGTCGCCGACGGTGTGGGCCACGGCGGTCAACCCCGAGGCGAAGCTGCTGATGATCGACCATCTCTTCGCCCACGGCTTCGGGCGGGTCAAGTTGCAGGCGGATGAGCTCAACGATCGCTCCCGTGCCGCGATCCTCAAGCTGGGTGCGACCTTCGAGGGGATCGTCCGTCGCGACATGCGCCGCGCAGACGGCAGCTGGCGCAACACCGCGCAGTTCTCGATCCTGGCCGACGAGTGGCCCGGGTTGCGGGAACGCCTGCGCGAGCGGATCGAAGCGGCGCCCCGCGTCTGATTTCTAGGGCCGCGGCCGGCGAGGTGCGATCCGGAAGAGGTTGGCGACCACCACGGCGAGCCCGATGACGCCGATCCACACGGCGCTCTGCGAGAAGTAGCGGAAGAGCAGGTACTCGAATCCCGAGACGGTCCGCTGTTCCGATCCACTGGTGTCGGTGACGACCCAGTCACCGCCCCTGGTTGCTTCGATGCTTCCCCAGCGACCGCCGTTGAAGTCGCTGAAGAGAGCGAACGACAGGATGCAGAGTCCGATTCCGACGACGAAGAGCGCGACGGTCCAGATCATGAAGGGCCTGCCGTCGGCGTTCTCGCGGCGGTCCTCCGTGGAGGGGTCGGGGCCCGTCTCATTAGTCGAGGCACCAGTGACAGGCGCATTCTTCGAAGTATCGACCCGATCGGATCCCGCCCGTGCTCGAGTCTCCTTCCCGGAGAACCCGCGCTGGAAGGCTTCGCTATGGCGGGGATCGACCCGCTCACCCGTCATGACGCGACCGGGGGGCGATTGCCGCCAGCTGTTCTTCGGCGACTCCGCGATGGTCCGTCTGCATCCGCCCTCCCTTGCTCGTGAACGGTGGGGGAGATCCTCCCGGTACCGGCTGGATGCGCGCTCAGCGCCGTTGAGAGCGACCCGCCGCCAGGCGGAAGAAGTTCATCACGATGGTCGCGATGCCGATGCCACCGATCCAGATCGACATCTGCGACATGTAGCGGGGGAAGACGACGTCGAACTGATCGACCGTCCGCGTCCCGTAACCCGTCCCGTCGCTGATGACCCATTGGTCGGTTCCGGAGATCGGGGTCGCATTGGTCCAGCGAAGGAAGTTGAACTCGCTGTAGAGGGCGAAGGATGCCGCGCACAGGCCGGCCCCGATGAGGAACAGAGCGATCGTCCAGAGCAGCCGCCCGCGCGGCGTCCGCTCTCGCTCGTCGGGATGAGCGGCTCGCTCGAGGGCCTCCGCTCGGGCGGCCGAATCGGCCAGGGGCTCGGGAGTGAACGGGCGCGCCGCGACCGGGGCGCCAGCCGCGGTCGTGGGACGGGCCTTCGCCCCGGTGTGCCGCTGGAAGGCGGCGCTGTAACGCGGGTCGATCGACTTCTCGCCCATCACGACTCCCTGGATCCGAACGGTTCACGGACGGTGGTTCGTCGCCGTCCCCCGCCGTCGATGCCTCGCCGACGCGCGAACACGTCGAAGCCGGCGAGGCGGGATGTCTTCGCCACGATGGTCGACCCGTGCGTGGTTGTATCGGTGGACGTCATCGTCGGCCTTTCGTGCATGCCCGCGACGCATGCTCGGGAGGCGTGCGCGGGTCCATTGTGGGACCGGAGGCGCGTGCCGCGCACCACTGGTTCCCCGCGACCCTCATCAGAGTTGGAGTCATCATGCTGTTCACCGGGTTGAGTGCTTTTCCTCTCACTCCGCATCGTGGGGGCGCGATCGATCTCGACGCCTTCGGTGCCCTCGTGACGGACGCCGTGAACGCGGGTGTCGACTCGATCGGAGCTCTCGGCTCGACGGGCGGCTATGCCTACCTCGAGCGCCCGGATCGGATCGCCGTCGCCGAGCGGGCCGTCGCTGAGGCCGGTGATGTTCCCGTCGTGGTGGGGGTCGGGGCGATCAGCACGGCCGCTGTGCTCCGGAACGTGGAGGACGCCGCTACGGCGGGGGCTGCGGGCGTCCTCCTCGCTCCCGTCTCATATCAGCCGCTGCGCGACGACGAGGTGTTCGGGCTCTTCGCCGACGTCGCGGAGCGCTTCCCCGATACGCCCGTCGTCGTCTACGACAACCCCGCCACCACCGGATTCACCTTCACGACGGATCTGCTCGTGAAGATCGCGGAGCTCCGGTCGGTGGCATCCATCAAGCTGGGCTCACTGTCCGCGGATTCCGGGGAGGCCCGAGCCGACATCTCTGCGTTGCGCGCTCGGATCCGCCCGGACGTCTCGATCGGAATCAGCGGGGACGGCCAGGCGGTTCGAGGCCTCCTCGCCGGGTGCGATGTCTGGTACTCGGTGCTCGCGGGTCTTTTCCCCGCGCGATTCTCGGAGATGGCGGCCGCCGCACTGGCGGGCGACGTCGAGCGCGCGTCGGCGCTGTCGGAGGAGCTCGCGGCGGTGTGGGCGCTCAATCTGAAGCGTGGCAGCTTCCGGGTCGCCGCGGCTCTCGCGACGATGACCGGCCGCACGTCGGAGGACGCCGTCTACGCCCCGGTCCGGGCGCTCGCCGGAGCGGACCGGGATGCGGTCGAGCATGCGTTGGCGTCGTTGACCGTCGACTGACGGCCTCCGGCTCTCAGGTGTAGAGGCTCGGTTTCCTCGACGGTGATGCGGCCGGGGCGCGCTTCGCTCCGGTCGGTGCGGGCGGGACCTCGCGCGTGAACTGTGTCGCGGGCTTCTCGCTCTTCGGAGGCAGCGGGATCGAGTAGGCGTCGCCGGGGAGGCTCGAGAAGTGTTGAGCGAGCCGCCGACGGATTTCTGCGAGCTCGGCGCAGTAGTCGCTCATCACGAGACGGCCGGCTCGGTATTCGAGTTGGCTGTCCTGGAAGTCGATGGCGAGGCGCTGAGCCGCGACGGGATGCGTGCTCGCCATGACGAGGAGGAGGCGTTGCAGTTCTTCCGCCTCGCGCAGGAGGTCCGCATCCTTGGGTCGCGCCATGCCCGCATTCTGTCAGTTCCGCGCCGCCGGGAGCCACTCCCGTCGAATCGCGCTATGGCGTCCGACGGGAGTGGCTCCGGCCGCGGCGGATCAGTTCGAGTAGCCGGCCGTCCCCGCGGATACGCCCGCGACGATGGACAGGATGACGACGAGAAGGCCGATGCCGAGGAACACGGCACCCACGATGATGCCGGCGAGGGCGGGGGTGTTCTTGTAGCCGGCCTTCTTGGACTGGTTGAAGGCGATGATCGAGATGATCAGGCCGATCAGGTTGAAGAAGATCGCGACGATGAGGCCGACGATGCCGAGGGTCTTCCCGGGGAAGTCCTGGCCGGCGGGAGCGGCCTGGGGCGCGCGCGACTGGGGTGCAGAGGAGGTCATGAGTGCGTCCTATCCGGCCGAAGCCGCAGTTGGCGAGAGGGGCTCACCGTATCGGTCGGACGGTGTCTGTCGGGGGAAGCGGGACCGTGCGACGAAACATTTCTCCGAGCTTCATGTCTCGGACACCTGGGGTGCCCGGCCCCTTCCGTCCAGCAGGCGCTCGCCGATCATGCGCCGACCGAGACACCGGCCGACGGGTGACTGCTAGCGGGTCTCGAGCGCGAGGCGGCCGGCGAGGAGGATGTAGGTCGCCGCGAAGGTTCGGCGAAGCCAGGCCATGACCTTGGGGCGGCTGATGACCTGGGTGCGCATGGTGGCGGCGAAGACGCCGTAGAGCGCGAAGACCAGGAACGTCAGCGCCATGAACACCAGGCTGAGACCGACCATGTGCAGCGTCCCGTCTGCTTCTCCCGCGGGGACGAACTGCGGAAGGAAGGCGAAGAAGAAGATGGTCAGCTTGGGGTTGAGCAGATTGATGAGCACTGCGGTGCGGATGACCCGCCAAGCCGAAACAGGGGCGGCATCGGCCTCGACTTCGATGAGGGACTTGTCGCGGAAGGTCTGCCAGGCGAGGTAGAGCAGGTAGGCCACGCCCAGCCATTTGATGGTCTGGAACGCGATCGCGGAGGCGTTGAGGATCGCGGCGAGACCGGTGATGGCGGCGATCATGTGGGGAAGGACTCCGAGGGTGCAGCCGAGCGCGGCGATGACGCCCGCTTTCGCTCCGCGGGAGAGGCCGGCGGCGATGGAGAACACCGCTCCGGTGCCGGGGGTGGCGACCACGACGAGGGTGGTCAGCAGGAATGCAAGGCTCATCGTTTCCTCCAGGGAGCGTTGCCTCCGCACAGTACCGCTCTGTCGAGAACCCGAACAACCCTCGCATCGACCCGTCGACGAAACCGGACTCCTCTGAGCGAGAGACGAACATTTCTCCGAGCTTCATGTGTCGGACCCCTCGAATGCCGACCCCATCCCGAGGAAAAGAGGTGGCCGCCTCGACGTGGGTGGATGGGAACAGTTGGATCTCACGGTGGCGCGACCAAGTGCTGAGCCGCTTGATGACGTCGGCTGGCCTGTTCTCTGGCGGACGGCGTCGGCCCTCACCTCACAACGAGACGTGGCCCGCGTGTGGCTGGGTGGGTGCGGCGGCGGGCTCGAAGAGTGGGCTGGGCGTCCAGGAGTCGGGGAGGAAGCAGGAGCCGCCGTCAGCCATCCGACGGCTCCTGCTTCCCGGCACCTAATCGTCGCTGACGGGGATCCAGACCCTCATCGCCGACGGGCCGCGGTTGCCCCACGTGCTGTAGGGGACGAGCGGGATGTCCAACTCCGAGCTGCCGCCTACCTGGGCGCCTTGCCGACCGTACGGCCAGCCGTCTGGGGCGTTCGAGACCACGGTTCCCGCGATGACGACTCGACCGTCCCGTTCGGAGGGCTCGGATCCGCGGATCACACGGACCTCGCTGAGATCGTCGAATCCGTCGGGAAGGTCCACCGACTCGACGCAGAGCACCTGCGGCCCCCGTTCGACCGCGACGGTGCCGCGGACGGCGTCGATCCGCGAATCGGGAGCTGTGACGTGGGGCTGCACGGGCAGGACCAGCTCGATCACGTCGCCGGCCTCGAATCGACGAGCGATCGACGCCAGTCCGGGCTCCACCCGCTCGGGGCTATCCGTCGGGATGCCCCCTGAGATGACCTGGAGAGTCGCCCCTTGCGCCCACGAAGGCACCCTCAGTCGGAGGGTCCACACACGGTCGGGGGCTTCGGTCACGACGACTCGGACCACGCCGGAGGTCGGGTAGTCGGTCTCGACATCCAGGCCCACCGCTCCGCCGTCGAGGAGATGGGTGCGGATCCGACTGCTCGCGAACTGATGCAGCTGGAGCCCCGATTCGTCGCGCGTGGCGACCAGCGCCGACAGGCTCGCCATCGTGCGGGCGACGTTCGGCGGGCAGCAGGACACCTCGAACCACGGGGCGCGCAGCGAGGAGGCTGCCCGTGGGGACGCCTCGTCGAGGGACGCCTCGGTGCCGGGCTCGCGGCGGTGGAGCGTGTTCGTGTAGAAGAAGGAGGTTCCATCGGCCGATGGTGAGGTGGCGACGACGTTGAACAGAGTGCGCTCGATGAGGTCGGCGTACTGCTCGTCGCCCCGGGCGAGCAGCAGGCGCCAGCTGAACATGATCGATCCGATCCCCGCGCAGGTCTCCGAATAGGCGCGATCGGCCGGGAGGACGTAATCTTCTCCGAAGGCCTCGTCCTGATGATGAGACCCCTGCCCTCCCGTGACGTAAGTGCGGCGGTCGACAGTGTGGGACCACTGACCCGCCAGGGCTTCCAGCAGGCCCTCATCACCCGTCTCCACCGCCACGTCGACAGCACCCGCGGACAGGTAGTTGGCGCGCACGGCATGCCCGCGCAGCGCGGCCGCGTCCCGGATGGGCACGTCGTCCTGGAAGTAGGCGCGGCCCCACTCGATGTCCTTCAGGACATGGTGGCCGCGACGCTCGACGAAGAGTCGAGCCTGCTCGATGTAACGCTGGTCGCCCGTCACGCGTCCGAGCTCGGCGAGAGCGGGTTCGATCTCGGCGTGTCCGCAGACGGTCTCACGAGCACCCTCGCCGAACTCGTTCACGACCAGGTCCGCCGCGCGGGTCGCGATCTCGAGCAGACCGTCGGACGCTCCCGGACGAGTGCGCGCGCGGGCAACGGCGGCCTGGAAGAGATGGCCCATGCAATAGAGTTCGTGACCCCACTCGAGATCCGACCAGCGGGGCTGCTGCCCGGGCCGGCCGAAGTTGGTCTGGATGTAGCCGTCCGGCTCCTGAGCCTTCGCGACCCGATCGACGATCCTGCGGAACCGCTGCTCGAGGTCGTCGTCATCCGAGCGGCCGATCTCCCACGCCAGCGCCTCGAGGTACTTGTAGATCTCCGAGTCGGAGAACTCGCGTCCCCTGCGGTTGCCCATGAGGTCGCCGGTCGCGGCCAGGTCGAAGTTGCGGAGCCACCCTTCGCGCTCGAGCCAATGCTCGATATGGGGGAGGGTGCCGTCGTGGTTGGCCCGCTGGCGTTCTGCCCAGAAGCCGTCGGTCATCTCGACTTCGTCCAGGCCGAGGGGCTGCAGCCGTCCCGAGGTGGGTGCGACGGGGGCGACGACGGGGTCGAGAGATGCGGTGGATGATCCGTCGCGCGGTGTGCTGTGTGTGGTGGTCATCCCTTGAATGCTCCTGACATGAATCCGGTGACGTAGTGGCGTTGAAGAATGAGGAAGAGGAGGACGCAGGGCAGGGCCAGGACGACCACGCCCGCTTCGGTGGCGCCGTAGTCGACGACGCCCTGCACCTGACCGCGGAGGTTGGACACCGCGAGCGGAAGGGTCATTCGGTTCGAGTCGTTGATGAGGATCAGTGGCGCGAAGAAGTCGTTCCAGGCCGTGAGAAAGGCGAAGAGGCCGACCGTGATGAGCCCCGGCTTGACGGCCGGGAGCAGCACTCGGGTGAGCGCGGTGAAGGTGTTGCAGCCGTCGACCTTCGCGGCCTCGTCGAGTTCCGGAGGGATGGATTCGAACGAGATGCGCATCATGTAGATCGAGAACGGCAGCTGGAACATCGTCAGCACCAGAGCGACCCCGACGAGCGAGTTCTGCAGCCCGACCCGGGAGAGCAGCACGTACAGCGGAATGAGCACCGTGGCGTAGGGCACCATCAGAATTCCCAGCGTGAGCAGGAACAGCACGTTCTTGCCGAGGAAGCTGAAGCGCGCGAACGCGTAGCCGCCGAGGGTGGAGATGATGAGCGTCAACGCGACGGTGAGCAGGCTGACGAAGGCGGAGTTGGCGAGGTACTGCCCGATCCCGGCCTGGTAGTTGGCGAGGGTGGCGTAGTTGCCGAAGCCCCATCCGTCGGTCTGGCTCGTGCCCGCCCGGGGAGCGAACGAACTGACCCCTGTCCAGATGAGCGGGTACAGGAAGATGATCGCGAGCGCGCTCGTGCCCACCCAGTAGGGGAGCTTGGCGAGTGGGGCGAGGAGTGAGCTCCTGTGCTCGGCACGACCGCCGCCATGATGACGGGTCGATGTCGCGGCGGGACGGTTGAGGGTGCTGGTCATCTCAGTTCTCCTTGTCGGTGCGGATGACGCGGATCTGCACGATGTTGATGAGCACCAGGACGACCAGGACGATGATCGACAGGGCGGCCGCGACGCCGAGGTTGTTCTGGCCTTGGAACGCGATCGAGTAGATGAGCTGCACGAGCGTGATTGTGCTGTTGTCCGGCCCGCCCTTGGTGAGGATGTAGAACTGCTCGAAGGCGAGGATCGAGCCGGTGATGCAGAGGACCGTCGTCAGCCCGATGGTCGGCTTGAGCAGGGGGAGCGTGATGCTTCGGAACGTCTGCCAGCGTGAGGCGCCGTCCATCCGGGCGGCTTCGTAGACGTCGCCTGGGATGCCCTGTAGCCCGACCATCATCAGCAGCATGTAGAAGCCGGCGAAGCGCCACACGATGAGGAACACCGTCGACCAGAGCGCCGAGTCGGCAGTGCCGAGGAAGGTGAACCCGAGCGCCTGCGTCAGGTCGGCGAACGGACCCGCGATGGGCGAGTAGAGGACGTAGAAGAGAAGCGACGCCGAGGCGAGGCCGAGGGCGCTGGGGACGAGGAAGGCCGTGCGGAGGAAATTCTTCCAGCGGGACGACTCCTGCACGATCAGAGCGAGACCGAGTCCGAGGCTCAGGAGGAGCACGGTCGCGATGACCGTGTATTTCAGGGTGAAGACGAGTGCGTCGAGGAAGAAACGGTTCTGGAAGGCGTCGACGAAGTTCTCGGGGGCGTTGATTCCCCTGTTGCCTGCGAGCAGTGGCCAGTCGGACAGTGACATCTGCCCGACGAGCAGCAGGGGCACGATGAAGAGGGCGATCACGAAGATCGCGAGGGGAGCGGCGTAGAGCCATCCCCGCTGCCCGCCCGGGCGGCGCTTGCGCTTTCCTACCGCGACCCGAAGAGGTGGGCCCGGCTTCGAGGCGTCGGTGCGATTCGGGGCCGTGGTGGTCATGGCGGTACTCCAGGTCTGACGACGGTGTCGGTGATGACGACGGCTCCGCTTCGACGAGGAGCCGCCGTCACCGGGGTTACTGCGAGAGGACTGCGGAGATCTGATCGTTGTCCGCGTCGACCGTGTTCTTACCGCCGAGGATCTCGTTGCGGATCATCGTCAGCCACGGGCTGTTCGGAGCGTTGAAGGCCTGCTGGAAGTTCAGCGCCACCGGCGTCTTGCCCTTCGCGGCGACCTCATTGATGGTCACGACGCGGGGGTCGGCCGACGAGTACTGGTTATCGGTGAGGTCGCTGCGGGAGACGGCGTCGCCGTTCTTCGCGAGCACGCCGACCTGTGCGTCCTCGGACATGAGCCAGTTGAGGAAGTTCCAGGCCTGGGCGCCCTTGGTGGAATCCTTCGAGACGCCGATGCCATCGCCGCCGACGAAGGTCGACTGGCCGCCGTTGACCCCGGGGATGCCGGACACGCCGGCATCGAACGGGGTCGACGACAGCAGGGTGGCCGGGTAGAACTGCAGACCGACCTTGCCTTCGGTGAAGCCGGCGGTCCAGGTGGGGCCGGCCTCGTCGATCGACGAGGGCAGGACGGCGCCGGAGTCGACGAGGTCTTTCCAGGTCGAGTAGATCTCCTTGGCATCATCGCTGGCGAGCAGCGACTCGGTGCCATCGTCGCTCAGGACTTCGTTGCCGTCGGCCCAGATGCTCGGGAACCAGGTGAAGAGTGTGCAACCGCCGCAGTTGAGTCCGGTCGCGGTGCCGTAGGTGTCGGGAAGATTCAGCGCCTGGATCTTCTTCGCGTATTCGGCGAACTCGGCATAGTTCTTCGGGCCGACCTCGGGGTCGAGACCGGCCTGCTTGAACAGATCCTTGTTCCAGAAGAGCATCGACAGGTCGAGCACGAACGGCAGGACGTGCTCCTTGCCGTCGGCCGTACCCGCGTCGAGGTGACCCTTGTTGATCTGGTCCTTGAACGAGAGGCCGTCGATGTTGGTCGTGAGGTCCTGGAACAGTCCCTGCTGAACCCAGTTGGGTGCGTAGACGATGTCTGCGGCGAACAGGTCGGGCAGCGAATTCGAGCCGGCAGCCGCTCCCACCTTCGCGACGTAGTCGTCGTTGGGGACGACAGTGAGCTCCACCTTGTTCTGGTGCGACGAGTTGTAGGCCTCGACGAGGAGCTTGGCCTGCTTCTCCAGGGGCGCGCGAGTCCACAGGGTGAGGGTGCTGCCGTCGTCGACGCCTTCTGCGCCGGCTTGCGCGAGACCCGACTCGGGAGCGGCGGGTGAGGACGAACAGGCGGCGAGGCCGCCGACGAGAGCGCCGACGGCCACGAGGCTGGCGACGACCCTGAACGGCGAACGCCGTCCGCGAGAGGAATGCATGAGGAATGTTCTCCTTGGTGCTCTTCGTTGAGCGGACACCCGCTGTGGCGCCCGGGCTTTCGAAAATCTTCGAAAGCCGTTTCGGACGTTACTCGCGGGGAGTATCGTCAGTCAAGCGCAGAAACGCAGCAACCGTTGTCGGAGGATTTCGTGGCCAGTCTCGAACAGCTCGACGGGCCTCGTCCCGCCACGCTGAGCGACGTGGCCTCCTCCGCGGGCGTCTCCATCCCGACGGCCTCCAAGGCCCTCAACGGTCGGCCGGATGTCGCCGAACGGACTCGGCGGCGGGTTCTGGAAGCCGCCGAACGGCTCTCCTTCGCACCCAATGAGGTCGCCAGAAATCTCGCTGCCGGGAAGACGGGTACGGTCGGGCTTTTGACGAGCGACCTGGAGGGTCGCTTCGTCCTGCCCATCCTGATGGGCGCGGAAGACGCTCTCGGCGCGGGTCAGATCAACGTCTTCCTGTGCGATGCCCGCGGCGACGCCATCCGCGAGCAGCATCATCTCCGCGCTCTGCTCAGCCGTCGGGTGGACGGAATCATCGTGGTGGGGCGTCAGACCGACCCGCGCGAGAGTCTCGGGCAGAAGCTCCCCGTCCCCGTGGTCTACGCGTATGCCCCCTCCGATTCGCTCCGCGACTACTCCCTCACCCCGGACAACGAGGGAGCCGGGCGCCTGGCGGCCGAGCATCTGATCGCCACCGGACGCACCCGGATCGCTCATATCTCGGGAGACAGCACCTACCAAGCCGCCCAGGATCGAGTCCGAGGCGCATGCGCCGCTCTGCTCGATGCGGGTCTCCAGCCTGTGGGGGAAACGCTCTTCTCCTCGTGGACTGAGCACTGGGGACGTGATGCGACCAGCCTGCTCCTCTCGCGGCATCCCGAGGTGGACGCCATCATCTGCGGGTCGGATCAGATCGCGCGAGGAGCCATCGACACGCTGCGCGACCTCGGACGGCGGGTTCCTGAGGACATCGCCGTCATCGGCTTCGACAACTGGGAGGTGCTGGCCACCAACTCGCGTCCCGAACTGACCAGCATCGACGCGAACCTGCAGAATCTCGGCCGTGAAGCCGCGCGCGCCATTTTCTCGGCGCTCGACACCGGAGGTCTGGATGCCGGCCTGCACCGTCTGCCGACGCGTCTCGTGATCCGTGGATCGACCATCTCCCGTCGCTGACGGCTCGCGCCTCGTCGGTCCGGTCACCGGGGCCGATCCCTCCAGGGGTGTGCCCGCCGGAGAGCAGCGACGCTCTTCCGATGGGGAGGCCTCCCGGAACGATGGCCTGCGCGGGAGCCGTCGAAGGCGACCATGCTGATGTCGACCGCGGAGACCGCGGGGTGGCGGGACGTCTCGGCCTAGCCGGTTTCGAGTCCCCATGACGACACGTTGAGTGCCCGGATCGCCGTGGTCGTCGCCGCGATCGCCGGCACCCGGGACGCGCCGGGGGCCGAGACGAGGTGGATGGTCCGGTAGTCGTCGCGTGCCGGCGGTCTGGTGGTCACTCCGGAGGGAAGCGGCGAGCCGGCCATGGCGAGCGAGGGCAGGAGCGCGATGCCGAGTCCGGCTGCGACCATCGCCATGACGGCGGGCACGTTGTCCGTCTCGAAGCCCAGGCGGGGCTCGAAGCCGTGGGCGCTGCATGTCTTCACGAGGTGTCCGCGGCAGCGGGCGCAGCCGGCGATCCAGTCGGCGCCGGCCAGATCGGCGAAGTCGATCGACGTTGTCGGCGCCTCGGCCTCTGGCAGGACGAGGAGCATCTGCTCTCGCCAGAGAGGCGTGATCGTCAGGCCGGCCGTGCTCGCGAGATGCGGATCATCCGGGTCGCCGGGGTAGCTGAACGTGAGTGCCAGGTCGGCGGCGTGGTCGCGTACGGCTTGCACCGCCTCGGGTGGCTCGGCTTCGACATAGCTGAAGCGCACCCCGGGGTGCTCCTTCGTCATGTTGCCCAGCAGGCGGGGAACGATCGTGGAGGATGCCGAGGGGAACGCGGCGACGCGCACCAGTCCGGATCGGAGACCGGACAGATCGCTCAGCTCGTCCGCAGCGGCGTCCAGGGCCCGCAGGACGGTGGCGGCGTGACGGGCCAGCACCTCCCCTGCCTCGGTGAGGCGCACCCCGCGCGCAGAGCGGACGACGACGGCCATGCCGAGACGCTTCTCGAGTCGGCCGATGGTCTGGCTGATCGCGGGTTGGCTGTAACCGAGTGCGTTCGCCGCGGCGGTGATCGACCCTCCGTCGGCCACCGCCCGGATCACGCGGAGCGACTGGGAGTCGAGCTCCGCCGACTGGATCGGCCGGTCCGATTGCGTCGAGGTCACCTCGCAAACATAACGCGAAGTTATGGGAGAAACCTAGTACCTGCTGTTGTCGAATGTCACAGCGGTCGCCATTCTGGGCGCATGACCACTCTCGCGGAAGCGCAGGCGCAGTTCCCGGGCGGCCGGGGCTACCTGGGTGCCTGCTCGCTGGGGCTGCCGACGTTCGCCACGCTCGAAGCGATGCGCGCCGATCAGATGGACTGGGCCACCGGGCAGTGCTCGCCCGTACGATACGACGCGATCATCGACCGCACGCGCGCGACCTTCGCCCGCCTCATGAACGTCGCCGCCGACCGTGTCGCCATCGGCTCGCACACGTCGGCGATGGTCAGCGTGCTTGCGGCGGGCGTCCCCGAGGGCGCGGAGGTGCTGTGCGTCGAGGGGGACTTCAGCTCCATGGTGTTCCCCTTCCTGGTCGCGCAGTCGCGGGGCGTGCGCGTTCGTCACGTCCCCCTCGATGAGCTGGCCTCGGCGATCAGCTCGCGGACCCACCTCGTCGCGTTCTCGCTGGTCCAGTCCGCCACCGGCGAGGTAGCCGATGTCGCGGCGATCACCGCGGCCGCCGAGCGACACGGCGCCTTCACCGCTTGCGACACGACCCAGGCCGGCGGCGCGATGCCCGTCGACGCGTCCCTCTTCGACGCGACCGTATGCCACGCCTACAAGTGGTTGTGCGCTCCCCGAGGTGCCGCGTTCATGACGCTGTCGACCCGCTACGAGCGGACCCTCCAGCCGATCCAGGCGAACTGGTATGCGGGGGAGGACATCTGGGGCTCCTGCTACGGACCCGACATGCGGTTGGCCGTCGACGCGCGCCGGTTCGACGTGTCGCCCGCCTGGCCGGTATGGGTCGGGGCGGAGTCTGCCATCGAGCTGTTCGCATCGCTCGACCTCGACGAGGTCCAGATGCACAACGTGGCGCTCGCAGACGCGGTCAGCGACGGGCTCGGCATCCGCCGCACCGGGCAGGCGATCCTCACGATCCCCGATCCCGACGGTCGTCAGCTCGCCGCGATCACGGCGGCCGGCCTGGTCGCCTCCGGCCGAGCTGGGCGTCTGCGCATGGCGTTCCATATCTGGAACGACGAACGCGATGTCGCCCGGGTGCTGTCCGTCCTGCGCAAGCCGGCGCGCGTGCTGACGCTGGTCGGCTGAAGGCTCACACGCTGACCGCTGGGGTCCCGCCGGGCGACGCATCGGAATCGGGCTTCGCGTCGGCTTCGGACTTCTGCTTCCGCGGCTGCAGCTCGCTCACGAGGGCCCCCGCGACGATGAAGGCGGCCCCGACGATCGCGATGGGCGGGAGTCGGTCGCCGGCGATCCTGCCGATGATGGCCGCCCACACCGGTTCCCCCGCGTAGATGATGGTCGCCCGAGTGGGCGATACGGAACGCTGTGCCCAGTTCATCGTGAGCTGGATGATGCAGCTCGCCGCCCCGAGGGCGAGCGCGGCCGCGACCCACACCCATGAGAAGGCGGGGATCTGCTCGCCGAGCACGGGGACGGTGGCGAACCCCAGGAGCCCGGCGACGAGCAGCTGCACCACGGTGACTCGGCCCAGATCCACCTTGCCGGCGAACCAGCCGATGAGGATGATCTCCGCCGCGATCGGCAGAGTGCTTACAAGGGTCGCGATCTCGCCGGGGCCGAGCGCGAAGCCGACCCTCCCCGGATCCGCGAGCAGGATGAGGCCCACGAAGGCGAGCGCCACCCCGATCCAGGTGAGCAGACGCGGAGGTTTGCGGAACACGATCCACTGCATGATCGGCACCAGGGGTACATAAAGCGCGGTGATGAAGGCCGACGTGCTGCTGTCGATCGTTCGAAGCCCCACGGTCTGCAGTCCGTAGCCGAGATAGATCGTCGAGCCGATCGCGAGACCGGCAAGCAGGTCTCGTCCCGTGATGCCGCGGAGGCGGCGCGCGAAGATGAGCGCACTGATGAGGCCGGCGGCGACGAAACGAGCCCCGACGAAGAACCACGGCCCGCTGAACTGCACCGCGATGTGCACGATCAGGAAGGTCGAACCCCACACCAGGGTGATGAGAACGAGGGCGAGTTCCTGTCGCGTCAGGAAGCGCCGATCTCCTGGTCCCGGTGGCACTCGCATCACCTTAGCGAGGGGCATCCGGCACGGAGGTCTATTCCCGAGCCAACCCCTGTTTCGCCCTGAGCAGATCTCAGGGCTTTTCCCGGATCCTCTCGAATTCCCGCTACTAATGTCGCCTTCATGGATGCTCTCTACACCGCAGTCGCGCACGCCACCGGCGGAGGACGCGACGGCCACGTCCGCAGCGACGACGACCGACTCGACTTCGACACCCGCCCGCCCAAGGAGCTCGGCGGATCCGGCGAAGGCACCAACCCCGAGCAGCTCTTCGCAGCCGGTTACGCCGCCTGCTTCCTGGGCGCCGTCCACGCGGCTGGACGCGAGCTCAAGCTCGACACGAAGGATGCCGCCGTCTCCGCGAGCGTGCACATCGGCAACAACCCGGAGGGCGGATTCGGCCTCGCAGCCGAGCTCGACATCCACGTGCCGAACGTGACCAAGGAGGAGGCCGAGAAGCTGGCCGAGGCCGCTCACCAGCTCTGCCCCTACAGCAACGCCACTCGCGGCAACATCGAGGTCGAGCTCACCGTCGTCTCCTGACGACCCACGACTTCACTCGACGACGGCCCGGCTCGCGCATCGCGCAGGCCGGGCCGTCGTCGTCCCGGGCGCGGGGCTCGGGTTCTTTTGCATGGGAAATCCGTATCCGCGCCGTCGCCAGGGTGATGGTGACGCAGGACGGCTCCGGGGTGGGTAAGGGGCGTCGGGTGTCGATCGCGATGCTCGCGGAATAGGGTCGTCGCATGAGCCTTCTCGACGCGCCCCTCGACTCCGACGACCAGGCGGTTCTGAGCGAGCTCGGCTCGCTGCGCAAGAGCATCGACAACATCGACGCCGCGCTCATCCACCTCCTGGCCGAGCGGTTCAAGGCCACGCAGAAGGTCGGAGAGCTGAAGGCCGCGCACGGATTGCCGCCGGCCGATCCCGAGCGTGAGCGCCGTCAGATCGAGCGCCTCAAGGCGCTCTCCGCCGAAGCCGACCTCGACCCCGTCTTCGCGGAGAAGTGGTTCAACTTCGTCGTCGCCGAGGTCATCCAGCACCACCGCCGTATCGCGAACGCCGTGCAATGACCTCTGACGGGTCGTTCCACGACCAGCGCTCGCGGTGGACGATGGTGATGGGCTACCATCGAGCCAGCCTGTTACCGGGAACATTCCGCTCGATCCGGATCTGACCGGGCTCGGCTGCGCCGCGATGACGCGGCGGTCGTCCGTCTCAACGTGGAGATCTCGATGCCCCAGAACGCCGGTCGCTCGTCCGCGACCCTCGCCCCACCCACCCGGTCTCGACGCAAGCTGAGCGCGCTCGTCGGTCTGGTCTCCGTCGCACTTCTCGGCGGTGGCTTGACGTCCGTTCCTCTCTCGGCCGTGGCTGCCGAGACCGCCGCACCCCGAGATGGGCTCGTGGCCGAGTACCTGTTCACGCAGACCACCGGATCGAGTGTTGCGAACACCGCCATGGGATCCGCCGCAGGGCCCGCCACCGTGGTCAACGGCTCTGATGCGCAGTGGACGGGCGATTCTCTCGTCCTCGCCGGAGGGGCGAAGGACAGCGCATCCGCGAACTGGGTGCGCCTTCCGAACGACCTGTTCGCCGGGGCGGAGTCCGGCACGGTCACGGTCGAGACCCGTGCCGACGCCAGCATGCTCTCCGCCTTCCACTTCCTCTGGAACATCGGCAGCGACTCGACCTCCCAGTACTGGTTCGCCTCGGTCCGCGATCGGGTCCGCACGGCCATCACCACCGGCGGCGGAGGCGGGGAGGTCAACGCGCGCAGCGGCTCGCGCATAGCCGCCGACCGGTGGTACAGCCTCACCTCGGTCATCGACGGCGCCAATGACACCATCAAGTTCTACGTCGACGGCGCAGAGGTCGCCAGTGCCCCGACGACTCTGACCCCGGGGTCGATCGCGAACCAGGGGGTCAACACCATCGGCCGTGCGCCCTACCCGGACCCCAACTACAAGGGTGAGGTCGCAGCCTTCCGTGCTTACAACCGCGCGCTGACGCCGACGGAGATCGCGGCCGTATCGACCGCCGATGCGAAAGCGCATGAGCAGGAGATCCAGGAGTTCGCGGCTCGCAGCCTCCAGGGCCTCTCGGACGTGGTGCTCACCGATCCCACTCGAACCCTGCCGAACGCGGGCGGAAGCGTCACCTGGTCGTCCAGCGACTCGCGGATCACCGTGGCCGCCGACGGGCGCACCGTCAGCGTGACTCAGCCCGCCGAGGGACAGCCTTCGGTCACCACCGCGCTGACCGCGAGCTCGACGATCCGTGGTGTGACTGCTTCGCGGTCGATTCCGACGGTCGTGAATCCGCGGCCCGGTGTGAGCACCCCCTACGGGTATCTGATGGTCCACTTCATCGAGAACAGCCAGGGCTATGCCGAGAAGATCTACCTCGATGTGTCGCAGGGAGACAACCCCGAACGGTGGGATCCGCTGAACGGCGGTAAGCCCATCCTCGCCTCGCAGCTCGGGACCACGGGGGTTCGCGATCCGTACCTCACCTACAACCCCGAGACGGGGACCTACTACATCATCGCGACCGACCTGCGGGTCTTCGGCGGTGACCGCGGGTCGGGAAGCTGCACGGACTGGTGCTACTGGTCCACTCGTGGCAGCGCGATGCTGAACGTCTGGGAGTCGAAGGACCTGGTCAACTGGGGCACGCCCCGCCAGTTCGACGTGACGCTGGACGCGTCGATGGCCAAGAAGGCGAACATCGGTATGGCCTGGGCGCCCGAGGCGACCTGGGTGCCCGACTTCGACGGAACCGGCAAGGGCCGCTTCGTCCTCTACTGGGCCTCGAAGACCTTCCCCGACGCCACTCGGAGCGGTGACAGCTATTCGCGCATCCTGTGGGGATCGACGACAGACTTCACGCAGGGCACCTACTCCTACGGGGGCGTCTTCCTCGACGCCGGTGCGGAAACCATCGACACCACGCTCGCTCAGGAGAACGGCACCACCTATCGCATCACGAAGGACAACGGCCAGGGCAAGGGCATCTACATGGAGTCGACGACCGCCGCGCGGTGGTGGGAGTCGTCCACGAAGTGGAACCTGATCCAGACCCGCATCGGTGCCGAGTGGGCGGGAGGCAACGCAGGCGGTGTCGAAGGGCCCGCGGTGTTCAAGAGCCACAGCGAAGATCGCTGGTACTCGTACGTCGACGTCATCCCCACCACCGGATACCGGCCGATGACGACCACCGACCTCGACGCGGGCTTCACTCAACTGATCGACGACCAATTCTTCATGGCGCCGAGCACGAAGCACGGCGGAATCGTGTCCCTGACCCGTGGCCAGTACGACACCGTGCGAGCCGCGGATGCGGTCGCGGTCGTGAACTCCGATCTCGGCGATGCGACTGTCACCGCCGGGGCGTCGGAGGCTCAGGTCCTCGCCGCTCTGCCGCGCTCGGCCGATGTGAGGCTCGCCTACGATCGCGGCACGGCGGGGCGTGGCGTCACCTGGAACCTCTCCGGTGTCGATCGCTCCCGCCCGGGCACCTACCGGGTGAACGGAACGGTGCAGACGATCGGAGCGAACCTCGACAGCTGGGTCGGAGCAGGCGGGTCCACCGCCTGGAACGCGAGCGACAGGAAGCTCGTCAGCACGGGCGCCCTCTCCGTGGTCGCAGACGTGGTGGTCGAGCCCGCCGAGTCGACACTCGCGGCGACGGCCTCGTCCCGATGCGTCGCCGGTAAGGGCGTCATCGCGGTGACGGTGACCAACACGTCGTCGGTGGCGCGGGCCGCGACGGTGACCTCGTCCTACGGCTCGCAGAAGCTGGCAGAGATCGCCCCCGGCAAGAGCGCCAGCGTGTCGATCTCGACCCGCGCGGCCTCGGCGCCCCAGGGCTCGGTGCAGGTGCAGACCGCGGGTTCCGCAGCGATCAGCGCCGACTACAAGGCGGTGAGCTGCAAGTGAGCCGCGAATGACCCGCTGAGGAGAGCCTCGACGCGTTCATCGATCTGCCTGTCCCGGCAGCTCGTCGAACGGGTCGAGGCTCTTCGGTGTCAGACGCCGCGTGGCAGCCATCGGGGCAGCGGATCGTGAAGCGCCGCCCAGGTACGCGGTCCGGCGAGGAACTCATCGTCCGTCAACAGGCACGCGTCGAGGACGTCCGTGATGCGCTTCTCGTCGAGATCGAAGCCGATCATCGCGATCTCCTGCCCCTGAGGGCTCTCCGATTCCGGGTCCTCGAACGGGTCGAAGGACACTATGTCGCCGACCTGGTCCCAGCGGGCGGGGAAGCCGAGCCGGGTCGCGAAGCGGCAGACGCCCGCGGATCGGACGATGCGTCCGCCCGCGGCCTCCGGCAGGGCGGTCTCGAACGCCGCCAGCAGGCGCTCCGGGTGGAACGGCCGCAGCCGGTCGTAGCGGATCGTGTCCACCTTCCGGGCTCCCGATCCGGCCTCGAGCCTCCCGTCGAGGATCTGCACCCACCCGGGTCGGTGCCCCCGCATGCGGACCGATGGGGGAGTGGCGATGTGGCGCGTCCAGTCCCTCCGCTCGAGGCGGATGCGCGCGCGGGGATTCAGGTGGCAGAGCAGGGCGAGTACCTCGTCGAGCTGCGCCCGATCCATCTCGCGCCACCCGACCACGGCGATGAGCGACGCGTACTCGATCTGCGTCACGGCGATGAGCGCCCATGGGACGAGCTGACGTTCGTCGCCGTGACCGTCGAGAACGACCTCG
Source organism: uncultured Naasia sp. (assembly GCA_913778905.1). Taxonomy (GTDB): domain Bacteria; phylum Actinomycetota; class Actinomycetes; order Actinomycetales; family Microbacteriaceae; genus Naasia. The sequence goes on along the minus strand of CAJYYA010000018.1, from coordinate 17,069 downwards.
AAGTAGTCGTCGCGGTGCAGGTCGGTCATGAGGTGCGCGGCGTCGACGACGGTGATGACCGATCGCAGTGCCACGGGGAACGGGCCGGACGCGAGGCCGTCGGTGCCGTCGAACTGGTCGATGAGATCGGCGGCGCTGGCCGACGAGGGGCAATCGATGACCGCGACGCCCGACGGGGCGATCGCGGCGAATCCGTCGATGGCCTGGCGGGTCTCGCCGGGGGTCAGGTCGTCGTCGAGGTGTGCCGCGGTGTCGGAGAGAGCCGACGCGATGCGGCGACGTTCGGGCGAGCAGACCCCGAGAACGAGGTCGAAGGTCGTTCGGGGCTTCATGTGGGTCAGCCCTGACGGCCCTTGAATCGCGGGTTCTGCTTATTGATCACGTAGATGCGCCCCTTGCGGCGGACGACCTGCGACCCGGGCTGGGCGATGAGCGATTTGAGCGACGCACGTACCTTCATGACACGACCTTGCTTTTATTGAGAACGAGTATCAATAGTATGCATGACGCGGATGGTCCTTGATACGCGGCGCCTCCGCGACCTCCGGAATCCTCACGGCCCGGAGGTCGAGTAGGGACTGCGAAGCGTCCCGTACCGAGACCGGCCGAGTAGCCGACGGCGTACCGAGGCCCCTCTTCGGAAAGCGCTCAGCGGCACCAGTCGGGCAGGAAGCCGTAGAATGACGTGAGCACGGCGCCCGAGTCGATGTCGACGATGCTCGTCGTCATCCCCTCGTAGCCCCCGAGCGCCGGGTAGTCGTCGATGATCGCGTCGGCGGAGGCCACCTCGACCGCGGCGTACTGCCGGTTCGGTGAGACGCAGAAATCGCGGATCCGCGAACCGGGAGCGGCCGTGGTGAAGACTTTCTGACTGCCTCCCGTCGAGACGCGCCAGAGCGACGATTCGACCGGTCCACCCGGATCGCTCGTGAGCGGGGTGGAGAACAACTGGAGGTTGGCGCCGCTCGGGTCGATGATGACCTGACGTCCCGGGTATGTGCCGGCGTCGGCAGGGGCTTCGCCCAAGGAGAGAGCCGCCGTCTCTCCGGTGGTCAGGTCGATCGCTGCGACTCCGTCGGGATCGAGCGCGGCGACCGTGGTGGTTCCGGGGATGATGCCGAGGAGTTCGCTATGCCGGCCGAGCGGTGCGGGTGCGCGATCGCCTGCGGCGTCGATGAGCAGGAAGGTGCCGTCGAACGAATGCGCGACGATCGTGGTCGTCCCGGGGATGAAGCGCCAGTCGATGACCTGCAGCGGGTTGCCGTCGAGCCCCGTGATCTCGCGTGCGACCCCCGAGACGTCCCGGGTGTCGTAGACGAAGAGCGTCGAGGTGAACGCCTGGCTGCCGGAGGCTCCGGTGAAGGAGAAGCCGAAGAATCCGCTTGCGCCCGATCCCCTCAGTTGCCGGACCGAGCCTGCCCCCGGGAGGCTCATGGGGTAGGTGTTCGTGCTGTCGAGCTCGGCCAGCTCGACGGTCGTCGACGTGTCCGAGTCGGCGAGGATGACGGCCGCCACGAACTTCGAGGCGATGGCGTACTCCTGAATGCGGGGCGCGGAGATGACGACATCGTTCCGGGCATCGCCGGCCGAGAGCCGATGTCGAAGCACGCTGTCGGGCGTGTCCTGGCCGTCGGCGCCGATCCTGCTGTCGCGGACCAGGGTGTACACGTCGGGCGACGGCGTCGTCACGGTCGTGTCGAGCGGTGCGTCGGCCCCCGTGTACAGGCCGGTCAGTCGGGGTGCACTGATCCGGTATTCGGTCCCGTAGTCGAGCAGCGCGGTGAACCGCAGGTCGATCGAGTTGACGTTGAGCGATGCATCGAATGGCACGCTCGGGGTGATGGTTAGTCCCTCGAGGGAATCATCGGTCAACGGCTGGTCGACGCGAAGGCTGAGACGGGCGCCGTCGCGTTGCACGAGGGACGTCAGGTCGCCGATGGTCTCACGGACGTGCGGCCCCCGGATTGCGGAGACGGTCGTCAGTGCGGCCGCGGTGAGGGAGAGCCCGAGGATGAGGGCCAGGACGGTGTTCCTGTATCGGCGCAGGTCACGCCGCTGCCCGCGCTTCGACGTCTTCTCGACGGGGGTCTCAGAAGACATAGGGTTCGGTGGGCTCTTCGATGGCCTCGATCGACGTCGCGCCGAGGACCGTCGTGGCGCCGGCCGCTGTGGAGTCACGGAACGAGCCCGCCACGCGTACCCATTCCCCTTCCTTCACGGTGTCGGCCCAGCGGGTCGACTCGACGGGGATCGCGATGGGCTGGGCATCGACGGCGCAGCAGGTGATCGAGTAGCGCGCGAGGTAGAAGAGGTCGGGGTCGCCCGCGGGATCCGGTGCGACGAAACCGATGGTGTCGGCGTTCATACCGGCCAGATCGCCCGCGGTGAGGCCTTGTCGCAGGAGAGCAGCCCAGTCCTTGACGTTGAAGTTCGCGGAGTCGCCGCCGACCAGGTTGGGGGCGTCGTCGAGCGTGGTCGACGAGGTGGTGTCGAGCTCTCCGGCGGTGAGTGCGCCGGTGCTGAGGCTGGCCGGAGGCAGCGCGAGCAGCGCGATGGCTGCCGCGACCACGAGGACGACCCCGCCCGCGGCGGACAGCCGACGGCGCAGCGGGGAGCGCGGGTTGTGATCGTGGTCGTGCCCCGCGAGGTCATGTCCCACGTGGTCGTCGATGGAGTCGAGAGCCGCGGTGGCTCCTTCCCGGCCGGTCTTCCGCGATCCGCGGAAGGTCAGCACGACCGCCCCGATGACCAGCAGTCCGCCGATCGCGGCCATCACCGTGGTGAAGACGACGTAGCGGGGGTGGATGTACAGCGTGAGCTGCCCGGTCGCGGCGAGCCAGAGCGTCGCGACGACGCCGAAGGCGCTGAGCAGGATGCCCAGCCAGCGGGTGAGGGTCCGATCAAGCAAAGAAGTTCACTCCCAATCCGAGGACGAGGGCGCCGAGTGCCACCACGCTCGTGAGCGTGACGAGGGCCCGGGTTGTGAAGGTCGTGCGCATCATCGCGAGCATCTTGATGTCGATCATCGGACCGAAGACGAGGAATGCGATGAGCGCGCCAGGAGAGAAGGTCGAGCCCAGCGACAGCGCGAAGAAGGCGTCGACATTGGAGCAGATCGAGATCACGAAAGCCAGCGCCATCAGCGCGATGACGCTCCACACCGGGTTCCCGCCGAGGGCGACGAGGAACTCGCGGGACGCTGCGGCCTGGATGGTGCCCGCGATGGCCGCGCCGATGAAGAGGGCGGGAAGCATCGAAGTCGTCTCACGCGAGAACAGCTCGACGGCTTCGCGCCCGCGACTGCGACGCCCGTGGAGCGCCGCCTGATCGTGGCGGCAGGAGGCGGCGAAGTCGGGCGTCAGCAGATTGGTGGGGTTCGGGTGCCGGCTGATCATCCAGCCGACCAGGTTGGCGATGACGAAGCCGCCGGCGATACGGGAGACGAGGATCCCGTCGCTCCAACCGAACGCCTGATAGGTCGTGATGATCGTGACGGGATTGAGGATCGGCGCCGCCAGAAGGAACGTCACCGAGTCGGAGACGGTGAGGCCGCGCGACATGAGTCCGCGGGCCAGCGGGAGGTTGCCGCACTCGCACACCGGGAGCAGGACGCCGAGGAAGGAGAGGACCACCCGGCGCCCGAACGCGTTCTTCGGCAGGATCCTCAAGATCACCCGCGTCGGCACCCACAGCTGCACCGCGATGGACAGGCCGATGCCGAGGAAGACGAACGGCAGCGACTCGATGATGACGCTGATCGCGAGGGTGATCGCGTCGCGCGCCGCGGCGATGGGAATGGGAGCGGCGTCGGCCGTGGCGAAGCGCAGGGCGATGAGGAAGACGAGGATCCCGGCCGCGACGAGGAGGCGCTTGGTCGGGATCGGGGCCCGGGAGGGACGGTGGTGGTGAGTGGGGCGGCGGGTCGACGTCGGCAGCGTCGATCTGCTCATGCGACACCCGCCCGGGTCGGTGCGGCATTGCAACCGGGAGCGATTCTCACCTGTCGATTGTCTCAGGGAACCCCTCACGGTTGCCCCTCGCCGGACGAATCGGCATGGGTCCGAAGTGGATCATTGCTCGAGCGCTATTCCGAGGAGTATATTCCATCCGGAATAGTCCGAAAGAAATGGCTGTCATGTCCCTCGCTCCTCTCGCGGTCGCCGCACTCGCCTTCCTGGTCGAGCGCCCGATGCACCCCTATGAGATGTTCCAGCTCGTGCTGAAGCGTCGTGAGGACCGCGTCGTCAAAGTGAGCGCGGGCTCGCTCTACCGCACCGTCGAAAAGCTCGAAGGACTCGGATTCGCGGAGCAGGTCGGCGTCGACCGCGAGGGAAACCGCCCCGAGCGCACGACTTATCGCATCACCCCGGCGGGGCGCGAGGCCCTCACGCTCGCTGTGCAGAGCATGCTGGCCACACCTGCCGTCGAATATCCCGAGTTCACGCTCGCGCTCAGCGAGCTGCACGTCCTCCCGCGCCCGCGCGCGATCGAAGCGCTCAAGATGCGCACGGCCGAGCTCGACGCCGACATCCTGCTCATCGACCGCAGCGTCGAGATCGTCTCCGAACGCGACCTCGCCGAGGTCTATTGGATCGACCTGCCCTACCGCCGCGCCGTCCTCACCGCTCAACGCGACTGGATCGCGACCACCGTCTCACGGCTCGAAGCCGGCGAAATCTCGTGGCTCTCCGAGGCCGCCCCCACTCCCTGACATCGCCCGAAAGAAGAATCCCTGCCATGACAACCCGTACCGCCGCGCCCGCGCGCAACCAGGAAGTCCGGCCGTGGCCGGCCCTCTGGTCGCTCGTCCTCGGCTTCTTCATGATCCTGATCGACACGACGATCGTCTCGGTCGCCAACCCGGCGATCCTCCGCGGCCTCGACACCGACATCAATTCGGTCATCTGGGTCACGAGCGCATACCTGCTCGCCTACGCGGTCCCGCTCCTCGTGACGGGCCGCCTCGGTGACCGTTTCGGGCCGAAGAACCTCTACCTGATCGGCCTCGTCGTCTTCACGGCCGCCTCCGCCGCGTGCGGCCTTGCCGGAAGTATCGAGGTGCTCATCGCCGCGCGCGTCGTCCAGGGCCTCGGTGCCGCGATGATGACGCCGCAGACGATGGCCGTCATCACCCGGATCTTCCCGCCCGATCGCCGGGGCGCGGCCATGGGCCTGTGGGGCGCGACCGCCGGTGTCGCGACGCTCGTCGGCCCCATCCTCGGCGGCCTGCTCGTCGACGGATTCGGGTGGGAGTGGATCTTCTTCATCAACGTCCCCGTCGGCATCCTCGCGTTCGTCCTCGTCATGCGGAACGTCCCCCGGCTCGCCACCGGATCGCACCGCTTCGACATCCTCGGCGTCGTGCTCAGCGCGATCGGCATGTTCCTCCTGGTCTTCGGCATCCAGGAGGGGGAGGCCTACGACTGGGGTCAGATCGTCGGTCCCATCTCGGTGTGGAGCCTCATCATCGCGGGTGTCGTCGTCCTCGCCGCGTTCGTCGTGTGGCAGAAGATCGGCAGGGGTGAGCCGCTCCTGCCCCTCGGACTCTTCCGCGACCGCAACTTCTCGCTCGCCAACGCGGGCATCACGATGGTCGGTTTCGCGATCACGAGCATGTCGCTGCCGCTGGTCTTCTACTTCCAGACCGTCCGCGGGCTCACCCCCACGCAGTCGGCGCTCATGCTGGTGCCCATGGCTGTGATCTCCGCCGGACTAGCGCCGGTGGTCGGCAAGATCATCGACAAGGTCAACCCGCGCAACCTCGCCGTCGTCGGCATGGTGCTGCTCGCAGTCGCGCTCACCTGGTACTCGATGCTGCTCAAGCCCGACACCGAGCTGTGGATGCTGCTCTTCCCGAGCGCCGTTCTCGGACTCGCGAATGCCGGAATCTGGGCTCCCATCTCGAACACGGCCACCCGTAACCTGCCGCCCATGTCGGCCGGGGCGGGCTCCGGGGTCTACAACACGACGCGCCAGATCGGTGCCGTGCTGGGGAGCGCGTCGATCGCGGTGCTGATCGAGTCGCGTCTCGCCGCGGAGCTACCCGCGGGAGAGTCGGGTGGATCGGGTGCGGCGGAGATCGGCGGCGGTGTGCTGCCCGACTTCCTGCAGGCCGGATTCGCGACGGCGATGGGTCAGGCGCTGCTCCTCCCGGCCGGCGTCGCGCTCGTCGGTGCGGTCATCGTCGCGTTCTTCGCGAAGCCGACCCCGCGCGGCGGGTGGGCTCCCGCCGAGGTGCCCAGCGAGAAGTCAGCGGAGGCTCCGGCCGCCCATTGAGGGCAGCGAAACGAAGGGGCGCGTCCGGCGGATGCTGAAGGCCCCTGCGTTTCGCTCCGCTCAACGGGCGGGCGGATGCCCGGCCCCTGCGTTCCGCCCCGCCCACTGAACTTCAGCGAAATGAAGGGTCACTGTGCGCCCAGGCTGGAGCATGCCTCCAGGCCGTACCGAGAGCACCCACGAGAGCGCCCCGCTGGTGACGCCAAGGCAAAGGGGGAACGATAGGGATGCGGTCGTCGTCGACCGCACCGAACAGATAGGGCGCCCTCCGCACCATGAAGCTCCACGAAGTCCGCGTCTACGCGAGCGATGAGAACCTGCCCCGCGAAGACCAGCTCGCCTGGAAGATCGCGACGGTCGCCGTCGATCCGGTTCCCGTGGCCGACGAGGTCACCGAGATGATCATCAACCGGGTCATCGACAACGCCGCGGTCGCCGTCGCCAGCATCGCGCGAGGCCCGGGCATCGCGGCGCGCGCGCAGGCGCTCGACCACCCGGCGACCCCGGGCGCGTCCGTCTTCGGCGTGACCACCACGGCCAGCCCTGAGTGGGCGGCGTGGGCGAACGGCGTCGCCGTCCGCGAGCTCGACTACCACGACACCTTCCTCGCCGCGGATTACTCCCACCCGGGCGACAACATCCCACCGATCCTCGCCGTCGCGCAACACGTCGGCTGCACGGGCGCCGATCTGGTGCGGGGCATCGCGACCGGCTACGAGATCCAGGTCGATCTCGTCAGGGCGATCAGCCTGCACAAGCACAAGATCGATCACGTGGCCCATCTCGGTCCCAGCGCGGCGGCCGGCATCGGCACACTCCTCGGACTCGATACGGCCACGATCTTCCAGGCCGTCGGGCAGGCGCTCCACACCACGACGGCCACGCGCCAGTCGCGCAAGGGCGAGATCTCGACCTGGAAGGCGCATGCTCCTGCGTTCGCGGGGAAGATGGCGGTCGAGGCCGTCGATCGGGCCATGCGCGGGCAGACCTCGCCCACTCCGATCTACGAGGGCGAAGACGGCGTGATCGCCTGGCTGCTCGACGGTGCCGACGCCTGCTACGAGGTGCCGCTCCCCGAGGAGGGCGAGCCCAAGCGGGCCATCCTCGACACCTATACGAAGGAGCACTCGGCCGAGTATCAGGCCCAGGCCTGGATCGACCTCGCCCGCAAGCTGCACAGCGAGCACCCCGAGCTGATCGATCCCGCCAACGTCGCGAGCGTCGTCATCCACACGAGCCACCACACGCACTACGTCATCGGGTCGGGCGCGAACGACCCTCAGAAGTACGACCCGCTCGCGTCGCGCGAGACGCTCGACCACTCGATCCCCTACATCTTCACGGTCGCCCTGCAGGACGGTGCCTGGAACCACGTCGACTCCTACGCCCCCGAGCGGGCCGGCCGCGCCGACACCGTCGCCCTCTGGAACAAGGTGACCACGGTCGAGGACTCCGAGTGGACCCGCCGCTACCACTCGCTCGATGTCAACGAGAAGGCGTTCGGCGGACGCGTGGAGATCGTCCTGACGGACGGATCGACGGTGGTCGACGAGATCGCCGTCGCGGACGCGCACCCTCTCGGGGCACGGCCGTTCGCGCGGGCGGACTACGTCCACAAGTTCCGCACGCTCGCCGATGGCGTCGTCGCCCCTGAGGAGGTCGAGCGCTTCCTCGAACTCGTGCAGCGCCTCCCCGAGCTGACCGTCGACGAGGTACGCGCCCTCAACGTGGTCGCCGCGCCCGGTGTGCTCGAGGGTCTGCCCACCCCGAAGGGACTCTTCTGATGCTGTACTCGACCGTCCCGGCCCACGAGAAGCGCGCGAAGTTCCGCGCCGCGCTCGGCTCGGGCGAACTGCAGCGGATCCCCGGCGCGTTCAACCCGCTCAGCGCCCGCCTCATCGAGGAGAAGGGCTTCGACGGCGTCTACATCTCGGGCGCCGTCATCGCCGCCGACCTCGGCTTCCCCGACATCGGCCTGACGACGCTCACCGAGGTCGCGGGTCGCGGCGCGCAGATCTCGCGCATGACGAACCTCCCGACGCTCATCGATGCGGACACCGGCTTCGGCGAGCCGATGAACGTCGCCCGCACCGTGCAGACCCTCGAGGACGCCGGAGTCTCGGGCCTCCACATCGAGGACCAGGTCAACCCCAAGCGCTGCGGTCACCTCGACGGCAAGTCGGTGGTCGATGCCGACACGGCCGTGAAGCGCATCCGTGCCGCCGTCGATGCGCGTCGCGATCCGAACCTGCTGATCATGGCGCGCACCGACATCCGCGGCGCCGAGGGTCTGCCCGCCGCGCTCGACCGGATCAAGCAGCTCGTGGACGCCGGTGCCGACGCGGTCTTCCCCGAGGCGATGGCCGACCTCGGCGAGTTCGAGGCGGTCCGCGCGGCGACCGACGTGCCGCTGCTCGCCAACATGACCGAGTTCGGCAAGAGCGAGCTGTTCTCCACCCAGCAGCTGGCCGACGTCGGCATGAACCTCGTCATCTACCCCGTCTCGCTGCTGCGCATCGCGATGGGGGCCGCGGAACGCGGACTCGATGCTCTCGCCGCGGAGGGGTCGCTGAAGAGCGAGGTGCCGACCATGCAGACGCGCGCGCGGCTCTACGAGCTGCTCGACTACGAGGCCTACAACAGCTTCGACACGTCGGTCTTCAATTTCGACGTGCCCACCGGGCGCTAGTCGCACTCGGCGCCCGTTCCGGTAGGCGCGCAGCGACCAGGAAGTCAGCACGAAGGAGTGACAATGACCGAACAGTCCGACATCAAAAAGGGTCTCGCCGGTGTGGTGGTCGACTACACCGCCGTGTCGAAGGTCAATCCCGAGACCAACTCGCTGCTCTACCGGGGATACCCCGTGCAGGAGCTCGCGGCCCAGTGCAGCTTCGAGCAGGTGGCGTATCTGCTGTGGCACGGCGAACTGCCGACGGATGCGGAACTCTCCGACTTCCAGCAGCTCGAGCGATCGAAGCGGGCGCTGGATCCTGCTGTGAAGCGGGTCATCGACGAGCTGCCGCTCACGGCTCATCCGATGGACGTCGTCCGCACGGCGGTGTCGGTCATCGGGGCGCTCGACCCGGCATGGGCGGACGCCTCACCCGAGGGCAATCTCGAGAAGTCGGTCGCGCTGCTGGCCGAGCTGCCCGCGATCATCTCCTACGACCAGAGGCGTCGTCGCGGCCAGGACATCGTGGAGCCCGATGCCGCGCTCGGGTACTCCGCGAACTTCCTCCGCATGACGTTCGGAGAGGTGCCGAGCGAGACGGTCGTGAAGGCCTTCGACGTGTCGATGATCCTGTACGCCGAGCACTCGTTCAACGCGTCCACCTTCACCGCCCGGGTGGTGACATCGACGCTGTCCGACCTCTATTCGGCGGTCGTCGCCGGAATCGGCGCGCTCAAGGGGCCGCTGCACGGAGGTGCCAACGAGGCGGTCATGCATGTGTTCGAGGAGATCGGCACGGCGGCCGATGCTGAGGCGTGGCTCGAAGACGCCCTCGCGAACAAGAGGAAGATCATGGGCTTCGGGCACCGGGTCTACAAGAACGGCGACTCGCGCGTGCCGACCATGAAGGCGTCGCTCGACACCCTCGTCGCGGAGTACGACCGGCGGGATCTGCTCGACCTCTACGACGCACTGAACGACGCCATGCAGTCCCGGAAGGCGATTCAGCCGAATCTCGACTATCCGTCAGGGCCCGCCTATCACCTGATCGGATACGACGTGGAGATGTTCACGCCCCTCTTCGTCGCGTCGCGCGTCGTCGGGTGGACGGCGCACATCATGGAGCAGCTCGCCTCGAACGCGCTGATCCGCCCGCTGTCGGAGTACAACGGCCCCGCCGAGCGCCACCTCCCCGCCAGCCTCGCCCGTTGAGCCCAGCGAAACGCAGAGGGGCTGCGGGTTCCGAGCGGGCGGTGTTTGCCTGCATTTCGCTTCGCTCAATGGGCGGCGGGTGTCGAGACGCGTGAGCCCCGCCCAGTGAGCGAAGCGAAATGAAGGGGCGGCCCACCACCTCAGTGGTCGACCGCCCCTTCGAGCTCTCGGCTCAGGCGAAGTGCTTCGGCAGCACTCCCGTATGGGTGCTACGGAGATCCGACAGCGAGATGTCGAAGAGCCCCTGCACGTCGATGCTCGGGCCAGACGCGTCGCCCGCGTCGGTCACGCCCACCCGCAGCACGGGGTAGTGGCGCGCCTCGCACAGGCCCATGAACCGTACGTCGTCTTCGCGCGGAACCGACACGAGCAGACGCCCGGTCGACTCGCTGAACAGCGCGGTCGCCTCATCGATGCCGTCGCGCTGGCAGATCTCGGTCAGCCAGAGGCGGGCACCGATCCCGAACCGCAGGCTCGACTCGACGACGGCCTGCGCGAGCCCACCGTCGGCGAGGTCGTGCGCGGATCCGAGCAGACCTTCCTTCGCGGCGGCTGCGAGCAGTGAGGCGAGCTGCTTCTCGCGGTCGAGGTCGACCGCCGGCGGGCGCCCGCCGAGGTGGCCGTGCACCGTTCCTGCCCACGCAGAGCCGTCGAGCTCGAGCGCGGTCTCGCCGAGCAGGTAGAGGTTGTGGCCCGTGTCCTGCCATCCGGAGGGCACGCGGCGCGCGACGTCGTCGATGATCCCGAGCACTGCGACGACGGGCGTCGGGTGGATGGGCTGGTCGCCGGTCTGGTTGTAGAACGACACGTTGCCGCCCGTGACCGGGATGCCGAGCTCGAGGCAGCCGTCCGCGAGACCCTCGACGGCCTGCGAGAACTGCCACATGACCTCGGGGTTCTCGGGGGAGCCGAAGTTGAGGCAGTCCGAGACGGCGACGGGAGAAGCGCCGGTGGCGGCGACGTTGCGGTACGCCTCGGCGAGCGCGAGCTGGGCGCCCTGGCGGGGGTCGAGCTGGCAGTAGCGGCCGTTGGCGTCCGTGGCGACGGCGAATCCGAGTCCGCTCTCCTCGTCGATGCGGACCATACCCCCGTCGTCGGGGAAGCTCAGCGCGGTGTTGCCGAGTACGTATCGGTCGTACTGGTCGGTGATCCAGCTCTTGTCGGCGAGATTGGGGCTGCCGACGAGCTTCAGCACCTGGTCGCGCAGCTCGGCGCCTTCGGTCGGGCGGGGGAGACTGGCGGCCGAGTCGGCCTGCAGCGCGTCGATCCACGTCGGGTAGGCGACGGGGCGCTCGTAGACGGGGCCGTCGACCGCGACGGTGCGGGGATCGACGTCGACGATGGTCTCGCCGCGCCAGCGGATGATGAGGCGACCGGTGTCCGTGACCTCGCCGAGCACGCTCGTCTCGACATCCCACTTGTCGGTGACGGCGAGGAACGCCTCGAGCTTGTCGGGGTGCACGATCGCCATCATGCGCTCCTGGCTCTCCGACATCAGGATCTCCTCGGCGGTCAGGCTGGGATCGCGCAGCAGTACCGAGTCGAGGTCGACCTCCATGCCGCCGTCGCCGTTCGAGGCCAGCTCGCTCGTCGCGCAGCTGATGCCCGCGGCGCCCAGGTCCTGGATACCCTCGACGAGCTCGCCGCGGAACAGCTCGAGGCAGCACTCGATGAGCACCTTCTCGGCGAACGGGTCGCCCACCTGCACGGCGGGGCGCTTGGTGGGGCCGCCTTCGGCGAACGTGTCGGACGCGAGGATCGAGGCTCCGCCGATGCCGTCGCCACCGGTGCGGGCGCCGAAGAGCACGACCTTGTTGCCGACGCCCTTGGCATTGGCGAGGTGCAGATCCTCATGGCGGAGGACGCCGACCGCGAGCGCGTTGACGAGCGGGTTGGCCTGGTAGACCGCGTCGAAATAGGTCTCGCCGCCGATGTTCGGCAGGCCGAGGCAGTTGCCGTAGAAGCTGATGCCCGAGACGACACCGTGCACGACGCGGGCCGTGTCGTCGGAGTCGATCGCGCCGAAGCGCAGCGCATCCATCACGGCGACGGGGCGGGCGCCCATCGAGATGATGTCGCGGACGATGCCGCCGACGCCGGTCGCGGCGCCCTGGAACGGCTCGATGTAGCTCGGATGGTTGTGGCTCTCGATCTTGAAGGTGACGGCCCAGCCCTCGCCCACGTCGACGACGCCGGCGTTCTCGCCCATGCCGACCATGAGGTTCTTCGTCATCTCGGGGCTGACCTTCTGCCCGAACTGGCGCAGCCACACCTTGCTGCTCTTGTACGAGCAGTGCTCGCTCCACATCACCGAGTACATGGCGAGCTCGCCGCTCGTGGGGCGGCGACCCAGGATCTCGCGGATCTTCGCGTACTCGTCGGGCTTGAGGCCCAGAGCACCGTACGGCTGCTCCTTCTCCGGAGTCCGCGAAGCGACCTCCACGGAGTCGACGGCGGGGGCGCTGGTGGCGGGCTGAGTCACGGCGTAAGTCTCCTAGCGGGATCGACCAGATGAGTCTAGAGAACCGCACGGACCGACGCTGCTTGCCGAATGAGCTATAACGATATATCGTTAGCTATCTCGACGGATCGCCCGTCGATCTGAAAGGAGTCGACATGTTCGACAAGCACTTCAATCCCGGACGCCGTGCGTCCGCAGACATGCCCCGCCGCGACCAGCACGGTCACGGCTTCCCCGGCCGCGGTTTCGGTCCGGGGCCCGGCTTCGGTCCTGGTTTCGGCCCCGGCTTCGGGCCCATTGGCGGCGGCTTCGGCCCGCGTGGTCGCTCGCGCGCTCGCCGTGGCGACGTCCGTCTCGTCCTCCTCGCCCTGCTGAGGGAGAAGGAATCGAACGGATACGGACTCATCAGCTCGATGGGCGAACGCACGGACGGTCGCTGGCGCCCCAGCCCCGGCTCGGTGTATCCGACGCTCCAGCAGCTCGTCGACGAGGGCCTCGTCGAGACCCGGGCCGCCGAGCGTGGAGACGCTTACGCGCTCACCGAAGAAGGCCGCGCCTACGTGGAGCAGAACGCCGAAGCCATCCAGACCGCATGGGGCGAGCTTCCCGGCGGCGGTGAGGAGGACGCGTTCCACACCGCGTTCTTCAAGCTCATGAAGGCGGCGAAGCAGTTCAGCTCCGACGCCACGCCCGAGCAGAGGACCCAGGCCGCCGAGGAGATGGACGCCCTGCGCCGCTCCCTCTACGGCAAGCTCGCCGAGTGACCCGCTGCTCTCCCTCAACAGGAGAATCCTCTTCCTGCTGAGGGGCAGCGTCAGTGGCCACGGTCACGGGCGCGGAGTCTGCATGAACTCGGTGAGTACGGCGTTGTCCTCGTAGGCCAGTGACATCCGCACGGCCTCGGACAGATCAAACCAGCGCACCTCCTGGCCCTCCGTCAGGCGGATGTCCTCGGCGGAGATGTCGACGTGTGCCGTGAAGGTGTGCTCGGTCCCGTACGACCTCACCCGGGACCACAGGTGCGTGACGTCGTCAGCCGCGAGTTCGATCCCCATCTCCTCGGACACCTCCCGTCGGATGCACTCCTCGGGAGACTCGCCGCCCTCCCTCATCCCGCCCGGAAGCGCCCACATGCCGGGGAACGGAATCCAGTCCTTCTCGTCGCGCAATTGCAAGAGGACCCGGTCTTGCGCGTTCACGAGCACGATCTGACATCCTTCGCCCGTCGTCCCGGCCATGCGTGCCCCCTCCTCGTAGGTCATCTGCAACCTAAGCCCCTACTCGGGGGCTTTTCGGCATGAGCCTCTGCGACGATCCTGAGGTGTGACCACCGAGATTGCCCCGCGCCGTGGCGGGCCGACGACGCGCGTGACGGCCCACCCCGCCGAGGTCGAAGGATGGTGGTGGCTCGCCGCCTCGACGGCCGACGGCGCGGCGCGGGTCGGCATCCGGTCGGGCAGCGCCCGCTTCACGATCACACCCGCGCGGCGACTGATGTTCGACTGCACCCTCACGACGGAAGAGGGACGGACCCGCACGATCCACGGCATCGCCGCAGCGCGTGCCACGCCCGCGGGTCTGTTCGCCTGGCGTGGCCGGAGATTCGCCGTCCTCGCCGCCTGGTTCCGGTGGGGTTACCGGCTGTCGACCGACGGGAGGATGCTCGTGATCGAGCACCCTGGATCGATCGCCACCCAGCAGAGGATCTTCCTGATGTGTCGCGACAACGTGGACGCCACGCAGGCGGCCGGCTTCCTGGTCTCCGAGGTCTCAGCGGGGCGCATGACGCCCGGCCAGGTCGATGTGCTGTCGCGTCACAGTCGCTAGCCGGCGGGGAGTGCGAGTCGCGGCGAACGGCCACGGCTCAGCCACGCAGGCTCCCCGGGTGCCATGATGTGCGACATGGTCTCCTCCCGCATCCCCCGCCTCGTGCGCGGTGCGGTCGCGGCGACCCTCGCGACGTTCGTCGCCCTCTTCGCGCACGTCGTCGCCGGTGGTGAGATGCCCGCGCTGATCGGCGTGCTCGTTCCGCTTCTGCTGTCGATCACGGTGTGCACCCTGCTCGCGGGTCGGCGACTGTCGGTCGTGCGTCTCACCGCCTCCGTCGGAGTCGCCCAACTCCTGTTCCACACGCTCTTCGTGCTCGGGAGCGGATCGAGTCCCCATTCCGCGGCGTCCTCCCATCACCTCGACCCCGCGGTGACGGCGTCGATCCTCGATGCAGAGTCCTCCTCGATGCACAGCCACGGGACCGGTGCGGGTATGTGGATCGGGCACGGCGTCGCTGCGCTCGTCACGGTCGCGGTCCTCTACTTCGCCGAGCGGATGCTGCTCGCGCTGATGTCGACCGCGACCCGTGTCGACGCGTGGATCGGCCGGCTCGTCGAGGCGCTGACCCGTCCGGTGCCGCCCGTCTTCGCCCTGCGCAGTGTCGTCGTGCGCTGCGGCACCCGTGCCCTGCGCGCCGGTGCCGGCCTCGGGTCGCTCTCCCGTCGCGGTCCGCCGCTCCTCCCGGTCTGATCAGCCCGGCGCCGTCCTGCTCTGGACGAGCGCCGCCGTATCGGATCGCGGCTCCGCAGCGTCCGATCTCGGCTTCACCGCATCCACTCGCAGCTTCGGCACGGCTCTCCGTGAGACCCGGCCCTTCTGCCGACGGTCGCTCGACGGCCACGGCACGCTCGTCCGGACCGTGCACCGCACCGCGCCGTTCGGGATGCGCTCTCGACTCGAATCTCCGTCCGAAGGACTCCTCGCACCATGACCACCATCGCCTCTCCCTCCCCGGCCGAGCACGCGCCGCCCGCCGAACCTGCCGGCGGCGATCCCGCCCCCAGGGCGAGACCCGCAGTCGCGCCCAGCCGTGGCTCGAAAGGCTGGTTCGGGCAGCTGCTGCTCCGCCTGCACTTCTACGCCGCGATCCTCGTCGGCCCGTTCATCCTCATCGCGGCCACCAGTGGTGCGCTCTACGCGCTGAGCCCCTCCATCGATCAGGTCATCTACGCGGATGAGCTGCACGCTCCCGTGACCGCCACCGCCCTGTCGCTCGCGGATCAGGTCGAGGCGGCGAACAGGTACGTCGGCGCCGATCAGCAGATCGTCGCGGTCCGCCCCGCGCCGAACCCCGGCGACACGACACGTGTCATGTACGCCGACCCGTCGCTCGGCGAGAGCGAGACGCGCGCGGTCTTCGTCGACCCGGGCACGGCGCAGATCCGGGGCGACCTGACCGCGTACGGAACCAGCGGTGCGCTCCCGTTCCGAGCCTGGGTCAGCGACCTGCACCGCAGCCTGCACCTCGGCGACATCGGCCGCTACTACAGCGAGCTCGCCGCATCGTGGCTCGGCATCATCACTCTCGCGGGCCTCGGACTGTGGGTGGCGCGCGTCCGGTCCGCGCGGAAGAAGCGCGACTTCGTGCGCCCCAACAACACCTACACCGGGTACCGCCGCATCCTCTCCTGGCACGCGGCGACCGGGATCTGGCTCCTCGTCGGAGCTCTGTTCCTCTCCGCCACGGGCATCACGTGGTCCCAGTTCGGCGGGACCAACGTGGGTGACCTCCGGTCAGCGCTGAGCTGGGGCACCCCGTCGCTGACGACGACCCTGGGTGACGGCGTCGCCGTCGCCGGCGGCCACGACGGTCACGGGGGAGGCGCCGAAGGCGGTGGGGTCGCGATCAACCCCGCCGACTTCGACCGCGTGCTCGCCGTCGGCGAGGAAGTCAACATCAACACCGGACTCGTCGAGATCCGCCCGCCCAAGAACGCCGAGAGCGCGTGGGTGGTGCAGGAGATCCAGCGCAGCATCCCGACGGAGGTCGACGCGGTCGCGGTGAACGGATCGACCATGCAGGTGACCGACCGGGTCGACTTCGCCGACTTCGGCATCCCGGCGAAGCTGACCCGCTGGGGCATCGACACGCACTCCGGCACGATGTTCGGCCTGCCCAACCAGCTGCTGCTCTTCATGACCGCGCTGGGGATCATCGTCATGACCGTGTGGGGCTACGTGATGTGGTGGCAGCGCCGTCCCACGAAGACCTCGAACCGTCCGGGCAGAGCGCCGGAGCGCGGTGCTCTCCGCCGGGCTCCGTGGTGGGGTGTCGCCCTCGTGATCGCGGTCGGTGTCGCGATCGGACTGGTGCTCCCCTTGGTCGGCTGGCCCCTCGTCGCGTTCGTGGTCATCGACACGATCATCGGCTGGCGGGCCCGCCGGAGTGCGGCCGTCGCCCGGTGAGCTGACCCGTATCGACCGCCGTCGAGCTCGCGCCCTCGCGCTCAGCAGGAAGAACGGCGCTTCAGCAGGAGAAAAGTGACGAATCAGTCCTGCTGAGGTGCTGAAGTTCCTGCTGAGCGCAGGGGGGGGGAGACGGGAGATGTCTCGCGAAGCCGGAAGCGGGTGGGATCCCAAGATACCACCCGCTTCCGGCGTCGGCCGGGAGTGCGTCAG
>CAJYYA010000017.1 GCA_913778905.1 uncultured Naasia sp. | reverse complement strand
CTCACGTGTTACTCACCCGTTCGCCACTGATCCACAGAGCAAGCTCTGCTTCACCGTTCGACTTGCATGTGTTAAGCACGCCGCCAGCGTTCGTCCTGAGCCAGGATCAAACTCTCCGTAAAAAAGAAATGCATACAACACCGGAATAAGGTGTCGCAGCGAGTTTGAAACCAGCTAAAAAGACTGTCTACTGACAATCCAAATAACCAAAGGAATCTCAAACCCCATCAAACGATGAGGCCGAGGTAATTTGGCATTGACTTAGTGCACGCTGTTGAGTTCTCAAGGATCGGACACACAACACCCACCACCACACTCAGTGCAGCAGCAGCATGAAGGCTGACATCCAAACGCGCCCCTGTGGAGCCCACCCGAAGGCGACTCTTGCCCACACCCAGAAGATGCAGACCGTGGGGCTTGTTCAGCCCCGGAGCAGCTCAGCAACTGTAAGACCAGAATCCACATCCGTCAAGCGGACCAGACCCCGTCGCTACAGCAACCGATGTTCCCAACTTGACGGGCTAGAAGCTCTTCCAGCTTCCCGCACCGTTTGGGGCAACAAGAAGAACAATACGTGCGATCCACGACCTCCGCAAATCACAGCGTCTTCACGGCGTGTCCCGCACCATTCCGGGGAATTCAGGCCCCGGACACTCCGTCGACGAACGCGGCGCCGAGAGTTTTCTTTCCACGGCGCAGAACGGCGACTCCGGAGGGCAGCACGTGCTGACCGACGATCGCCGCCGGATCGTCGACCTTCACGTTGTTGACCTGAACCCCGCCCTGCGACATGGCGCGACGAGCATCGCTGAGGCTCCCGGTCAGACCTGTGTCGACGAGCGCCTGAATGACCAGCGTCTCCGCCGGCACGGTGGCGTGCGGAATCTCGGCGAGCGCGTCGCGGAGCGTCGCGCCGTCCAACTCGCCCAGCTCGCCTCCGCCGAACAGTGCATCGGCAGCGGCGATCACCTTGCGCACCGCATCCTCGCCGTGGACTGTCGCGGTGACGATCGCCGCCAGGGTCTTCTGCGCCTCACGCCGGAACGGGGCATCGGCCGTCGCCTGCCCGAGGCGTTCGATCTCGACACGGTCGAGGAACGTGAAGACCTTCAGGCGATCGATCACATCGGCATCTCCTGTGCCGAGCCAGAACTGGTACATCGCCCACGGACTCGTGAGCTCGCCGTCGAGCCAGACGGCGTTGCCCTCGCTCTTGCCGAACTTCGTCCCGTCCGAGTTGGTGATGAGCGGCGTGCCGATGGCGTGCACCGATCGGCCCTCCACACGGTGGACCAGGTCCGTACCGCTGGTCAGATTGCCCCACTGGTCGCTGCCACCGGTCTGCAGCACGCACCCGAACTCGCGATGCAGCTGCAGGAAGTCGTAGCCCTGGAGAATCTGGTAGCTGAACTCGGTGTAGCTGATGCCCGCATCCGAGTTGAGGCGCGCGCTCACCGCATCCTTCTTGAGCATCGTGCCCACCCGGAAGTACTTGCCCACGTCTCGGAGAAAGTCGATCGCCGACAGCTGGGCCGTCCAGTCGAGGTTGTTGACCATCCGCGCGGCGTTGTCCCCGTCGAACGACAGGAACCTCTCGACCTGCGCCTGCAGTCGTGACACCCACTCGGCCACGGTCTCGCGCGTGTTGAGAGTGCGCTCGGCGGTAGGGCGCGGGTCGCCGATCAGACCGGTCGATCCGCCCACCAGACCGAGCGGTCGGTGCCCGGCGAGTTGCAGCCGTCGCATCAGCAGCAACTGCACCAGATTGCCGAGGTGCAACGACGGGGCGGTGGGGTCGAATCCGCAGTAGTAAGTGATCGGGTCCCCGGAAAGCAGCTCTCGAAGCGCGGTCTCATCGGTGGACACATGGATCAGCCCTCGCCAGACCAGTTCGTCCCAGATGGACGGGAAGGACGGATCGTTGCGCTGGTCGGGCAGAAGTACGGATTCGGACACGCCTCTACGCTATCGCCCGCCTCGCCCGTGACGACTCATCCCGACCGCTTGGGCTAGCCTGCCCCGGTCGCCCGCTTCTTCGGGACATGCCGACGATAGGGCGAGACGGTGGGGTCACCGGGGATGAAGAAGCGCCACGGGTAGTCGTCCGTCCCGCCCGCGCCGCTCACTCCGGTTCGCGCGCTCCTCCCGACATCGACGATCGGATCCACTCGGAGGCGCAGCGAGTATTGCCCGGAGAGCACGTCCGCTCCCCCGTCGCCGAGCGGGATCCCCATGGCGTTCGCGAGTCGAGCCGGGCCGCGGGCGAGGTCCCGGAACGGGGCGTCCCCCCGACGTTCCCGAACGAACGGCTCGCCCTGAACGATCTCGCCACCGCGCAGCAGGAGTCCCCCGGCTACCCCCTCGGGGAGGCAGACGATATTGGCGCACGTGTGCATGCCGTAGGTGAAATACGTGTACAGGTGGGCGGCGGGGCCGAACATCACCCGGTTGCGAGGGGTCTCTCCGCGGTGCGCGTGCGACCCCGGATCATCGCCGAGT
Organism: uncultured Naasia sp.; assembly: GCA_913778905.1. GTDB lineage: Bacteria > Actinomycetota > Actinomycetes > Actinomycetales > Microbacteriaceae > Naasia. The sequence continues at coordinate 56,199 of CAJYYA010000017.1, read as the reverse complement.
CCGCTGTACGCCTCGACCTCCGAGATCCGCAGCGACACCGGACCACTTGCGCCGTGCCTGGTCAGGATGCCCCCGAGCACGAGAGGCGCGACCACCTCGGCCCGCTGCTCGAAGAGGACGCGATCGGGAGCGAAGAACTCCGGACCGGTTCCCGCTCCGAGGCCGGCGAGACCTTCGGCGCTCGCGTCGCTCAGAGGAACGTGCCGTTCGCGACCGTCGTGACGACCGCCCAGACGAGGATCCCGACCGCGATGACCACGACGACCGGCAGCAACCAGGGGTACTTGGGAGGCTGCGACTGCGGGGCTCGGCGTGCGTTCACGAGACCGCCGCCATGAAGGGGCGGACTCGCTCGGTGAGCGCAGCGAGTTGCTCGCGTACCCGCTCCGGAGCGGTACCGCCCTCGTTGCGCCGACTGCCGACAGAACCCTCGATCGTCAGAACGTCGCGCACCTCGGGGGTGAGGTGGGGCGAGATGCCGGCGAAGTCCTCGTCGGTCAGCACGTCGAGGTCGCCGCCCTTGCCCTCGGCGACGCGCACGCAGGCACCCGAGATCTCGTGCGCCTCGCGGAACGGGACGCCGCGCGCGACGAGCCACTCCGCGATGTCAGTCGCGAGCGAGAAGCCCTGCGGCGCGAGCTCGCGCATCCGGTCGGTGTCGAACGTGAGCGTCGCGACCATGCCGGTGAACGCGGGAAGCAGCACCTCGAGGGTCTCGATCGAGTCGAAGACCGGCTCCTTGTCCTCCTGCAGGTCGCGGTTGTACGCGAGCGGGAGGCCCTTGAGGGTCGCGAGCAGGCCCGACAGGTTGCCGATCAGACGACCCGACTTGCCGCGCGCGAGCTCGGCGATGTCCGGGTTCTTCTTCTGGGGCATGATCGACGACCCGGTCGAGTACCCGTCGTGCAGCGTGACGAACCCGAACTCGCGGGTGTTCCAGATGATGATCTCCTCCGCGAAACGCGAGAGGTCGACCCCGATCTGCGCGGCGACGAAGGCGAACTCGGCGACGACGTCGCGGCTGGATGTGCCGTCGATGGAGTTCTCGACCACGCGGGAGAAGCCGAGATCGCCGGCGACCTGATGGGCGTCGAGGCCCAACGTGCTGCCGGCGAGCGCCCCCGATCCGTAGGGCGACGCGTTGGCGCGGGCGGCCCAGTCGCGCAGACGCTCGAGGTCGCGCACGAGCGGCCAGGCGTGGGCGAGCAGGTGATGCGCCAAGAGCACCGGCTGCGCGTGCTGCAGATGCGTGCGCCCCGGGAGGATCGCGTCGAAGTGGCGGTCCGCCTGCGCCGCGATGGAGTCGACGAGGTCGACGATCTGGCGGGTGAGGACGGCGGCGTGATCGCGCAGCAGCATCCGCACGAAGGTCGCGATCTGGTCGTTGCGGCTGCGGCCCGCACGCAGCTTGCCTCCGACCTCGGCGCCGGCCCGATCGATGAGGCCGCGCTCGAGGGCGGAGTGCACGTCCTCGTCGCCCTCCTCAGGCCGGAAGGCGCCGTCGCGGACGTCCTGCTCAAGGCGCTCGAGGGCGCCCAGCATGGCGGTCAGCTCGGCGTCGTCGAGCAGCCCGGCACCGGCGAGCGCCCGAGCGTGGGCGCGCGAGCCGGCGAGGTCGTACTCCGCCAGCTGCCAATCGAAGTGCGTGGAGCGGCTGAGCTTCACCAGTTCAGGCGACGGGCCCGTGGCGAAGCGTCCGCCCCAGAGCGCGCCGGAACGGGTCGCGGCCTCGCCTGCCGGATTCTGGTTGTCGAGTTCGCTCATCGTCTTGCCGCCCCTCAGCTCGCCGACTTCGCCAGCAGCCAGGCCAGCAAAGCCTTCTGCGCGTGCAGACGGTTCTCCGCCTCGTCCCAGATCACGCTCTGGGGGCCGTCGATGACGGCGGCGTCGACCTCGTAGCCGCGGTAGGCGGGCAGGCAATGCAGGAAGAGCGCGTCGTCGGCGGCGTGGGCCATCAGCTCCGGAGAGACCTTGTAGCCGCCGAGCGCGGCCACGCGCGCGGCCTTCTCGTCCTCCTGCCCCATCGACACCCAGGTGTCCGTCACGACCACGTCCGCTCCCCCGACGGCCGCGACCGGGTCGGTCAAGACGGCGACGGATCCGCCGGTCGTCTCCGCGATCTCGGTCGCCTTCGAGACGACCTCGGCCGACGGCTCGAACTCGATGGGGGCCCCGACACGGATGTTCATCCCCGCGGTGGCGCAGGCGAGCAGGTAGGAGTGCGACATGTTGCTCGCCCCGTCTCCCAGGAAGGCGACCGTCAGCCCGGCGAGGGTCCCGCGATGCTCGCGGATCGTCTGGAGATCGGCGAGCAGCTGGCACGGGTGGAACTCGTCGGAGAGCGCATTGACGACGGGGACCTTCGTGCCCGCGGCCATCTCTTCGAGACCCGACTGCGCGTAGGTGCGCCACACGATGGCGGCCACCATCCGCTCGAGCACGCGAGCGGTGTCGGCGATGGACTCCTTCCCGCCCAGCTGACTCGTCTCGGTGGAGATGATCAGCGGTTGGCCGCCGAGGTCGGCGATGCCGACGGCGAACGAGACACGTGTGCGGGTCGACGACTTGTCGAAGATGACCGCGACGGTCTGCGGGCCGTCGAGGGGGCGGGTGCCCCAGCGGTCGGCCTTGATCCGGTCGGCGAGATCGAGGATCTCCAGCTGCTCGGCGGGGGTGATGTCGTCGTCACGGAGGAAGTGGCGGGTCACGGTGGTCCTTAGTCGGTGGGCGGCGTGGGCCGCGGAGGTTCGAGGGTGGGCGACGAGCTGTCAGAGGCGAGCGAGCGCGCGCCGGAATCGGACGTCGAACTCGTCGAGTTCGACGTCGCCGATGATCAGCGGCGGAACGATGCGCAGCGAGTCCGGGTTGGGGGCGTTGATGATCAAGCCCTCCTCGAGCGCCGCATTCGCGATCTCGAGGGCACGGCCATCGGCGACTCCTGCTCCGACCATGAGACCCGCTCCGCGCACCTCGGTGAGCAGGGGCGAATCGGCCGCGCGGAGGATGTCCTGCAGCTGAGCGCCCCGCGTCCGCGCGTTCTCGAGCAGTCCTGCTCGCTCGATCTCATCGACCACTGCCCCGGCGATCGCGGCCGCGAACGGGTTGCCGCCGAAGGTGCTGCCATGGTCACCGCGCTTGAGGAGATCGCTTGCCGCCCCGAAGGTGACGAGCGCACCGATGGGCGCACCGCCACCGACACCCTTGGCGATCGTGACGGCGTCGGGGGTGACGCCGTCGAGCTCGTAGGCGAACCACTCGCCGGTGCGACCGACACCCGTCTGGATCTCGTCGACGATCAGGAGTGCATCGTGCTGGGCGGTCAGCTCACGCGCCCGACGCATGAAGCCGCTGGGGAGCGGCAGCACACCGGCCTCGCCCTTGATGGGCTCGAGCACAAGGGCCGCCACGGAGTCGTCGATGGCGGCTTCAAGCGCTTCCAGGGTGGTGTCGATGTGCTCGACGCCCTCGACCATCGGGAGGAACGGCTCCTGCAGCGCGACCTTGCCGGTCAGGGCCAGCGCACCCATGGTGCGGCCGTGGAACGAGTTCTTGAGGGAGACGATCTTCGATCGGCCCTCGGTGCGGTTGCGCCGGGCCAGCTTGAACGCCGCCTCCATCGCCTCGGCGCCCGAGTTCCCGAAGTACACGCGCCCCTCGTCACCCGCGCCGGTGATCCGACGAAGACGTTCGGCGAGCTCGATCTGCGGCTTGCTCGCGAAGTAGTTCGAGATGTGCACCAGCGTCGCGGCCTGACGCGACGCTGCCTCGACCATCACGGGATGAGCGTGGCCGAGCGAGTTGACCGCGATGCCCGCGAGGAAATCGAGGTACTTCCCCCCATCGACATCCCACACCCACGCGCCCTCGCCGCGTTCGAGCACGCGCAGCGGGGTCCCGACGGTCTTGATGAGCGCCGACGCGTGACGCGCGGTGTACTCATCCGCGACCGGGCGAGCCGTTCTCTCATCGAGGGTGGTCTGTTCGCTGGTCGTGCTCACGCGACGACCTCCGTTCCGATTCCGCTTCCAGTGAAGATTTCGAGGAGGATGGAGTGCTCGATCCGGCCGTCGATGACGGCGGCTTTCTCGACGCCGCCCTCGACCGCGGTGAGGCAGGCAGTCATCTTGGGGATCATGCCCGCGTCGAGGCTGGGCAGTAGGGCCGCCAGCTCGGCCGATGTGATGTGCGAGACGAGCGACGTGCGGTCCGGCCAGTCGCTGTAGAGCCCGGCGACGTTCGTGAGGATGATCAGCTTGGCCGCACCGAGGGCCACGGCGAGCGCCGCCGCAGCGGCGTCCGCGTTGACGTTGAGGCTCTGACCGCCCCCGTCGATCTCGGGCGCGATGCTCGATACGACGGGGATGCGGCCGGCGTCGAGCTGCGCAAGGACGGCCGCCGGGTCGACCGAGACGACATCGCCGACCAGGCCGAGGTCGACTTCGACGCCGTCGACAACGGCGGCGCGGCGGCGTCCGGAGAAGAGACCTGCGTCCTCTCCCGAGACCGCGGCGGCGAGCGGGCCGTGCTCGTTGATACCCGAGACGATGTCGCGGCTCACCTGCCCGGTGAGCACCATGCGGACGACCTCCATGACCTCGGGAGTCGTCACGCGGTATCCACCGCGGAACTCGCTCTCGATGCCGAGGCGATCGAGCATGTTGGAGATCTGGGGGCCGCCGCCGTGCACGACGACGGGGCGGATGCCGACCGCGCGCAGATAGACCATGTCCTCCGCGAAGGCCTGAAGGGAGCGGTCATCGCCCATGGCGTTGCCACCGTACTTCACGACGACGATCTGGCCGGCGAAACGCTGCAGCCAGGGCAGAGACTCGATGAGCGTGGCCGCCTTGACGGCCGCCTCGTCCTGCGTTGTCGTCTGCAGAGGCAGCGACCTGGTGGTGGGTGCGGACTCGGTCATCAGCTGGAGTACGCGCTGTTCTCGTGGACGTAGTCGTGCGTGAGGTCGTTGGTCAGCACCGTCGCGGTCGCACCGCCCACCTTGAGGTCGATGAGCAGGTGCAGGCGGCGGGCCGTCATGTCGACGTCCTCGCGCGGACGGTCGGGGCCGCCCTGGGTGCACACGCGCACCCCGTTCATGCTCACGTCGACGTCGTAGGGGTCGAACTCGGCGTCCGTGGTGCCAATGGCCGCGAGCACGCGGCCCCAGTTCGCGTCGTTGCCGAAGACGGCGGCCTTAAACAGGTTGTTGCGGGCGACCGACCGCGCGACCTCGACGGCCTCATCCTCGGTCTTGGCACCGATGACCTCGATGTTCACATCGTGGGACGCGCCCTCCGCGTCCCCTTGGAGCTGCGCGGAGAGATCGGCGCAGGCCTCGACGAGAGCGGCGGTGAAGGTTTCGATGTCAGCCTCGACACCCGATGCTCCGCTCGCCAGCATCGTCACGGTGTCGTTGGTCGACATGCAGCCGTCGGAGTCGAGCCGGTCGAAGGTGACGCGCGTCGCCTCGCGGAGCGCCGCGTCGAGCGAGGGCTGCTCGATGACCGCGTCGGTCGTGAGGACGACGAGCATGGTGGCGAGACCGGGCGCCAGCATCCCGGCTCCCTTGGCCATGCCGCCGATCGACCAGCCGTCGCGCGAGACGACCACCTGCTTCGCGTGCGTGTCGGTGGTGAGGATCGCGTTGGCCGCGTTCTCCCCGCCATCGGTCGAGAGACCGGCTGCGGCCGCTTTCGCGCCGGAGAGGACCTTCGCCCGGAACGTCTCGTCTCCGACCCCGATGAGTCCGGTCGAGCAGACGAGCACGTCTCCCGCGGAGATGCCCAGATCGGCGGCGACCTGCTCGGCCGTCTGGTGCGTGGTCTGGAAACCGAAGGCTCCGGTGAAGCAGTTGGCGCCGCCTGCGTTCAGGACGACCGCCTGGATGCGGCCGTCGGTGACGACCTGCTGGCTCCAGATGACGGGGTTGGCCTTGGCCCGGTTGCTCGTGAACACGGCGGCACCGTGCATGAGCGGACCCCGGTTGACCACGAGGGCGACATCGGGAGCGTCGGTCGAGCGCAGTCCGGCGGTGACGCCTGCTGCTTCGAATCCCTGGGGTGCGGTGACGCTCACGGCGCGACTCCGTTCGTGGTGAGGCCCGCCGTCTCGGCGAGGCCGAGGGCGATGTTGGCGGATTGGATGGCGGCACCCGCGGTGCCCTTGACCAGGTTGTCGACGGCGGTCACGACGACGACGCGCCCTGCCTGCTCGTCGACCGCGAGACCGAGGAGCGCGGTGTTCGCCCCGAGGACGTCGGCGGTCCGAGGGAACTGCCCCTCGGGGAGGAGCTCGACGAAAGGCTCCCCCGCGTAGGCATCGATCCACGCCTGACGGACGGTCGCGGCATCCGTCCCGGGAGTGACGCGCGCCGTGCTGGTGGCGAGGATCCCCCGCGACATCGGGACGATGACCGGCGTGAACGAGACCTTCGGGTCGGCCGCCCCGGACCAGCGCAGCGACTGCTGGATCTCGGGGATGTGACGGTGCGTGCCGCCGACGGCGTACGGGTTGGCGCTGCCGAGGATCTCGGCGGCCAGGAGGTTCGTCTTGAGAGCCTTGCCCGCGCCCGACGGGCCGACGGCGAGCACGGCGACGATGTCGCCCGCGTCGATGACCCCGGCCGCGATTCCCGGAGCGAGAGAGAGGGCCACAGTGCTGGCGTTGCATCCGGGGGCGGCGATACGGCGGGCAGCGATCAGACGATCGCGCTGCTTCGCGGCTCCGCCGTCGATGGGGAGCTCGGGGACGCCGTAGGTCCAGGCGCCGAAGAAGTCGCCGCCGTAGAACGCCGCCCAGTCCTTTTCGGATTCGAGACGGTGGTCGGCGCCGCAGTCGACGACGAGGGCGTCGTCACCGAGCTCGGCGGTGAGCGCACCGGATGCGCCGTGCGGCAGAGCGAGGAAGACGACATCGTGGCCCGCGAGGGCTTCGGGGGTCGTCGCGACCAGCTCGAGATGCGCGAGCGAGCGCAGGTGCGGCTGCACCTCGCCCAGGAGATGACCTGCGTTGGAGTGGGCGGTGACCGTGCGGATCTCGAAGTCGGGATGACCGGAGAGGAGACGCAGGATCTCGCCGCCCGCGTAACCGGATGCCCCGGCGACGGCAACGGACAAAGGCATGAGAAGACCTTAGTGAGAGGAGGTGGACGAAGCCCGCGACACCTGTGGCAGGCGCGGGGCGGGACCTGATCTTGGGCGACGGCTCCGGCTCGACCACGAGGGATCGAGCGCTGATGAGGCGCCGCCTAGAGTCGGCGGTCCGCGCCGCGGCGCGCACGTCGACCGTCGCGCACGAGCGCGAAAGCGGGCCGACGGATCTCCATAGGTGACGACCTTAGCGCGTGCGGCGGCCGCTTCGCGACGATCGGAGCCGCTCGTTGAGGAGGTCCGCCAGGGCGGTCACGGAACGAGCACCGAAGAACTCCGTTGCCACCCCTTCATTTCGCTCCGCTCAATGGGCGGGGCGCATGCTCGGAACCGCCCGCCCATCGAGCGAAGCGAAATGCAGGACACCCGCCCACGGACCGCTTCGCGCCGGTCGCAGAGCGACCTCCTCAGCGACCACACACAGCCGCTCGTCGAGGAGGCCCGCCAGGGCCGTCGCGAAACAAGCGCCAGAGGAGTGCATCTCAGAACCGCGCCGCCACCCCTTCATTTCGCTCCGCTCAATGGGCGGGGCACACGCCCGGGACCGCCCGCCCATTGAGCGCAACGAAATGCAGGGCACCTGCCCACGGGCCGCTTCGCGACGGTCGCAGAGCGACCTCCTCAGCGACCAGACCTAGCCGCTCGTTGAGGAGGCCCGCCAGGGCCGTCGCGAAACGAGCGCCGAAGAACTCCGCTGCCACCCCTTCATTTCGCTCCGCTCGATGGGCGGGGCGCATGCTCGGAACCGCCCGCCCATTGAGCGAAGCGAAATGCAGGGCACCATCCTCGGACCGCTTCGCGACGGTCGCAGAGCGACCTCCTCAGCGACCGCACACAGCCGCTCATTGAGGAGGCCCGCCAGGGCCGTCGCGAAACGAGCACCGAAGAACTCCGTTGCTACCCCTTCATTCCGCTTCGCTCAATGGGCGGGGCGACAGTCCTCCCGCCCGTTGAGCGGAGCGATACGAAGGGAGGCGGCGGCTATTCGCGGAGGGTGGCGCCTGTGCGGGCGGTCGCCTCGGCGACTCCCGCGAGCTTCGCCTCCGTCGCCTCGGCTGCCGTCAGTGTGCGGCCCGGGGCGCGGAAGCGCATCGCGAACGTCAGCGACTTCGTTCCCTCGGGCAGTCCGGCGCCACGGTAGTCGTCGACCAGTGCGATGCTCTCGACGAGCTCACCCGCCCCGGCGATGAGCGCGGCGCGGACGTCTCCCGCGGGCACACCCGCGTCGACGACCAGCGACGCGTCCTGTGTCGCCGCCGGTGTGCTCGCGATCGTCGCGGCGTGCGCGTCGGGGTCGGCCAGACGGATGAGCGCGTCCAGGTCGAGCTCTGCGACGGCGACGACCTCGGCGAGGTCCGCCTCCAGCGCCACCGACGGCAACAGCTCACCGGCGTACCCGACGGACACGACGCCCTCGGCGGTGTCCACCAACAACTCCGCCGTGCGTCCCGGGTGGAACGCGTGATGGCTGCCCTGAACGGGACGCAGCGTGATGCGGACCGCGGCCGCGATCTGCTGGGCCGCGGCCAGAGCGTCGCGCCAGTCGTAATCGACCGCAGGCTGCCCCGGCTGCTTGGGAACCTTGTGCCCCATCCGCACCACCGCGACGTGGCGGGGCTGCGGCGGGAGGCTGGCGTTGAGGTTCACGAGCGTCTCGCGCGTCGGCAATGCCGCGATCGGCGGAATGTAGTCGGTGCCGTACGTCACGCCGGCCTCGGGACGGAAAACCGATCCGATGTCGAAGAGGTCGAGATCCACGCGGCCACGCGAGCGGTTGCGCTTCGCCGCCTCCAGGAGTCCCGGGATGAGCGAGGTCCGCAGGTAGGGCGCCTGGCCCGCGAGCGGATTCGCCAGCCTGATCGCGGCCGGAGGCTCGTCGGCGGCGGATCCGAACAGCGCGTTGTCCGCCTCGGAGACGAACGGGAACGGCATGACCTCGACGCTCCCCGCGGCCGCGAGTGTCGCCGCGACACTCCGACGCAGACGCTGGGACCGGGTGAGGCCACGTCCGGGCGGAGCGATCGGGAGGACCGACGGGATCCGGTCGTAGCCGACGAGGCGCGCGACCTCCTCGGCGAGCGTCGCACGATCGGTCAGGTCGGGACGCCAGGTCGGCGGCGTCACGAGGAGGCCGGTGTCGGTCGCCTCGATGGTCGCGCCGAGGGCGGACAGCACCGATCGCACCTCGGCGGGCGTGTAGTCGACGCCGATAATGCCGGTGACGTAGCCCTCGGGCAGTTCGATGGGCGACGGCGGGGTCGCCTCGAAGTGGGTCGATCCCAGCGGGTCGACGGTCCCTCCGGCGAGGTCGACGAGCAGCTGCACGACACGGGCCGCGGCGGCCTCGGCGATCAGCGGATCGACGCCGCGCTCGAAGCGCTTGGACGCCTCGCTGGGCAGACGGTGGCGACGGGCCGAGCGGGCGATCGAGACGGGGTCGAATCCGGCGGCCTCGATGAGCACGTTCGTCGTCGTGTCCGAGAACTCGGTGCGCGCGCCACCCATGACGCCGGCGATGCCGATGGCACCCGCGTCGTCCGCGATGACGAGATCTTCCGGATCGAGCTTCCGAGTCTGGTCGTCGAGCGTGACGATCGTCTCGCCCTCCGCCGCGCGGCGGACGACGATGCCCCCCTCGAGCTTGTCGAGGTCGTAGGCGTGCAGCGGCTGCCCGAGCTCGAGCATGACGTAATTGGTGATGTCGACGGCGAGCGAGATCGAGCGGATGCCGGCGAGACGCAGGCGGGCTTGCATCCATGGCGGGGTCGGCTTGCTCGCGTCGACGCCGCGCACCACGCGCGTGACGAACACGTTCGCGCCGACGCGGCCGCGCACGGGGCGGTCGTCGTCGATGGTGACGGAGAACCCGCCGGCGGCGACCGGCTGCGGCACGGCCGCCGGGTCGCGGAAGGTCGCTCCGGTCGATAGCGCGTACTCCCGGGCGATGCCGCGGATGGAGAACGCGTAGCCGCGGTCGGGCGTGACGTTGACCTCGACGGCGCTGTCGTCGAGACCGAGCAGCGCGATCGCGTCGGTCCCCGGCTCGGGGTCGAGGCCGAGGGACTCCAGACGCAGGATGCCGTCGTGCTCCTCGCCGAGGCCGAGCTCGCGCGTGGACGCGATCATGCCGTCGGACACATGCCCGTACGTCTTGCGCGCGGCGATCGGGAACGGACCGGGCAGCACCGAGCCCGGCAGCGTCACCACGACCTTGTCGCCGACGAAGAAGTTGCCGGCGCCGCAGACGATGCCGCGCACGTCGGCGCCGCCGTCGGCAGCGAGCTCCCCCTCGGGGGCGACACGCACCTGGCACCAGCGGATGGTCTTGCCGTTCGACTGGGGCTCGGGGGTGAACTCGAGCACCTCGCCGACGACGACGGGACCGGTGACGTCGAAGCCGTGCTCGGCCTCTTCCTCCAGGCCGACCTTGACGAGGGCGGCATGCACATCGGCCAGCGTGGTGCCGGTGGGGAGGTCGACGTATTCGGCGAGCCAGCTCAGAGGGATCCTCATCGCGTTGCCTTTCGGGTGGTGCGGGCGTTCGGGGCCAGGGCGATGCGGCCGGTCACAGGACCAGGCCGAACTGCTCGCTGAACCGCACGTCGCCCTCGGCCATGTCGCGCATGTCGTTGAGGGAGTTGCGGAACTGGAGGGTGCGCTCGATGCCCATGCCGAAGGCGAAGCCCTGGTATTCGTCGGGATCGATGCCGGCGGCGCGAAGCACGTTGGAATTGACCATGCCGCAGCCGCCCCATTCGATCCAGCGGGGGCCGCCCTTGGCGCCGGGCTGCCAGACGTCCATCTCGGCGGACGGCTCGGTGAACGGGAAGTAGTTGGGGCGCAGGCGGATGCGCGCCTCGTCGCCGAACATGATGCGGGCGAAGTGCTCGAGCGTGCCGCGCAGGTGCGCCATGGTCAGGCCCTTGTCGATGGCGAGACCTTCGAACTGCGAGAAGACGGGCAGGTGCGTCGCGTCGAACTCGTCCGTGCGGTAGGTCCGGCCGGGGCACAGCACGTAGAGCGGCAGCGGGCGGTCGAGCATGGATCGCACCTGCACCGGAGACGTGTGGGTTCGCATCACGAGGTGGCGCTCGGGCGGGTCGACGAAGAACGTGTCCTGCATCGCGCGGGCGGGGTGATCCTCATCGAAGTTGAGAGCGTCGAAGTTGAACCACTCGTGCTCCAGCTCGGGCCCTTCGGCGATCTCCCACCCCATGCCGACGAAGATGTCGCTGACCTCCTCTTGAAGCAGGCTCAGGGGGTGGCGGGCACCTGCACGCCAGGTCGTCGACGCGGCGGTGACATCCACGCGCTCGGCCTCGAGGCGAGCGGCGGTCTCGGCTTCGGCGAGCTCGGTCTCACGGGCGGCGACCGCCTGGTTGACGCGCCCACGGGCCTGACCGACGAGCTTGCCTGCCGCGGCCTTCTGATCGCCGGGCACCTGACGCATGAGGGCGTTGAGCTTCGCCAGCGCGGACGCCTCGCCCGTGTGGGCGGTGCGTGCGGCCTTGAGTTCGGCGACGGAGGACGCTCCGCCGATGGCGGAGAGCGCGGCTTCGACGGCCTGGGAGACCGCTTCCTCGGTGATGGCTACGGGTTCTGACACGAGGATCGAGTCTACCGGGAGGCGTGGTCGCGACTTCGAGCGGTGCGCTCGCCCGGGTAGGGCCTCGATACGCTCCGCTACTCGGCCGGTCTCGATACGCTCCGCTACTCGACCCCCGGAAACCCGGACGTCGAGTAGGCCGCCAGGCCGTATCGAGAGCGCCCAAAGGCCGGGGAACCTCAGACGGAGGCGCCCGGGTCCTTCGTGTTCGCGGCGATCACCGGGTCCACGTCCTTCGTCCCCCGGCGGCGGGCCGCGAGGCGGGCGAGGGTCGACACCGTCAGGTTCACGACGAGGTACATCGCCGTCATGACGATGAACACCGAGAAGCCGTACTGCGACGCCCCGAAGTTCTCCGACAGCAGCCGCCCACGACGGATGAGCTCCGCGTAGCCGATGGCGTAGCCGAGCGACGTGTCCTTCAGCAGGACGACGAGCTGCGCGACGATGATCGGCAGCATGTTCCGGAACGCCTGCGGGAACTCGATGACGAGCCGCGTCTGCAGGCTGCCGAGCCCGATCGACAGGCCCGACTCGCGCTGACCCTTCGGGAGCGCCACTATGCCGGAACGCAGCGCCTCGCCGATGATCGCCCCGTTGTAGAGGACCAGCGCGAGGACCACGGCGATGAAGCTGTCCAGCCCCAACACGCCCCAGAAGAAGACCATCATGAGCAGCACGGGCAGCCCGCGGAGGAACTCCAGCACGACGGTGACCGGGATGCGGATCCACCGATGCTCGGCCATCCGCAGCAGCGAGAGCGCCATCCCGAGGATGACCGCGCCGACGGCGGCGAGCGCCGCCGCCTGCAGGGTGTTACCGAGCGCGCGGAGCAGGTCGAGCCACACTAGTGGGTCGTTGAAGATGTTCCACCGGTCGGCCCCGAACAGCCCCTGCTCCCCCAGGGTGAGAAGCGAGTAGCCGAGAGCGGCGAGGATGACCAGGCCGACGACCGTGGAGACGATCGCCGACGTGCGCTTGGTGCGAGGGCCGGGCGCGTCGTACAGGACCGAGCTCATCGAGCCACCGCCAGTCGCTTCTCGAGCCGGTCGGCCAGCTGGCCGAGCGGGATGGTGATGAGCAGGTAGCAGACCGCGATCCCCAGGAAGAGGGCGATGAGGTCCGCCGGATTGCTTCGGATGAGGCGCGTCAACACGCTGACGAGCGTGAATACGAAGAAGGCCGTGGCCACCGAGGTGTTCTTGGTCAGCGCGATGGTGACGTTGATGAGCGGCGGGATGACGCTGCGCACGGCCTGCGGGAGGATCACGAGGGTGAGCGTCTGACCGAAGCCGAGCCCGATGCTCCGCGCCGCCTCAGCCTGTCCGACGGGTACGGAGTTGACGCCGGACCGGATGGCCTCCGCATAGAAGGGCGCTGTGTAGAGCGTGAGCGCCGCGATCGCGGACGGGAAGAAGTCGACGGTGACTCCGAGCTTGGGCATCACGAAGAAGAGGAAGAAGAAGACGAGCGTGAGGGGCGTGTTGCGAAGCAGCTCCGTGTACACGGTGCCCGTCCAACGGAGGCTCGCGAACGGGCTGATCCGCATGGCCGCCACGATCAGTCCGAGGGGCAGGGCGAGCAGGACGGTGCCCAGGAGCAACAGGAGCGTGTTCCCGAAGCCCTCACCGAACAGGCCGAGGTTGTCGAAGATTGCGTTCACGGGCGGTTCCGCATCCCTCTTTCAGGAGTGCTGCGGTGGGCACGCCGGGCATGGCACCCGACGTCCCCACCGTTCAGTCGGTCAGTAGCGGTCGAGCGTCGGCGGCGTCGGGACGGGCAGGACCTTGCCGGCGGTCTGCTCGAACAGTCGCGCCCACGTGCCGTCCTCGAACGCTTCCTCGAGCGTGTCGTTGACGAAGTCCCGGAACGCCTGGTCGTCCTTCTTCAGGCCGATACCGTAGGGCTCTTCGGTGAAGGTGACACCGTCACCCGCGAGCTTGAACTCGGGCTCGTTCTGGTCGACGAAGCCCGACAGGATCACGTTGTCCGTCGTGACCGCGACGACCTGGCCGTTGCGCAGCGGGTCGAGGCAGTTGCTGTAGACGTCGGTCGCGACGACCTGGGCACCGTACTCGGCGATCTTGGCCGCGGGGGTCGAGCCCTCGACACTGCAGACGGGCTTGCCGGCGAGATCTTCGGGGCCGTTGATGTCGTTGTTGTCGGCGAGCACCATGATCGCCTGACCGGCGACGAAGTACGGGCCGGCGAAGTCGATGAGCGCCTTGCGCTTGTCGTTGATCGTGTAGGTCGCGACTACGAGGCTCGCATCACCGTTCTGGATCGCGGTCTCGCGGATGTTCGACGGCGTCTCCGTCCACTTGATCGAGTCGTACGGGATGCCGAGCTTTGACGCGACGAGCGAACCGATCGCCACGTCGAATCCGGCGGGCTTGTCGCCCGTGCCGAGGAGACCGAAGAGCGGCTGGTCGAACTTCGTGCCGATCGTGATGGTGCCCGCTTCGGCGAGGGTCGCCATGGTCGTACCGGCTTCGAACTCCGGGTTCTCGGCGATCTCGAGCCCGTAGGGGCCGTCGCCGGTCGCGCCGCCCTCGGTGGGCGATCCCGCATTCGGGTTGCTGGCGCTGCCGGGCGCGCCGCAGGCGGTGAGGGCTGCGAGCAGGACCGCTGCGGTCGCCGCCGTCGCGAGTTGCTTGAGCTTCATGTGTCACTCCGTGTTCTCGTGGTGTGGGATTGCGGGTGATTCCGGCGGGTGCGCCTGTGTCGGGCGACCCGTCGCTTGCCTCTGCGAGTGAAGATCTCGCCGATGACTCGTGCCTCTAGTGGGCGAGGATCTTCGAGAGGAAGTCTTTGGCTCGATCGCTCTGCGGCGAATCGAAGAAGGCTGCGGGGGTGGCGTCCTCGACGATGGCCCCGTCCGCCATGAAGATGACCCGGTCGGCCGCGCGACGAGCGAAGCCCATCTCATGGGTGACGACGATCATGGTCATCCCGTCCTTCGCCAGCCCGGTGATGACGTCGAGGACCTCGTTGATCATCTCCGGGTCGAGGGCCGACGTCGGCTCGTCGAAGAGCATGAGCTTCGGCTTCATGGCGAGCGCACGGGCGATGGCGACGCGCTGCTGCTGGCCACCGGAGAGCTGGGCGGGCAGCTTCTTCGCCTGGTTCGCGACTCCGACGCGCTCGAGCAGGGCCATCGCCTCCTGCTCGGCCTGGGCCTTCGCGACCCCGCGCACCTTGATGGGCCCCAGGGTGACGTTCTCGAGGACGGTCTTGTGCGCGAAGAGATTGAACGACTGGAATACCATGCCCACATCGGCTCGCAGCTGGGCGAGCTGCCTGCCCTCGGCGGGCAACGGGTCGCCGTCTATCGTGATGCTGCCGCTGTCGATGGTCTCGAGACGGTTGATCGTGCGGCACAGCGTGGACTTACCCGATCCGCTGGGGCCGATGACCACGACGACCTCGCCGCGACGAACGGTGGTGTTGATGTCCTTCAGGACGTGGAGCTTGCCGTAGTGCTTGTCGACGTGATCGACGATGACCAACGGATCAGCTGCGGAAGCGACTGCCATTCCTCGACACTATGTCGACAGGTGTTGGTTAATCGATTCGGGGCGTGGATCGTAACCGCAGTGAAACATCAGGTGTCGGGTGGTGAGCGGTGCTCACGGACGGCCGAGAGGGCCTCGATACGCTTCGCTGCTCGGCCGGTCTCGGTACGGCCTGGCGGCCTACTCGACCTCCGAAGTTTGAAGAGCGCGAGTTCTCAGCAGCCTCCACTTCCGGACGTCGAGTAGCGAAGCGTACCGAGACGGCTCGAGTAGCGAAGCGTACCGAGAGCACACGGAACAGCATCGGCGAAACCGATTCATTCCCGTGAGCCACACATCCCGCCTCGAGAGCGCCTCGCACGGAACGACTCACGCCCTATGGGCGAACGCGCTCTCGTAGAGGCACACCGACGCCGCCGTCGCCAGGTTGAGCGACTCGGCCTTCCCGTACACGGGGACCGCCACGGCATTGTCGGCGAGCGCGAGGTCGGCATCCTCCAGCCCGCGGGCCTCGTTGCCGAAGATCCAGAGCGTGGGCGCGGCGAGCCCATCCCCCGACCGATACCCGGCCAGGTCTTCGCCCTTCACATCGGCAGCGAGCACCTGCATGCCGGCGGCACGGGCGCGCGTGACGACATCCGCTAGCGTCGCCCCGACGGAGACCGGCAGGTGGAACAGCGAGCCCGTGGTCGAGCGCACGACCTTAGGGTTGTAGAGGTCGACGGCCCGACCGCTGAGGATCACGGCGTCCGCACCCGCGGAGTCGGCAGCCCGGATGATGGTGCCCAGGTTGCCCGGGTCGCGGACTTCCTCGAGTACGGCGATCAAACGGGGCTTCGCCGCGAAGACGTCTTTGATGGAGGTCGGGAACTGCTTGGCCACCGCGACGACACCCTGCGGTGTGACGGTGTCCGACATCGAATCGATGACCGCCTCGGTCGCGTACTCGAACTCGATCCCCTCGGCCTCCGCCTTCTCGGCGAGGTCGGGGTAGCGCTCCAAAGCGGTGGGGGTGATGAACATCTCCACGATGAGCTCGGGGCGCCAGGTCAGCGCCTCCCCCACCGACTGCGGACCCTCCAGGAGGAACTCGGCCCGTTCGGTGCGGACGTTCTTCTGAGCCAGCTTGGCGATGGAGCGGACGTGAGGGGCGCGGGGGTTCTCGAGCACGAAGCGAGCCTACCCACGCGATGCCCGGGCTCCGAGACGCGGAAAGCCCCGCTCCGAAGCACGGAGCGGGGCTTTCGCGAAAGGCGTCAGATCAGGCCTGAGCGACCTTGGGGGCCGAGGTGTCGGCGGGCAGCGCAGCCTTCGCGGTCGCGACGAGCGCGGCGAAGGTGGCGGGCTCGTGGACGGCCAGCTCGGCGAGGATACGACGGTCGACCTCGACACCCGCGAGGCCGAGGCCCTGGATGAAGCGGTTGTAGGTGAGGCCGTTCGCGCGCGACGCGGCGTTGATGCGCTGGATCCAGAGGCGACGGAAGTCACCCTTGCGAGCGCGGCGGTCGCGGTACGCGTAGACGAGGGAGTGGGTGACCTGCTCCTTGGCCTTGCGGTAGAGGCGCGAACGCTGGCCGCGGTAACCGGAGGCGCGCTCGAGGATGACCCGACGCTTCTTATGGGCGTTGACGGCCCTCTTGACTCTTGCCATTGTGTTGCTTCCTTACGGTTCTAAAAGCTTTGCGAGCGGGTGCCTGTTACAGGCCGAGCATCTTCTTCGCGACCTTGCTGTCGGCCGGCGACAGGACCTGGTCCTGGTTGAGGCGACGCGTGCGCTTGCTCGCCTTGCTCTCGAGGTTGTGGCGCATTCCCGCCTGCTGCTTCATGAGCTTGCCGGAACCGGTCAGCTTGAAGCGCTTCTTCGCCCCGGAATGGGTCTTCTGCTTGGGCATGATTCTCCTTGGGTTTGCTAGGTCGTGGCGCCGATTACTCGGCGACGGGTGCCTCAGCGGCCGGCTTCGACTCGGCGGATGCCGCGTCGGCCGGGGCCTCGGCCCGGTTGGTCTTGGTGCTGTTCGCGCGGGCACGGGCTTGAGCCTCGGCCTTCGCGTCGGCCTTGTTCTTCAGCGGGCCGATGATCATGACCATGTTGCGGCCGTCGATGGTCGGGGTGGACTCGACGCTTCCGAACTCGCTCACGTCTTCCGCGAAGCGCTGCAGGAGTCGGACACCCTGCTCGGGACGCGACTGCTCGCGACCGCGGAACAGGATCATCGCCTTGACCTTGTCGCCTGCCTTGAGGAAGCCCTCGGCACGCTTGCGCTTGGTTTCGTAGTCGTGGCTGTCGATCTTCAGACGGAACCGCACCTCCTTGAGGATGGTGTTCGTCTGGTTGCGACGAGCCTCTTTCGCCTTCTGCGCAGTCTCGTACTTGAACTTGCCGTAGTCCATGATCTTCGCGACCGGCGGGCGCGAAGTCGGGGCGACCTCGACGAGGTCGAGATCTGCTTCGCGGGCGAGGCGAAGAGCGGTGTCGATGGAGACCACACCGATCTGCTCACCAGCGGGTCCGACGAGGCGGACTTCCGGGACACGGATTCGGTCGTTGGTACGGGGATCGCTGATGCGTTGCTCCTTCACTCGGTTCTGGCGACGCCTGGGATCAGGCGTGCTGCGAGGAGAGCGGATACGCGTGCCCCACCGTGTGAGAGACACGGCCGTGCGCGGAACACACGGGGCCGCCCAGTCTGACCAGTCGTCTCGCGACGAGAGGCCGGGGCGCATCTACCCGGTAACCTCAAGAAGCGGTTAGCGCGGGTGGGAGTCGAGCTCCACTTTCCTTGTCGATCACGGGGAACGAGCCCCGGTCAACCAGACGATGCTAGCAGAAACTTTCCCCCTGAACCCAAGAGGTGCGTTATGACCGAGCAGACCGATGACTCCTACGTCCGCGATATCGGCGAGGTTCCCGCCGTCGAGGTCATCAACACGGTGGCCGTCCATCTGTTGAGCGCCGCCGCCGTGCAGTGCGGTCTCGGTGTCGACGATCACGGTCACCCGAGCACCGCGAAGACCGATCTCGACGAGGCCCGGAAGCTGATCGACGCCCTCGCAGGCCTCGTCACCGCCAGCGCGCCTTCCCTCGGCGACCACCACGCCCGCGCCCTGCGCGACGGCCTCCGTTCGGTCCAGCTCGCATTCCGCGAGGCTTCTCCCTTCCCCGATCCGATCGGCAAGGGTCCGGGCGAGAAGTGGACCGGGCCGGTCAACTGACGCCCCGTACTCACGCCGTGGCGCGTCGGCTTCGGTAGGCGGTCTCAGCGGGCCGTGGCGAGACTGACGGCGACGCCGTCCACACTCGCGAGCCCCGCACTCGTGGCCCAGGACGCACCGAGACGCGCCAGCAGCCCGTCTAGCGCCTCACGATCGAGCCCCGGGCGCAGTTCGAGACGGATCGCGAGCTCGGCGCCGACCAGTGTCGCCTCCGGGTCTCCGGGAATCAGGTCCACGGCCACGACAGCGGGCTCGTCGGCGACACTGGCCCGGACATCCTCGACCACCGACGCTTCCTGCCACGGTGGGCGCCACTCGGATCCCCGAGCCAGCGCTTCGAGAGCTGAACGACGCAGCCCGAATTCGGTATCGGATCGGGGGTCGAGAATCACCAGATCGGTCTCCTCGGATGCCGCGGCGAGGGCGACGCGTTCCGCCTCGACCGGAACGGGGCGCGCCTTCGGGTTCCACGTCTGCAGAGCCTGGACCGACGTGAAGGCCGGCAGCACCCGACGCCCGTCCCGCCCTTCGACCGTCACGATGGCCAACTCGGCGCTCTTGTCGACGAGCTTGCCGTGCGGCCCGGGAGCGGCCTCACCGAGCACGGCGAGCAGCGGAACGAGCAGTCGTGTGCCGGCAAGGGCGGCCACTACCTCCGCCGGGCCCACCTCGTGAGAGCGGAAGCGGCGGATGGCCTCGATCAGGCGGGGAGCCGCGGAACCGTCGTCCTGCGCGAATGCGGGAGCGTGCAGTTCTCGGCCCGCCCACGGCTGACCGGCCGAGTCGACGAGGCGAGGATCACCCGCGCCGTGGGCGTGATCCTCACCGCGATGCGTCGCGTCGGGCCCCACGCGTCAGGGGCGTCCGGCGACGTCGAGCGCCTCGGCGAGGGTGAAAGCGCCCGCATAGAGGGCCTTGCCGACGATCGCACCTTCGAGACCCTGAGGCACCAGCTCCCGGAGAGCCGCGATGTCGTCCAGGCTGGAGACCCCTCCGGAGGCGATGACGGGACGCTCGGTGCGATCCATGATCTGCTTGAGCAGCTCGATGTTGGGGCCGCGGAGCGTGCCGTCCTTGGTGACATCGGTCACGACGTAGCGGGCGCAGCCGGCCTCCTCGAGACGGTCGAAGACCGTCCACAGGTCGCCACCCTCCTCGGTCCACCCCCGGGCGGCGAGTGTCGTGCCGCGAACATCCAGCCCCACCGCGACGGCTTCGCCGTACTGCGCGATGACACTGGCGGCCCATTCGGGATTCTCCAGAGCGGCTGTACCGAGATTGATCCGCTTCGCACCCGACTCGAGCGCGCGCTCGAGCGACTCGTCGTCGCGGATACCGCCGGAGAGCTCGATGTTGACGCCGCGCGAGGCGCGGATGACCTTCTTCAGCGCGCCGGTGTTGTTACCGCGCCCGAACGCCGCATCGAGGTCGACGAGGTGGATCCATTCGGCCCCTTGACGCACCCAGTCGGCGGCCGCATCAGCGGGATCGCCGTAGTTGGTCTCGCTACCGGCCTCGCCCTGAACCAGGCGCACGGCTTTACCGTCGGCGATGTCAACCGCGGGGAGCAGGGTCAGGCGGGGCGTCGTGCAGAACTCGCTCATGGCGTGTACGAACTCGTCTCTGGATCGAAGTGGGGTGCGGCGCGAGGCCGCGCAAAACGCCTCCGAGCATATCCGCCGGCGGCGGCCTGCCCGACGCGAGGCTAGAGGGTCTTGAGCCAGTTGGAGAGGAGCGCGATACCTGCGGCACCGCTCTTCTCCGGGTGGAACTGAGTCGCCGACAGCGGGCCGTTCTCCACCGCCGCGACGAAACGCTCGCCGTGCTCGGCCCAGGTGACACCGGGCACGCGATGCGGCTTCTGCACGTCGAGCGTCCACTCGCGCGCGGCATAGGAGTGCACGAAGTAGAAGCGCTCGTCATGGAGGCCTTCGAACAGCGCCGAGTCGGCTGGAGCGTCGACCGTGTTCCAGCCCATGTGCGGCAGACGCGGAGCTCGGAGCTCCTCGACCGTCCCCGGCCACTCGCCGAGTCCGGCGCGACCTTCTCCGCGCTCGATGCCACGCTCGAACATGACCTGCATGCCCACGCAGATCCCGAGCACCGGTCGGCCACCGGCGAGACGCCGGTCGATGAGCTCGCCGCCGCGGGCCTCGTCGAGGGCATCCATGACGGCGGTGAACGCGCCGACGCCGGGGACGAGGAGACCGTCGGCCTCCATGACCGCCTTGCGGTCGGCCGTCAGGGTGACGTCTGCGCCCGCCAGTTGAAGGGCCTTCACCGCCGAGTGGACGTTGCCGCTTCCGTAGTCGAGAACCGCGACGGATGGCGCCGTCACAGGGCGCCCTTCGTCGACGGGATGCCATCCACCGATGCGTCGAACGACTTCGCGACGCGGAACGCACGGGCGAACGCCTTGAACTCCGCCTCCGCGATGTGGTGCGGGTCGCGACCGCGCAGCAGATCGACGTGTACGGTGAGCCCCGCTGCGAAGGTGACGGCTTCGAAGAAGTGGCGCACCATGCTGCCGGTGAAGTGTCCGCCGATCAGGTGGAACGGGAACCCCTCGGGCTCACCCTCGTGAACGAGGAACGGGCGCCCGGAGATGTCGACCACCGCGCGGGCCAGAGACTCGTCGAGCGGGACGGTCGCATCACCGAAGCGAGCGATGCCGCTTTTATCGCCGAGCGCCTGGCGAATGGCCGCGCCCAGCACGATGCCGGTGTCCTCCACCGTGTGGTGGACGTCGATGTGGATGTCGCCCACGCTGCGCACCCGGAGGTCGGTGAGCGAGTGCTTCGCGAACGCCGTCAGCATGTGGTCGAAGAACGGCACGCCGGTCTCGATGTCACTGGCACCGGAGCCGTCGAGGTCGATGCGGAGGTCGACCGAAGACTCACTGGTCTCGCGCTTGATGTGGGCGACGCGCGCTGCCGACGCGGGCTGTGAGGTCATGAGAGCAGTCTAGTTTTCGCGTCGGAGGTCGGCGGCAGCCCCCGAAAGGGCCTGGAGGAAGGCCGTCGTCTCGGCCTCGGTGCCCGCACTCACCCGAAGGGTGTTCGGGATGCCGAGGTCGCGCACCAGCACGTCGCGCTCCAGCAGGTACTCCCACGTGGCGTGCGGGTCGTCGACTCCGCCGAACAGGACGAAGTTGGTCTCGCTGGGCCACGGGGAGTACCCGAGGGACGGCAGCTCGGCGACGAGTCGGTCGCGTTGCCCCTTGATGTCCTCGACCATGGCGAGCATCTCGGCGGAGTGCGCGAGCGCGGCGACAGCAGCGGCCTGGGTGAAGGCCGACAGGTGATACGGCAGACGCACCAGGCGCAGCGCGTCGATGACGGCGGGATCCGCGGCGAGGTAACCGACGCGCGCACCCGCGAACGCGAAGGCCTTGCTCATCGTGCGCGACACCATCAGGCGGGGGCGTCCGGGCAGAAGCGTCAGGGCGGACGGCGATCCCGTCGGCATGAACTCGGCGTATGCCTCGTCGACGAAGACGACGCCCTCGGTGGCGTCGTAAGCGGCCTCGATCGTGGCCATCGGAACGCCGGTTCCGGTGGGGTTGTTGGGCGCGCAGAGGAAGACGATGTCGGGCTTCGTCCTCTCTATCTCGGCTACGACGGTCTCGGGCGAGATCTCATAGCCCTCGTCTCGACGACCCTCGACCCATTCGGTGCCGGTCGCCGCGGCGAGGATCGAGTGCATCGAATAGGTGGGCGGGAAGCCGAGCAGGCGACGACCGGGGCCGCCGAAGGCCTGCAGGACGTGCTGGGTGACCTCGTTCGACCCGTTGGCGGCCCACATGTTCTCCGGGGTCATGCCGTGGCCGAGGTAGGCCGCGAGGCTCTCGCGCAGAGGCGTGAACTCGCGGTCGGGGTAGCGGTGGATCGTCAGCGCGGCTTCGGCGATGTGCCGGACGATGTCCTGCGCTACGTCTTCGGGCACCCCGTGAGTGTTCTCATTGACGTTGAGGGCTACGCGCACCTGTCGCTGCGGAGCACCGTAGGGCTTCTGGCCGCGGAGGTCGTCGCGGATGGGCAGATCGTCGAGCGAAGTCACGCGAGCGAGTCTAGAAGCAGCCCCGGCGAGGGGCCGGACGGACGAATCAGTTCGTGTAGTCGGCGGGAATCGCGAGCGACTCGCCCGCTGCGACGCCGGAACCCTCGAGCCCGTTCAGACGCTCGATGTCGGCGATCACGTCACGCGGGTCGAGCGACGGGGCGACTCGCTCCGCGACATCCCAGAGCGACTCGCCGGCCGAGACCGTGACGTAGGCGAACTCGGTGGTCGCACCCTGCTCGGCGCTGGCGACGGCCGGGCCGCCCGCAGTCGCCATCATGCCGATCACCACGACGGCCGGGATCGAGAGCACGGTGGCCAGAACAGCCTTACCACGCCGGGTGATCCGCAGGCGGGGAGCGACGGCGGAAGCGACTCCGGCGGTGGCTGCTGCGGGGGCGTATGCACTCATTGCGACTCCTGAAGTAGAAGAGATGTTCCGAACGTATCTTCGAACAACTCGAACGTCAACCCCGGATTCTCGGCATTTCTTCTCGACTATTCGAAGAAACGCTCGAAGGATTGCTGCAACCGAGGCATCTCCTCGGATACAGTTCGATCTGTTCGTGAGAACACAACCAGCACCCTCCGACATCGGGTTCGGCCGGCAGACCGCCGTGTCCTCGCGGAGGGGCGACGACGAGGAGCACCCTGATGAGCGAGGCCACGCGATGACCACCAGCCCTTCGGGAACCCGGCGCCGCAAGAGCCTGAGCGACAAGCAGGTCGCGATTCTCGAGGCGATCCAGCAGTCGGTGGCCACGCGCGGCTACCCGCCGAGCATGCGCGAGATCGGTGATGCCGTCGGTCTCTCGTCGCTCTCGAGCGTCACGCACCAACTCGGTCAGCTGGAGCTCTCCGGGTACCTGCGTCGCGACCCCAATCGGCCCCGCGCCCTCGAGATCCTCATCGACCTGCCGTCGACCTCGACCGACTCCCCGTCCGACAACGTCACCCCGGTGGGCGACGCGGCCATGGTGCCACTCGTCGGCCGCATCGCGGCGGGTATCCCGATCACGGCCGAGCAGCAGGTGGAAGAGGTGTTCCCACTGCCGCGTCAACTCGTCGGCAAGGGCGAGCTCTTCATGCTCAAGGTCGTGGGCGAATCCATGATCGATGCTGCGATCTGCGACGGCGACTGGGTCGTGGTCCGCGCACAGAGCACAGCCGAGAACGGTGACATCGTCGCCGCGATGCTCGACGAGGAGGCGACCGTCAAGGTGTTCAAGCAGCGCGACGGACACACCTGGCTACTCCCCCGCAACTCCGCGTTCGAGCCGATCCTCGGCGACCAGGCGCAGGTGCTCGGCGTCGTCACCGCGGTCCTCCGGGCGGTCTGACCGACTCACGCGAACACGCGAAGGGCGCGCATCGGTGGAACCGATGCGCGCCCTTCGTCGTGGCGGTGCTGCCCCGTCAGGCGTCGACGGAGACGAGGAAGTCGTCGAGCGACGCCCGATCCTCGGGTCCGACGAATGCGTGCAGCAGAGTGCCGCCCTCCTCGTAACTGAGATCGATGACCTGCCCGCGCTCATGCACGTGGGCGATGATGTCGCCGCGGTCGTAGGGCACGAGGGCGCGTACCTCGTGGCTCGGCTTCGGGAGCCGGTCCGCGATGACCGCGAGGAGCTCCTCCACGCCTTCGCCCGTGCGGGCGGAGACGAAGACCGAGTCGGGCTCGAGCCCGCGGAGCACGAGGCGCTCGTCGGGGCCCGCGAGGTCCGCCTTGTTGAACACCACGATCTCGGGGATGTTCCGTGCGCCCAGCTCACCGACGACACCGCGCACCGTGGCGAGTTGGGAGCCCGGGTCGGGGTGCGACGCGTCGACGACGTGCACCAGCACGCTCGCGTCAGCGGTCTCCTCGAGAGTCGACCGGAAGGCCTCGACCAGCTGGTGCGGGAGGTTCCGCACGAACCCGACGGTGTCGGCGAGCGTGAATTCGCGACCGTCCGGGGTCTCGTATCGGCGCACGGTCGCGTCCAGCGTGGCGAAGAGCGCATTCTCCACGAGCACCCCGGCCCGTGTGATCCGGTTCAGAAGGCTCGACTTGCCGGCGTTCGTGTAGCCCACGATCGCGACCGACGGGACGTCGTTGCGACGGCGAGTGGCGCGCTTGGCGTCGCGGGCGGGCTTCATCGCGGCGATCTGCTTGCGCAGACGAGCCATGCGGGTGTGAATACGACGGCGATCCAGCTCGATCTTCGTCTCACCGGGTCCACGGGAGCCCATACCGGCTCCGGCACCGCCGACCTGACCACCGGCCTGGCGCGACATCGATTCACCCCATCCGCGGAGGCGGGGAAGGAGGTACTCGAGCTGAGCGAGCTCGACCTGCGCCTTGCCCTCGCGGCTCTTCGCGTGCTGGCTGAAGATGTCGAGGATGACCGCGGTGCGGTCGATGACCTTGACCTTCACGACGTCCTCGAGCGCGCGTCGTTGGCTGGGCGCGAGCTCGGTGTCGGCGATAACCGTGTCGGCACCGAAGGCGGCGACCGTCGCGCGCAGCTCCTCCGCCTTGCCTCGCCCGAAGTACGTGCTCGGGTCGGGATGGGGGCGACGCTGGAGCAGCCCGTCGAGGACCGAGGCGCCTGCCGTCTCGGCGAGAGCGGACAGCTCCCTCAACGAGTTCTCGGCGTCGGCGAGGTTGCCTTGGGAGTAGACCCCGATCAGGACGACCCGCTCGAGTCGCAGCTGCCGGTACTCGACCTCGGTGACGTCTTCGAGTTCGGTGGAGAGGCCGACGACGCGGCGGAGAGCCTGCCGGTCTTCGAGGTCGAACTGCTCGCCGTCGTGGTCGGCCCCGAAGGCGGACGGTGACTCGTTGCGCGAGCCGAATACGGCGACGCCCGACGACCTGCTCTCGGCCGCCTGCAGCACGCGTGCGACGACGTCGTCGCGGTTTTCTGTTGCATCATCCATGTGCTGCCACCTTATCTGCGAGCCCGCACCCAGGGCCTGGTCTCGCGTCGTCGACCCCTCGCGGGGGCTGCTGTCATTGCGTGTCGTCTGTGTCGTCTGTGTCGCCGGAGTCGTCTGCTGTGGCACGGATCCTCGTGATTGTGGCTAAATGTCCTGAGCACATCGGCCGTTGGGGGTGCGAATGTCTGGTGATCATTACTTCTCGGCCGATCCGGGGAGCGACTTCGAGCCCCGGCGCATAAGAACCAGGCTCGCCGGCCGGGACGTCGAGCTGACCACCGCCCCCGGTGTCTTCTCTCCCGAGCATCTCGACGGGGGCACCCGGGTGCTGCTCGAGAACGTCCCGCAACCGCCCCCGGGCGGGAACCTGTTGGACATCGGCTGCGGGTGGGGCCCCATCGCGCTGAGCCTGGCCATGGAATCACCGCGCGCGACCGTCTGGGCGGTCGACGTCAACGAGCGTGCGCTGGAGCTGACCCGTCGCAACGCCCGGGAACTGGGCCTCGACAACGTGAACGCCGTCACCCCCGAGAATGTTCCCGCCGACCTGCGATTCCGGACGATCTGGTCGAATCCGCCCATCCGGATCGGAAAGCCCGCACTCCACGCGCTGCTGCAGGCCTGGCTGCCGCGTCTCGACGAGGCCAGCACCGCCTGGTTGGTCGTTCAGAAGAACCTCGGGTCGGACTCGCTGCAACGCTGGTTGAGCGACGACCTCGGCTCGGAATTCCAGGTCGACCGTGACGCCATCTCGCGCGGCTTCCGGGTGCTCAAGGTCCAACGCCGCTGACGAGGCCTCGCACGGCGGCCCGAGCCGCCCGCACGGGAAAGGGCTCAGACCTCGGCGGTACCGCTGAAGACGAGGTCCGCAGGGCCACTCAGTGAGACGTGCTCGCCATCCTCGGTGGGGAACATCCGGACGCCGACGACGCCGCCCGGCACCTGAACCCGCCATTGATCGGGCGCGCCCTGACCGGCCCAGTGCCGAGTGGCGAGAGCCGCTGCCGCTGCGCCCGTCCCGCAGGAGAGGGTCTCGCCCACGCCGCGTTCGTGGACGCGCATGCGGATGGAGCCCACCCCGTCGGTCACCAGCGGATCGCTCGGGAGGACCAGCTCGACGTTGGTCCCCTCCGGCCGCTCGGGCTCGACGACGGGGATGTAGGTCAGATCGGCGCGTTCGAGCTCGCTCTCATCCGCTACCGCGAGTACGACGTGCGGATTCGGAACCGAGATGCCGACACCCGGTCGCGCCACGGGGAGGCTCTTCACCTGCACGAGCGAGTCGCCGGGCTCGAGGCGCCAGCGGCCGAGATCGACGGCGAAGCCGTTGCCGGTCCTCTGCACGTCGCGGACTCCACCGCGCGTGCCGATGGCGACGCTCTGCCCGTTCTCGAGCTCGATCAGGCCCTGATCGAGGAGGAACCGGACGAAGACGCGGATGCCGTTGCCGCACATCTCGGCGACGCTGCCGTCGCCGTTCCGGTAGTCCATGAACCACTCGGCAGCGGCGTCCTCGACGAGCGCTGCGGCACCCGCATCGATCTTCGACGATCGGACCGCTCGAAGAATCCCGTCGGCCCCGATACCGAAGTGGCGGTCGCACAGCGCCGCGACCTGTGCTGGCGTGAGCTCGTTCTCGCCCTCGGGGTCGGCGATGCACACGAAGTCGTTTCCGGTGCCGTGACCCTTGGTGAAGCGCAGCGTCGTCATCGCACCAGCCTAGGCGGCGTGGGCGCCGGTTCAGACGGCCCGCAGCGCATCGAGCGCACGGGGTAACGCGTCCGCGGTCGTGACCCGTACGCCGTCGTCGTAGCGTCCGAACCAGGAGCGCTGCCGACGCACGTAACGCAGAGTCAGCGCCGTCGTCTCCTCGACGGCGGCCACCACGTCCATCGTTCCATCGATCACACCGATCGCCTGCGAATAGCCGATGGCACGTGACGCCGTCACCCCATCCCTGAGGCCCGCCTCGAGGAGGCCGCGGGTCTCTTCGACGAGCCCGTCGCGGAACATCGCCTCGACCCGATCCCCCAGCCGGAGCTTGAGTGCCGGACGCTCCTCGATCGGTACATCGAGGACGACGAGCGTATGCGGGGTCCAGGGCGACGTGCGATCCGGCAGGGTCGCGCTGTAGGTCTCCCCCGTGATGGCGATGACCTCGAGAGCGCGGATCACCCGGCGTCCGTTGGAGCGATCGATGACCGCGGCCGCAGGCGGATCGAGCGACTCCAACCGGGTCCACATCGCATCGGGGCCCACCCGATCCAGCTCGGCTTCCAGGGCGGCGCGCACGGCCGCGTCAGTTCCCGGGAACCTCAGATCGTGTACGAGAGCGGATATGTAGAGACCGGACCCGCCGACGACGATGGGCTCGGCGCCGCGCGCCCGGATATCACTCACCGCAGCGCGCGCCAGTGACTGGTAGTCCGCGACCGTCGACACCTCGGTGACGTCGAGAACGTCGAACAGGTGGTGCGGGATGCCGCGACGCTCCGAGTGCGGCAGTTTCGCCGTCCCGATGTCCATGCCGCGGTAGAGCTGCATGGCGTCGGCGTTGACGATCTCCGCAGGCCGACCGGAAGCGATCAGCGACTCCGCCACATCGAGCGACAGCGCCGATTTGCCCGTCCCGGTCGGCCCCCCGATGACGAGCAGGGGTGACGCGGGCACCTAGCGGACGCGGAAAGTTGGGAGGCCGAGCGATACCGCCCGCGGGGCTCCCGCCGTGGCGGGAGCGGCGGGGACTCCGCATGAGTCGGCTTGAGCGCGGTCCCATGCGTCACCGGCTCGCGTGCGGATGACGGGCACTCCGACGCCCTGAACGGGGTCGGCCACCAGGTGGAAGGGGGCCGCCTGCGAGACGGTCACTTCGACCAAGTCGCCCGGGCGCGGTACGTCACCCCCTTCGGGGAGGGCGAAGTGCACCAGCCGGTTATCCCGGGCCCGACCGGACAGACGATGGGTCTCTTCCGCCTTGCGGCCCTCGGAGCTGCCGACGAGGACCTCTACGCGACGCCCGATCTGCGCCTGATTCTCCTCGAGCGAGATGCGGTCCTGGAGGGCCTGCAGA
This sequence comes from uncultured Naasia sp., assembly GCA_913778905.1. Taxonomy (GTDB): domain Bacteria; phylum Actinomycetota; class Actinomycetes; order Actinomycetales; family Microbacteriaceae; genus Naasia. The sequence continues at coordinate 27,666 of CAJYYA010000017.1, read as the reverse complement.
CGCTCGTAGCGCTCCTGCACGACCTGCTTCGGGATCTGGTCGGGCATGGTCGCGGCCGGCGTGCCCGGCCGGATGGAGTACTGGAAGGTGAACGCCGATGCGAAGCGCGACGCCTCGACGACCCGGAGGGTCTCTTCGAAGTCGGCATCGGTCTCGCCCGGGAAGCCCACGATGATGTCGGTCGTGATGGCGGCGTCCGGCATGCGCAGCCGCACGCGGTCGAGGATGCCCAGGAATTTCTCCGAACGGTAGGAGCGGCGCATGGCTTTGAGCACCCGATCCGAGCCCGACTGCAGCGGCATGTGCAGCTGCGGCATGACGTTCGGCGTCTCGGCCATCGCATCGATGACGTCGTCGGTGAATGCCGCCGGGTGAGGGCTGGTGAAACGGATGCGTTGCAACCCCTCGATGGTGCCCGCCGCGCGCAACAGTTTGGCGAAGGCGCCCCGGTCTCCGAATTCGACACCGTAGGAATTGACGTTCTGCCCCAGCAGGGTGACCTCGATCGCCCCGTCATCGACCAGAGACCGAACCTCGGCGAGGATGTCGCCGGGCCGGCGATCCTTCTCCTTGCCACGGAGGGCGGGCACGATGCAGAACGTGCAGGTGTTGTTGCAGCCGACGGAGATCGACACCCAACCGCTGTGGGTCGAGTCGCGCTTCGTCGGAAGGGTCGAGGGGAAGACCTCGAGCGCCTCGAGGATCTCGATCTGCGCCTCGTCGTTGTGGCGAGCACGTTCGAGGAGGCTGGGCAGGGAACCCATGTTGTGGGTGCCGAAGACCACGTCCACCCAGGGGGCCTTCTCGAGGATGACGTTCTTGTCCTTCTGGGCCAAGCAGCCGCCCACCGCGATCTGCATACCCTCGTGCTTGCGCTTCACCGAGGCGAGATGGCCCAGGTTGCCGTAGAGCTTGTTGTCGGCGTTCTCGCGGACCGCACACGTGTTGATGACCACGACATCGGCGTCCTCGTCGGCCTCGGCCTTGACGTAGCCCGCCGCCTCCAGCGAGCCGCTGAGGCGCTCGGAGTCGTGGACGTTCATCTGACACCCGAAGGTGCGGACCGAGTACGTTCGCGCAGGCGACTCGCGCTCCCCGACTGCGGCGACGTCCACCGGATTCGAGACGTGGGTCAGGACATCGCTCATGCGGAAAAGTCTACGCGCGAGCGCGTCAGGGCCGGTCGACCATGCCTTCGGCGACAGCCGTGCGGACGACGTCGCCACCGAAGCCGCGGCGAGCCAACGCACCGTAGAGGCGACGCTTGGCCGTCTCGTCGTCGACGTTGCGAAGCGACGACAACTTCTTGAGCACGAAGTCGCGAGCCCGATCGAGTTCGTCGTCGGAGTCGAGCTCGGCCATGACGTCGTCGAAATCATCGGCCTCGATCCCCCGGCGACGGAGTTCCGCAACGATCGCGCTACGCCCCTTGCCTTTCCGCTCGGTCTCGATCCGGACGATCTCCTCGGCCAAGCGGCGATCGTCGAGGTACCGCGCATCGAGAAGTCTTCGGATCTCGGGCTCCACCTGGTCGGAGGTGAAGCCCTTCTCGATCAGGCGCGCACGGACTTCGCTCACGCTGAGACCACGGCGTGCGAGCGCCGCGGTGCTGACGTTCTCGATACGCCGGCGCGGAGCCTCGCGCTCCTCGTCGGCAGGATCGGCCGTCTGGTTCGACGTAGCCCCGCGGCCCGATGCGCGACGGCGCGCGAAACGGTCGGTCGCCTCGACCACCGGAGTGCGGACCGATGCATCCCTGCGCGACTCGCGGTCGAAATCGGCCAGTGTCGGAAGGCGCCGGGGCTGCGCCGGCAACTCATCGGTGGAGATGACGGCGGTGCGTGCCACCGGCGTATCGTCCTGTTCGGTCTCGGGCGCATCGTCCTCGGTCGGGACGTACCAGCCCTCGTCATCGGTCCGGCTCTTCGGTGGTGCCGCCCGCGCCGGGGACGTCGACGTCGGACGCGCGAGGGCGCCGAACAACGGGGTGACCGGAGCCACCCAGCCGTCGGCGCCCTCGCGAGGTGTCATCTCAGGCGCTCTTGCGCGCTGCGAGCTTGGGCTCGGCAGCGACAGGCTTCTCCGCCTCGAGCGAGGGGACCGCGGCCTGCTGCCCGACACCCAGCTTGTTCTTGATCTTCGTCTCGATATCGAGCGCGATCTCGGGGTGCTGCTTGAGGAAGTTGCGGGCGTTCTCCTTGCCCTGGCCCAGCTGATCGCCCTCGTAGGTGTACCAGGCTCCCGACTTCTTCACGATGAGGTGCTCTACGCCGAAGTCGATGAGGCTGCCCTCCCAGCTGATGCCGGTGCCGTAGAGGATGTCGAACTCGGCCTGCTTGAAGGGCGGCGCCATCTTGTTCTTGACGACCTTGACGCGGGTGCGGTTACCGACCGCGTCGGTGCCGTCCTTCAAGGTCTCGATACGACGGATGTCGAGACGGACCGACGCGTAGAACTTCAGCGCCTTACCTCCGGCGGTCGTCTCGGGGCTGCCGAAGAAGACGCCGATCTTTTCGCGGAGCTGGTTGATGAAGATGGCCGTGGTCTTGGTCTGGTTCAGACCACCGGTCAGCTTGCGAAGAGCCTGCGACATGAGTCGGGCCTGGAGGCCGACGTGCGAGTCGCCCATGTCGCCCTCGAGCTCGGCACGGGGCACGAGCGCGGCGACGGAGTCGATGACGACGAGATCGATGGCGCCGGAACGGACGAGCATGTCGGCGATCTCGAGTGCCTGCTCACCCGTGTCGGGCTGCGAGACGAGGAGGGCGTCGATGTCGACGCCGAGCTTCTTGGCGTACTCGGGATCGAGCGCGTGCTCGGCATCGACGAACGCGGCGATACCGCCCGCGCGCTGGACGTTGGCGATGGCGTGCAGGGTGACCGTCGTCTTACCCGACGATTCGGGACCGTAGATCTCGATGATGCGGCCGCGCGGGAGTCCTCCGATACCCAGCGCGACGTCGAGGGCGATGGAACCTGTGGGGATCACTTCGATCGGCGCGCGCTCGTCGCTGCCGAGACGCATCACCGAGCCCTTTCCGAACTGGCGATCGATCTGAGCGAGAGCGGTTTCGAGGGCCTTCTCGCGGTCTGCGGGTGAGGGCATGGGGTTCTCCTGTTCGGTGAGCTCTCGGATGCTCCGAGCGCCGTAGTGGTGCGCCTATAGGCTGTCGATCCACACCGTGGGGCCGGCTCGACAAGGCGTGGGTGGCGTTTTCGGCCTGCTCGACACGTTACGACCGACCTCCGACATCGCATCCGAGGACGGCCCCGTTGTCAGCGAGATTCCGCTTCCGGCCGCCTGTTGAGGACACTACGCCTCATTCGAATGTGTATTCGAGTCCCATTCGGCGTGTCGGAGCCGATCCCGCGCGGTCGGCGACGAATCGTCAGTCCCGCTCGGGGCGGCCGCGTCCGTGCCACCGCTCCACGGGCACTTCCGCTTCTCGACACAACGCCACCCAGACGTCCCCCGCATCGAAACCCGCCTCGAGCGCTTCTTCGGCAGTCAGGCCCCCGGCGCCAGCCAGGCTCAGGTCGCGCAGGTAGGCACGACCTTTCATCTCACCGAACTCCTCGCGCACCGCGAACCGGAACTCGCTCAACTTCATACCGACACCCTCTCCGAATGCACTCGAGCCATGGGAACGCGAAAGGCGTCCCACCGATACCGGCGGGACGCCTTTCGACGATTGGACAGGTCAGCGGACCACGAGACCCGCATCCACCTGGGTGTCGAAACGATCCGACGGGTAGCGCGAACCGAAGTCCGCGGGAAGCGCATCGGGGATCGCGTCGAGCCCCTCGACCACTGCGAGACGGTCGCCCACCTCGCGCATGATCACCGAGATCGGGGTGTCGAGCGCCTCGGCGACCGACGCGAGGATCTCGGACGACGCCTCTTTCTGGCCCCGCTCGACCTCGCTGAGGTAGCCGAGCGCGACGCTCGCCTTGCCCGCGACCTGACGGAGGGTACGACCCTTTTGGAGACGGAAGTCTCGGAGGACATCGCCGAGCTCTTGACGGACTAGAACCATGAGACCCCCCTTTCTTGAGCTGATGCTCGATACCGCGGTGGGAACCGCGAAGACCTGATGAACCCACAACCTACTGACGCGGGTTGGGTGTTGATTGTGAACACGTTAGTCGTAACGATCAGGAGACCTGAGCTATTCCGACTCAGGTCTTAGGAATCGGATAGCGTCCCGGGGGCGTCTTCACGGACGACCTCGAGCGCCAGTTCGAGGGCTGCGACGACGGTGGCCGCCCTGATCGCAGCCCGATCCCCTGTGAGGGAGAGTCCTCGGATCTCGACCCCGACCCCATGGGCCACCGCGATGAAGACCTCCCCGGGCGGATGTCCGTCCTGTCCGTCCGGCCCCGCGACCCCCGTGGTCGCCATGCCGAGGTCGGCACCGCACTTCTCGCGCACACCCATCGCCATGGCGGCCGCGACGTCGCCGTGGATCGGCCCGAACTCGCCCAGCAGCGCCGCTTCGACCCCCAACAGGTCGTGCTTGAGCTCGGTGGCGTACGCGACGATCCCGCCGCGCAGGACGGCCGATGCACCGGGGATCTCGACCAGCGCGGCAGTGAGGGCCCCACCCGTCAAGGACTCGGCGCAGGCCGCGGTCACCCCGCTCGCTCGGAGCAGGGAGACGAGCTCGGCCGCCGCACTCATCGTGCGCGGTTGATGCGTCGGGCCTGAACGAGGTAGTCGACACCGGTGACGACCGTGAGGATCGTCGCGATGCTCATGAGGACGATGTTGAGCACCTCTGACAGCTGAGCGATCTCGATGAGCCCCGCGTTCAGCGCGAGAGAGGTGAAGGGAGCCAGCGCGAAAGAGATGGCGAACGCCTGGAAGAGGGTCTTGAGCTTTCCGCCGCGCGACGCCGGGATGACCCGGTCTTTGAGCACCGAGAAGCGGAACACCGTGATTCCGATCTCGCGGATGAGGATCAGCGCGGTGACCCACACGGGCAGCTCGCCGAGGAGCGTGAGGCCTACCAGGGCGGCGCCGGTGAGCACCTTGTCGGCGATCGGATCGAGCAGGATGCCGACGTTGGAGACCAGGTTGCGGCCACGGGCGATCATCCCGTCGATGCCGTCGGTCGCGATCCCGATGACGAAGAGGACGAATGCGACCCAGCGGAGCGGGCCGTCCTGGCCCGCATCGATCAGGAGGAGGGCTACGAACACAGGTGCGAAGAGGATGCGGACGACCGTGATGACGTTCGCGATGTTGGCGTCGCTGACCTTTCCCTCGCCGCCGCGGATCACGCGTCCACGCAAGCGCTCGGCGAGCCCCGCCCGGGCGTGGGGTCCGTTCGGGAGATCCGAGGCGCCTCCGTCGTCCGCCGCCATGCGTGTCTCCCGTCGCCAGCCCCGCGTCCCCGCCGGGTCATCCCGCCGGTCAGCCTATCGACGCCACCCGCGAGTGTCGTCCGATGACCGGCGAGCCGCGGAACGCCGTGCTCCCGCTGCAGGAGAGGACGGGCGCCCCGATCAATCGCGGCCGGTGAGGCCCCAGGCGTCTTCGCTCTCGTCGGCGTCGACGACCTCGAGGCCGTCGAACTGCGCGTCGACCGGGTCGAAGCCGGGCAGGGGCGGAGCGACGGGCGCAGAGGGCGCCGCCGGCGCACCGCTGGGTCCGTCGTCCCCGCGGATGCGCGCGAGCACCTCGGGCAGCTGCTCGGCGGTGACGAGCATGTCGCGGGCCTTGGACCCCTCGGACGGGCCGACGATCTTGCGCGATTCGAGGAGGTCCATGAGGCGCCCGGCCTTCGCGAAACCGACGCGGAGCTTGCGCTGGAGCATCGAGGTCGATCCGAACTGGGTCGTGACGACGAGCTCGGCGGCCTGCAGCAGCAGGTCGAGGTCGTCTCCGATGTCGGCGTCGATGACCTTCTGCTCGGTGACCGCGGCGACGTCCTGACGGTATTCGGGACGGGCCTGCTTGGTCACGAACTCGACGACGCGGTTGATCTCGTCCTCGCGAACCCAGGCGCCCTGCACACGAACCGACTTGGACGCGCCCATGGGCAGGAAGAGTCCGTCTCCCTGACCGATGAGCTTGTCGGCGCCGGGCTGATCGAGGATGACGCGCGAGTCGGTGACGCTCGTCACGGCGAACGCGAGACGGGAGGGCACGTTGGCCTTGATGAGTCCGGTCACGACGTCGACCGACGGCCGCTGGGTCGCGAGCACCAGGTGGATACCGGACGCACGGGCGAGCTGGGTGATGCGCACGATCGAGTCCTCGACGTCGCGCGGGGCGACCATCATGAGGTCGGCGAGCTCGTCGACCACCACGAGAAGGTACGGGTAGGGCTTGAGCACCCGCTCGCTCCCCGCCGGGAGGATGATCTCGTTCGCGACGACGGCCTTGTTGAAGTCGTCGATGTGGCGGAAGCCGAACGACGCGAGGTCGTCGTACCGCATGTCCATCTCCTTCACGACCCACTGCAGCGCCTCGGCGGCCTTCTTGGGGTTCGTGATGATGGGCGTGATCAGGTGCGGGACGCCGGCGTACGGGGCGAGCTCGACGCGCTTCGGGTCGATCAGGACCATTCGCACGTCGCTCGGCTTCGCCCGCATGAGGAGCGACGTGATCATCGAGTTGACGAAGCTCGACTTACCCGATCCGGTCGAACCGGCGACGAGCAGGTGCGGCATCTTCGCGAGGTTCGCGACGACGAACCCGCCCTCGACGTCCTTGCCGACGCCGATCGTCATCGGGTGCGTGCTCGAGATGGCGGCCTTGGAGCGGAGGATGTCGCCCAGCGACACGATCTCGCGGTCGGTGTTCGGGATCTCGATGCCGATGGCGCTCTTGCCGGGGATCGGCGAGAGGATGCGCACCTCGTTGCTCGCGACGGCGTAGGAGATGTTCTTGCTGAGCGCCGTGACCCGCTCGACCTTGACGCCGGGGCCGACCTCGACTTCATAGCGCGTGACTGTCGGCCCGCGCGAGAAGCCGGTCACCTTCGCGTCGACGTTGAACTGCGTGAGCACGCTCGTGATAGCGGCGACGGCCTCGTCGTTGGCGGCCGACCGTTCCTTGGCGGGCGATCCCTGCGACAGCGACGACGCCGGGGGCAGTCGGTAGGGCCCGACCGGGATGGCCGAGGCCATGCGGTCGACGGCTCCCTCGGCTGCCGCCGCCTCATCCGGAGTCGGTGGGATCAGCGGGTCGTCCGGCGAGGCGAGGAGATCCGGCTCGATGGGGCGCAGTATCTCGGTGGCGCCGTCCGAATCGTCGCGGATCCCCGTGTGGCCGAGCTCGATCTCGCCGGTGGCGCGACGGACGGCCTCCTCGGCCTGCAGCAGGTCGTCGAGCAGCTCGATCCCGAAGGCGGAGCTGTCGCTCGGCGACTGCACGGCACCGGGGGCCTCGCTATCCGGCCGCTTCCCGCGGGAGGGAGCCGTCGCCGGCTGCTGGGCGCCATCGAGGACCTCGGTGAAGGAGTCCTGCACAAGGGCGGAGTCGAACGCGGGTTCGACCTCGCGGCCGGTCTTGTTGCGCCGCCACCAGGGAAGGTTCTCCTCCTGCTCCTCGAAGCGCTCGTCGTCGACGTCGGCCTTCTTGGCACGGGAACGCTTGGCGGGCGCGGACTTCTCCTCCTCGGCCTCGGCCGTCTCGGCGCCGAAGAGGTAGGTGTAGAGCTGACCGATCCGGGCGGGCACCTTGTTCGGCGGGGTCTTCGTGATGATGAAGAGCGAGAGCAGGATGAGCAGCGAGAAGACCGCCGTGGCACCGACCGCGGTCGTGACGTTGACGAGCGGGCCGCCCAGTACCCAGCCCACCACGCCGCCGCTGAGGGCGATCCGGTCGATGCCGTTCCAGGGGGCCGCCTGACCGCCGAAGACGTAGCAGAGGCCGGAGATCGAGACGAGCATGAGCCCGAGACCGATTCCGATCCGACCGTTGTCGTTGACGGAGCTGGGATGGCGGAACAGCCAGATCGAGAAGACGAAGAGGATCACGGGAAGCGCGAAGGCCAGGCGTCCGAAGAGACCGCCGAAGGTCCACGCGTCGAGGGTCATGGCGATCGGGTCGCCGACGGCGAACCACTCGACCGCGGCACCGGCGATCGCGAGGAGCAGCAGGAGGAAGGGCACGCCGTCTCGACGCTGGCTCTTCTCAAGGGTCTCGGGGCCGAAGACCCGGGCCGCTCCCCCGGCGACATGAGCCATTCCGAGCCACATCCGGGTCAGGATGCCGGGCTTCGGCTCCGGCGGCACGGGCATCTTGCGGGTGCGAGCCGTGGTCGGGTTCGAGGTGGCCGCACGGGTGCGCGTCGTCGCGGGAGCGCTGCGCGCGCTCGCGCGGGCACGGGGAGTCGTCTTGCCGTTGCCAGCCATTCCCTCACGATACGCACAGCGCACGCCCCGCCCCGGTCTGACACGCAGCGGACGCCGCGGCTGTCAGGGACGCCCGGCGCGGCGGACTCAGACGCCGAGAGCGCAGAAACCTCCCGCGTCTCCCCCGCCGATCGAGTGGAGCTCTTCGTCGGGCGATTCGAGATACATCGTCCATACCGTCGGGGCCGCTCCGTACTCGAAGCCTGCGCCCGCGATCTCGATGACGAGCCGGCCCGTCTCGCCTGTGATGTTGTAGGTCCGATACGCGTCGCCCGCCCCCTTGAGGAACACCTCGGCATCGGGGTAGGCGGAGCGCACATCGGCTTCGCTCGACCCGATCCCGATGCCTCTGTCCGATCGGATCTGGTCCGAACGCACCCTCAGCCAGCGAAGATTCCCGTTCTCGTCATGGTGAGGCTCGAAGGGATAGGCCTCGTGCGTGTAGCCGTCTTTCTGATAGGTGAACGTGTCGTAGGTCGGAATGAAGGCCTGCCACACCGGGTCGTCTTCGGCGAAATAATCCGCCTGATTCTCGTTGCCCGGCCGGCATCCCTGAGGATCCCAAGTCGCCATCGACGCCGGGATGGGCTCCCCGGTGACGAGCCCGTTCATCCCCTCAGGAGTGATGACCAGGCTCGAGACCGAGGGTGGACCGGAGGGCACGGCGGGACTCGGTGAGACCGAGGGCTCGGGCGACGGGCTCGGCGACGTGTCCAGGGTGGGGACGATGGTCGGCACCGCATCGATGACCTCAGCGTTCGGCGTGCACCCGACGATCGTGAGCAGGGGAAGAGTCATCATGGCGATACACCCGGCGAGGCGGGCGCCGCGCGAACGGCGGCGAAGGTGAGTCATAGCGAAGTATGTCGGCGCGAGCAGACCCGCCGTCAATGGCCGAGGTCGAATCGTGATGTCACGATTCGTGACGTGCCGACCACGACCGAGCCGAAGCTCGCTCACCGCGAGGCGCGCACCATCACGTCGGCGGTGTCGCCGCTCGAGACGATCGTGAACCCCTCGCTCACGTAGAGGCGGCTCGCGAAGTTGCCGCGTTCCACGCTCAGCGCGATCCGTGCGTGACCGGCGGCCTCCGCGAGCCGGATCGTCTCGCGCAGGAGCGCGCGTCCGACACCCTGCGCGCGCCAGACCGGGCGTACGCCGAGGATCAGCTCGGGGACGCCATCGACGGCCGCCAGACCGGGACGGTCGGCCGGGAACAGGCGGAACCAGCAGGCTCCGATGGGCGAGTCCGCGTCGTCGACGGCGATGACGCCGGCGTCGCCCGGTCGCGGCCAGGAGGCGATGTACCGGAGCCGCACGGGATCGCTCAGCACGTCCGCGCGGGTGCGGGGGCGGTTCGGGTTCCAGCTCGCGGCCTCGACGAGCGCGTCGGTCAGGACCTGACCATCGCCGGGGCCCGCCGGCCGGATTCGGAAACCGCTCACGGGAAGGGAGTCTGCCAGTCCTCGCGAGCGCCCGTCGAGCCGACGACGACACGAAGGTGCGGGGTCAGTAGCGGATGGCGTCGATGACCTTGACCCGCACCGCGACCAGAGCGGGGATCAGTCCGGCGAGAGCGCCGACCGCGGTGGCCGAGACCAACCCGACGATCGCCGCGTCGACCGGGAACGGCGGAAGGTCGGCGATCCCCTGGCCGATGAGCTCCTCGGTCAGCGGATTCTTGACGACGAGCACCGCCAGCATGACGCCGACGATGCCCGCCACCACCGTCGCGACGACGCTCTCCATGAGCACCGAGAAGAAGACGCGGGCCGCGGTCGCGCCGAAGGTCCGACGGATGCCGATCTCCCGGATCCGGGCGCGCACCGTCACGAGGGCGATGTTGACGAGGCCGAGTGCGCCGAGGAGCAGCACCAGCAGCGCGATCCCGCCGATGATGAGCTGCACCTGCTCGAGCGAAGACGCGTTCTGCTCGGCGTAGTCGCTGCGGAACGCACTGGCCGCGTACTTCTCCCCCAGCAGCCCGCCCATGTCGGCCGCCACCCGGCTGCCGAGCTGCTCGGCGTCCGATTCCGGAACCCAGACCTCGTATTGCGGAGTGTTGAAGTTCTGCGAGGGCCCCGCGGTGGAGGCGAGGAGGCGGAACTGCGAACCGAGCATGTACATGCTCGGCTGTGTATCGAAGCTCGTCGACGGGGTCACCCCGACGACGACCGCGACCGTGTTCACCTCGCCGGGCAGGACCACGGTCGGATGGGTCCGCAGGTCGGGCGATCCCATCCGCTCCCAGAAACGTTCGTTGACGACCAGCGCGGGCGCGAGACGTGCCTGATCCGCGTCGGTGAACCAGGATCCCTCGGCGATCTTGAGGCGGTGCATCTCGCCGTAGCCGATATCGACCGCCTCGGTGGACACGTCCAGACGCCCGTCGGGGAAGCGGACCGCCTGCTGCACGTAGCTGCGCTCGCTGAACCAGGTGATGCCGTATCGATCGACGGCCGTGTCGAACGCGTCCGCGACCTTCGCCGCGTCGACGGGTGAGCCGTCGATCCTGTTGACCGAGATGCTCATGGTGGCCGCGCGCCCGCTCTGCCGTTCGCTGACCTCACGCAGGGCCTGCTGCGCGATGGACCCGGCCGCCACGACCACCGTGAGCGCGCAGACCGCGACGCCCACGCCGATGAGCGAGAGCAGCACGCGCCCGCGGTGCACGCGCACCTCGCTCCACGCCTCGGCGCAGGAACCGACGAACGCCGTCAGCGCGCGCTGCAGCCAGATCACCGCGATGCCTCGGGAGCCGACCCCGCGCCGGCGAAGTCGGCCGAGGTCAGTCGACCGCCGTCGAGGTGGAAGTGCCTGCCGGCGCGGGCCGCGATGTTCGGATCGTGCGTGATCGTGACGAGCGCGGCGTCCGTCTCGCGCGCCACCCGTTCGAGAAGCTCCATGACGCTGTGGCCCGTCTCGAGGTCGAGCGCACCGGTGGGCTCGTCGGCGAGGATCAGCTGCGGTCGCCGTACGAGCGCACGGGCGATGGCCACGCGCTGCTGTTCACCGCCGGACAGTTTGTCAGGCGTCGAGTCGAGACGGTGACCGAGTCCGACGTTCTCGAGCATCCAGGTCGCGATCGCCCGACGGCGCCAGAACGCCCGGCCGGTCTCGTAGAGCAGCGGAGTCGTGACGTTCTCGAGCGCCGTGCGCCCGGGAAGCAGATTGAACTGCTGGAAGACGAAACCGATGCGCTCGCCGCGGAGGCGGTCGCGGGCGCGGCTCGACAGGCTCCGAGCATCGCGCCCGTCGATCGACACGATTCCCGTCGTGGGGGCGTCGATGAGCCCCAACAGGTTCAGCAGCGTGGACTTGCCCGATCCGGAGCGCCCGACGATCGACACCCGCTCGCCGCGATCGATCTCGACGTCGATGCGGTCGAGGATCGTGAGCGGCTCCCCCGTCGGCAGTCGGACCGTCCGCGACACCGCGTCGAGTGCGAGCAGCGTCATTGGACGATCCCGGAACCCGGGTCGCAGAACACCGCGCCACCACCGGCGTCGTAGCACCCGTCCGGGATGACCGCGGCAGCGTTGGGCGTGAACTGCAGGATCTGATCGCCTTCGGCGAGCCCCTCCGTGACCTGCACGTTCGTGCCGTCCGAAAGTCCCAGCTTCACGACACGCTCCTCCTGCGCCCCGTCGGCGCCGACGAGGTAGACCTTGCCCGACTCCGCCCCGCCCTCGACCGCTGTGGTCGGCACGACGAGCACGTTCTCCGCCGATCCGGCCGCGATCGAGATGTCGGCCGCCAGCCCCGCGAACACCGTGACATCGCCCGGCACGGCGCACCGCACGACCGGGCCACCCGATCCGCTCGGAGCGCCCCCGGGAACGACTCCGGAGTCGGTTCCGCTCCCACCGCCGCCACCGCTCGAGGCCGTGCCGTTCGAGATCGTCAGGTTCGTGCAGGTGAACGGAGCCGGACCGCCCGTGATCGCGACGGTCGCCTCGGTGGGCTTCTCGAGCAGACGGTACTGCTGGGCGGGCTGGATCGAGCCGGTCACCGAGAACGTCGGCGGACTCACCTGACCGGTCGTGTCGCCGATCGCGACGGACTGTCCATGGATCACCGTGAGCGAGGTGAGCACCCCGCTGATCGGAGCGAGCACCTTCTCGTAGGTGACGATCGGTTTGGGCTGGGTGATCTGGATGCTGCCGTCCGGCGCGGTCGTCTCGACCGGGTCGCGTGGGGTCTCGACCTTGATGTCGTAGAGCTCATCACCCTGATTGACGCTCGCGCCCTGTCCGACGAAGAGCTCGTCGACCGAGCCCGCGGCGACCGCCTTGACGGCCCGAGCGGGATCCGACTCGACCGAGCCCGTCAGCTTGACGTCGTTGCGCACCGTCCCCGTCGTCACGACGTAGACGGGATCCGTGATGGTCCCCGTGGGGACTGCCGGCCCGGCATCCCCGGCGGGATCGGCGAAGAAGGCGAGCTTGACCAGGGCCGCGGCGATGGCCGCGAAGACCACGATCCGCAGAATCGGGAATATCCACTTGCGCCAGACGCCCACGCCGCCCCCTCGTCACCCGACGTTCGGGCTCGAGGTCGACGCTATCGGCGAACTCACATGTTCCGAGTCATCCTCTCGGAGGACATCCGAGGAAGACGGCCTGACGAGAGGATGACCCGGCGGATCGGATCAACCGCCGATGACGATGGGGACGATCATCGGGCGACGGCGGTGCTTCGTGTTCACCCAGCGCCCGACCGTGCGGCGCACGACCTGCGACAGCGCGTGCGTGTCGCGGGTCCCGTTCTCCGCCGCCTCGATGAGGGCCTGCCGGATCTTCGGGATGACCTCGTCGAAGATCCTCTCGTCGGGCGCGAAGCCGCGCGCGTGCACCTCAGGGCCGGCGACGATGTGGCCGGTCGCGGGGTCGACGACGGTGAAGATCGAGATGAAGCCCTCCTCCGCGAGCACGCGGCGATCCTTGAGGTCGGCCTCGTCGATCTCGCCGACGCTCGAGCCGTCCACGTAGACCATGCCGATGTCGACGCGTCCGACGACCTTCGCGACGCCGTCCTTCAGATCGACCACCGTGCCGTTGCCGCCCACGATGGTGTTCGCCTCGGGGATGCCGGTGTCGCGCGCGAGCTGCGCGTTCGCGACGAGGTGACGGTATTCACCGTGCACGGGCATGACGTTCTTCGGCTTGAGGATGTTGTAGCAGTACAGCAGCTCGCCGGCGGCGGCGTGGCCTGAGACGTGGACCTTGGCGTTGCCCTTGTGGACGACGTTGGCGCCGAGCTTGGTCAGGCCGTTGATGACGCGGTAGACCGCGTTCTCGTTGCCGGGGATGAGGCTCGAGGCGAGGATGACGGTGTCGCCCTCGCCGATCTCGATCTGGTGCTCCATGTTGGCGATGCGCGCGAGGACGGCCATCGGCTCGCCCTGCGAACCGGTCGACATGTAGACGACCTTGTCGTCGGGCAGGTCCGGGGCCTTCTTGGCGTCGATCAAGACACCCTGGGGCACCTTCAAGTAACCGAGGTCCGCGGCGATCCCCATGTTGCGCACCATGCTGCGACCCATGAGCGCCACGCGACGGCCGTTCGCATGGGCGGCGTCGAGCACCTGCTGCACACGGTGCACGTGACTCGAGAAGCTCGCGACGATGACGCGGCGCGGGGCGCGGGCGATGACCTGCTCGAGGACCGGCCCGATGGCGCGCTCCAACGGGGTGAAACCGGGCACGTCCGCGTTGGTCGAGTCGACCAGGAAGAGGTCGATGCCCGCCTCGCCGAGCTTGGCGAACGCACGGAGGTCGGTCAGCCGGTTGTCGAGCGGAAGCTGGTCCATCTTGAAGTCACCGGTGTGCAGAACGACGCCGGCCGGGGTCTTGATGGCGACGGCGAGAGCATCCGGGATGGAATGGTTGACCGCCACGAACTCGAGGTCGAAGGGCCCGAGCTTCTCCTGCTGCCCCTCGGCCACGGTGAGCGTGTAGGGCTTGATGCGGTGCTCCTTGAGCTTGGCCTCGATGAGGGCCAGCGTCAGCGAGCTGCCGATGAGGGGGATGTCCCCGCGCAGGCGGAGCAGGTAGGGAACCGCCCCGATGTGGTCTTCGTGACCGTGTGTGAGGACGACGCCCAGCACATCGTCGAGGCGATCCCGGATCGGGGTGAAGTCCGGCAGGATCAGGTCGACTCCGGGCTGGTGCTCCTCCGGGAACAGCACACCCGCGTCGACGATCAGCAGCTTGCCGCCGAACTCGAATACGGTCATGTTCCGGCCGACCTCGCCGAGACCGCCGAGCGGGATGACCCGCAGGGTGCCCTCTGGAAGTGCCGGGGGTTCGTACAGTGCGTCGTCGATCATGCGACTCCTTAAGTGGCGATTCTCGGATCGCCTGTTGCCGCCCGTCGCGGGCGGATGGGAAAAGCTTGTTGCCCCTAGCGGGTGGTACCCGCCACCTTGGGGAGCGCTCCGCCGGCCGCGGCGTTGCGGTCGGGACGGAACTTGGTGAACTTCACACCCGGGATGGTGCGGACGAGATCGATCTCGTCTTCGATGAGTGCGGCCTCCCACTCCTCGGGTCCGACGAGCGGCAGGCGCACGCGGGGCGAGGAGATCCGGCCGAGGCCGTGAAGGATGTACTTCGTTGCGACTGTACCCGGGACATGAGTCATCGTCGCGCGCACGAGCGGCTCGAGAGCCTTGTGCATCTCCGTCGCGGTCGCCAGATCGCTCGCGTTCACGGCGTCGACCATCGTCCGATAGGCCGCCGGGGCGATGTTGGCGGTCACGCCGATGAGTCCGCTCGCTCCGATCGAGAGATGAGGGAGCACGTTGGCGTCATCACCCGAGAAGTAGAGGAGGTCGGTCTGGTTGAGCACACGACTGACCTCGCTGAAGTCGCCCTTGGCGTCCTTCACGGCGAGGATGTTGGGGTGCTTCGCGAGGCGCAGGATGGTCTCGTACTTGATGGGAACGCCCGTGCGGCCGGGAATGTCGTAGAGGATCACCGGCAGGTCGGTCGAGTCGGCGACCATGCGGAAGTGCGTGAGGATGCCCGCCTGAGTGGGCTTGTTGTAGTACGGCGTGACGATCATGATGCCGTCGGCACCGACCTTCTCGCTCTTCTTGTAGAGCTCGATGGCGTGGGCCGTCTCGTTCGAGCCACCACCGGTGATGACCTTCGCGCGGCCTGACGACACGTCGCGGGCGACCTCGACGAGTCGCACCTTCTCGGGGTCGGTCAGGGTGCTCGTCTCACCGGTGGTGCCGGTGACGACGATGCCGTCGGCGCCCTCGCTGATGCAGTGATCGATGTGGCTCTCGACTGCCGGCCAATCGACTTCGCCGTCGGCGGTGAACGGGGTGACGAGGGCGACCAAGACCTGGCCGAACGGGTTCTCCTGCGCTGACACGACCATAAGGCTATCCGGTGGGCCCTTCACGGCGAGGCACCTCTCGTCCGTCGTCGAGTGAACAGCCGGTGCGCTCCGTCCCTCCCCTGTTCTGAACAAATGCAGGAGTCGGCAAAACGAATGCAGGAGATGCGGAGTCGGTCGGCGATGACACCCCCGACTTTCCGGGCCACTTTCTCCACGCTTCCTGCATTTGTGACGTCGTCTCCTGCATTCCGCGTGCCGATCCTGCATTTGTTCAGAGGCGGCCGTCTCCTCCCCCGGCCGCGATCGCCGCCGATGCCCCACATCGCTCGCTCCGCCTCCCGGCACGCCCACGGCGAGCGGGAGGGTGCTCGGATGGAACTCGAAACCCTCATCCGTGATCGCGGCGGAGTCATCGCCACCTGGGAATTGCACGACGCCGGATTCGACCGAACCCGGATCACGGATCTCGTCGCGTCCCGCGTGCTCGTCCGCGTACGACAGGGCTGGTACTGCTCGCCGTCCTTGCCGCCCGACGCGCAACGCGCGGTGCGGGTGGGCGGTCAGCTGGCATGCAGCAGCGGCGCCCGGTTCTGGGGTCTGTGGGTGCCGCGCGGGGACGAGGTGCTCCATGTCGGTGTGCACGAGAAAGCCTCCCGTCTGCGGACCGCCACTTCGTACCGAACGCGACTCGGTGACGGATCGACCGTGAAGGTGCACTGGACGGGTACATCCTGCGAGCGGTCGCGCGTAGTGGCGCCTCCTACTGAGTGTCTCCGTCAGATCGCCCACTGCCACTCCCCCGAGTACCTGGCCGTGGTGGCGGAGTCGGCGCTGCACACCGGACTCGTTACCGAAGGCGACTGGGCCGCTGTTCGTGACTCTCTCCCCCGTACGTTCCGCCGACGCCTGCCGGCAGTGGGTACCTCGTCGGCGAGCGGAATCGAATCGATCTTCGTCTTCCGTATCCGCGCGCTGGACATCCAGGTGGCTCAACAGGTTCGGATCGACGGCGTCGGCATCGTCGACGCTCTCATCGGCGACACGCTCATCGTCGAGCTCGACGGCGAGGCGTTCCACCGCGACGACGCCCGCGACCGTCGCCGCGATGCTGCGGCCAGCGCCCGCGGGTATCGCACACTCCGGTTCCTGGCCAACCAGGTCGAGCGCGAATGGGGCCTCGTCGAGGCCGCCGTGCTGGCCGCCGTGGCACGCGGCGACCACCGTGCGTCACCCATCCGGATCCCCACCTGAGATGGCTTCCGGCAGAAGGGGCACCCGAGCGCGTTCCCCATCGTGGCCGACCGAATGCAGGAACCGCGTGACGAATGCAGGAGATGCCGCGCTGTTTGCAGGACCCGCCGGACCGGTCCCCAGGAGTCATGCGGAACCGATAAGGGGCCGATTCCTCGGATCCTGCATTCGTTCTTCGGACTCCTGCATTTGTTCAGCAGGGTGCTCGGTTCAGCGGGGTGTGAGGGTGCCCGCGGCGGCCCAGGGCGCCGGGGCGAGGCGGGCGAGAGCGACGATGAGGCGGTAGCGCAGGCTGGGGATGGTCACCATGCGACGGCGCGCCGCCGCGCGCAGGGTGGCACGCACCACGTACTCGGGCCGGAGCCACAGGACGCGCGGGATGCCGTCCTTCGACACCCGCATCCGCGAGTGGAACTCCGTGTGGACGAACCCCGGTGCCACGGCCGTCACGGTCACGCCGCGTCCCCGGAGCTCGACGTGCAAGGACCGGCTGAACGACAGCAGCCATGCCTTCGCCGCGCCGTAGGTTCCGCGTGGAGTGTAGGCCGCCACGCTTGCGACGTTGACCACCGCGCCACGGCCCCGCTCGACCATCTGCGGAAGAACGGCGTGGGTGAGGCGCATGGGTGCCGTGACGAGCACGTCGAGCAGCCGCTGCTCGTCATCGACAGCCGACGAGGCGAACGGGTCACGGAGCCCGAAGCCGGCGTTGTTGACCAGCAGGTCCACAGGACGGGATGGGTCCGCGAGCCGCGTCTCGACGTCGGCGAGCGCGCCCGCGTCGGACAGATCACGGGCGAGGACATCGATCCGGCGGCCGGCGGAACGCAGTTCGTCGGCGACGCGCTCGAGTCCGTCGGCCGAGCGGGCGACCAGGACGAGATCGAACCCGCGGGCGGCCAGCTGACGCGAGAACTCGGCACCGAGGCCGGCGGTGGCCCCGGTGACGAGCGCGACGCGTCGCCGGGTCAGGGTGCGACCCGTCCGTTCTTCTCGAACGCCGCGTGGGTCAGGGGCATGAGCTCCTGGAACGAGGTCTCCATCTTCTCGGCGACCATCTCGATCTCGCGCTGTGGGAACGACGGGAAGTGCGAGTCCTCGCGCTTGGTTCGGAGGCTGAGGAAGTTCATCAGGGCCCGCGCGTTCATCGTCACGTACATCGACGAGAAGAGGTTGAGCGGGAGAACGATGCGAGCGACCTCCCGCGCGATGCCCGCGTCGAGCATGCGCTGATAGGACTCGTAGGCCTGGGTGCTGACGGCGCGCGTCTGCTGGCCGACGAGCTCGGTCATCTCGGGGGTGCCGTCTTCGAAGCTGTAGGCGCCGGGCTTTCCGACCTGCACGAGCTTGCGCTCGGGACCGGGCACGTAGAACGTGGGGCGCAGCTCGCGGTAGCGACCCGATTCCTCGTTGTACGAGGCGACGCGGTGCCGCATGAACTCGCGGAACACGAAGATCGGCGCCTGCACGTAGAACGTCATGGAGTTGTGCTCGAACGGCGAGCCGTGACGGTCTCGCATGAGGTAGTTGATGAGCCCGCGGTCGCGCTTCTCATCGGCTTCGACGCCGTCCTGCGCGTCGCCGAGGGTCTTCTCCCCCTGGGTCGACACGCGCGCTGCGAACAGCACGTCGGAATCGTGGGCGCTCGATCGAACGAGCTCCACGGTCATCTCACTGCGGAACTCGATGTCTTCACTCACACCCCCACCCTAGGCAGTCCCGACCCGTGCGTCGCGCATGGTCGCCCCGGTCGCGCGAACTGGCCCGGGAGCACCCGGGAAAATCCCTCATCATGTCCGGTCGGATGTCAGCCGGACGACCCTAGGCTGACGCGCATGACAGCCTCATCGCGCCCCGACGGCCTCCGCGTCCTCATCGCCGGGGCCAGCGGTCTCATCGGCACCGAACTGCAGAAGCAGCTGCGAAACGCCGGCCATTCGGTTTCCACTCTCGTGAGACGGGAGTCGAGGAACGCGAGCGAGATCACCTGGAACCCGAGTGCGGGGACGCTCGACGCCCACGCGCTCGATGGGATCGACGCCGTCGTCAACCTGTCCGGGGCTTCGCTCAACAAGCTGCCCTGGACGAGCGACTACCGCGAGCAGATCCGCTCCTCACGCATCGCGGCGACCCGCACGCTCGTCGAGGCCATGGCGAAAGCATCGCCGGGCCCGAAGACCTTCCTCAGCGGCTCCGCGGTCGGGATCTACGGCTCCCGCCCGGGAGAGCGGCTGACGGAATCCTCTGCTCGGGGCGACGGCTTCCTCGCGGACGTCGTGGAGGCGTGGGAGCAGACGGCGAGCGAAGCGCGCTCCGGCATCCGCACCGTCTTCCTTCGCACGGGAGTCGTCCTCTCCCCCACGGGAGGTGCGCTGGCGCCGGTGAAGCTGCTCACCAAGTTCGGAGTCTCCGGTCCGCTCGGTGGCGGTCGGCAGGTCTGGCCGTGGATCAGCCTCCACGACGAGGCCTCCGCAATCGTGCACCTGCTCACCTCGGAGCTGAGCGGACCCGTCAACCTTACCGGGCCCACCCCCGCCACATCGGCCGAGATCGGCAAGCACCTGGCGGAGCGGATGAAGCGTCCGTTCCTGATCCCGGCGCCGAAGTTCGCCATCGAGGCCCTTCTCGGCGACGCGGGGCGAGAGCTCCTTCTCGCTAGCCAGGACGTGGCTCCCACCCGGCTCGTCGAGGACGGATTCGTGTTCCGCGACCGCACCAGCGATCAGGCGGTCGACGCGTCGCTCTGACCGGGCGCGCCCGCCCAGCCGTCAGGCGCGCGTGCGCTTCTCGGTCTCGATCCCGGTGCGAATGGATTGACGTGCCCGGCGCCGGTCGCCGCTCGCGTCGTACGCGAGACCGAGGCGGATCCACGACCGCCAGTCATCGGGATGCTTTTCGGCGGCTTCGCGATAGGCAGGGAACGCGGCATCGGCTGCCGCGCGCTCGGGGCGACCGCTGGCGCGTCGCGGCAGATCGTCGTCGGGCAGGCCACCCTCCGAGGCGAGGCGGTCGAGCAGGCGTTGCGAATCGAATCCGAAAGACAGCTCCCGCCACAGCGCATAGGCACCGATGACCGGCAACACGAAGAGCGCGATGCCGATGGCGACACCGACGGGCTCACCGCTGGCGACGAAGGCCACCGCTCGTGCGCCGAGCAGGACGATGTAGAGCCCGAGCAGAGCCGCCATGAGCAGGGCCGCGATCAGCCCCTTGGGCAGTCGGGTCACGGGGTGGTCGCCGCGGCCTGTCCCGATGGGGCGCCGTCGTCGACTGCGCCCTCCTCTTCTGGCGTCGCGGGCTCGAGGCCGAGGAGCGGGCCCAGCCCCACGACGATGCCGCGGACCTTCGGCAGCGCGGCGAGACTCACACGGATACCCGCCGTGTAGGCGTCATGAGAGTAAGTGTCGTGCGAGATGGTGAGCACCTCGCCGGTGCTGCCGAGGAAGACCTCCTGCTTGGCCAGCAGGCCGCGCAGTCGGATGGAATGGACGGGCACGCTCGCCACCTGCTGGCCGCGGGCGCGCTGGTCGACGTGCGGGGCGACGACGGGGCCGAGATCGGCCCGCGCTGCACCGATCGTCTCGGCCGTGCGGACTGCGGTGCCGGACGGCGAGTCGATCTTCCCGGCGTGATGGGCTTCGACGATCTCGATGGAGTCGAAATACCGTGCCGCGAGACCGGCGAAGTGCGTCGAGAGCACGGAACCGATCGAGAAGTTGGGCACGAAGATGGCGCCCACCCCATGCTCTGCGACGAGAGCTCGGACGGACGCGACGCGGTCCGAGCTCCACCCGGAGGTTCCGACGAGAACGGGGAGATCGTGACGGATGGCGAAGTCGACAACGCTCGGGGATACCTGCGGGAGGGTGACGTCCACCACGAGGTCCGCGCCGATCATCTCGTCGAGCGAGGACTTCGAGGTGAGGGACGCGTAGAGCTCGTACTGCTCCGAATCGTTCACGATCCCGGTGATGAGCCGCCCCATCGAGCCGCTGGCCCCCACCACCGCGACCTTGAGCGGACCGGACTCGGGTGATGCTGCGGCGGACATGGAACGAGCCTAGCGGCGACCCCTGACGGGCGACTCTCGGACGGCTCGAGCCGGGCAGGCTCACGGATGACTCCGGAGAGACACCGCCGTAGCCTGGCTCCCATGCTGTTCGAAGCGACCCGAGTGGACGATGCCCGCGCAACGGAAGTCCTCGAGGCGTACTTCGCCGAACGAGCGGCGGGCTTCCCGGGCGGCGGGTACAAGGTGAACCTTCCCGACCCGTCGCTGTTCGTGGCCCCCGCGGGTGTGTTCGTTCTCGTCACCGACGACGACGGCGCGCCACTCGGCTGCGGAGGTGTCAAGCGCCTGTCCCCCGATTTCGACGGACGCGAACGCTTCGAGATCAAGCATCTCTACCTGCGCCCCGCCGCGCGCGGCACGGGAGCCGGACGGCGGCTGCTCGCCGAACTGGAGACGCGCGCGGTCGAGCTGGGGGCATCCGTGGCGGTACTCGACACCAATGCCAGCCTGACGGCGGCCGGCTCCCTCTACCGGAGCAACGGCTATGTCGAAACGGCCCCGTACAACGACAACCCCAACGCGACGCACTGGTTCAGCAAGAAGCTTGCGCCATGACCGTTCCCCAGCCGTCGCCCGGCGAGACCCTGGCGGAAGCCCTCGCGTGGTGGAGCATCGGCGTCGGTCGACACCGTCGTGTGCTGTCGGACGCCGCAGCGCAGGCGCTCGTCGACGGCCTCGACTCGGCAGCGTTACGAGAGCTCGCCGGAATCGGGTTACACGACAATCCATTCGAGGTGGACGATCTCATCGCGCGAACCGTCGGCGAGCTGATTCTGGAGAATTCCATGACCCGGCTCACGGCACCGAAAACGGCCGACGGGATCCGATCGCTCCGGCGTCACCTCGACGACTGGGAACCCGGTGGGCGGCTGTTCTCATTCCCCAGCAGGATCTTCTGACGGGGATGGCCGCCTAGAAGGGCTGCTGGTCGGGCATGCCCGTGCGGAGCTCCGCCGGCAGGTGGGCCAGGTCGTTGTGGGCGATCAAGACGGGCGGTTTCGCCGAGCGGACGCGGATGATCGTGAGGCCGCAGTTGGCCTGGTTGAGCCCCAACCAACGCCAGTTGGGCGCGTCGAAGGCGTGTCGCACGAACCACCCGATGACGAAGTTGTGAGTGATCAGCAGGTCGTGGCGATCCTCCCGCGCCGGGGCGAAGAACTCGTCCACCGCATCGGACATCTGGGCGATGCCCGCCTCTATCTCCTCTTCGGTGATCGAGTGGAAGAACGACTCGAACGACGACGGCATGTCGGGTGTCGGGCCCGAGGGGATGCAATCGAACAGCAGCGACGACGGCTCCATCGGCAGCCCGGGAAGCTTCTCCGAGAACACGGCGGCGGTCTCCTCGGCGCGCCGCAGCGGCGAGTGCCATGCGTTCGTGAAGGGGACTCCCCCGAGGCGCTCGGCGATGAGCTCGGCCTGCCGTCTACCGCGCGGCGACAACGGTCCGTCGGGCATGCCGTGTTCGGCGTCGAGCTGCTCGCCGTGCCGGACGAGGTAGAGGTAGTGGGCCATCAGGCACCTCCCGTGCTGGTCGCGACCTGGGTCGCGAAGTCTTCGGCCGTGACGCTCCCGACGACAGCGGTCGTCCAGTCGGCGACCGCAAGTTCGCGGGCCAACCCCCGGACCTCGTCCAGCGTGACGGCCTCGTAGCGGCGGAGGAGTTCGTCGAGGTCGACGAACTCACCGCTCATCAGTTCGGATCTGCCGAGACGCGACATGCGGGTGTCCGAATCTTCGAGCGCGAGAGCCGACGCGCCGGACAACTGACCGACCGCACGGGTCAGCTCATCGAGCGAAAGCCCCGAATCGGACAGCTTGTCGAGTTCATCGCGCATGAGGCGGGCCACCGTCGGAGCCTTCGCCGGCGCGCTGGCGGCGTACAGACCGAAGAGACCCGCGTCGGAGAAGGTCGCAGCGAACGACTGCACCGAGTAGGCCAGCCCCCGCTTCTCGCGCACCTCCTGGAAGAGGCGCGACGACATCCCGCCGCCGAACGCCGCGCTGAGCACCGCCATCGCGGGGCGCCGTGGATCGGTCGCAGTGATGGAGGGGGCCGCCAGAAGGAGGTGGGCCTGCTCGTTCGCCCGCTCGACCGCGATGAGCGGGGACGCGGACCGCACGACGGCGCGTTCCGTCGACCGCCGCTCGACCGGCGCGGCCGAGGCGGTCATGTCCCACCCGGCGCGGCTCAGAGCGGCGACAGCGCGCTCGACGAGACGGTCGTGGTCGACGCCGCCGGCCGCCGCGATCACGAGACGCTCGGGACGGTACTGCTGCGCATAGTGCGCCGCCACCGACTCTCGCGTAGCCGCTTCGATCTCCACGGGATCGGCCCCGATCGGACGCGCCAGGGGGTGATCGCCGAACACCGACTCGAACGCCTTCTCGTTGACCAGGTCACCCGGATCGTCGGCCGCGGATGCGAGCTCCTCGAGGATGACATCTCGCTCGACGTCGAATTCACGCTCGTCGAGGAGGCTCCCGGCGAGCATGTCCGACAGCACGTCGACCGCCATATCGACATGGACGTCGCGGATCTTCGCGTAGTAGCAGGTGTACTCCTTGGCGGTCACGGCATTGTGCTCGCCGCCCACCGAGTCGAACGCGATGGCGATGTCGAGCGCGGTGCGCTCCGACGTGCCCTTGAACAGGAGGTGTTCGAGGAAGTGCGTCGACCCGAAGGTGCCGGGCTTCTCGTCGCGCGACCCGGACGGCACCCAGTACCCGATCGTCGCACTCTGCGCTCCCGGAACGGACTCGGTCAGCACTCGGAGGCCGCTCGGGTGGATGGTGCGCCGCAGTGTCGATCCACCGGCGATCTCGATGGTCTGCTCGACCCGGTTCAGCGGTAGTGCAACGGCGCCATTCATCGTGGGGAGCCTAGTTCACGGCTCCGACATCGCCCCGGGAACCAGCCGATCCGTGCCGACTCCGCACCGATGCCCCCCATTTTGGGGACCTCGAAATAGTGCGGACAGACAGACTTGTCTGTCCCACCCTGCTAAGTTCATTACATCGAAGCGATTCGAACGGCGGAACACCCGACCGCCGAGTAGTTTCGATCCGGGAGTCCCCCCAAATCTCGGATCGAGAAAGAGAGCGAATCCTCGCTCGCGAAATGGCAAGCGGCGGATTTCCCCCGATCCGCCCAGAGGAGACGCCGTGCACGCTGACATCCCCCAATCAGCCGCACGGCGTCCCTCGGCCGCCAAACTCCGCCTCCTCGAGGTCGCCGACCGGCTGTTCTACGCCGAGGGCATCAACACGGTCGGCATCGATCGCATCATCGCCGAGGCCGGTGTCACCAAGGCGACGTTCTACAAGCAGTGGGGCTCGAAGGATGCACTCATCCTCGCCTACATCGAGCATCGCGATCAGCAGGTCCGCGAGTCGCTCGAGACGCTGCACGCCGCATCCCCCGACGCGGAGCAGACCATCCGCTCTCTGATCGACGGCATCGCGGCCGACCTCGGACGACGGGACTTCCGAGGCTGCCCCTTCCTCAACGCGGCGTCGGAATTCTTCAACGTCACGCACCCCGTGCGAGTCGCCATCCTGCACCATCGCGACTGGTTCATCGAGTTCCTCGAGCACCGTCTCGTCGAGATCGGCCACCCCGCCCCCGGAGCCGCCGCCGACGAGCTCTTCCTTCTCCGCGACGGAGCGATGGGCGGCGCCTACGTCGGTGCGGACCCGATCGCGTCGTCCGCCGCATTGCACCGCGCGGCCGATCGGCTGCTCGCCGACAAGCGCATCCCCGACTGACGCGAAGATCCACCGGCGCGAACCCGTGGGTTCAGCGCCCCTGCGACGACCAGCTCGACACCCGATCGAGCAGCGACACCTGCGCCCGGGTCAGGTGCACCGACGGCGCACGGACGAGGTCGGCCACCTGCTCAGCACTGCTCGCACTCGCGACGGGCGCCGTGACGAGCGGCTTCGTGAGCAGCCACGCGAGGGCGACGGTCGCGGGCGCCACCCCGTGCTCCTCAGCCACGCCGTCGAGCGCCTCCAGCACCCGGAACCCGCGCTTGGTCATGTGCTGCGCCATCTGCATGCTCTTCGCCGGTGCGGCCGCGCCGCGCGGGCCGCGCCGCGCACGGTAGCCGCCGCCGAGAAAGCCTCGCGCCAGGGGGGACGACGCGAGCACCGCCAGATCCTGCGCTCGCGCAACCGGTGACATCTCCGCCTCGAACGCGTGCCGGCCGAGCAGGTTGTAATCGAGCTGCACGCCCAGGAACTTGGGCAGGACCAGCTGCCCGGCGATCACCCGGGCCTCCATGAGGCGGTCCGGCCGGAATCCGGACGCGGCCAGGTAACGCACCTTCCCGCTGCGGACGAGGGAATCGGCCGCCGTGAGCGTCTCCTCCAGTGGAACGGAGGGGTCGTCGGCTTGGAAGTAGAGGATGTCGATCGTTTCGAGGCGGAGGCGTTCGAGCGATTCCTCCGCAGCCTGGATGATCGCGTGGGCGCCCAACCCCGAACTGGAATCGCGTCGGCCGATCTTCGTCGACACCACGAAGCGGTCTCTGTCGCCGCGGTCGCGCAGCCAGTTGCCGATGAGGATCTCGCTGCGACCCGATGAATAGGAGCCGGCGGTGTCGAGGGCGTTCCCGCCGGCCTCGGCGTAGGCGTCCAGAACCGCCATCGACTGGTCTCCCGCGGCGGTCCAGCCGAAGGCGACGCCTCCCAGGACCACCGGGAAGATCGAGAGGTCCGAACCGGGCAGCCGCCGGAAGCGGTACCCGGCCGAGGGGAGGCGGATCGCCTCGGTGACGGAAGACGCCGCTGCGACCGGCGGCCCGGCGACGGGGGCCGTGTCCTGTGCCGGGTCGACCGGCCGCCCGGCGGACGATTCGATCGTCGACTCGACATCGAGCGTCGACATCGGGGATGAGGACCGCGCCGTCGGATCCGGCGCCTGGGAGAGGGTGACCCCATCGTCATCCCAGTCCCAGAGCGTGACCTGGCCGGTCATGGACGGCTCGTCGGAACGCGTCGCGGACAGCGGCGCGTCGTCGTCATGCACGTCCCCCTTCGAGCCCGATGCTAAGTCCACGGACACGGGCGTCGGGACGGTGTCGAGCCTCGCGGAACGATCGTTATCCGAATGCGATGAGGATCGAGCGCTCAGCGCGAGACCTTGTCGAGGCGAGCGATCTGCGCCTCATCGAGAAGTGGCAGACGGGCGGCCGCGATCAGGTCGAGCAACTGCGCCGAATCCTTGGCCCGAACCGCTACGGCAGCGATCTGCGGCTTCGAGAGCACCCAGGCCATGGCCACGCGACCGATGTTCTCGCCCACCTCGTGCGAGATGCCTTCGAGGGCGTGGAGCACGCGGTGCCCGTGCCGGTTCACATAGCGGAGAGCTCCGGCGAACATGGGCGATGCCGGAAGGTCGTCCTTCGAGCGGAAGTCTCCGCGGAGGAAACCACTGGCCAGCGGAAGCCGCACGATGACGCCGAGTTCGTAGCCTTCCGCAACGGCGGCGAGGTCGCCCTCGTAGTCGTCCCGCTCCATCAGGCTGTACTCGGCGACGAGAGCCACGGGTGACGGCAGGGAGCGCCGGGCGGCGGTCTGCATGACCTCGACGGCACGCCGACTCCGGAACTCGGACAGCGCGAAGTGACCGACCCGCCCCTCGGCGATGAGCTCGGACACCGCGGTGAGGCTCTCCTCGAGCGGCGTTTCAGGGTGGTCACCGTCGAACGAGAGGATGTCGATGCGATCGGTCTGCAGACGGTCGAGAGAAGCTTCGACCGCAGCGCGGATGGTGGCCCGCCCGAGACCGGACGCGTCGGGGTGGCGACCGACCTTGGTGGCCACCACGTAGTCACTGCGTTCCTGGGACGCGAGCCAGCGGCCGATCATGATCTCGCTGCGTCCGCCGGCGTAGTGATCCGCGGTCGAGATGAGGTTCCCACCGGCGGCGGCGAACTCGTCGAGCACCTCGATGGTCTGATCGAAGCCGGCGGCCCACCCGAAGACCGAACCATCGATGCCGAAGGGGAACACGCGCAGACCGGTGGGCCCGATGGCGCGGCGCGCGGGCGTGAAGGCGCTCTCCATCACATCCATTCCCGCCCCATCCCTAGGTCCTGCATCAATGCTAGCTGGGAACGGCCCCACCTAGGGGGCACTTTACGACGGCATCGATATATCGGATTTTCGAGCCGTCTCCCCCGGACTGCAGACGACAGAAGATGAGAGCTCTCTCATCCCCTCCACACGGAGCGCCGCGTCGGACAAGATGGGGACATGACACGGGCAAGGCTCATCGGCGGAGTGATCGCCGCCACCGCTGCCCTCGCTCTCGCCGCGTTCGCGTGGTCCGGAGAGCCCCGTGCAGAAGCCGGGACCACGGTTGAGGTGGCCCCGCTGACGGTCGAGACTCCCGTGGTGACGCCGACCGGGTCCGATCGGGACGGTGCGACCAGCCCCGATCCGCGCCCGTCCGGACGCCCGACCCCCGTCGCGCCCCCGGCCGCACCCCCGGTTCCGCTCGACGGCGATCGGACCACAGTCGCGCCCCCACCCGGGGACTGACCAGGGCCCCGGGTGGGGGCGCGCCTGTGGTCCGAGCGCCGTCGAGCGGACCCGGGGGTGCGGCCGGGGGCGCGACG
>CAJYYA010000016.1 GCA_913778905.1 uncultured Naasia sp. | reverse complement strand
CGGCCCTGAGGCCGCCCCGCTTCTGTCATGACCGCAGTACCGATCAGGTGCCGTCGCAGTACTCGAGCGTGATCTCGGAGCGCTGGGGGACCGTCCCCGGCGGCAGGGACTGATTGAGCACGATGTTCGACTGCGGGCCGCAGTTCGATGCCCGCTCGATGGTGACCCGGAGTCCGAGGCTCGAGGACTCGAGCTGGGACCGCGCATCCTGAATCGTCTGGTTCCGGACGTCGGGCAGTTCGACGAGTCCGTCGGAGACGACCAGGTTGACGGTGACGCCCTCGGACTGCGCTTGGCCTGCAGGCGGGTCACTGGAGATGACCGTGTTGGCGGGCACGGTGGGCGAATGCTGTTCCGTCACCGATCCCACGACGAAGCCGAGGGCTTTCAACTGCTCCTGCGCCTGCGAGAGACCCATGTTGCCGAGCTGCGGGATGGACAGCTGGGTCGGGCCGCTCGACACGTAGATGTCGACCGTGTCACCGGGCGCGAGCGCGGATCCGGCGGCGGGATCCGTACGGATGACGGAGCCTTCGAGGACGGTGTTGCTCGCCTCCTTGCGCTCTGTAGGGACGAGCTGCATGTTGGTCAGAGCGTCGGCAGCACTCTGGTAGCTCGCTCCGCTCAGATTCGGCACCACACGGGAGGCCGAGGGCGCGTCGTCGTTCGGAGCCAGGCTGACGACCCAGAAGAGGACGGCGGCGACGATGACGACGACGGCGAGGATGCCGGACCAGATCCAGATCGCCGGCGGCCGGTTCTGCGTCCGTACGTAGGTGTCGTCATCGACGGCGAGCTGCTTCATCGCCGTAGTCATCGTGAGGGAGTCGCTCGGAGCGGCACCGAAGAGGGAGGCCCCGATGTCGGGGTTGGGCAGCTTCGGCTGGGGGAGGCGACCCGCGGCCGCTTCCTGAACGTCCTCCCGGAAGTCGGCGGCACTCTGGTAGCGATCGAAGCGGCTCTTGCTGAGCGCTCGAAGCACGACGGCATCGAGGGCGGGGGAGATCTTCGGATTGATCGAGCTCGGGACGGGGGGCTGCTCGCTCACATGCTGATAGGCGACGGCCACAGCGGAGTCGCCCTTGAAGGGAGGACGCCCCGTCAGCATCTCGAACAGGACGATCCCCGTGGAATAGAGATCGGTTCGCGCATCGACCGACTCGCCGCGGGCCTGCTCGGGCGAGAAGTACTGGGCGGTGCCGAGGATCGCAGTCGTCTGCTGGACGGTCGCCGACGAGTCGGAGATCGCCCGGGCGATACCGAAATCCATGACCTTGACCTGGCCCGAGCGGGTGATCATTACGTTGCCGGGCTTGATGTCGCGATGCACGACGCCGGCACGGTGGGAATACTCGAGCGCCGTGAGGATGCCCTCGACGATGTGGACGGCTTCGTTGGGCTCCAGCGGACCCATCTGGATGATGTCCTTCACCATCTTGCCGTCGACGTACTCCATCACGATGAACGGCACTTGCGTCTCGGCGCCGTTGTCGTCGAGGACGATCTCCTCGCCCGCATCGAAGACGCGGACGATCGTGGGATGCGCCATCCGCGCCGCCGACTGAGCCTCCTGTCGGAAGCGAACGCGGAAGGCGGGATCGGTTGCGAGCGACGAGCGCAGGAGCTTGATGGCCACCGTACGTCCGAGGCGGGTGTCGGTGCCCATGTGGACATCGGCCATACCGCCACGACCGATGAGAGATCCGATCTGGTAGCGCCCCGCCAGCAGACGGCGCGCCTCCGAGGGTTTCGGCTTCTCAGTGGGACCGGTCGATGTCGTCAACTCAGCCTCCGTTACCCGTTCCCGGCGATGCGGTCGGCGTCGAGGAAGCGACGCCGATTGACAGCTTGCCCGACTCCGGGGAGTTCCGGGAGCCGCAGGAGACGACGTAGGAGACCTCGATGGGACCGGACCCGGCCGCACCCGCCGTGATGTTGTTGTAGTTGGTCTGGTTGGGACCCACCTGGAAGCTGCCGTTGCTGGCGGACGCTGCGCCGGCCACGGTGACCGTGTAACCGCTGCGGGTGGTTCCGGCGGGGCAGCCGTTGAAAGCGGCCCAGGCGACGTTGATGGTCGATCCGGCGGGCACTGGCTGACTCGACGGCGACTGCAGGGTCGGAGCGTCCGGGGTGGGGATCGAGGCGACCGCCGCGTAGTAGGTGACGGTGATCGTCTGACCCTTGGCGACGGACCCGGTCGGGTTCACGTTGTAGACGAGGCCGACCTGCTCCTCCGTGGACGCGGCGTTGCCCTCCGCGCGGGATACCTTGAAGCCGAGCGCCTCGAGCTCCGCGGCGACATCGTCGATCGGACGGTCCTTGTAGGCGCTCGGGTCGATCGACACCGTGGATGCGGTCGGGGTCGGCGTGGGGGTCGGTGTGCTCGATGGAGTCGCAGTGTTGGTAGGAGTCGGCGATGAAGGCTGCGCGTTGTCGTTGCCGCCGCGGCTTCCGAGAGCGGTGAAGATGAAACCTGCCGCAATGATGAGCAGCACCGCAATAATTGCGATGAGCGGCCAGGTCCACGGGCTGCGCTTGCGCTCGGGCTCGTCTTCCTCCGTCACCGTGCGAGTGGTGAGCGTCGCGGGACCGCCGGCGGCGGCACCCGCGGCGGCACCGGCTGCACCTGCGCCGAGGACCGTGGTGGCCGCGGTGGGGGCACCCGGGGTGAAGAGCTGGGTGGCGGCATCGGTCGGCGGTGTGGCGGCACCGTGCGCGAGGATCCCGGGCACGACGGCGGCCGCACCGGCGACGTCGCCACGGCGCAGCGCCTGCGCGGCCTTCGCCAGGTTCGCCGCGGTGGCCGGGCGCTCGGACGGGCTCTTCGCGATGCACGCCGCGACGAGGTTGCGCACCGGCTCCGAGACGGTGGCGGGAAGATCCGGAGGGGTCTCGTTGATCTGCGCCATGGCGATGGCGACCTGCGACTCGCCGGTGAAGGGGCGGCGGCCTGCCAGAGCCTCATAGGCGACGATGCCGAGGGAGTAGATGTCGGTCGCAGGGGAGGCCGGGTGACCGCTCGCCTGCTCCGGCGAGAGGTACTGCACGGTACCCATGACCTGGCCGGTCGCGGTCAGCGGAACCTGGTCCGCGATGCGTGCGATGCCGAAGTCGGTGATCTTGACGCGTCCGTCGGGCGTGATGAGCAGGTTACCCGGCTTGATGTCGCGGTGGACGAGACCGGCCGAGTGCGCGGCCTGGAGGGCCGACGCGGTCTGCGCGACGATGTCGAGGACCTTGTCGCTGGAGAGGATGTGCTCGCGCTCGAGCACGGTCGAGAGGGCCTCGCCGGGAACGAGCTCCATGACGAGGAAGGCGCTGCCGTCCTCCTCGCCGTAGTCGTAGACGTTGGCGATGCCTTCGTGGTTCACGAGAGCGGCGTGACGGGCCTCCGCGCGAAACCGCTCGAGGAACCCGGGGTCCCCCAGGTATTCGTCCTTGAGGATCTTGAGTGCCACGGTACGGCCGATGACCAGGTCGGTGGCTTCCCAGACCTCGCCCATGCCACCGATCGCGATGCGACTGGCGAGCTGATAGCGCGATCCGAATGTGAGTCCGGCAACAGGTCTCATCTGTTAACCACCGCCTCCATGACTTTCTGTGCGATCGGGGCGGCGACCAGATTGCCGTACCCCGTTTGGCCGAGACCCCCGCCGTTCTCGACCACGACCGCCACAGCGACTTCGGGGTTGTCGGCGGGAGCGAATCCTGTGAACCACAGCGTGTAGGGATCGTCCGATCCGTTCTCCGCCGTGCCCGTCTTCCCCGCGACCTTGACCCCGCTTATTCTCGCATTACTCGCGGCGCCGTTATCGACTCCGTTGACCATCATCTGGGTCATCGTCGATGCGGTGTCGCCGCTGATCGGGGTCGAGAAGACCTCGGGCTGAGGCTGTTCGCGAACGGACAGGTCGGGGGCCAGCACACGGCTGACGAGCGTCGGCTTCATGACCTTTCCGCCGTTGGCGATTCCCGCCGATACCATGGCCATTTGCAGCGGTGTCGCACGCACGCTGCCCTGCCCGAAGGCGGAGAGGGCCAGCTGCGCCTGGTCGAGACCGCGCGGGTAGGACGACGGGGTCGACTCCATGGGGACGTCGACCGACTTGCCGAAGCCGAACGCGGTGGTCATTTCACTGATCGACTGCTCGCCGAGGGACAACCCCAGTTCCGCGAAGGGGATGTTGCACGAGAGGCGCAGGGCCGTGGCGATGGTGGCCGTGTCACCGCCGCCGCACAAGCCGCCCTCCGAGTTGCGGATGGTCGACGAGGTACCGGGCAGCTCGAAGGTGCCGGGGTTCGGGAAGGGTGTGTCCGGGGTGTACTGACCGCTTTCGAGCGCTGCGGCGGTGACGAGGAGCTTGAACACGGATCCGGGAGGGTTGAGGTTGCCCCCGATGGCACGGTTCTGCAGCGGCTGGTCCGAGGCGCCCAGCAGCGACTCGTACGTCTGCTCGGCCGCGGCCGTGTCGTGGACCGAGAGCTGATTCGGGTCGAAGCCGGGCTTCGAGACCATCGCCAGGATCTCACCGGTACTGGGACGCACGGCGATCACGGCGCCCTGCTCGTCGCCGAGGGCGTCGAAGGCGGCCTGCTGGACCGCGGGGTCGATGGTGAGCTCGACGGTGTCGCCGGTCGGCTCCTGGCCGGTGAACAGACGAGTGACCTGATCGAAGAACTGCGAGTTCGACGTGCCGCTCAGCTGTTCGTTGAGCGCCCCCTCGATGCCGGTCGGCTGGCCGCCGAGCGTCAGGTATCCCGTGACCGTGGAGTACAGGTCCGGTTGGGGGTAGGTGCGGAGGAATTTGTACTGGTCGTCGACCGGGACCGACTCGGCGATCGGCTGACCGGCGACGAGGATGGGGCCGCGCTGGGTCGAGTAGCTCTCGTAGAGGGTCCGCACGTTGCGCGGGTCGTCCTGCAGAGTGTCGACCTGCACCACCTGGATGATCGACGTGGATGTCAGGAGTGCCACGAACATCAGCAGGATCAGGGCGCTCACACGCTTGAGCTCGCGGTTCATACGACGATCCTCGGCTGAGTGCGGACGGTGTCCGAGATGCGCAGCAGCAGTGCGGCGATGATCCAGTTCGCGACGAGCGAGGATCCACCCGCGGCCAGGAACGGAGTGGTGAGACCGGTGAGCGGGATCACGCGGGTGACGCCGCCGATGACGACGAAGACCTGGAGCGCCACGACGAACGACAGACCGACCGCGAGGAGCTTCCCGAAATCGTCCTGGCCGGCGAAGCCGATCCGGAGACCTCGCGAGACGAAGAGCAGGTAGAGGGCGAGAATGCAGAAGACGCCGATCAGACCGAGCTCCTCGCCGAGCGTCGCGATGATGTAGTCGCTCTGCGGGACGGGCGTGAGGTCGGGACGACCCTGGCCGAGACCGGTGCCGATGATGCCGCCGTTCGCGAGCCCGAAGAGACCCTGCACGAGCTGGTAGGAACCGCCGTCGGCGTCGTAGACGGCGGGGTTGAACGCATCCAGCCAGTTGTTGATGCGCCCCTCGACGTAGTTGAGGGTGCGGCTGGCGAAGAACGCGCCCGTCCCGAAGAGGACGAGTCCGATGAAGATCCAGCTGAATCGACCGGTCGCGACGTAGATCATCACGAGGAAGAGACCGAAATAGAGCAGTGCGGTGCCGAGGTCACGCTGGAAGACGATGACCGACATGGCCAGAGCCCAGATGACCAGGATCGGGCCCAGGTCGCGGAGTCGGGGGAGTTGCAGGCCGAGGAACTTCCTCCCGACGATGGCGAGCGAGTCGCGGCGCGTGACCAGGTAGCCGGCGAAGAAGATCGCCAGTGCGATCTTGGCGATCTCACCCGGCTGGAACGAGAAGGGGCCGATGCCGATCCACACGCGGGCTCCGCTGATCTCCTGGCCGATTCCCGGAAGCATGGGGAGGAGCAGGAGAACGACGCCGACGAACATGGCGATGTAGGTGTAGCGCTGCAGGATCCGATGGTTGCGCACCAGGACGAGGACGCCGATCGCGCAGCCGATGGCGATCGAGGTCCACATGACCTGCCGGATGGCCACGGAGGCGAAACCCGTGTCGCCCTCCGCGACGTCGACGCGGTAGATCCCGGCCAGTCCGATGCCGTTGAGCACCGTCGCGACGGGGAGGATGAACGGGTCCGCCTGCGATGCGACGAAGCGCATCGCGATGTGCACGGCGAGCGTCAGTGCGGAGAGCCCCAGTCCGATCAGGATGATGGTCGGCTCGACGGTTCCGAGAGCGCCCAGTTCGACGAGTGCCAGAGCACCCAGGTTGATCGTCCACGCGAGGAGCAGGAGAGCGAGCTCGAGGTTGCGCAGCTTCAGCGGAGCGCGCATCGTCTTGACCTTGCCTGCGCGGGGGGCCTTGGTCGCATCCGCGGTGGCGGTCATCCCGTCGTCCCCGAGACGGAGTTCTGCTGCAGGTTCTTCACGATGTCGAGGGCGTCGACGATGCTGTCGGCGCTGATCGTGGCCTCGACGCGATCGCGGAAATACATCGGCAGCTGCGAGACCTGCACGTCGGTGTCCTGGAAGACCGACGACAGGGGGATCGGACCGACCGTTTGCTGGACTCCCTGGTAGATCGCGACTCGATCGCCGTTGACGCCGACGTAGTAGCGGGTCTGCGTCCACTGGTAACCGATGACCGCGGCCGCGACCGCACCGATGATGACGAGCCCGATGGCGATGAGCCACGTGAGGCGTCGACGTCTGGCTCGCGCCCGGTCCTCCTCGATCAGGGAGTCGAGATAGTCGTCCGCGTCGGATTCGAGATGCGTCTCACGCGCGACGGCGGTCGAGGACTTGATGGGGTGCAGCAGCAGGCTCGGGAGGCGGAGGCGGCGACCGGAGTCGGGGTCGAACTCGATGGGCGACGCCGCGCTCCCGACCAGCGCCGGTTCACTCGAACCGGTCATCGTTCCGTCGGGCTCGATGTCGGCGATCACCACGGTGACGTTGTCGGGGGCGCCGTTGTCGAGTGCCTCGGCGATGAGTGAATCGACGGTCGGCGCGGGCGGGCGACCCTGGAGGAGGATCTCGGCGATCCGATCGTCGTCGACGTAGCTGCTGAGTCCGTCGGAGCAGAGCATCCAGCGGTCGCCGGGAACGGTGCCGAGGATGCTCGTGTCGATCTCGGGGGCGGCGTCGATGTCGCCGAGCACACGCATGAGCACCGAACGGCGCGGGTGCACGGCGGCCTCTTCCGGAGTGATCCGACCGCTGTCGACGAGACGCTGGACGAAGGTGTGATCGGAGGTGACCTGACTGACCTCGCCGTCGCGAACCAGGTAGATGCGCGAGTCGCCGATATGGGCGATGGCGATGTTGTCGCCGACGCGGATGAACGCGCTCACGGTCGTGCCCATGCCGGTCAGCTCGGGGTGCTCGAAGACCGTCTCGGCCAGCAGCTGGTTCGCGGCGACGAGCGACGACTGGAGCGCGAACTCGGCTTCCTGCGGTGTGCTGAACTCCTGCGAGTCGGTCTCCGCGATGCGCTTCACCGCGATCGCGGAGGCGACGTCGCCACCCGCATGACCGCCCATGCCGTCGGCGACGACGAACAGCTGCGACCCGGCGAATCCCGAATCCTGATTGTTCGCGCGCACCTTGCCCACATGCGAGCCGGCGGCACCTGAGGTGTTCTGTGTCATCGAGCCGCTTACCGTCGCAACTCGAAGCTCGTCTGGCCCACCTTGACCGGGGTGTTCATCGGAACCTGGGTCGGAGTCGAGATGCGCTTGCCGTCGAGGAACGTGCCGTTGGTCGAGTCGAGGTCTTGGATGACCCACTCGTCGCCCCACAGCAGCAGACGCGCGTGATGGGTCGAGGTGTAGTCGTCGCGGATCTGGAACCCGGACTCGCTCGACCGGCCGATGGTCAGGGGTTCGGTGCCCAGCGGGATCTCGAGACCGGTCTTCGGGCCACTCGTGATCACGAGGCGGCTCGCGGTGCGCGTGGTCGCCATGGGCTTCGAGGTGCCGATGGCACCGGTCGGGGTTCCGGAGGGGAAGGACTGGACGGCCGGAGGAGTGGCGGGAGCCTTGGCCGGGGCGGGGGCTGCGGCCGCCGGCACGCCCGCCGGCTGCTCCTGCAGTTTGCGGACTCGAGCCCCGAACAGGTCGCTGCGGAGCGCGTAGACCACGGCGAAGATGAAGGCCCACATCAGGGCGAGGAAGAGGATCCGCAGGATCACGAGGGTCAGTTCACTCATCGGTCCGCCCAGAAGTTGCCGAGATCGCCGCGTTGCGATGCGCCTGTGGCCGGGCCGTCGCTCTGCGGGACGACTCGGAAGGTGATGCGGGTACGGCCGATCTGCACCACCGAGTCGGTCGGCAGGAGGGCCTTGGTGATGCGCTGACCGTCGAGGGTCGTGCCGTTGGTGGACCCGAGGTCGTTGACCTGGGCCTTCTTGCCGTCCCAGATGATCTCGACATGCCGGCGGCTCGTGCCGGTGTCCTCGATCGTGATGTCGGCGTCGGATCCGCGGCCGATCACAGTGCGACCGACCGACAGTGGATGGCGGACACCCGCGACGTCGAGGACGGGGACCCAGGTGACATTGCCCTGCCCGGACGCGGAGTCGATCTGAACGAGCCCGTCGGTCATCGAGTCGTCGGAGACGAGCGAGATGCGGAGCGGCCCGGCGAACTGGTAGCCCTGGTTGCGGGCGTACTCCTCCGTCAGAGTCGTGAGCTCGGAGACGAGGGCCGGACCGAGATCGGACATGCGGTCGTAGTCGCCCGGAGAGAGTCGAGCCGTCAGCCGGTTGGGTGCCAGGATCCGGTCCCGGGACACCACAGCAGCGTGGGTGTCGAGCTCTTTCTTGAGCGCCGCGGTGATCTCCAGCGGCTGCAGACCCGACTTGAACGTCTTGGCGAATGCGCCGTTCACGGCACGCTCGAGACCTCTTTCGAAGCTGTCGAGGATGCCCACGGAACGGGAGCCCTTTCGTCGGACGGGAGCGCGACGGGGCACGCTTGGCTTGCAGAATGGTATCCGAGGAGGCTGAAGGGGCTGTGTCCGCACGCCCGCGTGGCCGTCATTCGTAGGGATCTGCTCGGATTTTCGCGGGTCGCCTCGCAGGGTCGGGACCTCCCTCGGGGCCCGGAACGCCCGCCCGCCTTGTGCTAGTCTCCTTTCTCGGCGCGCTACGCGTGCCATGGTGAGCGCGAGTGGCGGAATAGGCAGACGCGCACGGTTCAGGTCCGTGTGCCCGTGAGGGCGTGGGGGTTCAACTCCCCCCTCGCGCACCAGGAACGAAGAGCGGCGATCGGGAATCTCGGTCGCCGCTTCGTCGTTCAGCGTGTCGTTCCGAGCACGGAAGGGCACCGGCTCGACCACCACACGAGCGCCCCGATGGCGACGAAGGAGCCGGCGATCAGGGCGCAGGATGCCGCGATGGTGGGGACGCCGAGCTCGGGGCTCAGGAACGGATAGGGCACCCAGCCTCGAGCCACTGTGACGATCAGCCATGCGACCGGATGTATCAGCACGATCCAGACGCTCGACCATGACAGCACGGGTCGTCCGCCGAGGATGAACCAGTCGAGCACGAAGAACAGCGGACCTGCGACGTGGATGGCCGTGTTCGCCCAGGGCACGAGACCCTCGTTCCCTGCGCCGGCTTGCACGAGGCCGAAGGCGTAGAGGACCCCGCTGGCGAACATGTCCACCGAGACCACCGCGCGGAACAGGGTGAACAGATGG
The DNA here is from genome assembly GCA_913778905.1 of uncultured Naasia sp. GTDB lineage: Bacteria > Actinomycetota > Actinomycetes > Actinomycetales > Microbacteriaceae > Naasia. Next base: position 410,575 of record CAJYYA010000016.1, on the reverse strand, counting down.
CCGTCCGGGCGTCCGCGGAACCCGTCGAAGGCCAGCACGGCCAACACGACCACCGCGCCCGCACTCGACTGGATGGTGAAGTAGCCGAAGAAGTCGAGAGGCCGAACGGTGTGATGGATCGCGACACCCATGAAGGTCGTCGTCAGAGCCGCGATCATCCAGACGCCCTTGGCTCCGCGGGCCGCAGCGATGGCCAGAGCGATGCCGCGAGGACTCCAGGCGGATCGGCGAAGGAACCGTGTTCTCGCGGTCGTCACGGCCGCGTCGGCCCGGCCTGCTCGTCGCTCACCCGAGCAGCTTGCCCTGCAGGGCCGCGGGCGAGTCGACGATCGCGATGGCGCCGACCCACTCGGCGGGGGAGCCGTAGCCCCACTCGACGGAGATGGTGGGGACTCCGTTCGCGTGGGCACCCTCGACGTCATGCGAGCGGTCGCCGACCATCACGAGGCGGCCGAGGTCGATCTCCAGCTCGCGGAGGTTCTCGAGCACATAGCTCACGACGTCCTTCTTCTCACTACGGACCTCGTCGTCGCTCGCACCGCCGATGAAGGTGAACAGGTCGTCGAGGCCGTAATGGGCCAGGATCCGCTTCGCCTGCGACTCGGGCTTCGAGGTCGCGAGGGCGAGCGGCATGCCGGCTGCTTTCACGGCGCGGAGGACATCCGGGACGCCGTCGTAGAGGCGGCTGTCGAAGGCGCCGTGATCGTGATACTGCTGGCGATAGATCTCGAGCGCGCGTCCGCGCTCCTCGATCGGGATGCCGAGGGCCGCGAAGCCGTCCATGATCGGCGGGCCGATGAACTCGAGCAGCTCGGCCGGCGTCGGGGTGGGGCGGCCCATGACCTCGAGCGTGTGGATCAGGGACGACGTGATGCCCGTCGCCGAATCGGTGATGGTGCCGTCGAGGTCGAAAAGCACACAGGTCCAGGGAGCGGCAGTCACGCGCGACACCCTATCCGTCCCGGGTATCCGCCCCGTGTCACCCCGGTTGTACGGGTGTTGCGGCTGAGTTGGTACGCCGGAACGTTCTCTCTCGGCCGGAATACCCGTAGGAGGTTAGAAGAGGCGGGCGTGGGCGTCGTCCATGCCGCGCATGGCGTCGTAGTCCAGGGTCAGGCAGCGGATGCCGCGGTCCTGAGCGAGGGTGCGGGCCTGGGGCTTGATCTCCTGCGCCGCGAACACGCCTGTGACCGGGGCGAGGTGCGGGTCGCGGTTCATCAGCTCGAGATAGCGGGTCAGCTGCTCGACGCCGTCGATGTCGCCGCGGCGCTTGAGCTCGACCGCGACCGAGTGGCCCTCGGAGTCTCGGGCCAGGATGTCGACCGGGCCGATGGCCGTCATGTACTCGCGTCGCACCAGGGTGTGGCCCGCGCCGAGCAGCTCGATCTGCTCCGCGAGCAGCTTCTGCAGGTCGGCCTCGACGCCGTCCTTCACCAGGCCCGGGTCGACGCCCAGGTCGTGCGAGGAGTCGCTGATGATCTCGAACAGCGAGACCACGAGGCGGTCGCTCGTCTTGGCCTGGTTGACGTTCCACACCTCCGTGATGCCGACCGACTTCTGCTCCTCGTCCGGTTCGGACACCTGGAACGAGCACGGCGGGCTCATCCAGTTGAGCGGCTTGTACGAACCGCCGTCCGAGTGGATCAGCACGCTGCCGTCGGCCTTGACCATCAGGACGCGGGTGGCGGCGGGGAGGTGCGCGGTCAGACGACCGGCGTAATCGACGGAGCAACGGGCGACGACGAGACGCATGGGAGTGCTTTCCTTCAGTTCGCGGCGGCCGGGCGCAGCTCGCGGGCAGCACCCGAGCACAGCCCGGCGATGGCGATGAGGACGAGAACGGGGATGAGGGCCGGCAGCAGACCGATGTGGTCGCCCAGGAAGCCGATGAGCGGAGGACCGGCGAGGAACGCCACGTAGCCGATGGTCGCCACGGTGCTCACGCGGGCGGCGGCCTTACGGGGCTCGTCGGCCGCGGCGGACATGCCGACCGGGAAACCGAGCGCAGCCCCCAGACCCCACAGGACCACCGCGGCGACGGCCACGAGCGGATTCGGCACGAAGATCACCAGCGCGAGCCCGGCCACCGCGAACACCGCAGAGATGCGCAGGACGGGCACGCGCCCGAACCGGTCGAGCAGGGGGACGCCCGCGATGCGTCCCGCGGTCATCGAGGCCAGGAAAAGCGCGAGGACGAGGGCGCCCTGCTCGTTCGCGAGCCCGTGGCCGTCGACCATCGAGAGCGCGAGCCAGTCGTTGGCCGAACCCTCGGCGAAGGCCATACCGAGGACGATGACGCCGATGAGGAGGGTGCGCGGCTCGCGCCACACGCGCATCCGTTCGGCGAACGTAGTGTGCGTCTCCGAGCCGGCGGCCTCGGGTTCGATGCCCGTGAGATCCGGCTGCAGACGCGGGACCGCGAGCAGCAGGGCGACGATGATGACGGCCGTCATGATCCCCGCGTGGACGAGCACCGGAATGCCCGACGCCTCGGCCAGTGCCCCGATGCCCGTCCCGACGACGGTTCCTACGCTGAAGAAGGCGTGGAACAGGGGCATGACGCTCCGGCCGAGGTTGCGCTCGTTGGCGGCCCCGGTCACGTTCATGGCGACGTCGCACATCCCGTTCCCGGCACCCAGGACGAGGAGGCCGGCGAAGGTCAGCCAGATGCTGCCCATCTCTACGCCGATACCGGCAACGGGGAGCCCGAGGACCCCGACTCCCAGGCCGAAGAGCACACCGCGTGCGGAGCCGAGCTTCGCCACGAGCTGGCCGGCCAGGGTGAGCCCGATGATCGACCCCGTCGCGACGCCGAAGAGCACGATCCCGATGACGGATGTCGACACGTCGAGTTCGTCGCGGACCCGCGGAACGCGCGACAGCCAGGTCGCGAGCGCCAGACCGGACAGGCCGAAGACCACGAAGACGGCGTTCCGCCACGCGACGATCTCACGACGCGTCAGGCCGGGGGCAGCGACGGCGGCGCGATTCGGCGCGCTGTCGGCGGCGGACGAAGGGGACACGGCGAGGGGTTTCCTGGTCTGCTCGAGGAGCGGGTCGGCGGGGTCAGGCACCCAGGGTGATCCACGCGGTCCCCCGAGCCCGGACACCCAGCGTAACCGCGCGGGCGCCCAGCATCCCGACGCCGAGTGCGACCCAGAGCAGGGCGACGGCCACGGGCGGATCGGGCGGTGCGAGGGCGATCGCGGCCCAGAGCACGAGAAGGTAGACGGCGAGATTGACGATGCCCGCCACCGCGAGATACCGGCCGTCACCGGCCCCGATGAGAACCCCGTCGAGCACGAAGACGTAACCGGCGAGGGGGAGCGCCAGAGCGGTCAGCAGAGTCGCGGGGACGAGCGTCGTCCGCACCGCGTCGTCGGAGGTGAAGACGGCCCCCACCAGCGGTGTCGCGATCGCCAGGAGGATGCCGAGCGCCAGACCGCTGACGATCCCGGCTCGGACGAGTCGGGAGGTGATGAGACGGATCCGCTCGCGGTCCGCGGCACCCGACCCGTGGCCGATCAGCGCCTGGCCCGCGATCGCCAGAGCATCGAGGGCGAAAGCGGCCGCCATGAAGATGGTCAGCGCTATCTGCATGCTCGCGAGCTCCGTCACACCGAGAGCCGCCGCCGCAGCCGTCGTGGCGACGAAGGAGGCGCGGAGCGAGACGGTCCGCAGGAACAGCCAGCCACCACCCAGTGCGGCGGCGGAGACCCCGTCGAGTCCGGGGCGCAGTCGTGCTCCGGACTCGCGAGCCTGTCGGACCGCGATGACCACGAGAGCGATCGCCATGCCCCACTGGGCGATCACGGTGCCGAGGGCGCTCCCCGCGATGCCGAGGCCGGCCGGATAGATCAGGATCGCGTTGAGCGCTGCGTTGGCGGCGAATCCGCAGCCTGCGACGACCAACGGCGTGACGGTGTCCTGCAGGCCGCGGAACAGGCCGGTCGCCGCCAGCACGATGAGCATCGCCGGAATCCCCGCCGCGCTGATGCCGAGATAGGCGGTGGCCGATTCCGAGACACCGGGCGTGGGCCCGAACAGTCCTACGAGCCACCCTGCGAGGGGAGCGCCCGCGGCGGCGACGACGATTCCCACCCCGAGCGCGAGCCACATCCCGTCGATCCCCGCGGTCACGGCGCCGACCCGATCACCCGCGCCGAGGCGCCTCGCGACGGCGGGGGTGGTCGCGTAGGCGAGGAAGACGAGCAGACCGATGGCGGTCTGCAGGATCGTCCCGGCGATGGCCAGCCCGGCCAACGGGACCTCGCCGAGATGGCCGATCAGAGCGGTGTCGGTGAGGAGGAAGAGCGGCTCCGCGATGAGTGCACCGAGCGCCGGGACGGCCAAGCGGGCGATGTCTCGGTCGATGGGCAGAAGTCGAAGACGGGTCATAGGGACTCGCACCGACGCTACCGCGCGCCATCGGGCCCGCCGATCTAGGCTGGGTCGCCATGAGCGCCTCACCCCGCGCGTCGACGTCCGGGCTGCACGTCGACGATCTGGACCCCCAAGTCCGTCCCCAGGACGACCTGTTCCGTCACGTCAACGGCAAGTGGATCGAGCGCACCGAGATCCCGTCCGACCGGGCGCGTTACGGCTCGTTCTACCTCCTCGCCGAGAAGGCGGAAGAGGCGACGCGCGACATCATCACCGAGTCGACCTCGGCCGCCGAGGGCACGCTCGAGCGCAAGATCGGCGACCTCTACTCCAGCTTCATGGACGAGGAGCGCGTCGACGCGAAGGGCGCCGAGCCCATCCACGGTCGCCTCGAGGCGGCACGTGCAGTCGACTCCATCCCCTCGCTCCTCGCGACCATCGGACGCCTCCAGCGTTCGGGCGTGAGCGGTTTCCTCGCCCTCTTCGTGGACAACGACCCGGGGAATCCCGAGCGCTACCTCGTGTTCCTCGAGCAGAGCGGGCTCGGCCTGCCGGACGAGAGCTACTACCGCGAAGAGAAGTTCGCGGAGATCCGCGACGCCTACCGGGCCCACCTCGGCCGGGTCCTGGCGCTCGCCGGATGGTCGGACGCCGAAGCGGCCGCCGGACGCGTCTTCGACCTCGAGACCGCGATCGCGGCGGCGCACTGGGACAACGTCCGCACCCGCGACAGCGAAGCCACCTACAACCTGCGCACCTGGGCCGACGTCGAGGCCTCGGCGAAGGCCGCCGGATCCTCGCTGGGCAGCTGGGTCGAGGGTCTCGATGTTCCGGACGGCGCTCTGGACGAGGTCGTGGTCCGCGAGCCGAGCTTCATCGACGGCGTCGCCGCTCTCCTGACCCAGCAGCACCTCCCCGCCTGGCGCGATTGGCTGGCCTGGGTCGTCGTCCGCGGCGCCTCGCCCTACCTCTCGAGCGACTTCGTCTCGGCGAGCTTCGACTTCTACGGGACGACGCTCACGGGGACGCCAGAACTGCGCGCCCGTTGGAAGCGCGGCGTCTCGCTCGTCGAGGGCGCCCTGGGCGAGGCCGTGGGCCGCATCTACGTGGAGCGGCACTTCCCGCCGACCGCCAAGGAGTCGATGGACGTCCTGGTCGACAACCTCATCGCGGCTTACCGCGGCTCGATCGAGAAGCTCGAGTGGATGAGCCCGGCGACGCGAGATCGGGCGCTCGACAAGCTCGGCAAGTTCACGCCTAAGATCGGCTACCCGGTGAAGTGGCGCGACTACAGCGAGCTCGACGTGCGCCCGCACGATCTGCTCGGCAACGTAGAGCGCGCCAACGAGTTCGAGTTCGCGCGCGAGTTCGCGAAGATCGGCGCTCCGCTGGACCGCGACGAGTGGTTCATGACCCCGCAGACGGTGAACGCCTACTACAACCCGGGTTTCAACGAGATCGTCTTTCCGGCCGCGATCCTGCAGTTCCCCTTCTTCGTGGAGGAGCGTGACGACGCCGCCAACTACGGTGCGATCGGCGCGGTCATCGGCCACGAGATCGGCCACGGTTTCGATGACCAGGGCTCGCGCTTCGACGGCGACGGCCGCCTCACCGACTGGTGGACGGCGGAGGACCGAGCCGCCTTCGAGAAGCGCACGGCATCCCTCATCGGTCAGTACGACGCGCTCGAGCCGGCGCAGACGCCCGGTCATCACGTCAACGGCGCGCTGACCATCGGCGAGAACATCGGCGATCTCGGCGGTCTCGGGATCGCGTGGAAGGCCTATCTGCTGTCCCTGAATGGCGAGGAACCTCCCGTCATCGACGGATTGACCGGCGCCCAGCGCTTCTTCCTGTCATGGGCCCAGGCCTGGCAGCAGAAGTCCCGCGACGCGGAGGTCATCCGCCTGCTGTCGATCGATCCCCACTCGCCCAGCGAGTTCCGGTGCAACCAGATCGTGCGTAACCTCGACGAGTTCTACACCGCCTTCGGTGTCACCGAGGGCGACGCCCTCTGGCTCCCGGCGGACAGCCGCGTCTCCATCTGGTGAGCGCGACCGTCGAGCGTCGTCGCCGCGGGCGGACCTCGGTCCCGCCCGCGGGGCGGCATCGCGGGTTCGACACGAACGAGAACTTCGCCGCGGGATTCCACGCCCTCGCGCACCTCGCGCTCGACGGGGCCCAGGTCTCGGCGCGAGCGACCGACGTCAACACCGGCCGAGTGCTGTTCTCGGTCGACGACCACGTCGTGCTGCCGACCGCCAGCATCGGCAAGGTGCTGCTGCTGCTCGAGGTGTCGGCGAACCTCGGCGCGGGCGGGTACTCGCGATACGACCTGCTCGACCGGCTCCCCTCCGACGAAGCCGGGGGTGCCGGCATCTGGCAGCACCTGCATGCGCCGACGCTTCCGTTATCGGACCTCGCGGCACTGGTGGCGGCGACGAGCGACAACCTCGCGACGAACGTGCTCCTCAGTCGAGTCGGACTCGATGCGGTGCGTCATCGTGCCGACCAGATCGGGCTCAAACGCTCAGCGCTGCTCGACCGGGTCAGGGACCGCCGCGGCCCCGACGATGCGCCGCAGCTGTCGGTCGGGTCGATGGCCGAGCTCGTGTGGCTGTTCGCCGCGATCGCTCGCGGTGAGGTCGTCGACGCGACGACCAGCTATCGCGTGGCCGACTGGCTCGCCCTGAACCACGACCTCTCGATGGTCGCGGGCTCATTCGGACTCGATCCGCTCTCGCACGCGAGGTCGGACCACAACCTCACGCTCTTCAACAAGACGGGAACCGCCCGCGGCCTGCTCAGCGAGGTCGGCGTGCTCCGCGGACCGCGTGCGGGAGTCGCCTACGGCGTGACGCTCTCGTATCACGACGCACGCCTGGCGGATCGGCTCGCCGCGCTCCAGGCCATGCGCACCATCGGACTCGACCTGCTCGAGTACGTGCACTGACGCGCGTCAGGATCCGCCTCATGAGTGACGCGATGTGCGTCTTCCGGCGGATGTGCGGCTGGACGCTCGTCTCTAGCGTCGAAGCATGGACAACCTGCCGCTCTTCCTCATGATGCTCGCGCCCGGCCTCATCGCGACCGTCACCGTCGCCGTGCTGGCACCGCGGCTGGACCGGGAGGCCGACAAGCGCCGCGCGACCCGTCGCGAGGCGAAACGGGTCGGCTGACCGCTCCGGTCAGGCGGTTTCGACCCGCGAGATGCTGCTCTTCGGGGCGTCGACCTCGGTGCCGAGGTCGAACAGGGTGTTGAAGGCCGCGACGACACGCTCGGCGTCGCCGTCGCGAGCGAACTCCTTGGCCCGCTGCGTCGGGCGGTGGACGAGGACGCTCACGAGGTGGCGCATCGCACGCTCGACCGACTCGCCGGCTTCGCCGCGAGCGCGCAGGCGCTCGATCTCGGCATCCAGCAGATCGAAGACGTGCGACCGATAGGCCACCACGGACGACGTGACCTGATGCTCGGCCGACTCGGCGGTGAACGCGGCGACGGCGGATCCGACGACCGCGCGGGCGTCATCCGCGGCCGACAGCTCTTCGAGAGGGGCGTGCAGGCGAATGGTCTCGAGGTCGAGGAGCTGGACCCCGGCGACCTCGGCCACGGCCGGATCCACATTGCGCGGCATACCCATGTCGATGACGAACGTGCGCGAGTCTTCCGACATTCCGGCGGCCTCAGCCAGCATCTCCTTGGTCAGCACGACCGTCTCGGCGGTGCTGCAGGTGACGATGACGGTCGAGGAGGCGATCTCGGCGATGATGCCGTCGCTCGTGACGGCGCGGACACCCTCGCGTGTCGCGAAGCGGTGGGCGCGGCCCGAGGGGGAGTAGACGCCGACCTCGGTGACTCCGCGATCACGGAGTGCCGCCAGCGAGGCGCCCGCATACTTGCCTGTTCCCACGAGGAGGACGCGCTGGGTGCTCCAGTCGGCGATGCGGCTGGAGGCGAGGTCGAGGGCGAGGCGGACGATCGAACGCCCCGCTCCGCCGACGCCCGTGCGGGTCTGCACGGCACGCGAAGCGCTGGAGGCTCGCTGGAACAGACGCTCGAGTTCGGGCGATGTCGTGCCCGAGGCGCGGGCCCCGTCGAGGGCCCGACGGACCTGGCCGGCGATCTCGCCCTCGCCGACCACGACGGATTCGAGTCCGCTCGACACCGCGAAGAGGTGCTCCGCCACGGCGTTCTCGCTGTGCACGGCGAATGACGAGCGGAGCTCCTCCGGATCGATGCCCGTGCGCTCGGAGATCATCGCGATGGTGCCTGCGGTCGCCACGTCGCGAGCCGCGGGCAGCGGCTCGTCCACGTCGAGGTAGGCCTCGAATCGGTTGCAGGTGGCGAGCACCACGGCACCGGAGACGAAACCGCCCTGCTCCACGAGATCAGGCCCTACGGAGGGTCCGGATACGGAGAGGCGCTCGAGCAGGTCGAAGGCAGCCGTGCGGTGGCTCGCCGAGAGGCAGAGAAGCACGTTGATTATTCTACGCGACGTAGATGGGACACTGGGCGGGTGTCCTCGTTGCCCTCCACTCACCCGCTCCTCGATGGCCGCACCGCTGACTCCGCGCTGATCAGGGCCTACCGCGGGGACCGACCCGCCACCCCGCCGGTCTGGTTCATGCGGCAGGCCGGGCGTTCGCTTCCCGAGTACCGTTCGCTGCGCGAGGGCGTCCCCATGCTCGACAGCTGCCTCGATCCCGCCATGGCGAGCGAGATCACCCTGCAGCCTGTCCGACGCCACGGTGTCGACGCCGGCATCTTCTTCAGCGACATCGTCATCCCGCTGCGTCTCGCGGGCGTCGGGGTCGAGATCGTCCCCGGTCGCGGCCCGGTGCTCGACTCCCCGGTGCGCACGGCGGAGGACGTCAAGCGGCTCGCCGACCTCGTCTTGACCGACGAAGCGCTGACCCCGGTCTCCGAGGGGGTCGCGACCACGGTCGCTCAGCTCGGCAGGACCCCCCTCATCGGCTTCGCCGGCGCTCCCTTCACCTTGGCCGCGTATCTCGTCGAGGGCGGGCCGTCGAAGGAGCACATGCGCGCCCGCGCCATGATGCACGCCGATCCGGACGCCTGGCGGGCGCTCATGGAGTGGACGGCCGACGTCACCGGTCGATTCCTCCGGGCCCAGCTCCTGGCCGGCGCCAGCGCCGGGCAGCTCTTCGACTCCTGGGCCGGATCCCTCTCCCCGACCGACTACGCCTCCCACGTCGCCTGGGCCTCGCATCGTGCGCTCGATGCCGTGCGCGATCTCGGCACCCCGCTCGTGCACTTCGGAGTGGGCACCGGCGACATCCTGGCCACGATGCGGGATGTCGGAGTCGATGCCGTCGGCGTCGACTGGCGGACGCCTCTCGACGAGGCATCCCGTCGGCTCGGCGGAGAGACCGTGGTGCAGGGCAACCTGGACCCTGCCCTCCTCGCGGCCCCATGGTCGGTCATCGAGACGGCCATCGACGACATCGTTCGCCGCGGTGAGGCCGCCCCCGCCCACGTCTTCAACCTGGGCCACGGAGTCCCGCCCGAGACGGATCCGGCGGTGCTGACCCGCATCGTCGAGTACGTGCATTCACTGGAGGGATCGGTCTCGCAGTGACGGTTCTCGTCGTCGGCGGTGGGATCGCCGGTCTCGTCGCCGCCCGGACGGCGGCTGCGCGCGGTCAGAGCGTGACGGTGATCGAGGCGGACGCTGTCCTCGGCGGATCCGTTCGCGCCGTCGACCTCGCAGGGGTCCCGATCGACATCGGGGCCGAGAGCGTCGCGACTAAGGGCGCGGGCGCTCTCGAGCTGATCGCCGCACTCGGGCTGGAGACCACACCGCCGAGACGAGGGGGTGCCTGGCTGCAGACCGCCCAGGGAGCGGTGCCCCTCCCGGCCGCCGGAGTTCTCGGAATCCCCAGCGTGCCGCTCGCAGACGACGTCCGCGCGGCGATCGGGACTCGCGCCGCCATCCGCGCCTACCTCGACACCGTCCGGCCCGAGCTGCGCGTCGGCAAGCAGGAGACGCTCGGGTCCCTCGTGGCGCGGCGAATGGGACGTCGGGTGCTCGACGTGCTCGTGCGCCCCGTCGTCGAAGGCGTCTACGGGGTGGATCCCGAGGACGCCGACGCCGACGCGCTCGCCCCAGGTCTCACCACGGCCCTCGCACGAGCCGGCTCCCTCGCCGGAGCCGTGGCGACGCTGCGCTCGAACGCGCCGGCCGGCGCGGCGGTCGCGGGCATCGTCGGCGGGGTGCATCGGCTCGTCTCCGCACTCGAGGCCGAACTCCGCCGGTCGGGGGTCCGGATACTCACCGACACGGGCGTCACCGCCATGCAGCGCGTCGGCGGCGGATGGCGACTGACCACGAGCCGCGCGGAAAACGAAACCGGCGGCACGGCCGAGGGATTCGTCGACGGAGAGCACGTCGTCGTCGCGACGGGCGGCGCCGCGGCACGCGGCCTCCTCGCTCCGCACCTGCCCTCGGGACTCGTCGAGGGCTGGCCCTCCGGGCGTGCTTCCACAGTCGTCGCTCTGGCCGTCGATGAGCCACGGCTCGACGCTGCGCCCCGCGGCACCGGCGTCCTCGTCGCCGAACCGGCACCCGGTACGGCCTCCGCGCTCACGCACTCGACGGCGAAGTGGCCCTGGCTGGCCGAGTCGCTCCCGTCCGGTCGCCACATCGTCCGACTGACCTACCGCGGAAGAGTGCCCGATGTGACCGCGTCGCGCGCGGTCGCCGATGCGTCGCGCATCTTCGGATTCCCGCTCGGTCCCAAGTCGATCGTGGGAACCGCCCAGCAGGTCTGGGAGCAGGACGCACCTCGCGCTCTGATCGGTGTCGATGAACGCATCCCGCTCATCCGCGCCGCCGTCACCGAGGTGCCGGAGCTGACCGTCACCGGGGCGTGGCTGTCCGGGACGGGTCTCGCGGCCGTCATCGCCGACGCGGGGTCGCTCGGGTCGTAGAGGTGAGAATCCTCCGAGTCGATGCCTTCGCCGACGAAACCTAGTTAGACTCTCTAGTATTCGCTGCCCGGAACCCCGACCGGGTTCGCGAGCAGGAGGCCCTCATGGAACGCATCGTCGTCGTCGATGCTCCGGGCCGTCCCCTCGAGGTCGTGACATGTCTGATCTGATGCAGCCCCGCTCCGAAGGCGGCCAGGTCGACGACATCTCCCTCGACACCGTCTCGATCCCTCGTGAGACGCAGCGTTCGTCCTCTCTGGTCTCTCGCCACGAGGCATCCGTCTACTGGTATCCCCCCGGGTCGACGGAAGCGGAGCCCCTCGACGTGCTCGGCGCCCTCCGTCGCTACGGCGTCGCCGAGGCCGAGATGCGCAAGCGGATGCGCAAGACGATGGCGATGAACGAGACCGACCTCGCCGCGCTGCATCATCTCATCCAGGCCAAGGTCGCGAACGAGAGCATGGGGGCGAAAGATCTGGCCGCCATCCTCGATGTCTCGCCGGCGTCGGTCTCGGTCATGCTGGACCGTCTCGAACGCTCGGGTCACATCAGCCGCACCATCCACCCGACGGATCGCCGCGCCTCCGTGGTCGTCATCACCGACGAAGGCGAAGCCGAGGTCTCGGACGCGCTCGGGCCGCTGCATCGGCGCATGCTGGCCGTCGCCTCATCCATGCCCCCGGAGGATGCGGGGGCCATCTATCGGTTCCTCACCGCCATGCTGGAAGCCGTCGAGACGGTCGACCCGACTGTCCGCTGACAGGGCGCTGATCGGGAGCCGATCAAAGGGTATTCCCGGTTTGCGATGATGCTGGGCGGCTACTGTGGCCTCTCGAACGTCGCCATACAGCAGAACGGAGCCACCATGAGGGGCAAGCTGGTGTTCGCCACCGGACTGGCAGTCGGATACGTGCTCGGCACGAAGGCCGGCCGCCGTCGCTACGAGCAGATCCGCTCCGGCGCGCAGAAGCTGTGGGGCAGCAAGCCCGTGCAGCGCGGCGTCGACCACGTACAGGACTTCGTCGACGAGCACAGCCCGGACGTCCCGGCCGCTCTCGCGGACGGTGCCAAGAAGGTCGTCGGCAAGGTGGCCTCGTCGGCGCGCCAGGCATCGCGTCGCAACGGCTCCACGCGAGCCGGTTCGAACGACAGATAGGGACTGAAGATGGCCGAGGCCACCTCTGAGCGGAAGTCGCTCGTCAAACTGATCGCCGACGTTCCCGGCATGGTCGGCACCCTCATCCGCAACGAGATCGACCAGATCAAGAAGGAGATCACCGCCAAGCTCACCGCCATCGGTGTGGGTGTCGGCCTCTTCGCCGCCGCGGCGTTCCTCGGGTTCTTCGTGTTCGCCACCCTGGTCGCGGCCGCCGTGCTCGGTATCGCCGAGGCGTTGCCGGCGTGGCTCGCCGCCCTCATCGTGGCATTCGCTCTGCTGATCATCGCCGTCGTTCTCGCGCTCATCGGCCTGAACCGGCTCAAGAAGGGCGTCCCCCCGCTTCCGGAGAAGTCGATCGAGAGCGTGAAGGACGACGTGAAAGCGATCAAGGGGATGGGTAAGTATGACCACTGACGACCAGTCGCTCTCGCACAAGGAGCGCGAACTCGGGGAGATCCGCTCGGACATCGAGCAGACTCGCGCCCGCCTCGCCGAGACCCTCGACCAGATCGAGGACAGGCTCGATGTGGGAAAGCGCGTCAAGAGCATCGCCGACGACGCGTGGGCCCGGTTCGAGAAGCTCCGCACGGAGAACCCCGTAGTCCTTTATTCCTCGGCGGCCATCGTCGGGCTCGGAGTGGTGGGAGCCGCTCTCATCGTCCGAATCGTCCGCCGCTGACCGCCCCCGAGTGACCTGCACCCGCTCCGGCGGGTGTTGAATGGAAGTCATGACGTCCGCAGGCTTCGCCGTGTGGACGGTGTTCCGTCGAAACCCGTCTGCCGCCGCACTTTCCGTCGACACCACAGCAATCGACTCCCTCGTCGCCCGATGGGCCGACCGGGGCGTCACGACCCGAGGCTTCTACGACGTCTCAGGCCTCCGTGCCGATGCCGACCTCATGGTCTGGCTGCACGCCGAGACGGCCGAGTCGTTGCAGAGCGCCATCCGCGAGCTCCGACGGGTCGAGGGCATCGCCCACCTCCCCGTCACATGGAGCTCGATGGGTGTCCACCGCGACGCCGAGTTCAACCGCAGCCACGTGCCCGGCTTCCTGCGCGGGGAGCACGCCCGTCAGTGGCTGTGCGTCTACCCGTTCGTGCGGTCCTTCGATTGGTACATTCTCCCCGACGCCGATCGAGGTCGCATGCTCGCAGAGCACGGCCGTAAGGGCGCCGCGTTCACATCGGTGGTGGCGAACACGGTCGCAGCGTTCGCGCTCGGCGACTACGAATGGCTTCTGCCCATGGAGTCCGATTCGCTCACCGACCTCGTCGACATGATGCGTGAGCTGCGTGCGACGGATGCCCGCCTGCACGTCCGCGAAGAGGTCCCGTTCTTCACCGGCCGGCTCATCGAGACCGCCGAGATCCCCGAGGTGCTGTCATGACGGTTCGAGCCGCATCCGCCGCGTCGATCGATGGCCCGGAGCACGTCTCCGAGCCCACCGCATACGACGCCATCCTGCTCGCCAGCTTCGGCGGGCCCGAAGGCCAGGACGACGTCATCCCGTTCCTGCGCAACGTCACGCGTGGTCGAGGCATCCCCGAGGAGCGTCTCGAAGAGGTGGCCCATCACTACCGCCACTTCGGCGGCGTGAGCCCCATCAACGACCAGAACCGCGAGCTCAAGGCGGCCCTCGAAGCAGAGCTGGCTCGGCGCGGCATCGACCTGCCGGTCTACTGGGGCAACCGCAACTGGGATCCTTATCTGCCCGAGGCCCTGCGCGAGGCCGATGCCGCCGGTCACACCAAGCTCATCGCGATCGCGACCAGCGCGTACAGCTCGTACTCGAGCTGCCGTCAGTATCGCGAGGACTTCGCCCGCGCCCTCGACGAGACCGGCCTCGACGGCCGCATCACGATCGACAAGGTGCGGCAGTTCTTCGACCACCCCGGCTTCGTGCAGCCCTTCATCGAGGGTCTCGCCGAGGGCCTCGACGAGATCGAGAAGCGGGTTCCGGGCATCGACCTCGCGACCCAGGCGCGCGTGCTGTTCACGACCCACTCGATCCCCACGGCCGATGCCGAGCGCTCCGGCCCGCAGTCTCGCGGCTTCGGCGAGGGTGGCGCCTATGCGGCGCAGCACCTCGCCGTGGCCGAAGTCGTCATGGCCGAGTCCGGTCGCGGTCTCGGTTGGGAGCTGCTGTACCAGTCGCGCAGCGGCCCGCCCACCCAGCCGTGGCTCGAGCCGGACATCAACGACCGCATCGAGGAGCTCGCCGGCGAGGGGGTGAAGGCCGTCGCGATCGTGCCGATCGGTTTCGTCAGCGACCACCTCGAAGTGAAGTGGGACCTCGATACCGAGGCCATGGAGACGGCGGAGGAGAACGACATCGTCGCCGTCCGCGTCCCCACTCCCGGCACGCACGACGCCTACGTCAAGGGGCTCATCGATCTCGTGATCGAGCGCCGCGACGCCCGCCCCGTCGAGGAGCGCGGATCGGTCACGGCTCTCGGACCCTGGTACGACGTGTGCCGCCCGGGCTGCTGCGAGAACGTGCGACTCGGCTTCAAGCCGGTCGTCGCCGGATTGGCGCCGTGACCGACGTCTCGGGCGCAGCCGAGGGGACCGGCCTGCCGAGCGTCATCCGATTGGGCACGCGGGGGAGCACTCTCGCTCTCGCCCAGGCGGGTCACATGGCCGACGCTCTTCAGGAGGTCTCAGGCATCCGAGTGGAGCTCGTGCCGATCACGAGCGAGGGCGATGTCAACCGCGCGTCGCTGTCCGTCATCGGTGGGCAGGGTGTGTTCGCGGGATCGTTGCGCACGGCCTTGCTCGACGGGCGGTGCGATGTGGTCGTGCACTCGTTGAAGGACCTGCCGACCATCCCCGCCGAGGGTCTCGTCGTCGCGGCCGTGCCCGAGCGCGAGGATCCCCGGGACGTGCTCTGCGCGCCTTCGGGAACGACTCTCGACTCTCTCCCCGCGGGGTCGAAGGTGGGCACCGGGTCACCGCGTCGCATCGCCCAGCTCGCCGCTCGCCGTCCCGATCTCGAGATCGTGGACATCCGGGGCAACGTCGATTCCCGTCTCGCTCGTGTGCACTCGGGCGAGCTCGACGCCGTCGTGCTGTCGCTGGCCGGTCTCGAACGCATCGGCCGTACCGACGAGGTCGCCGAGCATCTCGACCTCGCGGCCTGGCCGACCGCGCCGGGGCAGGGCGCGCTCGCCATCGAGGTGCGCGCGGAAGACGCGCGCCACCTCTTCGAGCCCTATCCGGAGCCGACTCCGCTCGGGGCCGCCGTGGCCGCTCTGACCGACCCGATCGCCGTGGGCGAGACGACGGCCGAGCGTGCCGTGCTCCGTGGGCTCGGCGCCGGCTGCACCGCGCCGGTCGCCGTCTCCGCCTCGGTCCAGGAGGGCACGCTCCGTGTGCACGCCGCGGTCTACGCGCCGCGAGGCGAGCAGAGCGTCGACGAGGAGGGTTCCGCCTCGTTCGATCCCGCCGATCCGGCTTCGCTCGACCGGGCCGCCGAAGCCCTCGCCGGCGAATTGGTCGAACGACTGCTCGCCGGCGGTGCCGCCGACCTGGCACCGGTAGGAGCCGCATCATGACGCGACGCGGACCGCTGAAGGGCTGGCGTGTGCTCGTGCCCCGGGGAGGCCCCTGGGGACACGGAGTCGCCGCCGACCTGCGCCAGCAGGGCGCTTCACCGGTCGTCGCGCCCATGATCAATTTCGCCTACACGGCCGACTCCGACACGCTGGATGCCGCCCTGGCCGATCTCGCCCGCGGCGAGTTCGACTGGATGTCGGTCACGAGTGCGACCACGGTCGACGTGTTGTCCTCGCATCAGGTCCGAGTGCCCGAACGCACCCGCATCGCCGCTGTCGGAGAGACGACGGCGGCGGCGTTGCAGGCGGCCGGATACAGAGTCGATTTCGTGCCGAGCGGAGACAACTCCGCCGCCGGCCTGCTCGCCGAATGGGACGACGCGATCGGCTCGACCGAGACCATGCAAATCCTCGCGTTGCGCTCGGACATCGCCAAGCCGGTCCTGACCGACGGGCTGCGGGCCCGCGGACACCGGGTCGACTCGGTCGTCGCCTACCGCACGGTGGGGGTTCCGGTCGATGAAGACGTCGTCTCGCAGGTCGCCGCCGGCGAGTTCCGGGCCATTCTCGTCACCTCCGGCAGCGTCGCGGAACAGGTTCGTGCCCAGTTCGGCGACATCCCCGAGGTCACCCTGGTGGCCTGCATCGGGCCGCGCACCGCGGCCGATGCCGAAGCCGCAGGACTCCGAGTCGACCTCGTCGCGCAGGAGCGCAGCGCGAAGTCGCTCATCGACAGTCTCGTGACGGCTGCCGAAGCCCCTCACTAGGGGCGTTCGTCAGGGCGTCGCCTCACGAGGGGACGGCCGAAACCGCAAGTGAAGGGTCAACTCATGCGCGTCAGACCACGCCGACTCCGCACCACTCCCGCCATGCGGGCTCTCGCGAGCGAGACGCGGGTCGCCGCGGCCCAGCTGGTGCTGCCCATGTTCGTCCGCGAGGGAATCCGCGAAGCGGCGCCCATCGGCTCCATGCCAGGCGTCGTCCAGCACTCGCTCGACTCCCTGCGACGCGCGGTCGTCGAGGCTGCCGAAGCGGGCGTCGGCGGAGTGATGCTGTTCGGCGTCCCCGAGGAGAAGGACGCCATCGGCTCCGGGGCGACGGACCCGGACGGCATCCTCAACGTCGCCACCCGCGCAGTCGTCGAGGAGGTCGGCGACGCGATCGTCGTCCAGACCGACCTGTGTCTCGACGAGTTCACCGACCACGGTCACTGCGGCGTGCTGGCCGCGGACGGATCGATCGACAACGACGCCACTCTCGAGCGCTACCGCGACATGGGGATCGCACAGGCGGCCAGCGGCTCACACCTCCTGGGCCTCAGCGGGATGATGGACGGCCAGGTCGCCGCCGTCCGCGATGCGCTCGACGCCAACGACTTCGACCGTGTCGCGATCCTCGGCTACGCCGCGAAGTACGCGTCCGCTTTCTACGGTCCCTTCCGAGAGGCCGTCGACTCGTCGCTCGTCGGCGATCGCCGCAGCTACCAGCTCGACCCGGCCAACCGTCGCGAGGGTCTCCGCGAGGCCCTGCTCGACATCGACGAGGGCGCCGACGTCGTCATGGTCAAGCCGGCCGGCACCTACCTCGACGTTCTCGCCGACGTGGCGGCGGCCAGCACCGTGCCCGTCTGGGCGTACCAGGTGTCCGGTGAGTACGCCATGATCGAGGCCGCTGCCGCCAACGGATGGATCGATCGCCGCCGCAGCGTGCTCGAGTCGTTGACCTCCATCGCGCGCGCAGGCGCCGACGTCACCCTCACCTACTGGGCGGTCGAAGCCGCCGAATGGCTCCGCGAGAGATGAGTTCCGCCATGACCACCGATCCGACCGGCGCCGCCGCAGCCGACGCCAACTCCGAACTCTTCGGCCGAGCGCGCCGCTCCATTCCGGGCGGGGTCAACTCACCCGTTCGTGCCTACGGCTCCGTCGGTGGCACACCCCGGTTCCTCGTGCGCGCCAAGGGGCCGCACGTGTACGACGCAGCCGGCCGTGAGTACGTCGACCTCGTGTCGTCGTGGGGTCCCATGATCCTGGGTCACGCCCGCGACGAGGTCGTCGAGGCCGTGCAGGCGGCCGCCGCGCGGGGCCTGTCCTTCGGCGCGACGACGCCGGCCGAGACCGAACTGGCCGAGGAGATCATCGGTCGCCTGACCGCATCCGGCCGCGAACCGGTGGACCGCGTGCGGCTCGTGTCCACGGGAACCGAGGCGACGATGACCGCGATCCGTCTCGCCCGGGGCGTGACGGGTCGAGACCTCATCATCAAGTTCGCCGGGCACTATCACGGTCACTCGGACGGGCTCCTCGCCGAGGCCGGATCCGGTGTGGCCACGCTCGCGCTGCCCGGGTCGGCCGGGGTGCCCGCGCCCATCGCAGGCCAGACCCTTGTGCTCCCGTACAACGATCTGGACGCCGTCCGCGCCGCGTTCGCCGCCCACGAGGGCCGGATCGCCGCGGTGATCACGGAGTCGGCGGCCTGCAACATGGGTGTCGTCCCGCCCGCCCCCGGCTTCAACACCGAGCTCGCCCGCATCGTCCACGACGCCGGAGCGCTGCTCATCCTCGACGAGGTCCTCACCGGTTTCCGGGTCGGGCCCGCCGGATGGTGGGGCGTCGAGACCGATGGTGACGGGGACACGGTCGCCGAGGACTACGAGGCGGACATCTACACGTTCGGCAAGGTCGTCGGCGGCGGGCTCCCGCTCGCTGCGCTGGCCGGACGGGCCGAGGTCATGGAGCAGCTGGCTCCGCTCGGGCCCGTCTATCAGGCCGGAACGCTGTCGGGCAACCCGGTCGCCGTCGCCGCGGGGCTGACGACGTTGCGTCTCGCCGACGCGGACGTCTACGCGCACCTCGATGCCGCCGCCGCCCGTCTGTCCGCATCGGTCGATGCCGCATTGACGGATGCGGGAGTCGCCCACCGCATGCAGCACGCGGGCAACCTCTTCAGCGTGATCTTCGCCGAGGACGGTGCGAAGGACTACGACGAGGTCAGGGCGCAGGAGTCCTGGCGCTACGCCCCGTTCTTCCACAGCATGCTCGAGTCGGGCATCTCGCTACCCCCGTCGGTCTTCGAGGCCTGGTTCCTCTCGGCGGCCCACGACGATGCGACCCTTACCCGCATCGAGGACGCCCTCCCCGCCGCGGCCCGCGCCGCCGCCGAGGCGCAGCCCCCCGCCTAGATCGGATATTTCGGCACAGACCGCACGTTCCGGCGAGGGAGACTAGCCGGAACGTGCGGGCTACGCCGGAATATCCGATCTAGGGGTGGAGGGTGATGACGGTGCGGCCGTCCACCTTGCCGGCCAGGAGGTCACGTGCAACCGTGACGGCCCGGGAGAGGGGTTCGGTACGGGGGGCGATCGCGGCGAAGACCGACGGGTCGAGGGTTCGAATCAGGTCCCATGCCGACTCGAGGGACGTGCGGGAGGCGTCGACCGAGTTCACGCCCAGCAGGGATACCCCGCGGAGGATGAACGGCAGGACCGTCGTCGGGAGGTCGGCGGATGCCGCGAGACCGCAGGCCGCGACGTACCCGCCGGGCGCCGTCTGAGATAGCAGGTTGGCCAGCGGAACGCCTCCAGCCGAGTCGATGGCGGCCGCCCAGCGAGCTTTCTGGAGGGGAGCACCTCGCTCGGATCCGATGGCGTCGCGACCCACGACCTCCGCAGCACCCAGTTCGGTGAGGTGCTCGATGAGCCGTTCCCGTCCGGTGACGGCGACGACCTCGTAACCGAGCTTCGCGAGCAGCGCGACCGAGAATGCCCCGACACCGCCCCCGGCGCCCGTGACGGCGATGCGCCCCGCAGAGGGGTCGACGCCCACCGCCTGCAGGCGGCGGACGGCGAGGGCCGCGGTCACTCCCGCAGTACCGACGGCAGCGGCGGTGCGCGCGTCGATGCCGTCGGGCAGACGAAGGGCGGAGGCCGCTGGCAGCAGGGTACGCGCCGAAAGGCCGCCGTCGAAGCGCTCACCGAGTCCCGCGCCGGTGACGACGAGGGTCTCGCCGGCCTCGAACCCGTGCGCCGCTTCCCGTACGCGGCCCACGGCATCGATGCCCGCAACGAGAGGAAGGGTGCGCAGCACACCCGATGCGCCCGTGAGGGCGAGAGCGTCCTTGAAGTTGATCGAGGTGTAGTCGACGTCGATCTCGACACCGTCCGGGGCGGGCGTCGCCACGCTCTCGATGTTCCGAAGGATCGCCTCAGGTCGGGCGTCGGGCAACGGCTTGTCGACCACCCACGCCGGGAACCCGGTCACGGCGCGCTTCTTCGTCGCTTGATCGGCCACAGTGCCTCCTCGCCTCGCGTCCACACACGCTATCCGCTCGTGCTGTGAAGGCGGATGCGGATGCGACGGCGTGTGCGTCGGAGGCCTCGCCTAACATGGCGTCTCGTGACGGGGGCGAGGGATGACGCGGGGGCTGCGGATGTTCGCGCCTCCGGCCTGTGGTGGGATCCGGAGCCTGCCCCGACCTCACGTCCAGCGACCGTTCGGCGGATGAGAACCCCTCCGCCAGGCGGCTACCGGGAGTTGCCTTCCACGGGCGGATACCGCGGATCCCGAGCCGTCCCCGAGTCGGTGCGCCGCGCCGCCATGTCCGTCTCTACCCCCGCCCGGTCGTCTCCCGCGCCTCCCGTGCGCCGGGCTCGCACGGTGTGGCGGCCCGCCGACGGCCTCAGCATTCGGCAGGTGCTGTCATCGCTGTCGCGGGGCTACGCCGATCCGACATTCCAGTGGGATCTCGAGGGCAGACGTGGCCCAGCTGGTGCCTGGCGCACCGTGCGCACTCCCGAGGGCACTGCCACCATGCACCTGGCGCAGCGAGCGGACGGTGAGGTGCACGTCGAGGCCTGGGGCGACGGCGCCGACTGGGCTGTCGACCGGGTGCCCGAACTCCTCGGTAAGGGCGACGACTGGTCCGACCTCGACGTGGCGAGCGTGCCGTTCCTCCACGAGACCCTGCGTCGCAAACCGGGTCTCCGCCTGCCTCGCACCGGACTCGTGCTGGAGGCGATGATCGCGGCCATCATCGAGCAGCGCATCACCGGTGTCGAGGCACGGCTCGCCTGGCGCACGCTCATCAACGCCCACGGCGACCCGGCTCCGGGCCCGGCGCCGGCGGGCATGCGGGTCATTCCGACCGCGGAGGCCTGGCGACGCATCCCGTCGTGGGAGTGGCACAAGGCCGGCGTGGACCCGGCACGCAGCAGGACGTGCGTCCGTGCGGCCGAGGTGGCGGACGGGCTCGAACGCACTGCCGAGCTCGGTCGGGGCGGTGAGGAGGTCTGGCGGAAGATGCGCTCGATCAGCGGCGTCGGGGTCTGGACGGCCGCGGAGACCAGCCAGCGCTCCCACGGCGATCCCGATGCGGTGAGCTACGGCGACTACCACGTGCACGACGTCGTCGGCTTCGCGCTGACGGGGGAGCGTGCGGACGACGACCGCATGATGGAGCTCCTCGAGCCTTGGCGCGGTCAGCGTCAGCGGGTGGTCCGCCTCATCTACGCGAGCGGATTCCGGAAGCCGCGCTTCGGCCCCCGGATGACGATCCAGGACCACCGCGCAATCTGATTCGCGGAGATCAGGGGTAGGCGAACAGGCGTCCCGGGTCCCAGGCGGTTCGCGTCTCCGCGAGCCGCGTGAAGGCATCGCTCGGCCAGGCGCTCGCGAACTGCTGAGTGGACGCCACGTGGCCGAGGAAGTTGATGTTGGTCTCGTCCGCGATCCACGGCAGGATGCCGGCCACGATGCCGTCCGATGTCCGTGGAAGCACCTCGTCGAACAACTCGGGGACGGGAACGCCGATCATGACGAGGGTGAACGGGGCGCCCGCCCCACCGACGGCGCTCTGCTGAGGCGCTCGCCGGGTCTGTTCCGCGTCGATGTGACGGATCTCGATCGCGATGAAGGGGACGTTCTCGCCGCCCGCGCGGGCCAGGAAGGCGGTCACGAAGTCCTGATCGATGTCACACAACTGCATGCCGCGGCTCCAGCCGGGTCCGGGCTTCTCGTTGTCGTTGTGGATGGTGCCGATGTCGCTCGTGGGCATGTCGGCGACCAGGTCGAGGAACGCGGGTGCCGCGCGCCGCATGGGCGCCACGAGTCGCTCGCCCTCGGCCACGGGGCCGACGAACGCATACCGGAGGTGCAGGACGAAACGCCCCCTCAGGTTCTCGGGCACCTCGTTGATCGGAGGGAAGCGCAACAGTGCGACGGACGACGTGACGGTGTCGGGGACGGTGTGCACCCAGTCGACCCACGCGCGCATGGCCTCCTCGATGTGCTCGGCGTCGTAGAAGAGGCCGCCGCCGTAGACGCGCTCCAGCGGCAGCAGTTCGAGGTCCATGTCGACCACGACTCCGAGACCGCCCTTCCCGCCCCGCAGCGCCCAGAAGAGGTCGGGATGCTCGGTCGCCGAGGCCCGGAGCAGCTTCCCCGTCGCGGACACGAGGGTGAACGCACGCACCCAGTCGCTCGTGAAGCCGTAGGTGCGCGAAAGCGGCCCCAGGCCGCCTCCGAGGGTGTACCCGATGGCTCCGACATGGGTCGACGAGCCGGTGATCGGGGTCAGTCCGAACGCGGCGGCGGCTTCCACGACGGCGCCCCAGGAGGCGCCGGCCCCGATCGTGGCGATTCGGGAGGCGGGATCGATGACGACGTCGCTCATCCGTCTCGTCGTGATCAGCAGACCCTCGGTGATAGGCGCGAACGCCCCATGTCCTGTGGCCTGCACGTAGACCGGGAGTTCCTTCTCGGCGGCGAACCGGACGGCGAGACGGATGTCGTCGGACGAGTCCGCACCGACCACCACGTCGGGGTCGTGCTGGATCAGCGTGTTGAAGCACGCGACCTCGTCGGTGAGGGCTGCATCGGCCCGCACGAATACCTCGCCGGTCACGAGCGCGCGCAGCCTGTC
This sequence comes from uncultured Naasia sp., assembly GCA_913778905.1. Classification (GTDB taxonomy): domain Bacteria; phylum Actinomycetota; class Actinomycetes; order Actinomycetales; family Microbacteriaceae; genus Naasia. The sequence goes on along the minus strand of CAJYYA010000016.1, from coordinate 387,608 downwards.
CACGTCAGCGGTGTCGAGGGGGCGTCCCATGCGCCGACTTTACCGATCCCGAGCGCCGGGAACGCGGCGAACAGGCGGACGGATCGCGAACATCCCCCCGCGAAGCGTCAGGTATCAGGCCTTCGCCGCGTTCGCCCACGCCGGCTCATCCCCGCCGAGGTCACGAGCGGGGAGGTCGACGGAGAAGTCGACACCCTCGAGTTGCAGCGGCACGCGGACCCGGCGAGCGGGCCCCCAGGTCGTCTGCTCCAAGGACGACGACAGGTCGTCGGACCGGGCAGGACTCACGGGTTCCGGGTCCGCGCCGTCGGCCGCGACGGCGGAGCCGACGAGCAGCCGCGCCGTCCGCGCGAGCGACAGAGCTGCTCGCGCACCGCGGCCGGAGCGGAGGCGCTCCGTGAACGCGCGGATCGCCGCGGCCGCCATCAGGTAGCCCGTCGCGTGGTCGAGCGCCTGCACGGGCAGCGGTGTGGGGACGTCGCGGCCGAGACGACGCATGCCCGCATCGGCGATCCCCGTACTCATCTGCACGAGACTGTCGAAACCCCGACGACCGGCCCACGGCCCCGTCCATCCGTAGGCATCGAGCGTCACCTCGACCAGGCCGGGAGCCACCGATCGCCGGACGTCCTCGCCGAGGCCGAGCCCGTCGAGCGCTCCCGGACGGTAACCGTGGACGAGCACGTCGGCGTCGGCGAGGAGGTCGAGGAGCCGCGAGCGGGCGTCCGCGTCCCGGAGATCGAGTCGCGAGCTCCGTTTCCCGAGCATCACCTCGGGGAGCACACCCGGCTCGTCCCACCAGGGGGGATCGATCCGCAGCACTTCGGCGCCCAGCTGAGCGAGGAAACGGGTCGCGACGGGCCCCGCCAGAACCCGGGTGAGATCGAGGACGCGGACGCCGGCCAATGGCCGACCGGGAGTCGGACGGGGATCCGGACGACGGCTGGCTCCGGTGAGGGCCCATGCGACGAGCGGCTCCTCGGCCACGGCCACGCCTGGTTCGCCGGCATCCCACTCGTTGATCGTCCGCATGGCGGCCGCGCAACCGCCCGCTTCGACCACCGCCGTCTCCAGGTCGGTGGCCTGCCACGCCGCGACCGCAGCGCCTACGCGCTCACGGTCTGCGGGCACGTCGAGCACTCCGAGCGCCGCGCGACGGTGGGCGTCCGCATTGGTGTGCAGTCGGATCCAGCCGTCCGCCGTGCGGTAGTCGCCGGCGACGGGATCCCAGGGCGGGGGCGGAGCCCATCCTTCAGGTCGAAGCGAACCTGCGAACCAGAGCGAGGCGAGACGGCGGTCGACCGTGACGGCAGGCGCGGGGCGTCCGTGGAGCGCGATCAGACCGCTCAGCGCGGTACCCGCCGCCCCGATGGACGCGGAGACGAACGCGGTGACGGGGAAGACGGAGGGGAGGGATCCCGTGCCCGTCCACGCGACCGTGGGACGGGCCTCGTCCCCGATCATCGCGTCGAGCATCCGGTCGACCGTCGCCGAGGCGGGTGTGGTCATGGCGTGGGCACTCCTCAGCTCGGAGTTTTCGAGTCTCTCCGCCCGGAGGTGGCACCGCAAGAGAGTCGACTCGCTCGTCAGCCGCCGAAGGGATGAGGGGTCTGGCCGGCCGGTGACTCGGAGAACTGGATGATCATCTGGTGGCAGGGTTCGTCGCCGACCTGTCCGGAACGATGGCCGCGCTCATCGGTCGTGCCCTGGTCCTGTCCGAAATGCAGGTCGCCCGGCCCCATCTCGACTCGTCCGCCGTCCATCGTCTCGATGAACCACCGTCCTCGGAGCGGGATGACCCACTGCGGATGCGGACTTTCGTGCCATTCGCCGGTCCAGCCGACGGGGAGCACCGCGAACGTCACGGCCGTGACCGTGCCGGGGAAAGGGCGCATCCACTGCGGTGCGGCCCCACCGCCCACGCTTTGCAGGCCGAACCCCGACATGGAAGACGAGTTCAGGCGACTCAGCCCGGAGACGTCCGCCCACATGTGGAGGAAGGGCAGCTCGGGTGGGGTGCGCTCATCGGTCCCGTCGTTACTCGAGGGCACCTCGGTCGGAGACTCGATGGGGGTTTCGTCGCGATCGATCACAGGTGAAGCTAACCCCCGCCCGGTCGCCTGCGACAGACCCTCAGGATCTCGTCGGAATCTGCTCAGACCGGGTGCAGGTGCCACCCGAGAAGAGCCGGCTCCTCGCAGACACGAGCGGGGAGCAGTGTCGCCTCCGCTCCCGTGTCGGTACCGCGATCTAGGCTCGGAACATGCCCGACCTCTCTGCGCCCATCGCGTCCGCTTCCCTCGCGGACCGTGCCGTCGACCTCGTGCGCAGTTGGCTGGCGGAGAGCGCCTCGCAGAGCCGCGATGCGGCCGCCGGCCGGCTCGCGGGGGTCCTCAAGGATCCGCAGGGCCCCGCTTTCACCCTCGGGTTCGTCGACGGCGTCGTGCGGCCGGAGGATGCGGGCGTCGCGGGCCGTCAGCTCGGGCGCATCGCACCCGACGCCCCCGCCTTCCTGCCCTGGTGGCAGCGTGCCGCGATCTCGGTCGGCGGCGGTGTCGCGCCGGTGCTGCCGTGGCCCGTCGTCCCGGTCGCACGTCGCGTGCTGCGCTCGATGGTCTCGCACCTTCTGATCGATGCCCGCCCCGAGAAGCTCGGTGCGAGCATCGCCAAGCTGCGAGAGGACGGCATCCGTCTCAACCTCAACCTTCTCGGCGAGGCCGTTCTCGGGGAGGCCGAGGCTGCACGCCGGCTCGACGGGATCCGCTCGTTGCTCGAGCGCGACGACGTCGACTACGTCTCCATCAAGGTGTCGGCGATCGCGTCCGGCCTGTCCATGTGGGCCTTCGACGAAGAGGTCGCCCGCGTGGTCGAGCGCCTGCGTCCGGTCTACCGGGCCGCCGCATCGGCGCCCGCCGCCAAGTTCATCAACCTCGACATGGAGGAGTTCCGCGATCTCGACCTGACGCTCGCGGTCTTCATGACCCTCCTCGACGAGCCGGAGCTCGAGATGCTCGAAGCCGGTATCGTCCTCCAGGCCTACCTGCCCGACGCACTGCCCGCCATGCAGCGCCTTCAGGCCTGGGCGGCGGACCGGGTCGCGCGCGGCGGGGCCCCCATCAAGGTGCGCGTCGTCAAGGGCGCGAATCTGGCCATGGAGCGCGTCGACGCCGAGATCCACGATTGGCCGCTCGCCACCTGGTCGAGCAAGCGAGAGAGCGACACCGCGTACCTCAACCTGCTGTCCTGGGCGCTGACCCCCGAGCGGGCGAAGAATGTGCGCATCGGCGTCGCAGGCCACAACCTGTTCGACCTCGCGTGGACCTGGCTGCTGGCCGAGGAGCGCGGCGTCACCGAGCACCTCGAAGTCGAGATGCTCCTCGGTATGGCCGCGGGAGGAGCGGACGCCGTCCGTCGTACCACCGGCAAGCTCATCCTCTACACACCCGTCGTCGATCCGGGTGAGTTCGATGTCGCCATCGCCTATCTCGTGCGTCGGCTCGAGGAGAACGCCGACGACGAGAACTTCATGTCGTCCCTTTTCGAGTTGGCCGATTCGCGGGACGCCTTCGAACTGGAGCGCGGTCGTTTCTACGACGCGCTCGACCACCTCGACGACCAGGTGCCTGCATCGCACCGCGTCCAGAACCGCCAGACCGAGACGCCTCGAGCGATCCACCGAGCGCCGTTCCACAATGCCGCGGACACGGATGTCGCCATCGCCGCGAATCGCGACTGGGCCACCTCGGTGCGGCTCGCGTCCCGCGAGACGACGCTCGGCGAGGCCGTCCTCGAGGCCAGCAAGGTCGACGACGGCGGCATCCTCGACCGCATCGTCGACACCGTCGCCCGTGCCGGAAAGGCCTGGGCTGCGAAGTCCGGAGACGAGCGCGCCGACATGCTCGAGCGCGCCGCTGCGGCGCTCGCCGCGTTGCGCGGCGACCTGCTCGAGGTCGCCGCCGCGGAGACGGGGAAGACCCTCGCCGAGGGCGACCCCGAGGTCAGCGAGGCCATCGACTTCGCTCAGTACTACGCCTCCCTGGCCCGCGAGCTCGACGAAGTGGAGGGCGCCACCCCCACCCCGGCCCGCGTGACCGTGGTCGCATCCCCCTGGAACTTCCCGATCGCCATTCCGGTGGGAATGGTCCTCGCCGCTCTCGCCACGGGTAGCGGTGTCGTGTTCAAGCCCGCCCCTCAGGCGCGGCGCACCGGGGCCGTCGTGGCCGAGGCGCTCTGGCAGGCGGGCATCCCCCGCGAGCTGCTCGCGTTCGTCGACCTCGACGAGGACGCCCTCGGCAGACGCCTCGTCGAGAACCCCCAGGTCGAGCGAGTGCTGCTGACGGGATCGTGGGAGACCGCCAAGCTGTTCCGCTCGTGGCGCCCGTCGCTGCCGCTGCAGGCTGAGACCAGCGGCAAGAACGCCATCGTCGTGACCCCGGCCGCCGACCTCGACCTCGCGGTGGCCGACGTGGTCAAGTCGGCCTTCGGGCACGCCGGGCAGAAGTGCTCGGCGGCGAGTCTCGTGATCCTCGTCGGGTCCGTCGGCAAGTCGGAGCGCTTCCTCACCCAGTTGCAGGACGCCGTCGCGTCGCTCCGCGTGGGGTGGCCCGAGGTTGCGACCACGCAGATGGGCCCCATCATCGAGCCCGCCTCGGGCAAGCTTCTGCACGCTCTCACTCAGCTGTCCGCCGGGGAGAGCTGGCTCGTGGAGCCGCGTCGACTCGATGAGACCGGTCGGCTGTGGAGCCCGGGAGTGCGTGACGGTGTCGCCGCGGGGGCCGAGTTCCATGTCAACGAGTACTTCGGCCCGGTGCTCGGCATCATGCGTGCAGCGACTCTCGACGAGGCGATCGAGATGCAGAACGCCACTCCCTACGGCCTGACGGCCGGCATCCACTCGCTCGACGCGGACGAGATCGGAACGTGGCTCTCACGCGTCGAGGCCGGAAACCTCTACGTCAACCGCGGCATCACGGGTGCCATCGTTCGCCGTCAGCCCTTCGGTGGCTGGAAGCGGTCGAACGTGGGCGGCGGGGCGAAGGCCGGCGGACCGAATCATCTGATCTCCCTCGTCGACTGGACCCCAGCCGAGCTTCCCCGGGGCCACACCATCGCGCTGACCGGCATCGGTCGCGAGGTCGCCACCTTCATCGAATCGGCCACCGCCGACCTGCCCTACGACGGGTTCGAGTTCGTGCGCCAGGCGGCTCGAAGCGACCAGCGGGCGTGGGACTCCGAGTACGGAACCGCGAAGGACGTCACCGGGCTGCAGGTCGAGCGGAACATCCTCCGCTATCGCCCGGTGCCGGTGGTCCTCCGGCTCGCCGAGGACGGCAGCATCTCCGAGATGGTCCGCATGATCGCCGCGGGCCTCCGCGCACGGGGCACCATGGTCGTCTCGTCGGCCACTCCGTTCTCGGGCCCGCTTGCCGGCTACCTCGAGAGCAACGGCATCGAGTCGACCGTGGAGTCGGATGCCGACTTCGATGTGCGGGCCCGGCGCGGTGAGCTCTCGGGCTCGCGCGTGCGACTCGTCGGCGGCGATGCCCATCAGCTCGCCCACGCCGTATCGGGCGACCCCGACGTCGCGATCAACGACAGTGCGGTCACCGCGTCGGGACGCGTCGAGATGTTGTTCTTCCTGCGGGAGCAGGCGATCTCCATCACGGCTCACCGGTTCGGAACCCCGAGCACCCTCACGGCCGACCTCATCTGACGGCGTGCCCGCGAGATCCGCTCGTCGCGATCCCGCGGACGGTGTCAGCGAGATGCGGAGAGCGCTGCCCGGAGCAGGGTGACGGCCTGGTCGTCCCCTACTCCGGCCTGCCGGCACACCGTGGCGAAGCGGGCGGCCTCGGCGATCACCACAGCCGGAGCGCCGTCGGGACGAGCCGCGACGAAACTGCCCGCTCGACCGCGGGTCTCGATGACGCCGCTCTCTTCCAACTCCCGATAGGCCTTCGCGACGGTCCCCGCGGCGACGCCGAGGCGGTCCGCGAAGCCTCTCACCGTGGGAAGGCGCGCACCCGCGGGGAGAGAGCCCGACGCTACCGCCTCCGAGATGCGGTCGCGGATCTGCACCGACGCGGGTGTGCGCGATGCTCCGTCGACCGCGAGAGCGTCGAAGAAGGTCGTCGCGCTCACGGAGCCGACCGGTGGACGAGCGTCGAGAGGACGATGGCGCTGCGGGTGTGATCGACGTTCGGGGCGACCCGCACCCGTTCGAGAGCCATCTCGAGGCTGGGGATGTCACGGCTGCGGATCCGCACGATCGCGTCGGCCGAACCGGTGACCGTGCCGGCATACGTCACCTCGGGCACCGCGGACAGGATCCGCTTGAGCTCGGACGGAGACACGGTCCCACGGCAGAACAGTTCGACGTAAGCCTCGGTGCCCTCCCCTTCCACCTCGGGGTCGACTTGGATGGTGAAGGCACGGATGGTTCCGGAAGCGACGAGCCGATCGACGCGGCGCTTGACGGCGGACGCGGAGAGACCGACCACCGACCCGATATCGCCATAGGGCGACCTCGCGTTGACACGAAGAAGGTCGAGGATACGGTGATCGATGTTGTCCACGATCTGCGACCCTACGCCGAAACATTGCGTCTCGGCCGCGGTCGCGCCATGAATCGGTCCTCGTGAGACGGTCGTCGCAGAGATCGCCAGTCGTCGATTCCGTCGCGTCAGCCCGTCACCGGACCCCGGCCACGAATGACGATCGTGTCGCCGTTGCGCCTCATCTCCACGCCGTCGAAGGCGACTCCGAGAGTCGCGATATAGGGGGCGAGGACGGACCGTTCGGGCAGACGCCCATCGTGACGGCTGACCGAGAAGGTCCAGGTGGCGTCGGCGCCCACGACGAGGGACGCTTCGGGCAGATCGACCGTGGGGATGACCTTGGCGGCGTACGCATATGCGGCCGCGCGCTGACGCATAGTCCAGTTGCCGAGGTGACCATGGGGGTCCGAGATCCCACCCATCCACGCGGGGAGCACGGAGGCGTTGCTCTCGGAAACGAGGAGTTCGCGCATCCGGATGCCGACGGCAGCGGCCTCCGCGACGTCGTCGGCCGTGACCGCCCGGGCGCTGCTGACCCGTGCCAGAAGCGGCAGGACCTCGTCGTCGATGATCGCGAGCGGGCGCATCATGACAGAGCCCGACCGGTCGGCCGCGATGCTGGCCATGCTCTGCGCGCGCTCGGCAGCGACGAGATGATGGGACAGGGCGGCGGCGCCGGCCCCGCTCGCCAGGACGGGCGCGACCGTGACGATCGCGAACACCGCCGGCGGGTAAGGGGCCACCAGGTACGGCGCCTGCAGGAGTGCCGCCACGGCCTGGACTGCGGCGAGGGTGACGGTCGTGACGAGGATCTGCGGGTACGGCCGGTAGGAGCCCAGCGGGAATAGGAAGAGCGCAGCCACGAGATAGCCGTACCCGTCGAGGATGACCCGATTCGCCCCGAAGCTGGCAGCGGTCTCGGCGATGATCACCACGGCGAGCAATGCGGTGATCACGGCTTGCGATCGAGGACCGAAGGGGGCGCGGTAGGGGCTGGAGGCGAGGTTGAGCCCCATGACGGCTCCGATGACCGCAGCGATGGAGACGACAGCCCACGAGGGATGGACGATTTCGCCGGCACCTCGGATGAGGGAGAACAACGTCACGCCGAGGCTGAAGATGCTGGTCGCGAAGACCACCGTCCGCGCGGTGAGGCCGCTCAGCGGGTCGAGCGTCTGGGGCGTGTCGGGCCGTCTCATGCGTCGCCCGACTCGTTGCGCGAACCGTCGGGCAACGGGGCGCTGAGAACCGCCGTCGTCCCGCCGCCGGGGGAACTCCAGACGTCGCCGCGCCCGCCGACCGCTTCGAGTCGTGCGCGTATCGACGCCTTGATGCCCAACTTCTCGGGCGCGACCGCCTCGATATCGAAGCCGATGCCATCATCGGACACCATCACCGTCACATCGGTCTCGGTGCAGCCGATGAAGACCTCCGCGGTGGTGGCCTGCGCATGCTTGTCGATGTTGACGATGCACTGGGTGAGCGACTGGAGGATGGCGGCCCGTTCGCTGCGGCCGAGCCTGGCCAGTGCCGCCAGGTCGCCGGACACCCGGACGGGCGTCGCGGTGTTCGGACGTTGCTGAAGGATGTCGAGGATTGCTGACTTGGAGGCGCCGAGCGGCGACTCCGGAGACGGCTGGACTCCTCTGCGGAGCATGTCCACCGTGGTGGTGAAGGCGGTCACCGAACGTGACGCGACCGGCCCCGGGGGAAGCAGGGCGATGGCAGCGAGATCGCTCAGCACGGTGTCGTGCAGTATGGCGACGCGCTGCAGGGAAGCAGTCCGTTCACTCGCCGACATCACCATCCGGGTGGTCGCCTCGACGAACTCCGGCTCGGATGCGCGACTCCGTCGCCGCTGGTGTTGGAGTCCGACGAGCACGGCCGTGATGATCAGCCAGACGGCGACCACGGGGAAGTCGACGCCGACGTGTCCGCCGGCGCCGGCCACAGCGGCCGCCACGATCAGCTGGGTGACGACGAAGCTGATGGTGACGGAGAGAGCGGCATGGCCGCGCCGCCACACGGATGTGCCGAGGAAGACGATCGCGGAGGTCAACGCGGAGAAGAAGTAGATGCTCGTGCCGAGGGTTCCGGCGGGGACGAGGACGCCCAGTGCCGACGCGGCCGACCAGACGCCGACGGCCCCGGTGATCGCAGCGGCCGCCACCGCGAGGGGGCGGCCACTGGTGAACACTTTGAGAGTGGTTCCGGCGACCGCGACGAGTGCGAACCCGACGAACAACGGCCACGCCTCATGAAGCCTGTCCGAGTAGATCAGCAGCCCGGATGAGAACCCTGCGGCGAGGAGAACCATGGCGAGCCAGTAGCCGCCCACCGCGATGGCCGAATTGGTCATGGTGACGGCACGGGTGACCGGGCCGTCGACGCTCATTGCACGATTTTAGATGGTTGCTAGATCATCTAATATGCCGTTCAGCTTCGGGCGCGGGGCACCAGGCGCTCCAACTGCGTCACGTGCTGCGGAGTGAGCTCCTCCAGCGAGTGAGCACCCAGGAGCTTCATCGTGCGGACGATCTGGTCGGAGAGGATCTGGATGGTGCGGTCCACCCCCTGACGACCGCCGGCCATCAGACCGTAGAGGTAGGCGCGACCGATCAGGGTGAACTTGGCGCCCAGGGCGACCGACGCGACGATGTCGGCCCCGTTCATGATCCCGGTGTCGACCATGACATCGGTATCCGCGCCCACCTCGCGGACGACATCGGGCAGCAGGTGGAACGGGATGGGGGCCCGGTCGAGCTGGCGACCGCCGTGGTTCGACAGCACGATGCCGTCGACGCCGAGGTCCGTGAGCTTCTTCGCGTCGGCGACGCTCTGCACGCCCTTGACGGCGAGCTTGCCGGGCCAGATTTTCCGGATGATCGCGAGGTCCTCGTAGCTGATGGTCGGGTCCATCGCGAGGTCGAGCAGCTCCCCGACCGTTCCGCCCGTCGAGCTGAGGGATGCGAACTCGAGCTTGGGCGTGGTGAGGAAGTCGTACCACCACCACGGGCGGGGCATGGCGTCGAGGACCGTGCCGAGGGTCAACTGCGGCGGAATGGAGAAGCCGTTGCGCTTGTCGCGCAGGCGGGCACCCGCGACGGGTGTGTCCACGGTGAAGAAGAGAGTCTCGTATCCGGCCGCGGCGGCGCGCTCCACGAGTCCGTAGGAGATCTCGCGCTGACGCATGACATAGAGCTGGAACCAGTTGCGCCCGGTCGGGTTTGCTTTCTTCACTTCCTCGATCGAGGTGGTGCCGAGGGTCGACAGTGTGAAGGGGATCCCGGCTGCTGCGGCGGCTCCGGCGCCGGCGGTCTCGCCCTCGGTCTGCATGAGGCGCGTGAACCCGGTGGGAGCGATTCCGAACGGCATGGAAGAGGTGGCGCCGAAGACGGTTGCGGTCGTGTCGACATCCGCGACGTCGCGCAGCACCTCGGGGTGGAACTCGACGTCCTGGAACGCCTGACGAGCGCGACGGATCGAGATCTCCGACTCCGCCGACCCGTCGGTGTAGTCGAAGGCGGCCTTGGGGGTGCGCCGCTTCGCGATGAGCCGCAGGTCCTCGATCGTGAGAGCGGCGTCGAGGCGGCGCTTGCGGCCGTCCAGTTGCGGCTTCTTGAACTGCATGTACTCGAGCAGGTCGACGGGCTTGGGGAACTGACGCTGAACCATGGTCACGCTTTCGTGGTCGGGATGAGGTTGGTGGCGGCGTAGTAGCCGGTGATGTGGTCGTGGATGTGTCGGCGGGCGGTATCGGTATCACCGGCGTCGATGTCGGCGAGGATCGCGCGGTGCTGCTCCTGGAGGCGAGCGGCCATCGCGGGCCAGTCGTCGAGTCGGTCGGCTCCCGCGAGCACATAGCCCTCGATGGAACTGCGGAGCCCCGCCATCACCGCGGCGATGACCGAATTGCCGGAGAGCTCGGCGAGGGAGAGGTGGAACGAGGCGTCGAGGGCGAGGAACGCGTCGCGGTCCGGAGTCCCGTCCATCCGATCGAGAAGGGCGGCGGGCGCTGCCAGGTCGACACCCCCGCCCGCGAGCTCGGCGACCACGCTTTCCTCGAGCACGACACGGGTGCTCACGATGTGGGTGACATCGAAGCCGCGCCCGGCGACCTGCAGACGGATGAGAGCGCCCATCGCGCCCTCCGGTCGGGACACGACGATGGCACCCGCGCTGGGGCCGGATCCGGTGGCGGTGCGTACGAGTCCGAGGACTTCGAGGACGCGGATGGCCTCGCGCACGGACGAACGACCGACCTCCAGCTCGGCGGCGAGAGCGCGTTCGGCAGGCAGGCGGTCGCCGATGGAGAGTCGCCCTGAGGCCAGATCGTCCTCGATCCGCCGCATGACGAGCTCCCAAGCGCGACTGTCCGCCATTGGATCCTCCTGTGGTCTGACCACATCATACGTGTGGTCAGACCACAGGGCAATACCCGGCGGGTCGCAAAGCTCGGAGAACATCGGGGGTGGCGGCCGGTCGCGGCCGAGTCTCTGGACATAGGGGCCCACGGGCCCGATTCGGGGCGCCGGTCAGGCGGGTGCGCGCTGCTCGAGCGATCGAGCCATCTGCCCGATGGCATCGGTGAGGAGGGGCCGCGGCATCGCGAAGACCAGGCGGGCGAAGCGCTCGGAGCCGTGACCGCACAGGGCCCCGTCGGTGAGGGTGACCCCTGCGTGTTCGCGGAAGAAGTCGGCCGGGGAGCCGGGGAGCCGGGGATCGGTGAGTCGGTGGCGTCCAACCACGCCAGGTAGGTGCCTTCTGCGGCGGCGACTCGTATTCCGGGGAGATGGTCGGCGACCAGCTCGTCGAGGAGGCGGCGATTGCCGTCCAGGTACTCGGTGACCTCGTCCAGCCAGTCCCGTGACTCTCGGTACGCAGCGGTCGAGGCGATGACGCCCAGTGTCGAAGCGCCGTGGACACTCGCGAAGCCGAACGAGGCGTAGTCATCCTGATCGGCGTCGGCGGTCAGGATCAGCTGGGCCGCTTTGAGACCGGGCAGGTTCCAGGCCTTCGACGCGCTGGTGCCGGTGACCGTGTGCGCGGCTGTCTCCTCGGAGAGGGACGCGTAGGGGATGTGCACCCGGCCGTCGTAGCGGAGCGGTGCATGGATCTCGTCGGCGAACACCCGCCCGCCGTTGCGGTCGACGACCTCGGCGATGGCCTGGAGTTCGATCCTCGTGAGCACGGTGCCGGTGGGGTTGTGGGGGTTGCACAGCACAAGGGTGTGGCCCCCGGCGCGGAAGGCGGCATCGATGCCGTCGACATCGTGGACCCAGCGTCCGTCGACCTGGCGGCCCGGCACCTGGATCACCTCGCGACCGAGGGTCTGCGGATAGGTGAGGAACGGCATGTACGCGGGCGTCGGCACGATCACGGCGGAACCGGGTGGCGAGAAGTGTTCGACGGCTACGCGCAGAGCGGCCATGACGTCCGAGACGGGGTGCACCCGGTGCGGGTCCACCACCCAGTCGTATCGGTCGGACACCCACTCGCTGGTGGCGGCGGAGAGGTCGGCGGCGAGAGCGGGGGAGAGGTAGCCGAGCACATCCTCCCGCACGGCTCGATGCAGCGCATCGCGCACGGCGGGAGCGGTGCCGAAATCCATCTCCGCCACCCAGGCGCCCACGGTCCCGGGGGCGAGGCTCCACTTGCGGCTCGACGGCCGCTCGAGGCTGGCGCGCTCGATGCGGTCGAATGGGTGCGTGCTCATCGCTCTCCTCTCGAGACCGGTCTTCAGGGTGGCGCTCGGCGGCGAACAGGGCAAGCAGAGTCGACATGCGGCGCAACACGAGCCGAGTCGGGCCACACTTGACCGGGTGTCGAGCATCGAACGGCGCGCCACCCGCCCAGTGTCAGGAGAAGCAGTGACCGGAACCCGCGAGACGACCTTCGACGCGGCCGCCCGCGCAGCCGAATCGGACGCCGCCGATCCGCTGGCCCGTTTCCGTGACGCGTTCGCCGAGCACGCCGACGTCGTGTCCTACCTCGACGGCAACTCGCTCGGACGCCCACTCACGGCGACAGGGCCGCGCCTGGCCGCGTTCGTCGAGCAGAAGTGGGGCGGCCGCCTCATCCGCGGTTGGGACGAGGAGTGGATGGATGCGCCCACGCGCGTCGGCGACCGCATCGGGACCGTCGCCCTCGGCGCAGCTCCCGGCCAGACCGTCGTGGCCGACTCGACGTCGGTGCTCCTCTACAAGCTGATTCGCTTCGCCCTCGATGCCCGGCCCGGTCGCAACACCATCGTCGCCGACGTCGAGAACTTCCCCACCGACCGTTTCGTCATCGAGGGCATCGCCGCGGAGCGCGGCGCGACCATCCGGTGGATCCGACCCGACCGTACCCTCGGCGTCACGGTCGAGCAGGTGCGGGACGCGGTCGATGCCGACACCGCGGTCGTCGTCGTCAGCGAGATCGCGTTCAAGTCGGGCTTCATCGCGGACATCGCGGGGATCGCGCAGGTGACCCACGAGGCCGGTGCCCTGCTGCTATCGGACGTCTGCCACTCGGTGGGCTCGATCGACGTGCAGCTCGACGCCACGGGTGTGGACCTCGCCGTGGGGTGCACCTACAAATACCTGAACGGCGGGCCCGGGTCGCCGGCCTTCGCCTACGTCGCGCACCGACTGCAGGGAGAGGCGGCGCAGCCGATCCAGGGCTGGATGGGTGCCGCCGACCCGTTCGGGATGGTCGAGCACTACGAGCCGTCGAGCAGCATCCGGCAGATGCTCTCGGGGACTCCGCCGATCCTCGCCATGCAGCCCATGCTCGGCATGCTCGATCTCATCGACGAAGCAGGGATCGCCGGGGTGCGAGCGAAGTCGGAACGGCTGACCGCGTACGTCCTCGACTACGCCGACGCCGTCCTCGCTCCGCTGGGCGTCACCGTCATCGGCCCGCGCGATGCCGCCGTGCGTGGCAGCCACGTCACGCTCGAGCACCCGGACTTCCGTCGCATCACGGGCGAACTGTGGGAGCGGGGCGTGATCCCGGACTTCCGTCCGCCGTCGGGGCTGCGGATCGGGCTCTCGCCGCTGAGCACCTCGTTCGACGAGGTCCGCGTCGGCCTCGACGCGGTGCGGGAGCTGTTGGGCTGAGCGTCAGTCGCGCGGGTGGTAGAGCTTCGGCGGGTGGGTGCGCGCGACGAGGTCGCGTAGCTCATCGAGCGTGTCGCCCACTGCGCCGAACGAACGCGCCTGCACCAGGAGATTCCCCATGGCGGTGGCCTCGACGGGACCGGCGAGAACGGGAAGACCGGTGCGGTCGGCGGTCAGCTGGCACAGCAGCGCGTTCTGCGATCCGCCACCGACGATGTGGACGACCTCGGGCTGCTCGCCGGTGATGCGCGCAGCCGCCTGGAGAGTCCGCGCGTATGCGAGCGCGAGGCTCTCGAGGATCGAGCGCACGAGGCCGGCCGGCGTGCTCGGGACGGGTTGATCCCCGGCGCGCAGGAGCGCCTCGATCCGGGCGGGCATGTCACCGGGCGGCAGAAGCGAGGCGTCGTCGGCGTCGAAGGTCCCGACGGGCCCGGTGACGTCTGCCGCGGCCTCGAGCAGCGCGCCGAGCTCATGGGTGCGGCCGCGTTCCGCCCAGGTGCGCAGGGTCTCGCTGAGCAGCCAGAGACCCATGACGTTGTGCAGGTAGCGTGTCCGGCCGTCGACACCGCCCTCATTGGTGAAGCCCGCGAGGCGGCTCTCCTCGGTGAGGACGGGGACCGGCGTCTCGACGCCCACGAGCGACCAGGTGCCGCTCGAGATGTACGCGAAGCGTTCGGTGCGGGCCGGCACGGCGACCACAGCGGATGCAGTGTCGTGCGATCCGACCGCGATGACATCCGGCTTCGCTCCGACGCGGGTAGCGACGGCGTCCGTGACGGGCCCGATCGTCTCGCCCGGCCCGACCAGCGGTGCCAGGAGGGAAGGATCCACGCCCAGTTCGGCCAGCAATGAGCCGTCCCACTCCGGGGTCTCGCCGCTGAGATCGAGCAGGCCCGTGCTGGATGCGTTCGTGAACTCCGCGACCTCTCGGCCGGTCAGCCAGAACGTCAGCAGGTCCGGTACGAGCAGGGCACGATCGGCGCGTGCGAGGATGCCGCGTTCCGCGTCGACAGCGAGCTGGTAGAGCGAGTTGAAGGGAAGGAACTGCAGTCCGTTGGTCCGGTAGAGCGCCTGGTGATCGCGCTTGATATGCACCAGCTCGACCCCCCGGGCGGTCCGCGGATCCCGATAGGAGTACGGCTCCTCGAGCAGCTTTCCGTCCCGCAGCAGGCCGTAATCGACCGCCCACGAGTCGACACCGATGCCCGCGAGCCGTGGCGCTCGCCGCACCGTCTCCTCGAGACCGGAGAGAGCCGCCTCGAACAGACCCGACACGTTCCAGCGCAGAGCGCCCGCAGCGTCCTCGCGGGCCCCGTTCGGGAAGCGCGCCACATCGGTGATGTCGAGACGGTCGCGCGAGACGCGCCCGTGCACGACTCGACCGCTCGTCGCGCCGAGGTCGATCGCGGCGAGGTCGAGGGGTTCGGACATGAATCGGCTGCCGATCAGCGCAGGAAGGCCGCGGCGACCCCCGCGTCGACGGGGATGTGCAGGCCCGTCGTGTGGCTGAGGTCGGGACCGGTGAGCACGGCCACGGCGTTGGCGACGTTCTCGGGCAGCACCTCGCGCTTCAGGATCGTGCGCTGCGCGTAGAACTTGCCCAGATCGTCCTCCTCGATGCCATAGGTCTTCGCGCGGTTGGCCCCCCAGCCGCCCGCGAAGATGCCGGATCCGCGCACGACGCCGTCGGGGTTGATGCCGTTGACCTTCACACCGTGCTCGCCGAGCTCGACGGCGAGCAGTCGCACCTGGTGCGCCTGGTCGGCCTTCGTCGCCGAGTAGGCGATGTTGTTCGGGCCCGCGAAGACCGAGTTCTTCGACGAGATGTAGATGACGTCGCCGCCGAGACGCTGGGCGATGAGCACCCGGGCCGCGGCCTGCGAGACGAGGAACGAGCCCTTCGCCATCACGTCGTGCTGCAGATCCCAGTCGGCTTCGGTGGTGTCGAGGAGCGACTTCGAGAGCGACAGACCCGCGTTGTTGACGACGAGGTCGAGACCGCCGAAGGCCAGCACGGCCTCGTCGATCGCGGCGCGCACCTGGGCGGCATCCGTGACGTTGGCCTGCACGCCGATGGCGACGTCCGTGCCACCGAGCTCGGCTGCGGCCGCCTGCGCCTTCGCGAGGTCGAGATCGGCGATGACGACGCAGGCGCCTTCCGCCGCGAGACGCGTCGCGATGGCCTTGCCGATGCCGGACGCGGCGCCGGTGACGAGCGCGATGCGGGTGGCGTGCGACTTCGGCTTCGGCATCCGCTGGAGCTTGGCCTCTTCGAGCGCCCAGTACTCGATGCGGAACTTCTCCTCGTCCGAGATGGGGGAGTAGGTCGAGAGCGCCTCGGCGCCGCGCATCACGTTGATCGCGTTGAGGTAGAACTCACCCGCGACACGGGCGGTCTGCTTGTTCGCGCCGTAGCTGAACATGCCGACGCCGGGCACGAGCACGATGAGCGGGTCCGCGCCGCGGATGGCGGGAGACTCCGCCGTCGCGTGAGCGTCGTAGTAGGCCTGGTAGTCGGCGCGGTAGGCCTCGTGCAGCTCGGTCAGGCGCGCGACCTGCTCGTCGAGGGTCGCCGACGTGGGCAGGTCGAGCACCATCGGCTTGACCTTGGTGCGCAGGAAGTGATCGGGGCAGCTCGTGCCCAGGGCGGCGAGACGCGGGTGCTCGGCGCGGGCGAGGAAGTCGAGAACGCGCTCGTCGTCGGTGAAGTGACCGACCATGGGCCGATCGTGCGAGGCGAGACCGCGGATCGTGGGTGCGAGGGCGGCGGCACGGGCGCGACGCTCGTCCGCTTCGAGGGGACCGTAGCCGTCCAGCAGCGCGCCGAAGGGATCCGTCCGCCCGTTCGAGGCGATGTACGCCTCGGCGGTGTCGATGATCCAGCGCGAGTTGGCCTCGGCCTCGTCGCTCGTGTCGCCCCAGGCGGAGATGCCGTGGCCGCCCAGGATGACGCCGATCGCCTCGGGGTTCTCCTCCTTGACCGCGGCGATGTCGAGACCGAGCTGGAAGCCGGGGCGACGCCAGTCGACCCACACCACCTTGCCGCCGAAGATCTCGGCCGTGAGCTTCTCACCGTCGGCGGCCGTCGCAATCGCGATACCCGAGTCGGGGTGCAGGTGATCGACGTGCGCCGCGTCGACGAGACCGTGCATGGCCGTGTCGATCGACGGAGCGGCGCCACCCTTGCCGTGCAGGGCGAAGTCGAAGGCCGCGACCATCTCGTCCTCGCGCTCGACACCCGGGTACACCTTCTTCATCGCGAGCAGACGGTCGAGGCGCAGCACCGCGAGGCCCTGCTCCTTCAGCGTGCCGAGGTCACCGCCCGAGCCCTTGACCCAGAGGAGCTCGACCTCCTCGCCCGTCACGGGGTCGGTGTCGACGCCCTTCGCCGAGGTGTTGCCGCCCGCGTAGTTGGTGATGCGCGGGTCGGATCCGAGTCGGTTCGAGCGGCCGATGAGCGCCTCGACGGTCGGGTTGGTCATGCTGATGTCTCCAGTGCGAGTGAGAAGTGTCAAGGTGAGGGAGTCGACAGGCGCTGCCTTACGCTCCCCACCCCGCCTGGACGCCGCCGACGCGGCTCTCGGCGATGGTCGTCTGGTAGCCCGAGGCGGCGTAGGCGGCCATCGGATCCGCGGGCAGGCCGCGCGACTCACGCCACTCGGCGAGGGCGGGGCGGACGTCCGTGTAGAAGCCGTCCATGAGGATCGCGTTGGCGGCGAGCACGTCACCGGCGGCTTGCGCGGCGTCGAGCGCCTCACGGTCCACGAGCAGGGCGCGCGCCGTCATCTCCTGCACGTTCAGCACGCTGCGGATCTGGCCGGGGATCTTGTCCTCGACGTTGTGGCACTGGTCGAGCATGAAGGCGACGTCGGGGTTGTTCAGGCCACCGCCGCGGACGACCTCGAAGAGGATGCGGAAGAGCTGGAACGGATCCGCGGCGCCCACGATGAGGTCGTCGTCGGCGTAGAAGCGCGAGTTGAAGTCGAACGAGCCGAGCTTCCCGAGGCGGAGCAGCTGCATCACGATGAACTCGATGTTCGTACCGGGGGCGTGGTGACCGGTGTCGAGGCAGACCGAGGCCTTGTCACCGAGCGCGACGACCTGGGCGTAGGAGGTTCCCCAGTCGGGAACGTCGGTGTGATAGAACGCGGGCTCGAAGAACTTGTATTCGAGCACCATGCGCTGCTCGTCGCCGAGGCGGGCGTAGATCTCGCTCAGCGACTCGGACAAACGGTCCTGTCGGCCGCGCATGTCGCCCTGGCCCGGGTAGTTGGTTCCGTCGGCGAGCCAGATCTTGAGATCCCGAGATCCGGTCTCGTCCATGACGTCGATGCAGGCGAAGTGGTGGTCGATCGCCTTGCGGCGCACGGCCGCGTCGACGTGGGTCAGGCTGCCGAACTTGTAGGCGTCGTCCTGGAAGGTGTTCGAGTTCACCGTTCCGAGAGAGACGCCCTCGTTCTCGGCGTGAGCGCGGAGTGCGCTGTAGTCGTCGACGAGGTCCCACGGGATGTGCAGGGCCACGGTGGGCGCGAGGCCGGTGTGCTTGTGCACCTGCGCGGCGTCCGAGATCTTCTCGAACGGGTCGCGCGGGGTGCCGGGCGTGCCGAACACCTTGAAGCGGGTGCCGGAGTTTCCGAAGGCCCAGGAGGGCAGCTCGATGGCCTGCGCCTCAAGCTGCGCGGCGACGGGAGCGAGATTCGTCATTGAAGTGGTCTTTCCGGTCGGTCGACAATCCAGCAAATGAATCGTTTCAGTTATGAGGTGACGGTAGCAGGGGATCGAGGGGAATGCACCCTCCGATCTCGATCGGCGTCTTGCGAGCCGGAGGCGCTCAGGCCGGGTGGTCGGCCCCGGTGGTCGAAGCGCGGGCGATGAGCTCGGGTGTGAAGACGATCCGCCGCGGCGGGAGATCCGCGTCGTCGGCCTCCTCGAGCAGAATCCGCAGGGCCGAGCTGCCGATCTCCTGACTCGGCTGGCGCACCGAGCTGAGAGGCACGACCGCGGCCGACGCAAAGTCGATGTCGTCGTATCCGATGAGGGCGATGTCCTGAGGGACCTTGAGAGAGCCGATCATCATGAGGCCCTGAAGCAGCCCGAAGGCGACCAGGTCGTTCGCGGCGAAGATGGCGTCGGGGCGCTCGGCGGGGGACTTCTCGAGGAGGCCGTGTCCCACCCGGCGCCCCTCCAGCACTGTCAAGGCCGTGGTCTCGATGACCTCCAGGTCGACCCCGGGGTTCTCGGCGACGACCTCGCGGGCGCCGTGCAGTCGGTCGGAGACCTGGCGGATCGTGACCGGCCCGCCGACGAAGGCGATCCGGCGGCGACCCACCTCGATGAGGTGTTCGACAGCGATCCGACCGCCCGCGACGTCGTCGACGGCGACCGAGCTGAGCTTGGTGTCGACGCTCGACCGGTCGACGAGCACGACGGGCGTGCCGTTCGCGCGCAACCGCTGCAGGCGCTCCTCGTCCTCGCCGAGCGGGGAGATGAGCACTCCCCGGACCCGCTGTTCCTCGAAGAGGTCGAGATAGCGCGCCTCCCTTGTCGCGCTCTCGTCGCTGTTACCGAGGATGACACTGACACCGTGCGACGACGCCTCGTCCTCGGAGCCGCGAGCCACGTCGGTGAAGAAGGGGTTGCGGGCGTCGAGCACGATGAGGCCCACGGTCGTGCTCCGGCCGGCGCGGAGTTGACGGGCCGCATCGTTGCGGACGTACCCCAGCTCGCGAATCGCGTCCTGCACCCGGGCGAACGTCTTCTCGGGCACGGACTGCGGGCGATTGAGCACGTTGGAGACCGTGCCGACCGAGACGCCGGCCGCGGCCGCAACATCCCGGATGCTCGCCACGCTCATAGGGCTCCTCTCCGAAGGGGCGCGATACGCCTCCCGCCGATCATGGCAGGCCGTCCATCACAGACGGGCGAGTTGGTCTTCGAGATTGAACACCTCGCGGAGTCGAAGAAGACCGCTGAGCGGTGTCGACGCGTCGGCTGTGAAGAACGGCGCCATCTCGGTCTGCCAGCGTTCGTTGATCGGATGAGCGTTCATTCGCTCCTGCACGGCCAGGAAGTCGTCGCACTCGACGTAGCCGACGAGGAGCCCGTCCTCGCCGAGGAATAGCGAGTAGTTACGCCATCCGGTCTCCTCGAGGGCCTTGAGCATCTCCGGCCAGACCGCTCGGTGCCGCTCGACGTATTCGCCCATCAGCTCGGGTCGCACCCGGAGGAGGAAACACGCGCGGTCGGCGGGGGCGGTCTCGGCCATGGGGGTCTCCTCTGCGTCATTGCATGAACCGATCGAGTACTGAATCGATTCAGACCGAGAGTCTAGTCACGCGCTCCCGCCTTCCCTGTGATGACGAGGAGCGGGCTCCCTCGCGATGAGAGAGCCCGCTCCTGTTCATAAGGCGGGACAATCCAGGTCCGTCCCGCGACGGATCACATCGCGGCTCCGCGGCGACGACGACGCACGAGGCCGGTGATCACCCCGGCCGCCAGTAGCCCGAGTGCCAGGGCGCCGATCGCATTGGCGTCGACTCCCGTGGATGCCAGATCTCCCGAGTTGCCGGTGCTGGTGCCGGCGCCCGGTCCAGTGGGCGCGACGGGCGCGTCCGCGGCGTAGTCGAACTCAGCGACCGCACTCACGTTGCCGGCCGCATCGGTCGAGCGGAACACGATCCGCTCACCCGCGGTCGCCACCGTCAGGGGGCCCGAGTAGGACTGCCACTGCGGTGATCCGCCCGCGCGCGCCCACTCGATCGACGCGACACCCGACGTCGCGTCGGTCGCGTTCAGGACGATCGTGCGGGCCTCGCGATCCGCAGTCGCTGCGACCTCAGGCGTCGTCCGGTCGATCGGCAGGTCGAGAGCGGTCTCGACGGATGTGTTCCCCGCGGCGTCGCGAGCACGGACACGCAGGGTGTGGTCCCCGTCGGTGTCGATTGTCACCGTGGCTCCGGCGACCCAGTCGGCGCCGTCGAGGGACGTCTCGACGACCGGCGCCGGATCGACGTCGTCCGTCGCCGTGGCCGTCACGGTGACGGGGGAGACGTACCAGCCGGCGTCGCCGTCGGGCGTCGCCGGCGAGACGGCGGCGGTCACGGTGGGGGCGATGCCGGCGGTGTCCACCACGGCGGCACCCGACAGGGGCAGCTGGCGCGACGACGTTCCGACCTGGACGGTGTACTCGCCGTCCACGATCCGCCACTCGTCCGCGTCGACGTCCCAGACCGAGAACGGCTGGTCGGCGGCGGACGAGGAGACCTCGACCGTCACGCGTTGCGAGGCACCCGGCTCGAGGGTGACCCGGTCGTAACCGACCAGGCGCTTGCCCGGCTCGTCGGCCGACTCCGGCATGGTCAGGTAGACCTGCGGGGTCTCGGTGCCCGCGACGTCACCCGTGTTGGTCACGGTGAACGTCGCGGTCGTCACGACCCGGCCGTTGACCAGGGCGGTCGAGAGCTCGAGATCCGAGTAGTCGAAGCTGGTGTAGGACAGGCCGTGGCCGAACTCGAACAGCGGATCGATGCCCTGTTCGTCGTACCACTTGTGACCGATCGCCTTGCCTTCGCTGTAGTCGACCTGGCGGATCCCGTCACCGTCGACGATGCCCGGGTACTGGGCGGCCGTGGGGGTAGGGGTGTCGGCCAGCGACTTGGGGAACGTCATCGGCAGCTTGCCCGACGGGTTGGTGTCCCCCCAGAGCAGCGCCGCGAGAGCCGGGCCCTGCTGCTCGCCCGGGTACCAGGCCTGCAGGACTCCGCCGACCTCGTCGAGCCACGGCATCGCTGCCGCGCTACCCGTCTCGAGGACGACCGCGGTGTTGGGGTTGGCGGCGGCCACCGCCTGGATGAGAGCGTCGCCGCCGTTCGCCAGGTCGAGGCTCGGGATGTCGTTGAACTCGCCGGAGCGGTAGTAGCCGAACACGATGGCGACATCGGCCGCTGCTGCCGTCGCGGCGGCGGCCGCGGGGTCGGAGCCGTTGTCGACGACGATCGTCGCCCCGGACTGGGCGGCCCGAGCGGCGAACGCGACGTCCGGCGCGACGACGTCCTCGCAGGTCAGGGTGTTGGGGTTGCCGAACGGCCACGCCATGCTGCAGATCGACGTGGCGCTCACTCCACCCGTGGGAGTGGTCGACACGGTCGGGCCGATGAGGGCGATGGTGTCACCGGCCGCCGGGTCCAGGGGGAGGAGGCCGTCGTTCTTGAGGAGGACGGAGCCCTCCTCGGCGATCGTGCGGGCGAGCGCCTTGTGCTCGGCGGTCGAGGCGTCCGCGACGGGTGTCGTCGGTGCCGGCTTGTCGAAGAGTCCCGCGCGGATGTAGGACGAGACGACCTTGAAGGCGGCCGTGTCGACCGTGTCGCGCGTGATGGACCCGTCGGCGAGAGCGGCGTCCAGGCGAGCCGGCGTGTAGTAGATCGGGCGGTTCAGCTCCTGATCGAGCCCGGCGTTGAGGGCCTCCGCCGTGCTGTGCACCGCTCCGAAGTCGGACACCACATATCCGTCGAAGCCCATCAGACCCCGCAGGTTGGTCGTGAGCAGCGGGTTCTCGCAGCCGTACACCCCGTTGATCTGGTTGTACGAGCACATGACGCCCGCTGGCTCGGTCTCGTCGATGAGGATCTCGAACGGCAGGTCGTACGTCTCGCGGAGAGTCCGCTCGTCCATGTTGGACGAGCTGGTCGACCGGGAGGTCTCCTGCTCGTTCGCGACATAGTGCTTGAGCACCGCCATGGTCGGCTTGTCGGGGTCGCCCTCCCGCAGGCCGCGGGTGTTGGCCGCCCCCAGCTTGCCCATGAGCAGCGGATCCTCGCCGAGGTACTCGGAGGTGCGACCCGACAGCGGCGTGCGCCCGCTCGCGATGCCGGGGCCGAGGACGCCGGCCTTGCCCTTGTCCCACGCCTCGGCGGCCTGCGCGGCGCCCTTGTCGAAGGCCAGATCGGAATCCCAGGTCGACGCGAGCGCGATCTGCGCGGGGAAGGCGGTGACGCCGGTCGTGAAGCGGACTCCGTCGGGGCCGTCGGTGTAGACGATGGTGGGCGTGCAGTCGACCTGGGCCGGGTAGGTCACGCCGGAGAAGGTCGTCTGCTGGGGCGTGTTCGCGGCCTGCTCGTTGAGCCAGCGGTAGGTCTGGCCGAGCGAACTCGCGTCGAGGAGTAGATCGGCGCGCTCGTCGGCCGTGAGGGTGGTGTCCATCCAGGGGCAGGCCGCCAGATCGACGGCAGGAGCGGCGGACGCGGTCTGGGTGACGAGCGCGGTTCCGCCGGACGCGAGGGTGAGGGCGAGCATGCCGGCCAGCAGCCCTCGCGTCGGTCTCTTCATTGAGTTCATGTCACTCCTGTGTGACTCGTGGTGTGGTGATGAGGGCCTGGGCGCTGAGCCTCATCTGTTGGGTATTGAAGCGCTTCAAGTTAACCTAGGGAGAGCCCCGAAGCATGTCAACGGGTTATGTGGCGGCATTCCCTAAGCTGAAGATGCCCCCGCGAGCACGAGGAACCATGACGACCAAGAACATGCCGAGCATGAGCGACGTGGCCGCGCGTGCCGGAGTCGCCATCGGGACCGTCTCCAACGCCCTCAACCACCCCGACAAGGTGGCGGAGGCCACTCTCGAACGCGTCCACCGCGCAATCGACGAGCTCGGATTCGTGCGCAACAATCAGGCGCGCTCCCTGGCGATGGGCCGAAGCACGACCCTCGGCCTCGCCGTGACCGACATCGGCAACTCGTTCTTCGTGGACATCGCGCGCGGCGCCGAGGAGGGGGCCGCGACCAAAGGCATGACGCTCCTGCTGGCGAACAGCGACAACGACTACACCAAGCAGGAGACCTATCTCGACCTCTTCGACCAGGCGCGCTTCGCAGGTATCCTGCTCGCCCCCTACGAGGCCGCCCCCGAGAGCGCCCACCGGCTGAGGAAGCACGGTCGCCCCGTGCTGCTCCTCAATGTGGCCGTGCCGGTGGAGGACGGGTGCTCGATCGTCGTCGACAACGAGCAGGGCGGATACCTCGCGGCCCGTCACCTGATCGACGAGGGGCGGCGCCGACTCGCATTCGTCGGTGGTCCGGACCGACTCGAGCCGCTCTTGGAGCGCCGTCTCGGGGCGGAGCGGGCCGTCGCCGAGACGAACGGCGCCGTGACCCTCGAGGAGATCATCGTCCCGGCCGTCAACGCCCCCGACGGTCGCGCGGCCGGGGCCCGCATCCTCGACCGCCCCGCGTCGCAGCGGCCGGACGGCGTCTTCGCCGCCACCGACCTCCTGGCGCTCGGGCTTGTGCAGACGCTGTCGGCATCCCTCAGGATTCCCCACGATCTCGCCGTGATCGGATACGACAACAACAGCGCAGTCCGGGAGAGCGCGATCCCCATCTCGACCATTGCGCAGCCGGGTCGAGAGATGGGGCAGATCGGGGTCGACCTGCTCATGAGCGAGGTCGGCGACCCGGAGCATCGGCACGAGCACGTCGTCCTGGCTCCGACGTTGATCGTCCGCGCCAGCTCGTTCGCCGACTGAGCAACCACCCCATCCGGCACTAGCCGGATAGCGCGCTCCGGAATGCGTGGTCGCCGGGACCGATCTCGACGCACGAGCCGTCGGGCATGTCGACCGTCCCCGTCACCCCGGTCGGGAGATGGACGAGGAGCGAGAAGTCGCCCTCCTCCATCGTCCACTCGGTCGTGATGGGACCGTAGGGCGATTCCAGCCTGGCCGACGCACGTGAAAGAGCGCCTGGACGGGGTGCCACCCTCACCCGCCGATACCCCGCGTCGATCGCCTCGATCCCTCCGATGACCCGATGCATCCAGTCGGCGATCGATCCGAGGGCGTAGTGGTTGAACGAGGTCATGCTGCCGGGGTTGACCGTGAGGTCATCGAGCAGGCTGTCCCAACGCTCCCAGATCGTCGTCGCGCCCTTGTCGACCATGGAGAGCCACGAGGGGCTCCGCCGCTCGGTGAGCAGCCCGAAGGCCTCGTCGAGGTGGCCCGTCTGGGTGAGTGCATCGGTCAGGAGGTTGACTCCGGCGAATCCTGCGCCGACGCGATAGCCGCCGGTGCGAACGAGCCGGGCGAGCGCGTCTCCGGCCTCGTAGCGGCGGTCGCCGCGCAGCAGCTCGAAGCGGATGGCGAGAGCCAGAGCCGTCTGTGTCTGCTGGTCGAGCGGACGGTCCGCGCCGCCCCACTCCCGCGTGAACGCGTCGGCGATCTCGAGGTGCAGGCGGCGGTAGCGATCCGCGTCGGACGACTTCCCGAGCTCCTCCGCGATCCGCGACAGCGTCAGTGCCGACCAGGCGAAGTAGGCCGTCGCCACAAGATAGGGATCGGTGATCGCGCGCGCGGGATCGTCGTGAGGCGCGTTGGGGTCCAACCAGTCGCCGAGCTGCATTCCGGTGTTCCAGAGACGTGACGGGCCGGCGAGGCGCTCGACCTGATCGACCCAGGCCGAGGCGCTCGCGTACTGCCGCGCGAGGAGGTCGCGGTCTCCGAACGCCCGCCATACAGCCCACGGGGTGAGCACAGCGGCGTCACCCCAGACGGCGGCCGGCTGCAGAGGCGTCCACATGGGCGCGCCCGGGATGACCGGGACGTACCAGGGCACGGTGCCGTGACGCGTCTGCTCGACCGAGAGGTCGCGGAGCCAGCTGCTCAACAGCCCGGAGCAGTCGTAGAGAAAGCTGGCCGTGGGAGCGAAGACCTGGATATCGCCAGTCCAGCCGAGGCGTTCGTCGCGCTGCGGGCAGTCCATCGGGATGTCGACGAAGTTGCTGCGCATGCTCCATCGGATGTTCTCGTGCAGGCGATTCAGGCCGTCGTGCGACGTGGTCAGCCATCCGGTGCGGCGCATGTCCGAGTGGTAGACGCGCGCTACCACGTCGAGGTCGTCGATCTCGCCCGCGAAGCCCTCGATCTCCGCGTAGCGGAAGCCGTGGATCGTGAAGCGCGGCTCCCAGTCCACAGCTCCCGACGAGCCGAGGTAGTGATCGACGGAGGTCGCGTCTCGCAGCGTGCGGGTGAAGAGCATGCCGTCCTGGAGCACCTCCGCGTGGCGGAGGGTGAGGCGCTCGCCGACGCCGCTCGCCGCGCGCACCCGCAGCCGGCCGGAGAAGTTCTGCCCGAAGTCGAGGAGGATGCTCCCGTTCGGGGTGCGGTGAGCCGAAGCGGGCCGCAGCTCCTCGGTGCACCGCACGGGTGGGCCTTCGGCGGCGACGAACGTGCCCGCAGCGAACTCCGCCACCTTCGAGTCCTGCCAGCCCGCGTCGTCGAAGCCCGGCGAGGTCCATCCCGCCGGCACGGCGCGCGCGTCGAAGGTCTCGCCGGTGTAGAGGCTCGACTTGACGATGGGCGACGGATGGGCGCGCCAATCGGTCCCGGTCCCGATCGTCTGCCGGGAGCCGTCGGTGTGCTCGATCTCGAGCTGGGCGAGCAGGGCGATGTCGGTGCCGTAGATGTTGAGCGTGCCGCCGTCGAAGCCGTACCGCCCGCGCCACCACCCGTCGGCCATCCATGCACCGACGGCGTTCTCCCCGACACGCAGATGATCGGTGACGTCGTACGTCAGGGTGCGCAGGCGGTCCTGGTACACGGTCCACCCGGGAGCGAGGATGTCGTCTCCCACGCGGCGGCCGTTGATCTCCAGCTCGGTGAGCCCGTGAGCCGTCAGGTAGAGACGGGCGCGCACGGGCGGCTCGGAGACGGAGAAGACCTTCCGGAAGATGGGCGGGCGACGGTCGTCGTCGGAATGATTCTCGTGCCACGGCGGCTGGATGCCGGTCGCCGTCCAGTCGAGGGGATCGAGCAGGCCGGCCTCGATGATGAGCGGTGCCGACCAGGCGGACGTCGATCCATCGGAGACGCTCACGGAGATCTCGACGATCTCCCGTGATCCGAGCGGCTGGTGCGGCCAGGGCACCAGGATCTGGTCGGGTGAGTCGACGACGGCCACCTGTTCCGAGCCGCCGCGCACGACGCGCACCTGATAGCTCGACTGCCGCCAGTGGGGCGGGGCGTCGACGGTCCAGCTGAGCCGCGGGGTCGCTGTGCCGATCCCGAGCGGCACGTCGAGATGCTCCACCGTCACCGACGTCACGACGGGTTGGACTGCCCCGGCGGCCTCCTGATGGAGGCGCGCGGGAGCACGGGAGGTGTCAAGCCGGGTCATGTCAGCCCTTGACCGATCCGGCGGTGAGTCCCCGCATGACCCGCTGATTGAGGAACAGGTAGAGAGCCAGGATGCCCACGACGTTGATGGCGATGGCGGCGAACGTCGGTCCGTACTGCACGGCGCCGAACTGACCGGTGAAGTTCAGCAGCCCGACCTGGATGGTCTGGTAGTCGCCGACGCTGGTGAAGGTCAAGGCGATGAGCAGGTCGTTCCAGATGAAGAAGAACTGCACCAGCGCGACCGTGAAGACCGCGTTCTGCACCATGGGGAAGCCGATGGACCAGAACGAGCGGTAGATGCTCGCGCCGTCGATGGCCGCAGCCTCGAAGATCTCGCGCGGCACCGCCCGGAAGTAGGTGGCCATCATGAACACCGTCAGGGGCAGACCGGTCGCCGTGTACGTGAGGATCAGCGGCCAGATGGTGCCGGTCAGGTGGGTCTGAAAGTAGGCCGAGAAGAGCGGCAGCAGGATCATCTGGCCGGGGACCATGATGCCCGCGAGGAACAGCAGCAGCACCCCTCCGCGTCCCCGCCAGACGAGCACCTCGAGGGCGAAGCCGGCGGCCACGCCGAGGACCACGATGAGTGCCAGGGAGGGGAACGTCGCGAGCGCGCTGTTGAGGATGTAACGGCCGATGTCGCCGTCGACCCATGCGGTGGCGTAGTTCTCGAAGTTGAGGAAGTTCTCCGGCAGCGCCCACGAGGGGTTGTTGAGCCACTCGGTCTGCGTCTTGAGTGATCCGAGCAGCAGCCAGATCAGCGGGAGCACCGTGACCGCCAGGAGCAGGCCGATGACCAGCGTCTTCAGCGTGACGTCGAGAGCGCGGCGGGGGGTCATGCGGCGTCGCCGACGGACCGGACGGGCGGCGTTGGCGGAGGAGCTCACGCGGGCGGGGGCGGATGCGGTGACGGTCATGAGCTCAGGCCTTGGTCAGGTCACGACGTGACGAGCGGAAGATGAAGATCGTGACGAGCAGGCAGATGAGCGTCAACGCGAGCGCGATGGTGCTGCCGTACCCGTAGTCGCCGTAGCTGAAGGCGGTCCGGAACATGAGGAGCGTGAGGGGAGTCGTCGACGATCCCGGCCCGCCGTTGGTCAGGGCGAGAACCGAGTCGAACACCTTGAGCGTGCCGTTGATGCTGAAGATGATCGACGAGAGCAGCACCGGCAGCGACAGCGGGATGACGATGCGGCGGATGAGCGTCAGGCCGCCGGCGCCATCGAGGCGGGCGGACTCCATGACCTCTTCGGGGATGTCGAGCAGGCCCGCGTAGAGCAACACGGCATAGAAGCCCATCGACCGCCAGATGTCCATGATGACGAGGACGAGGAAGGCGGTGTCTGCCGAGCCGAACCAGTCGACAGAGGCGATTCCGAAGAGGTTGAGGAACTCGTTGACGATGCCGTTCTGGGGTGCGACCTCGAACATCTTCTGGAAGAGCAGAGAGACGGCGACCGTCGGCAGGACGATGGGGAAGAAGACCAGGGTGCGGACCAGGCTCGAGGCCTTGCGGAGCCAGAACACGTAGAGCAGCGAGAGCGCATAGCCCACGAGGACCTGCCCGACGGTGAGGATCACGGCGTACTTGAGCGTGAAGAGCAGCGCGTCGCCGGCCTTCGGATCGCTCAAGAGCTTCGTGAAGTTGTCGAACCCGGCGAACTTGAATCCGGTGATGACGCTGCCGGTGAAGAACGTGTAGCCGAGCGACCACAGCACCGGGACGAGCATGACAGCCGAATAGACCAGCAGAGCCGGACCGACGAAGACGAGGACGGCCCGTTTGTTGCCGAAGACGTTGTTCATGGTGACCTTCGAAGAAAGAGGGTGGGCGGCGGAGCGGATCGGCTCCGCCGCCCGGGTGATGATCGGTGCGGATCAGCTGCCGAGATCGGCCTGGACCAGCTCCATGAACTTCTCAGGCGTGATGGCCCCGGTCACGAGCTGGGCCGCGTTGGTCTGGCTCGTCGTGGTGGCCTGCGCGTTGAAGAGGGCCTCGAACCACAGGACGCTGTCACCGCTGCTGTCGATGGTCGTCTGCAGATCGGCCGTCAGCGGGGGCACTTCGACGGCGGTGTCGTTGACCGTGAAGCCGCTCAGGACACCCTGATCGCCGAGCGACGCAGCGCCGTAGTTGTCGGCGATGCAGGTGAGCCAGGCGCCGACCTTCTCGTTGTAGCCCTTCTTCGAGGCCATGATCGGCACGCCGACATTCGCGGCGAGCTGGTCAGCCGAACCGGAACCCCCGGCGACGCTGGGGAAGGCGACGAAGCCGATGTTGTCGGCGCCGATCTGGTTCGTGTCGGCGTTGAACGCGCTGAGCGCCCAGCTGCCCATGTAGAGCATCGCGGCCTTGCCGGTCGTGAAGGTGTTGAGCGAGGTGTCGTAGTCGATGGAGCCGACACCCTCGCCGAAGTACCCCTTCGAGCCGAGGTCGGCGACCGCGGCAGCGGCGGCCACGTACTCGGGGTCGGTCAACTTGGCACTGCCGTCGGCGACCTTCTGCAGAGCGTCCGGGCCGATGGTGCGGAAGAGGTAGTTGCCGACGAGGCGCGTGAGAGGCCAGCCCTGCTCACCCGACGCCGAGAAGGGCTGAACACCGGCGGCCTCGAGCTTGGCGGCGGCTGCGGTCAGCTCCGCCCAGGTGGTGGGCGGGGTGATCCCGTTCTGCTCGAGAATCTGCTTGTTGTACCAGATGCCCTCGACGTTGAACTCGGTGGGGAGCGCGATGTTCGCGCCGTAGAGATTCGAGATCGTCGAGGTCGCGGCAGGGAGGAGGTCGTTCGAGACGCCCAGCTCCTGGAAGGTGGCGCCGATGTCGAGCAGCTGGCCGGCGCTGTTGAGATCCTTGGCGAGCTGCGGGGTGTTTCCCGCCGCGAAGATCGTGGGGAGCGCGTCCTGGCCGGCGAGCAGCTGGAGCTGCTGGTCGAAGCTGGCCTGCGGCTGGTTGCTGATCTTCAACGGCAGAGCGTCGTTCGCGGCCTTGCAGGCTCCCGTGCTGAGTGAGGTCAGCGTGTCCGCCACCGCGGTGTTCTCGGTGAGGGAGAGGTAGGTGAACTCCGTGGCTCCACCGGTGCCGGAACCTTCGGAGCCGCCGGCCGAGCATCCCGTGAGCGCCATGACGCCGGCGCCCGCCAGCGCGACCATGGGAACGAGGGAGCGGCGGAGACGTGCGATGCGTGCTGTGGTCACAATTCCTCCTTGAAATGCGAGCCTTCGTTATTGAAGCGCTTCAATGGTGACTCTAAGAACGACGCTCAGCATTGTCAAGTGGACGCGGACGTTCTCCCCGATCGACGCTACCGTCGGGTCTATCCGACACTCGACAGCGAGGATTCGGGCCTCCGCGACGACGCGGGATCTCTCGACCGGTGTCGAGCGCGACGAAACGTCCTGGCAACACGGCCCTGAGTAGGCTCTGGTCATGGGCGACCTCTTCGACGGATACGCGACCCGCGGGGACTCCACGGCGGCGGCGCCGAAGCGCCCCGCGTGGGATGAGATGTTCCGCACGCTGGCTGCTCATCCCGAGGGAGCCGACGCCCGCGGACCCTACCGTCAGATCCACTCCGCACTGTCCCAGATGACGCAGGAAGAGCTGCGTGGACGTACCGACGCGCTCGCCTCCAGCTATCTCGCACAGGGCGTCACGTTCGACTTCGCGGGTGAGGAACGGCCCTTCCCGCTCGACGCCGTTCCCCGTGTGATCGACCAGCAGGAATGGATCCGCGTCGAGGCGGGCATAAAGCAGCGCGTTCGAGCGCTCGAGGCGTTCCTGGCCGATGTGTACGGGCCGCAGCGGGCTGTGCTCGACGGCGTCATCCCCGCCTCCGTCATCACCTCGTCGTCGAACTACATCCGCGAGGCTGCGGGGGTCGTGCCGGCGAACGGCGTGCGCATCCAGGTCTCCGGCATCGACCTCATCCGCGACGAAGCCGGCGAATGGCGGGTGCTCGAAGACAACGTGCGCGTGCCGAGCGGCGTGAGCTACGTCATCTCCAACCGCCGCGTGATGGCGCAGACGCTGCCCGAGCTGTTCGTGTCGATGCGCGTGCGTCCCGTCGGCGACTATCCGAACAAGCTCCTCCAGGCGCTACGTGCGAGCGCACCGGTGGGAGTCGAGGATCCGAACGTCGTCGTCCTGACGCCGGGCGTCTACAACTCCGCCTACTACGAGCACACGCTGCTCGCCCGCCTCATGGGCGTCGAACTCGTGGAGGGGCGTGACCTCTTCTGCTCGGGCGGTCGTGTCTTCATGCGCACGACCTCGGGGCCCACCCGGGTCGATGTCATCTACCGCCGCGTCGACGACGAGTTCCTCGATCCGCTGCAGTTCCGCGCCGACTCGATGCTCGGCTCGCCCGGGCTCATGCTCGCGGCGCGCCTCGGTAACGTCACGATCGCCAACGCGGTGGGCAACGGCGTCGCTGACGACAAGCTCGTCTACACCTACCTGCCCGACCTCATCCGCTACTACCTGGGCGAGGACGCGATCCTCCCCAATGTCGACACGTGGCGGCTCGAGGATCCGGGAGCGCTCGAGGAGGTGCTTGACCGCCTCGACGAGCTCGTCGTCAAGCCTGTCGACGGATCCGGCGGTAAGGGACTGGTGATCGGTCCGTCGGCATCGAAGCTCGAGCTCGACGAGCTCCGCACCCGCCTGCTGAAGGACCCGCGGGGCTGGATCGCGCAGCCCGTGGTGCAGCTCTCCACGATCCCGACGCTGGTGGAAGGCGGCATGCGGCCGCGTCACGCCGACCTCCGCCCCTTCGCCGTCAACGACGGCAACGACATCTGGGTGCTGCCAGGAGGACTGACGCGGGTGGCGCTTCCCGAGGGGCAGCTGGTCGTCAACTCGAGCCAGGGCGGCGGCAGCAAGGACACCTGGGTCGTCGGCCACGGCCCCGTCTTCACGCCGGATCGCAATGTGCAGACCCTTGTCGCCGACCAGGCCACGACCACGCAGTCGATCCCGATCATCCGCGAACACGTCCCGGACCACTCGCCCTACGACGCCCCGCGCGACGCCGGCACCCAGCAAGAGCAACAACAACAGTCTCGCGAGGGTATTGCGGCTGAAAGAGAACGTTCCGGCGTACCAACTGAGCCGGAACACCCGTACAACGGGGGAGAAGAGGGGCGGGGATCATGCTGAGTCGCATCGCCGAGAGCCTGTTCTGGATCGGCCGCTACATCGAGCGTAGCGACGGCACCGCGCGCATCCTCGACGTCCACCTGCAGCTGCTGCTCGAGGACCCGTGGATCGAGGAGGACCTCGCCTGCCGCTCCCTGCTCGCGGTCATGGGCAGCAGCGTCGCCGACGACCGCACCCTCACGCGTCAGGACGTGCTCGCAATCCTCGCGGTCGACCGCACGCACCCGGCCTCCATCGCGTACTCGCTGGGTGCCGCTCGAGAGAACGCGCGACGCGCTCGCGAGATCGTCTCGACCGAGCTGTGGGAGTGCCTCAACACGACCCGTGCTCGTATGCCGCGACGGGTATCCAGCGAGAAGGTGCACGACTTCTTCGGGTGGATCCGCGAACGCGCGGCGCTCGCGGTCGGAATCATCGAGTCGGCCACGAGCCGCGACGAGTCCTGGCAGTTCTTCACCCTCGGCCGCAGCATCGAGCGCGCCGACATGACGGCCCGCCTCCTCGCCACCCGATCGCTGACCGAGGCCAGCGGTCCGAGCTGGACGACGATCCTCCGCTCCTGCGGTGCGTACGAGGCCTACCTTCGGACGTATCGCGGGGTGCCGTCGGCGCGCAACGCGGCCGAGTTCCTCCTGCTCGACCGCCTCTTTCCTCGGTCGGTGCTGTTCTCCGTGCTCCGCGCCGAGGAGTGCCTGCGCGAGCTGCAGCCCCGCAGCGGCCGCATCGTCACCGACGAGGCGCAGCGCATCCTGGGCAGCATCCGCGCCAACCTCGAGTTCCGGCCGATCTCCCAGATCCTGGAAGACCTGCCTGCCCAGATGGACGCGGTGCAGACCGGCACCTCGGATGCATCGGAGGCGATCAGGCAGCGATACTTTCCGACTCACATCGATCCGGTGTGGAACGGGGAGGTGGCGTCATGAAGCGCCTGCGCATCACGCACCGCACGGGCTTCTCCTACGCCGGCGAGGTCACCGCGTCCTACAACGAGGCTCGGATGCTGCCCGTCAGCGCCGACGGCCAGTTCGTGCTACACTCGCAGCTCGACATCTCGCCGGTCTCGTCGAAGCACACCTACGTCGACTACTGGGGCACGCGCGTCAGCTCCTTCGAAATCCTGACCCCGCACCGAGAGCTCGTGCTCACGGCGACGAGTCTTGTGGAGGTGCGCGACCGCGAGCACTCGGTCACGACGACCGGATGGGACGATCTGCCCACTCTCGCCGCCGCACGCGTCGAGTACATCGAGCAGCTGTCGCAGACGCGTCTGACCGCACCGCCGGCGGAAGTCTCGGAGCTCGCCGCACGCATCGCCGCCGAGAGCGTCGGTCCCTGTGCAGCCGCCGAGGCGATCTGCCGCGCGGTCGGTGAGTCCATGGAGTACATGCAGGGCGTGACGGGCGTGCACTCGACCGCCGCCGAGGCGTGGACCGAGCGCAAGGGCGTCTGTCAGGACATCACGCACGTCGCGCTCGGTGCGCTCCGCTCCGTGGGCATCCCGGCTCGCTACGTCTCCGGATATCTGCACCCGAAGCCCGACGCTGTCGTCGGCGAAACGGTCACCGGGGAGTCGCACGCTTGGATCGAGTGGTTCTGCGGCGAGTGGCACGGCTGGGATCCGACCAACCTGATCCCGATCGGCGATCGTCACGTGCTCGTGGGCCGAGGCCGCGACTACACCGACGTCTCACCGCTTCGCGGCGTCTACGCGGGCCCCTTCCGCTCGAACCTGTTCGTCAAGGTCGAGATCACCCGCGAAAGCTGAGCCCGCACGTCAGCCCCACCCGGTCCCGACCACCTGCTGGTCCCGACCAAATGAAGGAAAAACCGGGGGCGAGTCACACATTCATGCCGATCGGGAGCCATTGTCGGTGGATTCTCCTTCATTCGGTCAGGATGCACGGCGTATCGGGTGTTCGGTTGGGGCGCGACTCTCGGGCGGTCTCGCGGACCGCGCGGATAGGGTGGCGCGCGTGACCGCCGCAGCCGACCGTCTCGTCGATCGACCCGTCTCCGCTCCCCGGGGCATCGCGCCCGCTGCCGGTGTCGCCGCGTCCGCCGTCTTGCTGTTCGCCTTCGAGCAGCGACTGATCGGATTCATCGTGTTGGCGATCTCGGTCGCCCTCGGATTCGCGGCCGGCCGCGCCCTCGGTAAGGACCTGCTGCTCATCGGGGTGGGCATGAGCATCGTCGCGTCCGTGTCGGTCAAGGCCGACATCAGCTGGGGGAACATCGCCCTACTGGGTGTGATCCTCACCGCCGCCGTCGCGGTGCCGGCCCTGCTGGATCGATACGTCTACAAGACGCACACGATTCGCTTCCCCGTCGGCCACCGCCCCTGGACGACCCTCGAGAAGAGCTATCTCGGCATCGCCGTCGTGGTCGCCTACTTCCTGCTGCCGTTCTACTTCATCACCTCCGGCGTATACATGAACTGGCCGCCCGTGCACGAGTGGCACGAGCTGCTGCGCCTCTTCATCGGGGTGAATGCTGTCGGGATCTGGGACGAGTTGTTCTTCGTCTGCGTGATATTCACGCTGCTGGCCCGCCACTTCCCGTTCTGGATCGCCAGTTCGTTGATGGCAGTGATCTTCGTATCGTTCCTGTGGGAGCTCGGCTACCAGTCCTGGGGTCCGGTGTTCACGATCCCGTTCGCGTTCTTCCAGGCGTTCCTGTTCACCAAGACGAAGTCGTTGCCCTACGTCATCACGGTGCACCTGCTGTTCGACTTCATCGTGTTCCTGTCGATCGTGCACGCCCACAACCGCGAGTGGATTCCGATCTTCCTGTACTGATAGCCGGCCACAGGGGTGTCCTTTCGCTGCACTTCTGCCTACCGTGGAACATGCCCGACGACGAGCAGCGCCCCTCCCCGTGGACCTCTGTGCTGATGGCCCTTGTGCTGTGCTCAGGCGCGCTTCTCGTGACGGGGCCCCTGGCGGGGTGGGTCGTGCCGCCGGTTGTCGCGGCGGTCGCCTTCGTGGTGTGCGTGTTCGCGTACATCGGGGTCGTGGGATCGACAGCTGGTGCGCGCCGCCGACGGTGACGGGCACCTTCGAAAGGGCCACCGGCCCGATAGCCTGAGCGTCTCGACGGCGAGGAGCGACCAGGAATGCCCACTTTCACCGATGCCCAGGGCGTGGAGATCACCTACTACGAGTGGCTCGTCCCCGGCCCTCGCGCGATCGTGCAGATCGCCCACGGTGTCGGTGAGCATGCCGGCCGGTACGTCCACGTCGCGCGGGCGCTGAACGACGCGGGCTACTCCGTCGTCGCCGACGATCATCGCGGACACGGTCAGACCGGACTGGCGCAATGGGACGGCGATGTATCGAAGCTCGGCCGTCTCGGGCCGGGAGGCCTGCGCGCCACGATCGCGGCGGTGCGTCAGTTGTCGGAGCTGATCCGCTCGGCGAACCCCGGGGTCCCGCTCGTCCTGCTCGGTCACAGCTGGGGATCGTTGATGGGCCAGATCATTCTCAACAGTCACGCTGAGCTGTACGACGCCGCTGTCCTCACCGGCACCGCCTATCGAGCCTTCGGGAGCATGAACGGCGGCGATCTCAACAAGCGTCACAAGACGCTCGGGACAACGGGCGCCGAGTGGCTGAGCCGCGATCCGGAGGTCGCTGCGGCCTTCCTCGCCGATCCCCTGACCTTCCCCGCCGACATTCCGCGCCTCTTCGGCATCGCGGACACCCTGCGTCTTCTGGGCCGTCCGGCTCGCGACCTGCCGTCGGACCTGCCGATCCTCGTCATGATCGGAGACGACGACTCGGTCGGCGGTCGGAAGAGCGTCGAGCGTCTCGTCCGTGCCTATCGAGAACGGTCCGGGATCGCGCATGTCAGCGCGCGCATATATCCGGACGCCCGCCACGAGGTCTTCAACGAGACGAACAAGGAGGAGGTCTTCGCCGACCTCGTCGCCTGGCTCGACGAGAACGTCCGCGCCCGCGTGTGAGCTCGCCTGTAGGCGCCCTACTCACTCTTGGGCCCGAGAGGCCCTCGAGTGACTATTTGGGGATGGGGGCGCTCGTCGCGGCGACCATCTACCTCGCTCTGCGGTGGATGCTGCTCGGAGGGGTTGTGTTGACGTCGCAGCACATCCGGGTTCACGGCATTCTGTGGTCGAGGTCGATACCGCGCCCGCAGGTCATCGGCACCCTCGGAACTCTCATCGGGGTGCGTTGGACCACCCGTTCTGGATGGCGGCGGCTATCACCGACAGTCTGTTTTTGGACGATCTGGAACGATCCGGTCTGGTTCGAGGGCTACAACTACGATGTCGGTCGCGAGATTCGCGAATGGTCGCTGGGACACTCGGACTGGGCGGATCCCCGACCGCCCGGACGTCACCTGTGATGCGGCGGGATCACCGTTCGTCTACCCCGAAAGGGACGTCGCGCTGACGCCGGAGACCTCGTAGTTGGAGCGGTCGGTGCAGAGGCTGACCGCTTGGTCGAGGGTGACCGGGCGCGACTGGTCCCACTGCGGCGGCGAGATGCGGGCGTCGGCGGTGGAGACGGCGGGGCAGTCGTGGGCGCCCGTACTCGAGAAGTGGATGACCGCGTAGCCCGCCTGACCGGGTGCCAACGCGACCACCTCGCCGGTGAGTCGGTCGGTTCCGCGCACGCCCACCTTCTGTCCCGTCGACGGGTCGAGGAAAGCGAGCATCGAGGGCACACCTGAGAGGGTGCAGGTCACGTCGCCCATGTTGATGAAGACGATCTCGGAGTAGGTCTGCCCGGCACCGCTGGCTTCGGGACGGCGTTCGACGCGGATATCGAGACGGTCGCCCGAACAGGTCGGGGTGGCCTTCGGGGCAGCGGTGCGCGCGTCGGGGACCGTCGAGACGGGATCGCTTCCGGAGGAGGCGTCGGGTGCCACCGTCGCCTGAGTCGGCGCGGCCTGACTCGGGGTGACCGTGGGCGCAGGAGTTGCCGACTCCGACGGCGCGGGGGAAGCGGAGGCCACATCGGGTGCCATCGCCGGGACTGCGATAGGGGCCTGGGCAGCACAGCCGGTGAGCAACGCGACCGCGACGAGAAGGGCGGGAGGCGCGGCGATCCGGAGGGCGGGCATGTGAGCACGCTAGGCCCCCCGGTCGTCGAGGTCGAGAGGCGTGGCCCGATCGTGACCCGGCCGATCGGGCGGAGGACAGCGCATCTCGCCGCATCCGTACGGCCGCATGGTCGATCATGGGAACGACATATGCGCGTCGACATCGAAGGAGTGCCAGCATGCACGGTGAGTACAAGGTTCCGGGCGGAAAGCTCGTGGTGGTCGACCTCGAGATCGTCGACGGGGCGTTCGCGCAGTTCCGACTGGCCGGCGATTTCTTCCTCGAGCCCGACTCGGCCCTCGACTCGATCAACGCCGCCGTCAACGGGCTGTCGGCCGATGCGGATGCGCAGCAGATCGCCGCGGTGATCCGCGCCGCGCTCCCTGCCGAGGCGACCCTCTTGGGCTTCACGCCCGAGTCCGTCGCCACCGCCATCCGTCGGGCCGTCGGCAACGCCACCACGTGGAAGGACTACGAGTGGGAGGTCCTGCACCCGGGTCCGCTGTCGCCGCATATGCACCTCGCCCTCGACCAGGTCCTGACCGAGGAGGTCGGCGCTGGCCGGCGCGGCCCCACCCTGCGCTTCTGGGAGTGGGATCGGTCGACCGTCGTGATCGGCAGCTTCCAGTCGCTTCGCAACGAGGTCGACCTCGAGGCCGCTGAGCGCGAGGGCTTCACGGTCGTCCGCCGGATCAGCGGCGGCGGCGCCATGTTCATCGAAGAGGGATCCGGCATCACCTACTCCCTCTACGCGCCCGGCGACCTGGTGCGGGGGATGTCCTTCCAGGAGTCCTACGCCTACCTCGACGAGTGGGTCATCACCGCCCTCAAGTCGCTCGGCATCGACGCGTTCTATCAGCCGCTCAACGACATCACCTCGCCCAGCGGCAAGATCGGCGGGGCCGCGCAGAAGCGCCTCGGTGGGGGAGCGGTTCTGCATCACGTGACCATGAGCTACGACATGGACGGCGAGAAGATGGTGCGCGTGCTGCGCATCGGTCGCGAGAAGCTCAGCGACAAGGGCACGACCAGCGCCGCGAAGCGCGTCGATCCGCTCCGCAGCCAGACCGGACTGGCCCGCGCCGAGATCATCGACCGCATGGCAGGCACATTCACGTCGCTCTACAACGCGAAGCCGGGCGAGATCACCCCGGACGAGTACGCGCAGGCCGAGAAGCTGGTCGCCGAGAAGTTCACGACCCCGGAGTGGCTCGCCCGCGTCCCTTGACGCACCGACCACTCCGGGATGCTGCTTCCCAAATCACGGAGATTCTCGATTTCAGGGGCCCGGATCGGCATGAATGTGTGACTCGACCCCGAAAACTCCGTGATTCGGGAAACCGCAGCCGGGGAGGGCCCGCTGTTAAGAGCGGGCGGGGTGAAGCTTCGACCCGAGGTGGCGGGAGAGTTCGCCGGCCGCATGCGCGACGTACTCGCCGAGCTTGTCGAGCTGCCCGCCGATGCGGACCTTGGGTGCGCTGACGTTCACCGCGGCGACGATCCGCCCCGTGAAGTCGAACACCGGCGCAGAGGCGCCGACCACCCCGCGCTCCAGCTCCTCGTCGAGCGTCGCGTAGCCGCGCTCGCGGATCCGATGGAGCTCCACCAGGAGCGACTCGAAGTCGCGGACGACCGACTTGTCGAGCGGAGGCGCGTCGAGGACCTGGAAGCCCGACGCGGCCATCGACGGGTCGACGGGGCCGACGACCGGACCGTCATGACCGTGCTCGGCGTACCAGGCCGCAAGCGCCGTGCGATCCCAGTCGCTGATGAGGACGCGACCCGACGGAGTGCGCCACGCCGCGGTGATGACGCCCTCCCATCCCGTCGTCCGCATCTCGTGAGCACCGAGCTCGCTCTGCACCGTGAGCACGTTCCCGCCCCGCAGCACACAGAGATGGGTCGTCTCGCGCGTGGCGCGCGCGATCGCGCGGAGGTGTGAGCGGGACTCGGCGGCGAGAGTGGTTTCGAGGGTCCGCGCCGCCAAGGCGAACACGCGGCTGCCCAGGCGGTAGTTGAGGTTCTCCGGGTCGCGGTGCAGCAGCCCTGCGTCGGAGAGGGTGGCCAGCGTTCTGGAGATGACGGCCTTGTCGCGTCCGGTGAGCTGCGCGATCCGCATGACCCCGAGACCACCGTTGCGGTCCGCCTCGGGGCCGCCGAGAAGCTCGAGGATCTCGACGTCGCGGGCGAGACCAGATGAGTTGCGCCGGGGTGATCCGTCGATGGACATAGCGCCCACTCTACGCTCGCTTGCCATTCTGACAACCCCTGTTGGGTTTATGGCACCACCCGCATAGCCTTCTCAGCAGTCGTCACGCCGACGGCCCCACT
The DNA here is from genome assembly GCA_913778905.1 of uncultured Naasia sp. Lineage (GTDB taxonomy): Bacteria > Actinomycetota > Actinomycetes > Actinomycetales > Microbacteriaceae > Naasia. The sequence goes on along the minus strand of CAJYYA010000016.1, from coordinate 348,237 downwards.
CAACGAAGAGAAGGGAGCGAGCCCCTCCATGACCGGCTTCGACCTCTCCGAGCTCAACGAGTTCCTCGGACGTCGCATGGACGACATCCTCGAGCTCACGGGCGAGCACCTGCTCGTCGTGATCATCTCGGTGGCCATCGCCCTGGTCCTGGGCATCGCGATCGGTCTGCTGGTCTGGGACCGCCCCATCGCCCGGTCCGCTTCGCTCACCGCGGCGGCCATCGCCATCACGATCCCGTCGCTCGCGCTGCTCGCTCTGCTGAGCCCGGTGCTCGGCCTCGGCTGGGGGCCGACGATCGTCGCGCTCGTCTTCTACTCGCTGCTTCCGATCATCCGGAACACGGTCGTCGGTCTCCGCGAAGTACCCACCCACATCCTCGAGTCCGCGAGGGGGATGGGCATGGGGCGCACTCGGGTCCTGCTCACGACGCAGCTGCCCATCGCCTGGCCCGTGATCCTCACCGGAGCCCGCGTCGCCGCCCAGTTGACCATCGGGATCGCTGCGATCGCCGCCTACGTCGCCGGTCCGGGCCTCGGTCAATACATCTTCAAGGGGCTCTCGTCGCTCGGATCGAAGAACGCCCTCAACTACGCACTGACCGGAACCGTCGCCGTCATCGTCCTGGCGCTGCTCGTCGACGGTGCCTTCGTCCTCATCTCCCGCTACACCACCTCAAGGGGTCTCCGTGCCTGAGCACAACGCAGAACCGACCAACACGGGCTTCCTCTCCGCCATCCAGGAGAAGGAGGGCGGCGTCGCCATCGAGTTGGAAGGCGTCAACAAGATCTATCCGGGGCAGCAGACGCCGGCGGTGGAGGACTTCTCGATGCGGATCGAGCCGGGCGAGCTGATCATGTTCGTCGGCCCGAGCGGATGCGGCAAGACCACCACGATGAAGATGATCAACCGCATCATCGAGCCGACCAGCGGCCTCATCCGGATCGACGGCAAGAACATCCTGAGCCTCGACCCGAATCAGCTGCGGCGTCACATCGGGTACGTCATCCAGCAGATCGGCCTCTTCCCGCACCTGACCATCGCCGAGAACATCGGCGTCGTCCCCAAGCTGCTGGGGTGGTCGAAGGCCAGGATCGCCGACCGCGTCGAGGAGTTGCTTCTCACCGTGCAGCTGGACCCGGCTCAGTTCGCCAAGCGGTACCCCAAGCAGCTGTCCGGTGGACAGCAGCAGCGCGCCGGGGTCGCCCGCGCCCTCGCCGCCGACCCGCCCGTCATGCTCATGGACGAGCCTTTCGGGGCCACCGACCCCATCACCCGGGAGCGTCTGCAGGCCGAGTTCCTGCGTCTGCAGCAGGAGATCGGGAAGACGATCATCTTCGTCACCCACGACTTCGACGAGGCGATCCGCCTCGGCGATCGGATCGCGGTGATGAGCGAGCGCTCGAAGATCGAGCAGTTCGACACCCCCGCGAACATCCTGGCGGCCCCCGCGAACGACTACGTCTCCTCCTTCATCGGGGCCGGGGCAGCGCTCAAGCGTCTCGCGCTCATCCCGGTCCCCGGCGAGGGGCTGGCGGCGGCGAAGGGCGGAGGCGCTCCGCGCGTCTCGACCGACTCGACGCTGCGTGACGCGCTCGACCTGCTCGTGTTGAGCGGTGCGCCGTCGATCGATGTCGTCGACGAGCGCGGCACCCTGCGGGGCTCCCTCGACCACGCGGCGATCTCCGGTCTGCTCGGCGGCGACTCGCGACTCGTGACGGGGGCCTGACGTGGCTGTCCTCACCCCGACCAAGAACGCGCGGCTCGACGCCGCGGCGGGCGGGCGGATGTCGCTGCTGCGCTCGATCGCGTCGCCCGTCCTCGTCGCCGTCGCGTTGCTCGCACTCTTCGTCTGGCTCGGTAGCATCCCGCTCGACTCCATCGAGCAGCGCACCCTCAATGCCGATTACATCGTCGCCCGCGTCCAGGAGCACCTGGGCCTGACCGTCGCCGCATCGGCTCTGGTCGCGGTGCTCGCCATCCCCGCCGGCATCGCGGTCTATCGGTCCAAGTCCCGGGTGTTCCGGGGCGCGATGCTGGGGCTCGCGAACATCGGTCAGGCCACACCCGCCGTCGGTGTCGTGATCCTGCTCGCGATCGTCTGGCAGACGGGATACACCACCGCGCTCGTCGCCCTGGTGGCCTATTCGTTCCTGCCGGTCCTGAGGAACACGCTGACCGGCCTCGAGCAGGTCGACGCCGGTGTCCGCGAGTCGGCGCGGGGGATGGGGATGACCCCGAACCAGGTGCTTCGCCGGATCGAGCTCCCCCTCGCGTCGCCCACGATCCTCGCCGGCCTCCGCACCTCGCTGGTCTTCTGCGTCGGCGTCGCCACCATCGCCACCTTCATCAACGCGGGCGGACTCGGCGACATGATCGTCAACGGTCTCAAGCTGCAGCGCTACCCCGTGCTCGTCTCCGGCGCCGTCCTCGTCGCGGCCATCGCGATCCTCATCGACTGGGCCGCCGGTCTCGTCGAGAACGCCGTGCGTCCGCGCGGCCTCTGATCTCCTCCTCGCACCTGCATTCACACGCAATCACTCAGAAGAAGGAACACCATGAACAAGCGCACCGTCGTCATCGTCGCCGCGGCCGTAGCGAGCATGCTGGCTCTCGCCGGATGCTCGGGCGGAGGCAGCTCCCCGAGCTCGAGCGGATCGGCCGCGGGAGGCGACTCGCTCTCCGGCCTCACCGGCCAGATCGGGTCGAAGGACTTCTCGGAGCAGTACATCCTGGCCTACATCACGAGTGAGTTGCTCAACGCGAACGGCGCGGACACCGAGGCCAACACCAAGCTGGTCGGCTCCGCCAACGTGCGCCAGGCCCTCGAGAACAAGGAGTTCATCGGGTACTGGGAGTACACCGGCACGTCCTGGATCACCTACAACGGCAACACCTCGCCGGTGAAGGGCGCCGAGGCGCAGTTCGACGCCGTGAAGAAAGCCGACGCCGCGAAGGGGATCGCCTGGCTCGACCCGGCTCCGCTGAACAACACCTACGCATTCGCGATCCGCTCGGACAAGGCGAAGGAGCTCGGCGTGAAGTCGCTGAGCGACGTCGCGAAGCTGCCGGCCGCCGATCAGACCTTCTGCATCGAGAGCGAGTTCTCGACCCGTGACGACGGCTGGCCCGGCCTCAAGGCGGCCTACGGGATCACCGTCCCCGACTCGAACGTGACCCTCCTCGACACCGGCGTCATCTACACCGCGACGCAGAAGGGCGACGACTGCAACTTCGGCGAGGTCTTCCAGACCGACGGCCGCATCCCCGCCCTCGGCCTCACGGTGATGGAGGACGACAAGGAGTTCTTCCCCGTCTACCAGGCCGGTTTCAGCATGCAGGCCTCGGTGCTCGAGGAATACCCCGCGATCGCCGACGTCATCGCCAAGATCTCGCCGCTGCTGACCACCGAGGAGATGCAGAAGCTCAACGCCAAGGTCGACGTCGACGGCGAAGACCCTCAGGACGTCGCCGAGGAGTGGCTGACCGAGCAGGGCCTCATCTGATGACGGCGCCCCAACCGACCGCCGAGCCGGTCATGCAGCTCGGCGAGAGCTTCGTCGGCGACGGGGTCAACGCGGCGCACATCAACACGGTGTACGGGCTCCGGAACGGACCCGTGGGGACCGCGTGGGCGACCGCCCTCGCGGGGCCCAGCGCCGGTCACGTGCCCTTCGTGACAGTGCTCGCCCCGTCGCTCCCCGTCAAACCGCTCACGCTGTTCGTCACCAAGTCGGCCCCGGCCGGTGACGAGCACGGGAACCACATCTGGGGCCCGGCACAGGCCGGCGTCGCCGCCGGTGTCGCCGACGCGGTGGCCGACGGGAGCATCGACCCTTCGCTGACCGACGAGACCGCCATCATCGCGGCGGTGTGGGTCAACCCCGGAGCCGACGACGCCGACGCCGTCTACCGCAACAACCGCCTCGCGACGAGGACCGCGCTGAGCAACGGCGCGTCGGGGCTCCCCGCCCTGGACGACGTGCTCGCGGCGCGATCCGCCCCTCGCAACCCCTTCTACTCGGCTCCGGCCGACTCGCACCAGGAGAACTGATCATCATGGCCACTGCCTCTCGGCCGACCGTCGGGTTCATCGGACTCGGCAACATGGGTTCCGGTATGACCCGCAACCTGCTGAAGGCGGGCTTCCCGCTCGTCGTCACCGACATCCGCCGCGAATCCGCCGACGAGCTCATCGCCGGTGGTGCCCGCTGGGCGGATTCGGCCGCGGAAGCCGCGGCGGGCAGTGACCTGGTGATCACGATGCTGCCGACCCCGCGCCACGTCGATGAGGTGGTGCGGGGATCCGGCGGCATCCTCGAGGGCATCGCCGACGGCGGCACCTGGATCGACATGTCCACGTCGGTTCCCGAGGTCGCGAACCGCGTCCGAGAGGATGAGGCCCGCCGCGGACTGCACATCGTCGACGCGCCCGTCAGTGGGATGTCGGTGGGTGCCGCGAACGGCATGCTGCAGATCTTCGTGGGCGGGGAGGCGGACGACTTCGCCCGCCTCCGCCCGGTGTTCGAAGCCATGGGCGACCCGGAGAAGATCCTCCACGTCGGTGGTCACGGCGCCGGGTACGCGGTGAAGCTCATGATCAACCAGCTGTGGTTCTCGCACCTGGTCGCGACCGCCGAGGTGCTCGCGATCGGCACGAAGGCCGGGGTCGATCTCGGGGTGCTGCGCGACTCGCTCATCGCGAGCCCGGCGAACAGCCTCTTCGTCGAGCGCGACGTGCTGTCCATCCTGAACGACGGGGATTACGACGAGGGGTTCGCTGTGGCGCTCGCCTGCAAGGACCTGGGCCTCTCGATCGACCTGGCTCGTTCAGTGGGTGTTCCGGCCGAGCTGTCGGGTCTGGTCGAGCAGATCTACCGTCGAGCCCGTGCCACCTACGGCGACCGCGCGGGCGAGATGACCCCGTTCAAGCTGTACGAAGACGTCATCGGCACCGAGCTCCGCCTCTGACCGCACCCCTCCGTCGACCACCCTCAGCCTCCACGAAAGCGCCATGACCACCATCACCCCCGACCGCGAGCGCGAGCTCCTGGCCTCGGTTCCCACCCGACTGCTGCTCGGCTCCGGCTGGGCCGACGCGGCCGACGGCTCCACCTTCGCCGTCACCGATCCGTCGACCGGCGAGACGCTGCTCGAGATCGCCGACGCCCGCCCCGAGGACGGCGCGGCAGCGCTCGACGCTGCCGCGGCCGCCCAGCGCGACTGGGCGCGGACGGCACCCCGCGAACGTGCCGAGATCCTGCGTCGGGCGTTCGAGATGGTGACCGCTCGCGCCGACGACTTCGCCCTGCTGATGACGCTGGAGATGGGCAAGCCTCTGCACGAGTCGCGCGGGGAGGTGGCGTACGGAGCGGAGTTCCTCCGCTGGTTCGCCGAGGAGGCACCGCGCATCTCGGGACGCTTCGCGACCGCTCCGGACGGGGTGAACCGACTGATGGTGCTCAAGCGACCCGTCGGTCCCTGCCTCTTCATCACCCCGTGGAACTTCCCGCTCGCGATGGCGACGCGCAAGATCGCGCCGGCCATCGCCGCGGGATGCACCATGGTGCTGAAGCCCGCCGCGCTCACGCCGCTCACCTCGCTGCTTCTCGCGCAGGTGCTGCGGGAGGCAGGTCTGCCGGACGGGGTGCTGACGGTGATCCCGACCACCAGTGCCGGCGCGGTCACGGGGCCCCTGATCAAGGACTCCCGTTTGCGGAAGCTCTCCTTCACCGGCTCGACCGAGGTCGGACGGCGCCTCATCGCCGACTCGGCGGAGCAGGTGCTGCGCGTCTCGATGGAGCTCGGCGGCAACGCACCGTTCCTGGTCTTCGACGACGCCGACCTCGACAGGGCGGTAGCCGGAGCCGTGCTGGCCAAGATGCGCAACGGCGGTGAGGCCTGCGTGGCCGCCAACCGCTTCCTCGTGCAGCGGGGGATCGCTCCCGCCTTCACCGAGGCCTTCGTCGAGAAGATCCGCGCATTCACCGTCGCCCGCGGCACCGAGCCCGAATCGAAGATGGGTCCCCTCGTGGACGCCGCCACCCGCGACAAGGTCGCCGCTCTGGTCGAGGATGCGGTCGAGGACGGCGCGACCCTGGCCCTCGGCGGTCGCGTCGTTCCCGGGGCCGGCTACTTCTACGAGCCGACCGTGCTCACCGACGTTCCGGCCGACGCCCGCATCCTCGACGAGGAGATCTTCGGGCCGGTCGCGCCCATCGTCGTCTTCGATACCGAGGAGGAGGCGATCCGACTGGCCAACTCGAGCGAGTTCGGTCTCGTGGCCTTCGCGTTCACCCGGGACCTGAACCGCGGGCTGCGGCTGGCGGAGGAGATCGACACGGGGATGTTCGGACTCAACGCCGGTGTCGTCTCGAATCCCGCCGCCCCGTTCGGCGGCGTGAAGCAATCGGGCCTCGGTCGCGAAGGCGGCTTCGAGGGCATCGACGAGTATCTCGAGACCCGTTACGTCGGCATCGCCGATCCGTTCGCGAACTGAAGGGATCCCGCATGGAGATCACCGATTTCTCGATGAAGTTCTTCTCGCTCGCCGGGAAGACCGCCATCGTGACGGGGGGAAACACCGGCCTCGGGCGCGCGTTCTCCGTGGCGCTCGCCGAGGCGGGGGCCGACGTCTTCGTACCGGGGCTCGCCGAAGACGACGGGACCACCCGCTCGCTCATCGAGGGGAAGGGTCGTCGATACGAGTTCCTCGAGGCCGACATCACCGCGCCCGGAGCGCCCGCGACGATCATCGACACCTGCATCGAGCGTCTCGGATCCGTCGACATCCTCGTCAACTCGGCGGGCATATGCCTGCTCGACGATGTCGAGGCGTTCGGCCGCGAGAAGTGGGATCCGATGATCGCCGTCAATCTCACCGCCGCCTTCGAGCTCGCCCATGAAGCCAGTCGGCCGATGATCGCGCAGGGCAGCGGGAAGATCATCAACATCGCCTCGCTGTTCTCGTTCCTCGGCGGCAAGGGCTCGCCCGCCTACGCCGCCACCAAGGCCGGCATCGTCGGCTTCACCAAGGCCTACTGCGACGAGCTGGCAGCCCACGGCATCCAGGTGAACGCCCTCGCTCCCGGGTACTTCGCGACGGCCATCACCGCGGCGACGCGGGCGGATCCCGAGACCAACCGCCGGGTGCTCGAGCACATCCCCGCCGAGCGGTGGGGAGACGTCGCCGACCTGATGGGCGCCACCGTCTTCCTCGCCTCCCGCGCATCGGACTACGTCAACGGCCACGTCCTCGTGGTCGACGGCGGATACCTCGTCCGCTGAACCCTCTTCCTCCACCACTTCGACCCGAAGGCTGCAACCGCTATGGCGCCCTCCCGTTCCTCCCTCTCCCGCGACGAGATCGTCGCCCGTCTGACCGAGTTGCTCGGTGCGGCTGCCGTCGACACCGATGAGACCGAGCTCGAGCTCGCGAGCGTCGACCGCTTCAAGAAGTATCAGTCGGTCCACGGCATCTTCGACGGGCCGATCCCCGCTGCCATCGCCTACCCGGAGTCGACCGAGCAGGTCTCGGCCGTCCTCGCGTTCGCGAACGACCACCTCATCAACGTGGTGCCTCGAACCGGCCGCACGGCGACCGAGGGGGGACTCGAGACGGTCGTCGACGACTCCATAGTGCTCGACGGGTCGCGGATGAACCGCGTGCTCGACGTCAACCCCGTCGACATGATGGTGACGGTCCAGTGCGGGGTCCCGCTGCAGCAGCTCGAAGATCAACTTCGCCAGCAGGGCCTCACCACGGGACACTCGCCCCAGTCGAAGCCGCTCGCCCAGTACGGCGGCCTCGTGGCGACCCGGTCGATCGGTCAGTTCTCGACCCTCTACGGCGCCATCGAGGACATGGTCGTCGGACTCGAGGCCGTGTTCCCCGACGGGCATGTCGCGCGAATCAAGAACGTTCCGCGTCGTGCAGCCGGACCCGACATCCGGCACGTCGTCATCGGCAACGAGGGCGCGCTCTGCGTCATCACCGAGGTCACCATCAAGGTGTTCCGCTACTACCCCGAGAACAATCGGTTCTTCGGCTTCCTCATGGACGACTTCGCGAGCGCTGTCGACGGCCTCCGTGAACTCGTGACCGCCGGATACCGCCCGTCGGTGTGCCGCGCCTACTCGCCCGAGGACGCCCGGCAGCACTTCGCCCACTTCGCGAACGACAAGAACGTGGTGATCCTCGTCGCCGAGGGCCCCGAGCCCATCGCCGCTGCGACGGCTCAGGCGATCGAGGAGGTGTTCGCGTCCCGACCGCACGAGAGAGTCGACGAGGCGCTCATCAAGACCTGGTTCGACAACCTCAACTGGGGTCAGGACAAGATCGACGCCGAGAAGGAGGCGATGCTCCGTGATGCCCACCTCGGGTACACGACCGAGGTGTCGATCGACTGGTCCCGGGTGGGCGCTCTCTATGACGCGATCATGACGCGTATCCGTTCCGAGTTCCCCCGTGCCGAGGACCTCACCATGCTGGGCGCGCATTCCTCGCACAGCTATCAGACGGGGACGAACCTGTACTTCGTGTACGACTACAACATCGACTGCGACCCGCGCGACGAGATCGACGAGTATCACATCCCCCTCAACGCGATCATCGTCGAGGAGTCACTGCGCCTGGGCGGCTCGATGGTGCATCACCACGGCATCGGCAAGTACCGCACCCCGTGGACGCGTGACGAGCACGGATCGGCCTATCGGATCCTCGAGACCCTCAAGACATCGTTCGATCCGAACGGCATCATGAACGCGGGCACGATCATCCCACTCACCGAGCCGGCGACGGTCTGACGCCACGGCCGCCCGGGCGCCGGATAGTCGTCGCCTGAGCGGGCGAGGCTCGATAGCCGGATCAGACGCGAAGGAGCGCACACGGTGGAGTACGTCGTCGCGATCGACAACGGATCGCAGAGCACGAAGGTGCTCATCGTCGACGCCGAAGGGCGGGTTCATGCGTCGGCTCGACGAGCCTTGCAGCCGTACGACACGTCGGAGCACGGTCGGGTCGTCCACCCCGGTGACGATGTGTGGGAGTCCATCGCGGCTGCATGCCGTGAGGCCCTGGCCCTCTTCACCGGCGATCCCGGCGAGATCGTGGGAGTCGGGCTCTGCACCATCCGTTTCTGTCGCGCCCTTCTCGACGAGGACGGCCGGTTGGTGGAGCCCATGATGAGTTGGATGGACGGTCGCGTCTCCCGTCCGCACGAGCAGGACGACCGAGTGGCCTCCGTCACCACCTCGTCCGGCTACATCACCTTCCGACTCACGGGGGAACGCCGAGACGCGGCGGGCAACTACCAGGGTGTCTGGCCGATCGATCAGGAGACCTGGCGGTGGTCGGACGATCCGCATCGCTTCGTCGAGACGGGCATTGCTCGCGAGCTGCTGTTCGATCTCGTGGACCCGGGCGCCGAGCTGGGTCGCGTCACTGCCGAGGCGAGCGCGCTCACCGGGCTGGCCGTCGGTCTCCCGGTCTTCGCGACGTCGAACGACAAGGCCGTCGAGGCTCTGGGCGTGGGGGTGCGCGAGGAAGACGACCTCGTGCTGTCTCTCGGTACCTACATCGCGGCGATGACGGCGGGGTCTGAGGCGAGTGCCCACGACGACGGCTACTGGGTCAACTTCGGCTGCGAGCCGGACCTCTACCTCTACGAGAGCGGCGGGATCCGTCGCGGCATGTGGACGGTCAGCTGGTGGCGCGACCTGCTCGCCGGCGACGGGGTCCTCACCGACGATGAGTTGAACAAGGGTGCCGCGTCCGTCCCACCCGGCAGTGACGGGCTCGTCACCCTGCTCGACTGGCTCGCTCCGGGAGACAATCCTCACCGGCGCGGAGCATTGCTCGGATTCGACGGCCGACAGGGCCGCTTCCACATCTACCGCTCCATCCTCGAGGGCATCGCGCTCACCATGCGCGGCCACGTCGACACGATGGAGGAGTCGCTCGGTCGTCGCTTCGAACGGGTGACCGTCTCGGGTGGCGGGTCGAGGTCGGACCTGATGATGCAGATCCTCGCCGACGTCTTCGACCGCCCGACCGTGCGCGCGGAAGTGGCTGACGCGGCGGGCATGGGTTCGGCGATCTGCGCGATGGTCGGAGCCGGTGTCCACGACTGGTCGACGGCGGTGTCGGTGATGATCGCAGAGGACGCGCGGTTCGAGCCGTCTCCGGGCGAAGCCGCCGTCTACGGCGAACTCACTCGTCGATACGCCGGTATCCGCGCCTTCAGCGACCCCCTGTTCCGCCACCTGGCCGGTGACTCCTCAGTCCGCGCGCACTGACCGAACGAAGGAAAAACCGGGCCTCATTCACATGTTCATGCGGATCCGAGCCCGATTCGGACGAATTCTCCTTCATTCGGTCAGCGCAGTGCCCGATGGGACGGGGCGAGGGCTCAGACGGCAGGGCGCGGCGCGGTGGAACCGCGGACGATCAGCTCGGTCGGCATGTAGGTCGCCCGGTCGACCTCCTCGCCGGCGATCAGACGCACCAGCACCTCGGCCATCTTCTCGCCGAGCCCGATCGACGGCTGCTGCATCGTCGTGATCCCCGGATCCGCGCCCTCGGCGAAGTAGTCGCCGTCGAAGCCGGCCAGAGCGACATCTCCGGGGACGGAGAGCCCCCGCTCGCGCAGCGCCGACAGAGCCCCGGCGGCCATCTGGTCGTTCGAGGCGAACACCGCGTCGATCGGCCGGCCGCTGTCGAGCAGCCGTCGCATGGCCTCCGCCCCGTCTCGCGGAGAGAAGTCGCCGATCTCGATGCGACTCGCGTCCAGACCCGCAGCCTCGAGAGCCACCCGCCACCCACTGAGCCGATCGGCACCGGCAGGCATGTCCTGCCGTCCTGCGATGATCGCGATCTCGCGGCGCCCGGTCTCGATGAGGTGCTCCGTGATCGTGCGTGCCGATAAGGCGTTGTCGACGTCGACGAAGTAACTCCCCTCCTCCTCCGCGGCGAGCGGGCGCCCACCGAAGACGATCGGCAGCGACGAGCCGAGCCGAGCGTACGAGTGGTCGCCGCTGTGGTGGGACACGATGAGCGCCCCGTCCACATTGCCGCCGAGGAGGTAGCGCCGGGTCTTCTCGGGCGTGGCCTCCGATGCGATCACCATGTTGAGCGTGTACTCGGTCGCGGCGAGCCGCAGCGCGACACCCTGCACGACGGAGGCGAAGAAGGGATCGGCGAACACCTTCGCCGTCGACTCCGGAACGACGAGAGCGATGACCTGCGTGCGCCGGCTCGCCAGCGACCTCGCCGCCCGGTTGGGCACGTAGCCGAGACTCTCGATGGCCCGCTGCACGGCGAGGGCCGCGTCGCTCGTCACCTTGGTTGAGTTGTTCACCACCCGGCTGACGGTCGATCGGGACACCCCGGCGAGAGCGGCGACCTGTTCGAGAGTCGGGGCGGCGGTAGCGGTGTCGTTGTTCATGACCGCTCCTCAGTTCGTGGTGGCATCGAGGCTAGCGGAGCGAGGTGAGAGCGGAGCCGCCGGCACCCGCTTCCGTCCTCGCTGCACGCTCGGCGCAGTCCGCTTCGATGATCGCCGCGAAGGCGTGCGCACTCTGCTTGGGCGTGCGCTCCAGGGTGTCGTAATCGACTCGGACGATACCGAATCGCTTCTCATATCCCCAGGCCCACTCGAAGTTGTCGAGCAGCGACCATACGAAGTACCCGCGCACATCGGCTCCCGCCTCGAGCGCCTCCGCCACCGCGGCGACGTGCTGGCGGATGAATCGGGTGCGGTCGACGTCCTTGATGCTCCCGTCCTCTTCTACGACGTCCTCGTAGGCGGCGCCGTTCTCGGTGACGTACAGCGGCGGCATGCTCGGGTACTCCTCGCCGAGCCGGACGAGCAGCGTACGGAGTCCGTCGGGATTGACCTCCCAGTCCATCGCCGTACGGGGCAGGCCGCGCGACGGGAACGTGAGGTGCTCGGATCCGACGAACGGCGAACGGCCCGGTCTGGCGGTCGGGCGGAGACCTGGCTTCGCGTCGAACGGCAGCGGATGCCCGCTCACGAAGTCGTCGTGATAGTGGTTCACGCCGAGGAAGTCGATACCGGCACCGATGGTCTCGAGGTCCCCGGGCTGCACGAGCGACTCGAAGTCGTACTCGGCGACGTCGCGGACGAAGTCCTTCGGATAGGTGCCGAGCAGAACGGGCTCGAGGAAGGCGCGGTTCCAGATCGCGTCGAGACGGCGGGCCGCATCCAGGTCGAGCGGATCGCTCGGGTCGGCCGGAATCGCGTTCGTCAGGTTCAGCGTGATGCCGATGTTGTCGACCCCCGCCTCGCGGAGCGAGCGCGTGGCGAGGCCGTGCGCGAGGTGCTGGTGGTGCAGTGCGGCGAGAGCGGCACGCGGTTCCTGACGGCCGGGCGCATGCTCGCCCCCGGCGTACCCGATGAGGGACGAGCACAGCGGCTCGTTGAAGGTCGTCCAATGCGTGACCCGGTCACCGAGCCGGTCGTGGACGGCCATGGCGTAATCGCGGAAACGGGCCGCGGTGTCGCGGTTCGCCCAACCGCCCTTCTCCTCGAGCGCCTGCGGGAGGTCCCAGTGGTAGAGGGTCAGCCAGGGCAGGATGTCGGCGTCGAGCAGCTCGTCGACGAGGCGCGAATAGAAGTCGAGTCCGGCCGGGTTCACTGCGCGGTCCCCGGGGACGACGCGCGCCCAGCTCACCGAGAAGCGGTAGGACTGCAGGCCGAGGTCGCGCATGATCGCGACGTCTTCGGGCATGCGGTGGTAGTGGTCGACCGCCTTCTCGGGGGTGTGGCCGTTCGCGGTCGCGAGGTGCTGACGGGCGTAGTGATCCCAGATCGAGTCCTCCTTGCCGTCCTCGTGGGCGGCGCCTTCGATCTGCGCCGCAGCTGTGGCGCTGCCCCAGATGAAGCCCTGGGGCCACCCGTTCGCGGGGGAGAGGCGGGGTGCGAGATGTGCCGCGTTCATCCCTTCACCGCCCCGCTCATGATGCCGGCGATGAGCTGACGCCCCGCCAGGATGAAGAGGATGAGCAGCGGAATGACCGACATGACGGCTCCTGTGAGGACGACGGAGTAGTTGATGTAGTACCCCGACTGCAGCTGCGCGAGCGCGGTCTGCAGGGTGGGATTCGAGGGGCTGAGCACGATGAGCGGCCAGAGGAAGTCGGTCCACGCCATCATGAACGTGAAGAGGCCGAGGATCGCCATGGCCGGTCGGGCCGCGGGGATCGCCACCGTGAGGAACGTGCGGAACTGGTTGGCGCCGTCCATACGGGCGGCCTCGATGAGCTCGTCCGGGATGACGTCGACCAGGTACTGACGCATGAAGAAGACACCGAATGCGGTGACGAGCGTCGGGACGATCACGGCGCCGAGCGTGCCGGTCCATCCGAACTGCCGCATGAGGATGAACAGCGGGATGATGCCGAGCTGCGTCGGGATCGCCATGGTCGCGACGACGGCGATCATCAGGCCGTCGCGTCCGCGGAACTTGAGCTTCGCGAATGCGTAGCCGGCGAGCGTCGAGAACAGCACGACCGAAAGCGTGATGATGCTCGACACGATGATGCTGTTGAGCAGGGCCGTCCAGAACGGGATGGCGCCGAACACCTGAGCGGCGTTCGCGAGGAAGTTGCCGCCGGGGACCAGGGGCAGAGTCTCGCCGCGGGTCGCGTTGGTGCCGCTGCCGACGACGAATGACCACCACAGCGGGTAGACCGATCCGATGAGGAAGGCACTGAGCAGTCCGTAGACGAGGAATCCCGGGCGGTCGATACGGCCGGCGCGACGGCGGCGTCGTCGGCCGTTCGCGGCGCCGCGATCCGTCTGCGCGTCGGCCGGATGGCGCACCGGGAAGGGCGCGGTGGGTGCGGGTGCGGTCATCGCTCGCTCGCATTCTGGCCGAGGCCGGTGGTGGTGAGCAGGGGGTCGCCGGCGGCGATGGCGTCGGCGTCGGTGGGCTTGCGGCGGCGTGCTCTCCGCCCGGCGACGCGGTTCTCGACCGAGGCGATCCGTCGCGAGATCGCGAAGTTCAGGAGGCCGATGAGCACGATCAGGAGGAAGAGGAGCCACGCGATGGCGGCCGCCTCGCCGAAGTCCTGTCGGAAGAAGGCCATCTCCCACAGGTAGAGCACGGTGGTCTGGAACTGTCGATCGGATCCGCCGACTCCGCCCGCGTTGGAGACGTCGAAGAGGCGCGGCTCGGCGAAGATCTGCAGGCCGCCGATGGTCGCGGTGATGATGACGAAGATGAGGGTCGGGCGGATGCTCGGGATCGTGATGGACACGAAGCGGCGGAACGCGCCGGCGCCGTCGATGGCGGCGGACTCGTGCAGCTCGCGCGGCACGGCCTGCATCGCGGCGAGCAGGATGAGGGCGTTGTAGCCGGTCCAGCGCCAGTTGACCATCGAGGCGATCGCGATGTGGCTCGCGAGTGTGTCGTGCTTCCACTCGATCGGGCCCACCCCGACGAGCCCGAGGAGGTTGTTCGCGAGACCGTCCTGCTCGTTGAAGACGCTCGAGAAGATCAGCGCGACGGCGACGGGGGAGACGACGTAGGGCAGCAGCACGCTCATCCGCCAGAAGGTGCGGGCACGCAACGACTGGTCCAGGGCCGCCGCGATCAGCAGCGCGACGAGCAGCTGGGGGATGGTCGAGATGAGGAAGATGCTGAGGGTGTTCCCGATCGAGTTCCAGAAGAACCGGTCCTGCAGTACGGCGGCGAAGTTGCCGAAGCCGACGAAGTCGCCCTGCCCCTGCAGCAGTTGCCAGTCGTACATCGACACGACGAGCGTGTAGACCAGCGGGAAGGCACCGAGGATCCCGAAGAGGATGAAGAACGGCGAGATGTAGAGGTAGGGCGAAGCCTTGAGGTCGAACCGGCTCGCACGCTGACGGAAGGTCAGCGGGGTGCGGACGGGCTTCGGCTTACGCCCGTCGGAGGGGGCCGTCGCCGGCCGGGAGAGTGTGCTCGTCATGGCGCGTGTCGCCTTACCTAGGGGGAGAGCTTTCAGAGGAGAAATAGAGAGCGGGCTCCCGGTGGTGGTGCACCGGCCGGAAGCCCGCTCGTGTGATGCAGGACTGGGTGCGGACTAGTTCTTGACCAGTTCGCCGAGCAGGGTGATCGCCTCGTTCCAGGCACCGTTCCCGTCGAGCTCACCGCGGTCGAGCTTCTGGAGGGCCGGGCCGAAGACGTTCTCCTGGATGAGCGAGTCGTCCGGTCCCTTGAACTGCGCCTTCACGCCCTCGGCGCGAGCGGCGAGGATGGCTCCCGTCGGGGATCCGCTGAACGCCTCGTCGGCGGCCGCTTCGGTGGTCAGCTGCTCCTGCGCGTCGAGCGTGCTCGGGAACGGCCCTGCGGTCTCGAAGGCGCGGAGCTGCTGCTCGGGCTCGCTCAACCACGAGGCGAGAGCCGCGGCCTCCTTCGGGTGCTTCGACTGCGTCGGAACGGAGAGGAAGGAGCCGCCCCAGTTGGCGGGGCCGCCGGGGAAGACGTCCGCGAAGTCCCAACCGGTGTTCTCGGCGTCGCCGCCGCCGGCCTCGACGTTGCCCTTGATGACGCCGAGCATCCAGCCCGGGCAGACGAAGGTCGCGAAGGTGCCGTCGTTGAACGACTTGCCGCCGTTCCAGTCCCACGCGGTCTGCGCGGCCGACAGCTTCGACGCGGCGCCGTCGGCGATCCAGCCCCAACGCTCCTGCAGGTCCTTGTTGCCCTCGACGTTCAGCTCGCCGTCGCTCGTGTAGTAGCCCTCGGGGAGCTGATTGACCATGGCGTTCCAGACGAAGCCGGAGTGGTCGTACCAGGCCTTGCCCGTGGCCTGCTGATACTTCTTGCCCGCGGCGAAGTAGTCCTCCCAGGTCGCGTCGTCGCCACCGAGCATCTCGGCGACGGCCTCGCGGTCGGCGGGCATGCCGGCGGCTTCGAAGGCGGCCGGGTTGTAGCAGAGGCCCTCGGGACCGATGTCGGTGCCGTAGCCGATGACGCGGCCCTCGGAGTCGGTCGCCTGGGCGTACTTCCAGTCGACCCAGTCAGCCTTGCGGTCTTCGATGCCGTACTCGCGCAGGTCGACGAACTGATTCGAGACCTCCATGATCGAGCCGAGCCAGCCCTCCTCGATTGCGACGACGTCGGCGAGGCCGGATCCGGCGGCCAGCTTGGTGAAGGCATCGGTGCGGGCGTTGCCGCCCGTGTCGATGTTGTTGGCGGAGATGGTGATCCCCGGGTTGGCCGCCTCGTACTCGGCGTAGAGGTCGTCGAAGCCCATGGCGTTGAACGTCGTGACGGTCAGTTCGATCGGGCCGTCGCTCGCCTCGCCTGATCCGGATGCCGTGCATCCGGTGGCGAGGAGGGCGAAGGCGGTGGCGCCGGCGAGGGTCGCGGCGATTCCGGTGCGTCGGGATGCGAGCACGGTCACTCCTTCGTGATCTGGTGAGGGCAGCCCGCATCTGCGCTCAGGCCGATGTCGCTGCGGCCGTGAGAGCGCTCTCACAAGCTGTGCAAGGACTATAAGAAGGTCTGCACCGAGAGGTCAAGCATTTTGTGAGAGCGCTCTCACGAAATGTGGTTACGAAGCACAATTCGAGCGTTCGGGGTACAGATGAGGCGGTCCTTCGCGGGGCGCGCCCTCCTCGCCGGTACCGCGCGTAGGCTCGTCGAGTGCGTCGAACGGTCAGAACGGGCTCCCTGATCGTGGCGACTCTCGCTCTTCTTCCGCTGCTCGGCGCGTGTGCCATCGAGAAGCCGGCCGAGATCCCGGTGCCGAGTCAGGACCAGTCCTCGACCGTCCCGGTGCCCGAGCAGTCCGCGACTCCGAGCGCGACACCCGAGCCGCCTGCTCCGCCGACTTTCGACAAGACCGCTCGATCCATCGACGATCCGAACAGTATCTGGGTCGTGGTCGACAAGCTGCGCCCCCTCCAGCCCCAGGACTACACCCCGCCGGACCTGGTCGACGTCCCCGTGGCGCACACCTGGGAGCCGCTCATGCGGCAGGAGGCATCGGACGCGATCGTCCGCATGTTCGCGGCGGCTCGCGACGAAGCCGGCCTCTATCTGGCGTCGAACAGTGCCTACCGTTCGTATCAGACGCAGGTCGACATCTACGACGGCAACGATTCGCTGACCGCGCGTCCGGGGTACAGCGAGCACCAAACCGGGCTGGTCATGGACATCGGCGCGGAGTCGGGTCGATGCTCACTGGACGCCTGCTTCGGTGAGACGCCGGAGGGGCAGTGGCTCGCCGCCAACGCGTGGCGCTTCGGCTTCCTCCTGCGATATCCGGCCGACAAGACCCCGGTGACGGGGTACGAGTTCGAGCCGTGGCACTACCGGTACATCGGGACCGACCTCGCGGCTGAGATGCACGACACCGGCGTCACGACGCTGGAGGAGTACTTCGGCCTGCCGGCTGCGCCGAACTACCCCTGACCTGCCGCGGTCGCGGCGTTCCCAGCCGGTCGTAGCGGGGCGTCATATTCGAGGCGGGAACACCTGATCGTCCGTAACGTTCCTCAGAACGAAGCCGGCTCCGATCAGAAAGGCCGCCCATGTCGAATCGTCGTGTCGCGGTCATGCACCTCGCCGATCGCCGTCCCGCCCGCCCCGATTACCAGCGCACCGCGGACCGTCTGAACGGTTCGGCGCTCGCCACCATCCATTCCCTCGGGTGGGATGCCCGGCTGCACGCGGCCGCGGACGGTTCCGTCGCCGAGGCGGTGGACGCCGCTCGTCAGGCCGACGTCATCGTGATCCTCGGCGGCGAGGACGTTCACCCGACCTTCTACGGCGGGGCCGCGGACTACGTCGGATCCGGTCGTCACCTCGAAGCAGGCGACGAGGCGCAGATCTCCGTGGTGACGGACGCCGCGCTGCGCGGCGTGCCGGTGCTCGGAGTCTGCCGGGGCCACCAGCTCATCAATGTCGCGCTGGGCGGCGACCTGATCCAGCACCTCCCCGAGACGGGTCACCACCGCGACGCCACACCCGGGCTGGATGAGCCGTTTATCGGGCACCGTGTCGCTCTCGTCGGGGATCTGCTCGGATCGGCTGTCCGACAGGGGGAGCTCGTACAGAGCTCGCACCACCAAGCCGTGGACCGTCTCGGCCGTGGACTGCGCGCGGCCGCGGTCAGCGAGGACGGCGTCGTCGAGGCCATCGCGCACGAGAGCCTGCCGATCGTCGGCGTGCAATGGCATCCCGAGCACCAGGGCGCCCCGTCGGGCCAGTTCGTCCGCCTCCTCCAGCACCTGGCCCTCAGCGCCTGAACGCTCCGCACGCCATTCGAAGAAAGGGACCACCCTTCATTTCGCTTCGCTCAACGGGCGAGAGGCCTGCCCGTTGAGCGAAGCCAACCGCAGGGAACTCGGCGCTCAGCCCCCCAGTGCCGCGTCGACGATGGCCTTCGCCTCGCGCTGCACCTCGCGGAGGTGCTCCTCGCCCACGAAGGACTCGGCGTAGATCTTGTACACGTCTTCCGTGCCGCTGGGACGGGCCGCGAACCACGCCTTCTCCGTCACGACCTTGACGCCGCCCACGGCGGCTCCGTTCCCGGGTGCCTCACTGAGCTTGGCGATGATCGTGTCGCCCGCCACCTCGGTCGCGGTGATGGCCTCGCCGTCGAGCTTCGCCAGCGCCGCCTTCTGCGCCCCCGTTGCGGCGGCGTCGATCCGCTCGTAGGCGGGTGATCCGAACCGCTCGGTCAGCTCGGCGTAGAGCTGCGAGGGCGACTTCCCCGTCTTCGCGCGGATCTCGCTCGCGAGCAGGGCGAGGATGATGCCGTCCTTGTCCGTCGTCCAGACGCTTCCGTCGAAGCGCAGGAAGCTCGCACCGGCCGACTCCTCGCCGCCGAAGCCGACGGATCCGTCCACCAGCCCGGGCACGAACCACTTGAAGCCGACGGGCACCTCCCAGAGGCGGCGGCCGAGCGACTCGGCGACGCGGTCGATCATGCTCGAGGACACGAGTGTCTTGCCGATCGCGGCGTCCTCTCGCCAACCCGGGCGGTTCGCGTAGAGGTACTCGATCGCGACGGCCAGGTAGTGATTGGGGTTCATGAGTCCACCGTCGGGCGTGACGATGCCATGCCGGTCGGCATCCGCGTCGTTGCCGGTGAGGATCTCGTAGTCGCCGCGCTTCGCGACGACGGAGGCCATGGCGGACGACGAGGACGGATCCATGCGGATCTTGCCGTCCCAGTCGAGCGTCATGAAGCTCCAGGCCGCGTCGATCTCCTCGTTGACGACATCGAGGTTCAGGCCGTACGTGTCGCGGATCGCCTGCCAGTACGACACCGACGCCCCACCCAGCGGATCGGCGCCGATGCGGAACCCGGCCTCGCGGATCGCGTCGATGTCGATGATGTTGACCAGATCCGCGACGTAGTGCCCGCGGAAGTCGTACTTCTCGACGTCGCCGGACGGGCCGCGCTTGACGTCGCCCATGCCGTTCTCGATGATCTCGTTGGCTCGCTTGGCGATCCACGAGGTCGCGTCGCTGTCAGCGGGACCGCCGTGCGGGGGGTTGTACTTGAAGCCGCCGTCGCGGGGCGGGTTGTGGCTGGGGGTCACGACGATGCCGTCGGCCTGGTCGTCCTCGGCTGCGGTCGCGTTGTAGCGCAGGATCGCGTGCGACACCGCCGGGGTCGGGGTGAAGCCATCGAACTCATCGGCGAGAACGCGCACTCCGTTGGCGACGAGCACCTCGAGAGCCGTCTTCTCGGCGGGAGCGCTCAGAGCGTGCGTATCGCGCCCGATGAAGAGAGGACCGGTGATGCCCTGCGACGCGCGGTACTCGACGATCGCCTGCGTCGTCGCGGCGATGTGGTCATCGTTGAAGGCGGTGTCGAGCGCACTGCCGCGGTGGCCGGAGGTGCCGAACACCACGCGCTGCTCGGGGATCGACACATCCGGGTGCAACTCGCTGTAGGAGCGGAGCAGGGCATCGACATCGATGAGATCGGAAGGCTGGGCAGGGGTACCGGCGCGGTCATGCATGGCCCCATCCTGGCCCGCGGCGGACGCTAACCTCTACTCCATGTCTGCGCCCGGAGCCCATTCCAAGCCTGGTTACAGCTATCTGGGTCCCGCCGGCACGTTCACCGAGGCCGCGTTGAAGCAGGTCGAGGCCGCGCGGGGCGCTGAGTGGCACCCCGTGAACAACGTCGGCGAGGCTCTGCGGGACGTCATCTCGGGCCGCAGCGTCGCCGCCATGATCGCGATCGAGAACTCGGTCGACGGCGGAGTGACGGCCACGCAGGACGCGCTCATGACGGTCCCGGGCCTGCGGATCATCGGCGAGTACGTTGTCCCGGTCAGCTTCGTCCTCGTGGCCCGCCCCGGAACCAGGCTGGAGGACGTGCGGACGATCGGGGCGCATCCGGTCGCCTATGCGCAGTGCCGCCGGTGGATCGAGTCGACCTTCCCCGATCACGGCCACCTGCCCGCGACCAGCAACGTGGCGGCCGCCGCGCAGCTGCTCGACGAGACGGGAGCCGCTCTCGACGCGGCGATCGCACCGCCCGGGATCCTGGAGCACTATCCGCTCGACCTCTTGGCCGAAGGGATCGGCGACAACCGCAATGCGGTCACGCGCTTCGTGCTGGTGAGCACCACGAAGTCCATTCCCGAGCGGACGGGGGCGGACAAGACGAGCATCATCGCCGAGCTCCCGGTCGACCACCCGGGTGCCCTGCTCGAGCTGCTCGAGCAGTTCTCGACGCGCGGCATCAACATGAGCCTGCTCCAGTCGCGCCCCATCGGCGACGAGCTCGGCCGCTACCGCTTCGTCATCGACCTCGACGGGCACGTGCACGACGAACGTGTGGCGGACGCGATGCTGGGCCTGCGCCGCTTCAGCCCGCGCGTGAGCTTCCTCGGTTCCTATCCCAGGGCGGACGGTGTGCAGGTGCAGCATGTCGCGCAGTATTCGGACGACAACTTCGTCGAGGCCCGCGACTGGCTGCGCGCCATCTTGACCGGCGAGGACCTGGAGCCCTGAGGGTCCTCCCGCGGGCCTCAGCTCGACGCCGGTAGGCGATCGGCCTTGTCGGCGGGGATCTTCACCGCGAGGGCCTGCGCATCCACCCATGCCTTGACGGCCGCGGCCTCGCCGAAGGTGTCGCCGTCGAGCTGGAACTCCTGGGGTGTCTCGGGACGGATGACGATCGACTTGCCTTTGAGGTAGCGCAGGGTGCGCACCTCTTTGTTGCCGCGCATCAACTTCCTCCCCACGGCTGTGCGGCGCAGGATGCCGTTCTCCCAGACCACCTTGACCCAGATCTGCAGCCACCCGAGGAAGCCGTTGGGGCGCAGAGCGACGATGTCGAAGATCCCGTCGTCGACCGCGGCTTCGGGCAGCAGCAGGATGTTGGCCGGCAGCAGGCCGCAGTTGCCGATGAGCATGGTGTTGATGCGGAGGCTCGCGGGCTGTTCGTCATCGAGGCGGAAGCGCACACGGATCCGGTTGTCCCCGCGCAGTGAGCGGGCGATGGCATCGACGTAGGCGAGCCAGCCGACCCTCTTCTTGAGGTCGTCGTTGGTGTTGGCGATCATCTTGGCGTCGAGGCCGAGCCCGGCCATGACGAGGAAGACGTGCCTGTCACGGCTGCGATCGCCCCGTTCGATCTCGACGAGGCCGAGATCGATCCGTCGATCCGCGCCTGTGAAGGCGGTCCAGACGGACTCCTCGAGATTGTCGAGCGACAACTCCAGGTTGCGGGCGAGGAGGTTTCCCGTTCCCGAGGGCAGCAGAGAGATCGGCACGTCGGAGTCGCGGAGCGCTTCGGCGACCGCGCGAACTGTGCCGTCCCCACCGGCTGCGATGACGACATCCGCGCCGTCGTCGAGGGCCTTCGAGGTGGCGCCCTGGCCCGGATCCTCGACGCTCGTCTCGTACCAGCGGCTCTCGCCCCAGCCCGCCTCGCGCGCGGCATCCCCGACGACCCGCTTGAGCCGCTCGAGTTCGACTTTGACCGGGTTGTAGACGACGGCAGCGACCCGCTGCCCTTCCGAAGCACCCAGCTGTTCAGACGACATGGGCCCAAGCTACTTGCCGCCCCTGACCCCGAGATCGGATATTCCGGCAAAAACCGCACGTTCCGGCTAGGCCCACCCGCCGGAACGTGCGGCGTGGCTCCGGATCGCCCGCACGTTCCGGCGGAGATCGCTCGCCGGAACGTGCGGTCTATGCCGGAATATCCGATCCAGGGGAGTGGCGGACGGGGTCGGGATGCGGGCGGCGGTCAGTGGGGGATCGGTAGGCTCGATACTCGTGATCGATCCCGCCCTCCTCCGTGACGACCCCGACCTGGTCAAGGCTTCGCAGCGATCGCGCCGCGCATCCGAGGCTCTGGTGGACGAGGCCCGCGAGGCCGATGCCGAGCGTCGCAGCGCGCTGACCGAGTTCGAGCGTCTCCGGGCCGAGCAGAACGCCTTCGGCAAGAAGGTGGCCGCCGCACCCAAGGAGGAGAAGGCCGCGCTCGTCGCGCAGGTGCAGCAGCTCGCGGGAGAGGTCAAGGCCGCCGGCGCTCGCGTCACCGCCGCCGAGGAGGCGTTCGCGCAGACCGCGCGCCGCATCCCGAACATCGTGCTCGACGGCGTCCCCCCGGGGGGAGAGGACGACTACGTCGTGCTCCGCGAGGTCGGTGAGCGCTCGAGCTTCGACTTCGCGCCCAAGGACCACCTCGAGATCGCCGAGGGCCTGGATGCCATCGACATGGCCCGCGGAGCCAAGGTCTCCGGTGCCCGCTTCTACTTCCTCAAGGGGATCGGCGCCCGACTCGAGCTCGCGATCATGAACCTCGCGCTGGACCGGGCGCTCGCCGAAGGCTTCATCCCCGTCATTCCGCCGACGCTCGTTCGGCCCGAGATCATGGAGGGCACCGGCTTCCTCGGCGAGCACGCCGACGAGGTCTACTACCTCCCGAACGACGAGCTCTACCTGACCGGCACGAGCGAGGTCGCCCTCGCGGGCCTGCACTCGGACGAGATCGTCGACCTGTCGAAGGGCGCCGTCCGCTACGCCGGATGGTCGACCTGCTACCGCCGCGAGGCGGGCTCCTACGGCAAGGACACCCGCGGCATCATCCGGGTCCACCAGTTCAACAAGCTCGAGATGTTCGTCTACACGACGCCCGCCGACGCGGAGGCCGAGCACCAGCGTCTCCTCTCCTACCAGGAGGGGATGCTCCAGGCGCTCGGCCTCAGCTACCGGGTGATCGACACGGCGGCCGGCGACCTGGGCACAAGCGCGGCCCGCAAATTCGACGTCGAGGCGTGGGTTCCCACGCAGGACGCCTACCGCGAGCTCACCTCGACCTCGAACTGCACGACCTATCAGGGCCGGCGTCTCGGCATCCGCACCCGGGGCGAGTCGGGCAAGACCGAGGCCATCGCGACCCTCAACGGCACTCTCGCGACCACTCGCTGGATCGTCGCGATCCTCGAGACCCACCAGCAGGCCGACGGATCCGTCCTCGTCCCCGAGGCGCTCCGCCCCTACCTCGGCGGCCTCGAGGTCCTCATGCCGGTGGGCGCATGACGCAGTGGGCTGACGGTCGTCTGCTCGTCTCCCTCGACATCGACGGCACGATCCTCGACGAGCGCGGCCACATCACCGACGCCGTCATCGAGTCGGTGCAGCGGCTGACCGCAGCTGGTCACGAGGTCATGCTCGCGACGGGGCGTTCGGTCGCGTCGACACTGCCTGTCGTCGACCAGCTCGGTATCCGGCCCGAGTACGTCGTGTGCTCGAACGGCGCGATCACCATGCGCCGCGACCCGGAGTCACCGATGGGCTACCGGCGTGAATTCGTGGAGACCTTCGACCCGGCTGAGGTGCTGACCACCATCCGGTCGTATCTCGACAAGGCGCGCTACGCCGTCGAGGACGAGACGGGGTTCTATCGCTACACCGAGGCGTTCCCGGACAGCTCATTGGGCCTGTCCAGCGAGCAGACCGATTTCGAGGGTCTGCTGCACATGCGCGCGACCCGCGTCGTCGTGATCTCCCCGGATCACGAGGTCGAGGAGTTCCTCGACGTCGTCGACCGGATGGGCCTCCACAAGGTCAGCTACACGGTCGGGTGGACGGCATGGCTCGACATCGCGCCCGACGGCGTCAACAAGGCCACCGCCATGGAGCGCGTACGCGAGATCCTGGGTGCTCCCGCCTCCGCTCTTATCGCTGCGGGCGACGGTCGCAACGACATCGAAATGCTCCAGTGGGCATCTCGCGAGGGGCGCGGATTCGCGATGGGCCAGGCGCCGCAGGACGTCATCGCCGTCGCATCGGACGTGACGGGCCGCATCGATGAGGATGGTCTCGCCGCTGCCCTGAACAGCCTCTCGGCCTGACTTCCCGCCTTCCGAGTCGCGCGGATGGGGTCGGCTAGACTCCTCTCGTCCTGCGCGAGCGGGGCGAGGAGGGCTGTCCGAGCGGCCGATGGAGCCAGTCTTGAAAACTGGTGGGCAGAAATGTCTCGTGGGTTCGAATCCCACGCCCTCCGCCAGATGGCTCGGCCGTGGAGAAGGCCCCCTCTCGGCTGGTGCTCAGCCGTTTATCTCCCCCTCTTCGTCCAATGTCGCCAGCATTGTGGCTTGAACGACAGGTGGGAGCATCGTCGACCAGACGATCTCGCCCGGAATAATCGGGATATTCAGCGGTGGCGTCGGCTCGGGCATCCAGTCGTCCGGGCTGATGCCGTCGAACGCGCTGAGGACGATCGCGAAGAAGTTCGGATCAAGCATGCCTGTCGTTCCCACGGCCACATAAGCCTGGCCGTCTTCGAGAACCGACACGCGAATACGCAGGTCGGTGTCGCCGATGCTCAGCTGCATGACTTCTGACGTGCGAAGCGCTTCGGCGCAACCTTCTCTCACGGTGCGCTTGAGGAAATGATTAGCCCACCAGGCGACTTCAGCACGCAGCCGATCGACGTCCCAGTCATTCGGGAGGAGGAAGTCTGATGAACCCTGTCGCGCGACTCCAGCGGCGAGTTGGCTGTAGAAGTCGCGCTGGGGAGAGTCGGCTTGTCGAGCGCCAGCATCACAGAGCCACCACCATGCGTGCGCGAGTGAGATGCCGTTCGGGACGTTTGCTGATTCGTGTTCGAGCGACACAGCGGCGCCGCGCCAGCTGAAGACCTTTATCTTGATGAACCTGCGGTCGCTGACGGACTTGATTCCTTCGGCCTGCCCCGCGGCTTCCTGCAACGGGGCCGCTTGCGCCTTGACGATGAGCGGATGTTCCAATTCGCTGAGGCGTTGGTCGATGGTGGGGACCGGGATCTCCAGCGTCTCGAGTACCGACCTGCGTGGTCTAACTGGTGAAGTTTCCAACGAGGTCAGTTCGCGGGGACGCCACCGACGTCGGAGATGCGCTGGTCGCTGAGGCCGCTCAGCAAGGCGACGGCCGCGAGATCGGACCCGTCGAGTCGAGCCAATGACTGACGAACTGCAACATTCAGTTCGTCACGGTGACTTTCGATGTATTCACGCATGGCCGCGTCGACGATGTCCTTTTTCGAGCGGCCGAGGAAGTGGGCAGCGTCGCTTATGAGCTTGTCGGTTTGGTCGTCGACTTTGATCGGGCTGGAAGCAGCAGGCATCGGATTCGCTTTCGGGGTAGCAAAGTACCAAGGTACCTTGGGTCACTGAGTGTGTCATCACCAGTGCTACGACGCGATGCCCCCGTTCGGGTGAAGGCCGCGCGCCTTCCCAGCCGGATCGCGTAGCCTCCCCGAGACTTCGAGGAGGTGCCCGTGCCCGAGGGAACCATCGCGCGCCACGGCAAGATGCCACGTCGCGGGCCCGTCGCCGGACTGCTGAAGGCCGTGGGCATCGTCGCGGCTGTCGGCCTGGTGAGCGCAGGATCGATCGCGGCGATCGCGGCCTGGGATCTGACCCGCCAGGTCGAGACCTTCGAACTCCCCGGGCAGAGTGGACCGATCCCGCAGATCGACGCGATCCCCGGGGGCGTCAACATGCTGCTCATCGGCAGCGACTCGCGCGCCGACTCTGTCTACAGCTACGGGGAGGATCCGGAGAGCGAGCTCAACGACGTCAACATCCTCCTGCACATCTCGGAGGACCACACGAGCGCGGTCGCCGTCAGCTTCCCGCGCGACATGAAGATCCCGATCCCCGAGTGCGAGGACGGAACGGGCGAGCCCACGCTCGCCACCGATTACGCGTCCCTCAACACCGCCCTGGGTCGAGGGGGCGGGGCGAAGGCGCTCGGGGTGGCCTGCGCCGTCTCCGCGGTGTCGCAGCTCACGGGCCTCAACATCCCCTTCGCCGCAGTCATCAGCTTCGATGGTGTCATCGAGATGTCGAACGCGGTCGGCGGGGTGCCGGTGTGCGTCGCGCAGGACATCGAGGACGAGAAGACCGAGCTGTACCTTCCGGCCGGCGTCCATGAGCTGCAGGGCGTCGACGCTCTCAAGTTCCTCCGCACGCGTTACGGCGTCGGCGACGGCAGCGACCTCTCGCGCATCAGCTCGCAGCAGGTGTTCCTCTCCGCTCTCATGCGCAAGGTGAAGAGCTCGGAGACGCTGACCAACATCCCGACGCTCTACGGGCTGGCCGGTGCCGCGGTGCGCAACATCAAGTTCTCCGAGTCCCTCAACAGTCCCGACACCCTGGTGCAGATCGCGCGAGCCCTTGCTCCCATCTCCCTCGATCGGATCGCGTTCGTCCAGTACCCGACCGCCGAGGACGGGGCGGACATCGTGCCGAACTACGGCTCGGCGCAGGTGCTCGTCGATGCCATCGCGAACAATCAGGCGATCGGGATCGACTCCGCCGCCGCAGGGACCACGGGCGGTGCCGTCGTGGACCCGAATGCCGCACCCCCCGAATCGGATCAGCCGGCGCCCGACGCGACGGCGGAGGCAGAGGGTGCTCCGTCGGAAGATGCATCGGCGCCTCCCGCTTCGGACGCCCCGGTGGCGGTCCTCCCGCCGGATGTGAGCGGCCAGACCGCCGACGTATCGACCTGCACCGTGGGGCGTTCGCTCGACGACCAGTGATCCGCACGGCGGGATGGGCTGAACACCGCCCGATCTATGAAGTGCACTAACACTGCACAGGTTCGTGGTGCGCCTTCTCGGGGCATAGTCACAGGTGGCATAATCTTCCACTTCGACGAGACGAAGGATCGGCATGCCCGAAACCACACGACGTGCCCTCCGCGCGAAAGCCGTGCCGACGGTGGCGCGTCACGGGCGTCTCCGCCGGTCGAATCCCTGGCTCAGAGTCCTCAAGATCGTCTCGCTGGTAGCCGTCGTCTCGGTGGTCAGCACCGTGTCGGTGGGCGCCATCGCCGCGTGGGATCTCAGCCGTCAGGTCAAGACAGTCGCTCTGCCCGGTCAGACCCCGGGAGCCCCTCCGCCTGAGATCGGTGCGATCAAGGGCGGCGTCAACATGCTGCTCGTCGGCAGCGATTCCCGTCTGAACTCCGTCAACAGCTACGGCGAGGACGACGGCAGCGAGCTGAACGACGTCAACATCCTCCTCCACATCTCGGAGGATCACACGAGCGCGGTCGCGGTCAGCTTCCCGCGCGACATGTTCGTTCCCATGCCCGAGTGCGCCGACGGCGACGGCGGCTACAACAGCGCGATGTCGTCCGCCAAGTTGAACACCGCGCTCATGCACGGCGGCGGGGCGGCGAAGAACGGTCTCGGCTGCACCGTGTCGGCGGTCTCGGAGCTCACGGGTCTCGACATCCCCTTCGCGGCGATGATCTCCTTCGACGGCGTGATCGAGATGTCGAACGCCATCGGCGGAGTCCCGGTCTGTGTGGCCGAGAAGATCGAGGATACCTACACGGAGCTCTATCTGGACCCGGGCCAGCACACCCTCCAGGGCATGGACGCGCTGAAGTTCCTCCGCACCCGTCACGGTGTCGGCGACGGCAGCGACCTGACCCGCATCAGCTCCCAGCAGGTGTTCCTGTCCTCCCTGGTCCGACAGGTGAAGAGCAGCGACACTCTGGGTGACATCAGCAAGCTCTACGGCCTCGCCGGAGCAGCCGTGCGGAACATGGTCTTCTCGCAGTCGCTCAGCAACGTCGACACGCTCGTGCAGATCGCCCGTGCGCTACAGCCCATCTCGCTCGACAAGATCGCGTTCGTGCAATACCCGACCGGCGAGGTGACCGGCGGCGTCGCCCCGAACTACGACTCCGCACAGGTGCTGTTCGACGCCATCCGTTCGGGGCAGGCGGTCGCGGTGGCCGCGAATGAGAGCGACCGCGGATCGGTCGCGGATCCCAACGCGACGCCTCCCGCGGCCGAGACGCCGGCTCCCGCGGACAGTGCCGACCCGAATGCGACTGCGGCTCCCACCGAATCGTCCGCTCCGGTCACGACCCTGCCCTCCGACGTGCGGGGACAGTCTGCCGCGGACCAACGGTGCACGGTCGGGCGCTCGCTCGAGGATCAGTAGCGCGCGCCAGGCGCTGATGGCAGAGGCTCGGGACGCTCAGTCGCCCGAGCCTCTCCTCGTCGCGGAGATGACGAGGGCGATGCCGGCGAGGACGATGACGGCAGCGGCGGTGACCGGGGCGATCCAGAGGGCGGCGAACGACATGTCGGCCGAGGCGGCCGCATCGGACAGGGTCGGCGTGGTCCCATCGCCCGTGCCGGTCACGACGAGGTCTGCAGACGCTGCTGCAGCGGTCGCCAGGGCGACGGCCGTCGCGAGGCCGATGAGACCCGCTCGTGTGCGACGGGTGAGGAACATGGGGGTTCGGGATGACACGGTGGGTGGCCGCTCTGTGAGGGTGGTGCGTCGGGGGGATCGGAGCGATCTGCCTGATTCGTGACGAGTGGGTGTCGGCACGGACGGGTATGACGGTGGGGCCGTCGGACTGCGGTGGGTGGCGCGCAGAATGCTCCCTCTTCATCATGGGGTGTGTCGCGGGGTACGGCATCCCCCTAAACGTGGGGTACGACCCGGCGTGCGCGTGGAGACCTGGCATCTGGTCCCTCGGGATTTCGAGTCGATTCGTTCGACGGGCCGCAGGCGACTATGCTGTTCCGAGCACGAGGAGACGTCGCATAGTCCGGTCGAGTGCACCACCCTGCTAAGGTGGAGTCCCCGCAAGGGGACCGCGGGTTCAAATCCCGCCGTCTCCGCCACCTGCTAGGCTTGTCCAGGCAGAAAAGATATGCGCCCGTAGCTCAATGGATAGAGCATCTGACTACGGATCAGAAGGTTGGGGGTTCGAGTCCCTCCGGGCGCACAGAAGATGAAGGCCGGCACCGTTTGGTGCCGGCCTTCGTCATATCCGGGGCGGGTTTCGATCCGTGAGAGGAGAAGCCGACGTGGCTACGTGGTTCGCATCCGACCATCACTTCGGTCACGAGAACATCCGGCGCTACGAAGCTCGGCTCCGCGGCCGTTTCGCGTCGACGGAGCAGATGAACGACGCCGTCCTCGAACTCCACAACTCGCTCGTGGCACCCGACGACACCGTGTACCTGCTGGGTGACCTCGCCATGGGCGATTTCGTAAGATCCCTGACCTGGGCGGAGCGTCTCAACGGGCGCAAGCTGCTGATCGCCGGCAACCATGACAAGCATTCCGCGGCCTACGAGCGGCAGCAGGACAAGCGGGAGCGACGCGCCCAGGTCTACCGCGACCACGGCTTCGAGATCCTGCCTGAGATCATCGACGCGGAGATCGGCGGGTACGCGGTCGTGCTGAGCCACTACCCCTACCGCGGCACCGAGGGCGCCGACACCACCGGTGAGGAGCGTTACGCGTCGCTCCGCCCCGTCGACACGGGTCTGCCTCTCATCCACGGCCACGTCCACTCGCTGTGGCGCTCACGCGGGCGCATGCTGAACGTCGGCATCGACGCGAACGACCTCCGCCCGACGAGCGAGGCGGAGGTCGTGAGCTGGGTGCAGTCGCTCGGCTGAGGCCATCGCCCGGGTTGCTCGAGCAGGCGCGTCACCGGATGCTGTCGAAGGCCTCCTCGAGCACGTCGAAGGCGTCGTGGAGCAGGTCGTCGGAGATGCTGAGCGGGGGCAGGAAGCGGAGGACGTTGCCGTACGTGCCGCAGGTCAGGACGATGACGCCGGCGTTCCGTGCGTAGGTCGCGACGGCATTGGTCAGGGTCGCGTCGGGCTCGAGCGTCCCGTTGCCGTCCTCGTCGGTCTTGACGAGCTCGATCGCGATCATCGCACCGCGTCCCCGTACGTCTCCGACGCGGGGGTCACGTGCCGCGAGAGCGTCGAGACGTTCCCGGATGACCGTCTCGATACGGCGGGCCCGCCCGATCAGGTCCTCCCGCTCGATGGTGTCCAGCGCGGCGAGGGCCGCGGCGCAGGCCACGGGGTTACCGCCGTAGGTTCCGCCGAGGCCGCCCGCGTGGACACCGTCCATGATGTCGGCGCGGCCCGTGATCGCGGAGAGGGGCATGCCGCCCGCCACGCCCTTGGCCATGACGACGAGGTCCGGCTCGACTCCCTCGAGATCGCTGGCGAACCAGCTGCCGGTGCGGGCGATCCCGGACTGCACCTCGTCGGCGATGAAGAGCACGCCGTTGGCGCGGCACCACTCGACGAGGGCGGGGAGGAAGCCGAGCGCGGGTTCGATGAAGCCGCCCTCTCCCTGGATGGGCTCGACGATGAGACAGGCGACCTCGTCCGCTCCGACCTGCTTCTCGATCATGTCGATGGCGCGGCGGGCGACCTCGGCGCCGCTCAGGCCGCCGTCTCGGAACGGGTAGCTCATGGGCGCACGGTAGACCTCGCCCGCGAACGGCCCGAAGCCCTTCTTGTAGGGCATGACCTTCGCGGTCATGGCCATCGTGAGGTTGGTGCGGCCGTGATAGGCGTGGTCGAACACGATGACGGCGTCGCGTCCGGTCGCGTGACGTGCGACCTTGATGGCGTTCTCGACCGCCTCTGCGCCGGAGTTGAACAGCGCGGTGCGCTTGGCATGCCCGCCCGGGGTCAGGGCGTTGAGGCGCTCCGCCACCTCGACGTAGCCCTCGTAGGGGGTCACCGTGAAACACGTGTGCGTGAACGCTGCAGCCTGCTCCTGCACGGCGGCGACGACGGCCGGCGCGCTGGCTCCGACGGTGGTCACAGCGATACCGGACCCGAGGTCGATGAGGCGGTTCCCGTCGATGTCCTCCACGATTCCACCCCCGGCGCGTGCCGCGAAGACCGGCATGGTGACCCCGACGCCGCCGGCGACCGCGGCGGTCTTACGCGCCATCAGCTCGCGGGAGCGCGGACCGGGCAGCTCGGTGGCGAGGTGTCGCGTCTGCTTCAGCTCGGGAAGCGAGGAGTCGGACGGGGCTGCGGTCAGCGTCTGCGAGGTCACTGATGTCTCCTTGTCGGTCGGCGTGCGTGGGTCCAGGGTGGGCCTTTCTCGTCTATGCGGTCCAATACTCGATCGCTCGACGGGCTATGCTCCCGAGGCATGTCTCCGGCATGATGACTTCCGTGGAACTGCGCACCCTGGGGTATTTCGTGACGACCGCCGAATGCGGCACCGTGAGCGCGGCGGCTGAGAAGCTGCACGTGACCCAGCCCTCGCTCTCCCGGCAGCTGAGAGCCCTCGAGGGACAGCTGGGCGTCGAGCTCTTCAGTCGTGGCCCCCGGAGGCTCACGCTGTCGCCCGCCGGGCGGGCTCTCCTGCCGCGAGCGAGGGCGCTCCTCGCCGACGCCGCATCGATCCGAGCGGCGGCGCGCATCTACGCGCGCGGCGCTCTCGAGCAGTTCACCGTCGCGGCACCGGCGACGACCCTGACCGACATCGTGTCGCCGTTCCTCACGACCCTGGCTCCGAACGATCCGCTGCCCGCCATCGTCGAGTCCGACGGTGGCAGTGCCGAGGAGTCTCTGCTGCGCGGAGCGGATCTCGCGATCGTCGCCGGGCGCCCGGGCGGGTCTCTCGCGGTGCGCGCGCTGCCGCCGCTGCACGTGTGGGCTTACTTCCCGGCGGGCCACGCCTGGACGGGACGCGACGAAGTCGACATCGACGAGCTGGTCGGCGAATCGCTCATCGTGCTTCCGTCGCAGCACTCGGCCCGCAAGGTGCTCGAAGCGGCGCTGACCGCGGAGGGTCTGACGGTGCCGAATCTGCTCGAGACGAGCAACGGGACCCTCGCCCAGGCGCTGAGCGCGGCCGGCCGCGGGGTCGCTGTGGTCTCCGACGACGCGCGGTACGGCCTCGAGCGGGCGGCGCTCCATCACCTCGGCGTGCAGTTGAGTATCCGGCTGTACTGCGCGTGGGATCCGGACCACCCGGCCGCCGATCTCCTCGCCGACATCGCCGGGCGCATCGGAGCGTGGGTGGTGCAGCGCTACGTCACCGAAGCGGCCGCCGCTTAAGCGGAGACGAACGAAAGGCCCGCCCGACCGATGGTCGAGCGGGCCCTCCGGTGAGCGGAAGTGTCAGCCGGCGATGCGAACCAGCTTCTTGTTGACGAACTCGTCGGCCGCGAGCAGACCCATCTCGCGCGAGGTGCCGCTGCGGCGCACACCGCCGAAGGGCAACTCGGGGGAGTCCGCCAGCACGCAGTTGACGTAGACCATTCCGGCCTCGATGGCGTTCGCCACCCGCTCGGCCTGCTCGGGGTCGGTCGTGTAGACGTAGGAGCCGAGACCGAACGGAGTGTCGTTGGCGAGCTCGATAGCGGCGGCCTCGTCGGCTACGCGGTGCACGACGGCGACGGGGCCGAAGAACTCCTCGCGATAAGCATCGTTACCCGCCTCGACGTCGGTGAGGACGGTGGGCGTGTAACGGGCCCCGTCGCGCTCGCCGCCGACGACGATCTTCGCGCCCTGAGCGACGGCGCGGTCGACCTGATCGGCCAGGCGCTCGGCAGCCGTCAGCGACGACAGCGGACCGATCTTCGTGTCCTCGCTGGTCGGGTCGCCCGGGGTGACGGTCGAGAATTCCGCGACGAACTTCTCGAGGAATGCGTCGTACAGGTCGTCGACGATGATGAACCGCTTCGCACCGTTGCAGGACTGGCCCGTGTTGTCGAGACGGGCGTTGGCGGCATCCGTCACGACGGAGTCGAGGTCGTCGGTGCTCAGCACGATGAAGGGGTCCGACCCGCCGAGCTCGAGGGCCACCTTCTTGAGGTGCTGCCCGGCCTGGGCGGCGACGGCGGCTCCCGCACGCTCGGATCCGGTCAGCGAGACGCCCTGGACACGGGGGTCGGCGATGACGGTCGATGCCTGGTCGTCGGTGATGAGGATGTTCGTGTAGAGGCCTTCGGGAGCCCCGGCGTCGGCGAAGATCGTCGCGACCGCGGTCGACGACTCGGGGCACTGCGGGGCCGGCTTGAGCAGGATCGTGTTGCCGACAGCGACGTTGGGGCCGGCGAATCGTGCGATCTGGTAGTATGGAAAGTTCCACGGCATGATGCCGAGCAGGACACCGAGCGAGGCGCGGCGGATGACCGCGGTGCCCGCCGATCCCTCGACGAGGTCGATGGGGGTGTCGCCCGTGATCTTGTCGATATTGTCGGCGTAGTAGTCGTAGATGTCGGCGGCGAAGTCGACCTCCCCGAGGGCGTCCCCGACGGGCTTGCCCATCTCGCGGACGGCGATGTCGGCGAGCTCCTGGCGGCGCTCACGGTGCAACTCGGCGACGCGATGGATGACCGCCGCGCGCTCGGCGGGGGTCGACGAGCGCGACCAGCCGCGATGGGCGGAGTCGGCGGAGGCGATGGCCTGTTCGAGCTCCTGATCGGTGAGCGTCGGGTAGGTGGCGTGGGTCTCGCCCGTTGCGGGATCGACGACGGCGTAGCTGCTCATGTTCAGACTCCAGTTGCTTCTGTCGGACGGGTGGTGCGGAGGCTCGGCGGGGCATCCGTGCCCAGCGTGAGACCTCGGAAGAAGTCGGGACGCTTGATCGACTGCCAGACCATGATGACCGCTCCGAGGAGGAGAACGGTGACGCCGAGGACGAACACGAGGCCCACCCCGAAGACTTCCGATCCGCTGCCGTAGTCGGGATCCATGCTGTCGACGAGCGTCGTCACGAAGAGGACGGCGAGGATCGTGCCGCCGACGAGCGGGCACAGCAGGGTGAAGAACGCGCTCCGGACCGAGTCGAACCAGCGCTTCCGGAAATACCAGACGCAGGCGAACGCGGTGAGCCCGTAGTAGAAGCAGATCATCATGCCGAGGGCCGTGATCGTGTCGGACAGGACGTTCTGGCTGACGAAACGCATGACGGCGTAGAAGACGGACGCCGCGATGGCCGTCACGATCGTCGCGTTGCCCGGGGTGAAGAAGCGCGGGTGGATCTTCGAGAACCACGGCGGCAGCGCGCCGTAGTGGGACATGGAGAGGAGAGTCCGCGCGGGGCCCACGAACGTCGATTGAAGCGACGACGCCGAGCTGGTCAGCACGGCGATCGACACCAGAGCCGCGAACGGGCCGAGGACGGGCCCCGCGAGAGCGAAGAACGCGTTGTCCTGGATGTCGGGGTTGCTGAGGCCGAACTCGCCCGTTCCCGTGCCCGCGTAGGAGATCAGGGTGACCGCCAGCAGGAGGTAGAGCGCGACGATGGCGATGACCGTGATGGCGGCCGCGCGTCCCGGCGTGCGTTCCGGGTCCTTCGTCTCCTCGTTCATCGTGAGGGTGACGTCCCAGCCCCAGAAGATGAAGATCGACAGCGACAGGCCTGCGGCGAAGGCGCCGAACGAGCTCACGGCGAACGGATCGAACCAGCTCCATGAGACGGGGGTCGCGTCGAAGCCGTCGCCCGAGGCGACCTTGATCGCGGCGGCGACCGAGAACAGGATCAGCACGGCCACCTGGAACGCGACGAGCACGTACTGCAGCTTCTGCGTGGTCTGCATGTCGCGATAGGAGACGGCGGCGGCACCGGCCATGAAGACCAGACAGACGGCGACGTTGATGAACGGATTGGACGCCAGATCGGCTATCTCCGCCTGCCCGCTCAGCTGCGCGATGAGCAGGAAGAGGAAGTCGACCGCGATGCCCGCGAGGTTGGACAGGACGATGGTGGTCGCGGCGATGAGCCCCCACCCGGCCATCCAGCCGATCCAGGGTCCGAAGGCGCGCGCGGCCCATGTGAAGGAGGTTCCCGAGTCGGGCATCATCCGATTCAGCTCGCGATAGCCGAGAGCCACGAGCAGCATCGGGATGAACCCGACGAGGACGATCGCCGGCACGTTCACGCCGACGGCCGAGACGGTGGGACCGAGGGCCGCGGTCATCGTGTAGGCGGGGGCGATGCAGGAGAGGCCGATGACGACCGCGCCGATGAGGCCGACTGTGCCGACTCCGAGGCCCTTGGACGATAGACCCTCCGACGACGAGGCCGGGGCTGAGCCGGGGGTGGGCTGAGATGCCTTGCTGACGCTCATCGGGGATCCCCGTTCGGATTGGACGAGTCGGGAGTCGCCGCGGCCGGCACCACGAGGACGGGGACGGGGAGCTCGCGAAGCAGCTTGGAGGCGGTCGAGCCGAGGAATATCCGAGACGGGCGGGCCAGACGGCTGGATCCGATGAGGACGATCTCGCCCGGCAGCCACTCCAGACCGGCGACGGCCTCGGTGAAGCTCGAACCCGTCAGCACGACGGTCTGCTCGATCCGCGCTCCGGGGGCGGTCTTCGCCGCGTCATCGAGGACCTTCTCGACGTGGGCGCGCGCCGTCAGATCGGCGAGTTCGTGCTCGACTCGGCCCGGCAGGTCGAGACTGACGAGCGAGACCAGGCGCAGCGGGATGTCGCCGGCTGCGGCGAGCGCGAGGGCCTCGTGAACCAGCGCACCCGCGCCGGGCCGGGTGCCGACCGCCACGGTGATGCGGGGCAGCCCTTCGCCCCCGGCGCTGTCGGTCGCCGACCGGGATGCCGCGGCGGCGGGCACGACCAGAACGGGTAGGTCGGATGAGTGCACCAGGTCGTTCGCGGTCGACCCGAGCCCCGTGCGCCCGACGACGCCGTCCGAGGTCGCGCCGACCACGATCATCCGGGCGCCGATCTCGTGTGCCACGTCGAGCAGGCCCTCCGAGAACGAGTCGGTGTACTGCAGGTGCGTGGAGTGCGGCACATCGCCGGGGACGGACGCCGACGCGTCGCGCAACCACGTCGCTGCGCTCTCCTGCACCGCCGACTCGTACCCGGCGTGGGGCGGGACGACCGCTCCGCGGACCACGTCGGGCAGCAGCATCGTCAGGGCGACGCGCTCGTCGAGCGCACGCGCGAGTCGGGAGGCCGCCTCCACGACGACGGGCCCGCTGGGTGTCGCCGTGTACCCGACGAGGAGCGGGCCGCTCATCCGAGCTGTTCGGCGATCTGCCCCGCGACGAGGCGGCCCATGCGGATGGCGCCGTCGACGTGCTGGTAGCCGAGGCCCGCGAGGTCGCTGCACGCGAAGTGCATGGGGCCGACGGCCTTACGCAGCTCGGCGCCGTAGCGGACCAGGCCGCCCAGGTCGAAGCTCGCGGCGTACGCCCCGCGGGTCCACTCCTCGGTGCCCCAGTCGCTCTCGTAATAGACGACCGGGTTGCGGGCCTCGTCGCCGTAGTACTGCGCCATCGAGTCGAGGATTCGCGCCTTGCGGTCCTCGGGCGACAGGCGGAACATCTCGTCGGCGAAGCGGTCCGAGACGAAGCCGACGAGGGTGCCGCGGCTGTCCTCGTGGTTGCTGTTGTCGTAGGCCTCGTGGCAGACCTCGTAGGGGCCGAACGCGGTGCCGGAGAGTCCGGCCTCGCGCCAGAACGGCGTCTCGTAGACGGCGTGCACCTTGATGACGAAGCCCATGGAGATGTGCTGGTGCATCTGGTGCTGCAGGCGCGGCATGGGGGGATCGAAAGTGATGCGCGGGTAGAGCACGGGGGCCATCGCGAGGATCGCCTTCTTCGCGCGGACCACGGCGCCGTCCGACTCGACGACGACTCCCTCGTCGCCCCAGTGGATGGTGCGCACGGGCTGACCCAGCAGCACGTCCTCGCCCAGTGCCTCGGCGAGGCGGAGGGGAACGCCCTGCAGCCCGCCGACCGCTCGGCGGTCGAGGATGAAGTCGGGGTCCACGAGGTTCGAGAAGCTGCCCGCGCTCGCGGCCATGAGTAGCGCCTGCAGGGCCGAGAAGGCGTGCGGGGGCTTGGTCAGCATGGCGCCGGCGATGAAGAGGGCGACGGCCTCGCGAGCGGCCTTGTCGTCGGTCTGCTCGGCGAGCCAGCCCTCGAATGAGATCCGGTCGAGCTCCTCGGCCTGCGGGTGCTCCCACGGGCGGTCGGGGTCCATCTGCGCGACCAGCTCGTCGAGCTGGACGGTGAGCGCCTCGATGGCGTCCTGCGTCTCCTTCGGCGCGGGGAACAGGTCTCCCGTGTAGAGGTGGCGCTCGCGTGCCCGGTCCACGAAGACCGACTCGCCCTCGCGGTAACGCTCGTAGGTGGGGATGCCGAGCTCGTCCAGCGTCTCGAGGAGTGCGGTCTGATCGGGGGAGACCCACTGACCGCCGATCTCGAGGAACGCGCCCTCGACGTCACGGTTCTCCAGGCGGCCGCCCACGCGCTCCCGCGCTTCGAGAACGGTTACCGTCTTGCCCTCGCGGCGGAGTCGGGTGGCCGCTGTGAGGCCGGCGACTCCTGCTCCGACGATGACGACGTCGCTGCTGCGTTCGATCAAGGCATCCTCCGCGTTCGATGTCGGCCCCGACATCGGTGACCCTGTCCTCCTGAGCGACATCGTCTCCGAGACCTCCGACGCTGGTGTCGGTGGCCCGCTGACGACATCGTCGAGGCTCAGGAAGTATCTCGAAAGGCTAGAGGTAGCCTCTGTCACTCCGCGAGTCGAGGGGCGATGCCTCGGAAGCATGGTGGTGCGTGCGGGCATGCATGGCGCGCCTTTCCGCCGCCGAGGGATCCGATGCCGCTCTCAGCCGCCGTGGCGACGATGGGGGCATGCATTCCGTCGCCGCCCTCCGTGAGATCGCGTTCTGGCTCGAGCGCGAACGCGCCGCCGTCTTCAAGGTGAAAGCGTTCCGCACGGCGGCGGGGGCGCTCGTCGGGCTGGACGAGGCCGAGATCGCGGCACGGGCGAAGGATGGGCGTCTCAAGAAGACGAAGGGAATCGGCGGTCGCAGCTTCGAGGTGGTGTCGGCGGCCGTGGCCGGTGAGGTGCCCGATTACCTGGCCGATCTGCGCGCGCGCAACACGGAGCCGCTCGATGCGGGCGGCGCAGCCATCCGCGCGGCGATCAGAGGGGATCTGCACAGCCACAGCGAGCGGTCGGACGGAACCGTCCCGATCGACGAGATGCTTGACGCCGGTGTCGTCCTCGGCCGCGAGTATCTCGCCCTCACGGACCACTCGCCGAACCTGACCATCGCCAACGGCCTGAGTCCCGAGCGTCTCCGCGAGGAGATCGCCGACGTCGCTCGCCTCAACGATGAGGGTCGTCCCACCCGGCTGCTCACCGGGATCGAGGTCGACATTCTGGAGAACGGGACGCTCGACCAGGAGCCCGAACTCCTGGCCCGGCTGGACGTCGTCGTCGCGAGCGTGCACTCCAAGCTGCGTTCCGACCGTCGCACCATGACCGAGCGCATGCTCGGCGGCGTCCACGATCCGCACACCGACGTCCTGGGCCACTGCACCGGTCGCCTCGTCGAGGGGAGCCGGGGCACGAGGCCGCAGTCCGAGTTCGATGCGGAGGCGGTCTTCGCCGCGTGCGCTGAGATGGGCGTCGCCGTCGAGATCAATTCCCGGCCGGAGCGTCAGGACCCGCCGGAGGACCTCATCCGTCTGGCACTCGACGCGGGCTGCCTGTTCAGCATCGACTCGGACGCGCACGCACCCGGTCAGCTCGCATTCCTCGACTACGGGGCCGCGCGAGCGGAGGCCGCGGGCGTCCCCGTCGACCGCATCGTGACGACCTGGCCGCTCGAGCGACTCCTGGAATGGACGCACCGCCACGACTGAGTCCGGCAAAAGGTTGCATTCGGTCAACTGAAATGAGAACATGCACTCTGTGACCGAAAGTGCAACGAGCGTGCGTGAGGCGAAGAAGCTAGCGACCCGCGCCGACCTCACCCGGGTCGCCCGGCGGCTCACCGCCCACCGCGGGCTGCACGGCTTCACGATCGAAGAGCTCTGCGAGGAGGTCGGTGTCTCCCGCCGCACCTTCTTCAACTACTTCAACGGCAAGGACGAGGCCGTCTTCGGGCTCGACACGAGCCACTTCGATGCCGCGCTCGTCGAGGACTTCGTGGCCAAGGGGGATCCCCTCTCCGCCGAGGTCTCGGCGAACCTGCTTCCCGACCTCGTCGACCTGGCGGCCGCGCACGGTCGGCGCATGCACGCCTCGCCCGAGGAGACCGCCCACCTGGTCGCGGCCATCCAGCGCGAGCCCAAGCTCTTCGAGCGCTTCTCCTCTCTGGGTGAGCAACGCCACCGCATGATCGTCGGCCTCGTCGAACGACGCGAAGGCCTCGCTGCAGGGGACCCCCGTGCCGACGCCGCCGTCCGGCTGCTCGACGCCATCGTGCACGGCAGCGGTGCCCGCTACATCGCCCCCGGCAACACCGTCTCCTTCGAGGAGCTCCTGGCCCGGAGCCTCGACGCCACCCTCCGGATCCTCCCCCTCTCGCCCCGCGACCCCGAAAAGAACTGACCGCCATGTCCCGCTCGACCGTCCCCACCGCTGAGGCCGCCTCGGCCCCCGCGCCGCTCCTCCTGACCAAGCGCCGGATCTGGATCATCTTCTCCGCGCTCATCGCCGGCATGCTCCTGTCGTCGCTCGACCAGACGATCGTCTCGACCGCGATGCCGACCATCGTCGGCCAGCTCGGCGGTGTCGAGCACCAGGCCTGGATCACCACGGCATACCTGCTCGCGACCACGATCGTCATGCCCGTCTACGGCAAGTTCGGCGACGTGCTCGGCCGTCGCCGGCTCTTCCTCATCGCGATCGCGCTGTTCACGCTGGCCTCGATCGGTTGCGCGTTCGCGGGGGACTTCTGGAGCTTCGTGGTCTTCCGTGCCCTCCAGGGCCTCGGCGGCGGCGGACTGATGATCCTGTCGCAGGCGATCATCGCCGACATCGTGCCCGCCTCGGAGCGCGGCAAGTACCTCGGGCCGCTCGGCGGCATCTTCGGCCTGTCGGCAGTCGGCGGTCCGCTTCTGGGCGGCTTCTTCGTCGATCACCTGACGTGGCAGTGGGCGTTCTACATCAACATCCCGGTCGGCATCGCCGCCTTCGCCATCGCCTGGTTCGCCCTGACCCTCCCCAACAAGAAGGCCACCGCGCGCATCGACATCCCCGGCGTGGTGCTGTTGACGCTCGCCACGACCTGCCTCGTCTTCTTCTCCGACTTCGGCGGCGACCCCGCCCATGGCTGGGGAGCGATCGAGACGTGGCTGCTCGGCGCAGGTGTCGTGGCGGCGGCGGGCGCCTTCGTCTGGGCGGAAGCGCGGGCCGAGGATCCGATCATCCCGCTGTCGCTGTTCCGTAACCCGGTCTTCCTCAACGCCACCGCCATCGGGTTCACGCTCGGCCTGGGCATGTTCGCAGCGATCGGCTTCGTGCCGACCTTCCTGCAGATGTCGTCGGGCACGTCGGCCGCCGTCTCGGGTCTGCTGATGCTGCCCATGATGGTCGGCCTGATCGGAACCTCCATCGCGGCGGGGATCACGATCACGAAGACGGGCAAGTACAAGGCGTTCCCGATCCTCGGCACCCTGCTGACCGGGCTCGCGATGGGCGCCATGACGACCTTGACCGCCCAGACGCCGGTGTGGCTGATCTGCGTGTACCTGTTCTTCTTCGGCGCCGGACTCGGCCTGATCATGCAGGTCGTCGTCCTCGTCGTGCAGAACGCCGTCCCGGCCGGTCAGATCGGTACCGCCACGAGCACGAACAACTACTTCCGCGAGGTCGGCGCGTCACTCGGTGTGGCGATCTTCGGAACCCTGTTCACCACGCGGCTCTCCGAGAACCTCACCAACGTGTTCGCGGGGGCGGGGGCCAGTGCGCAGGACGCTCAGCAGGCCACGGCGACCCTCGACCCGGCGACGCTCAACCAGCTGCCTGCATCCATCCGCGACGGTGTCGTGACCGCCTACGCCGACGCCCTCGCGCCGGTGTTCTGGTACCTCATCCCGTTCATTGCGCTCGCCTTCGTCCTGGCGCTCTTCCTCAAGCAGATCCCGCTGTCGGACGTGGCGGGCCTGGTGGCGCGCGGGGAAGCCGTGGGCGGAGACGAAGCCGAGGCGCTCGAGGCGTCGCAGCGCTCGGCTGGCCGTCGTTCGACGGCCGTGGGCGAACCTTCGGTCATCGAAGGGGAGGCGCCCGCCAACGCCGCCGACAGTGCCGACGCCCGGCGATAATGAGCCGCATGCCCACGGCCACGCCTGCCCGCACCCGTCCCGTCTTCGTCCCCGCACTGCTGGGAGCGGTGGTCGTGATGTCGGGGCTGTTCTTCCTCGACCTCGATGCGTACACGATCGCGCGATACGCGGTCAGTATCCTGGCGCTCATCGTCGCGGTGCTCGTCGTCCAACACGGCTCGCCCGCATGGGCTGTGCCGATGGTGGTCGTCGCCGTCCTGTGGAACCCGGTCTATCCGTTCGCCTTCTCGGGGTTGCCCTGGGCGGCCGGACATATCGTCGCGGCGGCCACCTTCATCGCGACGGCACTGCTGGTTCGTGGGAGCGCGGACGCACGCTGACGTCGTCGCCCCGTGAGGCCTAGCGCTTGATGGTCGCGAACGCGTCGAGGGCCTCCGCACGCGTCTTCTTGAGGTCGACGATGGGCTCCGGATACTCCTCGGCTCCGAGCGCATCCGTCGGCTCATGGATAGCGGGTGCTTCGAGTTCGGCGAGCTCCTCGACCCAATGCCGGATGTAGGCCCCGGCCGGATCGAACTTCTTGGACTGCGTCACCGGGTTGAAGACTCGGAAGAAGGGCGCGGCGTCCACTCCGGATCCGGCCACCCACTGCCAATTGGCGGCGTTGTTGGCGGGATCGGCGTCGACCAGGGTGTCCCAGAACCACTGCTCGCCCTCGCGCCAGTCAATGAGCAGGTTCTTGATGAGGAAGCTGGCGGTGACCATCCTGACGCGGTTGTGCATCCAGCCGGTCCGCCAGAGCTGACGCATTCCGGCGTCGACGAGCGGCAGGCCGGTGCGACCCTTCTGCCAGGCGCGCATCGCCTCCGGATCCGGCTTCTTCCAGGGGAAGTCGTCGAACTCCGGCTTGATGTTGGCCTCGGAGATCTTGTCGTGGCGGTAATAGAGGCTGTAGTTGAACTCGCGCCACCCCAGCTCGGACAGAAGACGTTCCGGGGCGCTGCCGCCCACTTTCGACTCGTGCACCTCGTGCCAGATGCGGTGCGGGCTGATCTCGCCGAATCGCAGGTGCGGGGAGAGACGCGTCGTGCCGTCCTCGGCCGGGCGGTCACGGGCCTCGCCGTAGTCGGCGAGGTCGTTCGCGAGGAACTCGCGGAGGCGCTTCAGGGCAGCCTGCTCACCGGGATCCCATGCTTCGGCGAGCCCGCCGGCCCAGTCCGGTTCGGTCGGGAGGAGCTTCCAGGAGGCGACGTCGTCGGAGTCGAGCCCGGTCGATCCGTCGTCGAGCGACCTGGGGGTCGCGACGACCTCGCGCGGGTGCGCACTCGCTTGCGCAGCCCGCCAGAAGGCGGAGAACACGGCATATCCGCTGTCGTCGTCCTTCGTGACCGTCCACGGCTCGTAGAGCAGGGTGCCCGCGAAGCTCGTGACCTCGAGTCCCTCGTCGCGCAGACTCTTCTTCAGGGCTGCGTCCTGGTCGCGCTCGCCTCTTCCGTAGCGACGGTTCCAGAAGACGGCGTCGGCTCCGGCTTCCCGGATGACCTTCGGGAGGACCTCGGCGGACGAGCCGGAGCGGAGAATGAGTCGACCACCGATGTGCCTCAGTCGCTCGTCGAGGGCCTGGAGGCTGTGGTGCAACCACCAGCGGCTGGCCCCACCGTGGGGGCGGGCGACGGAGGGGTCCTCGTCGAGGATGTACAGGGCGACGACCGGCTGATGGTGGTCGATGGCAGCGCGCAACGCTGGGTTGTCGTCGATTCGGAGATCGTTCCGGAACCAGACGACCGACGAGGACTTCTCAGGCATGTCGGCACCCTAGGTCAGCTGTTCGCGAGATCGCCGCGAAGCTCGCACGGGCCGGAAGTCGGCTAGACGAACCTGTCTACGAATGAGCGGAAGGGGGGACAATTACCCCGTTTAGT
Organism: uncultured Naasia sp.; assembly: GCA_913778905.1. Classification (GTDB taxonomy): domain Bacteria; phylum Actinomycetota; class Actinomycetes; order Actinomycetales; family Microbacteriaceae; genus Naasia. The sequence continues at coordinate 305,022 of CAJYYA010000016.1, read as the reverse complement.
CCTCCGCATGGGGGACATTCGCAGACTTTCACTCCGTCGTCGCTATATGTTCATCTCAGAGATCAGAGCGCACGCGATGACCTCCTGTTGATCGAAAGCCACCCGATGTCCGGCGACATCCCCCCATTCGCCAGGCAGGCAGTCGGTCGACCTCGTAGTTGGCAAGACGCGCAGGAACTACCCGACCTGCACGGACGCGCTTCGTTCGTGGTTCGGATCTGTGTCGACTGATGCCGGTGACGGGCCGAGCCCGTCACCGGCAGAGTCAACAGCCTCTTCGTCCCGTCAGAGCGACTGACGGAGTTTCGTCGTGAGACGTTCGAGCTCCGCGAGCTCATCGGTGCTGAGCGCCGAACTCAGGTGCGAGTCGATAGACCGGGCGTGCACCACGGCCGCCGAGCGATAGACGTCCTGGCCGAGATCGGTCAGCGTGACGAGGGTTCCCCGACCGTCGGTCGGGTCGGCCTGCTTGGAGACGAGGCCGCGAGCTTCGAGGCGGTCGATCATCCGACTGATGCTGGGCTGGCTGAGGAGCATCTGATCGGTGAGCTCGCGGAGTCGGCAGCGGCGCTCCGGCATGCGTGAGAGGTTGAAGAGCACGTCGTACTCGTTGAGCGAGACGGTGCGGGGGAACTCGGCGGTGAGATGCCGCATGACCTGGACCTGAGCTCGGAAGAGGGACTCCCATGCGCTGACGGCAGTTGTGCGAGCCACCCGGTCACTCCTTCGGTGAGACGACAGTGATCCCACCAGAGTATTGGTCGCGTCGGCTTTCCGACTCCGCCGCCTGTAGCGGGCTTTAACGTGATTGAGGGTCGGCCGCAGAGGCTGGCGGCCGACCCTCTCCCTTGCACCAAGAGTGTCCTGCAATCACATTCCGCGGTAGCTGCCACAGCAAACAACTAACGCTCAATGAATATATAACGGTTGGGTAACGCCGCGCTACCGATGGCAAGGATTTCTTGCTGAGAACTGGCCAAGAGAGCTTCAACGTCAGTCGGGGAGTCTTTTCCCGACCGAAGGCGCGGATGTCGACAACCTGGGGAATGCCGGAAACAACCCGGTGGTTGGTACCCACCGGGGGTATCCTGATCCCTATTGACCAGCGGCTGCACGCCGCATCGCCTCGAAGGAGAACCATGGCCGAGCGCATCGACCTCCTCGTCACCGGAATGACCTGCTCCCACTGCGTGTCGAGTGTCACCGAGGAGCTGGGCGCCCTCGACGGCGTCGAGGACGTAGCCGTCGACCTCGCCCCGGGTGGGGAGTCCCGCGTCACCGTCACCACCTCGCGGCCCCTCACAGGCGATGAGGTCCGTGCCGCCATCGACGAAGCCGGCTACGCGCTGGCGGATTCGGCATCATGAGCACCGGCGATGTCGAACTCGACATCGCCGGGATGACCTGCGCCTCCTGTGCGACGCGGATCGAGCGGAAGCTCAACAAGCTCCCCGGTGTCGAGGCGACCGTGAACTACGCGACCGAGAAAGCGCGTGTGACGGCAGCCGAGGTGGACCCGGCGGAGCTCATCGCGGCTGTCGAGGCGGCGGGCTATCGTGCGACTCTGCCCGCCTCAGCCGTCCCCGACGGGGAAGAGCCGCCTGCGGAGGGGATGGACGAGACCCGCGCCCTGCGCCGGCGTCTCCTGATCGCCGTCGCGCTCGCACTCCCTGTCGCGGCGATGTCGATGATCCCGGCCCTGCAGTTCACCTACTGGCAGTGGCTCGCGCTCACCCTGACGGCCCCCGTCGCGGTGTGGGGGGCCTGGCCCTTCCACCGTGCGGCCGCCGTGAACGCCCGCCATGGGGCGGCGACCATGGACACCCTGATCAGCCTCGGAGTCATCGCCTCCTTCGGCTGGTCCCTCTACGCCCTGTTCCTCGGGGGAGCGGGCATGCCGGGCATGACCATGTCCTTCACCCTCTTCGGGGCTCCTGCGGCGGGCGGTCACGAGATCTACCTGGAGGTCGCCGCGCTCGTCACGGTGTTCCTGCTTGCCGGACGGTACGCCGAGGCGCGCGCCCGCAAGGTATCGGGAGAGGCGCTCCACGCGCTGCTCGAGATGGGCGCGACGAGCGCCAACCGTCTCACCGACGGCCGGGAGGAGGCCGTGCCCGTATCCCGGCTCGTCGTCGGCGACATCGTCGTCGTACGTCCCGGAGAGAAGATCCCCTCCGACGGGCTCGTCCTCACCGGGTCCTCCGCCGTCGATGCAGGCATGCTCACGGGCGAATCCCTGCCTCTCGAGGTTTCCGCGGGATCCCGAGTGGTCGGCGCCACGATCAATGTGGGCGGACGGCTCACCGTCGAGATCACGCGGGTGGGAGCCGACACCGAGCTCGCTCGCATCCGCCGACTCATGGAGGAGGCCCAGACCGGCAAGGCCGATGTGCAGCGCCTCGCCGATCGGGTGTCCGCCGTGTTCGTGCCCGTCGTCATCGGATTGGCTGTCCTGGCCTTCATCGGATGGCTGGTGGCCGGCGGCTCGCTCGAGCTCGCCTTCACCGCAGCGGTGGCGACGCTCATCATCGCCTGCCCGTGCGCGCTCGGTCTCGCGACCCCCACCGCGCTGCTGGTCGGAACCGGCCGCGGGTCGCAGCTGGGCATCCTGATCCGTGGCCCCCAGGCTCTGGAGCAGACGCGAACTCTCGACACGATCGTCCTGGACAAGACCGGCACCGTCACCACCGGCGTCATGAGCGTCGTCGACGCGGTCGTCGCTCCCGGCGTCGAGCGCATCGACCTGTTCCGGCTCGCCGCGGGCGTGGAGTCGGCCTCGGAGCACCCCATCGCCCGGGCGATCGCGGCAGCGACTGACGCGGTCCCGGACGTCACCGACTTCGCGTCCGATTCCGGATTCGGTGTGCGGGGCACGGTCGACGGATCGGTCGTCGTGGCCGGCCGCCCCTCGTGGCTGTCGGAGGCGTGGGCGATCCGGCCAGGCGACGATCAGTCGGCGGCGGTAACGGAACTCGGTCGGCGGGGCAGCGTCGTCGCGGTCGGCCGCGACGGGGCGTTCCTCGGCGCGATCGCGGTCGCGGACACGGTGAAGCGGACCAGTGCCGAAGCCGTCGCGCGGTTCCGTGCCCTGGGGCTCGAGCCCGTGCTCCTGACCGGGGACAACGAGGAGACCGCGTCGCGGGTCGCCGCTCAGGTCGGGATCGACACGGTGCACGCCGCGGTGACGCCGGCGGGCAAGCTCGACGTCATCCGTGGGCTCCGTGAGGAGGGTCACGCGGTGGCGATGGTGGGCGACGGCGTCAATGACGCCGCCGCGCTGGCCGCGGCGGATCTCGGCATCGCCATGGGCGGCGGCACCGACGCGGCGATCGCGGCGAGCGACGTCACCGTCGTCTCCGGGGACCTGCTCGTGGTGGCCGACTCGGTCCGGCTCGCACGCCGCACCCTCGGCACGATCAAGGGCAATCTCGTGTGGGCCTTCGCCTACAACGTCGCGGCTATCCCGCTGGCGATGGCCGGCCTGCTCAACCCGCTCGTCGCGGCGGCGGCGATGGCGCTTTCCTCGATCTTCGTGGTGGGCAACAGCCTGCGCCTCCGCTCCTTCCGCCCCGCCCCCGGATCGGATGTTCCGGCATAGTCCGCACGTTCCGGCGACAGGATTCCGCCGGAACGTGCGGACACAGCGGGATCAGATGCGGTCGGGACTGGGCGCGTTCACCGAGTGGCGGATGACCACGTCGGCATGGCGGTCGAAGCGGTAGCCGGATCCGCGGACCGTGCGGACGATGTTCTGGTACCCGCCCAGCTTCGAACGGAGCCGGCGCACGTGCACGTCGATGGTGCGCTCGCTCGGGCGCTCGTCGTCGCCCTCGGCCCACAGGGAATCGATGATCTGCTCGCGTGCGATGGTGCGCCCCTCGCGCAGCACCAGGTACTGCAGGAGCTCGAACTCCTTGAACGTCAGCGGGGCCACCTCGCCACCCAGCGTGACGTTCTTACGGGAGATGTCGATGACGACTCCGCTGGCGACCAGCGTCGAGTCGTCGTCGGTCTGCGGCTTCCGACGGGCGACCGCGGCGGGCTCACCGAGCGCGAGACGGACCACGTCGACGTCACGACCGCCGGCCTGGATGGGGGCGATGGCGACGGAGGCGTGGGTCTCGGAGCCGGGCGCGAGTTCGTCGGTCAGGCGGCGGATGGCGCTCACCAGGGCACCCAGGTCGACACCGGCGGCCGCGGCCTTGGCCTCGTCGAAACCGACGTACAGGGCGAAACCGCGAACCTCGGTGCCCTCCGGGAGTGCGCGAGTCGCGGTCTTGGGAGCGGGACGGCTGGGGGTGGGAGCAGCTGAGGTGGAGGCGGGACGGTTGAGGGTGGTCGAAGACATCGGAGGAGAATCCTTACGGACGTCAGCGAGTGCCTGCAGAGAGGCGCGAACTCGCCGGATCATGAAAGTGCGTGAGGTGCGGATCGCCGCGGTGAGCGGATCCGGGCTCTCGCTCGATCTCGACGTGCAGGTGTCGAGTGCTACCGGTGCCGTCGGGAGGACGGGGGAGATCCGGAAGGAGCGGAGGCTAGCAGTGAACGCTCGGGGCGTTCGTCGTGTGAGCGCTCAGCGGCACATTCGACACATCATCGCGCGCGACGGCATCATCATGCCGTTCGATCCCAGGGCCTCGAGGGAGGTCAGGGGGCGCGAGTAATGAGACATGCGAAGGAGCATGCCGAGTATCCGACCGGATGTCAACAGGTCGAACGATTTTCCCAGAGAGCCCGCCCGGCGTGCGGGGCGAGGGAGAGGTGCGGGTCAGACCACGCCGTAGAGGCGGTCGCCGGCGTCGCCGAGCCCGGGGATGATGTACCCGTTCTCGTTGAGGTGGTCGTCAAGGGCTCCGAGGACGATGGTGACTTCACGGCCGGCAGTCGCGGCCTCTACGGCGGCGAGCCCCTCGGGGGCGGCGAGGATGCAGACGCATGTGACGTCGACCGCGCCGCGCTTGAACAGGAACTCGATGGCCGAGATGAGCGACCCGCCCGTGGCCAGCATCGGGTCGAGCACGAAACACTGACGGTTCGACAGGTCGTCGGGGAGCCGCTCGGCATAGACGCTGGGCTCGAGGGTCTCCTCGTTGCGGACCATGCCGAGGAAGCCGACCTCGGCGCTCGGCAGCAGCTTGACCATGCCGTCGAGCATGCCGAGGCCCGCGCGGAGGATGGGAACCACGAGCGGCTTCGGGGTGGCGATGGCGAGGCCCGTCGTGGTGGCGACCGGTGTCTCTATCTCGACGGTCTCGGTGCGTACCGAGCGGGTGGCCTCATAGGCGAGGAGCGTCACGAGCTCCTCGGTGAGGGCCCGGAAAGTGGGGGAGGAGGTCGACTTGTCGCGGAGGACCGTCAGCTTGTGGGTGATGAGCGGGTGGTCGGCCACGTGCAGTCGCATATGGTCAATCTAACCAGCGTGCGAGAGGGAAGGGGTGTGCGTCATGCGCATCGACCCCCGTCACGACGCCTGGATGCGGCTGGCCCTCGATCAGGCGCGGTTCGCTCTCGAAGCGGACGACGTGCCCGTGGGGGCGGTCGTGGTGGACCCGTCGGGCAGGGTCGTCGCGGGCGGCTTCAACGAGCGCGAACTGGGTGGGGATCCGACTGCCCACGCGGAGATCGTCGCGATGCGGCGTGCCGCGGCGGACCTCGGCGGCTGGAACCTGACGGGTCACACGCTCGTGGTGACCCTCGAGCCGTGTGCGATGTGCGCGGGTGCCATCCTGGCCGCCCGCATCGGGACCGTCGTCTTCGGAGCGTGGGACGAGAAGGCGGGCGCCGCGGGGTCGGTGTACGACCTGCTGCGTGACCGGCGTCTGCCGCAGCGGGCGGATGTCGTCGCCGGCGTGCTCGAAGGCGAGAGCGAGGCGTTGCTGCGAGCGTTCTTCGCGGAGCGGCGGGACTGACCGCGGTCGACAGATCGGCTGCGCCCCGACGCTCAGTCGAGAGCGCGGATGACGATGGCCTCGGTGGGCGTCGCCGAGTCCGATGCGATGTCGGGTTCGACGAATACGTCGGTGACCGACGATTCGGCCTTGCGCACGGCAGTGCTGATCTCGTCGATGAGGATGACGATCTCGGGCAGGCGCAGCACGGGGGAGAGCCCGACCCGCGCCACGACGATGGTGCCGGCGTCGCCGCGGTCGATGACGTCGATGGCCGTGACGGAACGGACGTGCTCGACGGACTCGATCGCCTCGGTGAGGTGGAACGTGTTGCCGGTCTCGTGCGTCATGGGCGTCTTCCTTTCGACGGTGCAGGCCTCGACCCGGGGCGAACCCACGGCGGCGGTGACCTGGAATCCTAGGATGGGCGCATGAGCGCCGCCCCTGAAGGACCTTCACCCCGTGTCGCCATCCTCGGCACCGGATCGATGGGTGGTGCGATCCTGTCCGGCCTGCTCGCCGACGAGGCGACGCGCCGTCCGGTCCGCGTGACCACACGCTCGGAGGCGACGGCGGCCGCGCTCGTATCCGACGCGGTGGTCGCGAGCTCGAGCGAGAGGGATCCGAGCGCGAATTCCCGGGCGGTGACGGAAGCGGAGGTCGTCATCCTCGGCGTGAAGCCCGTCGGCACCGTCGCGCTCGCAGCGGAGATCGCCGATGCGGTGCCGGCCGGCGCAGTCGTCGTCAGCGTCGCGGCGGGGATCACGACCGCCGCCATCGAGTCGGCGCTACCTGCCGGCACGGCCGTGGTCCGCGCGATGCCGAACACCCCGTCCACGGTCGGTCGCGGTGTCACCGGGCTGGCGCGCGGGGCAGCGGTGACGGACGATCAGCTCGACAGCGTCGCTCGCGTCCTCGCCACCGTCGGATCGGTGCACGTCGTGCCGGAGGACCGGATCGACGCTCTCACCTCGATCTCGGGATCCGGCCCCGCCTATGTCTTCCTCCTGATCGATGCGCTGGCGGCCGCCGGTGTCGCACGCGGGCTGTCGCCGGAGTTGTCCGCGGCGCTCGCCGCCGAGACCTTCGCCGGGTCGTCGGCTCTTCTCGCGGCGAGCGACGTCGACGCCCGCGAGCTGCGCCGCCGGGTCACGAGCCCGGGCGGCACGACGGCGAAGGCCGTCGAGGTCTTCGAGCAGCGCGACATCGCGGGCATCTTCGATGCGGCGACCGCGGCCGCCGCCGCCCGCGCGGCGGAGATGTCTCGCTCCTGACCCGGAGCCTGAGCGCTCACCCGCCCGCCCATTGGGCGCAGCGAACTGAAGGGCCCGGCGAGATAGCCCTAGACCAGCGCCGCGAACTTCTCGATATCGGCCGCCGACCCCGACACGATGACGAGGTCGTGGTTCGACACCACCGTCTCCGCCGTCGCGTAGGTGAACGGCTTGCCCGGCGACTTCACGCCGACCACCGTCACCTTGTATTTGCGGCGCACATCCGACTGCGACAGCGAGAGGCCACGGATCGGCTTCGGCGGGTACATCTTGACGAGGGCGAAGTCGTCGTCGAACTGGATGTAGTCGAGCATCCGACCCGACACGAGGTGGGCGACCCGTTCGCCGGCCTCGGCCTCGGGATAGATGACATGGTTCGCGCCGATGCGCTCGAGGATCTTGCCGTGCGATTGCGAGATCGCTTTGGCCCAGATCTGCGGGATCTTGAGGTCGACCAGGTTCGCGGTGATGAGCACGCTCGCCTCGATGGACGAACCGACCGCGACGACGGCGATCGAGAACTCGTCGGCGCCGAGCTGACGGAGGGCGTCGATGCTGCGTGCGTCCGCCTGCACGGCGTGCGTGATCCGCTCGGACCACTTCTGGACCAGGCCCGCGTTCTCGTCGATCGCGAGGACCTCGCGGTCGAGACGGTCGAGCTGACCGGCGGTCGCGGCGCCGAAGCGCCCCAGGCCGATGACGAGCACGGGGGCGTTGTGCGGGATCCGGTCAACCAACGATCGGCCTCTCTTCGGCGCGGGTGAACAGCTGACTGCTCTGGCTGGCGGCCAGGGCGGCGGCGAGGGTCACGGTGCCGATGCGGCCCATGAACATGGTCATGCTGAGAACGTACTTCCCCGGGTCTTCGAGAGTGGCCGTGAATCCGCTCGACAGCCCTGACGTGCCGAACGCGGAGATGACGTCGAAGAGGACGTCGTCGAGCGCGGCCTCCTTCTGGATCTGCAGCAGGATGATCGTTGAGAGCGCCACCGTCGTCGCACCCCACAGCACGACGCTGACGGCGAGACGCAGGACGTCGCCCGGGATCTTGCGCTCGAATGCCTCCATCGACGCCTTGCCTCGGGCCTCCGCGAAAGCGGCGATGAAGAGGATCGCGATGGTCGTCACCTTGATGCCGCCGGCCGTCGACGCCGACCCGCCGCCGATGAACATGAGCATGTCGGTGACGAGCATGCTCGAGTGGTTGAGGTCGCCCATGTCGAACGTCGAGAACCCGCCTGACCGGGTCATGACCGACAGGAAGAGGGATTGGAAGGCCAGGTGGCCGACGTCCTCCCCGCCGATCGACCGGTCGTTGCCGGACTCGAGGATCATGTAGGCCACCGCGCCCAGTACGAAGAGGATCCCGGTCGTCACCAGGGTCAGCTTCACGTGCAGCGACCACCGGCGGGGGCGGGTGAAGTTCTTGCGAAGCGCGTATATGACGGGGAAGCCGACACCTCCGAGGATCACGCCGACCATCAGGAGCGTCAAGAAGTAGAGGTCCGAAGAATACGGCGTGAGGCCGGCTTCCGAGAAGACGAAACCGGTGTTCGTGAACGCCATCGCCGAGTAGTAGAACGAATCGACCAGCGCGACGGGGAACGAGAGGCCCTCGAGCATCAGTCGGGGAAGCATGAGGAGCGCGATCGCCAGCTCGATGACGAGCATGCTCACCGCGACCGTCGCCAGCAGGCCGCCGACCTCACCGAGGCGGGACGCCGGGCTGTCACCCGCACCGCGCTGCAGCGACATGGGGTTCACATCACCCGCCGCGAGCAGCCGCTGGCGGAGCCCGAGTCGTCGCGACACGATGAGGCCCATCACGGAGGCGAGCGTCAGCACACCGACGGCCCCGAGCTGGGTCGCCACGACGATGACGACGTGACCGAGGGGGCTCCAGTAGGTCGCCATGTCGACGGTGGAGAGCCCTGTCACGCAGATGGCGGACGTCGCCGTGAAGAGCGCGTCGGCCAGAGGCGGGCGGACGCCGTCGCTCGTCATCCCCGGAAGCGAGAGGAGAGACGTGAAAACGGCGATGAGGCCGACGAAGATGATGATCGCGAAGCGGGCAGGCGTGCGCGACGAGAAATAGGTGAATCCGTCGCGGAGGCGCTCGCCGAAGCGTCGCGTGTCCGTCACCCTCGCCATGGACCCTCCATGCGGTCATGTTAGAGCGCCCCGGGTTGAGGAAATCGAGGCTGGCCTCGGAGCCTGCTCGGGTTCTAGCCTGGCCGGATGCCGGACATCTTCGATGTGGTCGCCGATCCCACGCGTCGCGAACTCCTCTCCACGCTGCTCGCGAGGCGGTCCGACGATGGAATGGAAGCGGGTGAGCAACCCGGCGAGATGAGCGTGACGCAGTTGGTCAGCGCCATGGGGCTCAGTCAGCCGACCGTGTCGAAGCACCTCAAAGTGCTGCGTGATACGCACCTCGTCGCGGTGCGTGAGCAGGGTCAGCGACGCTTCTACCGGCTCGATCACGAGCCTCTGATGGCCGTCGAGGAATGGCTGCATCCGTTCGTGCCGGCTCGTGACGCTGCGGTGGCCGCGCCCGCGGCTGGTGAGATCGAGACGGCCGGCCCGGATGCGCAACTCGGCGCCGCGGCGCGGGGTCTCGCCGAGAAGATCGGTGCCGCCTCCGGTCGCGTCGCGCACGTCCTCCGGCGGACGACGGGGCGGCGGGGACTCCTCGGCTGAGCTCGGAACGGGGCCCGGGCTCAGGCCCTGCATACGCGAGTCACATCAGTCACACACGCACCACGCCTTTACACCTGCCACGCCGATCCCTAATCTGGGTCTCGGCCTTCACCGGAGGCCGGTTGCGGCGAGCGTGCTCGCAGGAAGCGAGGCGCTGGTCCCATGTCGTTGGCTGACGCGCGCTTCCTGACCGTGGCCGAGGTGGCCGACATGATGCGGGTCTCGCGCATGACCGTGTATCGCCTCGTTCACTCGGGCGACCTGCCCGCGATCCGATTCGGACGCTCCTACCGGGTGCCCGAGTCGGCCGTCGTCGCCGCGATCGAGAACCACGTCGCCGACACGGCGTGAACACCAGCGCGACGATCCGGAAATTCTCGGTGCGTCGCGCAGCCCGAACAGCCGGTAGACTGTACGGGCACGTTTTCCGCGGTCTGTATCGGCCCGGTCGTCGATCAGATCATCAGTGAGGTTTCCCTATGGGTTCAGTCATCAAGAAGCGCCGCAAGCGTATGGCCAAGAAGAAGCACCGCAAGCTGCTTCGTAAGACTCGCCACCAGCGTCGCAACAAGAAGTAGGTCGAGTCTTCTCGACTACGCGAAACGCCCGGTTCCTGTTCAGGAGCCGGGCGTTTCGCGTTCCTGGCGTCACCCCTTCGCTTCGCGGCGGAGTCGCCGCTTCTCGGCCTTGACGCCCTGCGGGTCGAGTCGCATCTGCGCCCATCCCTCGGCGGTCGCGTGGCGTCGGAGTCGCGCGTCGGGATTCACGGCGACCCGGTTCCCGCAGAGCGACAGCAGCGGAACGTCGTTGATCGAGTCGCTGTAGGCGAAGCACTCGCTGAGTTCCGCGCCGGCGCGGGCCGCGATCTCACGGGCCGCGAAGGCCTTCTCGGGGCCGTGCATGATGGCACCGTCGACCTCCCCGGTGTATCTCCCGTCGACTTCGGCCAGTCGGGTTCCGACTGCTCCGTTGGCGCCCAGCCGCTCGGCGATCTCCTCCGCCAAGAAGTCGGGCGTCGTGGTGACGAGCCACACCTCGTGCCCGAGGGTGCGGTGTTCGGTCACGAGCGCGCGGGTCTCGGGCCACACCGTCGCTTCGATGTAGCGGCGATAGACGTGGGGGGCGAGGTCGCGGAGGTCGGACGTCGGGCGGCCCGTGATGATCCGCAACGCTTCGCGGCGGGCTCGATCCAGGTCGCGGTGGCGCTCGCCTCGAGCCGTGAACCGTGCGGCGGTGATCGCGAACCGCGCGATCTGCATCGTCGTGATGATCCCGGCCTTGTGCGCTCCACGTCCGAGCTGGAACAGGCTCGCGCCCCGCAGCAGCGTGTTGTCGACGTCGAAGAACGCGACGGCGGGGGCCGGGGAGGTCATCGAACCCAGGGTAGTCGCGACCGTCGACACCGGTCCGTAGCGACCTAGGCTTGTCCATCGTGACCGAGGTCGAGCTGTACACCAAGCCCGGATGCCACCTGTGCGATGTCGCACGCGAGATCGTCGAGACGGTGCTCGCCGACTATCCGGAAGAGGAGGTCGCGTTCGTCGAGACCGACATCCTCTCGGCCCCGGCCCTCATGGCCGAGTACGGCGAGAAGATCCCGGTCGTCACCATCGATGGCGAGATCCACTCCATCTGGCGGGTCGACGGCGGCCGCTTCCGCGCCGCGGTGGACGCCGCCTCCGCCTGATCGGCTACGGGAGGACCCTCGATGCCTGAATATCTCCCGCTGGCCGGTAAGACGGCTCTCGTGACCGGGGTGTCTCGTCGGAGGGGGATCGGGTTCGCTATCGCTGCGAAGCTCGCGTCGCTCGGAGCGAGCGTCGTCATCCACCACCACAGGCCGCACGACCTTCAACAACCGTGGGGAGGTGACGACCTCGACGCGGTCCGCGCGGCGATCCGCGAACTCATGACGGATGGTGCGAGATTCGGGGACGTCGCAGCCGATCTCGCCGACCCGCGCAGCCTTCCGGTCGTCATGGAGGCGGCGCTCGCTCCGACCGGACAGCTCGACATCCTGGTCTGCAATCACGCCAAAAGTGGCGATGATGGCAGCATCCTCGACATGACCGCCGAACGGCTCTCCGCCTTCTGGGAAGTCAACGCGCGCGCGACCATCCTGCTCACTGCCGAGTTCGCTCGACTCCGGGCGCCGCAGGGCGATAACGCTCGCCGCCCCGGTGATCGCATCGACGGGGGCGGCCCGTTCGCCGGACCGCGGGGCCATGTGTTCTGGATGACGTCCGGTCAGATGCACGGCGCGATGCGCGGAGAAGTCGCCTACGCGGCGAGTAAAGCCGCCCTGGCGGGGGTGACGGCCACGGTCGCCGCCGAACTCCTCGAGCTGGGCGTGATCCTCAACACCATCAATCCGGGCCCGGTGAATACCGGCTATATGGATCCGGACACGACGGATCGCTCGCTCGGAGACTTCGAGGCCTACCTGCAGACGACGCCGTTCGGTCGCGTCGGGCGACCCGCAGACCCTGCCGAACTGATCGCGTGGCTCGCCACAGAAGCGGGGAGCTGGGTGGTCGGTCAGGTTCTCACGAGCGACGGCGGCTTCAGCCTGTAGCGTCCCTCCGCGACCAACGAGGGCCCGCATCGTGTGAACGATGCGGGCCCCCATTCGGCTTCGATGGCCCGGGTCAGGGAAGCAGGCGGTTCGGTCCCCGGAACAGGTACGTGGTCTCGCGGATGCTCGGCAGGTGCAGCATCAGCATGAGCACGCGGGCGAGGCCCATGCCGAATCCGCCGTGCGGGGGCACGCCGTAGCGGAAGAAGTCGAGGTAGAAGTCGAGCTCCTCGGGGTCGAGACCCTTCTCCTTCGCCTGCTCGACCAGGACGTCGACGCGGTGCTCGCGCTGCGCGCCCGTCGAGATCTCGGTGCCGTTGAAGATGAGGTCGTAGCTGTTCGTCAGCGATGCGTCGCCGTCGTGGCGGCGGTGGTAGAACGGGCGGATGCTCGAGGCGTAGTCGGTGAGGAACACGAACTCCGAGCCGTGAGTCTCCTTGGCCCAGGCCGCGATCTGGCGCTCGCCCTCCGGGTCCATGTCGTCGTCGGCGCGGGGCACGATATAGCCGCGCTCGGCGACGATCTTCTTGGCCTCGGCCAGCGGCACGCGCGGGAACGGCGTCGCCGGCACCTCGATGTCGATGTCGAAGAGCGCCTTGATCTCCTCGCCGTGCTTCTCCTTCACCGCGGTGAAGCCGGCGACGAGGAGCTCCTCGTGCATCTTCATGACGTCCTCGTGGCTGTCGACCCAGCTCATCTCGGCGTCGACGCTGATGAACTCCGTCGCGTGGCGCGACGTGAATGACGGGTCGGCGCGGAAGGCCGGCGCGACCTCGAAGACCGAGCCGAAACCGGCCGGCTGCGCCATCTGCTTGAAGAACTGGGGGCTCTGCGCCAGGTAGGCCTTGCCCTCGAAGTAGTCGACCTCGAACAGCTCGGCGCGAGACTCGCTGGCGCTCGCCATGAGCTTGGGGGTGTGGATCTCGACGAAGTCGTGCTCCACCCACCAGGTGCGAAGCGCGTGCAGGAACGTGGTCTGGATGCGGAACACGAGGTTCTGCTCGGGGCGGCGCAGGTCGAGGAAGCGCCAGTCGAGACGCTTGTCGATGCTGCTGTCCTCGGCGATGGGGTTCTCGGGGAGGGCCTTGCCCACGACCTCGAACTCCTCGATCGCGACCTCGATACCGCCGAGCTTGACGCGCTCGTCGTGCTTGAGCTCGCCCGTGACCTGCACGAAGCTGCCGAGCGTGAGCTCCGAGATCGAGGTGGCGATCGCGTCGTCCGTCTCGGGACGGCGGCGGACCAGCTGGACCGACCCGGACTCGTCGCGGAGGATGACGAACTGGACCTTCTTCTGATCGCGGACGGTCTCGACCCACCCGGCGACCGTGACGGTGCCGTCGTCGTGAGCGGACAGGTGCTTGATCAGGGTTCTAGTCACGGTCGACAAGCCTATTCCCCTCCCTTCCCCCGCGACTGCGGAGTGTCGCGCCGACTGCAGGGGGTCCACACCCCGCAATGGGCGCGACACTCCGCAGTCGCGGGGGAAGGGGCGCCCGGCCGGGGGAGTTCTACAGCCCGTAGACTTCAAGGGTGTCCGCCCGCGCCATCCATCTCGTGCGTCACGGCGAGGTGCACAACCCGACCGGAGTGCTCTACGGCCGCATCGAGGGATTCGGGCTCTCCGACCTCGGCGTCCGCATGGCGCACGCCGCCGCCGATTCGCTCGAGGGCCGTCCCATCACGCGCCTCCTCGCGTCCCCGTTGCAGCGCACCCGCGAGTCCGCTGCGCCCTGGGCCGCCGCCTTCGACCTCCGCGTCGAGACGGAGGAGCGGGTCATCGAGCCGTGGAACCGTTTCGAGGGATCCCGCATGTTGCGCGGAGCCGCCATTCTGAGCCGTCCGGAAGCGTGGCCGTGGCTGCGCAATCCCTACCAGCCGAGCTGGGGCGAGCCCTACATCGAGATCGCCGCGCGCATGCTCGCCGCGATCACTGACGCCGATGACGCCGCGAGCGAGTCCGACGAGATCGTCATCGTGTCGCACCAGCTGCCCATCTGGATGGTGCACCGCAAGCTCGCGGGAGCGAAGCTGCACCACGATCCGCGCAAGCGCCGGTGCGCGCTGTCCAGCATCACGACCATCCGTCGCGACGGCGAGAAGTTCGTCGAGACCGATTACGCCGACCCCGCCGCCGGTCTCGGCGCGAGCGCGGTCGACAAGGGAGCCGTATGAAGTTCCGAGCACGCGCGGCTGCGGCCGCCGCGGTCGCCCTGGCCCTCCTCCTGTCCGGCTGCGGCGGCGACTCGCTGGCCGACCAGTACCGCGAGGGCAGCAACAAGGACTACATCGCCGGCGACGGAACCGTCGAGACCTTCACTCCCGACAATCGCAAGCCCGCCGTCGACTTCCAGGGCACCACCATCGAGGGCGACACCTTCTCGAGCGCCGATGAGCGCGGCAAGGTCGTGGTGGTCAACTTCTGGTACGCGCAGTGCCCGCCCTGTCGCGCCGAAGCTCGCGACCTCGAGAGCATCTCCACCTCGTCGGGAGCCGACGTGCAGTTCGTCGGGGTCAACACACGTGACGAGGCCGGCACCGCGAAGTCGTTCGAGGACGAGTTCGGCGTCACCTATCCGTCGGTCCTCGATTACCAGAACGCAGCCGTGCAGCTCGCTTTCAGCAGCAGCATTCCCCCGAATGCCGTGCCCACCACGCTCGTCCTCGACAAGCAGGGGCGGGTGGCCGCGCGCATCCTCGGCCGCGTGCTCGAGCCGTCCATCCTGACCACCCTCATCCGCGACACCGCCGCCGAGACCGAGTGATGGGCATCGACGGCGCGATAGGCGGACCCCTCCTGCTGGCGATCCCGGTCGCTCTGCTCGCGGGTCTCGTCTCGTTCGCGTCGCCGTGCGTACTCCCGCTGGTGCCCGGCTACCTCGCCTACGTCGGCGGTTTCACGGACGGCCGTGACGCCGCGGATCGGCGATCGGCGGAGCGGCGCCGCGTCGTCCTCGGCGCCGCGCTCTTCGTCCTCGGGTTCGCCATCGTCTTCGTCGGCTTCGGGATCGCATTCGGTGCCGCCGGGTTCTGGCTCATCCAATGGCGCGACCTGATCACGCGTATCGCGGGGGTCGTCGTCATCCTCATGGGTCTCGTGTTCATCGGCCGATTCGGTGCGATGCAGCGCACCATCAAGCCGTCGTGGCGCCCGGTCACCGGTCTCGTCGGTGCCCCGCTGCTCGGCGCCGTCTTCGCCGTCGGCTGGACACCCTGCATGGGGCCGACCCTCGCGGCCATCTACTCGCTGAGCTTCGGTGGCGGATCCCCCCTGCAGGGAGCGGCTCTGGGCCTGGCCTACGCGCTCGGCCTCGGAATCCCGTTCGTCCTCATCGCCCTCGGCCTCAGCTGGGCGGCGGGTGCGGTCGGCTGGCTGCGCCGCCACATCCGCGCCGTCAACATCGTCGGCGGTGCGGTGCTCATCGTCATCGGCATCCTGATGGTCTCGGGTCTCTGGAACCAATGGATGCTGCAACTCGGATTCGTGATCGGTGACTATGGCACGCTCGTCTGACCCGTCGGCGTCCGGCCCGTCGACGCATTCCCGGCCCACCCCCGCGAAGGGTGCGAAGTCCGCGGACGGCACGCGCCGGCCCGACGACCACTTCGACGCGGGCGAGGAGTCGGTCGAGAACCCGAAGCTCGGGTTCGTCGGCACGCTCCGGTTCGCCTGGCGCCAGCTCACGAGCATGCGGACCGCTCTATTCCTCCTGCTGCTCCTCGCGATCGCAGCGGTCCCCGGATCTCTCGTGCCGCAGCGCTCGTCCGACCCCAATGGCGTCACCCAGTACCAGGCCGACAATCCGGACCTGTTCCCCGTCATCGACGCGCTGCAGGGCTTCGACGTCTACACCTCGGTGTGGTTCTCGGCCATCTACCTGCTGCTCTTCGTCTCCCTCATCGGGTGCGTCCTCCCGCGCACCGCGCACCACTGGCGAGCCATGAAGGCCCGCCCGCCGCGCACCCCCGCCCGCCTCGGTCGCTTCGAGAACTTCGAGACGCGCCTGATCCAGGGCGACGACACCGAGGCCGCCGTCGCGCGCGCGGAGAAGCTGCTGAAGAGCAGGCGGTACCGCACCGAGCGGTACGGGAACTCGATTTCCGCGGAACGCGGCTACCTGCGCGAGACCGGCAACCTGATCTTCCACGGATCGTTGATCGGCGTGCTCATCGCGGTCGCCCTCGGCGGATTGCTCGGCTACAACGGGCAGAAGGTCGTCGTCGAAGGCGAACCCTTCGTCAACTACGTCGGCGGATACGACTCGTTCACGCGCGGTCGGCTCGTGACCGACGAGGCGCTCGTGCCGTATCGGCTGGGTCTCGACAAGCTCGACGTTTCCTACGAGGACCAGAACCAGAACGCTGTGGGTGCGCCCCTCGACTACACCGCTTCTCTCACGGTGACCGAGCCGGACGGGTCACAGCGCCCCGCGCAGATCCGCGTCAACGAGCCCCTCCGCGAGGACGGGACGGACGTCTACCTGCTCGGCAACGGTTACGCGCCGCGCATCACGGTGCGCAACCCGGAAGGCGACGTCGTCTTCTCCGGAGCGATCCCGTTCCTGCCGCAGGACCCGCAGCTGACCTCCATCGGCGTGGTGAAGGTTCCGGACGGCCTCCCCGAGCAACTCGGCATGATCGGGTTCTTCTACCCGACCGCGACGACGCTCTCCAGCGGAGCCCTCGCATCGTCGTTCCCCGACGCCCGCGACCCCGTCGTGTCGTTCAGCGCCTACACGGGCGATCTCGGACTCGACACCGGCGTGCCCAAGTCGGTCTACTCGCTCGACGTCGGCGACCTCACCCAGATCGCCGGGCCCAACAGCCCGTCGAAGGGTCTCGTCCTCCGACCCGGTGAGACGGTCGACATCCCCGACGGCATGGGGACGGTCTCGTTCGACGGAGTGAGCCGCTTCGCCTCCCTCGAGATCCATCACGATCCGGCCCGCGACTGGGTCCTGGTCTTCGCGATCCTGCTGCTCGCAGGCCTTCTCGCCTCGCTCTTCGTGCCGCGGCGCCGGGTGTGGATCAAGGTGGTCGGTGCCGAGGACGGCGGGCTCCGCGTCGAGTACGCGGGCCTCGCTCGAAGCGACGATCCGCAGCTCGGCCAGGCTGTCATCGACCTCGCCGATGCCCACGGGACACCGACTCCCGCCGATCCCGCTTCGTCGGATAGCGCCGCGACCGGCTCCGGCCCGTCCGCTCGGCTTTAGGCTTAGACGGTGACTGAAAACCTCGACTCGCTGTCGGCGATGCTCCTGTTCGCGGCGATGGGGGCCTACGCTCTCGCCTTCGTCTCGTTCGCGCTCGACCTGGCCCGCCGTTCCGCAGCAGTCGGCGACTCCGTCGTCTCGGGCGCCGAGCGCATCGCCGTCGCTCGAGGCCGCGCCACGGCCGGCTCGGTCACGACCATGGAGCGGCCTGCTTCGGTCGATAACTCCGATGTCGGCGTCCCCCTCCGCAAGGAGGGACTGAGCCTCAAGGTCGGCGTCGTCTTCTCAGCCATCGGCTTCGTGCTGCAGCTCGGCGCGGTTCTGCTCCGTGGCATCGCGGCCGCCCGTGTGCCGTGGGCCAACATGTACGAGTTCTCGATGACCGGCACCCTGATCATCATGGGCGTCTTCCTCGTCGCCCTCTTCCGTCGCGACCTGCGCTTCCTCGGCGCCATCGTCACCGGGCTCGTCGTCGTCATGCTCGGCATCACCTCGGTCGGGTTCCGCGTCGATGTGGTGCCGCTGCCGCCGGCTCTGCAGTCGTACTGGCTGGTCATCCACGTGCTCGTCGCGATCCTCGCGACCGCGTTCTTCACGCTCGGCTTCGCGCTGTCGGTCGCTCAGCTGCTGCAGGCACGGCGTGAACGGGGGGCGGGACTGTCCCGCTTCAAGCTGCCCGGCGCCATTCCCAATGCCACCGCGCTCGAGAACTCGGCGTACCGCGTCATCGTCGTGGGCTTCGTCCTCTGGACCTTCACCCTCATCGCCGGAGCCATCTGGGCCGAGCACGCCTGGGGGCGCTACTGGGGCTGGGACACCAAGGAAGTCTGGACCTTCATCATCTGGGTCATCTACGCCGGATACATCCACGCGCGGGCGACCAAGGGATGGCGAGGATCGCGCTCGGCGTGGCTGGCGATCATCGGCTACTCGGCCGTGCTGTTCAACTTCGGCATCGTGAACGTCTTCTTCAAGGGTCTGCACGCCTACTCGGGGCTGTGATCGGGGCGTAGGGCTTTCCTACCCTTCGTACGTCTCGGTACGGCGCGGGCGCCTACTCGACGGGTCTCGGTACGCGCTGGCGCGCTACTCGACCTCCGGAGTCCCACCCGCCCATTGAGCGCAGCGAAATGAAGGGCCAGCGAACGTCACGGACATCGAGTAGCGCGCCAGCGCGTACCGAGATGCCTCGAGTAAGCGAAGCGCACCGAGAGGGCCCGAGGCTTCGCTACACCTCGGCGAGCACTCGGTGGCAGCGTTCGAGGCGGGCGAGCCACCAGGCGGTGCGTTCGGGAGACGCCGCATGGGTGTCGAGGAGTGCGGGGGACACCTCGACGCGGCGCACCTCGACGGCCCCGTCGACCGGCAGGAGCGGTGAGTCGGTGACGTCTGCGGCGAGCAGCGCACCGGTCCCCAAGCCGCAGTCGTAGTCGAGTTCGGGGACGGCCGCCGCGAGGAAGGCGCCCATCGACAGGCCCACAGAGGTGTCGAGCGCACTGGAGACGACCGCCGGCAAGCCGTGCGCCGCGGCGATCCGCAGTCCTTCCCGGATCCCGCCGAGGGGCTGCGCCTTGAGCACGACGACGTCGGCGAGACCCGCGAGGTCGACACCTACCGGGTCAGCGGCCTTCCGGATCTCCTCGTCGGCCGCGATGCCGATCCCCAGGTATTTGATGCGGCGGCGGAGCTCCCGGAGCTCCTCCGCGTCAGGGCAGGGCTGCTCGAGATACTCGAGGTCGAACTCGGCCATCTCGTGCACGGCATGCTCGGCCTCGTCCAGGTTCCAGGCCCCGTTGGCGTCGATCCGGATGCGACCCTCCGGGCCGAGCAGTCGGCGCACCTCGGCCACACGGGCGACATCGTCGGCGAGGCGCGACCCGGCATGGGCGACCTTGACCTTGGCGGTGCGGGTGCCGGGGAAGCGGGCGAGGACCGCCTCCACCTCTCGCGCGTCGACGGCGGGCACCGTCGCATTCACCCTCACCGTCGACCGCAACGGTGTCGGCGCGGCAGACCACCCGAAGTCGATGCACCCGGCGAGCCAGCGGGACGCCTCCGCATCGTCGTATCCGACGAACGGCGAGAACTCGCTCCACCCCTCCGGGCCTTCGACGAGCAGCGCTTCACGCGTCGTGATACCGCGGAAGGGCACGCTCAGCGGGAGGTCGACGACGCGAGCGGTGGCGAGGAGGTCGCGGAGATCGGGGAGCATAGGCCGATTCTGGCCCGGTCCGCCGGTGAACGCACCGAACGCCTCCAACCCGATCGAGCCGCGGCGGGGGAGACGTCGAGTCGACTGTCGGGGCCACCTCCTAGGCTTGGCCGCATGGCAGTCTCCGAGATCTTCGACCCGACGCAATGGACAGAGGTCGAGGGGTGGGATGGCGAGGACATCACCTACCACCGCTCCCACGACGACCGCATCGTGCGGATCGCGTTCGACCGGCCCGAGGTGCGCAACGCGTTCCGCCCGTCCACGGTCGATGAGCTCCACCGCGCGCTCGACCATGCTCGCCAGAACCCGCGGGTCGGCGTGGTGCTGCTCACCGGCAACGGACCGAGCCCGAAGGACGGCGGCTGGGCGTTCTGCAGCGGCGGTGACCAGCGGATCCGCGGTCGCGACGGCTACCGCTACGAGTCGGGTGAGGTCGCCACGGGGCGCCTCCACATCCTCGAGGTGCAGCGCCTCATCCGCTTCATGCCCAAGGTCGTCATCGCGGTGGTTCCCGGCTGGGCCGCCGGCGGCGGACATTCGCTGCACGTCGTGTGCGACCTGAGCATCGCGAGTGCCGAGCACGGGAAGTTCAAGCAGACCGACGCCGACGTCGGATCGTTCGATGCGGGTTACGGCAGCGCCGGCTTCGCCCGCCAGGTGGGCCAGAAGTTCGCTCGGGAGGTCTTCTTCCTCGCCCGCGAGTACAGCGCGCAGCGCGCGATGGAGATGGGGGCGGTCAACGCCGTCGTGCCGCACGCCGAGCTCGAGGCCACCGCGATCGACTGGGCGCGCGAGATCCTGTCGAAGTCGCCGACCGCGATCCGCATGCTGAAGTTCGCCTTCAACGCGGTCGACGACGGTCTTGTCGGGCAGCAGGTGTTCGCCGGTGAGGCCACCCGCCTGGCCTACGGCACGGACGAGGCCGTCGAGGGTCGCGACTCGTTCCTCGAGAAGCGCGAGCCCGACTGGTCGCCGTACCCCTGGCACTACTGATCGGCCGGGCGGTGTCGTGAGGGAACTGCGCGCTATGACGGCCGGACCGGCGGATCTGCTCGTCGAGTTGAGGGCGGCCCTGTCCGGAACGGGGCCCGCCCTGCTGCCCGTCGCACCCGGCGCGCCGGTTCCGGAGGCGGCCCCCGTCGAGGTGCCCCGCGGAGTGGCCGCGGTCATCGAGACGTCGGGCAGTGCCGGCACGCCCAAGCGCGTCGCCCTGTCGGCGGACGCCCTGCTCGCGTCGGCGGGCATGACGCAGGCCTACCTGGGTGGACCGTGCCGATGGGTGCTCGCACTCCCCGTCCACTACGTCGCCGGCCTGCAGGTTCTGGTTCGAAGCATCGCGTCCGAGTCCGAGCCGATCGTCCTCGACCCCGGTTTCGCGGCCGCGCAGATGATCGACGCCGTCGCCTCCACGGGGCGCGATCCGGTGGCCCTGTCGGTCGTCCCCGCTCAGCTCGCCCGACTCGTCGAGGCGGCGGAAGTCGACCCCGCAGGAGCTGCGGTGCTCGCCAGGCCGGTCGGCATCCTGGTCGGTGGGCAGCGTGCCCCTCGTCAGCTCATGGACCGGGCGCGCGAGTTGGGGATGAGGGTCGTCTCGACCTACGGATCCTCAGAAACCGCCGGAGGGTGCGTCTACGACGGTGTCCCGCTGGCAGGCGTTCACCTGCGGGTGGACGACGGCGAGCTCCTCATCCAATCCCCGTCGCTGGCCGACGGGTACCTCGGGGACGAGGACCGCACCGAACGGACCTTTCTCACCGACGGGTCCGGCCGCTGGTATCGGACCGGCGACTCCGCCCGAATCGACGACGAGGGCCGGTTGACGGTGGTCGGACGACTCGACGATGTCATCATCTCGGGTGGCGAGAAGGTCTCGCTGGGGCTCGTCGAAACCGCCGTGCGTGCGGATCCGAACCTCGCCGACGCGGTCGTCGTCCGCGCGCCGCACGAACGCTGGGGCGAGGTACCCGTCGTCGTCGCTCCGCGTGAGGTCGACGAAGCGGGGCTCGCGGCGTTGCGTGCGCGAATCCGTGACGAGCTCGGTCGGGCGGCGGCGCCCGACAGGGTCATCCACCTGCCGTCGATCCCTCTGCTCGCGAGCGGCAAGCCGGACCGCCGGGCGCTCGAGGCTCTCGCAGCGCGCCCGATCGTGCGGGTCTCCGCTGTGCTGCTCAGGCGGTCGAGCGATGGGCGTGCTCTCTTGGTCCGCAAGCGCGGATCCGCTCTCTTCATGCAGCCGGGCGGCAAACCCGAGCCGGGGGAGACTGCAGCCGAGGCCGCGGTGCGCGAGGTCGGTGAGGAGGTCGGCGTGGTGCTGGGCCTCGACCGGCTCCGCCCTCTGGGCACTCATCGAGCCGCTGCCGCGAACGAGGGAGGCCATGACGTGGTCGCCGATGCGTTCGAGGCCGACACCGACGTCGGAGCCGTCGAGGTCGCCGCTGAAATCGAGGAAGCCGTATGGGTGGATGAAGCGCAGGCGCGGCTCCTGCCGCTGGCTCCGCTCACGGAGGCGGTGTTCGTGCCGCTGATAGGCGCGCGACAGCGTTGAGGACTCGGCCTGTTCGCCAGCGGGCCGGATGCCCTGGATAGGGTTTCTCGAACACCTCGACGCGAAGGGGAGCGGATGGCGACGCGAGCGGACGTGGCACGGCTCGCGGGCGTGTCGGCGAGCACGGTGTCCTACGCGCTGAGTGGCGAACGGCCCATCTCGGATGAGACGCGTCGCCGTATCGAAGCCGCGATGACCGAGCTCGCGTACACCCCCAACGCCTTTGCTCGGGGGCTCGCGGGTCGCCGTACCGGCATCATCGCCGTGCACCTGCCCTTCACCGAACGCGGGCTGAACCTGTCGGAGTTCGAGTATCTGCAAGCCGCGGCGCAGCGGGCGCGTGCCGGCGGGTATCACCTGCTGCTCTGGATGAACCCTGCCGACGACCTCGCCGAGCTGAGGCGGCTCGCCGCCCAGGGGCTCGTCGACGGGGTGATCCTGATGGAGGTCGCCACCGATGACCGCCGCGTCGGGGTCCTCCGCGAGGTGGGCGTGCCGTTCGTCCTCCTCGGGAGGACGGCCGACGACGCCGAGGTCTCCTACGTCGACTCCGACTTCGAGGGCATGGCCGAGATCGCGATCGATCATCTCTTCGGTCTCGGCCACCGGTCGGTCCTCTTCCTGAGCCAGAGCGCAGCCCTGGCCGCCGAAGGGTACGGGCCCACCGTGCGAGGGCGGCGCGGGATCTCCGCGGCGTGCGAGTCGCGCGGGGTGGAGCTCCTCGTCGTTCACGCTGCTCCGGCGATCAGCGCCGGCCGCGGTGTCTTCGCCGACCAGCTGCTCGCGCCGGGCCGGCCGACTTGCGTCGTCAGCATGAACGACCAGGCGTTGATCGGGATCATCGGCGCCGCCCGGGAGCACGGCCTCTCCGTCCCGGCCGACTTCAACGTCGTCTCTCTCGGCGCCGGAGTGTCGACGGCGACGCTGGTGGAGCCGCCTCTGACGACGGTGTCCCCTCCCGCCGCCGAGATGGGTGCCCAGGCGGTCGACGACCTGCTCGCTCTCGTCGGGGGCGAGAGGACTCATCGTCGACGGATCATCCCGGGTGCTCTGCATGTCCGAGGCACTTCGGGGACCGCCTCTCGCGGTCGCTGACAGGGCGGGTGAGTCGCCACCCGGTTCGAGCCGGGGAACCCCGAGCCGCGAGCCCGCTGTGCGCAGCGCGGTCGCGGTTGCAGCGCCCTGACGAGGCCTGGCATTCTGTCGTCGACGCGCGTCGACGACGGAGCCTACCCGGTTCGATGTGCGACCGTTCCCTGCACGCCAACCCCTGACGGGCCTCACGACGGAGTCGTCCATGAGCAGCACCCCGACCGCCACCGACTCCTGGGCCCGCAACGCGGTCGTCTACCAGGTCTACCCCCGCAGCTTCGTCGACTCGGACGGTGACGGCCTCGGCAACATCGCCGGCATCACCGCCAAGGTGGGCTACCTGCACGACCTCGGAGTCGACGCGGTCTGGCTCAGCCCGTTCTACCCGTCCGCCCTGGCGGACGGCGGTTACGACGTCGACGACTATCGCGACGTCGATCCCCGACTCGGCACGCTCGGGGACCTCGACGACCTGATCGCGGCGCTCCACGAGCGGGGGATGAAGCTCGTGGTCGACATCGTCCCCAACCACACCTCGAACCGTCATCGCTGGTTCCAGGCGGCCCTCGAGTCCGCACCGGGGAGCCCCGAGCGGGCGCGCTACGTCTTCCGGGACGGGCTCGGGCCCGACGGGGAGCAGCCGCCGTCGGACTGGGTGTCCCACTTCGGCGGGCCGGCCTGGACCCGCGTCCCGGACGGCCAGTGGTACCTGCACCTCTTCGCGCCGGAGCAGCCCGATCTCGACTGGAGCAACCGCGAGGTGCACGACGAGTTCCTGTCCGTGCTGAAGTTCTGGTCGGATCGCGGGGTCGACGGCTACCGGATCGACGTCGCGCACGCGTTGACGAAAGACCTCTCCGAGCCGTTGCGGAGCAAGCCCACCGTGGCGAACGACGCGACGCCCGAGACGGGTGACGATCCGCTGTTCGACCGCGACGAGGTCCATGCGATCTACGAGGAGTGGCGTCAGCTGTTCGATCAGTACGACCCTCCCCGAACCGCCGTCGCCGAAGCGTGGGTGCCGGCCAGCCGTCGTGTGCTCTACGCGCGGCCGACCGAGCTCGGCCAGGCCTTCAACTTCGATCTGCTCGAGGCCTCCTGGGACGCGGACACCTACCAGCGCATCATCGACACCAACATCGCCAACGCGGCCGAGTCCGGTGCGACCTCGACCTGGGTGCTGTCCAATCACGACGTCGTCCGCCACGCGACGCGGTACGGCCTGCCCGCCGGCACCGACCTCGAGAGCTGGCTCTTGAGCGACGGGAAGAGCGCGGAGGAGGACCCCGAGATCGGCCGCCTGCGAGCACGTGCCGCGACGGCCGTGATGCTCGCCCTGCCCGGGTCGGCGTATCTCTATCAAGGCGAGGAGCTCGGCCTCCGCGAGGTCGCCGACATTCCGCACGACCGCCTCCAGGACCCGATGTGGCTCCGCTCGGAGCACACGCGGAAGGGCCGCGACGGCTGCCGCGTACCCCTGCCCTGGACGACGGAGGCGCCCGCCTTCGGCTTCTCGACGGCCGAGGCCCACCTGCCCCAGCCGGCGTGGTTCGCTGACTATGCGGCATCGACGCAGATCGACGACCAGGCCTCGAGTCTGAGCCTGTACCGGGAGGCGCTTCGCCTGCGTCGGTCGCTGAGCGCGGGCGAGACCCTCACCTGGCAGGAGGCACCGGCCGGGGTACTGCGATTCGATCGGACCGACGGCTGGAGCGTCGTGGCGAACTTCTCGGGCGATCCGTTCCCGGTGCCCGCGGGCGAGGTTCTGCTCGCGACCCAGCCCCTCAGCGATGGGGTCGTTCCGGCGAACACGACGGTGTGGTTCGCGCCGGAGGCCCAGCCTCGCGACTGACCGGTTCAGGCGGTCGGCGGCACCCGGGCTCCCCGCTCGGGTGCCGCCAATAGGATCTCCCCGTGCCCAAGAGCAAGAAGCGTCCCGCCCCGCAGTCGCGTACGCACAGCCCCTCGATCGCCGGTCGCAGCCGCGCGGCTGCCGCTCGTGAAGCGGCCGCCCGCGCACAGACGCCGCGCAAGGCGACCGCACGCGATTGGATCGGTGCCGCGCGCCCCCGCACGTTGACTCTCGCCGTCGCTCCGGTCATCCTCGGGTCCGCGGCTGCCACTGCCGTCGACGGCTACGTCTGGCACGAGTTCCGCGCCCTCTTATGCCTCATCGTCGCCGTTTGCCTCCAGATCGGCGTGAACTACGCCAACGACTACTCGGACGGGGTCCGCGGAACCGACGACTTCCGCGTCGGCCCTGCTCGCATCACCGCTTCGCGCGGCGCGAAGCCGAAGACCGTGCTCACCGTAGCGCTCGCGTTCTTCGGCGTCGCGGCGGTCGCCGGACTCGCGCTCGTGGTCATCACCCAGCTCTGGTGGCTGCTCGCGGTCGGTGCCGTCGCCATCGCTGCGGCCTGGTACTACACGGGCGGCAAGCGCCCCTACGGATACGCGGGGCTCGGAGAGCTCGCCGTCTTCGTCTTCTTCGGACTCGTCGCGACCATCGGCACCACCTACGTGCAGGTCGAACGGGTCCCCGTCGAGTCCTGGCTTTCGGCCATCGCGATCGGATCGCTCGCCTGCGCGGTGCTCGTCGTCAACAACCAACGCGACATCGAGCAGGATCGCGTAGCCGGCAAGCGCACCCTCAGCGTCAAGATCGGCGCCCGCGGATCGAAGATCCTGTTCTGCGTCCTGCTCGCGATCCCGTTCGGCGTCGCCGGCTTCTTCACGCTGTTCTACCCGCTGGCGCTCCTGGTGTTCTTCACCCTGCTGATGGCGATCCCCGCCGGGCTCATCGCGGTCACGGCGCGCACGCCGCGCGAGTTGATCCTCGTCCTGAAGCTGACGAGCCTGCTCGCCCTGGCCTACGCGATCATCCTCGCCCTCGCCTTCACCCTCTAGGTCGGATATTCCGGCATAGACCGCACGTTCCGGCTAGGACATTCCGCCGGAACGTGCGGTGTCAGCGCGCATCCGGTGTTCAGGCGCGGCTACCGGGCTCCTCGACGGCGGCGTCCTCGGCCTCGTCGTCCGCGTCGCTGGCGCTGCGGGTCCGGCCGGCCCGGGTGTCGGCGATCTGCTGCGAGACGGCGGCCCGTGGGCGGGACAGGAAGATGTAGGACACGCACAGCGCGATGACGGCCGCGAGGATGGCGGACACCCACGGCTCGACGGGGAGCAGGAAGACGAAGACGGCCAGCAGAACGCCGAACAGTCCGACCCGGAGGAGGGTGAACCAGAGCCAGGCCCACCGCGACGGCGCGCGAGTTTCCATCCTTCGAGCTTAGCCGCGGGGTGGGGACCCCGAGCCCGCAGGGCTCATCGGCGCAACTTTGATTTGATCCTCGTGACTCGCGCCACTTCGGGGGCTGCGACCCGGTGCCGACGATGCCGAGTGTGCGGGGCTCGGATTCAGCGGCGCGATCGATCGCATCGGGACTCACGGCCGGGGTCCGCAACGAGGTCAACTCGATGCCGTCGAACGTGGCCTGCAGGGTGAGAGTCGCGCCATCCATGAGGAGCAGCTGCCCCTGCGACACGTCCGCGATCGAACGCCGGCTGACCCCGCGAGAACGCAACGCCCCGTGTGCGATCGACTCGATCGCGGTCCGCCAGCTCACGGTTCCGCGGAGGTCGGCGGCGGACCCGACCCGGGACTCGGCTCGCCGCGGCGTGCACAGCGGCACCGTAGCGGCCGCCCGGTTCGACGGCCCTTCCGGAGGGGGCGCTCCCAGCCGAGGGGGCCTCGAGCTCGGCTATCCTCGCGGTATGGCGCGCTTCTGGGTCATCCTCGCAGTCGTCGCTGTCGCCTTCATCGTTTACTCGCTGGTCGACTGCGCGATGGCCGATCGCGCGCGGATCAGAGGTCCACGGAAGCCGATCTGGCTGCTGCTCATCCTCGTTCTGCCGGTCATCGGCTCGTTGCTCTGGTTCTTCATCGGCCGCGGTCGCGTGGAAGGTTCGCGACGCCCGGCGACTCGCATCATCGCGCCCGACGACGATCCCACGTTCCTCGCCGGCCTTCGCCGGGACACGGACCAGGACGAGCGCATCCGCCGCCTCGAAGAGGAGTTCGGCAAGCCCGGCGTCGAACCCGACCGCGATCGCGGTGGTTCGACGGAGACCGGGGGGCCTGGGGGGCGTCCCGGCAGCGATCCGGCCGGCGGGTCGCCGTCAGCCTCGGATCGGGGATCCGACGGGTCGGAAGCCGATGAGCCGGGCCCGAGTGGCCGCCGCGATGGCTGATCGGTCGTCTCCGGCCAGTCGCTCCGCCCACGCCCTCATCGATCGCCTGGCGGCGAACGGCATGCAGCATGTGGTCGTCTGCCCCGGCTCACGCTCCCAAGCGCTCGCTCTGGCGGCCGCTTCCGCAGCCGAGCGGGGGCTGCTCACTCTTCATGTCCGCATCGACGAGCGCTCCGCCGCATTCCTCGCGCTGGGTCTCGCACGGGGCAGCGGACGTCCGGTCGCCGTGATCACCACCTCGGGCACCGCCGTCGCCAATCTGCACCCGGCCATGCTCGAGGCGTGGCACTCGGGTGATCCGGTCATCGCCCTGACGGCCGACCGACCGGCCGAGCTCAGGGGAACGGGGTCCAATCAGACGACCCGCCAACCCGGCATCTTCGGCCCGGCGACCGTGTGGGAGACCGATGTCGAGGCTCCGCTCGATCGAGAGGGAGTCGAGTCGGAGTCCGTCACCCTCGCCGATCTCGCCTTCGCGCACGCGTCGGGCGAGACGGATGGCCAAGCAGGCCCCGTCCACCTCAACCTCGCGTACCGCGAACCGCTGTCGGGCGTCGTCGCGGACGTCGACGTGCCACCCGTCGAAGAGCGGGTGCGGGTCGCTCGGGAGCCTCGCGTCCTCGAGCTCCCGCGCGGCCCGCTCACCGTTGTCGTCGCGGGGACGGGGGCCGGTCTCGAAGCCGAACGAGTGGCCCGTGCCGCCGGGTGGCCCCTCATCGCGGAGGTCACGAGCGGATCCCGTTTCGGTCCGCAGCTGGTTCCGGCTTACCGTCGGGTCATCGCCGAGAGCGGCCTGGCCGACGCCGTGGAACGGGTCCTGCTCTTCGGGCGCCCGAACCTCAGTCGCGAGGTGCCGCGGTTGCTCGCTCGCACGGATATCGACCTCGTCCTCGTCGGTCCGCACGGCGCAGAACCCGTCGACCCGCACGCCCGCGCCCGTCGCGCCGACGCCGTCACCGTCGCCGGTGCGCCCGACTCGGATGAGATCGCGTGGGCCCGCCAGTGGATCGGTCTCGGCCGCGCGGCGGCTGCGGAGACCGAGGACGCGGACCCCGCCTACCAGGGCGGGGGCGAGAAGCTCACTCCCGCGCAGCAGTCCAAGCTCATGCGTGCAGAACTCGCCGCGACTCGCGCACCCGTCACCCGACGCGCCCTGGTCGAAGCGGTCTGGCGCTCGACCTGGCCGCACGACCGGCTGTGGTTCGCCGCCTCTCGTCTGGTCCGAGAAGCGGACGGCGTGCTGCCGGGCAAGAAGGTGCCGGTGTTCTCAAGCCGTGGATTGGCCGGGATCGATGGCACGATCTCGTCGGCCATCGGCGTGGCCTCGGCGGCGTCGCGATCGGAACGATCGGCGACAGGCACGACGCGGGTCCTCATCGGTGACCTCGCCCTGCTCCATGACGTGGGCGGTCTGTTCGTGCCCGAGGGTGAGGCGAGGCCCCGCGTGCAGCTCGTCGTCGGCAACGACGGCGGCGGCACGATCTTCGACGGCCTCGAAGTCGGCCAGACCGCCGATCGGGGAGCCTTCGAGCGGGTCATGATCACTCCTCAGCGCGTCGAGATCGCTGCGCTCGCCACCGCCTACGGGTGGGAGCACCAGGTCGTGTCGACCCGCGGCGATCTCGATCGCGCACTCACCTCCCCGCCCGCGGGCCTCTCGATCCTGGAGATCCCGCTCGCCCGCTGAACAAATGCAGGACTCTGTGGCGAGATGCAGGAGGTGGCGATCCGAATGCAGGATCCGGCGGGCCGGAAGCCCGGAATCACGCGCCTGCCGTCCGGGAACCGGCGGTCGACTCCTGCATTCGAAAAGCGACTTCCTGCATTCGTTCAGCAGGGCGGCCCAGCAGGGAGCAGCTCGGGGCTCAGGCGAACGCGTCGAGGACCGGACGGAACTTCATACCCGTCTCGGCGAGTTCGCGCTGGGGCTCGGAACCGGTGACGATGCCCGCACCGGCATATGCGGTCACGGTGTCGCCGATGACCTCGGCGCAGCGCAGAGCGATCGCCCACTCACCGTCGCCGTTCGCGTCCACCCAGCCGACCGGCCCCGCGTAGCGGCGGCGGTCGAAGGGCTCCAGCTCGGCGATCATGCGCAACGCGGCGGCTGTCGGAGTGCCCGCGACCGCCGCGGTCGGATGCATCGCGTCGAGCAGATCGAGTGAGCTCGACCCGTCGCCGAGGGTCCCCTCGACATCGCTCGCGAGGTGCCAGACGTTCGGCAGCTTGAGGGTGAAGGGCATCTCGCTCGCAGCGAGGGAGCTCGTGTGAGGCTGCAAGGATGCGAGCACGCTCCGGACCGCGAAGCCGTGCTCGTCCCGATCCTTCTCGCTGGTCGCGAGGGCGAGAGCGGCGGCCTTGTCGGCGGCCATCCCGTCGCCGCGCGCCGTGCTCCCCGCGAGGACCCGGGCCTGCACCGTGCCCGTGTGGACCCGGACGAGCATCTCGGGGCTCGAGCCGATGAGCCCGTCCACGGCGAAGGTCCAACAGTCGGGATAGCCGTCGGCCAATGCATCGAGCGGGCACCGCAGGTCGGCATCGATCTCGAGGCGCGCGGAGAGTTCGCGGGCCAGCACGACCTTCTCCACGTCGTCGTCGGCGATGCGGGCGAGGGCTGCCTCGACCGATGCGCTGAAGGCCTCGCCCGATTGGGAGGCGGGAGCGAAGGGCGACGCCAGTCGACTGTGCCCCAACTCGACGTCGAACCCGGACAGGTCGACGGCGGCCAGGTCGATCCCGAACGTCTCGAAAGCCTCGTCGGCGAGTCCGATGAGAGTCAGCCAGCCCCTCTCGCCGTCGGACCCGATCACCATTCGCGGCACGACGAGCTCGCTGTCGGCCGCTGAGGCATCGGCGAAGGCGAAGCTCCCGAACGCGATCAAGCCGGTGCCGGGGACTCTCACGCGGTCGTCGACGTCGGCCGCCGCGGCGACGTGACGCCAGTCCGCGGCGGACTCGGCGAAGCGATCCGCGCCCGACTGCGTGATCCGCAGGACCTCGCCCCGGGCGACCATTCCCGCTCCGCGACGCAACCAGACTCGCGGTCCATCCGGATCGGCGTGACGGAGGAGGGCCTCGGTGTCGAGGGGGGCGTCCAGCGCCACGGTCACCACGCGGAGGGCCGGTACGGCATCGGGGGTCACTCGGCGAGCTTATGCCCGCCGCCCTGCACCCGAGCCGAGTAGCGCTCATCGCGGACGGGTGTGATCCCGGAGAGTGCCCTGAGCGAACAGCGTATGTCCGCTATGGACGGAGGGAATCTCACGGGTGGCGCACTCTAGAATCGAGGCGTGAATACGGCGGACCTGGGCAAGCGCCCCTCCGACGTCGCCGCGATGTTCGATACGGTCTCGACCGGCTACGACAGGACCAACTCGGTGCTGTCGGGCGGCAACGACCGTGCGTGGAGAATCGCGACGACCAGGGCCATCGACCCGCGGGCCGGCGAGCGGATCCTCGACCTCGGCGCGGGGACGGGCACCTCCAGCGCGGCCATCGCCGCTTCCGGAGCGCATGTCGTGGCAGGGGACTTCTCCGAGGGAATGCTCGAGGTCGGGCGCCGACGTCACGCCGGTAACCCCCTCCTCAGCTTCGTGCACGCCGACGCCATGGATCTCCCGTTCGGCGATGACGAGTTCGACGCGGTGACGATGTCGTTCTCCCTGCGCAACGTCAACGATCCGCATGCGGCGCTCGCCGAGCTGTTCCGTGTCACCAAGCCCGGTGGGCGAGTCGTGATCTGCGAGTTCTCGACGCCGACCTCCGCCTTCCTGCGATTCGGCCACCGCGCCTACCTGCGTGGCGCCATGCCGTTGCTCTCCAAGTTCTCGGGCACCAACGCTCCCGCATACAGCTACCTCGGCGAGTCGATCCTCGCCTGGCCCGACCAGAAGACGCTGGCGTCGTGGATCCGCGACGCCGGGTTCACGCAGGTCAGTCACCGCAACCTGACCGCGGGCGTCGTCGCGCTGCACCGCGGCATCAAGCCGAAGGCCACCACGTGAGCCCTGCCGTGCCCATCGCCCGCCGCAGCAAGTCGCTCTCGGCGCAGTTCGGTCTGACCGAGCGCATCTTCGCGTCCAGCGAGGATCGGGCCACCGCCGCGTCCGTCGAGGCCGGCTTGGAGCTCGTCGAAGAGGGTCTGCTCCGGGAGCTCAGCTTCTCGGACAGCATGGCCGACGTCACCTCGCGGTATCTCATGTCGGCGGGCGGCAAGCGCGTCCGGCCGATGCTGACGCTGCTGACTGCGCACCTCGGCTCCGGCGTGAACCCGAAGGTGCTCCGCGCAGCCGAGGCCATCGAGATCACCCACCTCGCGTCGCTTTACCACGACGACGTCATGGACGAGGCGGAGAAGCGTCGCGGGGTTCCGAGCGCCCAGACGGTCTGGGGCAACTCCGTCGCGATCCTCACGGGCGACCTGCTGTTCGCTCGTGCCAGCAAGCTCATCGCCTCGCTGGGCGAGCGCGCCATCATCCTTCAGGCCGAGACGTTCGAGCGCCTGGTCCTCGGGCAGCTCAACGAGACCGCCGGTCCCGACGAGGGCGAAGACCACATCGAGCACTACATCGACGTGCTCCGCAACAAGACGGGCTCGCTGATCGCGGCGGCCGGCCAGATGGGCGTGGTGTTCTCGGACGCGGCCCCCGAGTACGAGACGGCCGTCATGCATTTCGGTGAGCGGATCGGTGTGGCCTTCCAGCTCGTCGACGACGTGCTCGACCTCTCGCCCCGCAGCGACGAGACCGGCAAGCTCGCCGGTACCGACCTGCGCGCCGGGGTTCCCACTCTCCCGCTGCTGCACCTCCGTCGGCGTGCGGAGACGGATTCCGAGTCCGCCGATCTGCTCGCCCGTCTCGACCGGGGCATCGAGAGCGGCGACTCCCCGGAGTTCACCGCCGCCATCGAGGAGCTGCGTCGGCATCAGGTGACCGCCGACACCCTCGCCGAGGCTCACCGCTGGGCCCGAGAGGCGGTCGAGGCACTTGCTCCGCTGCCGAACGGCTCCGTGAAGAAGGCTCTCGTGCGCTTCGCCGACGTGATGGTCGAACGCTCCAGCTGATCTTCTTCGGCTCCGTCCGACGAGCGGACGGGCCACGCACACAAGGTAAGGACTCTTCACCATGACCAAGCTCCGGCTTGCCATCGTCGGCGCAGGGCCCGCAGGTATCTACGCGGCCGACATCGCGCTGAAGGCCGAGAAGGCCTTCGACATCTCGATCGACCTCTTCGAGCGCCTCCCCGCCCCCTACGGTCTCGTCCGCTACGGCGTCGCTCCCGATCACCCGCGCATCAAGGGCATCATCTCGGCGCTCCGTGACGTGCTCGACCGCGGCGACATCCGCCTGTTCGGCAACGTGAACTACGGCACCGACCTGACGCTGGACGACCTCAAGAAGCACTACAACGCGGTGATCTTCTCGACCGGATCGATCTCGGACGCCCCTCTCGACATCCCGGGCATCGAGCTCGACGGTTCGTACGGGGCCGCGGATTTCGTGAGCTGGTACGACGGCCACCCGGATGTGCCCCGCACCTGGCCGCTCGAGGCGCGCGAGGTCGCCGTCATCGGGAACGGCAACGTCGCACTCGACGTGGCCCGTGTGCTCGCGAAGCACGCCGACGACATGCTGCCGACCGAGATCCCGGGGAACGTCTACGAGGGGCTCAAGGCGTCTCCGGTCACCGATGTCCACGTGTTCGGGCGTCGTGGACCCGCCCAGGTGAAGTTCACCCCTCTCGAACTCCGCGAGCTCGGCGAGGTGCCCGACGTCGACATGGTCATCCACGACGAGGACTTCGACTACGACGAGGCCTCGCTCGCCGCGATCAAGACCAACAAGCAGGTCTTCGTCATCGACAAGGTGCTGAACCGGTGGCGTCAGCGTCCGGCCGGTACGGCGAGCCGTCGACTGCACCTGCACTGGTTCGCGAAGCCCGTGGAGATCCTCGGCGAGGACGGCAAGGTCACCGGCTTCCGGTGGGAGCGCACCGAACCCGACGGGGAAGGCGGAGTCCGCGGAACCGGCGAGATCCGCGAGATCCCCGTCCAGGCCGTCTATCGCGCCGTCGGCTATTACGGATCCCCGCTGGCCGATCTGCCGTTCGATGAGAAGCGCGGCGTGCTGCCGAACCGCGAGGGCGAGGTCCTCGACGAGGAGGGCGCGCAGATCCCGGGCGTCTACGCGACCGGATGGATCAAGCGAGGCCCGGTGGGCCTCATCGGTCACACCAAGAGCGATGCGATGGAGACCGTCGGCCACGTCCTGAATGGGCAGTCGAACTGGTGGACCCCCGAGTCGCCCGAGGAGTCATCCGTCGAGGAGCTCCTGCAGTCGCGCGGCGTGGAGTTCACGACGATCGACGGCTGGCACAACCTCGACGCGCACGAGCTGTCGCTGGGCGAGCAGGTCGGCCGCACCCGCATCAAGGTCGTCCCCCGCGACGAGATGACGCGCATCTCCCGTCCCTAGATCGGATATTCCGGCACACACCGCACGTTCCGGCGAGTACATCTCGCCGGAACGTGCGGTGTTTCCGCATCCGCTTCGCCGCAATCCCGGCTATCAGCGGCGGGGCCGACGACGAGACCGCACGTTCCGGCAGAACGCACTAGCCGGAACGTGCGGTCTTTGCCGGAATATCCGACCTACTGGAGGGCGGAGGTCAGGCGGGCGAGGTTGTCGATGACGGTGCGGCGCCACGGCTCGCGGTGCCACTCGTCGAGGGTGAGCTGGCGGCTCTTCTCGCGGTAACCCTCCTGGACCTGACGCAACTGCTGCACGAAGCGCGGATCCGGGATCATGAGCGACATCTCGAGGTTCAGATTGAACGACCGGATGTCCATGTTGCTCGACCCCACGACCGCGACCTCGTCGTCGATCGTGAAGTGCTTGGCGTGCAGGATGTAGGGCGCCTCGTACATCCAGATGACGACCCCGACCTGCAGAAGCGCCTCGTAGTAGGACCGCTGCGCGTGATAGACGAAGAACTGGTCGCCGATCTCGGAGACGAACAGCTCGACGTGGACACCGCGCTGGACCGCGGTGGTGATCGCCATCAGCATGGACTCGTCGGGAACGAAATACGGCGATGTGATGATGATCTGCTCCTGCGCCGAGTAGAGCAGCGCGTTGAACAGGCGCAGGTTGTTCTCGCCGTCGAATCCCGGACCGCTCGGAACGAGCTGGCAGTCGTACTTGGCCGGGTCGTCCTCGCCCGTGATGGGGTCGGCCTCTCGCGTCAACAGAGTTCCCGTCTCGGCGTACCAGTCGGTGATGAAGATGGCATTGACACCCGCGACGATGGGCCCGCGCACCCGCACCATGAGGTCCTGCCACTGCAGGCCGCGCTGGCGGTTCTTCGCCCGGTTGTAGCTGCGGTCGATCATGTTCTGCGACCCCATGAAGGCCACGTTCCCGTCGACGACGAGCAGCTTCCGGTGGTTCCGCAGATCCGGGCGCTGGTACTTGCCCTTCCAGGGCTGCACCGGCAGCAGCAGTTGCCATTCGATGTCGTGCTTGGTCAGGAACCGCTTCGTCGCGCGATATCCGGGGTACTGCAGCGACGCGATGTGATCCATGGTCACTCGGACGACGACGCCGCGCGCGCGGGCCTCGGCGAGGGCGTCGAAGAACTCTCGCGTGGTCGAGTCCCTGGAGAAGATGTAGAACTGCGCGTGCACGTACTTCTTCGCACCTCGGACGGCCGCCGTCATCTCCGCGATGCTCTGGGCGTACTCGCCCAGGAGCCGGGCCGTGTTGCCGCCCACCAGCGGCATCGCGCCCAGCGTGCGGTTGAGCTCGACGACCGATTCGAGCCAGGGCGGGCGCTCCGGCTCCTGGATGACGTTGTCCATGCCCTCGGTGGTGTCGAGGATGAACGTGTTGATCTCACGTTGCTTCTCGCGTCGCCGCTTGGGGAGGTGCGTGTAGCCGATGAGCAGGAAGAAGACGGCCCCGATGAAGGGTACGAACATGATCAGCAGCAGCCAGGCGGTGGCGGATCCCGGCTTCCGATTGCGGGGTACGACGAACACAGCGGTGATGCGGATGATCAGGTCGACGATGAACGCGGCGACCGTGATCCAGAGTGTGACTGTGGCCGCGTCCATTCGCGAAGTCTATGGACCCTCACCTGAGGGCGACATAGCGCACGTGCGTCGCGCCGTCCCCAGTTCGGGAACGACGCGGTGAAGCTCAGCGGAAGTTGATGAACTGCAGATCCAGGTCGAGATCGGCCTTCT
The DNA here is from genome assembly GCA_913778905.1 of uncultured Naasia sp. Taxonomy (GTDB): domain Bacteria; phylum Actinomycetota; class Actinomycetes; order Actinomycetales; family Microbacteriaceae; genus Naasia. Next base: position 269,024 of record CAJYYA010000016.1, on the reverse strand, counting down.
TGAGCAGCGCGATGGTCTCCTGAAGGTCGTCGCGGCTCTTGGAGGTGACGCGGAGTTCGTCGCCCTGCACCTGGCTCTTGACGGTCTTGGGGGCCTCGTCGCGGATGAGCTTGCCGATCTTCTTCGCGTGCTCCTGGTCGATGCCCTCCTTGAGCGTCGAGGAGAGCTTGTACTCCTTGCCGCTCTGGGCGGTCTCGCCCGAGTCCAGGCTCTTCAGCGAGATGCCGCGCTTGATGAGCTTCGACTGGAACACGTCGAGGACGGCGGCCACGCGGTCCTCGCTGTTCGCGGTGATGACGATGCTGTCGCCGCTCCAGGCGATCGAGGCGCCCGTGTTCTTGAAGTCGTAGCGCTGCTCGATCTCTTTGCGAGCCTGGTTGAGAGCGTTGTCGGCCTCCTGGCGGTCGACTTTGGACACGACGTCGAACGAAGAATCAGCCATGGGTCCATGGTAGCGAGCCGGTCCGACATCCGGATTTCGCCCAGGGGCCGATAGTGCGTATCCTTGGCAGGCGCCTCCGGACAGATGCCGCGAGCTTTGGCCGGAGCAGCATGGCGAGTTACCCAAGCGGCCAAAGGGATCTGACTGTAAATCAGACTGCTCTGCATTCGGGGGTTCGAATCCCTCACTCGCCACCATCGTGACCAGGTCGCCCTCGGGCGACCTTTTCGCGTCTCGGGAGTGCGCTCGGTGTCCCGGTTCCCCGGGGCGTCGCCTGGCGACGTGATCATCTCTCGCATAACCTCGGTGTCGGACCCGCAGGGGCGGGCCCGGATATCGGGGGATATCGCAGTGCCTGCTCATCGCATCCGGACGACCGTCGCGCTCGCCTCTCTGGCCGCCATTCCGATGGCTCTCGGCGTCGCTTCGCCGGCGTCCGCGGCAACCACGGCGAACAGCTGGGACGATCTCCGCGCGGCGTTCGCGGCCGTCCCGCCGGGTGGCTCCGAGACCATCGTCCTCGGTGCCGACATCGTCTCCCAGCGTGGCGAGAACCTGGTCGTCCCCGACGGCGGCGGGACCGACGGGGCATCCGTCATCCTCGATCTCGCCGGGCACTCGCTCACCATCAGTGCCCCGTTCGCCCCGGCCAACTCCGCCGCCATCGGCGTCTACCGGGGGGCTGCTCTCGAGATCGCGGACTCGGTGGGGGCCGGACGGCTCGACGTCACCGGAGCCGATAGTTACGGGGCGGGGATCGGCGCCGACTGGAGCGCGGCAGGGGGCACCGACAACACCGACCCCGGTTCGATCACGATCCTCGGCGGCAACATCACAGCCACCGGCGGTCGCTACGGTGCGGCCATCGGGGGGACGCGTTACGCCACGGGCGGCGACATCGACATCCGCGGCGGCATCGTATTCGCGAACGGCGGCTTCCAAGGGCCCGGAGTCGGCGCAGGCGCACTGAGCGGACTCCAGGACAATCCCGGCGCTCCGAAGACCGGTATCGGCATCAGCATCGCCGATGCCACGGTCATCGCGACCGGGGGCGATCAGGCACCGGGCGTCGGCGGGTCCATCTACGGCCGTGGCTCCGCCGTGACCGTTCGATCCTCGACCGTGGAAGCGACGGCAGGCACCGGAGGCGCGGCCGGTATCGGCGGCGGGTGGATCACGTCATCGGCGCCCATCTCGATCATCGACTCCGTCGTCGTGGCGGAGGGATCGAGCTACACCGGGGCGCCCGACCGCTACCCCACCGATCAGGGCGGTGCGGGAATCGGTGCCGGCCCCGGTCTCAGCGCGGGCGACCCGCTCGACATCCTCATCCAGGACTCCAACGTGAGAGCCGACGGCGGCATCTACGCGGCGGGCATCGGCTCGGGCTCGTGGACCGATAACGCCACGGTCGGCGCCCGGTCGGTGACGATCTCGGATTCGGAGGTCGTCGCCAACGGTGGGGCGGCCGGCGCGGGTATCGGCGGAGGGCGCAATCTCGGCGGAGTGGCCGTCACCATCACACACGATTCCCGCGTGACGGCCACAGGAGGTGACGACACCACCTGGGGCGGCGGAGCCGGTATCGGGTCCGGCGGGTCGGCGCGGAATCCCGGCACACTCACCCTCGAGGGGGTTCCCGGGCTCGGGTCGGCGACGACGGCCGGGAACGGCGGCGACAGCACGGATGGTGCGGGCGACGCGGGGCGAGCGGCCACCGTCACGGGTGACGGCGCCGACCTCGTCTTCGATGTGGTGGCCGTCGACGGGAACGCCCTCGGGCAGGGCGGGTCCGCTCGGGTGACGTGGCAGTCGACCGATCCTGCCGCCCCCGCAGACTCCGGCACGACTCCGGCGGGACAGCTCGCATCCACCGGCTCCGGCGATTTCGCTCCCGGGTTCGGCGTCGGCGCGACTCTGATCCTCATCGGTGCGCTCCTCGCGGCACGCCGGCGGAGGACGCCCGCGCTCTGAGTTCGGGCGGTCGCGCCCCCAATCCCGGGGGGATCTCCCGGCGAGGACGTGACCTGCACCGCACCCCTGTCCTAATGTCCGAGTCGTCCGTGCACAGCGGAAGACGAGGACTGTTTCGGGGGAGACATGACGACTCATCTCAGGGGGAAGTACGTCGCGGCCGTCGCCGTGGCGGTTGTCATCGCGGCGCCGGTGGCGCTCGGGGTGGGCGCGCCGGCATTCGCGGATACGCAGGTCGAGACATGGGCCGAGCTCCGCGCGGCATTCGCTGCGGTGCCGCTCGGGGGCAGCGCCACCGTCGTGCTGGGAGCCGACATCGAGGCGGGCTCCGGAGAGGGCCTCGTCGTCCCTCACGCGGACGGAGGCGAGGGAGCGTCGGTCACGCTCGATCTCAACGGACATGCACTCCGCATCCCCCGTCCCGACTCGACCCGCTATGGCGCCGGCATCGGCGTCTACAGCGGCGCCTCGCTGACCATCGACGACTCGGGCGGGGAGGGGCGGCTCTGGGCCACCGGCAATGACTGGGGTGCGGGTATCGGGGCGGACTCCACCGATCGAGACCACGGCGGTCGCGGACTCGGACGGATCGTCATCGCCGGCGGCGCCGTCAAGGCCGAGGGCGGCAAGGGGGCCGCCGGGATCGGAAACGCGTCCTACGCGACCGGGGGATCGGTGACGGTCACGGGGGGACGCGTCGATGCGACCGGCGGATACGAGGCCGCGGGAATCGGTGGCTCGTACTACGCGGGGTACAAGTCCGACGCGCCCCTCTCTGCGGCGATCGCGCTGCTCGGCGGCTCGGTACACGCCGTGGGCGGCGAGTCCGGGGCCGGGATCGGCGGGGGCTACACGGCCGTCGGGTCGGACATCGTCATCGAGAACGCCTCGGTCTCCGCGGTGGGAGGTCGAGACGCCGCAGCCATCGGCACCGGCCCGTTCAACGGCTACTACCCGACTCATGGCGCGGGGAGCGTTGTCATCCGTTCGTCCACGGTGGTCGCCACCGGAGGCGGCATGGGCGCGGGGATCGGCGGTGGGCGTGAGGCTCACGCTCCGACCGTCACCATCGAGGACTCGCACATCGATGCCCGGGGAGGCACGGGCAGCGCGGCCGGTATCGGTGGTGGGCGAGAGGCGCTCAGCTCCGCCGCCATCGCCATCGTCGGGTCCACGGTGACGGCCCACGGTGCTGAGGCGCCCGACGGTTACGGGCTGATGGGCGGCGCAGGCATCGGCGGCGGGCTCGGAACCGCGTCCTACGCCGGCTCGACCATCTCGATCGACGATTCCGTCGTCGAAGCGTTCGGCGGCGGCCAGGCGGCGGGCATCGGCGGAGGTGCGCACCGTACCCCGATCAGCAGCGACTACAGCAGCGTCGAGTCCGTCGTGATCACCGGATCGCGCGTCACGGCCCACGGCGGGAGATACGCGGCCGGTATCGGCGGTGGCGAGGAGCAGAACGGTGCGGCCGTGACGATCGGAGCGGGGTCGGCGGTGACCGCGGTAGGCGGCTACGGCGACAACTGGGGACACAGCGGCTCCGGCATCGGGAGCGGCAGGTCGGGAGAGTCGATAGTGCCGTCGCCCGGGACCATCAAGCTCGGGGGGAAGCTGGCGGCAGGCGCGTCGACCGGGGGCGGCAACGGTTTCCGGCCCGGGCCGGAACACATGGACCGAGGGGGCCGCGCGGCGACGATCGAACCGAGTTCCGAGGAAGGAACGGGCTCGTTCACGGTGACGGCGGTCGACGGCGGCGACCGCAGCACGGCGGGTCGGGTCACGATCGACTACGTCCAGGAGGCCGACGCTCCGAGCGAAACGCCGGGAGCTCCCGACGGCCTGCTCGTCGAGACCCCGGAATGGCCCGATCGGGCGGCGACGGACGCCGCGACCGGTTCGCCCGCCGTCGCAGACTCCGGCGTTTTGGCCGCAGGGGGCGTCCCCTCGCCGGAGGGCCCCACGCCGCCGGAGGCCGATGAGTCGCGCATCGGTCCCGCCCGTCCGGAGAGCTCGTCAGGAGAGTCGTCGTGACGGTGCGGCACCGGAGGAGAAACGTCGCGCTCGTCGCGGTGGTTGCGGTCATCGCGGTGCCCGTCGCGCTCGGCGTCGGGGCCCCGGCGTTCGCTGAGACCCCGGTGAGCGACTGGGTGGGCTTGCGGGCCGCGTTCGCCGCCTCGCCGCTCGGTAGCCAGGACACCATCGTGCTCGGCGGAGACATCACCGCGGTAGGCGGGGAAGGACTCGTCGTTCCCCACGCCGATGGCGGGGACGGGGCGTCGATCACGCTCGACCTCAACGGGCACACGCTGTCGATCCCCAGACCCAGCGGAACCCGGTACGCGGCAGGCATCGGTGTGTACGCCGGCGCCTCACTCACTGTCGATGACTCCGCAGGCGGCGGGCGACTTGCGGTGGTCGGCAACGACTGGGGGGCAGGGATCGGGGCCGACACCACCGACTCCGCGAGGATCGGGCGATCGCTCGGTTCCGTCACGATCGCGGGTGGCACCGTCGATGCCCAAGGCGGGAAGGGTGCAGCGGGGATCGGGAACGCCAGCTACGCCACGGGCGGACGAGTGACCGTCAGCGGTGGCACCGTCTCCGCGGCGGGCGGCTACGAGGCGGCGGGGATCGGCGGCTCTTATTACGCGGGTTACGACTCACAAGCCGCGCTCGGAGCCGAGGTCGCGATCACGGGCGGCACGGTCAACGCCAGAGGCGGGGACCACGCGGCGGCCATCGGGGGCGGGTACACCGCTGTGGGCTCCCGCATCCTCATCGAGAATGCGATGGTCAACGCGGTCGCGGGAGCAGACGCCGCCGCGATAGGCACCGGGCCCTACACCGGCTACTACCCGTCGCATCGGGCAGGCAGCATCGATATCCGATCCTCGACGGTGGCGGTCCAGGGCAGCGGTGCCGGCGCGGCCATCGGCGGAGGGCGCGAAGCCCTCGTGCCCTCGATCACCATCGTCGACTCCCGCATCGATGCCCGCGCAGGAACAGGCACGGCGGCCGGTATCGGCAGCGGCTCGCGCAGCGTCGGTTCCGCGCCCATCTCCATCACCGGATCCACCGTGACCGCCCGCGGTGCGGGCGAAGGCGACGAGGACAGCCTCTTCGGTGGTGCGGGCATCGGCGCTGGACTCGACCCGTCGAGCTACGCCGACTCGAGCATCCGTATCACCGGGTCGACGATCGATGCGGTCGGCGGCGGGCGCGGTGCAGGTATCGGGGGCGGCGGCCACCGCTATCCGAACTCTCCCGACGGCAACGTCGACTCGATCGAGATCATCGCCTCGCACATCACAGCGCTGGGTGGACCGGGGGGAGCAGGCATCGGCGGCGGCGGTGGCCAGGTCGGCACCTCGGTGACAGTCGCGGGCGCATCCACCGTCGATGCCCGAGGCGGGCCGGGCGACGCGTGGGGGATGGGCGGAGCAGGCATCGGGAGCGGTATGACCAGCAACCTCAACCGCATGGATCCGGGCACGCTCGCGGTGTCCGGCGGGCTCGTCGAGGGATCGGTCTCAACCGGCGGGTCGGTGACCCCGACGAAGACGATCGGGGCCCTGGCAGCCGACTTCGAACTCAAGGGCGGCGTCGGGGCTCGGCTCGTGTCGACAGCTGTCGAGCCGTCCGCGCGATTCATCGCGACGGGAGCGGACGGCGTCGAGCTCGACGGCGCCGGACACATGGTCCTCGCTTTCGTCGCGCCGGACGCGGATCCGGCGGTCGGTGCCGAGCCCACTTCCGGGCCCGGACCCGGGCCCGGACTCGGGCTAGGGCTCGGCGAGATGCTCTCGATCGAGGACGGTTCGACCTCCTCGATGGACACGACCATCGATCGCCCTTCGACGGGCACGCCGGGTGTCCTTGAGGTACCGAGTGTTCCGGAACCGAGGATCCCGGAGGTGACCGACGCGGACCCGAGTCGCGACCTCACAACCTGATCGAACACGGCGCTAGTCGGATGACGGTTCGGTTCGCGTCATGATGGACTCATGACCCGCTCCGCATCGGACATCGCCGACCTGCTCCGCATCGCCCGTGACACCGCGATCGCCGCGGGAGCCCTTGCGCTCCAGCGTCGACGCGAAGGCGTTCAGGTGGCGGACACCAAGTCGACGCCCATCGACATCGTGACGGCCGCCGATCGCGAGACGGAGGAGCTCATCCGCTCGATGCTCGCGGACGCGCGACCCGACGACGCATTCCTGGGAGAGGAGTCGGGCGACACCGAGGGAAGCAGCGGGCTGACCTGGGTCGTCGACCCCATCGACGGCACCGTCAACTACCTCTACGACATTCCCGCCTGGGCGGTGAGCATCGCCGTCGTGGAAGGCGGCGGGGACCCGCGCACCTGGCGGGCGCTCGCGGGGGCCGTGGTCAATCCCGTGACGGGGGAGTGCTTCACCGCATCCGCGGGCGGGGGCGCCTTTCTCGGCGACCGCCCCCTCCGCATCGAGGATGACGTCGCCCTCGACCGTGCTCTGGTCGCGACGGGGTTCGCGTACGATGTCGCCGCCCGCGAGCCGCAGATCCGCGTGGTCAGCGAACTGCTCGGCACGGTGCGCGACGTCCGTCGCATCGGCGCTGCTTCGCTCGATCTCTGCAACGTCGCCGCAGGGCGCGTCGATGCTTACTACGAGTGGGGCCTGAATCCCTGGGATCAGGCTGCCGGTGCGCTGATCGCCGAAGAGGCCGGCGCCGCGGTACTCGGTGTCGACGGCCATGCCGCCTCGAAGGAACTGCTGGTGGCGGGCCCCTCTCGCCTCGCCCACGAGCTGCGCGAGATCGTCGTCGAGACGCGCGGGGTTCGCTGACGGCGATCGGGTTCGCTGGCCAAAACGGTTCGGGGCACGTACCGTTGATGCTCGTGTTCGATGCGATCGCATCGGCAAATCCCGTTTCATCGCCCCGCCACAAGCGCGGAACCGACCGGAGTCGCCACTCGTTTTGCCCTCAACCACGCCCCCTTCCCCCAACTCTGACCCTCTGAACATCCCCTTCGCGAACCCGGCCTCACCGCTCACTCGGCGTCAGCTCCGAGAGCTCCGAGCCGCTGACGACTCATCGGGGGTCCGTCGATCGACGGTGGGCGCAGGGCCTCGGGAGTCGGGCCGAGTGGCGGGGGCTCGCCGCGCTTCGGCGGCCGACACACGACCGGTGACGTCCGTGAGGCCCGTTCGGCGCAAGGTTCTCGGGACACTCGCCACGGCGTCGACGATGCTCGTCGTCGCCGCCATCGCTTTCGTCACCTCGGTACCCGCGAACGCCCTCCTCACGCACGAGGACCTGGCCACGGGCGATCTCGGGGTCGCCGGCCCGCGCGAGACGCAGCGCATCGAGAGTGTCGGCGGTGTCGCGGCAGCGGAAACGATCCGGGACTCCTACAGCGTGAGCGACCCGGCGGAGAACGCGCTCGCCAACCGATTCACCAGCGACGGCACCTTCGTCAACAACCCCAACGGCACCATCCAGTGGCCGTTCAAGGTCAGCGTGCCGATGTCGTCCGGATTCGGGTACCGCCCCGACCAGCCCGCCGGAGCCAAGCCGTTCCACTCGGGCCTCGACTTCAACCCGGGCGCGGGTGCCCCCATCCAGGCCATCGCGGACGGCACCGTCACGTCGGTCATCGAATCCGACTCCGGACTCGGCGTGCACGTCACGATCCGTCACCAGATCAACGGCGATGTCATCGACAGCGTGTACGCGCACATGCAGTTCGGTTCCGTCGCAGTGAGCGAGGGCCAGAGCGTCAAGGTCGGCGACCGTGTGGGCCTCGTGGGGTCGACGGGCCAGTCCACCGGCCCGCACCTCCACTTCGAGCTCCACCCGGGCGGCGGCGAGGCCGTCGACCCCTTCACCTGGCTCAAGGCGCACGCGAACTGACCGACCGGCCCGCCCGGCGCGACTCGGATCCGTCGTCGGGCACCTCGGCAGGCCGAGGTCGTCGGTCCCGTCCACCGCGTTAGGGTGGTCGCGGATCCCTCATGACGACACCTCCCTCCGGTTCCCGCCGCGAACGACGCTCCGATGAGCGCGGGCGGCTCGGTGCCCGGATGCGGCCCACGGCCGGAGCCGTGGTCAGGTTTCACAAGCCGCGCGCGCGAGCTCAGGGCTCAGCCGGGGCCACCGGGGTCCGCACTCCGTTCAGTGCTCGTCGTCGCGTGCTCAGCACCCTCACGATGATGTTCGTGGCCGCCGTTCTCATCGTCACGTGCGTCCCGATCAACGCTCTTCTGAACCCGGCCGACCTGGCCATCGCCTCGCCGGCTCAGACGGTGTCGCGCATGGGTGCCCAGGAGATGGCCGAGGTGACCGGTGGCGCGGATGTGGCCCTCGATCGCGATTCCTACACCGTCACCTCTCAGGTGCAGAAGCTCAAGGCGACCTCGGCCGGGCGCACGCCACAGTTCGTGAACAACACCGGCGGCGCCATCCAGTGGCCCTTCGCCATCGGCGTGCCCATGTCGGATCAGTTCGGTCCCCGCGTCCTCTGCGACGGATGCGAGGTCACCATGCACCGCGGCGTCGACTTCCTGCCGGGCCGAGGCGCGCCTATCCAGATCATCGCGGACGGTGTCGTCCGCTACGTCGAGGAGTCGGATGACGGTCTCGGCGTACATGTGATCGTCGACCACCAGATCGACGGCCAGCTCGTGTCGTCGGTCTACTGCCACATGGAGTTCGGATCAGTCGCCGTCTCGCCAGGGCAGGCGGTCAAGGTGGGCCAGCTCGTCGGCACGACCGGAGACACCGGATTCGCCTTCGGGCCCCACCTGCACTTCGAGATCCGACTCAACGGAACCGAGAACGTCGACCCCGTCGCCTGGTTGCAGACGCACGCGAGCTGAGGTCGCCGGTGTCCGCCCGCCCGTTGAGCGAAGCGAAACGCAGGGCCTGACGGGGGCCCTGCATTTCGCTTCGCTCAGTGGGCCGGGTCCCCCGAGCCGGTCAGCTGAGGCGGAGCCAGACCGTCGTGTCCGCGGGCAGAGCGGGCTCGTCGAGGCCCTCGCTCGCGATGATCGCGACTCCGGGCGGGAGCTCCACGGGCACGTCGCCGAAGTTGGCGATGACGGTGACCCCGTTGTTCTCGAAGGCGAGGACATCGTCTCCGAAGCCGTCGAGCCAAGTGAGCCGGCCCAGGCCGAGGTTCGCGTATCGACGCTCCGAGAGGGCGGTGCGATACAGCTCGAGCGTCGAGCCGGGAACGCCCGACTGCACATCGCGAGCCAGATCAGCCCAGTCGCGCGGCTGCGGCAGCCAGCTCTCGCCGGTCGTGTTGAACCCGTAGGCCGGCTTCGCAGACTCCCACGGGATCGGCACGCGACATCCGTCCCGCCCGTACTTCTCGCCGTTCGTGCGGAAGAAGGTCGGATCCTGACGTGCGGCGTCCGGGAGATCGATGACCTCGGGAAGACCGAGCTCCTCACCCTGATAGAGGTACGCGCTGCCGGGGAGAGCGAGGGTGAGCAGGGTGGCCGCGCGTCCGCGTCGGATGCCGAGATCCGGGATGGGCTTCCCCGCGCTCCTCGGCCCGATACCGGCGCCCTGAGGATTGCGCGCGGTCAGTGCGAGGCGGCTCGCATGACGGACGACGTCGTGATTCGACAGCACCCAGGTGCTCGGTGCGCCGACGCCCGGGAAGATGGCGAGGGAGTCGTCGATCACGGACTTCATCTCCTGGGCGGACCAGTCGACCTCGAGGAACGGGAAGTTGAACGCCTGGTTCATCTCGTCGGGTCGCACCCAGTCGGCCAGCTTCGACAGCGGCTCGACCCATGCCTCGGCGACGAGGATACGGTCGCCCTCGTACTCGTCGATGACGCTGCGCCACCCGCGGATGATCTCGTGCACGCCGTCCTGGGCCCAGTAGGGCGAGGGGCCGGCATCGCCGCCCATCGATCCGGCGTCCGCGGATGCGCGCCAGTCGGGCAGTCCCTCGGCCTTGACCAGCCCGTGGGCGACATCGACGCGGAAACCGTCGACGCCGCGGTCGAGCCAGAAGCGGAGGATGTCGTGGAATCGCTCGCGGACCCACGGGTTGGTCCAGTCGAAGTCGGGTTGCGACGGGTCGAACAGGTGGAGGTACCACTGCCCGGGCCGCCCGTCGGCTTCGGTGATGCGCGTCCAGGCGGGACCGCCGAAGACGGACTCCCAGTCGTTCGGAGGTGCGGCGCCGTCGTCGCCCTTGCCGTCGCGGAACATGTACCGCGCCCGTTCCGGGCTGCCCGGCGCTGCCGCGAGGGCCTCCTGGAACCAGCGGTGCGCGTCGGAGGAATGATTGGGCACCAGGTCCACGACGACCTTCAGCTCGAGCTCGTGCGCGGCCTGACGCATCGCGTCGAAGTCGGCGAGAGTGCCGAAGAGGGGGTCGACATCGCAATAGTTCGCGACGTCGTAGCCGGCGTCCTTCTGGGGCGACGTGTAGAACGGGGAGAGCCACACGGCGTCGATCCCGAGGTCGGCCAGTTGCGGGAGGCGCGAGGTGATCCCGGGGAGGTCGCCGATCCCGTCGCCGTCGGAATCCGCGAACGAGCGCGGGTAGATCTGGTAGATCACGGCGGATCGCCACCATTCCTCGGCAGTGAGAACCGCCTCCGCCTCCGGAGCGGCGACGGTGGTGTCGTCGATGTCGGTCGTGGTGGCGTCGAGAGGGATGCTGTCGGTCACCCCACGAGCCTAATGAGCGGACCTCGATGCCGATCCGGGCGAGCGGGCGGGTCATGTTGCGCGAAACGGTCCCGCGATAGTGCTAATGTCTTCTGGTTGCTTCCTGACGCTCAGCGCCGGTAGTACACGCCCCGATAGCTCAGTGGTAGAGCACTTCCATGGTAAGGAAGGGGTCGTCAGTTCAATCCTGACTCGGGGCCCTGATCTTCTCCGGCTCGGCAGTGCATCAGTTCGTCGGTGCACGAGCTCAGCGGAGGGAGATTGCGGCGGGGTAGCTCAGGTGGTTAGAGCACACGGCTCATAATCGTGGTGTCGCGGGTTCGAGTCCCGCCCTCGCTACAAAAGGCCCGGTTCTCCGGGCCTTTTTCGTTGCCAGCGCCGGGTGCCACCCCGTGAACGCGGGCTATCCATGCGCCCCGTCCCCTTCCTAGCGTGAGAGCGAGGGGGACAGCATGTTTTCAATGACCTACGTGAGCACGAGCTCGCACGACTTCGACGAGTCGGAGCTCGACTATCTCCTGCAGCGCAGCCGTGAGTGGAACCGCGGGCATGGGCTCGGTGGACTCCTGCTCTACAAGTCCGGATCGTTCATGCAGGCGATCGAGGGCGAAGAGCGGGCCGTTCGCAAGACCTTCCGTCGCCGTATCCGCCGCGACGGTCGTCACGGCGACATCCGGGTTCTGCACGCGGGCGACATCGAGGCTCGTTCGTTCCCGGACTGGACGATGGGTTTCAGTCGGGTCGCGACCGAGACCGAGCCCGACGTGCCCGGCTACGACCACTTCCTCTCCCGGGGAGACTTCGGTCCGTCGTGGGGATCCCCCACGCCCGCTCGGATCCTGCTCGACTGGTTCCGCCTCTATTCCGACAATCCCGCTGTCGCGGCCCCTCCGGCTCAGCTCACGGGCCGATGGTGACACCCGTCTCCGCGTCGACCCTCGTGCAGTTCGGGGTCGTCGACGCGCTCCTGGCGGGGGTCTGCGAGTCGTCCACCACGGTCGCCGATGTGCGCCGCGCCGGCGACTTCGGTCTGGGATGCGGTGAGGGTCTCGGGAGCGAGGTCGTGGTCCTCGACGGTCGGGTCGTCGAGTTCACCGCGGACGCCGCCCCCGCACCGATGCGTGACGACGAGATCGTCCCGTTCGCCGAGGTCTGCCGCTTCGACCCGGCTGTCGCCACGGCGGAGCCGGTGACGGTCGGGGGCTTGTCGGAGTTGCGCCAGGCGATCGAGAGTCGCTTGGCGAGCCGCAACCTGTTCCACGGGATCCGCGTGCACGGCGACTTCTCCGCCCTTCGCGTGCGGGTGCCGCCCTCGGCGGCGAGGCCGTTCCGCCCGCTCGCGGAGGTGCTCCACGACCAGATCGAGACAGTGCTGCCGGAGGTCAGGGGCACCCTGATCGGGTTCTGGGGTCCGTCCCTCTATCAAGGCATTTCGGTCGAGGGTCTTCATCTGCACTTCCTCGCCGACGACGAGCTCTCCGGAGGTCACGTGCTCGATGTGGCCGACGCGTGGGGGGAGTTGCGCATGACTCCCCTCGCCGGGATCGACGTGCGCCTTCCGGTGGACGACGGCTTCCTCGCGAGCGAACTGACGCACGAGCAGGACACCCGACTCGGCTCCCTGGAGAACGCGTCGCAGAACGACTAGCGCTCAGCAGGAGGAACAGTCGCTCAGCAGGAGGAATGCGCCGTATTCGTCCTGCTGAGGAGTCGGAAGTCCTGCTGAGCGACAGGAGGGGCCGGCGGGGGTTCCGGAAATCTAGACTGTCTCTCGATGTCAGTGAACCCCGATCTCGCCGGTCGCTCGTACCCGGCCACCTCGCCCTACCTCGTCGGCCGTGAGAAGGTACGCGAGTTCGCTCGCGCCGTGCTGTCGGCCGACCCGACCTCGCACGACGTCGAGGCCGCTCGCGCCGCGGGATTCGACGACGTCGTCGCGCCGCCGACCTTCGCGGTCGTCGTACAGGAGCACGCGCTGGCGCAGCTTCTCGCCGACGACGACGCGGGTATCGACTTCAGTCGCGTCGTGCACGGCGACCAGCGCTTCAGCTTCACCCGCCCGATCGTGGCCGGCGATGAGCTGACCGCGACGCTCACGGTCGTGTCGGTCAAGACCCTCGCCGGCAACTCGATGGTGACGGCCGACACGGTCGTCACCGATCCGTCCGGCGCCCATGTGGTGACGGCGACGTCCACGCTCGTCGTGAGGGGAGAGGCATGAGCCCGCGATTCGGCGAACTCACCGTCGGAGATGTGGTCGCCGAGGCGACCCTCGACCTGAGCCGCGACAGCCTCGTGCGCTACGCCGGGGCGTCCGGCGACTTCAACCCCATCCACTACCGCGACGATGTAGCGGCCTCGGTCGGTCTGCCCGGAGTGCTCGCCCACGGAATGCTCACGATGGGCGCTGCCGTGCAGCCTGTCGTCGAGTGGGCCGGCGGTGCCGCACACGTCGTCGATTACCAGGTGCGTTTCACCCGACCCGTGGTCGTCGACCCGGCGACCGGGGCGCGGCTCGAGGTCTCGGCCAAGGTCGGAGCCCTGGATGCGGAGAAGGCGACCGCGCGGATCGATCTGACGGTTCGTTACGACGAGGCGACTGTGCTCGGCAAGGCCCAGGTCGTCGTGTCGCTCGAATCCGACGCCTCCTGATGACCTCCACGCCGCCGCTCTCCGAATTCACCACCCTGCGGGTGGGCGGCTCTGCGGCGGCCATGATCGACGCGACGACCGAGACCGAGCTCGTCGAGGCGGCGCGCCAGGTGTGGGCCGACGGGGACGACTGGTTCGTCCTCGGCGGCGGCTCCAACATGGTCGTCAGCGACGACGGATTCGACGGAACCGTCATCCGCACGCTGTCTCGCGGGATCGAGGTCCTGCCGCCCGAGACCCGAGAGTCGTCGATCCCCGCGTTCGCGCAGGCACCCGCAGCACGCGAACGGATCCAGTCCCCGAACGAGGAGCGGGTCCGCATCCGCGTGCAGGCCGGACACCCCTGGGACGAGCTCGTCGCGGAAACGGTCGAACGCGGTTGGTCCGGTCTCGAAGCGCTGTCCGGTATCCCGGGCGCTACCGGGGCTTCGCCCATCCAGAACATCGGGGCGTACGGGCAGGAGCTCGCTTCGTCCCTCGTCGCCGTCGACTTCCTCGACTCCTTCGCAGATGCCCCCGTCCGCATCCCGGCGTGCGAGTTGGGCCTCGGCTACCGCACGTCGGTCTTCAAGCAGGGGCGCGCCGGGATCGTCACCGCGGTGGAGTTCGAACTCCACGATGCGGGTCCGAAGTCACTGGGCCAGCCCATCGGCTACGCGCAGCTGGCTCAGTCGCTGGGCGCGCGTCTCGGTGACCGTGTCCCGATCCAGGCTCTGCGCGACGCGGTTCTCGAACTCCGCCGCAGCAAGGGCATGGTTCTGGACGCCGACGACCAGGACTCGGTGAGCGCGGGATCGTTCTTCACGAACCCCATCGTGTCGGAGCGCTTCGCGCGCACGCTGCCGGACGATGCGCCGCGCTGGCCGACGACCCTCGACCAGCCGGACATCGTGACACCGCTCGGCAGCGACCCCGTCGTGCCACCGCACCGCGACCCGGCCGAGTACCGGGTCAAGCTGAGTGCCGCTTGGCTCATCGAGCACGCAGGCGTCCGTCGTGGTTTCTCGCTCCCCGGCTCGCGAGCCGCCATCTCGTCGAAGCACACCCTCGCGCTGACGAACCGAGGCGGAGCGAAGGCCGAGGAGGTCGTCGAGCTCGCGCGTTACGTCCGCGCCATGGTCCAGACCGAGTTCGGCGTGCTCCTCCACCCCGAGCCCGTGCTGGTCGGCCTCAGCATCTGATCCCTCCCTGCATCGCGGCGCCGCTGAACAAATGCAGGAGTCGCGAGCGGAATGCAGGATCCGACATCCGCGCCATCTATCCGATCCCCGTGATTGCGGGCCAGCCGGATCGGCCGTCCTGCACTTCGGGCGGCGGGTCCTGCATTCGTTTCTCCACCTCCTGCATGTGTTCAGTGGCGGGACGGTGCGGGGTGTTCAGCGGGGGAGGAGGCCCAGCTCGAGGGCGAGGGTGACCGCACGGGTGCGGTCCGAGACGCCGAGCTTCTCGAACACGTGCAACAGGTGCGTCTTGACGGTCGCCTCGCCGATGAAGAGTTCTCGCGCGATCTCCGGATTGCTGCGGCCGGCTGCCACGAGCTGCAGCACCGAAGTCTCTCGCGGGCTCAGGCGCGGAGCAGGGGCGCTGTCGCGGCGCATCGACGCCACCAGGCTCGCGGCGATGGACGGGGCGAGAACGGTGTCGCCGCGGGCCGCCGAAAGGATCCCGGTCACGATCTCGTCCTCCGGGGCGGCCTTCAGCAGATACCCGCTCGCTCCCGCCGAGATCGCGGCGAGGATCTGATCGTCGGTCTCGAAGGTCGTGAGGACGAGCACCCGTCGGGTCGGGTCGTGGCGGAGGATCAGTTCGGTCGCCTCGGCACCTGTCAGACGGGGCATCTGCAAGTCCATCAGCACGACGTCGGGGCGGAGCTCGATGGCGAGGTCGACCGCGGTCTGACCGTCGCCCGCCTCCCCCACCACATCGATGGCGGGGTGCGCTGCCAGCAGCGCCACGATCCCCGAGCGCACGATCGGATGATCGTCGGCGACGAGCACGCGGACGACGGGGGTTGCGGCGCCGTCGTCACCGGGCTGCGAGCTTCGCGGCTCGGAAGCGCGCGGTCCCGACCCCGCCGCTGTGTACCCGCTGCGATTCGGTTCGACGATCATCGCTGCACTCCTCCGGGGATCGTGATGACGAGACGCGCGCCGCCGCTGGACGTGGTCGAGACGTCGAGACTCCCGCCGACGAGGGCGAGTCGTTCGCTCATGCCGGAGAGTCCGAAGCCGCGAGATGCAGCCTCCTCCGGTCGGTCGAAACCGATGCCGTCGTCCGTGACGGACAGGGTCAGGTCCGCCTCATCGGTCCCCACGTCGACACAGGCCCTGGTCGCACCCGAATGCTTGCGGACGTTCGCGAGCGCCTCCTGTGCGCATCGCAGCAGCACGACTTCGAGTTCGCGTGAGGTGGATGCGGTGACGGTGCATTCGACGCGGATGCCGGTCTCGCGGGTCATCCGCTCGGCGAGCAGAGACAGTGCGGCCGCGAGTCCGCGATCCACCTGCAGCGATGCGGACGACGCCACGACGGCGCGGGCCTCGCCCAGGGCTTCCCGGGCGACGTCGTCGACGAGGGCCAGCTGGGTGCGAAGCGCGGTCAGGTCGGGCTGTTCGGCGCCGGCCAGACGAGTGGCCCGTTGCGACAGCATGACGAGGCCGGCCAGGCTCTGGGTGAGGGTGTCGTGCAGCTCACGGCTGATCCGTTCGCGCTCGAGGCGCTCGCCGGACCCGCGGTGTGCTGCGGCGAGATCGTCCTGCGCGGCGGTCAGCTCGGCGAGCAGACGAGCTCTCTCCGCGCCCCACAACGAGATCCGAGTGATCCACGTGCCGAAGGCGACGCTGAAGATGAGGGAGAACCCCGCGATGCCGGCCGCGGAGACGAGGACGGAGGCGGAGATCCCCTGCCCCGTGGCGGTTCCGAGTCCGACGGCGAAGGCGGAGAACGAGGCGATACCGAACGCCAGGTTGTAGGCCATCGCGAGTCGGTAGGTCGCGGCGACCGTCCAGATGAACGGGAACACGAGCGCCTGGATGACGCCCGCATTCGGCGAGCCGGCGATGGCGACGACGCTGAGAAGGGGAAGCAGGACTTGGATGACCGCCGCCGCTGAGGACGAGCGCTGTTGAAGCAGACGGAACAGACCCCAGAGCGCCACCATGCCGAGGAGGGCGGTGACCGAGACGAGGTCGCCGGCGTCGGTTCCGCCGACGAGAACGACCCCGGCTGCGATGGCCGGGACTCCGAGGAACGCCACATCCCACCAGCGGCTCTGCACACTGTCGTCGAATCCGTCGGTCTCGCAGTCGAGGCGGGTGCGAACCCGCAACGTGGTCGCGACGGACTGAGGGGTCATGCGTCCTTCCGGTTCCAGCGGAACGTCCAGAGGCTCAGCGTGATACCGGCCACGAGCCAGACGCCCAGCACGAGTCCCATCATGCCGAAGTCCCATGTGCCGCCCGGCTCACCCGCCGCGAAGGTCTCGGGGAGGAGCGCCGAACGCATCCCCTGCGCGATCCATTTGAGCGGGAAGATCGACGCGAAGTTCTGCAGCCACTCGGGGAGCACGCTGAACTGGATGTAGACGCCGGACAGGAACTGGAGCACCAGAAGCACGGGCACGATGACCGCCGAGGCGCTCTTCCCCGAGCGGGGGAGACCGGACAGGGCGATGCCCAGGGCGGTCGAGACGGCGATTCCGACCGCGTAGATGCCCGCGAAACGCAGCCAGTGCTCGGAATCGGACGGCAGCTCGACCCCGAAACCGATGGCGGCCACGGCGAACAGCAGGGCGAGCTGCAGGATCGAGGTCACGACGACCTGACCGAACTTGCCCAGGAAGTAGGCGGGGACCGGCAGCGGAGTCCCCGCCAGCCGCTTGAGAGTGCCGTCGCTGCGCTCGGTCGCGATGTCGACCGCGAGGTTCTGGATGCCGCTCAGCAGCACACCCGCCGCTGCCATGCCGGGGAGGTAGTACGCCGCCATCGAGATGCCGCCCGTCCCGTCGGGGGCGGTCCCGACGTTGCCGCTCGACCCGAACGCGACCGCGAAGATCACGAACAGCACGCTCGGGAAGAGGAACGTGAAGAACAGGGAGTCCGCCTGACGGAAATACACCCGCACCTCGTATGCGGTGCGAGAGGCGCCCAGTTTCAGCACACCTGGGCGGCTGGAGGCAGCGGCCGGCGCGGGGGAGGCCGAGCGGGACGGCGTTGCGGTGGTGCTCATCGGCGGGATCCTGTCTGGGCTGCCGCAGCGCGGCTCGTGGTGTCGGCCGGGAGATCGGCGAGGTCGGGGGACGGCGTCGCGGCGCTTGCCGACTCGTCGGTCTGAACGAGCTCGAGATAGATGTCCTCGAGGCTGGGGCGCACGACTTCGAGCGCTGTCGGTTCGCCGCCGAGTCGCGCGGCGAGGGCGCTGACGAAGGCGGCGGGCTCCGCGGCGCGCTCCTCGTGCAGCCGGTCGCCCTCCCGCCAGCGCACCTTCGGGATGCGGGCCTCCTCGCCGCCGAGCGAGTCGATGGGACCGTAGGCGAGCATGCGGCCTCCCGCGATCACTGCTGCGCGGTCGCTCAGTTGCGCCGCCTCGTCGAGGTAGTGGGTGGTGAGCAGGATGCTGGTCCCCTCGGCCTGGAGGTCGCGGATCAGATCCCAGAACTGGCGGCGGGCTTCCGGATCGAAGCCGGTGGTCGGCTCGTCGAGGAACAGCAGCTCGGGGCGTCCGACGATGCCGAGCGCGACATCCACGCGACGGCGTTGCCCGCCCGAGAGGGCGCGGATCCGCGTCTTCGCCTTGTCGGTCAGCCCGACCGCCTCGATCACGTCGTCGACCCGGCGGGGGTTCGGGTACATCCCGGCGAAGTGGGTCAACTGCTCGCGCACCGTTACGTTGCCGGGCTCGCCCGTGCTCTGCAGGACGATGCCGAGGCGGGCGCGCCAGTCGAGGTCGCCCTTCTGCGGGTCGGAGCCGAGCACACTCACCCGTCCGCCGGTGCGGTCGCGGAAGCCCTCGAGGATCTCGATGGTGGACGACTTGCCCGCGCCGTTCGGACCGAGGAGAGCGAACGTCTCCCCGCGGGCGATGTCGAAGCTCACGTCGCGCAGGGCGGTGAAGGAGCCGTATGTCTTGGCCAGCGACTCGACGGTCACGACGGGGCCGCCGGAGAGGGTGGTGATCATGCAGGCCATGCTCCTCGCACCCGAGGCGCAGCGGTAGCCGTCGAGCGGACGAGTGCGGGCATCCACCGATCGGTGGATGGCGGCGCAACCCGTTCCGCGGGCGCCCCATTTCAGTGTTGCTCGCGCCCCCGCTGGAGGTCCAGAATGGGCGCGCCGTGGATCGCGATGAGTGCGTCCTGTCAGCAGAGAAGACGAGCGAGGAGCCGGATGGCCATCATCGAAGCACGCGCTCTGGCGCGTACCTTCCCCGCCAAGCGGGGGCGCAACGCGGAAGACGTGGTCGCCGTCGCGGGCGTCGACCTCACCGTCGAGGAGGGCGAGATCGTCGGCTTCCTCGGCCCCAACGGAGCGGGCAAGACGACGACCCTGCGCATGCTGACCACGCTGCTCAAACCGACATCGGGATCCGCGACCGTCGCGGGATACGACGTCGCCACCAACCCCGTCGACGTCCGCCGCAACATCGGCTACGTCTCGCAGAGCGGATCCACCGCCCCCGAAGCGCGCGCCGGAGAGGAGGTCGTCGATCACGGCCTGCTCTACGGCATCAGCAAGGCCCGGGCAGAAGCCCGCGGCAAGGAGCTGTTCGAGCAGCTCGACCTCGGCGGCCTCTGGGAGCGGCAGCCGAAGGCCATGTCCGGGGGCCAGCGTCGGCGCCTCGACATCGCGATGGGCCTCGTGCACGACCCGAAGCTCGTCTTCCTCGACGAGCCCACCACGGGCCTCGACCCGCAGGCGCGTGCCAATCTCTGGACGCACATCTCCGACCTGCGGAACGTGCGCGGCAACACCGTCTTCCTCACGACGCACTACCTCGACGAGGCCGACGCCCTCTGCGATCGGATCCTCGTGATCGACAAGGGCGTGATCGTCGCGAGCGACACCCCCGAGGCGCTGAAGCAGCAGATCTCGGGCGACCTCGTGCTCCTCGAGGTCAGCGCGCCGCACGAGGTCGAGGCGGCGGTCCGGCAACTCCGCGCCGCGGGATCCTCGGATCCCGAAGTCGACGGCCACACCGTGAGTGCGCGCGTGCCCGCCGCCGCGACGATCCTTCCGGGGCTCGTGCGCGAGCTCGACGGGGCGGATGTGCGCCTCGTCTCCATCGACGTCCGTCGGCCCACGCTCGACGACGTGTTCCTCACCGTGACCGGCCGCTCGCTCCGGGAGGGCGCGTGACCACTCAGCAGAACCGTGTATCCGCCACCGCGATGCCGGCCCCTCAGCCCGCCAAGGGTCCCAACTTCTTCCGCGACACCCTCATCATCTTCCGCCGCCAGTTCCGCCTCGCGGTCCGCAACCCCGCCTGGGTGATCATCGGCCTGATGCAGCCGATCCTCTACCTGGTGCTGTTCGGACCGCTGCTCGAGCCGCTCGCCGGGCAGATCGGCGCCGAGAACGCGTACACGTTCTTCGTGCCGGGTCTGCTGGTGCAGCTCGGGATCTTCGGTGCGTTCTTCGCGGGCTTCTCACTCATCTCGGAGTGGCGCTCCGGCGTGATCGAGGCCGAGCGGGTGACCCCGGCGAACCGCACGGCGCTCCTGATCGGGCGCGTGCTGCGCGACGTCCTGCAGCTGTTCGTGCAGGGCGTCGTGCTGATCGCGATGGCGTTCCTGTTCGGACTCCGCGCCTCGGTCGGCGGCATGCTGCTCGGCCTCGTCATCGTGGTGCTGCTCGGCACCGCCTGCGCCTGCGCCTCCAACGCGCTCGCGCTGACGACCAAGAGCGAGGACGTCATGGCGCCGCTCATCAACAGCATCGCACTGCCCGTGCTGCTGCTGTCCGGCATCCTGCTGCCGATCAGTGCGCAGAGCGGAGCTCCCGACTGGCTGATCACCCTCAGCGACTTCATGCCCACGAAGTACATCGTCAACGCCACCCGCGACGCGTTCGCCTCCGACTTCGCCACCGCCAACGTGCTGTGGGGCATCGTGTGGACGCTCGTCCTGACCGGCCTCGCGATCTGGGCCGGCACCCGCACCTTCCGCAAGGAGAACTCGTAGGTCCTACTGGGGGCCTCGATACGCTCCGCTACTCGGCCGGTCTCGGTACGCTCCGCTACTCGACCTCCGTGCATTCCACGGTCGTCGAGTAGGAGCGGAGCGACTACCGAGACGGCTCGAGTAGCGAAGCGTATCGAGAGCGAACTCGACGCCCGAGGCCCTGTTCCGCCCGCCTCAGCCGAAGAGGCGCTGAAGGCGCTGGACGCCCTCGAGAAGGGCGTCGTCGCCGAGGGCGTACGAGAAGCGCAGGAAACCGCCGGGACCGAAGGCCTCGCCGGGGACCGCGGCGACCTCGGCCTGGTCGAGGATCAGGTCGGCCAGTTCGAGTGAGGTCTGCGGTGTGACGCCGCCCCACTCCCGACCCAGCAGTCCCGACACGTCCGGATACACATAGAACGCGCCCTCCGGGGTGGGGGTCGTGACGCCGTCGATCTTGTTGAGCTCGGCGACCATGATCTTGCGGCGACGGTCGAAGGCCCGGCGCATGGCCTCCACCTCGTCCTGCGGGCCGGTGAGAGCAGCGATCGCGGCGCGCTGCGAAACGTTCGACACGTTGCTCGACAGGTGCGACTGCAGGTTGTTCGCCGCCTTGATGGCGTCGGCGGGACCGATCATCCAGCCGAGACGCCACCCGGTCATCGCGTACGACTTGGCGACACCGTTGACGAGGATCGTGCGGTCGGCGAGAGAGGGTACCGCCTCGACGATCGAGATCGCGGCCTTGGGCGTCTCGCCCGCTGCGAGGCCCCCGGGGTAGACGAGGTTCTGGTAGATCTCGTCGGTGATCACCCACAGGCCGTTGGCGTCGGCCCACTCGCCGATGGCCTTGGTCTGCTCGTAGGAGTAGACGGACCCGGTCGGGTTGGACGGCGACACGAAGAGCAGGGCCTTGGTGCGGGACGTTCGCGCCGCCTCCAGCTGCTCGACCGTGACGAGGTAGTCCTGGTCGGCGCCGGCGAAGACCTCGACGGGGACGCCGCCCGCGAGCTTGGTGACCTCGGGGTACGTCGTCCAGTACGGAGCGGGCAGCAGAACCTCGTCGCCCTCGTCGACGATGGCCTGGAACGCCTGGTAGACGCCCTGCTTGCCGCCGTTGGTGACGATGATCTGCGACGGGTCGACCTCGAGTCCACTGTCACGCAGCGTCTTCGCCGCGATCGCCTCCCGCAGGTCGGGCAGGCCCGCGGCCGCCGTGTAACGGTGGTTCTTCGGGTCGCGGACGGCTTTCTCGGCCGCTTCGACGATGAAACCAGGGGTGGGGAAGTCGGGCTCACCGGCGGCGTAGCTGATGACGGGGCGGCCTTGAGCCTGAAGAGCCTTCGCCTTCGAGTCGACCTTCAGCGTCGCGGACGGCGCGATGGCGGCGAGACGGGACGAGATGCGGGACTTTTCGGCGCTCATGCGAGCTAGCCTAGGGCGTGCTACAGCCGTCTGATCGGCGGAATCCTGGGGGTCGGTGGCCCGATACGGGTGTTGACTGTTAGGCTGGAGCACACTGGTCGGAAGTAGCCAGACTTTGTCGCGCTCGTCGCGCAGGGTCGAGGCGGCCTCTGATCGCCTTAGGGCGGTGGCTCAATTGGTAGAGCAGCGGTCTCCAAAACCGCAGGTTGCAGGTTCGAGTCCTGTCCGCCCTGCTCGTCCCGCGTTGCACCCGACGCGGGGAGGACGCTTCGCCGAAGCGGCCGGAACGCAGATGAACGACGAACGATGTGAGGTCGCCACGTGGCTCGAAAGGTCGTCGACGAACCCAGCGAGGACGTCGTAGCGAGTGCTCGGGCTCAGCGCCAGGCGCGTCGGTCGCCGTTCGCGCGGATCGCGCTGTTCATCCGCCAGGTGATCAACGAGCTGAAGAAGGTCGTGACGCCCACGCGTCGTGAGCTCATCAGCTTCACCACGGTCGTCCTGATCTTCGTCATCATCATGATGGCGATCGTGGGAGCCCTGGACTACGTGTTCAGCGCCCTGGCGATCTTCGTCTTCGGCGATCCCGGACAGTAAGAGACTTCCCGCCGCTCGCGCGAGCCCTTCATCGGTATGCGTGCGGCTGACGCGCAGTACCCGACCAGAAGAGAGCTAGACAGTGGCGAACGACCAGCGCGACCCGCGCGACGACATCGATCTCGCCCCCGCTGCAGAGCAGGGGTCAGAGGTGGACGAGGCCCAGGAGGGCGACGTCTACGAGCACGATGAGCGCGACGCGGCTCCCGCCGAGCACGCGGCTCTGCACATCGACTCCGACGGCGACGAGGACCTCGACGAGGCCCTGGAAGCCATCGAAGAGGCGGCAGACCCCGAGGCCGACGCGGCGGTCGATGAAGCCCTCGAGGTGCACACCATCGACGAGGCCGAGGCCGCTGTCGAGGCGACCGAGGACGAAGAAGAGGACCACCTCGTCGAGCGGCCCGAGTCGGTTCTCGAGGACGTCGAGTCCGACCTCCAGGACGAGTCGACCGAGGGTGTGTCCGAGGAGGACGCCGGCGACGTCGACCCGTACGAGGAGTTCCGCAAGGAGCTGCGTGCGAAGTTCGGCAAGTGGTACGTCATCCACTCGTACGCCGGCTTCGAGAAGCGCGTCAAGCAGAACATCGAGCAGCGCAAGGGCAGCCTGGGCCAGGAGGATTCGGTCTTCGAAGTCCAGGTCCCGATGGAAGACGTGGTCGAGATCAAGAACGGTCAGCGCAAGCTGGTCAACCGCGTCCGTATCCCCGGCTACGTGCTGGTCCGCATGGACCTCAATGAGGAATCGTGGTCGGTCGTCCGTCACACCCCCGGTGTGACCGGCTTCGTCGGCAACGCGCACAACCCGACGCCGCTCCGTTTCGAAGAGGCGTTCAACATGCTGAAGAGCACCGTGCAGATCGCCGAGGCTCCCGCGAAGGCCGGTGCCGCGAAGGGTTCGCCCACGCAGGCCCGTGCCATCCCCGCCGAGGTGGACTTCGAGATCGGTGAGACCATCACGATCAAGGAGGGCTCGTTCGCGGGCCTGCCCGGCACGATCAGCGAGATCAAGCCCGAGAGCGGCAAGCTCACGGTCCTCGTCTCGCTCTTCGAGCGCGAGACCCCGGTCGAGCTCAGCTTCGATCAGGTCACCAAGCTCTAAGCTACGCAGCTCTCCTGAGCTTCTAGCTCGCACAGATCACCGCATTCCGGATCGGCCGGAAAGGCGGGAGAGACACGCTGCCGTGTGTCTCGAGGAAAGGAAAAGAAATGGCACCGAAGAAGAAGGTCACGGGTCTGATCAAGCTTCAGATCAAGGCCGGCGCCGCCAACCCCGCACCGCCCATCGGGCCGGCGCTGGGTCAGCACGGCGTCAACATCATGGAGTTCTGCAAGGCGTACAACGCGGCGACCGAGGCCCAGCGCGGCAACGTCATCCCCGTCGAGATCACCGTCTACGAGGACCGCTCCTTCACGTTCGTGCTCAAGACGCCCCCGGCGGCTGAGCTCATCAAGAAGGCCGCCGGCATCGCCAAGGGCTCTTCGACTCCCCACACCGTCAAGGTCGCGAAGCTGACTCGCGAGCAGGTCCGTGAGATCGCGCTGCAGAAGCAGCCCGACCTCAACGCGAACGACGTCGACGCCGCCGCGAACATCATCGCCGGCACCGCGCGTTCCATGGGCATCACGGTCGAAGGCTGAGGACGAGGAACATGGCACAGAAGAGCAAGGCTTACCGCGCCGCAGCGGAGAAGATCGAAGAAGGCAAGCTGTACACGCCCGTCGAGGCTGTCGAGCTGGCCAAGCAGACCGGTTCGGCGAAGTTCGACTCGACCGTCGAGGTCGCGCTGAAGCTGGGCGTCGACCCCCGCAAGGCCGACCAGATGGTTCGTGGCACCGTCCTGCTGCCTCACGGCACCGGCAAGACCGCCCGCGTCATCGTGTTCGCCCAGGGTCCCGCCGCTGAGGCCGCGATCGCTGCCGGCGCCGACGAGGTGGGCTCGGACGAGCTCATCGAGAAGGTCGCCGGCGGATGGACCGCGTTCGACGCGGCCGTCGCCACGCCCGACATGATGGGCAAGGTCGGACGCCTCGGAAAGGTCCTCGGACCCCGCGGCCTCATGCCGAACCCCAAGACCGGTACCGTCACGCCCAACGCGGCGCAGGCTGTCACGGACATCAAGGGCGGAAAGATCGAGTTCCGCACCGACAAGCACGCCAACGTCCACTTCGTGGTCGGCAAGGCGGCCTTCTCGCAGGAGCAGCTGAGCGAGAACCTCAAGGCTGCCCTCGACGAGGTCCTCCGCCTCAAGCCGTCCTCCTCGAAGGGCCGTTACATCCAGAAGGGCGCCGTCTCGACCACGTTCGGCCCGGGCATCCCGCTCGACGTCAACGCGATCTGAGTCGCTTCCTCCTGACAAGGTGAGCACCGAAGCGCTCGGTTCCCGATCCTCTCCTCACGGAGCGGTGACGGGGCCGGGCGCTTCGTCGTTCGCGGTGCGTGCGGCCACACCGGAGGACGCGCACAGGATCGCTGCCGTGGCGGCGATCACCTTCCCGCTCGCGTGCCCGCCGACGACGACGGACGAGGCGAAGGCGGCCTTCATCGCTGCGAACCTCGCTCCCGACCGTTTCAAGGAGTACCTCCGCGATCCGATGCGGCGACTCCTGGTGGCGGAGCGGAACGGCGGAGTCATCGGCTACACGATGCTCGTGCTCCCGGCCGAGCCCTCGACGGGCCCTGCGGACAGTGACGTCGCCGCCGCAGTCACCGTCCGGCCGACTGCGGAACTCAGCAAGGTCTACGTCCTGCCCGAGCATCACGGTGGCGGAGCCGCCCGGCGACTGGTCGAGGCGACCCTGCGCGTGGCGGCCGACGAGGGTATCGCGTCGGTCTGGTTGGGCGTCAACCAGCTCAACGATCGCGCCAACGCGTTCTATGCGAAGTGCG
Organism: uncultured Naasia sp.; assembly: GCA_913778905.1. Lineage (GTDB taxonomy): Bacteria > Actinomycetota > Actinomycetes > Actinomycetales > Microbacteriaceae > Naasia. The sequence goes on along the minus strand of CAJYYA010000016.1, from coordinate 243,209 downwards.
GCTTCTCCCGGGTGGGAACCAAGCGGTTCCTCGTCGGCGACGTGTGGGAGCACGACTTCGTCCGCGAGCACGTCTTCAGCGCAGAGATACGTCCCCAGCGCAGGGAGGACGGTCAGTAGTCGCTGATCTGCAGGACCACCTTGCCGCGCACATGCCCGGTTTCGATGAGCGCGTGGGCTTCGGCGACGCGCGAGAGGTCGAAGACGCAGTCGGCCGAGACCTTGACGTCTCCCGATGAGATCAGCCGTGAGATGACACCGAGCGTTCCCGCGTCGGGGGAGACGGAGTATCCGGTGGCACGGCGTCCGCGGCTCTCCGCCGCCTCGACGACAGCCGGAGCGCCCGCGCTCGGCAGTGTGACGAGGAGTCCGCCGGGCCGGAGGGCGTCGATGGAGCGCGTTGCGGTGGAGAACTGGGCGTCGCCAACAGCGTCGATCACGACGTCCATCTCTCCGACCACCGACTCGAAGCGGTCGGCGGTGTAGTCGACGACATGCCGAGCGCCCAGCGAGCGGACCCAGCCGACATTCGCCGTCGAGCAGGTCGCGGTGACCTCGGCGCCGAAGTAGGCGGCGAACTGCACCGCGAAGTGTCCGACTCCGCCCGAGGCGGCGTGGATGAGCATCTTCTGGCCCTCGTGCGCCTTGGCAACCTCGACCACCGATCCCCAGGCGGTCAACGCCGCGAGCGGGATGGCCGCGGCGTCGGTGTGGGAGAGCAGCTTGGGCTTGGGGGCGACGCTCAGAGCCGGGACCGAGACGTATTCGGCATACGTGCCACCGCCGCGAGGGAACGCCGACATGCCGAAGACCTCGTCGCCCGGCTTGAGGCCGAACGCGCCGAAGGGGGACTCGACGACGACGCCGCTGAAGTCGTATCCGAGGACCGTCGGCCAGGCGCCGAGGGCTTTCGCGACTCCGCCACCGGCGCGGGTCTTCGCGTCGATGGGATTCACTCCGGCGGCGATGACCCGAACCAGGACCTCGTGCCCCACACGGACAGGGACGGGGACCTCGCGCACGCTCAGCAGCTCCGTGCCTCCCGGAGCGAGGGCGACGGCCGCACGCATGCTCGCCGGCGGACCCGCCAACACGGTGGCGTGTCCGGTGGACTCTGAGCTGGTGAACGACACTATTGACCCCTCTCGCCGGCCCGCGAATACCCCCGGGGCCGTGACGTCCAGTCAATCGCGGCAATGATTCGGCGGTGTTACGTGTGGTTTTCGGGCGGTCGTGCGATCCCGAGCATCTCCTGAGGAGCTCGGGATCGCATGCGGGATCACCCGGTGTGCTCCGTGACCGTGCGGGCCTTGATCCGCAGTCGCCGGGAGGCTCGGCGCGACAGCTCGTGTCTCAGGTACGTGGTGAACACGGGGACTCCTTCTTGCCGCGGGTGATCGGGCGTCGAGGAGTGACCTCGAGGCTCGGCTATACGCGAGCTGAACGCGGGACGAGTGCCAGCAATGTCTCCGACCGCACATAGACGCGTCTCTGAGAGTTCATAGACTTCTGCGCATACTAAGAGTCATGACTTCATCTGCCGAGACCGCGACCCGCATCCCCACCGCCCCGATGCGCCGTGCAGACGGCTCGCCGATCAGGGTCCTCGTCGTCGACGACGAGCCCACCCTGACCGACCTGCTCTCCATGGCTCTCCGCTATGAGGGCTGGGAGGTGAAGACCGCTCCCGATGGCCGCGCCGCGATCGCGCTGGCGCGCGACTTCAAGCCCGACGCGATCGTGCTCGACATCATGCTCCCCGACATCGACGGCCTGCAGGTGCTCCAGCGTGTCCGTTCGGACGGCGGCGACACCGCGGTGCTCTTCCTCACCGCGAAGGACTCGCTCGACGACCGCATCGCCGGCCTCACCGCGGGCGGCGACGACTACGTCACCAAGCCGTTCAGCCTCGAGGAGCTGGTGGCTCGTCTGCGCGGGCTCATCCGCCGCTCCATCGCGTCGGTCACGAGCGAGAACGATCCCGTGATCCGCGTCGGCGACCTCTCGCTCGACGAGGACAGCCACGAGGTCTACCGCGCCGGCGAGCCCATCGAGCTCACGGCCACCGAGTACGAGCTGCTGCGCTACCTCATGCGCAACCCGCGTCGGGTGCTCAGCAAGGCGCAGATCCTCGACCGAGTGTGGAGCTACGACTTCGGCGGCAAGTCCAGCGTCGTCGAGATCTACATCTCCTATCTCCGCCGCAAGGTCGACGCCGGGCGTGCGCCCATGATCCACACGGTTCGCGGAGCGGGCTACCTCATCAAGCCCGCGGCGTGAAAGCCGGGTCCTTCACGACGAGGGGCAGGCCCCGCACCCTGAAAGTGCGGCTCGTGCTGATCGTCGTCGCCCTCATGGCGGCGGTCAGCCTGCTCATCGGTGTGGCCAGCGTGGCGCTGCTGCGCAGCTATCTGCTGCAGCAGCTGGACGAGTCGCTCCTCGACTCGGCTCAGATCTCGGCGAACTTCGCGATTCCCGAGAACAACGACGCATCGAGCGGGCAGTTCCAGCGCGCGGGCCAGGCGGCGTTCACGATCCTCGGCTACGTGAAGCTGCCCGACTCCAACGACTCCTCGCAGACCGACGCTGTGCTCAAGCGCGCGGCCTACACCGACGCCAAGGGCACTCTGCACTTCCTGACTCAGAACGAACTCACGCGTCTCGCCGGGATCACGGTCGACGGTGCGCCGCACACCCTCGACCTCGGCGACGACCTCGGCGAGTACCGCGTCATCGCGGGCGCTCCGAGCAGCAACGGCGACCTCATCATCACGGGTCTGCCGATGTCGAACGTCGAGGCCGTGACCCGTCAGGTCGCACTCGTCATCACCTTCCTCGCGCTCGCAGGCCTCGCATTCGCCGCGGCGGCGGGAACCGTCGTGGTCTCCGCTGCGCTGCGGCCCCTCAACCGCGTGGCGGGGACGGCCATGACGGTGTCGCGCCTTCCCCTGGATCGTGGCGACGTGGACATCTCCGCACGCGTGCCGGGGGAGTACACCGACACCGAGACGGAGGTCGGCAAGGTCGGATCGGCGCTCAACACCCTGCTCGGCCATGTCGAGTCGGCGCTCGCCGCCCGCCAGCGCAGCGAGGACAAGGTGCGACGCTTCGTCGCCGACGCGAGTCATGAACTGCGGACGCCGCTCGCGAGCATCCGCGGTTACTCCGAGCTGACCCGCCGCACCCAGAAGGATCTGCCCGACGAGGTGACGCGCAGCCTCGGACGCATCGAGTCCGAGGCCGTCCGCATGACGAGCCTCGTCGAGGACCTGCTGCTCCTCGCGCGTCTCGATTCGCAACCCGAGCTGCGCCGTGACGAGGTCGACGTGTCGCTCATGGTCGTCGAAGCCGTGGGCGACGCCCACGCCGCTGGGCCGGATCACATCTGGAGCGTGGACATCCCCGAGGAGCCCGTCGCGGTGCTCGGCGACGACCCTCGACTGCGGCAGGTCATCGTGAACCTGCTCGCCAACGCGCGCACGCACACTCCGCCCGGCACCGAGATCGAGGCGTCGGTCGCCCAGGAGGGCGAGGAGGTGCTGTTGCGGGTGCACGACAACGGGCCGGGTATCGATCCGAGCATCGCCGACACGCTCTTCGAGCGGTTCACGCGTGCCGACACCTCGCGTGCCCGCACCACGGGAAGCACCGGGCTCGGTCTGTCCATCGTCTCGGCCGTGGCCCAGGCGCACGGCGGGACCGTCTCGGTCGAGAGCGTCCCCGGCGACACGACCTTCACGGTCCGCCTGCCGGCCGCGGTGTCGTCGGCGCTGGCCGACGATACTCCCGAGGCGTCCGAGGCCGACGAGCTGCACGACTCCGCCGAGACGTCCGCCGAAACGACTCGGCCCGACCCCCGCTGACGCAACACATGCAGGATCTCGCTGACGGATGCAGGATTCGGCTATCCAAATGCAGGGGGCGGTCAGTCGGATCCGCATGATTCCGGGAGCACGCGCCGTGAGGAATCCCGGATTTCCTGCATTCGATTTTCGGGCTCCTGCATTCGTTCAGCAGCCGGGGGTCAGGGGCGGGCCGGTAACGTGGGCGGCTGATCCGGCGTCCGGCCGGCGACGAGGGAGTCAGGCATGCGAGTAGCGGTCACGGGTGGTAACGGCAAGCTGGGACGCTTCGTCGTCGATCGGCTTCGAGGCGCCGGGCACCACGTCGAGGTCCTCGACGTCACCGGTCAGCGCACGGCCGACTTCGTGCCCGTCGATCTCACCGACTTCGGCCAGGTCGTCGACGTTCTGCTCGGCACCGAGGAGCACGGCGAGCCCGTCGAGGCCATCGTGCACCTGGGAGCCATCCCCGCGCCGGGGCTGGCTCCGAACGCGCACACGTTCGCCAACAACATGGTGTCGAGCTTCAACGTGATCAACGCGGCGACCCGACTCGGGATACGCAACATCGTGTGGGCCTCCAGCGAGACCGTGCTCGGCCTCCCGTTCGACATCGACCCGCCTTATGCGCCCGTCGACGAGAAGTACCACCCCCGTCCCGAGAGCACCTACTCGCTCGTGAAGACGATGGAGGAGGAGATGCTCGCGCAGTTCTGCCGCTGGCACCCGGACCTCAAGGTCGCGGCCCTCCGCTTCTCCAACGTCATCGACCCCGCCGAGTACAGCGGATGGGATGCCCACCAGAGCGACGCCATGATCCGCAAGTGGAACCTGTGGGGCTACATCGACGCCCGCGACGGCGCCCAGGCCGTCGAGCGCGCGCTCGAGGCCACCTTCACGGGCCTCGACACCTTCATCATCGCGGCCGCCGACACCGTCATGAACCGCGACAGCGCGGATCTGCTCGCCGAGGTGTTCCCGAATGTCGAGCTCACCCGCCCCGTGTCGGGTCGGGAGACTCTGCTCGCCATCGACCACGCTCGTGAGGTGCTGGGCTTCGAACCCGAGCACTCCTGGCGCGACTGACCTACGCGGTTCGGCCGGCCCGGGTCACCCCTGGGCCGGCTCCTCGGCGGCCGCCGCCGGACGCGGGGAGCCGATCTGACCGAGCAGCGCGACGGTGACCGTGATGACGGCCGCGAGACCGATGCCCCACGCGAGACCGACGCGGAGGAGCAACGCCCCGCACAGCGCGCCCAGCGCGATCAACAGGACGGCGAGGAACCGCCGCACCCACGGCTGGCCGATCCGGCGCCCGAGCCAGGAATCGAAGGCGAGGCCCACGAGGGTCGAGGTGACGACCACGGTCGTGACATCCCCCACCGCGATGTGTCGGGCGACGGCGGCCTGAAGGCCCATCGCCGAGCCCAGTAGACCCGTCACGGAGTAGAGCACGAGATCCGGATACGGTGCGCTCGACAGAGACGGCGGGACCAGGCTGCAGACGATGAGCAGAGCCACCACCCCGAGGAGGGTCGTGGCTCGCGGCGTCCACCCCTTCGGTGAGGAGCGGAGCACTCGCCCGCCCACGACGGCACCCACGATGAAAGCCAGCAGTGCCACGACAGGGCCGATGATCGGCAGGCCGTCAGCGCCGGTAAGCGCCATGCCGAGGATCACGACGTTGCCGGTCATGTTGCCGACGAAGACTCGATCGAGGCCCAGGTAGCCGACGGCGTCGACCACCCCCGTCGAGAAGGTGAGCGACAGCATGAGCGTGGTGTGCAGGCGGGCCTGGTCGCCGCGAAGCCGATTCAACATGTGCGTCCGCTCCCGGAGTCGGCGACGACGGGCACGGTGAGCGTCGACGCGTTCAAGACGGGGGAGGTGACGCCGTCTCGTCGGGCGGCGCGCGATGCGGCGAAGACGGCGAGCCAGAGCACCGCGAACGAGGTCGCGATGAGCTCGAGCATCCCGCCGATGTCGGTGCGGAACCGCAGGATCGAGAACATTCCGCCGGTAGTCGCCACGACGGCGACCACGACGGCGGTGGTTCGGGAGTAGAGGCGGATTCCGCGCAGCGGGTCGGCCCATGCCACCTGCAGCATGGCCCAGCTCGCGGCCGCGAAACCGATCACCGCGGCGGCCGTGTGCAGCAGATCCTGCAGTGTCGAAAAGGGAGTGAAGGGCACCGGGCAGCCGGGGGTGCAGGTCACGCGCGACGCGAACGCGAACATCAGGCCGGCCGTGACGAGGGACGCGGTCACCGTCCACGCACCGAGCACCCGCAGCGGGCTGCGCAGCCCCCTCCCGCTCAGACCGCCGAGCAGGCCGCCCACCGCGAGGAGGAGCAGTGCCGAGTTGAACGCGTCAGCGGTGGGAAGTGCCGGGCTGCCCAGCTCGCTCACGTAGACGGTGCGGGGCCACAGCGACATCCGCGCCCACCAGATCACCGTGAGCGAGGCGAGGGCCGCGACGGCGGCGAGCGTCCCCAGGACGATCCGAGCCCGGCTTCGGTCGGGCGGCAGGGCGGACACGACGGTGGTCACTCGAGACTTCCTCCATCCCTTCGCCGCACTCGGCTCGCCTGCCACCGTACTGGGCCCGGAGCCCGCCGGGACACCGCCGTCATCCCCCGCGACTGCGGAGTGTTGCGCCCATTGCGGTGCGTTCACGGGGCGAAGTCGGTGCGACACTCCGCAGTCGCGGGGGACAGGGTGAGTGGCGTGTGTTCTCGTGGAAACGTGGGGTGGATATCGTCGAGGGCGACCGGACGGTCGAGAAGGTCGAGAGGGACGCCATGCCATTCCCCGTTCTGCAGCCGGACCCGGAGCACGTCCTCGGCGATCACTACCTGCCCGCTCGGGTCGACGAGGTCTTCTGGGGGCGCCTGCCCGCCTCCGGGGATGCGCCGCTGCTGACGATCCGCTCGGGCGAGACGGTCACCTTCGACACCCTCAGCCACGAGGGCATCCTCGAGGACCAGGGTCGCGATCCCCGCGCTTTCTTCGCCCGCCACGGTGTGGTGGACGACGAGGTGCTGACCGACGCCGTGGCGCTCGCCGCGTCGGATCACCCGCGCGACTCGGAGACGGACGGCCCGCACGTCGTGACGGGGCCGGTCGCGGTCGAGGGCGCCCTGCCCGGCGACGTGCTCACCTTCGAGGTCGTGGCCCTCGAGCCGCGCGTGCCCTACGGGGTCGTGTCGAATCGCCACGGCCGTGGCGCTCTGCCCGGGGAGTTCCCCCTCGAGGGCCCCTCGTTCAGCGTCTTCGTCCGCGCGGAGGACGGCCCGGACGGGCCTGTCGGAGTCATGCCGCTGCGCGCCGGATCGAAAGAGGTGGCCCGTTTCCCGCTCGCTCCGTTCCTCGGCGTGATGGGGGTCGCGACGGCGTCCTCCGAGCGCCCGCATTCCGTTCCGCCCGGGGACTTCGGCGGCAACATCGACATCAAGCTGCTCACCGTGGGTGCTCGCCTGCATCTGCCCGTGCAGGTCCAGGGAGCGCTCGCCTATGTCGGCGACCCTCACTTCGCGCAGGGCGACGGCGAGGTCGCGCTGACCGCCGTCGAGGCGTCGCTCCGCGCGACCATCCGCTTCACGGTCGTTCCGGCTGACGAGGCTCGTGAACGCTTCGGCGAACTCGCCGGTCCGCTCGTCGAGACGGACGAGTTCCTCGCACCGACCGGGCTCGACGTCGATCTGGACGAGGCCGTCAAACACGGCGTTCGAGCGGCCATCGACCTGCTCGAGGCCCGGTACGGCATGGACCGCTCGCACGCGCTCGCCTACCTGTCGGCCGCGACCGACTTCGACATCTCCCAGGTGGTGGATCGCGTGAAGGGTGTGCACGCGAAGATCCGGAAGGCGGACTTCGGTGGCTGAGCGCTTCGTGGTGCAGACGGATGCGCCCGTGTCGTCGGACGCGGACATCCCCGACGGCCTGCTGGCGTCGTTCTGGCGCTACGAGCGGGCGCTCATGGCCGACGATGTGGCCGAGCTCGACCGGCTCTTCGCCCCCGGCCCGTCGACCATGCGGGGTGATGCGGGCGGACTGCTCGTCGGGCACGATGCCATCTCGGCGTTCCGCAAGGGCCGCGGCGGTGCTCCGAAGCGGCGGATCGCGCGTGTCGAGGTCCGGGTGATCGATGCGGATTCCGCTCTGATCGTGGCGGTCCTCGCGCCCGCGATCGGCGGAGCGGGCCAGCAGACGCAGCTGTGGCGACGTGTGGGCGAGGGATGGCAGATCACGGCGGCGCACGTCAGTGGTCCGACGCCGGCCGTGGATCCTCGCGTGTGGCGTATCGCCGGGACCCCGCTCGTGCGGCCGACGGCGTCGGGTCGCCTCGACGGAGAGACCGTCGCGGTCAAGGACCTGTTCGCCATCCAAGGTCACCGGATCGGCGGGGGAGTCCCCGACTACCTGGCGGCCGCGCGGGCATCCCACATCACCGCAGCCGCCGTCGCCTCGCTTCTCGCTGAGGGTGCGGCGATCACCGGGATCGCGCAGACCGACGAGTTCGCCTACAGCATCGCCGGCGCGAACCCCCACTACGGGACCCCGCCGAACGCGATGGTCCCCGGCGCCCTGCCGGGCGGATCGTCGAGCGGCCCGGCGACCGCGGTCGCGTCCGGGCAGGTGACCATCGCGTTGGCCACGGACACCGCCGGGTCGATCCGTGTCCCCGCTTCGTACCAGGGCTTGTGGGGTCTGCGCCCGACGCACGGGGCCGTCCCGGTGGACGGTGTCCTCCCGCTCGCGCCCAGCTTCGACACGGTCGGCTGGCTCACGCGCACCGGCGCGCTCCTCGAGCGGGTGGCGACCGGTCAGCTGCCGCCCTCCGCCGAGCTGCCGCGGGCCCGGGTCACGAGCAGCGCCGTCCTGGCCGAGCTCGACGACGCGACGGCCGAGGCCTTCACGGAGGGGATCGAGCGCATGGTCGCCGACGGCCGTGTCGAGCGCCCGAGTCAGGTCGGGCTGCCCGACCTCGCCGAGGTCCATGCCGCGTTCCGCACGGTCCAGGCCGCGGAGGCGTGGCGCGAGCACGGCGAGTTCCTGACCGCCCATCCGCAGGCCGTCAGCGGCGCCGTGTCGGAGCGTTTCCGGGCGGCTGCAGCGATCACCGACACCGAGGAGCGACGGGCACGCGATGCCGTCGCCCGGTTCCGTGTCGAGCTCGAGACGGCGCTCGACGGCGCAGTCCTGATGCTGCCCGCGGCCGCGTCGGTCGCGCCGCAGACGACGGCGGGCGCAGCCGAGGTCGACAGGATCCGGACCGCCACGCTCCGCATCACCTGCCTGGCCGGCATCCTCGGCGCCCCGAGTGTGGCGGCCCCCGCCTTCTCGGTCGCGGGCGCGCCGCTCGGTATCGCCCTCGTCGGACCGCGCGGATCGGACGCATCTCTCGTCGCGGGAGCACGCACCCTCGTCGACGACCGGGTTTAGAGCTCCGGCGAGTGGGGTCGGCGCGGACGGGAAACCTACGGGTAACGCGCGTTGCCTAGGCTCGGATGAGAAGCCCACATCCCGAGGAGACGACAGTGACCGCACTGCAGATCGATCCGCCCGCCCGCCTGCTCATGGGGCCCGGTCCGATCAATGCCGACCCGCGGGTGCTGCGGGCGATGTCGGCGCAGCTCGTCGGTCAGTACGACCCCTCGATGACGGCGTACATGGCCGAGACCCAGGCGCTCTACCGCGAGGTGTTCCGCACTGCGAACGACGCGACCCTGCTCGTCGACGGCACGAGCCGTGCGGGGATCGAGGCGGCCCTCGTCTCGCTCATCGTCCCGGGCGATCGCGTCCTGGTCCCCGTCTTCGGTCGCTTCGGGCACCTGCTCGTCGAGATCGCGACCCGCTGCGGGGCCGAGGTTCACACCATCGAGACCGAGTGGGGCACCGTGTTCACCCCCGAGCAGATCGAGACGGCCGTCGCGGAGGTGAAGCCCAAGATCCTCGCGGTCGTCCACGGCGACACGTCCACGACCCTCGCCCAGCCGCTCGAGGACATCGGCGCCATCTGCCGGGCGCACGACGTGCTGCTCTACACCGACGTCACCGCGAGCCTCGGCGGCAACGAGTTCGAGACCGACGCGTGGGGCATCGACGCCGTGACCGCAGGCTTGCAGAAATGCCTCGCCGGGCCGTCGGGATCCTCGCCCATCAGCCTGTCGCCGCGGGCCGTCGAGGTCATCGAGAGCCGGAAGAGCATCGAGGCCGGGCTCCGCGCGGCCGACGGCTCCGATGAGGTCCGAGCGGATCCGATCCGCAGCAACTACTTCGACCTCGGCATGATCCTCGATTACTGGGGCCCGAAGCGGCTCAACCACCACACCGAGGCGACCACGATGCTCTACGGAGCACGTGAATGCGCTCGGATCCTCGTCGAAGAGGGCCTCGACGACTCGATCGCGAGGCACCGCCTGCACGGGACCGCGATGCTGGAGGGCGTTCGCGCTCTGGGCCTCGAGCCGTTCGGCGACCTCGACCACAAGATGACCAACGTCGTCGGCGTGTACATCCCCGACGGGGTCGACGGCGAGGCCATCCGCTCGGAGCTGCTGCACGACTACAGCATCGAGATCGGCACGTCGTTCGGGCCGCTCCACGGCAAGATCTGGCGCATCGGCACCATGGGCTACAACGCCCGTAAGGACGCCGTGCTCGTGACCCTGGCCTCGCTCGAGCAGGTGCTGCGGCGTGCGGGTGTGCGCGTCACCGCCGGGGCGGGGGCGTCCGCCGCCCAGGACGTCTACGCCTCATGAGTCCGCACCAGCACAGCCCGACCCCGGCGGCGGGTGTCGAGCGGGCGTTGGCGCACTGCGCCGAACTGACCCGCATCAGCTCCCTCGAGGGGGCGATCGAGCGCGTCCACCTCTCCCCGGAGCACAAGATCGCGAACGCCCTCGCGGCCGCGTGGATGCAGGAGGTCGGCCTCGAGACCTGGCAGGACGAGGCAGGCAACCAGTGCGGGCGCCTCGAAGGGCCTGAGCCCGGCTCCCCGGCGCTCGTGCTCGGCAGTCACCTCGACACCGTGACCGACGCGGGCGCCTTCGACGGCATGCTCGGCGTGATGCTCGCGATCGAGGTCGTCGACCGGATCCGCCACAGCGGTCGCGCACTGCCCTTCGCGCTCGAGGTCATCGGCTTCTCGGACGAGGAGGGCACCCGGTTCGGGAACGCGCTCCTCGGCTCACGCGCCTTCGCGGGAGAGTGGGACGACGCCTGGTGGGACCTCGATGACCGCAAAGGGGTCACCGTCCGACAGGCGGCTCGAACCTTCGGGCTGGACCCTGCGGCGATCGGCGGCGCCGCCCGGCGGCCTGATGACCTGGTGGGCTACCTCGAGACCCACATCGAGCAGGGGCCGCACCTCATCGATGCCGATCGCCCGCTCGCCGTGGTGTCGTCGATCGCGGGTGCCCGCCGCTTCGCGCTCACCGTCACGGGCCGTGCCGGGCATGCGGGCGGCACCCCGTACGCCCGCCGCCGCGATGCACTCGTCGGAGCGTCCGAGATCATCGTGGAGATCGAGCGGATCGCGAAGCGCACCGGAACGGTGGCCACCGTGGGGCGCGTGCGCGCGTTCCCCGGCGGTGTGAACGTCGTTCCCGGCGTCGCACGCTTCTCGCTCGACCTCCGCGCCGAGTTCGACGCCGACCGTGACGCCGCCTTCGACGAGATCGAGGACTTCGCTCGCCGGGTGTGCGCCGAGCGGGGCCTGGCCTGGGAGGCGGAGGAGTTCTACCGCGCCGACGCCGTGGTCTGCGACCCGGTTCTGCGCGACGCCGTCGCCGACGGGATCCGTGCGACGGGCGATCCCGATCCGATGGTCATGTGGAGCCGCGCGGGCCACGACGGCATGGCGGTCGCCGCGGTCACGGGCTTTGCGATGCTCTTCCTCCGCTGCGGCAACGACGGCATCAGCCACCACCCCGACGAGATCGTGTCGTCGGCCGACGTGGCCGCCGCCCTCGACGCCTTCGAAGCCGCGGTCCTCGCGGTGGCGGACGGGTACCGCGCCCGCTGACGCGTCGCCGGGTCCTTCATTTCGCTTCGCTCAATGGGCGGACCAGCGCCCCGCCCATTGAGCGAAGCGAAATGAAGGGTCGCCGAGTGTCGACTCAGCCGCCCGCCCGCTCGTCGATATCCGTCCCGTCCCACAGGTCGGAGCATTCGATGCGGTCGCCGTCGTGTTCGCGGAAGTAGGGTCCCGCACCCTCGTCGCCTTGCAGTGAGTCGATCAGCTCTCCCCAGTGCTCCCGCCCGATCAGCACCGGGTGCCCAGGTCGGCCGTCGAACACCGCCCTGCGCAGCACCGTCTGGGGCCTGAATCCTGGCCCGTCGGAGGGGCTGAGGAGGCGCGCGATGACGGCGCCGGGGAGTGTCGGTTGGTCGACGAGCACGATGAGGGCCGCCTGGGCGTCGCTCGAGGAGAGGCAGGCGAGGGCGGCACGGAGCGAGGCGCCGATGCCCTCGTCGAAGGTGTCCACGAAGAGCGGCTGCGCGCCGGGATGCAGCAGGTCGGCCGCCTCGGTATGCGTGTGCGGGAGCACGGCGACGGATTCGAGCCCGATGGACGCAAGGGTGACGGTCACGGCGGTCAGCCACGGGCCTCCGTCGACCGATCGGGCCAGTGCCTTGGGACCGCCGTAGCGCCGGCCCGCGCCGGCCGCCAGCACCAGCGCCGTCACGTCCGTCATCACTACAGTTAACAGCCAGTCCGCGGTGCTCCGCGGGTCCGGGCGACAGGGGTGGCATGTGATCGACATCGAAGCGGAGCCGTTGCGCGAACGCCTCACTGCCGCCCTCGGCGTGGAACGCTGGGTGCGCGCGATGGAACAGGCAGCCCCGTTCGATTCTCTCGACGAGATGGTCGCGACGGGACGCCGGCTCGCCACGCCGCTGTCGCGAGCCGAGCTCGACGAAGCCGTCTCGCATCATCCGCGGATCGGTGAACGCCCTGCCGGAGCCGGCACGTCCGCGGACCTCTCACGGAGCGAGCAAGGGGGCCTCGGCTCAGCCGACGCGGACGTCGATGCCGCCATCGCCGCGGGCAACGTCTCCTATGAGGAGCGCTTCGGCCGCGTCTTCCTCATCCGGGCGGCCGGCCGCACCCGGCCCGAGATCCTCACCGAGCTGACCCGGCGCCTCGGCGCCGACCCGGATGCGGAGGCCGACGAGGCGACCGAGCAGCTGCGGCAGATCATGGAGCTGCGGCTCGCGGGCCTGTTCGCCGACGAGGAGAAGTAGATGAGCCAGATCACCACGCACGTCCTCGACGCGGGGCTCGGGATCCCCGCCGTCGACATCGATATCGTGCTAGAGCGCCGCTCCGAGACGGGCTGGGTCGCCGTCGCGTCGGGGACAACGGACAGCGACGGCCGCATCGGCGACCTCGGACCGACGAGCCTCGACGACGGTGACTACCGCCTCGTCTTCGAGACGGGCCCCTACTTCACCCGCTCGGGCCGGGAGACGTTCTATCCCGAGATCACGGTCGCGTTCCGGGTGACGTCGAGCGACCACTATCACGTGCCAATCCTGCTGAGCCCGTTCGCCTACAGCACCTACCGGGGGAGCTGACCTTGCGGATCCGCCGATGGGCCCTCAACGCCGGCATCGTGGGACTAGCCTTGGTCATCGGCGGTATCGCGGTGACCTCCACCAGCTTCCCGGTGAGCTTCGGAAGCTTCGGGATGGATCAGCCCGACCCGGTCTTCGCCGTCGCCGCGCAGGGGCTGTGGGGTGTCGTTCTCCTCCTTATCGGACTCCTGACATTGCTGTGGACGATCGCCTGGACCGTCGGCAACAACGCGAGCCGCCCCGACGCCGACTAGTCCCGCGTCACCCATCCACCCGTCCGTCCGTCCGGCGAAGCGAGACGCAGGCCCTTCATTTCGCTCCGCTCAATGGGCGGGCGGGCGCGGCATCTCATACCCAGTCGTGCTCGCGGGTGACGACCGCGGTCGTCCACAACTCCCGCTCGACTCGATCGGCGAGCAGATGCCCCTCCACCACCCACGGGTCGCGGAGGGATGCATCACGCCAGCCGTCGAACGGGTCGAAAGCGCGCTCCCAGCGAGCGACCCAATCCCGCAGGTCGCGGATCAGTGCGGCCGACAGGCCTTCCTCCTCGCCGCCGTAGCCGTTCGAGCCCCAGAGCGGCAGCGCCGCCGAGTAGTCGGTGAAGAACCGGATCTGACGGAGGAGCCCGTCTCGCCGGGCTGCGGCGCGCGCGATCGTCGCGTCGTCGTCGGACCACTCCGGGACGATCAACTCCTCCTGGGTAACCGGGTCCAACACGCGATGCTCGTCGGCCATCACTGGAGCCTACGTCGCACGTCTATCCGTCGGACAGGGACGCCTTCATGCTGCGGAGGATGCGGCGCGCCGTGGCACGGTCCGCTTCCGACAGGTCGGCGAGCATTCGTTCCTCCACGTCCCGCACGGCGCCCGTGGCAAGGACCAGGCGTTCGCGGCCCTGATCGGTGAGCTGAGTGGGCAGCACCCGCCCGGACGTCGGCGCGGGTGCCCGGGAGACGTCGCCGCTCTGCTCGAGCGTCTGCAGCAGGACGTTCATCGATTGGCGGGTCACGAAAGTGCCCCGGGCGAGCTCCGAATTGGACAGCCCCGGGCGTTGCGAGAGCAGTTCGAGGCAGGAGTAGTGCGTGATGGTCATGTCGAGTGGGCGGAGGGCCTTCTCCATCGCGACACGAAGAGCACTCGACGCCTCCTTGATCAGATAGCCGAGGGACGTCTCGAGGTCGATGCCGTTCTGCTCTTGCGCCATGTCAGTATTCTGACATACAGTCGTCCATGTCAGATAGCTGACATGACGAAAGGAATGGCCATGGTGGTCACCGGTCCCGATTTCATCTCCCTGCAGGTTCGCGACCTCGCCGCGTCGCAGGCGTTCTACGAGAAGTACCTCGGCCTCGTCCGGTCACCGGCCGGACCGCCGCACGCCGTGGTATTCGCCACCAGCCCGATCGCATTCGCGCTTCGCGATCTCGTCCCCGGGACCGACTTGGATTCGCTCCCGCAGCCCGGCCTTGGCGTTGCGCTCTGGCTGCATGCCACCGATGTCCAGGAGATCCACGACGCGCTCGCCGCCGACGGGCATCCGATCGCGTCCGCGCCCGTCGACGGGCCCTTCGGTCGCACGTTCACGCTTCGCGACCCCGACGGGTATCTGGTAACGCTCCACGACAGGGCCTGAGCGGGGTGCCCGCGGATCCACCCTGCGTTTCGCTTCGCTCGACGGGCGGGCAGGCGGCGGGCGGGTGGCGGCTGAGCTCAGTAGTGGGTGCGGGATTGGTTCGCGTCCCAGGCGTCGAAGGGGGCGGTCGCGTTGACGGGCCGCACCTCATCGACGGCCATGTACCACTCCGACCGGGGCTTCTCGAGGAGCTCGTAGAACGCGCTGTCGTCGAACCCGACTTTCGCCGCATCGTGACGGTCGCCCGCGTAGACGACCCGATCGATGCGTGACCACAGCGACGCGGAGAGGCAGAGGGGACACGGCTCGCACGAGGTGTAGAGCACGCAGCCCGCGAGCGAGAAGTCGCCGATCGCCTGGCACGCGTTGCGGATGGCCTGCACCTCCGCGTGCGCGGTGGGGTCCAGATTCGCGGTGACCCGGTTCTGGCCCTCGGCCACCAGCTCACCGTCGCGAACGATCACGGCTCCGAACGGGCCGCCGCCATCGGCGACGTTCTCGACGGCGAGCTGAATCGCCCGGGCCAGCCAGCGCGCATCGTCCGCCGCGCCCACGGGAGTCGTCTCGATCATCAGGCGAGTCCCGCCGATGCCACCCAGGCGTCAGGGGCGGAGGCGACGTCGTCACGCTCGACGGTCACCTGGATGAGTCCGTACGGGCGGTCGTCGGCGTGGAACACCTCGCCTCTGTTGTCCTCGTCGAACGATGAGAAGTCGACGTCGAAATGGTGTTTGTTGGGGGCCGACAGGCGGATCTCGGCGATCTCGGGGAACTCTTCGAGCACAGCGCTGCCCATCTCGAACAGAGTCTGCTGCAAAGCGAGCGACTCGACGGTCGCGAAGCGCGCCACGAGGATCCGCTTGACCCGGTCGTAGACCGCGTTCCAATCGAGCCCGTCGCCCGGGTCCGTGATCCGCCATCTGGCGACGAGCGACGTGGCCATGACACGGTCGTCCGTCGGCTTCAGGGTCGTGTACTGGTCGACGAGGAAGTCCTTGAATGCCGACCCCGTCGACTTGAGCAGCGTGAGGTCCTTGAGGCCCTGGATCACATGGCTCGCCTCGGTGTCCGAGGTGATCGCCGCCGTACGTACCTCCGGACCCGTCCGTACGAAGGTGTGGTCGTGGGGCTCGCCGTCGACAGTGGCGCGCGACCAGGCGAACCGCTCGATCTCGATGCGGGCCTGAGCGACCGGCTCGTAGGTGAGGAAGTGGCGGGCGAGGCTCAGACCGTAGGCCTCCATGGGGTCCGGCGAGTGCTTCTTCGCCCACACGTAGGCCGTGTTCTTCTGCGTATCGGTGGGCAGCACCTTGGTCTGGTCGCCCGCGGTATGCGCGGCCGCGAAGTCGCCCCTCAGCGACGTGGTGACGTTGAGGTCGACGATCTCGTGACGCGGGGTGTCGCGCATGATGCGGACGAGGTGCGTCTCCGCCTTGCCGTACTGGTTGTGCCCGAGTCTGATCGCCATGTCGTACATGCTCACACCCACGTGTGTCGGGCACGTTTCCATGAGCATCAGTCGCGGGGGCGCCCGCCTCGTCCCCTCCAGATGAAGACGAAGGCGGCGGGGATCGCCACGATGAGGCCGATGATCGCGACGAGGCTCCGAGGGGACAGCCATTCCGCGTCCATGGCGATTCAGTCTGCCCGCAGGAGTTGGAGTCCCGCCGAACCTAGCCGCGCAAGCTCGTCGCCGGAGGTCTCGGTCGGGTCGACGACCGCGGCGGTGACCCCGTCGAGCGGGAGCACCCGGTATCTCGATACCGCACCGACCTTCTCGGCGCTGCCGAGCACGAACGTCTCGGCGGCGCGAGAGGCGAGGGCTCGTTTCATGGCGGCCTCATCGGAGTCGCCCGTCGTCAGACCGGACTCGTTGTGGATTCCGGTCACACCCAGGAGGAAGCGATCCGCGCTGACGGCCATGGCGGCTTCGACGGCGGCCGCGCCGCTGGCGACCGCGGAGTGCTTGAACAGTCGCCCGCCCAGGATCACGACCTCGGCGGCATGATGCAGCAGTGCGGCGGCGATCGTCGGGCTGTGGGTGATGATCGTGCACTCGAGCGAGCGGTCGAGCGCCTCGACGGTCGCCAGGGTGGTCGTTCCGCCGTCGAGGATCACGGTGCTGCCGGGTTCGATGAGCGATGCGGCTCGTAGGGCGATGCGCTTCTTGCTCGACGTGGCGAGCGTCTGTCGGGCGGCGTAGTCGGCCACGGCCGGCGAGGCGGGCAATGCCCCGCCGTACACGCGGACCGCCAATCCGGCCGCATCCAACTCGCGCAGATCGCGTCGGATGCTGTCCTCGGAGAGGCCGAGCTCCGCGGCGAGATCCTTCGCCACGATGCGCCCCTCCGTCCGCAGCCGGGCGAGCAGGAGATCCTTGCGTGCGGCAGCCAGCATTCTTACTCCTTCACGTTTATGCACGATTCTGCACTATTGTCGGCCTCATGACCACTCCACTGATGATTCTGATCGCCGGCCCCTACGCCTCCGGGACGGGCGGCGACCTCGAACTCATGCGCCGCAACCTCGCCAGGCTCGAAGAAGCGGCCTGGCCCCTTTTTCAAGCGGGGCACATCCCGATGATCGGCGAGTGGGTCGCTCTGCCCGTCCTCTCGAGCGCGGGGGCCACCGGACCGACCGATCCGCTCGCCGAACAGGTGATGTATCCCACCGCCGATCGCCTCCTCCAGCGCTGCGACGCGGTGCTGCGCCTCCCCGGGGATTCCCGCGGTGCGGATCAGGACGTCCGGATCGCCCGCGAGCGGGGCCTGCCCGTCTACTTCTCGTTGGCCGACGTGCCGGGGGTCGCGACCGCAGCCGTCTGAGCGACGTCCCGGCCGTTCCGCGCCCACAAGTGGGGGAATCGCTCCGGCCGCCCCACTCGCTAGCGTGAAGCACGGGTGAGGGGGATCACCCGCCACGCGTGGGCGTTCTCGACGAGCCGCCGTGGTGTCGTCACAGGGGGTGGACTTCATGGAGGCACAGTCGCGCCGCGCCGCGCGCGCAGCCCGGCCGCGCAAGCGACCGGGAACGAGCCTGCAGTCGAAGCTGCTCGCCATGCTCATCGCCGTCAGCGCGGTCAGCATCGGAGTCATCGGCACCATCGGGTACATCTCGGGAACCGACAGCCTGCGCGCCGCGGTCTACGACCAGCTGACCAGCCTGCGCGATGCGCGCGCCTCGGAGATCGCGAACCTGTTCGACGGGATCACCTACAACGTCATGCTCACCAGCGAGGGGCGGGCGGTCATCGACGCGACCAAGGGCTTCTCCTCGGCGTACGCCGAGATGGAGGGCACCCCCGCGGACACCGCCGACACCGCCAAGGTCGCGGCGTACTACCGGGACACGTTCGTTCCTACGTATGAGAGCCGTACGGGCGCGACCGCCGACGCCGGACTCTTCATGCCGACCTCCCCGGCGGCCATCCGACTCCAGGCCCTTTACACCGCGCCGTTCGCCGACTTCGACGCGGCCGCCCAGCAGGACGACGCCGGTGACGGGAGCGCCTGGTCTCAGGTGAGCGCCGACGTCAACCCGTTCCTGCGTCACATGGCTCAGCGGTTCGTCTACGACGACGTGGTGCTCCTCGACACGAAGGGACACGTCGTCTACACGCTCTACAAGGGCATCGACCTCGGCGCCGACCTCACGACGGGGCCCTTCTCGCGTAGCGGACTCGCCGACGCCTACAACCAGGCCATGCGGTCGAGCACGGCGGATCAGGTCGTCTTCTCCGACTTCGAGCCCTACGAGGCGAGCTACGGATCCCCGACCGCCTGGGGTGTGACCCCGGTCAGCGATCGCGGCACGGTCGTCGGCGCGCTCGCCGTGCAGTTCCCCGACAAGGCCATCAACAACCTCATGACCGATGAGAGCCAGTGGCAGCAGGAAGGACTCGGCGAGACGGGCGAGACCTACCTCGTCGGACCGGACTCCAACATGCGCAGCATCTCGAGAGAACTGGTCTCGCAGCCCGACGCCTACAAGGCGCAGGCGGTCGTCGACGGACTGGAGGCGAGCGTCGCCGACCGTATCGTGCAATCGGGCGACAGTGTGCTCCTCCAGCCCGTCCGCAGCGACTCCGCGCAAGCCATCGGGCGGAACGAGTCGGGCACCGTCATCGAGCGCAACTATCTCGGGCACGAAGTCCTCTCGGCGTATGCCCCGGTGAAGACCCAGGGGGCGGACTGGGGGATCGTCGCGAGCATCGACACCTCGGAAGCATTCGCTCCGATCGCGACCCTCACCCGGACGATCTTCATCACGGCCGCGGGCCTGCTGGTCGCCGTCGCGCTGCTGTCGCTCGTCCTCGCCCGGTACCTCACCCGGCCCATCCGCGCTCTCGCGGAGGGTGTCCGGGAGGTGCGAGCCGGCGATCTCGACGCGTCCGTCCCCGTCACATCGCGCGACGAGGTCGGCGACCTCACCCACTCCTTCAACGAGCTCAGTCGGGGCCTTCGCGCGAAGGAGGAGGTCATCGACCAGCAGCGGCGCGAGCACGACGACCTGCTGGCGAGTCTCATGCCCGCCGACGTCGCCGCCCGGTTCAGGGCGGGCGAGAGCAACATCGCCGACGTGCACGAGAACGCGGCGGTCGTCTATGCGGACATCGCGGGGCTGGACGAGCACACGCTCGACCTCTCGGCCGAACGCGGCGTCGAGGTCGTCAACGAACTCCTCCGCTCCTTCTCCTCGGCCGCGGACCGGCTGGGTGTGGAGAACGTCCGAGCACTGCGCAGCGGTTACCTCGCCAGTAGCGGCATCAGCACACCGCGCGTCGACAACGTCCGACGGATGGTGGACTTCGCGGTGGAGATGGCGCGCATCGTCGACCGCTACAACCATGCACACGGGTCGTCGCTCGAGGTTCGGGCGGGCATCGACAGCGGCCAGGTCATCAGCGGTCTCGTCGGTCGGGGAACGCTCGCCTACGACCTGTGGGGCGGCGCGGTCGTCCTCGCACACGCCGTGCACGACTCGGCCAAGGACGAGGGCGTCTTCATCACCGCGCACGCAAGAGAGCTGTTGGGCGACGTCTACCGCCTTCAGCCCGCCCTGCCGGTCGACGGGCCCGACGGCCCGGTCGACGTCTGGCGCGTCGAGGAGAAGTAGAGACCATGCTCCCCTTCTGGCAGGAACCATGGTTCCTCGGTGCCGTCGTCGTCGCGATCGCCGTACCGATCCTCGTCGTGGTTCTCACCGAGGTCATCGGGACGCTGACGCGGCGTAACAACCCGGCGGTCAAGCCTCTGCGGTTGCTCCGGAACCTCGTCATCCCGGCGACCGCGCTCCTGGCCCTGATGCTCATCGCACAGGGGAAGTCCGACGATCTCACTGGAGTCCGGATCGTCGCGACGATCGTGGGATTCCTCCTCATCCTGCTGGTCCTGTCCTCGTTCAACGCGGCCCTCTTCGGAACCCCGGCGGAGGGCACCTGGCGGGCGCGGATCCCCTCCATCTTCGTCAGCATCGTCCGACTCCTGCTCGGCATCGTCGGCATCGCCGTGCTCTTCGCGGTGGTGTGGGGCACCAACATCGGCGGCGTCTTCGCCGCCCTGGGCGTCACCTCGATCGTTCTCGGCATCGCGCTGCAGGGATCGATCGGCGCCATCGTGTCGGGACTGCTGCTGCTCTTCGAGCAGCCGTTCCGAACGGGGGACGTCATCGACACGAGCCGCACCAGAGGACGCGTCGTCGAGGTCAACTGGCGCTCGGTGCACGTGCAGACCCCCGAGGGCATCGAGATCATCCCGAACTCGGTTCTGGCGACGGCCGTGTTCAACAACCACTCGCGCACGACGGAGGGCTTCGTCGCGGTGGTCGACTTCACGTTCGGCAAGGACGATCAACCTCGTCGCGTCATGGACCTCCTCGAAGCGCTCGGCCGCGATCTGCCGGGTCGACGTCCCGGAGGCGAGCCGACGGCCGAGTACACGGGCGGCGGGGTCTACACCGTCACGGTGCCCGTCGTGGCCGCGGCAGCGGTCGGACCCTCCACGGCGACGCTGCACGAGTGGGTCTGGTACGCGGCGAGGAGGGCAGGGCTCACCCTCGACGGCCAGGTCCCGAAAGTGGATCAGGAGGTGGTCGATGCCGGCGTGGCACGCGCGTGCGACGCGCTGTTCCTCTCCGAAGACCACCGCGACGTGCTCGCCCCCGGCGCCGTCATCGAGGTCTTCGCACCCGGCGAGATCATCCAGCACAGCGGTGTCGTCGCGGACTCGATCCGTGTGGTGCTCGCGGGCCACATCCGTTTCGAGGCGCCCGTCGGCGAGTTCTTCCGCCCGGTGCTGACCCTCGCCGAGGGCGAGTTCCTCGGTCAGACGGCGCTCACCCGGGAGACGGCGCTGGGCCGCTACGTGGCGGTCGACGAGGTCACCGTGGTCAGGCTGCCCTCCGATCATCTCGACCCGTTGCTGACCCGGGTCCCCGCGTTCGCCCGCACGATCGGCAAGGCCATCGACCTGCGTCGTCGCGCGATCCGCACCACGACCGAGCAGCCGGCGTAGCTCCGGGGGAGCTCACGGCCGTCGCAGCAGCGCGCCGTCCGCCGGGGCGCCGCCAGCCAGCCAGGTGCGGCGGACGCGACCCGTGAGCCGGTGCCCGTCGTAGGCGGTCACGGGGTTCTTGTGCTGCAGTTCGGCCGCCACCACCCCGAACGTCTCGTCGGGAGCGAAGACCGCGAGGTCGGCACGCCGACCCGCCTCGATCGCGCCTCGATCCGTGAGGTTCGCGAACGCTGCGGTCGCGCCGGACATCCACTCGACCACACGGGAGAGGGGGATCCCCCGCCGCGTCGCCTCCGTCCACACGGCCGACAGACCGAGCTGCAGCCCGGCGATCCCGCCCCACGCGACCTGGAAGTCCCCGTCGCCGGCGAACTTCATCGCCTGCGTGCTGGGCGAGTGGTCGGTCACGATGAAGTCGATCGTTCCGTCGAGAAGCCCCTCCCAGAGCGCGTCCTGATTGGCGGCGTCACGGATGGGAGGGCAGCACTTGTACTGCGTGGCGCCGTCCGGGATCCGCGAATCGTCGAGTGAGAGGTAGTGGGGGCAGGTCTCCGCCGTCACCGGCAGTCCCTCCGCCTTCGCGGCCGCGATGAGCGGGAGCGCGGCGGCGGTCGACAGGTGCAGGATGTGCGCTCGCGCTCCGGTGGCGCGCACCCCGTCGATGACGGCCGCGATGGCGTCGAGTTCCGCCTCGGGCGGGCGGGAGTCCTCGAAGAGCCGGTAGGTCGGGCTGCCCGCGGTCGCGAACCGTTCGAGCACCGCCGGGTCCTCGCAGTGCACGATCAACAGCCCGCCGAACGACGCGATCTCTTCGAGCGCCAGGCGCAGCTGGGTGCGGTCGAGGTGGGGGAACTCGTCGACCCCGCTGGGGGCGAGGAACGCTTTGAAGCCGAAGACGCCGGCCTTCCACAACTCGTCGAGTCGGCCGAGCGAGGAGGGGATCGCACCACCCCAGAAGCCGACATCGACCGAGATCGCACCCTTAGCGGCTTCCTGCTTGACATGCAGGGAGTCGACGTCGACGGTGGGCGGGATCGAATTGAGGGGCATGTCGAGCAGGGTCGTCACCCCACCGGCGGCAGCGGCGGAGGTAGCGGTAGCGAAGCCCTCCCACTCGGTGCGGCCCGGCTCGTTGATGTGCACGTGGGTATCGACGAGACCGGGGATCAGCACCTCGTCGGCGGCGAGCTCGACTCGGTGGGCGCCGGTGAGCCGCGACCCGTCCGTCGCGACCTCGGCGATGAGCCCGCCGCGCACTCCGACCTCGGCGGGGCGGAACACGCCGTCGACCAGCACCCGGTCCGCCGCGATCACGAGATCCAGAACCGCGTGGGTCGCCCGGTCGTTCGAGGTGTCGTCGCTCACGTCGGTCGCCTTTCGCCGGTCCGTGTTCCTGCGCGAAACATCGGACGCCTATCGTTCAGATGAGGGGTGCTTGCGTCGCTATGACCGCGTGAGCCCAGCCGCTCCACGAAGTGAACCAGTCCCA
This sequence comes from uncultured Naasia sp., assembly GCA_913778905.1. Classification (GTDB taxonomy): domain Bacteria; phylum Actinomycetota; class Actinomycetes; order Actinomycetales; family Microbacteriaceae; genus Naasia. Next base: position 220,147 of record CAJYYA010000016.1, on the reverse strand, counting down.
TGCGTCCGGGGTGTTACACGCCGACGCTCTCGCGAGGGGTCGCCAGCATGCTCGAGATCGCCGATCGGCTCCTCGCCGCGCTCGACGCCGGGCGGACCGTGACGGTGGCGACCGTCAGCGGAGTGCTCGGCAGTGCCCCGCGTACCGTCGGCACCTCGATGGCCGTCGCAGACGGAGACGTCATCGGCAGCATCTCGGGCGGGTGCGTCGAGGGCGCGGCCGTGGACGCCTGCGAACGGGTTCTCGACACCGGCCGGCCCGAGGCGGCGCGCTTCGGCTTCACCGATGAGGACGCTTTCGCGGTCGGCCTCAGCTGCGGCGGGGAACTCGACGTCATCGTCATGCGCGTGGGATCCCCGTCAGTCCGCGCCGAGCTCGAGGCCGCGCGAGCCGGTCGGCCGGCCGGCATCGCGACGGTCATCGGGGGACCGGCGGCGTTGCTGGGGCGCACCCTCGCGGGAGCTTCCGGCTCCGGACTCGAAGGCGACCTGACCGAGCAGGAAGTCGACGCGGCGCTCCACGATTCCGTCTCAGCCCCGTCGATCTCCTCGTTGAGGGCGCTCGTCGTCGGCGACGTCGCGTCCGGTATCACGGGTCGTCGCACCGTGGATTGCGGCGATTCGACCCTGGAGCTGCTCATCGAGAGCCGAGCCGCGGCTCCGCTGCTGATCCTCATCGGAGCGGTCGAATTCGCTGCGGCGCTCGCCGTCGCCGCCCGGCCGCTGGGATACCGGATCATCGTCTGCGACGCTCGGCCCGCGTTCGCGACCACTATCCGCTTCCCGGCCGCCGACGAGGTCGTGGTCGAGTGGCCGAATCTCTACTTGGCCGGCATCGCCGACTCACTCGACCACCGCAGCGCCCTATGCGTCCTCAGCCACGACGATCGCTTCGATCTCCCCGTGCTCCGCGAGGCGCTCCTGTCGCCGGCCGGCTTCGTCGGAGCCCTCGGGTCGCGCAGCACGCACGAGCGTCGCGTCCGCGCCCTCCGCGAGGCGGGGGTCCCCGATCACGCGATCGCCCGCCTCCGATCGCCCATCGGCCTCGACCTCGGCGCGAGCAGCCCCGAGGAGACCGCGGTCGCGATCCTCGCCGAGATCATCGCGGCGAAGGCCGGCGGAAGCGGCCTCCCCTTGCGCGACCTCGACGGCCCCATCCACCGTGCCACCTCGGCCCGCCTCGAGGGCCCGGAACCCGAATCCGACAGCCTCGACAGGAGCCGCCCATGACCCGACGCATCATCGAGGGCGGCTATGTCGCCACCATCGATGCCTCCGAGACCGAGCACAGCGCGGGCTACGTCGTCGTCGAGGACGGGCGCATCACGCACGTCGGCCCCGGTGCCGCCCCCGATGAACTGCGGGACGGCGCCGACGTCACCGATGCCGGCGGCTGCCTCGTCACACCCGGCCTGGTCAACACGCACCACCACCTCTACCAGTGGCTGACCCGAGGCTGGGCGCAGGACTCCATCCTGTTCGACTGGCTCGTGGCGCTCTACCCGACGTGGGCGCGCATCGACGCGGACCTCGTCGAGGCGGGGGCCGCTGCGGCGATGGCGGTGCTGGCGAGGTCCGGTTGCACCACGGTCGCCGACCATCACTACGTCTTCCCTCGCGGGGGCGGCGACATCCTGGGCGGCATCGTCCACGCGGCGAGCGACATCGGGATCCGGCTGCACGCGACCCGCGGTTCCATGGATCTCGGCCGTTCGCAGGGCGGTCTCCCGCCCGACTTCGCCGTCGAGACCACCGATGCGATCCTCACGGCGAGTGCCGACGCGGTGGCCCGCCTCCACGATCCGAGCTTCGACTCCCGAGTGCGCATCGCGCTCGCACCGTGCTCGCCCTTCTCCGTGACTGCGGATCTGCTCCGCGAGTCCGCAGTGCTCGGTCGTGAGCTCGGCGTTCGTCTGCACACGCACGGAGCCGAGACGGTGGAGGAGGAGGCGTTCTGCCGCGAACGGTTCGGGATGGGGCCGACCGACTACCTCGAGGGCCTCGGATGGCTGGGAGAGGACGTGTGGATGGCGCACTGCGTGCACCTCGACGAGCGCGACATCCGCACGTTCGCCCGGACCGGCACCGGGGTCGCCCACTGCCCGTCGTCGAACGCACGTCTCGCCGCGGGCATCGCGCCCGTGCCGGCGATGATCGCCGCCGGGGTGAAAGTCGGGCTCGGCGTCGATGGGGCGGCGTCGAACGAGTCGGGCCGGCTCGGGGACGAGATCCGCCAGGCCGTCCTCGTCGGCCGTCTCGGCGCGGGCGCCGACCGGATGACAGGAAGATCGGCCCTGCGACTGGCTACCATGGGCGGCGCCCGGGTGCTGGGCCGAGAGGCCGAGATCGGCTCGCTCGAAGTCGGCAAGCTCGCCGACATCGCCGCCTGGCGGATCGACGACGTCGAGCACGCCGGGATCGCCGACCCCGTCGCCGCACTCACCCTCGGCGCCACGCCGCCCCTCGAGCTTCTGCTCGTCGGCGGCGACACGGTCGTCCATCAGGGCGACCTCACGAAGACCGATCGGAGAGCCCTCGCGCGGCGCGGGGCGCTCGCCGCCGAACGACTGGCAGGACTCGCATGACCACCTCCGCTTCCGACACCCGCGTTCCCGTCTACTTCGACTGCGACACGGGCATCGACGACACATTGGCGCTCGTCTACCTCCTCTCGCGGACCACTCACCGCACAGTCGGCATCGGCACCGTCAGTGGCAACGTCTCGGCTGAGCAGGGCGCCCGCAACACCCTCGACCTCCTGAAGCTTCAGGGCTTCGAGGACATCCCGGTCGCCGTGGGCCAGTTCGACCACTTCCGCGCGCCCTACGCCGGGGGACCGGCGCACATCCACGGCGTCAACGGGGTCGGCGACGTCGACCTGGACCGTGGTGGCGAGCCCATCGCCGAGGACGCGGCCGACCTGCTCATCCGCCTCTCGCACGAGCACGACGGAGCTCTCGAGATCATCGCGATCGGACCGCTCACGAACCTCGCCATCGCGCTCGAGCGCGACCCGTCGCTCGGGTCGCGCGTCGCCCGCGTGACGATCATGGGCGGCGCGGCCCTCGCGCCGGGAAACCTGTCGCCCGCCGCCGAGGCCAACATCGCGCACGATCCCGAGGCCGCGGCGGCGGTCTTCGAGGCCGCGTGGCCCGTCACCATGGTCGGCCTCGATGTCACCATGCACCACCGACTCACGCACGACGACCGGGAGCAGCTCGCGGCCGCCGAAGGTGAGCTGCAGCAGACGGTCGCCGCGATCCTCGAGACCTACTACCGCTTCTACGACACGATCCTCGGTGTCCGCGAGTGCACGCTGCACGACCCACTGGCCGTCGCCATCGCCACAGGCGACGTCGTTCCGTCGCTCGCCCCGGTCGTGAAGGTCGAGGTGGAGACCGGATCCGGCCCCGCGCGCGGAGCCACTGTCGCCGACCTTCGCGGCATGTACCGCGGGAACCCGCCTGTCGAGGGCGCTCGTCACACGGTCGTGCTCACGGTCGACGAGCCGTTCGGTCCGCAGCTGCTGCAGGAGCTCCTCAAGGCCTGACCCGGTCTCGGTCCGCCGCCGGCAGGACCCCACGCGCTGGTCACTGACCGAATGAAGGAGAAAACGCCCGTCAAGGCCCCCGATCCGCATGAGCGGGTTCGAATCGGCCGTTTTCTCCTTCATTCGGTCAGCCGCCGTGGGCGCGTGCGCCAGCGGGAAACACGGGCGTCACAACCCGGCTGTAATGTCAGCCGCATCACGTGTCCTATCACCGTGCGGTAGCGCTCGTCGCGACGGCACCAGGCGGGGGCGAACCCCTGGCGGGTGCGCTTGTGCCCGCCCTGTCGAAGGAGCACGCATGACCACCATCGTCGACAAATCCGCCGCCGGAACCACAGCCCGGCAGTACCACATCGGCATCGCCCCGGGCGAGGTCTCGACGGTCGCGCTCCTGCCGGGCGATCCCTTCCGCGTGCCGATGATCGCGGAGTTCCTCACCGACGTCCGCGAGGTCGCGCACAACCGCGAGCACCGCACGATGACGGGGATGTACAAGGGGCGGCTCATCACCGCGACCTCCACCGGGATGGGCTGCCCGTCGACCGCGATCGCCGTCGAGGAGCTCGCACGGGTCGGCGTCACCTCGTTCATCCGGGTCGGCAGCTCGGCGGCGTTGCAACCGGGGATCCGCCCCGGTGACCTGCTCGTGAGCGAGGGCACGCTCCGCAATGACGGCACGACCCCGGCCTACGCGCACCACGGTTTCCCCGCCGTCCCCGATCTCGAGATCGCGCTCACCCTGCGCCGCCTCGCCGAGGAGGCCGTCGCCGGCACCGGAACCAGCAGTTTCGCGGGGGTCAACGCGAGTGACGACGCGTTCTACGCGGAGACTCCCGAGTGGATCGCTCAACTCCAGGGTTTGGGGGTTCTGAACGTCGAGATGGAGAGCTCGGCGCTCTACGTGGTCGCCCGTCTCCGAGGCCTTCGCGCGGGCATGATCTGCGCGACGTCCAGCAATCTCGTCGACGGCGCGAGCCTCTATGACGGCCACGGCGACGCCCTCAAGGCCGGCTGGATGCGCAGCATCCAGGTCGCTCTCGACACCGCGGTCACCCTCGAGCTCTGACCCGCTCGGCCCCCGTCCTTCCCAAATCACGGAGATTGTGTTCCTCAGAGGCCCGGATCGGCATGAAGGTGTGAATCGGACCCGAAATCTCCGTGATTCGGGAAGTGACCGCGCGGGGCGGGAGGGCCGTAACACCCGCGTCACCCGGGTGGTGTTCACTGACAGGACGCCCGCGGCATCGCGGTCGAGACGGATGGCATCGAAGCGGACGGAGTCGGCATGGATCTGAATACGGTCACGACCTACCGCCGCGCCACCACCCGGGCGGATCTCGCTCTCGAGCAGGGCGAGAAGATCCTCGGCGGCGGCACCTGGCTGTACTCCGAGCCTCAGCTCGAGACGAGCGGATTCGTCGACATCACGTCCATGGGGTGGACGCCGCTGGAATTGCCGGAGGACGGCGGGCTCATCGTCGCGGCCACCTGCACGATCGCCGACCTCCTCGCCCTTCCCCAACAGGACGGCTGGCACGCTCAGCCGCTCTTCGCCCAGTGCGCCTCGGCGCTGCTCGCATCCTTCAAGATCTGGAACACCGCGACCGTCGGCGGCAACATCTGCCAGTCGTTCGCCGCGGCCGGGATGGTGTCGCTGAGCGCGGCGCTCGACGCGACCGCATTCGTGTGGTCCGCCGACGGATCGGACTACACCGTCTCCGTCGTCGACCTCATGGCCGGCAACGCGGAGAACCACCTGCGCCCCGGCGACGTGCTGCGCAGCATCCACATCCCCGAGCACGCCCTGCGGGCCCGCACCGGGTACCGGAAGATCGCTCTCGCCGAGCTGGGGCGGTCCGGCGCGGTGCTGACCGGCCGCGTCGACGCGGACGGATCCGCGGTCTTCAGCATCACCGCTGCGACTCTCACTCCGGTCGTCCTGCGCTACTCGGCTCTGCCGGGCGCAGCGGCCCTGGCTGCAGACGTCACGGCCGCGGACGGTTACTACAGCGACCCCCTGGGCAGCGCAGACTGGCGCCTCGGCGTCTCACGGGTGCTGCTCGAAGAGATCCGTTCAGAGCTGGAGATGGGCGCATGAGGTTCGAGGTCAACGGCGAGGGTGTCGAGGCCGAGCCGCGCCCGGGCCAGGTTCTGCGGACGCTGCTGCGTGAACAAGGGCGGTTCGAGGTCAAGAAGGGCTGCGACGCCGGCGACTGCGGGGCCTGCGCCGTCCTGGTCGACGGTCAGCCCGTCCACTCCTGCATCTACCCCGCGCCCCGTGTCGAGGGCCGCACCGTCACGACCGTTCAGGGCTTGGCGGACGGCGATGAGCTGCACCCGATGCAGGAGGCCTTCAGCGAGCATTTCGGCTTCCAGTGCGGATTCTGCACGCCGGGCATGATCGTGACCGCCTCGACGCTGGGCGAGGAGGACCTCGCCGACCTTCCGCGCCGGATGAAGGGAAGCCTCTGCCGCTGCACGGGCTACCGATCGATCCGCGACTCGATCCACGCCGGCGTCGCCGAGAGCACCCGCCGCCGCGGCGCCCAGAACCTCGGCAGCACCGGCCTCCCCCCTCGATCGGATGTTCCGGCCCAGACCGCACGTTCCGGCGAGCCCGTCTCGCCGAAACGTGCGGACTCCTGCTGCCCCACCCCCACCCCTTCCACGGGTATTCCGGCCGAATGCGAACGTTCCGGCGTACCAACTGAGCCGGAACACCCGTACAACCACGCGGGTGCGGTCGGCACCTCGCCGCTGCCCCCCGCATCACGCCGAGTCGTGAACGGATCCGAACCCTTCACCTTCGACACCGACCTCACCGACGCACTGCATCTCCGCGTGCTCGGCAGCCCGCACGCCCACGCGCGCATCGTCCGGATCGACACCAGGCTCGCCGAGGGTCTCCCCGGGGTGGAGCTCGTGCTCACGCATCACGACGTGCCCGCGAAGCGCTACTCGACCGCCCGCCACGAGCACCGGGACGACGATCCCGACGACACGCGGATGCTCGACGACGTGGTGCGCTTCAAGGGCCAGCGGATCGCCGCCGTCGTCGCCGACTCCGTCGCCACGGCGGAGCTCGCCTGCCGCCTCATCGATGTCGAATACGAGGTGCTCCCCGCGGTCTTCGACCCGGAGGAAGCCCGCCAGCCGGGCGCACCCGTTCTGCATGCCGACCGCACGGTCGACGATCGGGTCGACGACGCGATGCGCAACGTCATCGTCGCTCTGCACACCGGATTCGGCGACCTCGACGCGGGTCTCGCCGAGGCCGACGAGGTCGTCACCGGCACGTGGCGGACCCAGCGGGTCTCGCACGCCCAGCTCGAGACCCACGGATCCATCGGCTGGCTCGACGACGACGGACGACTCGTTCTGCGCACGAGCACGCAGGTGCCCTTCCTCGTCCGCGATGAACTCGCGAACCTTCTCGAGCTGCCCCGCGAGAAGGTCCGCGTGTTCACGGCGCGCGTCGGCGGCGGGTTCGGCGGCAAGCAGGAGATGTTCACCGAGGATCTCGTCGGTTTCGCCGTCCTCAAGCTGGGCCGCAAGGTCGCGTGGGAGATGAGCCGCACCGACGAGTTCCAGCGCACGAGCGTCCGACACCCGATGCGGGTGAAGGTCACGCTGGGCGCGAGGAGGGACGGCCGCCTCACCGCCATGGCCGTCGACGTCTTGAGCGACACCGGCGCCTATGGCAACCATTCGCGCGGCGTCATGTTCCACGGCGTCTCCGAGTCGCTCGCGCTCTACCGTTCACCGGTGCGGCGCGTCGACGCCGAGGTGGTCTACACGAACAACGTCCCCTCCGGCGCGTTCCGCGGCTACGGTCTCGGGCAGCTGATTCTCGGTGTCGAGTCCGCGATGGACGAACTCGCCCACCGCCTCGGCATCGACCCTTTCGAGATGCGCCGCATCAACGCGCTGCGCGACGGCGACCCGGTCGTCGGTAACTCCGGCGAGGCCGAGCACGACCTCGTCTGGGGTAGCTACGGACTCGATCAGTGTCTCGATCTGGCCGAAACCGCCCTGCGGCGCGGCAACGGCGTCGAGGCACCGACGGGGGAGCGTTGGAGGGTCGGCGAGGGAATGGCCGCCTCCATGATCGCAACGCTCGCCCCGCGCGGACACATGTCGCAGGTCACGGTGACGCTCCGCCCCGACGGTCACTACGACCTCGGCGTCGGCACGACGGAGTTCGGCAACGGCACCACGACCGTCCACGGGCAGATCGTGTCGACCGTCCTCGGGACCACGGTCGAGCGGATCCGGATCCGCCAGTCCGACACGGATGCTGCCCGCTACGACACGGGCGCCTTCGCCTCGGCCGGCATCACGGTCGCGGGTAAGGCGCTGTTCGTCGCGGCGACGGCCCTCCGCGCCGAGATGCTCGCGACGGCGTCGCGGATCGCCGACGTCTCGGTCACCGACTGCGTGCTCGAGCCCGACGGTGTCCGCGCGGGTGAGCAGCTCGTCTCGTTCGCCGAGGTCATCGCGGCGGGCCCCGAGCAGCGCCGGATCGGCGACGGTCTCGTCGCCGACGGTAGTGAGATCGGCGAGTGGCGTTCCTTGGCCTTCAATGTGCAGGCGTTCCGCGTCGCCGTCGACACAGGGACGGGCACGGTGCGGATTCTGCAGAGCATCCAGTCCGCCGATGCGGGCACGGTCATGAACCCCGAGCAGTGCCGCGGCCAGGTCGAGGGCGGGGTGGCGCAGGCGATCGGCGGCGCCATGCTCGAGGAGGTCATGCTCGACGGTGAGGGATTGGTGCAGAACCCGGTTTTCCGCACCTATCGGGTGCCTCAGATGGCGGACATCCCCGAGACCGAGGTGTACTTCGCCGAGACGAGCGACGACCTCGGTCCGTTCGGCGCGAAGTCGATGAGCGAGTCGCCCTACAACCCTGTCGCCGCCGCTCTCGGTAACGCCATCCGCCACGCCTTGGGAACCCGGCCCTATGAGACCCCGTTCACGCGCGACCGCGTCTGGCGCCTCGTGAACGCCCCCGTCCCCGAGGTCGCTGACGCCCCCTGGAGCAGCGTGCAGGACTGAGTCGGACCGATTGCCCGCTCAGTCCTGGCGCAGCACCTCCCGTAATCCCGCCTCCCATGCCGTGCGACGACACAGCACGACGGGGTGCTCGATCGGCGCATCCACCGTGATGACGCCGTTCGCGCACGACGACCCGTCGCGGCCGTCCACCCAGTCGCCGGCGGGCACGTAGACGTCCCACGAGGTCGCGCCGGGCTCGACGACGGGCGCGACCAGAAGGTCGTCGCCCAGCAGCCACTGCAGAGGGTGATCCCAGACGGCCGTGTCACCGGGGTGATCGAAATAGAGCGGGCGCATGAGCGGGGCGCCGGTCTCGATGGCGGTCCGGGTCTGAGCGACCAGATAGGGCTTCAGGCGCTCGCGCAGCTCCACGATCGACCGGGTGATCGGAATGACGCGGTCGTCGCCCGTGCGTTCTTGGATGTTCCACGGAGTCCGGTCGACCGACGGGCTGCGATGGTGGTTGAACTCCGAGTGGTACTGCATGATCGGAACGAACGCCGAGGCGGCCATCGCCCGCAGGTAGAGCTCGCTGTCCGGGATCTCTCCGGAGAAGCCTGCGATGTCCCATCCCCAGTAGACGATGCCCGAAGCGGCGGCGGACAGGCCGGCGAGCATCGACCACCGGAACGCCTGCCAGGTGGAGTTCTCGTCGCCCGCCCAGAACGCCCCGTGGGCTTGCGAGCCCGTGAATCCGGCCCGGCTGAAGGTCACGGGGGCTTTGCCGGCGGATCTCAGCAGATCGCCGTAGGCCTTGGCGTAGTGGACCGGGAACAGGTTGTTCTTCTCACCTCCGCGCCGCCCGTCGAGGTAGACGAGCTCGTCACCCCACGCATGCTCCCCACCGTCGGTCTTGAAGCCGTCGACTCCGAGTTCTTCGACGAGGTAGCGGCGCTTCTCGGTCCACCAGGCCGCCGCGACGTCGTCCGTGAGGTCGGGCATGAGGGAGAGCGGGAACCACCAGCCGCGATTCCGGTAGGGGCGGGTTCCGCCGGTGGGAGTCGGCTCCTCGATGAGCACCTTCTCCTCGATCGCCGATCGGGCATCGGCAGCGGCTTGCCCTCGGGGGTGGGGACGCAGCTTGATCAGCGGGATCTGCCAGAGGTGGACGCGCACATCCTGCTCGTGCAGAGCGTCGATCATCCCCTTCGGATCCGGCCATGCACCGTCGGCCGGGAACGTGAAGTCGCCGAGGCGATGCGGTGCGCCGTCCTCGGAGACCTCGTAGCGGGCGTCGCGGAACGCCGTGAAGGTGCTCTCATCGCTCCAGGCCTCGATCACCACCGAGCCGACGGGGATCCGATGCTCGCGGTGCAGAGCCATCTGGCGCTCGACCTCGGCCTGGGTGTTCCATTCGTTGCCGCTGGCCCACAGGGAGAAGACCCATTCGGGCAGCTCCTCCGGGCGTCCGACTTCGTCGAGGAACGACCGGAGCACCTCGGTGGGCGTACCTGAGTACACGGCGAGGTCGAGCACGGTGGGCGCCTCGGACGGGGCATCGACCGCTGCCTCCACGACGAGCCGATCGGATCGGGTGGCCCCGATGTCGAACCACACGCGACGGGATGAACGCACGTGGAAGCCCCACCCCTCGCCGCCCACGACATGGGCGAACGGCATCGGGAGGTAGGTCTTCCGCTCTGCGCCCTGGCTCTTGTACTGCTCGAACACGACCGAGTCGAGGGTCTGTCCGCGGTGCTCGAGACGGTCGTAGCGCTCGCCCAGTCCCGTGACTCGTTCGGCCGCGTCCAGTGACAGCGCGAACCGCGCTCTACTGATACGCGCTCCGTCGTCGAGCACTTCGACGCTGCCCGGCACGAGCCGGTCGACCGTACCGTCCACTTTCACCGCTCCGTCGAACGGTCGCCATCCGGCGACCCGAGTCGTGAAGGTCCGCGTCCGCTGCGTCGCGCCCGAGGACGTCGTCGCCGCGAAGCGGTACTCGACGGAGTCGTCGGGGTGCAGATCGCTGACTGATACCGACCATCCGGCCTGGGCGCGGGCGAGTCGGGCCTGCGCCGATGCGAGGTGGCCCCCGTCGACGGTACGCCCCCGGGAGGTGTTCGCGGCGGGGGAGAGGGCCGCCTCGAGGTGCCGGCTTTCTCCGCTCGCCGAGGTGATGGCGATGTCGCAGACGACCGATTCCACATCCGCCGATGTCCGTACCCCGAGGCGGACGGGCGCGCCCGCGACGGGGACGACCGGATCCCGCTGACCGGTGTCGATCGAGTACGGGTGTCCGGATCCGCCTGCGGTGTGCCGGATCACGCCTCGAGCTCCACGACCGCCGCGTCGAGACGCAGGAACATGGCGTGGCTCCACAGCAGCGGTGTCGCCACCGGACCCCATTTGTCGATCCAGAACTGCTCGAACTCGGGGTTCAGGAGGTGCCCGCCGACCTGCTCGGGCAGGTCCCCGCTGGCGAGTGCCGTCGAGGAGGCCCAGGCGAGTGCTGCACGGGCGCCGTCGAGATCTCCGCGTCGCGCCAGGCACAGCCCCAGGAAGCAGGTGAGCAGCGGCCAGCGACCGCCGCCGAAGAACTCGTCGGCCAGGAACCTGTGCATCCCGCCGTCGACCTCGAGTTGCGACCGGACCGCGACGATGGTCCGGGCGGCTACTTCGCCCGCCGGATCGATGAAGCCGAGCGGGGCGATGATCGCGAGGGTGCTCGCATCGACGGCATCGTCGTCGAGCCATTTGACGAGGTGCCCGTTCCGGATGCCGCGGTGCTCGATGAGCTTGCGGATCCCGATGATCGCCGCCTCGCAGCGCGTAACGAGAGCGTCCCCCAGCACTCCGGAGTCGATGCCGGCCTGCAACCCTGCGCCCACGCAGCCGAGCGTCGACACGTGGATGCGTTCGGGATGTTCCTCCCACCAGTCCCAGCACTCGCGATGCCAGGAACTGGCGAGGTATTCGCAGGTGGCGACGATCGCGTCGGCCCAACGATCGAGTGACGCGTTGTGTCGAGCGCCGTGGGCGACGGCGGCCCAGACCCAGGTCCCGTAGCCGTCAAGCTGGAAATTGCCCCATTCCTCCTCGCCGACGGTCCCGTCGAAGAGAAACCGGGCCGGCATCATGTGCTCGCCGTCGACCGGGTCGTCCCCGTCGGCCCGCTCGACGATCTCATCGACCGTCGAGCGGTACCGGTGGAGGATCCCGGCGCACCAGTCGAAGAAGCGCTCGGCCGATTCGCGCTGCCCCGCGGCCGACATCCCGTCCGCGATGAACGCGCCGTCCCGGAACCAGCTGTAGCCGGTGTAGGCCGAGAAGTCGGGCGACGCCGGATAAGCGCCGCTCGGCTCCTGCAGACTCGAGATGAGGTCGATGGATGCCGCGGTCAGGGTGTCGTAGCCGCGGGGAGGGGCGAGTGTCACGAGAGGTTCTCCTGCTGATGATCGGTGGGGAAGTCGGGGCTCGGCTCAGCCGATGACTGCGTCGACGCGCTGCGCGGCTGACGAGACGGCCTCCTCGACGGTCTTGCGACCGGCCGCAGCCTCGGACAGCTCCTCCGTGACGATGTCCTGCATCTCGGTCTGGCCGGTAGCGGCGATCGGGGGCAGGGCGACGGCCTCGAGCGAGTCGAAGACGGCCTGACGGTTGGCGGGAGCACCCTTGTCGAGGTACGAGGTCAGCAGGCTGTCGTCGGCGACGGGCGGCAGTTCCCATCCAGCGTCGAGGCGGGTCTCCACCATGGTCTTCGAAGAGGTGAGGAACTCGGCGAAGTCCTGGGCGGCCTCCTTCTGAGCCGAGGTGGCCGAGACCGCGACGGCGTTGGAGAAGAGCGCGCTGGCCTTCTCGGTGTCGCCCGGTTCGACGGCGATGTCCCAGGTGAAGGGCGCATCGGCCATCGCGCCGAACATCCAGATACCCGAGTGCCACATGGCGAGCTTCCCTTCGAGGAAGAGGCCGCTGTCGTAGTCGGGGGTGCCCGCACCCTGTTCGGTTGTCGGCATGACTGTTCCGCTCTTGCCGACCAGCCACTCCGCGGCGGCGATGCCCTCGGGGGAGTCGAACGCGGTGGCGGTGCCGTCGGCCGAGAGGAAGTCGCCCCCGGCCTGCGCGACGGCCTTGTAGTACTCGTAGAAGGTGATGGGCTGATAGTCGCCCCAGACGCCCGCGGCCTGATCGGTCAGCTTCGCCGCGGCGGCCTTCTCGTCGGCCCAGGTCCAGTCTGAGGTCGGGTAGTCGAGCCCCGCCTTGTCGAACAGGTCGGAGTTGTAGAAGAGGACCACATCGGAGAACGAGCTCGGCAGTGCGTACTGCGTACCGTCGGATGCGTAGGCCTCCGCCAGCGACTCGCGGTAGACGCTCGTGTCGACTCCCTCGAGGGGCGCGATGACGCCGTCCTTGACGTACGTGCCGAAGTTCGCGTACTCGATGTCGAACACGTCGGCCTGGGTGCCGGCCGCCAGGTCGGTCTGCAGGGTCGTGAAGTAGTCGGCGTAGGGGAGGGTCGTGACTTCGACCGTGACGTCGGGGTTCTCGGCTTCGAATGCGCTCACGATGGTTTCGAGGTTCTCCTCGTTGCCGCCGTTCGAGATGAAGTTCGAGTACGTGATCGTCACCGGTCCGTCGCTCGCGTTCCCGGAGTCCCCCGAAGAGCAGCCGGCGAGGGCGAGAGCGATGACGGCGGCCGCGGCGGCCGCGGCGGTCAGGTGGGTGGAACGGAACATGCTGTGCAATCTCCTTCGATTGTCGTGACAGGTACTGCGGTGGTGACTGTTACGCCGGTGCGCTATTTGATCCCGGTGTTGGCGACGCCCTGGATGACGAACCGTTGGGCGAAGACGTAGATGGCGACCATGGGGAGGACGCTGATGACGGAGCCCGCCATGAGCACGTCCCACTCGGTCGTGTATTGCCCTTGCAGGCCCGCGAGGGCGATGGGCAGGGTCTGCAGTTCGGGAGTGCGGAGCACGATGAGCGGCCACAGGAAGCTGTTCCAGCTGCTCATGAATGCGAACACCGTCAGCGTCGCGAGGGCCGGGCCGATGAGGGGGAGCACGATCGTGCCGAAGATGCGGAAGTGGCCGGCCCCGTCGATGGTCGCTGCCTCGTCGAGCTCACGCGGGACCGCGCTCATGGCCTGGCGGAGCAGGAACACCCCGAAGGCCGAGGCGATGCCGGGGAGCAGCACGCCGAGGTGCGTGTTCAGCAGCCCCAGGGTCTTGATCTCTACGAAGAGCGGGACGATGAGGACCTGGATCGGAATCATCATGGTGGCGAGGTAGATGCCGAACACCAGGTTGCTGCCGCGGAACGGCAGCCTGCTGAAGGCATAGGCGGCCAGGGCGCTGGTCGTCAGTTGCGCGAGCGTCGTGGCGACCGCGAGTCCCAGGCTGTTGAGGACCACCTGGAGGAAGGGCGTGTTGTCGAAGAGTTCGCCGTAAGCGTCCAGCGACGGGTCGGCAGGGATCAGCTGAGGTGTCGCCGACAGCCCGGCCCCGCTCGAGACCGAGGTGACGAGGGTCCAGAGGAAGGGGAAGAACATCGCCACCGCGCCGACGGCTACGACGATGGTGAGGGTCAGGACGGCGGGCTTACGCATAATTGACCCACTTCTTCTGTCCGCGCAGCTGCACGATGGTGATGGCGAGGACGACGACGAAGAGCATCCAGGAGAGCGCGGAGGCCTCTCCGGCTCGTCCGTAGCGGAACGTGAGGTCGTAGACCTGCTGGACGACGACCTGGCTCGATCCCGCCGGTCCACCCCCGGTCATGGCGTAGACCTGATCGAAGACCTGGAATCCGTTGATGAGCGAGATGACGATCACGAAGAACGTCGAGGGCGAGAGCATGGGAAGCGTGATGGAGAAGAGCCGCCGCCACCAGCCCGCGCCGTCGACCGTCGCGGCTTCGTACAGGTCGCGGGGAATGGCCTGCAGGCCCGCGAGCAGGATGACCATCACGAAGCCGAGGTCCTTCCACGCCGAGGCGAGGATGATCGAGGGCATCGCCCAGGCCGGGTCGGTCCACCAGCCGGGCCCGTCGATTCCGACAAGACCGAGCGCGTAGTTCACGACGCCGTACTCGGGGTTCAGCAACCAGCGCCAGACGAGGGCGACGACGATCCAGCTGGTGACCACGGGCAGGAAGTAGATGCCGCGTAGGAAAGCGCGCGCCGGCATGCGCGAGTTCAGGGCGAGCGCGATGGCGAGACCGCCGATGTAGACGAGCGGCAGATAACCCACGATGTAGTAGACGGTGTTCCCGAAGGCACGGCGGGTGTCGGGATCTCCGGCCAGCGAGACGTAATTGTCCAGACCGACCCACTTCATGGGGCCGATGAGGTTCCACTCGTGAAGGCTGACCCAGAACGCGGCCCCCATCGGCACGAGCGTGAACAGGGTCAGCGGGACGGCGCTCGGAAGCAGGAAGGCGAGCACGATGAGCGCGTAGCGGAGACGGGATCGGCGAGGACGTCCCAGGCCCCGGGCCGTGGGCCGCTGGGCTCGGACCGGAGCGCCGCGAACGACGACGGAGGCGGGAGGGGATTGGAGAGCAGTCATCTCAGTGCCTCCGCGCCGTTCTCGACGGTGGTCTCGAGAGCGCCGTCGTCGGTCACCGACGCATTCAGTCGTTGACGGACCAGCTCGCCCTGGTCGCCCGCGATGTTCCCGACGTCGAACGGGGTCGCCAGCACGAGCGCGGCTGCGCCCTGTGCCCATCGGTCGTCCTGCCAGGACTCGACGATGACGGGCAGATCACGTTTCGCCGGAATGAGCGACGACCGGAAGGCCGGCTCGAAGCCGAACGCCCAGTGCTGCCACGCGGGGATTCCCTCGCCGAGCAGCAGCACGGCCTCGGGGTCGAGCAGGTTCACGACGCCGGCCAGGGCGCGGCCGAGCAGATGGCCCGCATCGCCGAAGACCTTCTGGGCGACGGCGTTGCCTGCATTCGCCTCCGCCAGCAGTGACGCCATGGTCGACAGGCGACCGATTACCCCCAGCTCACGTGCCCTCTCGACCAGGGCGGCCTCGCCGATGATGGCCTCGAGGCACCCCTGGTTGCCGCACTGGCATGCGCGGCCGTCCTCGATAGTGGGGATGTGGCCGATCTCTCCGGCTCCGCCTCGATGCCCGCGCATGACGGAGCCGTCGTAGACGATGCCGCTGCCGATACCGGTGCCGACGGTGACGACCAGGAAGGAGGAGAAAGCACGGCCCTCGCCGTAGAGGAGCTCCGCCATGCTGAGGGCGCTGACGTTGTTGTCGATGAGGACGGGGAGGTCGAGGCCGTTGCGCAGGGCGGCGCCGAGAGCCACGCCGCTCCAGCCGAGCTGGGTCGACTCGACGAGCCCCTCGCCCTGGTCGTCAACGGTCCCCGGGAGTCCGACCCCGATCCCGAGGATCTGATCGCCGCCCCCGGCGGCGATGAAGCTCGCGAGGAGGGCGACGAGTGCATCGAGTGCGTCCGGGGAGCTCGCGTCGAACTGCTCGATGGCGCTGCGGAGGACAGCGCCGTCGATGCGGGCCTCGACGAAAGCCACGTGGTCGGATGCGATCTTGACGCCGACCGAGTGACCTGCGGCGGAGGCCAGGCCGAGCAGGCGCCCCGGGCGCCCGCCCTGGGAGGACGCGGTCTCGAGCTCGACCATGAATCCGTCGGCGAGCAGTTCTCTGGTCAGCTGGGTGACCAGAGCCCGGGAGACCCCGAGGGCTCGGGCGAGATCAGCGCGGGAGGCCGGGCCCTGGGCGCCCACCTGGGCGAGGATCGCCGATCGGCGCACGTCGGCGGATCGGGAGAATCGAGTCTTCATCGCAACACCTTTGTTCAGGAGTAAATAAACACAGGTCGGGTTAGCGATGCAAGTCCTGGTGCGGATCTGGTGGACAAATTCTTACTGCGAGACTCGCCGTCTACCTGTTGACAGGGGTTGAGGCGTCGACTACGACTTTCTCCGTACAGCCGTGAACAAAGGGGTTTCACATGGTGTTGATAACAAAGTCCGGGCGACGCGCGACCGCGCGGCGGGGCAAGCGTCGGGTATCCGTCGCGGCCATCGTCACCGCGATCGGCCTCGCGATCGGCGCACTGACGGCTCCGCCCGCCTATGCGGCCGGGGGACTCGACGGGGTGTTCCACTCCCCGTACGGCAACGACGAGGTCTACGCGCAAGCGGCGACGGAGCGGGCGCCCCGCGACCCGATGGCCGGTGAAGCCGTGCGTATCAACGCCACGACTTGGCCCATCGCCCCGGGCCAGACCGTATGGGTGACCTGGTCGAAGAACGGAGTCGACCAGACCCCGATCGGAGCGCAGTACGCCTACAACTCGGGAAACAACACCTATTGGACCGTCGACCTCGGCAGCTTCGCCCGCGGCGATCGAATCTCCTACACCGTGAACGCCGACGTCAACGGCGGCAACCAGAAGAGGACGTCGCCGTTCTCGTTCTCCACCACCTCGTGGAGCCAGGTGACCGGCATCACGAACGTGGTCGACAACGGCACTTCGGTCGACCTGGTCACGGGAGACAGCGCCGGTGACTTCACTCCCCGAATCCGCTACGCGTTCCCCCGTGCGGACGGATTCGACACCCAGATCTCGCCGACCGGGTCGGGTCTGACCCTCAGCGGCACGGCGCCCTACACGGTGTCTCAGGACTCGTCCACGGTCACCATCGCGACCTCCGCCCTCCAGCTGAAGATCCAGAAGAACCCGTACCGCCTATCCGTCTACAAGGGTGACGGCACCACTCTGATCACCCGCCAGTACGATCCGACGCAGTTCCGGAACATCGGTTGGGCGAGCGACGGGGAGACGACCGTCACGAAGATCGAAGACCACCTGCTGACCCCGAGCGGAGAGCGCTTCGAAGGGTTCGGCGAGAGGTACGACCGGCTCGATCACCGGGGCTCCGACGTCCTCAACTACGTCTACAACCAGTATCAGGACCAGGGTGCGAGCAAGCGCACCTACCTGTCGATCCCCTACTTCACGAACTCGGCCGGATACGGAGTCCACGTACCCAGTACCCGCAACGCGATCTTCAACCTCGCGACCGCCCGGTCCGACATGGCCGGTTTCACGGTCGACACCTCGGGAGCACTCGGCTCCACGCTCACCTATCAGTTCTTCACCGGTACCCCCGCCGAGATGCTCGACGACTACACCGCCTCGACCGTGCGTCCGGCTCTCCCGCCCAAGTGGGCGTTCGGGCTCTGGGGCTCGGCGAACGAATGGAACACGCAGGCGGAGGTGGAGGGCGAGCTGGCCAAGATGAACCAGACCGGCATCCCCCACACCGCGATGGTGCTCGAGCAGTGGAGCGATGAGGCCACCTTCTACCTCTGGAAGGGCGCGAACTACACGCCGAAGGCAGGGAGTGCCAAGTTCTCCTCGAGCGATCTCTCGTTCCCGTCCAACGGACCGTGGACCGATCCGAAGGCGATGATCGACCAGGCGCATGCGCAGGGGGTCAAGGTCTTGCTCTGGCAGATCCCTGTGCTCAAGGAGAACTTCAGCAGCAATCCGTCGACCGCGCCGCAGCAGCACGTGAACGACCGCTCCTACGCGGCGGCGCAGGGGTATCTCGCGAAGAACGCCGACGGATCGCCCTATCGGATCCCGTCCGGGCAGTGGTTCGGCGACAGCACCATCCCCGACTACACCTCGCAAGCGGCCACCGACTGGTGGATGTCGAAGCGCGACTACCTGGTGGACGAAATGGGCATCGACGGCTTCAAGACGGACGGCAGCGAGGCGGTCTTCGGTCGCGACGTCCAGTTCGCCGACGGGCGGAAGGGTGACGAGATGCACAACGCCTACCCGAACGAGTACACCGGGGCCTACGCGGATTACGTGGCCGACAAGATCGGTCCGGACGGAGCGCTCTTCAGCCGCGCCGGTACCTCGGGCGCGCAGGGCAATTCGATCTTCTGGGCGGGCGACCAGTCGTCGACGTTCGGTGCCTTCCAGGAGGCCGTGCGGGCGGGGCAGAGCGCAGGTCAGAGCGGCGTGCCGTTCTGGTCGTGGGACCTGGCCGGCTTCACCGGCAGCTTCCCGAGCTCCGAGCTCTACCTTCGTTCGGCGGCGCAGGCGACCTTCTCGCCGGTCATGCAGTACCACTCCGAGAAGGCCGATCCGTCGCCCTCGGAGGCACGGACCCCCTGGAACGTCCAGGCCCGCACCGGCGACACGTCGGTGGTACCTACCTTCACGAAATTCGCGAACGTGCGGATGAACCTGCTGCCCTACACCTACACGGAAGCGACCAACTCGGCGGCGACGGGGGCGCCGATGATGCAGGCCATGGCCTACGCCTATCCGTCGGATTCCCAGGCCGCGAGCCGGGACCAGCAGTACCTCTACGGCCGCAACCTCCTGGTCGCCCCGATCACGTCGCAGGGGACGACGAGCAAGGATCTCTACCTTCCCCAGGGCGAGTGGTACGACCTGTGGAACGGCGGCCGGGCGACCGGGGGCGCCAAGACCTACAACGCCGGTCTCGACACCATCCCGGTCTACGCCAAGGCGGGCGCGGTTCTCCCGCTCAACCTCAATGCCGACTATCAGCTGGGCGGGACGATCGGCAACTCCGTCGAGCAGTACGCGAACCTGACGTTCCGCGTCTACCCGTCTCAGTCGGCGAGCTCTTACGGCTACTTCGACGACGACACCGATACGACGAAGCAGATCACCCAGGTCGCCGACCGGGTTGCCAACACGGTGACCGTCGGGCTCCCCGCGCTGACCACGAAGAGCACGCTCCAGGTGTCCGGTACCAAACCGTCGAGCGTCACCGTGGGCGGGGCGACGGTGTCGCAAGCGGCCTCCCTCTCGGCATTGAAGTCGGCGACGCAGGGCTGGTTCTGGGATCCGGCGCAGCAATTGACGCTCGTCAAGACGACCGCGTCGACCACCGCGCGCTCCGTCGTCCTCAACGGGGTCGACAAGGCCGCCTACGAGGCCGAGTTCGGTGCCGGAAACGGCGTCTCGACGAACACCAACCATGCGGGCTACACCGGAACGGGCTTCGTGGACGGCTTCGAATCGGTCGGCGACTCGGTCGAGGTGGATGTCTTCGCTGAGTCGGCGGCGAGCCACGATGTCGTGCTGCGTTACTCGAACGGCTCGGGGACGAACGCGACCCGCACCGTCTATCGAAACGGAACGGCTGTCGGAACCCTGACCCTGCCACCCACCGGCGGATGGGCCACATGGGGTACCGCCAGCCTGCCGGTTAACCTCACCGCGGGGGCACAGAAGCTGCGTGTGGGATACGCACAAGGCAACTCGACCGGCATCAACCTCGACAGCATCGGACTCTCGCGATGAACGGGCGGAGAGGACGGACCCGGTCGATGACGACGGGCGAACTCGGCCGCTCGGTCGCCCTGGGGGTCGCGATCCTCGTGGCAGCGGCGGGGGTCGGGCTCGCCCAGACCCCGACTCCCGCGATGGCAGCGGTGGGGGTGCAACGTGCGGAGTTCATCTCGGGGTCGAGCTACCTCGTCGTCGAGATGCTCGACGACGACCTCGCCCATTTCGAGCTGTCCGCCGTGGGATCCTCCCCCGGGACCGCGACCCAGATCTTCAGCACTGATCAGGTGTTGAAGAAGGACTACGCGGGGCCCAGCACCTACTCGCGTTCGGGCAACGTCCTCACCACGGCCGCGATGTCGGTCTCGGTGGACGCGAGCACGCTCTGCGCCACGGTGACCGACACGACGAGAAATCCCGCGCTCGTGCTGCACACCGTCTGTCCTCGTAACCTGACGCAGGCGTGGAAGGGGCTCTCGATCACGAAGTCCTCCATGCAGAACGCGTACGGACTCGGCTCGCAGTTCTTCCCGGGCGGCAGCGCCGACGGCGACTGGGTGGGGCGATCGCGCACCCCCGGCGGCGAGTACGGCAACGCGATGGTCTACGACTCCGACAACGGGCCCGTCGGGAACACGCAGATCCCTGTGCTGTTCGCAGTGGGCGCTTCGAACGCGAACTACGGGATGCTGCTCGATCACGTCTACAAGCAGGAGTGGAACCTCCAGGGCGACCCCTGGACGGTCGACACGTTCGGAGACCAGATCCGCTGGTACACGATGACCGGTCCCGACCTGCTAGACCTCCGAAAGGACTATCTCGAGCTGACCGGCCGGCCGCCCGTGCCGCCCAAGAAGGCACTCGGTCTGTGGGCGTCCGAGTTCGGGTTCGACAGCTGGAGCGAGGTGGATCAGACCGTCGCCGGACTCCGGAACGCCAAGATGCCGGTCGATGGAGTCATGCTCGATCTGCAGTGGTTCGGCGGGGTCCAGGCGAACTCGGACTCGACTCGGATGGGCACTCTGTCGTGGGACACGGCCAAGTTCCCGAATCCCGCGGCGAAGATCGCCGACCTGCAGTCCTCGCAGGGGGTCGGTGTGATCCCGATCGAGGAGAGCTACGTCGGCAAGGCGCTGAGCGAGCACCAGGATCTGCAGAATCGGGGGTACCTGGTTCGAGCGGGCTGCGCGACCTGCGCGCCCGTCTATCTGACGGGCAACCCCTGGTGGGGCAAGGGCGGCATGATCGACTGGACGAACGACGCCGGTTCCGCTTATTGGCACGATCAGAAGCGCGCCCCGCTCATCGACGACGGCGTGACCGGCCACTGGCTCGACCTGGGCGAACCCGAGATGTACGACGCCGGTGACTGGACGGCGGGCGTCCTCCCCGGCAAGCACGCCCACGCGGACTACCACAACCTCTACGGGCTCGAGTGGGCGCAGAGCATCTCCGACGGCTACGCGCGGGGCAACGAGACGAACCGTCCGTTCCTGCTCGCACGTGCCGGAGCCGCCGGTATCCAAAGGTTCGGGACCGCCATGTGGTCGGCGGACATCGGCTCGAAGTACAGCGCACTGGCGGCACAGCAGAACGTGCAGATGCACATGGCGATGTCGGGGATCGACTACTACGGATCGGACATCGGCGGCTTCCGTCGCGAGATGGCGACGGGGGACGTCGATGAGCTCTACACGCAGTGGTTCGCCAACAGTGCGTGGTTCGACACCCCGGTGCGGCCTCACACCGAGAACCTCTGCAACTGCCTCGAGGTGGCGCCCGACAGCATCGGCGACATCGCGAGCAACCGCGAGAACATCCGTCAACGCTACGAGCTCGCTCCCTATTACTACTCGCTCGCGCATCGGGCAAACCTCTACGGAGAACCGATCGTGCCGCCGCTGGTCTTCAATTACCAGAACGATCAGAACGTCCGCGAGATGGGTCATCAGAAGATGATCGGCAAGGACATCATCGTCGGGGTCGTCGCGGCAGAGGGCGAACGCCAGCGCAACATGTATCTACCGGCGGGGGAGTGGGTCGACTATCACTCCAACGACGTCATCAGCAGCACGGGTCAGTGGATCAACGATGTGCCCCTGTACCGGGAAGGCGTCTTCACTCTGCCCGCCTACGTCCGGGCGGGAGCGATAATCCCGAAGGCGTACGTCGACGACGCGACGATGAACATCGTCGGTAAGCGCAGCGACGGGACGACCCGCAACGAGCTGATCACCCGCGTCTACCCGGCCGCGACCGCGAGTTCCTTCACCGTCTTTGATGACGACGGCGCGAGCACCGCCTATGCGGGTGGCGCAGTGCGCACAACCGAGGTCACGCAGCAACGATCCGGTGCGACGGCGACCGTGACGGTGAAGGCCGCAGCCGGCACCTATGCAGGAGCGCCGAGTACCCGGGGCACGGTCGTCGAACTGGTGGTCGGCGACTCCCAGGCCTCCGCTGTCACCCTCGGGGGGCAGGCCCTCACCCGTCACGCAGACAAGGCGGCTTTCGACGCGGCCACATCGGGCTGGTACAACGCCGGAGGCAATCTGGTCGTGGCGAAAGCGGCGCCGTCCGCCGTAACCGCGGCGAAGACCTTCGCCTTCACACTGGGCGAGGCGACCGCCAAGGCCACGTTCCAGTGCACCAACGGGCAGACCACCCCGGGGCAGTCGGTTTACGTCGTCGGAAGCATTCCGCAGCTCGGCTCGTGGAACGTCGCCAGCGCTGTGAAGCTCGACGCCACCGCCTACCCGACCTGGAGGCGGGTCATCGACGACCTCCCGCCGAGCACGACGTTCGAATGGAAATGCATCAAACGCGCGGAAGCCAACTACCCGTCCACCGCTGATCAGTGGCAACCGGGGGCGAACAACAGCTTCACCACGTCCGCGTCGGGTGGAACCAGCACGACGAGCGGGGGCTTCTGACCGGATGTCTGCCGAGCGGGCCGGATGCGCATCGGGCGCATCCGGCCCGCTGTGCATCCGGCGCCGGTCCTCTCAGCTGCGGAGCGCGAGCACGAACGGGAGCACCGCAGGTGCGCCGGCCTGGCGCAAGAGCCGCGCGGCCACGGTCAGGGTCCAGCGGCTGTCCGCGAGGTCGTCGATGAGCAGCACGGGCCCGATAGCCGACGAAACGGCGGCGGCCAGCTCGTCGCCGACACGGAACGCGGGCCACACCGACCCCAGGCGGTAGGCGCTGTTGCCCGTCTCGCCCGACGCGCCGCCCTCGCCGGTGCGTTCCAGTGAGCCCAGGATCGGAAGCCGGCCGATGCGCCCGATGCCGTCGGCGATCGAGTTGACGAGCAGCGGGCGGCTGCGGCTCGGCATGACGACGATACCGACCGGACGTTCCTCCCACTTCCACTCGGCCAGCACACGCACGCAGGCGTCGAGCATCGGCTTCGTCACGGGGGCGTCCGGCGCTCCAGCGGCGAACAGCTCACGAAGGGGCCCGCCCCAGCCGAGGTCGGTGAGGCGAGCGAGCGCTCGGCCTTCGGCGGCGCGTTCACCCTTCGGCAGATTGCCCTTCACCTGCACACCGCGGCTGCTCGCGCCGGTGGGCCACTGCGCCCGGGGTTCGATGGGCACGCCGACCCGGTCGATCGATGCGTCGGCCTGCCGGCTCGACTCCTCCGGCACCTCGACGGGATACCAGACCCCCGCGCACCGGTCGCAGCGTCCGCACGGCTCGGCCGTCGGATCATCGAGGGTGCGTTGCAGGAACTCCATGCGGCACCCGGTCGTGGTCTCGTAGTCGAGCATGTTCTGCTGCTCCGCATCGCGCGCCGCCGCGATGCGGTCGTACCGTTCCCGGTCGTAGGTCCACGGAACACCCGTCGAGACCCACCCGCCCCGCACCCTCTGCACCGCACCATCGACATCGAGCACCTTGAGCAGCAGCTCGAGGCGCGAGCGGCGGATGTCGACGAGCGCCTCCAGAGCGGGTGTCGACATCGGCCGGTCGGTGCTCAGCTCGCGCAGGATGGCCTCGGCCCGCTCCTGCGTCGGCATCGAAGCGGTCGCGAAGTACTTCCAGATCTCCGGATCCTCGGGGCCCGGCAGCAGGAGGACGTCGGCGTTCTCGGTCGCACGCCCGGCTCGACCGACCTGTTGGTAGTAGGCGACGGGGGAGCTCGGCGCCCCCAGGTGCAGCACGAAGCCGAGGTCGGGCTTGTCGAATCCCATCCCGAGCGCACTGGTGGCCACGAGGGCTTTGACCCTGTTCTCCTTCAGGAGGTTCTCGGCCTGCTCGCGCTGCTCCGGATCGGTCTGCCCGGTGTAGGGGAGCACTTCGTGGCCCGCCTCGCGCAGGAGTCGCGCCGTGTCCTCTGCGGCGGAGACGGTGAGCGCGTAGATGATGCCGCTGCCGGGCAGCTCGTCGATGTGCGCCAGCAGCCAGCCGAGCCGTGCCCCGGCGGACGGGAGACGCAGGACTCCGAGCCGCAGTGAGTTGCGTGCCAGGGGCCCGCGGATGGTCAGCACGTCACCGGCGGCCGGCCCGGCTGCACCGAGCTGCTCGGCCACATCCGCCACGACGCGCGCATTGGCCGTCGCCGTGGTCGCGAGCACGGGAACGCCGGCGGGAGTGCGCTCGATGAGCTCGCGCAGGCGGCGGTAGTCGGGGCGGAAATCGTGGCCCCAGTCTGAGATGCAGTGCGCCTCGTCGACGACGACCAGTCCCGTCCGGTTCACCAGCTCGGGCAGCTGCTCGTCGCGGAAGGTCGGATTGTTGAGGCGCTCCGGCGACACCAGCAGCACGTCGACCTCATCGCGCCCCATCCGGTCCCGCACGTCGTCCCATTCGTGGGCGTTGGTCGAGTTGATCGCCACCGCGCGCACCCCAGCGCGGGCGGCTGCCGCGACCTGATCGCGCATGAGCGCGAGAAGGGGGGAGACGAGCAGCGTCGGACCGGCCCCACGATCGCGAAGCAGACGGGTCGAGACGAAGTACACCGCGGACTTGCCCCATCCGGTGCGCTGCACGACCAGAGCCCGACGCGAATCGTCGACGAGCGCGCTGATCGCCTCGAACTGACCATCGTGGAAGACGGCATCGGGGCGACCGACCAGCTCGCGGAGCGCGGTCTCGGCGGTGGTGCGGGTGTCCATGCGGAAAGCCTGCCAGCAGGGTCCGACATCATGCCCCTCGTGTTCGAACCCCCAGGCGGAGCGCGCCCGTGCCGGGGCCGATCAGCGCGGCCGCGGTCGC
This sequence comes from uncultured Naasia sp., assembly GCA_913778905.1. Taxonomy (GTDB): domain Bacteria; phylum Actinomycetota; class Actinomycetes; order Actinomycetales; family Microbacteriaceae; genus Naasia. The sequence goes on along the minus strand of CAJYYA010000016.1, from coordinate 195,058 downwards.
GGCGACGGGAGAGGGCACCGGTGCCGAGCAGGGCACCGCGATCAGATCGCCCTCACGCACATCGCGCGGCAACTCGACGAAGGATCGGCTGCGCGACGTCCCGTAGGGCGGTGCGGGACGAATGACCGAGACCCGATCGCGCACGGTGGAGATCCGACCGATCAGACGCGCCTCCCGCCAGATCGCGCCGGAGGCATCCGGATCGCCGTCGACGAGGACGACCGGTTCGCCGTCCGGATGCTCCGCCACCGCGGCCACCCGCACGACCATGACCGACCACGTCGAGTCCAGCGAGTCGGACGTCCTGCCGCTCGACGAGGTCGGAGTGCCGCAGACCTGCGCGACGTGGAGAAGGGAGACGCCGCCCACCGCCACGTCGACGGTCGTGGCCGTCGTGCCGAGGGGCCACACGCGGAGGTCGAGGGGATCGGGGATGCTGGCGCGAAGAGTGGGGAGGAGGCGGGTGAGAGTCACGGATGCAGGTCTACGCCTGCCCGGGCGGAGGAGACGGTCGCGCTCACGGAATCCATATGACCCGGTGTGAATCCGAGCCCGGGGACGAGGGCGCTCGAGAGGTCTCCGCCGAGCGCAGCCAATCCTCACGAACCGGCTGGCGGCCGCATACACTCGCTCCGGACTCATCGACGGGTCAGGCATCGGGGGACTCCGCACTTGAGTACACGGTCACGCCGAGCCGCCCGCGCCGCCGCAGGTCTCGCTTCGGTCGGCATGGTCGCCGGCTTCTCGTTCTTCGCCGCGACACCGGCGCTCGCCGACGACGACTGCACGGCCAGCAACACGGTCGACGCATCTACCGGGTCCGCCTACGAGATCCAGAACCTGCTCGACGACAGCGTCGACGTGGTCTGCCTCTCCGGTGACTTCGTGCTCAGCGGCGCGCTTCAGGTCTCCGCCCCGGTCACCTTCAAGGGCGTCGGGACCGGTGCGACGCTCGACGGTAACGGGACGACGCGCATCATCGAGGCGATCCGCCAGGAGGTGACCGGCCTTTCCCTCGTCAATCTCAATGTGGTCGGCGGCCGGGACGGCGCCGTCTACTCGAACGGTGCTGTCACCGTCCTCGACACGCTCTTCAGCGGCAACCGGGGCGATTATGGGGCCGCGATCGAGGCCCGGGGGATGATCATCGCGTCATCGTCCACGTTCCGGGGCAACACTGCCACCGAGACGGGCGGGGCCATCTGGGGGTACGGGGGTGCGACCATCGATTCCTCCACTTTCGAAGACAACTCGTCGGACTCCGGGGCCTCGGCCGTCGACCTCTCCGGCAGCGGTTCGATCGTCAACTCCACCTTCGTGGGCAACCGGGGACCCGCGGCCGTCGACATGTCGGGAGGTGACGTGTCCCTTTCCACGTTCCTCGACAACACGACGTCGGTCCGTACAAGGAGCGAGGCGGTGTTCAGAGGCAACATCTTCGCGAGTCGATCGAGTAGCACCGCTCAGATCGCGTCCGCGCCCGATGTTCAGGTCGGCGACCAGGGTGGCAACGTGTTCTCCACCACCGCCTCGTCCGAGGTGGCTATGACTGCACCCGCTCCCAGCACCCTCTTCGGTCAGTCGGTGGCCGACGTCTTCGCCACCGGCGAGCTGGCCGACAACGGTGGCCGCACTCAGACGGTCGCGCTCAACCCGCTCGGCCCCGCGATCGGCGCCGTCGTGACGGGTGTGCCGCCCGTGGATCAGCGGGGCGAGCGACGGACCCTCCCGGCCGATGCGGGCGCCTACGAGTACATCGAAACGGAGCCGGTGCCGATCCCGGCCGCGGATCCGGTGACCCCGGCCCTGGCGGAGACGGGAGTCGACTCGACCCCCTTCCTCGCGACGGGTGCAGCGCTCTTCGCGGCGGCAGGTTCGCTTCTGCTGTTCGGGTGCCGCCAGACGCGTCGTATCGCCAAGGGCCGCTGACCCGATCGGTCACGCTCCCCGGGGCGTGATCAGACCCGCTTGAGCACGACCCGGTCGTAAGCCTCGGTGAGTTGCCCACGGAACGGCTTGCCCAGTCGGCTGCGCGGAATCCCGTCGATACGCCAGAAGGCGGTCGGGTGCCCGGTAGGCATCTGCGTACGGAGCAGTCGGTCGAGTCCGCGGAGGTCGCACTCGGGCGTCGACACGACGGCGAGGGCGGCTTCCGGGATACCCGGCCGCCGCTCGATCGCGAATGCGGCGGAGTCGATCAGCCCGGGAAAGCCCGCGGCGATATCGTCGATGCGTTGCGGGTCGACTTTGACGCCGCCCAGGTTGAGGAGCTCCGACTCCCGCCCTGCGAGCACGAGATGCCCCTCCGGGGTCAGCCGCCCACGATCGCCGGGCATGAACCAGCCGTCTTCGAACGGTTCGACGATGCCGTCGACGAGGTAGCCGGACACCTGCCCGGGCGTGCGGTAGCGGATCGACCCCTCCACCCCCGGCTCGACCGGGCGCCCGGACGGATCGACGATCTGCAGCTCGACGTCGGGGAGGACCGTGCCCACGTCTTCGCGATCCGTCTCAGCGGTGAGCCGGATCTGGCTGACCCCGCCGCCTTCGGTCGAGCCGTAGACGTTGCGCACCTCGACGCCGACGGTCGAGGCGATGAAGTCGAGCAGCAGCGTGCTCGGCAGGGCCCCTGCCAGACGGATCTCCTCGAGCTCGGGCAGCTCGATGCTCTCGGCCTGCATGACCTGCAGCGCACGCGCGACCTGCGCGGGCGATCCGCAGAGGACTCGGATGCCGTGCCGCGCTGCGAGACGGAGGGACGCGGCATCGATCGCGTCCACCGCGAGATAGGGCACGCCCAGTTCGAGCGAGGCGGCGGCAGCGTGGAAGCCACCCGTGGTGGACAGTCCGATGAGCGTCAGTTCGGGGCGACCGTCCGTCCAGTGCGCGGCGCCGTCGGCCATCCGGTACTCGAAAGCCCGGAGTGAGTATGCGGCGGAGCGGGGAGCGCCGGTCGTTCCGCTCGTGAGGAGGTAGCGGAAGATCGCGTCCGGCCCGTCGAAGGATCCGCCCGGTGGCAGGGGATGCGGCCCGGCCGTGCCGGGGGCGTTGAACCCGCTCGCCTCGCCCACGAGGTGGTCGAAGCGGATCGCCCGCTTGTCGCTCACTCCGCGCAAAGACACGCTTGCGAGACCGAGATGCAGCAGGGCGAGATCGACGACCCATTCCGCGCCCGCGGGCAGATCGAGCGCGACGAGCTGACCCGGCCGTACACCGCGAGTGAGAAGGGCTGCGGCCGCCGCGGCGACCGCATCGGCGAGCTGACGGAAGGTCAGCGAGTAGGTGGGCGTGACGATCGCGAGCGACCCGGGCTGCTCCGATGCGTGACGTTGCAGGTGGGCGAGTGGCGCGATCACCTCAGGAGACTATGTCGTTCAGCGGGGCCACTCCCGGATGTCGGCCATGCCGACCGGCGCAGGGTCTCCGACAGCGCCGTCCGCCCGGAGCTTGACCAGCCAGTCGCCGCCCACTCGGACGAGCTCGATGGGCCACCCTGTGACGCCGTCGCCGTCCGGCAGCCGAATCGCGATGGTCACGACGGCTCGTTCGGCGCTCCACGAGTCGACCCGGTAGCCGGCCGTCTCGACTCCGGGCGTCCGCATCACCTCCTGCACTGCGCCGTCCGAGTGCCCGTTGAGAGTCTGTATCGCCACTTCCTTGCCGGAGGTGTTCGCGGCATAGGTGGGGTAGGTCTGCAGCGGCGAACGATCGGTCTGCTCGAAGAGGAACGTGACCGCGGCGAGGACCGCCCCGATCGGCGACGGCGCGAAGCACGCGGGCAGGCCGTCTCGCATCCCGGTCGGCCCGACGATGTCGGACACCGGCCAGGTCGCCGTGGAGGACTCGTTCGTCGTCCAACGGATGTCTTCGGGAGGAAGGGCGGAGGTGCTGTCCTGGCCGTCCGGTGCTGCGCACGCACCATCCGCAGCGACTTCGTCGCCGACCGAGGGCGGAACCGACCCGGGGGACTCGATCGGGGACCGCGCAGGCGGCGGAGAGGAAGGGGTGCCCGTCGAGATGAGGCCGACTGCGATGCCGCCGTCGAGGATCACCGCGACCACGGCACCCGTCCAGGCGGCCGATCGTCGATGCATGACCACCCGCTCCCCTCGACCCGCGATCGGTTCGGGCGCTCATCCATCCTGACCGAACCGCCTGTGCCACGTCTGCCACAGCTGCGCATAGAGGCCGCCCTGTTCGATGAGGGTTTCGTGACGGCCCCTCTCCGCGATGCGCCCCGACTCCATCACCACGATGAGGTCGGCACCGCGCGCCTGGCTGAGTCGGTGAGCGACGATCAGGCACGTCCTGCCCCGAAGCACCTCCGACGCGGCGCCGTCCAGGGACCCGGCGTCGCGCGAGCCCGCCTCCGCGGTGGCTTCATCGAGAATCACCAGTTCAGGGTCGGCGAGGATCACGCGCGCGAGGGCGATCCGCTGGATGTCAGCCGGGGAGAGGCGCTCGCCGGGCGCTCCGAGAAGGCCGTCGAGGCCGATCCGGTCGTGGAGCGGGCCGGCGTGGACTCGGTCGAGGGCGGCGGTCAGTTCCGCGTCCGTTGCGGCGGGCCTCGCCAGGGTCAGGTTGTCCCGCAGGGTCCCGTCGAAGGCATGCGTCTCCTGCGTGACGAGCATGACCCGGTGCGGCCGGACGATGCGACCGGCGAGGGGGATGTGGACCCCGGCGGCGAGGCCCGCGAGGGTGCTCTTCCCGGCTCCCGAAGCGCCCACCACCGCCGCTGATCGGCCCGCCTCGACGGTGAGGTCGATGCCCGAGAGGACTCGATGACCCGTCTCATAGGAGTGGTGGACGTCGACGAGATGCAGACCGCCTTCCGACTCCGACGGCTCCGTTGCGGATCCGGTGGTCCTCGTCGCGTCGGGGTCGGTATCCGCCGTGACCACGCCGATGATGCGACCCAGAGACGCGAGAGCCGACTGCAGATCGTCGACCACGAAGAGCAGTTGGTTGATGGGTCCGAACAGGCGGAGGAAGAGGAGCGCGGCGGCGGTCGTTCCGCCGAGCGAGCCGGTCCCGGACGCGACCGACACGAATCCCGTGACGAGGATCGCGCCGATGCCGAGGAGCTCGGCGAGGTTGAGGCGTGCGAAGAAGATGTTCTGGATGGTGCGCGCCTGCATGCTCAGCCGGACGACGGCCCACGAGGCGGAACCGATGAGACCGACGTGCCGGCGGCCGAGGCGGAACGCATGCAGGGTCTCGATGCCGTGCAACGCGTCGAGCAGGTGTCGGGTGCGTCGAGCCATGGCCTCGCGCTCGGCCGCGTAGACGCCCGGCGCGGTGCGGAGGTAGGAACGGACCGCGAAGACGTGCACCGGTACGACGACGAGCATCGCGACCCCGTACCGGGGGTCGATCGCGGTCATGCCGACAAGGGTGGCCACGATGGTGAACAACGAACCGCTCAAGGCCGGCACGACGTTCGGGATCGCGTCGGAGACCTCGGCGACGTCGTCTCCGGCTCGGGCGACCACATCGCCGGTCCCCGCCCGTTCCACCCTCGCCTGAGGCAGACGGAAGACGGCCTGGACCATCCGCTCCCGAAGCTCGGCGAGCATGCGCTCGAACAGCTGCGTCGTCGCGACGGTCCCGACCGCCGACAGCACCGCCCCGCACAGCACCGCCAGGAGCAGCACCGTGCCGAGCAGCAAGAGCCCGCCCACATCGGCATCGCCCGCGGAGTGTTCCTCGATGACGTCGACCATGGCGCCGAGCACGAGGGGCGGGGTCACGCCGGCGGCCGCGGCGGCGGTGAGCACGAGCACCACGGGGAGGAACATCCACCGGCGCCTGCCCAGCGACCGCCACGATTCTCGGAGGACCACCCGTCGAGGTGCGACGGGGAAGCGGCCGTCGTCTCTCATCCGTCCACCTCGCTCGGTGATCCCACGATGCGATCGGCGACCGCTGCGAAGGCGGGCGAACGCGTGATCACGATCGTGCGCTGCTCTCTCCGCAGGCCACGGATACGGGTCGCGACGGCCGCCTCGGTGACCGTGTCGACGGCGGTCAACGGGTCACGCAACACGATCAGAGGAGGGTGCTGTGCGAGCGCCCGCGCGAGCGCGATCCGCTGTCGCTGACCGCCGGACAGGGCCGATCCCCCCGTACCGACCTCCGTGTCGAGGCCGCGCGGGAGGTTCTCGATCAGTTCGTCGCACCCCGCGGCGGTGAGGGCGCGCTCGATGTCGCTCTCCTCGGTTCCGGGGAGTGCCACGTTGTCCCGCACGCTGCCGGGGAAGAGGTGAGCCGCACGCGGGGCGAAGAGGGCGTCGGGATGAAGCACGCGAAGCGCCTCGACCAGCGCGTCCTCGATCTCGTGGTCCGCGGAGACGACGACGAGAGCGCCTGGTGTGAGGTGCGAGACGGTCGCCGCGAAGGAGCGCGCCTGCAGCACGCGGCCATCGGCATCGGTGCGACGGCCGGCGACCGACGGGCCGTCGGCGTCCCCTCCCTCCGACTCGCCGATCAGCGCCAGCAGCCGGGCCGCCGACGCTTTCGCCGTCGCCCAGCCGGAGCCGGCTGCTCGAGCCGCGTACTGCAGCGGCTCGATGAGGAACTGGGTGAGCCCGACGACGGTGATGAACTCTCCGACGCCGAGACCGCCGGTCACCGCGAGGACGGCCGCCGCGATCGAGACGCCGGCGACGAAGAGCCCGGTCGCCATCGACATCGCACCGCTGTAGACCCCGTCTGCACGGCGTGCGTGAAGGGTCCGATCCAGGGCGTCCCGGCTCGAAAAGCGATAGCGGCGTACGGCCTCGTCGGCGGCCGTGTCACCGATCCCGCGGATGACCCGGTACCCGGCGAGGAGGTCGGCCGCACGTCCGGTGGCGGCCGCCGCGGACGCTTGCTCGTCACCGCTCGCGCGCTGAAGGCCGCGACCGACGAACTCGGTGGCGCCCAGTAGCAGCGGTGCGCCGACGAGCACGGCCAGCCCGAGCGGCCACGAGAGGGTGAGCAATACGATCCCCCCGAACAGCACGGCGGCGAATTGACCGACGGGGAAGACGCTCACCTCGACGGCTCCCGACAGGCGGTTGACATCGGCCGTCGCGAGGGAGAGCGCGACACCCGGCTGATTCGACGCACGCCGTCCGCCGGGCGCTCGCAGCACGAGGTGTTCGGCGACCAGGGTGCGCAGACGGTGCTGCACGACGAGTCGGCCGAGCTCGGCGAACCGGGATCCGAACCGCCAGGAGAACGACAGGAGCGCGAAGTCGGCGGCGAGGAGGGCGAGCCACAGGACGAGCTGAGCGGGGTCCCCGGTCGACACGGCCCGCTCGATAGCGACTCCGACCAGGACGGGCACGAGTGCCTCGCCGATCTGGTGGGTGACGGCGAGCGCCGTGGCCGGGATCGTGTAACGGCGTGCGGCGCCCATGACGGAGAGGGTGAGACGGGCGGGGGTCGTCGCGGGGCCCAGACGGATCGGACCCGCGTCGAGAGGAGTGTCGGGGACGTGCAGGAAGCGTCGACTCATCGACGTGGACGTTCCCGGGAGCGCCCGACCGGGGAGACGAGGGGAGTGCCCGTCACCGGATCCGGCACGACGACGCAGCGCAGGCCGAACACCTCCTCGACCAGTTCGGCGGTGAGGATGTCGTCCGGTCGGCCCTGCGCCACGATCGTGCCGTCCTTCATGGCGATGAGGTGAGTGCCGTATCGGGCCGCCTGATTGAGGTCGTGGAGCGAGGCGACCAGAGTGGTGCCCTGCTCGTGCAGATCGGTGAGCAGCTCCATCAGGTCGATCTGGTGCGAGATGTCGAGGAACGTGGTCGGCTCGTCGAGGAGCAGCAGGGGCGTCTGCTGGGCGAGCACCATCGCGATCCACACCCGCTGGCGCTGCCCGCCGGACAGCTCGTCGACCGGCCGGCCGGACAGGTCGCCGACGCCCGTCGCCGCCATCGCTCGGGACACCGCGGCCTCGTCGTCCGGCGACCATGTGCGCAGGAGTCCCTGATGCGGGTAGCGCCCGCGCGCCACGAGGTCGGCGACCGTGATGCCGTCCGGCGCGATCGAGCTCTGAGGAAGCAGTCCGATGATCCGCGCCGTCTCCTTCGGCCGCAAGGTCGCGAGGGCCCGCCCGTCGAGGAGCACCTCTCCGGCGCGAGGGGTGAGCAGTCGCGAGAGCGCCCGGAGAAGTGTCGACTTTCCGCATGCATTGGGGCCCACGATGACCGTGAAGGACCCGTCTGGGATCTCCACCGAGAGGTTCTCCGAGATGACCCGGCGTTCGTACGCCACCGTCAGGTCGTGCGCGACGAGTCGCGAGGAAGCGGTCATGGGAGTCTCCGTGCTTCATGGATCAGGAGGCCGACGAGGTAGATGCCGCCCACGACGACCGTGACGACGCCGACCGGGAGGGGCGTCGGGAGGACGTGTTGGGCGACGAGGTCGGAGCCGAGCAGGCCGGCTGCGCCGACGACGGCTGACGTCGCGAGCGGCACTCCGGCGGAACGGGTCAGACGGCGCGCGATCTGGGGAGCGGCGAGGGAGACGAATGCGATGGGACCCGCGACCGCCGTCACCGCGGCTGTGAGGGCGACGGCGAAGGCGACGAGCGACAGCCGGGAGCGTTCCACCGATGTTCCGAGCGCTCGGGCGCTGTCGTCGCCGAGCTCGAGTTGGCGCATCGGCCGGGCGAGGAGCGCCAGGACGAGCGAGGAGGCGACGATCACCGCGACGGCGGGGCCGAGCTGGGCCCATCCGACAGAGGTGAGGGATCCGGTTCCCCAGATCGACGCTGTCATCGCGATCTCCACCCGGGTACGCAGAAGCAGGTAGGTGCTGAGCGCGGCGAATACGGCCGAGACGGCGATTCCGACGACGATGAGGCGGAAGCCCTGGATGCCGCGACGGTAGGCGAGAGCGTAGACGAGCGCCGCGGCGCCCAGACCGCCCGCGATCGATCCCGCCGCGACGGGAAGGGAGCCTGCCCCGGCCCCGAAGAGGATGATGGCGATGAGACCGCCCGCATACGACCCGGATGTGAGTCCGATGACGTCGGGGCTCGCGAGAGGGTTGCGGGTGAGGGATTGGAAGACGGCCCCGCTCACCCCGAGCGCCGCGCCGAACACGACCGCGCCGAGCACTCGGGGGAGGCGCCAGTCGACGACGACCGTGCCTTCGATCCCTCCGCTCGGGTCGAGCAGCGCCGTCACGACCTCGGCGGGGGTCAGGCGCAGGTCGCCGAGCCCGAGCGCGGTGACCGCCAGCGCGGCGGTCACCGCGGCGAGTACGACACCGACGGTGAGAGAGCGCCGCTGCACCCGCGTCGACAGGCCACCGGCACGCAGCACGAAGTGAGCCACTGCTGTGTCCGTCACAGGGTGCTCGCTCTCGCTCGGCGTACCAGCACGATGAGGACCGGTGCTCCGAGGAAGGCCGTTACCACGCCCACCGGGACCTCGGCAGGCCACAGCACGACCCGCGCGACGATGTCGGAGAGGAGGAGGAAGGCGGGCGCGAGCACCATGGTGAGGACGAAGATCCGTTTCTGATCGGGGCCGACCAGCCATCTGGCGACATGGGGGACAGCGAGTCCGAGGAATCCGATGGGCCCGGCGACGGCGGTCGCCGACCCGGCGAGCAGCGTGATCGCGGCGATCGAGAGGATGCGTACCAGCACCGGTCTGGTACCGAGCGACCGGGCGAGATCGTCGCCGAGCCCCAGCATCGTCAACGAACGAGAGGCCGCGAGGGCGATGGCCACCCCGATGGCGACGAACGGGATGACCGGGAGGACGACGTCCCAGCCCCTCTCGACGACGGAGCCGGCCGTCCAGCTGCGGAGGTGCGCGAAGGTGACGGGGTCGAGCAACGTCAGCCCCGTCGTGATCCCGAGGAAGACGGCGCTCAGCGCGGCGCCCGAGAGGGTCAGCCGCACCGGGTCGGGTCCGCCGCGGCCGGCGGATCCGATGATGCCCACGGCGGCGATCACGACGAGCGCACCGAGAAAGGCCAGGGGGAGATAGTCGAGCGGTGTCGCGGCCCCGAATGCGACCCCGACCGTCACGAAGAGGGATGCGCCCGCGTTGACCCCGAGGATGCCCGGGTCTCCGAGAGGGTTGCGGGTCAGCGCCTGGATGAGCGCTCCCGCGAGTCCCACCCCGATGCCGACCACGATCACCGCGGCCGTACGGGGGATGCGCAGGTCGACGATGATCCGATCGGTGGCCGATCCGTCGTAGGCCGTCAGCGCGCGCCAGATGTCGGGCGGATCGACGTGATTCGAGCCGATCATCACGCTCGCGATCGTCGCCCCCAGCAGAACGCTGAGGGCGACGATGGGTCCGACCCGTCGTCGACGAGGCGGAACGGCGACGGGCGCCGTCTTCTCGAGAGTCACGTGGCTCGTCAGCCCTCGACGCTCTGCGGGGCGGTGCCGGCGACGGCCTCGACCAGGCGGGGGACGAGCTTGTCGATCACGTACTTCTGGCTCAGCGGGGTCAGGAAGTAGATCGCCCCGGCCAGTTCGGCATCGGTGTAGACGGTCCGGCCGTTCTTCACGGCGGACAGGCTCGCGGTCGTGCCGAATGCGAGGAGCTGCGGGATGGCGTCGGCCGACTCGGTGGCGAACACGATGACGTCCGCGTCGATGAGGCCCATGTTCTCGCCCGAGATGCGGGCCTGCTGGCCCGGCTCGGCAGCGTATTGGGCCAGGTCGGGGGTCATGACGAAGCCGAGGTCGGTGAGGAAGTCGGTGTTCATGCCGTCGGGGTAGACGTAGATGTGTCCGTCGTAAGGGAGGCCCTGCGAGAAGCTGGCGGTGAGGCCGGCGAACTCGGGATGAGCCGCGGCGGCTTCCGCGTATGCCTCGGTGACCCCTGTGATGAGAGCTTCTCCCGCGGCCGAGCGGCCTACCGCCCGGGACACCAGGCGCGTCTGCTCCTGCCAGTCGGTGAAGTAGAGCGGCGAGCCCTCAGGACCCGCGAGGGTCGGGGCGATGGCGGCGAGCTTGGTGTAGTTCTCGTTCGTCAGTCCCGCGTTGACGGCGACGATGAGGTCGGGTCGGAGCGATGCGATCTTCTCGAACTCCAATCCGTCGGTCGTGGTGAGCACCGTGGGCTGAGCGTCGCCGAGCAGGCTCTGCGCCCAGGGCCAGACCGCGTAGGGCTGCTCGCCGTACCACTCGGTCGTTGCGACGGGGACCACGCCCAGCTCGAGCAGGATGTCCTGCTCGGTGAGGCCGACGACGACGACGCGCTGGGGTTCGGCATCGATCACCGTCTGTCCGAACTTGGTGTCGATGGTGACCGGGAAGCTGTCGGTGGGCTGGGTCGTATACGCGGGGTTCTTCTCGGCTGCGGCGGGGCCGGCGGATGCGCATCCGGTGAGTGCGGCGACGGAGAGGACGAGGGCTGTGGCTGCGGCTGCGATGCGGCCAGCGAGACGATGCGAAGGGTGAGCGGTCATGGGTCTCTCTGGTGGAGGCGGATGTGATCGCAGGTTAGCCTTACCTAAGTTCGGTACCTGCGCCATCGCAGCTACCGGACATCGATAGCGAGAAACGGACTCCCGAATGTCGACTGTGATGCAGAAACGCGCCGATTCGGCCGCCACCACCGCAGATGGTGTCGTGCATTGGACATCCGATCAATTGCTCGTGTTCGACTCGCAGGTTCGTGCGGGGGAGAGATACGACCTCCATGCGCATGGGGAGGATCAGCTCGCGTGGATGGCGCGGGGTTCCACCGAGGTCGACGCCCTCGGGGAGAGGTGGAGTCTCGGCGGGCAGCACATGATGTGGTTGCCGGCGGGGGTGGCTCACGAGATGAGCTTCGCCGAGACGGGTCGGTTGCTGAGTCTCTACGTCGACCCGGCCCATCGCCCCGAGGGGGCGCGGTGGGACGAGGTGCACGTTCTCCGACATGACCCCCTCGCCGGGGCTCTCCTCGCGCATCTGGCGGAATCCCGCCCGACTCTCGAACGGCGTAGACGGTCCTGGTCGCTTCTTCGCGACCTGCTGGGAGATGCCGAGCGGGACGAGGTGTCGGTGGCTCTGCCTCGGGATCCGCGGGTGCGCCCCATCGCGGCCGCCCTCATCGAGGATCCGGCCGATCAGCGAGAACTCGAGGATTGGGCGGCGTCGTTGGGGGTGAGCGGCAAGACCGTGGCGCGGGCGTTCCTTGCCGAGACGGGTGTGGGGTTCCGTGAATGGCGCATGCGTGTGCGCATGCGGACGGCCGCGGCGAGGTTGATGAGGGGGGAGTCTGTATCGACGGTCGCCGAAGTCGTCGGGTATGACACGGTGAGCGGTTTCATCGCCGTCTTCCGAGCCCGCCACGGTGTGACGCCCGCGGTGTTCGCGGCGCGTGGGGCGTCTACTCCGCGGTGATCACGGTCGGGCGGTCAGTCCCAGCCCATCGCGCGGCGCTGGTTCACCTGGCGGGTCTGGCGCTTGAGGGTGAAGATGTCGTAGATCGTGCCGATCCCGAACAGGCCCCACGTGAGCAGCCAGACGATACCGCGGAAGATGCGGCCGAGGTAGAAGTGCTGCACTCCGGCGACGCCGACGAGCGTGAGCAGCATGAAGACGTAGGCGAGGCCCGAGTCCTTCGGGGGCAGTGAGTACGCGGCCATGACGGCACCTTCCGTTCCTTCGAGGGCTCCACGCTAGCGAGGTGGCGTGAACGTGCGCTGGATCACGTGACGGCGTCCGAGTCGGTGTCGGCCTCATCGAGTGACTCGGCCCACTGTCGGAGCAGGCCCTCCAGCTGATGGCGCTGCCCGGCGGTGAGGCCGCGGATGAGGCGGGCCTCGTTGGTCATGTGGGCGGTGAAGGCCTCGTCGATCAGCTCCCGTCCGGCCGTCGTCAGGCGGACGAAGCGGCCTCGCGCATCGCTCTCGCTGAGCCTGCGTTCGACGAGTCCGGCCCGCTCGAGACGGTCGACCCGTTTCGACGCCGCACCCGTGGTGACCATGGTCTGCGCGGCGAGCTCGCCCGCAGCGATCTCGAAGGACCCGCCGGAGCGGCGAAGGGTGGCGAGGACGTCGAACTCGCCCTCGCTCAGCCCGAAACGTCGGTAGACGCTCGTCAGCTCATCCGTGAGGCGATGACCGAGTCGGTGCAGACGCGCGATCAGCGCCAGCGGCGAGACATCGAGCTCGGGGCGTTCGAGTGCCCATTGCGTCTGGATCTCATCGACTCGATCAGCGACCACGGACTCACTTTACGTTCCTTGGAAGATAAAGTGTCTTCCATGGAAACTAAGTGGCGTTGGATGCTCGTCACGGCGGTGGCGCCGCTCGCGTGGGGATCCACGTATTTCGTCACGCGTCACTTCCTTCCCGGCGATGCTCCTCTCTGGGGTGCCGCGCTGCGAGCGCTCCCGGCCGGGCTGCTTCTCCTCCCTCTCGTCCGACGGCTGCCGAGGGGGTCTCAGTGGTGGCGCGCAGCGTTGCTCGCCGTCCTCAACTTCGGCGCCTTCTTCCCGCTGGTCTACCTCGCGGCGCAACTGCTCCCGAGCTCGATCGCGGCGTCGATCATGGCGCTCTCGCCGTTCGTGCTCGGAGGCCTGGCTCTGCCGCTGCTCGGGCAGCGCATCGGCGGGGTGTTCCTGTCGACCGCTGCCTGCGGAGTCGTCGGTGTGATTTTGGTTGTCGGGTCGGCCGGAGGCGCCATCGACGGCTGGGGTGTCGTGGTGTCCCTCGTGGCCCTGCTGGCCTTCTCTCTGGGGTCGATCCTCGCCACGCGCTGGGCGGTCGACATCCCGTTGCTCGCCTCGACCTGCTGGCAGTTGCTCGCCGCCGGCCTCATGCTGCTGGTGGCCGCTGTCTATGTGGAGGGTGCGCCGCCGGAGATGACGGGCGAGCGCGTCGCTGCGTATGGCTACGTCGCGGTGATCGCCGGCGCCCTCTCGTTCGTCTGCTGGTTCACGGGTCTGCGCCGCCTCCCGGCCGGAACCGTCGGATTGATCGGCCTGCTCAATCCGGTAGCGGGGATCGCGCTAGGCGTGCTGTTCGCAGATGAGATCCTCGCGCCGTGGCAGATCGTCGGGGCCGTGCTGGTGGCGCTCGCCATCGGTTTCGGGTCACGTGGCGGGCGGATTGAGCGGGCGTGATTCCGCTGGGGTGCGGACCCGGAGACGCGTTTCGCTCATCGCACACGACGAGCGATCTGTTCGGGCGAGCTGTTCTCGGCGCCTGCGCTCGGAGCTCGGTTCGACGAATTCGCCGCGCCGGTGCGTGAGGCGATGCTCGACCTCGAGAAGCGCGGTTTCGTCGAGACCGTGCGTGACAAGGGATACCGGGTGATGGCAGGAACTCCCACCATCACGGGCCTCACACGGCCGAGCAGGGGCAGCTCCGGCCTCAGAACATTCCAGTCGACATCTGCCATCTGGTGCGTGTGCAAGCCCTCGGCCCGCGCCTGAACGCTGAGATGCGCGACGGATTGATCGAGGCCGTATTCGGCCCAGGGTTCGGCGTTCCATCCACGCGAAAAGGGAGGCCGCCCCGTGGGGCGACCTCCCTCTCTGCTGAGTTGGCGCGTCAGACGGTGGCGCGGCGGCGGATGAGCGCCAGCGCGAGGCCACCGAGGACCAGTCCACCGGCGAGGACACCGTAGGGCGCCCCGTCGAAGCCGGTGGCGGCGAGCTGACGTCCGCCGGTCGAGCCAGGCGTGGTGCCGGCCGGCGTGACCGGGTTGGCGACGACGGTGAAGTCGGCGCTGACGGTGCGCGCGCTGCGATCGCCGGTGAGGGTGATCGTGTAGCCGCCGGTGGCGACGTCACCGAGCAGCGTGAGCTTGTCGGTGAAGCTGCCGTCCTCGTCGTCGGCGAACAGACCCTCGGACGAGATCTCGATGGCCTGGCCGTCGGGGCCGACGAGCGAGACCGTGAGTCCCTCGTTCGGGCTGAAGCCGGTTGCGGCGAGCGACAGACCCTTTTCCGCGCTGGTCACGTCGGCGACGGTCAGCGAAGTGGGGTCGACGGTGAGCGTCAGCGGAATGAGCGCAACGGGAGCCTCGGCGAAGTAGAACAGCGGCGAAATCGAGTCGGCACCGGGGATCGGCTGACCGTTCAGGGTCTGCGTGAAGGTGGCGCCCACGCCGCCGGTCGCAGCGGTGCCGGCACCCGGCTCGAGACGGCTGAAATCAGTGACGATCGAGAAGTTGCCATCGACATCGACAGTGCCCCGGCCGGCCTCAGCGGTCGTCAGGCTCCGTGCGCCGTAGGTGATGACGACGAGCGCACCGGGCTCGCCGGTGCCCGTGAAGGTGGGTGTCGTCGAGTCGACCGTCTGCAGCGTGCCGGGGTACGTCACGGTGAACGGGTTCGCAGGGTTCGGAGCCACAGCGAGCGTGAACGTCAGGGGACGCGATTGAACGACGGCGCCTTGGGCGTCGACCTCTCTGACGGTGCTCACGACCTGCGTCTGTCCTGCTCCGAGGAGATCGAAGTTCGCGACCGCCGTCCAGGATCCGTCAGCCTGGCGCTGATTGCCGCCGTAGATGGCGGTGTGGAGGCTGCCGTCCCCGGTGACGTACTGCACGTCGACAGAATTACCCTCCGACAGTCCGACACCAGCGAACTGCGCGGTGTTCGGGAAGTACTCCGGCACGCCCACCTGCCCCTGTGACGGGGTGGTGACGGCGAAGCTGGCATCCGCGTTCGCCGCAGGCGCGATGAGCAGGACGGGAGCGGCTGCGACCAGCACCGCGGCTCCCATGATCGAGAGGCGCGAGGCCAGGGAACGGGATCTTGCAGATGACACGGGGGCTCCTTCGCCGAGGTGAGATGCGATCAACGCCCGAGCAAAATATCCCGCCGGTTATGCAATGCCTATGAATTCGAGAAGCCGACAGTACTTTCTCGGCTACGGGTCTTTCCCGTTCGCATACTGGCCAACGGACTCGGCTACTGGTCAGCGAACTGGGGCGGCGAGGCGGCTTGTCCCCGCTCAGATTCCGTGCGAAGCGGCGAACTTCTCGACCGAGGCGATGTACTCGGCGCGGCGTTCGTCCGACAGCCATGAGGCCTCGAACGAGTTGGTCGCGAGCTGCACCAGGTCGCGAGGGGTCAGGTTCGCCTGCTCGGCGAGCGCCACGTAGTTGTCGCCCACGTAGGCGCCGAAGTAGGCCGGGTCGTCCGAGTTGAGCATGACCCTCACGCCGCGGCGCAGCAGGCCGACGATCTCATCGCTCTTCATCTGCTCGGTCACGAATGAGTTCGACACCGGGCAGCAGGTGAGGCCGAGACCCTTCTCCTTGACGAGCTCGACGAGGGAGTCGTCCTCGACGATGTTGGTGCCGTGGTCGATCCGGTCGACACCGATGTCCTCGATCACGGTGCGGATGTTGTCGATCGAGCCGATCTGGTCGATGTCGCAGTGCATGGTGAGCCTCAGGCCGGCATCACGTGCGGCGGCGAAGACCGAGGCGAACTTCGACGGCGGGTTGTCGCGCTCGTCGGAGTCGAGGCCGACGCCGATGATCCACTCCTTGTAGGGCAGTGCTTGCGCGAGCGTCTCAGCAGCGGAGTCCGCGGAGAAGTCGCGGAGGAAGCAGAGGATGAGATCGGCCGAGATCCCGAGCTCCGGCGCCTTCTCGGCGGCCCGGTGGTAGCCGGTGATGACGTTCTCGAACGGCACGCCTCGGCTGGTGTGCGCCTGCGGGTCGAAGAACATCTCCGCGTGGACGACGCCCTCGGCGGCCGCCCGCTGCAGATAGGCCCAGGCGAGATCGAAGAAGTCGTCGGCTGTCTGCAAGACCTCCATGGCGGGGTAGTACACCGCGAGGAAGCTCGTCAGATCGGTGAAGTTGTAAGTCGCCTTGACCTCGTCGACCGTCTTCTCCGCCAGCTCGATGCCGTTGCGGGCGGCGAGCTCGAACTTCAGCTCGGGCTCGAGCGTTCCCTCGAGGTGCAGGTGCAGCTCGGCCTTGGGCAGGCCGTGGGCGAAGGCGCGGAGGTCGAAGGTGGTCTCGGTCATGGCAATGGCTCCTACTGGGGTGAGGGGATCAGGACCGGCGTTCGCCCATGCCCATACGGGCCAGGACGATCGCCTCGATGATCTGGACGACTTGATAGAGCACCAGCGAGACGAGCGTCACGACGACGACGGACGCCCACAGGTCGGGGAACTTCGCCTGCGTCGCGAAGATGTTCGCCGCGCGGCCGATGCCGTCGCCCGTCGAGAGGTACTCCGCGAGAAGGGCTCCCGTGATCGCACCGGGAACCGAGAGCCGGATCGCCGCGAACAACGACGGCAGCGCACCCGGCAGAGCGACCTTGCGGATCGCGGTCCAGGTCGATCCGCCGTACACGCTCACCACGTCGAGCATCTCGGGGGACGCGTTCTTGAGGCCGAACGCGATGGTGACCAGGGCCGGGAAGAGCACCACGATGCCGCCGATGATCGCGACGGAGGCCTGCGACCCGATCCCCACGGCGAGGATGATGACGGGCGCGATCGCGACGAGCGGTACGGAACGCAGCAGGGTGGCGACCGGCATGAGAGCCGACTCCACCGTGCGCGAGAGGCGGAAGAGGATCGCGACCACGATCGCGACCGCGACTCCGGCCAGGAAGCCGACCGCCGCATGCTGGAGAGTGACGCCCAGATTCGCGAGCAGCGCCGCCTGGTTCTCGGCCGCGTCGTCCTTCGTGAAGAGGAACTGGAAGACCTCGACCGGACCCTTCGCCACGTAGGGGGAGATGCCGGTGAGGTTGACGATGGCCAGCCAGATGAGGGTGACGATCACCAGGGTCGACAGCGCGACGAGCGTGCTGCGCAGGAGCGCCCGGCCGATCGCACGGGCCGTGGACGCAGCGGTCGCGGACGGCTGCGCGGCGGCAGCAGGAGCGTGAGGCGTGGTGGTGCTCATGCCGCGACCTTCCGTCCGGTCGACCAGGGAGCGACGGCACGGCCGACGAGACCGAGCAGCGCGTATCCGGCGATGGCGACGATCGCGCAGAGCAGGAACACGGCCCAGACGCGAGGCGAGTTGAGGGAGACCTGAGCGGCGACCAGGACCGGGCCGACACCGCGCTCGATCTTGCCGAAGTACTCGCCGAGCACGGCGCCGAGGAACGCTGTCGGCACCGCGATCTGCAGGGCGTTCAGGATGGCGGGGAGCGCGGCGATGAGACGCACCTTGCGCAGCTGGGTGAGACGGGATCCCCCGTAGACGGCGACGACGTCGAGCGACGCCTTGTCGGCCGCCTTGAGGCCGAGGAGAGAGCCGACGACGGTCGTGAACACCACCGAGAGGGCCGCGAAGAACACAGCGGTCGCCGACGGATCACCGGGGGTCTTCGCGCCGCCCAGGATGACGATCGCGAGAGGTCCGATCGCCACGATCGGCACGCAATAGGTGACGACGGCGAACTGGTTGATCACACCGTCGAGCCAGGGGAGCACGAGCACCAGAGCGGCGAGGATCAGGCCGATCAGGTTGCCGTAGAGGTACCCGATCCCGGCCTCGGCGAGCGTCACCGAGAAGTTGGGCCAGTAGAAGCCGAACCCGTCGTCCGCCATGGCGGCGAGGACAGCCGGCGGCGACGGGATGGGCGAGAACTGACCCTCGGCGGGGACGAGAGCGGAGACGATCCACCAGACGGCCACGATGGCGACGGCGCCGAACAGGGCCGAGGCCCAGCCGGGGAGGCGGCGGACGTTCACAGCGTCGAGTTGATCGCGGGTGAGACGGGCAGCGGCTCCCGCGCGGACGGCTCGACCGTCGTCGGCTCGGCCGTCTGCGACTCCGCCTCGCCGAACAGCAGCTCGGAGGCGTGGTCGACGTAGGCGTGGAACTCGGGCGTGCGCATCATCTCGGGGGTGCGCGGACGCGGCAGGTCGATCTCCATGACCTCCTTGATCCGGCCCGGACGCGGCGACATCACCGCGACCTGGTCGGACAGGAAGATGGCCTCGGAGATGCCGTGCGTGACCATGAGGGTCGTCGCCGGCTTCTCGGTCCAGATGCGGAGGAGCTCGAGGTTGAGGCGCTGGCGCGTCATGTCGTCGAGCGCGCCGAAGGGCTCGTCGAGCAGCAGGACGGAGGGCTTCATGACGAGCGAGCGGGCGATCGAGACGCGCTGGCGCATACCGCCGGACAGCTGGGCCGGCTTGGCCTTCTCGAATCCGCGGAGACCGACGAGGTCGATGAGCTCGTCGATGTAGGCCTTGTCGACGGGCTTGCCGGCGATCTCGAACGGCAGCTTGATGTTGGAGTACACGCTCCGCCACGGCAGAAGCGCGTGGTCCTGGAACGCGATGCCGAGCTCGTTGTTCTTCCGCAGCTCACGCGGGCTTTTGCCGTCGACGCGGGTCGTTCCCGACGTCGGGTTCTCCAGCCCGGCGAGGATCCGGAGGATCGTCGACTTGCCGCAGCCGGAGGGACCGAGCAGGGAGAGGAACGTGCCCTGATCGGTGTGGAGGTTGGCGTCCTGGAGTGCGACGACGGTCTTGGCGCCGACGCGGAACTCCTTGTGGAGGCCGCTGATGTGCAGGCCGGTGCCCGAGACCTGCTGGTCCCGGGCACCGGTGGTGTTGCTGGAGGTCACGAAGGAGTCCGTTCAGCCCTTGTAGTTCTTGAGTTCGGGGTTCTCGGCGTAGACCTCGTCGAGCAGCGAGAGGTCGAACAGGTCCGAAGCGCCGATCTTGAGCCCGACGCCGTTGAGGCTCTTGATCGTGCTCGTCTGCAACGAGTCGCTGATGGTGAAGAGCCCGTTCTTCTCGGTGTCGGAGGAGACGACGAGGACTTCATTCTGCGTCTTCGACGCGACCTTCGCCTTCTCGAGGTCGAGCGAGAGGTCCTTGCCGTAGACCTCGACAGCGAGGCGCGCACCCTCGTCGGCGTCCTTCAGCTGGTCGGTCCAGCCCATGATCTCGGCCTTCAGGAAAGCCTTCAGCATGTCGCGCTTCTCGGCGATGGTCTGGTCGGTGACCGTGACGGTCTCGGCGACGAAGGGGAGGCCGTTGTCGGCGAAGTTCAGCGTCGCGGTCGGGATGCCCTCGAGGTCGAGGGTGATCGCCTCGTTGCTGATGTAGGCGACGAAGCCGTCGACGTCTCCGTTGACCAGGACGGAGGGGTCGTACTCGACCGGGACCACCGTAACCTGGCTGGGGTCGATGCTGTTGGCGGCGAGGAGCGCCTCGAAGAGCGAGGTGTTCGAGGCCTGGACGCCGATCTTCTTGCCGATCATGTCCTTCGGGGTCGTGATGTTGCCCTTGTCGGCACGCGACAGGATCGTGAACGGGTTGGCCTGGAAGGTCGCACCGATGATCTTGAGCGGTGCCTCCTCGTTCGCGACGACGGTGCCCACCGAGACGGCGTCCGAGAGTGCGATGTCGGCGGATCCGGAGAGCAGCTCAGCGGTTCCGGTCGAGGGGCCGGGGGTCATGTTGACCGAAGAGAAGCCGGCGTCCTTGTAGTAGCCCTTCGAGTCGGCGAAGAACTCGCCCGCGAACTCCTCGTTCTTGATCCAGGAGAGCTGCAGGTTGAGGTCGCCGTACGACGCTGCCGCACCGTCGGACGAACCGCCCGAGGCGGGGGCGCTGCCACCGGCGCACGCCGCCATGGTGAGGGCGACGGCCGCCGCGGCGACCGTGAGGGTGACGCCGCGCAGGGAGCGGCGAAGGGAACGTGATGCCATGGGGAACGTCTCCACTCTGGGGAAGGGGCGCGGATCTACGCCTCGCCGGCGACAGGGGAGACGCCGGGGCTGCGGAGGCGTCGGCGCCGGCTGTGCAACACCGCGAGATTAGGCGCGGGAGGTTTCATTCAAGGCACCCCGTGTTTCCCGCATGTAACAGATCCCGGTGAACGACTGATGCGCGGCCTAGCTTGGGATTCCGTCAGAGCTCGTTCTGAGCTTTCTCTCATCGCGATCCCCCATCCGAGGAGCCCCATGGATTTCTGCATTCTTCCCGCCACCGGCATCGACGGCGGCGCCGCTCTACTCGCCGGAATCGGCGCGCTGGCCATCGGAACGGTCGCCGTGGTGTCGACCCGACGCCGAGCGGGGCGCACGAAGGAGAGGAGAGGTGCATGGCTGGGCCGGACCGCACTCGCCGTGCCGCTCATCGCGGTGACGCTCGCGGCGACCGCCCCCGCGCCCGCCGCGCGGGCCCTCGAATGTCCGCCCGCGATGCCCCCCGTCACCACCGAATTCACGCCGGGTGCGGCCGGTATCGGCGACGCCTACTTCCCGCTCGACGGGAACGGTGGCTACGACGTCCAGAACTACGACCTCGACCTCGCGTTCGATCCGATCACCAAGCGCATCTCGGGCACCGCGGCCATCACACTCACCGCGTCCCAGAATCTGTCGGCCTTCAACCTCGACTTCGACACCCGTGACGAGAACGGCGTCGACCGTCTCGTGATCAGCGACCTGCGGATCGATGGTCGGACGAGCGCGTACTCGCTCGCCACGACGCAGATCAGCGGCGAAACGGCGCAGCCCTTGGCCGCGGACGAGGACCCCGCCGGTGCCATCGACCCGCCTCGCACCGAGCTGACCGTCCTCCCGGACGCGGGCATCCCGACAGGGACGACCCTGACCGTCGAGGTCGACTACGCGGGCGTGCCGATCCTGGTCGATGACGCCTTCGGCGCCGCCGGCGTCTTCCCGACGGCCGACGGAATGGTCATCGTCGGCGAACCCCGGGTCGCCGCGACCTGGTTCCCTGCCAACGACCACCCGTCGGACAAGGCGACCATGACCATGTCGATGAGCGTCCCCGACGGCCTCGACGTCATCGGGAACGGCGAGCTGCGCTCGGAGAGCAGCGAGGGCGGGCGCACCACGTTCGTCTACGTGATGGACAAGCCGATGGCGACCTACCTCGCGACTGCCACGGTCGGCGACTACGACATCGCTGTATCCCAGGTGGACGGGGTGACCTACCGCAACGCCGTGGCCGAATCCCTTCTCGTGCCCGGGAAGAAGGGCGCTGACGCGCAGACGCTCCTCGGCGTCGCACCCGATGCCGTCGCCTTCCTCGAGACGCTCTACGGCGACTACCCGTTCACCGAGTCCGGGGGGATCGTGGTCGACGTGCGGCCACTCGGGTTCGCTCTCGAGAACCAGACCCGTCCCATCTATCCCTACGCCACCGATCAAGACGGAGACCTGGCCTCCCCGGACGAAACCACGATCGTCCACGAACTCGCACATCAGTGGGTCGGCGATGACGTCGCCCTCGCGAGGTGGTCCGACATCTGGCTCAACGAAGGCTTCGCGTCCTACTCGGAGTCCCTCTACTCGGAGGCGACAGGCGGTGACACGGCGCAGGAGATCTTCGACGCCGGCTACGCACGTGACGCCGGCGACGACTTCTGGACGGGGATCGTCGACGACCCGGGACCCTCGCGGATCTTCGACGACTTCGTCTATGAGCGCGGCGCGATGACCTTGCACGCGCTCCGAGCCGAGGTCGGTGATGACACCTTCTTCCGGATTCTCCGCGGCTGGGCTCAGGGCAATGCGGGTGGCAATGTGACGACCGCGCAGTTCGAGGCGTACGCGTCCCAGATGGCGGGACGAGATCTCTCCGAGCTGTTCGACACGTGGCTCCGTAGCGGCGCGAAGCCGGCCGAGAGGCCGGTGGTCGGCCCCTGACTCCGGTCCTCCGAGGATCGAGGCAGCAATAGAGGCCGCCGGGGTTGCTCCCGGCGGCCTCGTCTGTGTAGTCTCGACCAGAAGCCGAAGACCGCCGGTTGTCGGCGTGCCTGGAACGAGAGTTCCGAGCCCGCCGCCGAAGACTCGCTCTCGTGAGTGCCTGCGCAGGTGTATGAAGTGAAGTTCCGATCCGCTCAGCGGGTCGAGATTCCGAAGCTCCGTGCGCATGCGCCGGAGCTTTTTGCGTATGCGGGTCCTGTCGTTCAGAAGATCTCTTCTGCGTGACGGTGGGTTGTCTTCTCCACAACATCCACTAAGGAGTCCCATGGCGACGAAGGAAGCGTCGGTTGCCGAGCTCTCGGACCAGTTCCAGAACTCGAACGCAGCCCTGCTGACCGAGTACCGCGGTCTCACGGTTGCACAGCTCAAGCAGCTGCGCACGAACATCCGTGAGCACGCGACCTACGCCGTGGTGAAGAACACGCTCACCAAGATCGCGGCGAACAACGCCGGCATCTCGTCGTTCGACGACGAGCTCGCCGGTCCGTCCGCGATCGCGTTCGTGCACGGCGACACCGTCGCCGTCGCGAAGGCTCTGCGTGATTTCGCCAAGGCGAATCCCCTCCTGGTCGTGAAGAGCGGGTACTTCGACGGTGCCCCGCTCAGCGCGGAAGAGGTCATCAAGCTTGCTGACCTCGAGTCGCGTGAGGTGCTGCTGGCCAAGGCCGCCGGCGCCATGAAGGCCACGCTCACGCGTGCCGTCTACACGATCAACGCGCCGCTGTCGAAGGCCGTTCGCACGGTCGACGCTCTGCGCGACAAGCAGGAGTCCGCGGCCTGACCCTCAGGTTTCGCGACGGATACGAATCTAAGAAACAAGGAGATAAAAGATGGCAAAGCTGTCGACTGACGAGCTGCTCGAGGCGTTCAAGGAGCTCTCCCTCATCGAGCTCAGCGAGTTCGTCAAGAAGTTCGAGGAGACCTTCGACGTCACCGCCGCCGCGCCCGTCGCGGTCGCCGGTGCCGCTGGCCCCGCCGCCCCCGCCGAGGAGGTCGAGGAGAAGTCCGAGTTCGACGTCATCCTCGAGGCCGCCGGTGACAAGAAGATCCAGGTCATCAAGGAGGTGCGCGCCCTCACCAGCCTCGGCCTCGGTGAGGCGAAGGCCCTCGTTGACGGCGCCCCCAAGCCCGTGCTCGAGGGTGTCAACAAGGAAGCCGCCGACAAGGCCAAGGAGCAGCTCGAGGCTGCTGGCGCCACCGTCACCGTCAAGTGATCGAAGCGGGACGGCCCGGTGGGCCGTCCCGCGAGATCAGGTCGAGTGACGTCGCACGCTTGCGACGTCATATCGAGACCTAGATCGCGTCTTCAGACGCAAGAGAAACGCCGTCCCGCATCAGCGGGGCGGCGTTTCCGCTTTCACGGGGTGGTGATCAGGAGGCGGCGTTCGGGTGGGCATGCTTCGCCTCGTCCGACTGCTTGTCGACACGGCGCTGCTGCTCGAGGCCCTCCTGCTTCTCCTTGTCGGAAGCGTCGGTGGCGCCGTCCATGATCGGTGCGTCCTGGGTCTCTCGTTCGTCGCTCATGCGCGGCACGCTATGCCTCCAACCTGCTCGGATCCGCAGAGTCGCCTGAGGCTCGCTCCCTGTCGATCACGTGAACCGATCGAGCTCCGTCTGGATTCGTGTCGCCCACGACGGGTACTTCTCCGGCTGAGTCAGTCGGAAGTGGTCGGCCGTCTCCAACAGTCGCAGGAGCGTCAGAGTGTGCAGGGTCTCCTGGAATCCCGAGGCCGATTCGTCGATCTCCGCCGCCCGCGCGAAGGCGAGCCAGGAGCGCTCGTACGCGGCGGGAGTATGGGCCCGCACCGGCCATGTCCACCAGGCGACGTCGAGAAGAGGCGGCCCGATCCGCATGTCCTCGAGATCCAGGAGTCCGGTCACCTCCGTCCCCACGAAGAGGACGTTCTGCGGACCGAAGTCGCCGTGACAGAGGACCGGTGGGTCCGCGAGCGCGAGCGGCGCGGTGTCGATGACACGGGCGGCCAGCCGACGAAGGCTTCCTGAGCTCAGGTGAGGGCCGAGAGCTGCCATCCAGTCTCTCGCCCGCGCGATGAGCTCATCCGCACTCGTCCACACATCGGGGAGGCGGACCTCGGCCACATCGACGCTGTGCAAGAGAGGAAGAAGGCGCCCCATAGCGGCCGCCATGTCGGGCCACCGCGAGTCGTCGAGATCCGGCCCGGCCGCTTCATAGCCGGAGCGCCCGGCGATGAGCTCGGTCACAGCCCAGGGCTCGGCCTGGTGGACCCCGTCGGCCAGGGTGCGCGCGACAGGAACGACACCTACTGCTTCCAGCTGTCGCGATGCGTCGATCCTTCGAATCGCCGCGTTCCGATCAGCGAACACCTGCAGCACGAGGCGTCTGTCGTCGTCGAGGGTGACGACCCAGGTGCTGTTCTTCGATCCCCAGGGCTGATGTTCCGCCCGCACGATCGTCCCGCCGAGGGCGGTCGAGACCTCCGCCGCCAGCTCGTTACCGAGTTCTGCGCGCAGTTCCCACATCCTTCGAGGCTACGTCCGTCGGGGGAGTGGTCGCTGGCTGCACTTGGGGGATCAGGAGCGACGCGGGTCGGCGACGGGCTCCCGGCTGTAGAACAAGAGAGCCACCCCGAGGACCAGCCAGGACGCAGCGACCAGCGCCGTCGTCACATCGTTGACGGCGATGGCCACTTCGGCCCCGATGTTGCCGCTGTAGAGCCAGTCGGCCAGGGGATTCGCGAGCGCGACAGCGGCCAGGGCGTGAGTGCCCACGACGGCCGACGGGGCCCACCGCAGGAGTCGGGGATGTCGGATGCGCACTGCAGCTGAGATGGCGACCGGGATGGAACAGACCAGAGCCACGAGGCCGAGGACGGCCAGGACCCACACCGCGATGGTCGACAGGCCGAACCAGTCGTTGGCGACCGCTGACCCGGTCGAGAAGAGGAAAGCCACCGCGAAGCGGGCCGTCCAGTTGACCAAGACGACGATGAGGGCGGATCGCGCGAGGCCGCGGACGGCCACGCGATGGTCCCGGTCGCCGAAACCGAATGCGACCACGCCGATCCCGCAGGAGATCAGAGCCAGAGAGGCCAGGGAGAGGGGGCCGATGTCGGGAGAGTATGCGCCGACCGCGAGCAACGTACCCAGCACGGTCTGTACCAGGCCGGCCGCCACGAACAGTGCTCCGGAGAGACGTGCGGGTGGGTTGGGTCCGTGTCTCGTGCCGATCGCCATCGATCCCTCCTGCTCGCTCGGCCCCGTCGGTCCCCAGAGTCGCCTCGACACTATGGCGGGTCCCTCGAATTCTCGAATCCTCCTTCGTGGCGACCAGGCCGAGTAGCACTCCGGAAGTGAGCGCGACTCTACCTGTGAGCCCCCGCAAGGGGGTGTGGTCGACTGGCCAGTTATCACCCGGTGATTGGGCATCGGGATTGCGAAAGGACACGTGATGACGAAGAGGCAGTGTGCCGTGAAGCGTTCGATCCTGGTGGGAACGGCGGTGCTCTCCGCGCTGGCGTTGACCGCCTGCGGCAACGGACGAGGTGCGGCGACCGGGGGAGACGTCGACTTCTCTGCCGCCCCCACAGGAGTGCTCAAGCCGTGGGGATTCGAGAACGCGGACGACGTCGGTCAGGCTCGCCTCGACTTCGCGGCACAGCAGCTCGGCGATGTCGACATCCAGATCGACAAGACAGCGTTCGATGCTCAGAAGTTCACCGCCGCGACCGCGAGCGGTCAGGTCCCCGACGTCGTGCAGATGAGCGCCCGCTTCGTCGGAACCTATGCGGCACGCGGGCTCATCGTGCCGCTCGATGAGTGCTTCGCCCAGCAGGGGGTCTCGAACGACCACTGGTACGAGTCCGTCATCGGGGACGTGACTTACGACGACAAGGTCTATGGAGTGCCGCAGTTCTATCAGCCGCCGGCGATCATCGTGAACTCGCCGCTGCTCGAGCAGGCGGGCGTCTCCATCGACTCGATCGACACCTCGGATCGACCCACCCTGCTGGCCGCCGCGAAGGCCCTGTACGCGGAGAGCGGCGGGAACCCTGCGACGCTCGGCCTCGATCCGGCGCTGCCCGGCAACGCGGGACTCTGGATGCTGGGCGCGGGCGGCACCATCATCGACGACGAAGGGCGCCCTACGATCGACGACCCGAAGAACGTCGAAACGCTCGTGTTCCTCAAGGAGCTCGTCGATGCGCAGGGTGGTTACGCCGGGGTCAAGAGCTTCATCGACACGTTCGACACCTTCGGCGCCGAGAACCAGTACGTGAAGAACCAGGTCGCCGCCCAGATCAACCAGCAGTGGTACCCGAATGTCCTCGCCGAGAACTCACCCCAACTCGATCTGCGAGCCGTGCCCTTCAAGGATGCCAACGGCGATGACTTCAGCGTCGCGTCCGGATCGGCCTTCGTGATCCCGGTCGGGTCGGCGAATCCGGCAGCGGCCTGCGCGTGGATGGTGAACCTCACGTCCACGGATGCATGGATGGCGGCCGGGAAGGCGCGCGCCGACAACGTCGCGGCGGAGCCGGGTCGGATCAACACCGGTCTGTTCACGGGCGTGCCCGAGGCGGACGAGAAGATCCGAGACGAATACGTCGTCGCGACGGGGAGCGAGAGCTTCGACCAGATCATCTCGACCTACTACGACGTGGTCGGCAACGGGAAGTCGTACGGGTCGTCGGCCGCCGGTCTCGAGATCCAGACCGAGCTCGAGAACGCCGTGGTGGCGGCGCTGAATGGCGAGAAGTCCCCGGCGGACGCCCTGGCCGACGGTCAGGCCGCCGCGGAGCGCGCCTACGACGAGGCCACCTCCCAGTCGCAGCGGTAGGGGAAGGAACCGCCCGCCTCCGGCGTGCGGTGCTGTGTCGTCGCTCGTCGTTTCGCGACGGCGCTTCGCGCCTCCTCAACGACCAGAGTCTCAACCAGCTGGTCGTTGAGGAGGGCGCCCCGCGCCCGTCGCGAAACGGCCGGGGGTCGCGTCAGCCGACGGTGATCGTAGGAAGATGCGCGGTCGAGACATTCATCGACGACGGCTTCACCCCGCGTCTGCTCAAGGCCTTGAAGGTCGCCGAGGGTGCCGATTCGATCAGCGCGAGCTTTTTGGCGCGACTCCACCCCTGGATCTTCTTTTCAAACGCGAAGGCGTCGTCGACGCGGTCGAAACGGCCGAGCCAGATGAGACGTACCGGTCGTCGTCGCTTCGTGTATGCAGCGCCTCGTCCCTCCTGATGTTGCTCGAGGCGAGCCGCGATGTTGTTGGTGCTGCCGACATAAAGAGTGCCGTCCGCGCATTCGAGGATGTAGACCCAGCCCATGGGACGAGTAGAGCGGCTTGAAATCCGGCTGATGCAGTGATTCATGGACTCGGGGGAAAGAGTCGCCGCATCAATGGGTGTGGAGGACCCGCGGGCGTCTCGCGACGGCGCTGGCGGGCCTCCTCAACGAGCAGGCGACGGCCGTCCTACCCCTTGCGGCCCTGGGTGGCCAGGCCGTCGATGAAGTAGCGCTGGCCGAAGGCGAAGAGGATCAGCATCGGGAGGGTCACCAGGAGGGCCGCGACCATCACCAGCTGATAGTCGCCCTGGCCGCCGTTCGTCGGGGAGAACTGCGTCATCGCGTACGAGATGCCGAGCGGGACCGTGAAGTTCTCCACCGATCCGAAGTTCAGATAGATCAGCGGCGCCTGCAGGTTGTTCCAGCTGGCCTGGAACTCGAAGATGAACACGATGATGAACGACGGGATCGACAGCGGTGCCGCGATCTGCCAGAACATCCGCCAATAGCTGGCGCCGTCCACGCGAGCCGCCTCGAACAGCTCCCGCGGTAATCCGAGGAAGAACTGCCGCTGCAGAAAGATGTAGAACGCCGATCCGAAGAGGTTCGCGCCCCACAGCGGCACCGACGTGCCGAGGAAGCCGAGCTGGTTCCAGATCAGATAGGTCGGGATCAGCGTCACCGCTCCCGGCAGCATCATGGTCGCCAGCACGAGCCCGAAGAGTGCGTTCCGGAACGGGAACCGGAAGTAGGCGAACCCGAACGCGACGATCGAACTCGACACCGTGACGAGACCGGCGGCGAGCAGTGCGATGAGCAGGCTGTTGCCCATCCAGCTGAGGAGGGGGAGTTGCTCCCAGACCTCCGCGTAGTTGCCGGGGACGAGCGTCTGCGGGATCAGCCGGTTGTCGAACACCTCGCCGCGGGGCTTGAGGCTCGCGGACAGCAGCCAGACGAACGGGTAGAGGAAGGCGAGGGCGAACCCGACGAGCACCACCCACAGGATGAGGCGGACGGCGGTGCTGCGTACCCCGCGTCGGGGGGCGCGCGGGCGTCCGCCGGTCTCCGCGACGCTGAGGGTCTGGCTCTGGACGCTCGGTCCTGCCGATGGGGTGCCGATGGTGGCGGTCATCAGTCGCGCCCTCCCTCGTAGTAGACGAACCGATTGCCGAAGCGGACCTGGATGAGCGTGATCACCGCGATGATCGCGAAGAGCAGCCACGCCATCGCCGCGGCGAATCCGAAGTTGAACTGCCGGAACGCCTGCTGGAAGAGGTAGACGGCGTAGAAGAGCGACGATTCCGGCGCGGCGCTGGTCTGGTCGCGCCAGAACAGCAGGAACGCCTGGTCGAAGACCTGAAGGGCGGCGATGGTGAGCACGAGCATGTTGAAGAAGATGGCGCCCGAGATCATCGGCACGGTGATGTGGAAGAACTGGCGCACCGGCCCGGCGCCGTCGAGGGACGACACCTCGTAGAGGTCGCGAGGCACGTTCTTGAGTGCGGCGAGGAAGATGATCATGGTGCCGCTGACGGTCCAGAGCGTCATGAGCACGATCGACGGCTTCACCCAGGCGGGGTCGGTGAGCCACTGCGGTCCCTGGATCCCGATGAGCGCGAGGCCCCGGTTGATCGCCCCGAAGTTGCCGTTGAGGAGGAGCAGGAAGACCGCGGCCGTGGCGACCGACGGGGTCATCTTGGGCAGGTAGTAGAGCACGCGGAAGAAGCCGGCGCCGCGTCCGAGCCGGTTGAGCAGCAGCGCCAGCCCGAGAGCGAACGCGATCTCGAGGGGGACGGCCATGACGGCGAAGAACAACGTGTTGCTGAGCGACACCATGACCTTCGGCTCGCTGAAGAGCCGCGCGTAGTTGTCGAAGCTGAACCGTGTGATCAGGTCGGTCGCGAGTTGGTAGTCGCTGAGCGAGATGACGAGGCTGTAGATCATCGCGCCGAGCGTGAACACCAGGAACCCGATGACCCATGGCCCGATGAAGAGGAAGCCCGCGATCGCCTCACGCCGGTTGTACTTGACCTTCCGGCGGCGAGGCTCGGGTCGGAGGGCGGGTGCGGTGCGCGCGGACGGGCCGCCGGGGGCGCCGTCGCCCGGATCACGACGGCCGGTGACGGCGGGATCGGAGAGCGCCATCGGTCCTCCTCGTTCTCAGTGGACACGTCGTCGTGGACCACAAGTGTTGGCTGAGGCTGACTATACGTGGAGACCCCGCCCGGGGGCGCTTCTTCTGTCAGGGAAGAGCCACTTCTCCCAGAGAAGTGGTTCTTCTCCCAGGCAAGGGCGCGGTGGGCGGGTGATTCCACG
Source organism: uncultured Naasia sp. (assembly GCA_913778905.1). Classification (GTDB taxonomy): domain Bacteria; phylum Actinomycetota; class Actinomycetes; order Actinomycetales; family Microbacteriaceae; genus Naasia. The sequence goes on along the minus strand of CAJYYA010000016.1, from coordinate 164,825 downwards.
CATCCACTCCCGGCGTCCGCTGATGCGAGCGGACGTAGTATCGCGCTCAGAATGAGCATGGGAACGGGCGGGCGCCCGATGCGCGGTGTGGCATCGCGCGACGTCGAGGCGCAGCGCGCGGCGAACGCCGAAGCGCCACGGATCCCGCACCTCCTCAGCCGGATCGGTCACCTCTTCGCACCGCACAAGGCGATGCTCATCCTCACGATCTTGCTCGTCGTCATCGACGCCGCCCTCACGGTGGCTCCTCCGTTGCTCACGCAGCAGGCCTTCGATCTCGGGCTGTTCCCGCCCGGCGGGCCGAACCTGCCGGTCCTGTTCGAGCTGGTCGGGCTGATGATCCTGGTGTGGATCCTGTCGGCCGGGCTGGGGATCTGGCAGACCTTCCTCACGTCCACGATCGGCAACAGGGTCATGGGGGCGCTCCGGGTCGACCTGTTCACGCATCTGCAGTCGATGGAGCTCGGCTTCTTCACCCGCACGAAGACGGGTGTCATCCAGTCGCGTCTCGCCAACGACGTCGGAGGCGTGGCCGGGGTCCTGAGCAACACCGTCTCGAGCGTGATCGGCAACCTCGTGACCGTGATCGCCGCAGTGGTCGCCATGCTGCTGCTCAGCTGGCAGCTCACCCTCATCGCCGTGATCCTGCTGCCCGTCCTGGTGCTCGCCCAGCGCCGCGTCGGGCGGGTGCGCGCGCGCATCGCGACCAAGACGCAGGAGTCGCTGTCCGAGATGACGGCGATCACGCAGGAGACGCTGAGCGTATCGGGCATCCTCTTGGCCAAGAGTTTCGGTCGTCAGGCGAGCGAGACCGAGCGCTATGCCACGGAGAACCGCAGTCAGATCCGGCTCCAGGTGCAGCAGGCGATGAGCGGCCAAGGCTTCTTCGCACTCGTGCAGGTCTTCCTGTCTGTGGTCCCCGCGGTCGTCTACCTGGTCTCGGCCTTCCTCATCCAGGGTGGCAGCGACATCACGGCGGGCACGATCGTGGCCTTCACGACGGTCCAGGCCCGACTGATGTGGCCTCTGCTCGGTCTCATGCGCGTCGCGCTCGACCTGCAGACGTCGGGTGCGCTGTTCGCCCGCATCTTCGAATACATGGATCTGAAGCCGGCCATCGCCGACCGGCCGGACGCGGCGCCGCTGACGTCGTCGGATCCGACGGGGCTCGTCGAGTTCCGGGACGTGCGCTTCTCCTATCCGGACCAGGTGGGCGAAGCCTCGGAGACCCTTCGCGGCGTCTCGTTCGTGGCGGAGCCGGGTCGACGGGTCGCGTTCGTCGGTGCCTCCGGGGCGGGGAAGACGACCATCGGATATCTGATCCCGCGCTTCTACGAGGTGACGGGCGGGTCGGTGCGCATCGCCGATCGCGACGTCCGTGATCTCCGGCACGACGACGTCATGCATCAGATCGGCATCGTGAGCCAGGAGACCTACCTGTTCCACGCCACCATCCGCGAGAACCTCCTCTACGCCCGACCCGATGCGACCGAGGAGGAGATGCGTGCGGCGGCCGAGGCGGCTTCCATCGCCGAGACCATCGAGAGCTTCCCCGACGGCTACGACACCGTCGTGGGGGAGCGCGGCTACCGCCTGTCCGGTGGCGAGAAGCAGCGGATCGCCATCGCGCGGGTCATCCTCAAGGACCCGGCGATCCTCATCCTCGATGAGGCCACGAGCGCGCTCGATTCGGTGTCCGAGCGCGCCGTGCAGGCTGCTCTCGATCAGGCCGCGTCGGGCCGGACGACCATCGCCATCGCTCACCGACTTTCGACCGTCGTCGACGCCGACGTGATCCACGTCGTCGAGCGCGGCCGCATAGTCGAGAGCGGTCGGCATCACGAGCTGCTCGCGCTCGGTGGTGCCTACGCGTCTCTCGCGGCACGTCAAGGGCTGCACGACCCTGTCCCGTAATTTGAATATTGCGGCGTATTAGTCAATAAGGTTACGGTACATCCGAAGCGTTCGCCGAGCGCCGGATGGAAGGGGCCTCATGGGGAGCTTCGTGCTGGCCGCTTCACCGATCACCGGTCATGCGGGTCCGATGATCCGAGTGGCCGGCGATCTCGTCGCGCGGGGGCACCGGGTGGCGGTCCTCAGCGGCAGTCGCTTCGCGGTGGCCGCACTTCGCGCGGGGGCGGAGTTCGAGCCCCTCACCGGCCTCGCCGACTTCGACGATCGCGATCAAGACTCCTACATCCCGCGCCGCGGCGAGTTCTCCGGCATCCGGCGTGCGCAGTACGAGATCCGATCGATATTCGTGGACCCCATCCCGGACCAGGCTCGCGCCCTGCGCCGAGCCGTGGAAACCCACCGTCCCGACGCCGTGCTCGTCGACGGCGCGTTCGCCGGGGCGATCCCTCTTCTGGATCCGCTGGAGCGGCCGCGTGGCGGACGGCCGCCCATCCTCGCCCTCGGGGTCACGCCGCTGAGTCTGGCGGGTCCCGGCCTCGCCCCCTACGGGATGGGCCTGGCGCCCGCCGCCAGCGCCGCCGAGCGTGTGAGGTATCGCCTCCTGGACTTCGTGGCGAGACGGATCGTCTTCCGGCCCACCCAGCAAGCCGGTGTCGCCGCCGTCCACGAAGCCGGCGGCGCGCTCGTCGGCGGCGTCATGGATCTCGCGACGCGCTTCGACGCGTTCCTGCAGACCGGCCCGAGACGGCTCGAGTATCCGCGTCCCGATCTGCCCGCGACCATCCGCTTCGTAGGAACCCTCCCCCAGCCGCCGTCGAGCGACCCCCTGCCGGCCTGGTGGGGTGATCTGGACGGCCCTCGTCCGGTCGTCCACGTCACGCAGGGCACTATCGACAATGCCGATCCTTCGCGCCTGATCCTCCCCACGCTCGAGGCGCTCGCCTCACGCGATGTCCTCGTCGTCGCGACCGGCGGCGGGCGCGACGTCGCAGGGTGGGGGCCGCTGCCCGCCAATGCGCGCGCCGGCCGGTATCTTCCCTACGCCGAGCTCCTCCCCCGCACCGATCTCCTCGTCACCAACGGCGGGTACGGCGCGGTTCAGTCCGCCGTCGCGCACGGCATCCCCGTGATCGTCGCGGGCGACACCGAGGAGAAGCCCGAGGTCGCCGCACGCGTCGGCTGGTCGGGCGCGGGGCTCGACCTGAAGACCGGAAGCCCCTCCGCGAACGACGTCGGACGGGCGGTCGATGCGGTCCTCGCCGATCCGTCTTTCCGAGCTCACGCCCGGCGGATGTCGGACGACGCTGCCGCCCAACGTCCGTTCGACGCCATCGAGCAAGCACTACTGAGCACCCGCCCGCGCTGACCCGTTTCGTTCCGTCACCCATCCGCCGTTCTCGAGGAGCCCGCATGTCCACCACGTCACCCACCGCTGCGACCCCGTCTTCGCCCGCCGCCCCCGCGACGCCCGGCCGACCCGTCTGGTCTTTCTACGGAGGGCTCGGGATCCTGCTCGGCGGCGCCCTGCTGCTGGTCGCCACGGTGGTCGAGGCGGTCTTCACGGGCGAGTCGACCGATGCGCTGATGCCGCTGTTCTCGACGCTCTTCTTCGCCGCGGTCATCCTGCAGTGCGGCGCGATGCTGCCCTTCGCGCTCGGGTCCACCGGGGCGAACGGAGTGGTGGGGGAGCGGATGCTCGGCAAGTGGGCGTTGCTGGTCTTCGCCGCGGTCTACCTCTGCAATCAGACGGTCTACTACGCGACCGCCTACGGCTCGGTCGGGGCGGAAGGTGGCGTCGATCTCACCGGGCTCGTTCTCGGCGGAGCCCTCGTCCAGCTCGTCGCCCTCGTCGTCGCCTCCGTCGCCATCCTGCGGACCGGGGTGGCCAGGGGTGCTGCCAAGTGGGCGTTCCCGGCGGTGTCCGCGGTGGCGATCACGGCGGGTCTCGCGCTCAACGTGGTCTCGTCCTACGAAGCGAGCGTCGTGGCGCTCATCTCCTCCTGCGTCACTCAGATCATCGCGGGAGCGGTCCTCGTCCAGCATCGTCAGCACTGAGGCGGATAACGTCGGCGGGTGCCACGTAGTTATCACTCGCCCCGACGTGAGGCCGATGCGGCCGCCACCCGGATCGCGATCGTCGACGCGGCGGCTCACCTCTTCGTGAGGGACGGTTATGCGGCGACGTCGCTGAGGGCGATCGCGGCAGAAGCCGGGGTGTCGTTGCCGACGGTGCAGCTCAACGGACCGAAGAGCGGGCTCTTGATAGCCGCCTTCGAGCGGAGTTTCGCGGGAGATGAGGGGGCTCATTCGCTGACCGAGCGGCCGCAGATCGCCGCCATCATGGCGGAGCCCGACTTCGAGAAGGCGCTCGAGGGATATCTCGGATTCCTGGTGGGCGCCCACCAGCGATCGGCCGCCATCCGCGTGGCGATGCGGGCGGCGGCGGATGCGGATCCCGCCGCGCGCGCGGCGGACCATGAACTCGAGACCCGCCGGATGCGCGACATCCGCCTCGGAGCCGAGTGGTTCTCCTCCCGCGGCCGCCTCGAGGGCATCTCGCTCGACGTCGCCACCGACGTCTTCGGGCATCTCACCGCACCGGAGACGTATCTCTACTTCACGGAGTCGCGAGGCTGGAGCGATCAGCGTTACGTCGATTGGCTGGGTGAGCGTCTTCGACGGTTGGCCGACTACTGCGAGTGACGTGCGCCTTCCATGCGCGCGTTTCGATGGTGATCTGGTGAGTGCGATGAAGTGTGGGCTACAGTGTGACCCGTGTCCGTGACGTGTTGTTGTCAGCTCTGCGCCTGACCCCCACCACTCTCACATCGAGCCGCGCCCGGAGGCGCGTTGCTCCACACACGAAGGTCTTCGCATGAAGTACGCGGAATCCGTGCTCGACCTCATCGGCGGCACCCCTCTCGTCAAGCTCAGCAAGGTGACCGAGGGCATCGGCGCCACCGTCCTCGTCAAGGTCGAGTACCTCAACCCCGGTGGATCGTCGAAGGACCGTATCGCGGTCAACATCATCGACGCCGCCGAGCGCGACGGGAAGCTGAAGCCGGGCGGCACGATCGTCGAACCCACCTCGGGCAACACCGGTGTCGGCCTTGCGCTGGTTGCGCAGCAGCGCGGTTACCGTTGCGTCTTCGTCCTGCCCGACAAAGTCGGCGAGGACAAGCGCAACGTCCTCACCGCTTACGGGGCCGAGATCGTCGTGACGCCGACGAACGTCGCACCGGACAGCCCCGAGTCCTACTACTCCGTCTCGGATCGCCTGGCACGCGAGATCCCCGGGGCGTTCAAGCCGGACCAGTACTCCAACCCCAACGGGCCGCGCTCGCACTACGAGACGACGGGTCCTGAGATCTGGAGCGACACCGACGGGCGGCTCACCCACTTCGTCGCCGGTGTCGGCACAGGCGGCACGATCACCGGCACCGGCCGCTACCTCCGCGAGGTCGCGGGCGGCGCGGTGCAGATCGTCGGCGCGGATCCCGAAGGGTCGGTGTACTCCGGCGGATCGGGGCGTCCCTACCTCGTCGAGGGGGTCGGCGAGGACTTCTGGCCCTCGGCGTACGACCCGGGTGTCGTCGACCGCATCATCCCGGTCAGCGACCATGCCTCCTTCGACATGACGCTCCGGCTCGCCCGCGAAGAGGGCCTGTTGGTCGGGGGGTCGAGCGGCATGGCCGTCGCGGCCGCCCTCGAACTGGCCCGCGAGCTGCCCGACGACGCGGTCGTCGTGGTGCTCCTGCCCGACGGCGGTCGCGGATACCTCGGCAAGATCTTCAGCGACAAATGGATGCGCTCCTACGGTTTCGCGGCCGGCGGTGACGAAGCCTCGGTGGAGGATGCGCTGGCGCGTCGGTCGGCGGACCTGCCGGGACTGCTCCACGTGCGCCCGCACGACACGATCCGCGAGGCCGTCGCCCTGATGCAGCGCTTCGACGTGTCCCAACTGCTCGTCCTCGGCGCCGAACCGCCGGTCGTCATGGGTGAAGTCCTGGGCGCCGTGAGCGAGCGATCCCTTCTCGAGCACGTGTTCACCGGGAATGCGTCGCTCGACGATCCGGTTCGGCCTTTCATGTCGCCGAACCTGCCCCTCATCGGCCTGCGCGAGCCCGTCTCGACCGCGCGGACGGCGCTCGCCGAGAGCGACGCGTTGCTCGTGGCCGACAACGGCAAGCCGGTCGCGGTGCTGACGCGCTCCGATCTCCTCGCGTTCCTCTCGGCCTGAGCCGACCCCACTTCTCCCGTCGCCGCGTCCGGCGACCCCTCGAAAGGCTCCGTCATGACCTCGCACACCTCCTCCGACGACTCGAAGTACGGCTTCGCCACCCGCGCCATCCGTGCCGGTCAGGAATTCGACCCGACCACGGGCGCGATCATCCCGCCCATCTACCAGACCTCCACGTTCGTGCAGGACGGGGTCGGCGGTCTCCGCGGCGGATACGAGTACGGCCGCAGCGGCAATCCGACCCGCGCGTCGCTCGAAACCCTGTTGGCATCCCTCGAGAGGGCCAAGCACGGTGTGGCCTTCTCCTCGGGGCTCGCTGCAGAGGACGCGCTGCTGCGTTCGACGCTGTCGGCGGGCGACCACATCGTGCTCGGCAACGACGTCTACGGCGGGACGCACCGCCTGATCAACCGGATCCATGTCCCGAACGGCATCGAACTGACGACCGTCGAGATGGCGGACGAGGATGCCGTGCGTGCGGCCATCCGCCCGAACACCAAGGTGCTCTGGGTCGAGACTCCGAGCAACCCGCTCATGAAGATCACCGATGTCGCCGCGCTCGCCGCGATCGGGCACGAGGCGGGAGCGACGGTCGTCGTCGACAACACGTTCGCGTCGCCCGCCCTTCAGCAGCCCCTCGAACTCGGCGCCGACGTGGTCGTGCACTCGACTACGAAGTACATCGGCGGTCACTCGGACGCCCTGGGCGGCGCGGTCCTGACGAGCGACGACGAGCTCGCCGACAAGGTGAAGTTCATCCAGTTCGCGGCGGGTGCGATCCTGGCTCCCATGGAGGCGTGGCTCACGGTCCGCGGCATCAAGACGCTCGCCATCCGGATGGAGCGTCACTCGAGGAGCGCTCAGGCGGTGGCCGAGCACTTCGTCGGACATCCCGAGGTCGTCGCGGTGCACTACCCGGGCCTCGCCGATCACCCGGGGCACGACATCGCCGCCCGTCAGATGTCCGCGTTCGGCGGCATGCTCTCCATCGAACTGCGCGGCGGTGCGGATGCCGCGAAGGCGTTCGTCGAGCGGACCGAGCTCTTCCAGCTCGCCGAGTCGCTCGGTGGTGTCGAATCGCTCATCGGACTCCCGGCGGAGATGACGCACGCGTCCGTCAAGGGGACGCCGCTCGAGGTGTCGCCCGCCATCGTGCGCCTCTCGGTGGGTATCGAAGAGGTCGCCGACCTCATCGCCGACCTCGAGCAGGCACTGCCGCGCTGACTCCTCGCCCCCGATGTGACAGAAGCGCCCCTGTCACATCGGGTGGTGGATAATGTCCCTCGCAGTCATGTGACTGTTCACATTCGACGACGAGGGTGCTGCGGTGGCTGACGACGACACGGGTGGGGACGCGACCCCGTTCGAGCTGCCTCCCGGACGCGCGGCGAGCATCCGCGATGTGGCCCGAGTCGCCGGCGTCTCGTATCAGACGGTCTCTCGGGTGGTCAACGACCACCCGAGCATCCGGCCGGAGACGAAGCAGCGTGTCCTGGATGCCATGGAGCAGCTGCAATACCGGCCCAACCGTGCAGCTCGCATGCTTGTCACCAGCCGGTCGAAGACGTTCGGGATCCTGACCTCCAACCGTCATCACTACGGCCCCGCCACCAGCATTCGTGCGATCGAGGAGGCCGCGCAGGAGTCGGGCTACTCCGTCGTCACCAAGAACCTGACCGCCACCGACGACGCCTCGATCGTGCAGGCGCTCGACCACCTCGCCGATCAGGCGGTGGAGGGGCTCGTCATCATCGCCCCCCAGGTCCGGGTGCTCACGGCCATCGAGCGCCTGTCGCTCCGCGTTCCCTACGTCACGTTGCAGTCGACCGGGGAGGCGGGATCGCATGCGCTGTCCATCGACCAGGTCGCGGGGGCCCGGCTCGTCACGAGACACCTGATCGAGCTGGGGCATCGCAGCATCTACCACCTCGCCGGCCCGCAGGACTGGATCGAGGCGGAGGCCCGCATGCGCGGGTTCCTCGCCGAGATGTCCGACAACGACGTTCCCACGACGGCTCCCATCCTCGGCGACTGGACCGCGGACTTCGGCTATCGCGCCGGCCGCGAGCTGCTGCGCTTCCGGGACTTCACCGCGATCTTCTCGTCCAACGACCAGATGGCGCTCGGGCTGCTTCATGCCGTGCGCGAGGCGGGGTTGGACTGTCCGCGAGACATCAGCATCGTGGGCTTCGACGACATACCCGAAGCGGCACATTTCGCGCCGCCCCTGACCACGATCCGTCAGGACTTCGCGGAGATCGGCCGCCGCTGCGTCGCGCTGCTCTTCGCGCAGTTGGAGGGTCGCGATGCGGACCTCCCCGCCATCGAACCGACGCTCCTCGTGCGTTCTTCGACGGCCAGACCCGCCTTCTGAGCACCGTCCAGCGGTCGAGATCCCCATGAACACGGCGATCTCGACGCCGTTACCGAACCGACACAATTCCACGTTGACAAGCTCCCGCAACATGGGCGTAACATCACTCCAGGCCGTGTGACCGTTCACACGAACGTTCACATTCGAACGACCAGCTAGAAGACGACGGAGTCGACATGAGTGCAGCGATGGGCGCCAACGCCCTCCGCGCCACCCGCGAGGTGGCAGCGTGAGCTTCACTCCCGAGGTCGAGGTGCACATCGCCCGGACCCGCGACGACGTCGCCAAGCTCCATTCCGAGCTCACCCGCTACGGCTTGGTCGTGTGGACCGGCGGCAACGTCTCCGGTCGAGTCCCCGGCGCCGATCTGTTCGTCATCAAGCCGAGCGGCGTCAGCTACGACGACTTGGCGCCGTCGAACATGATCCTGTGCGACCTCGACGGCAACGTGGTGCCGGGAACGCCGGGCAGCGAGAACGCTCCGTCGAGTGACACGGCAGCGCATGCATACGTGTACAGGCACATGCCCGAGGTCGGCGGTGTCGTCCACACCCATTCGACGTATGCGGTCGCCTGGGCCGCGCGTGGCGAGTCGATCCCCTGCGTCATCACCGCCATGGCCGACGAGTTCGGCGGCGAGATCCCCGTCGGTCCCTTCGCGGTCATCGGCGACGACTCCATCGGCCGCGGCATCGTCGAGACCCTCACCGGACATCGCTCCCGAGCGGTGCTCATGCGGAACCACGGCCCGTTCACGATCGGCAGCGATGCGAAGGACGCGGTCAAGGCCGCCGTCATGGTCGAGGACGTCGCGCGCACCGTGCACATCGCCCGTCAGCTCGGCGAGCCGAACGCCATCCCGCAGGAGGCCATCGACTCGTTGTTCGACCGGTATCAGAACGTCTACGGCCAGGCCGCGGACGCTCGCTTCGATCCGGCCGACACCCGCACCCGGCTCGCGGAGATCTCGTGAGATCACGCAAGCGGGCTGCGCACCCCTGAACCCCCGCGCTCGACGGCGAGACCACCCGGTCGGACTCGAGATCGCGGAAAGACCAGGCCCTTGGGCCCGGAACCCCTGAGGAAGCTGTCAAGACAACGGCGTCCCAAGCACACAGATGGAAGGAATCACAGTGAAGAAGAAGGCTTTTGTAGCCCTCATCGCCAGCGGCGCGCTCATGATGTCGCTCGCAGCCTGCTCCGCCGGTGGCGACACCGGTGCGGGTGAGAGCGGCGCCAGCAACGTCGGCGGCGGCAAGCTCGTCGGCGTCGCGATGCCCACCCAGTCCTCCGAGCGCTGGATCGCTGACGGCAAGAACGTCAAGGACCAGCTCGAGGCCGAGGGCTTCCAGGTCGACCTGCAGTACGCAGAGGATGACATCCCCAAGCAGATCAGCCAGATCGAGAACATGATCACCAAGGGCGCCGTCGCCCTGGTCGTCGCGGCGAAGGACGCCTCCGCCATGACCACCGTCCTGGAAGAGGCCAAGAGCCAGGACATCGCGATCATCGCCTACGACCGTCTGCTGACCGGCACCGACGCCGTCGACTACTACGCGACGTTCGACAACTTCCTCGTCGGCCAGCAGCAGGCCTACACCCTGCTCAACGGCCTCGGCCTGACCGACCTCGATGGCAAGGCCACCAGCGGCGCCCCCGCCGGTCCGTTCAACATCGAGCTGTTCGCCGGTTCGCCCGACGACAACAACGCCACGTTCTTCTTCAACGGAGCGATGAGCGTCCTCCAGCCCTACATCGACAAGGGTGTGCTGAAGGTCAAGTCCGGCCAGACCGACTTCACGGTCGTCGCCACGCAGGACTGGAAGCTCGAGAACGCCCAGGCTCGCATGGAGGACCTCCTCACCGCGAACTACTCCGACGGCAGCAAGGTCAACGCCGTCCTGTCGCCCTACGACGGCCTCAGCCGCGGAATCATCTCCGCTCTGACCGACGCGGGCTACCAGGTCGGTCAGGGCTGGCCGATCATCTCCGGTCAGGACGCGGAGCTCGACTCCGTCAAGGCCATCAACGCCGGCGAGCAGTACGGCACCATCTTCAAGGACACCCGTGACCTGGCCGCCGAGGCCGTGAAGATGACCGTCGCCGTTCTCAACGGCGAGGAGCCCGAGGTCAACAACACGACCGACTACAACAACGGCAAGAAGGTCGTCCCCTCGTACCTGCTGTCCCCGGTCATCGTGACCAAGGACAACATCACGAAGGCGCTGGTCGACTCGGGTTACTACACCCAGAGCGAGATCGGCTGACCTCACGTCAGTCACACCCCGAGGGCGGGCGCCGCGTGCGTCCGCCCTCGGGCACTGCCCGGTCACGGGCACCGAAACACCAACTCTCATCCGGCAGTAGGAAGCGGTAAGCGCGAGATGACCTCCAACATCCTCGAGATGCGCGACATCACGAAGGAATTCCCCGGCGTGAAAGCGCTGCAGAACGTCAACCTCAACGTCGCGCGCGGCGAGGTGCACGCGATCTGCGGTGAGAACGGCGCCGGCAAGTCGACCCTGATGAAGGTCCTGTCGGGGGTCTACCCGCACGGCACCTACACCGGCGACATCGTCTTCGAAGGCGAGACCTTGGCGCTGTCGAGCATCCGCGACAGCGAGGCCAAGGGGATCGTCATCATCCACCAGGAGCTGGCTCTCAGCCCCTACCTCTCCATCGCGGAGAACATCTTCCTCAACAACGAGATCAAGGGCGCGTTCGGCCTGATCGACTGGGCGAAGACCAACCGCGAGGCGCAGGCGCTCCTCGCCCGCGTCGGCCTCCGCGAGAAGGCCACCACCAAGATCATGGACATCGGCGTCGGCAAGCAGCAGCTCGTCGAGATCGCCAAGGCCCTGTCCAAAGAGGTCAAGCTCCTCATCCTCGACGAGCCGACCGCAGCCCTCAACGACGAGGACTCGGACCACCTGCTGGAGCTCATCATGAGCCTCAAGGCGGAGGGCATGACGAGCATCATCATCAGCCACAAGCTGAACGAGATCAAGAAGATCTCGGACTCGGTCACGGTCATCCGCGACGGCAAGACGATCGAGACGATGGATCGCGACTCCATCACGGAAGACCGCATCATCAAGGACATGGTCGGCCGCGACCTCGAGCATCGCTACCCGGACCACACGCCGAACCTCGGCGAGGAGATCCTGCGCGTCGAGGACTGGACCGCCTACCACCCGCAGGACACCACCCGCGTCGTCGTGGACAACGTCAACCTCAATGTGCGCCGCGGCGAGATCGTCGGCATCGCCGGCCTCATGGGCGCCGGCCGCACCGAGTTCGCCATGAGCCTCTTCGGACGCTCCTACGGGGCGAAGGTCAGCGGCCGGGTCTTCAAGGAGGGCAAGGAGATCCGCATGCGCAACGTCACGGAGGCCATCGACAACGGCCTCGCCTACGTGACGGAGGACCGCAAGAACTACGGCCTCAACCTCATCGAGGACATCAAGCGCAACATCTCGATGGCGTCCTTGAAGAAGCTCGAGACCGCCGGTCTCATCAACGACGGCGAAGAGTTCAAGGTCGCCAACGAGTACCGCAAGAGCATGAACATCAAGGCCCCCAACGTGCTGGCCAAGACGGGCAAGCTCTCGGGCGGCAACCAGCAGAAGGTCGTCCTCAGCAAGTGGATCTACTCGGATCCCGACGTGCTGATCCTGGACGAGCCGACCCGCGGCATCGACGTGGGCGCCAAGTACGAGATCTACACGATCATCAACAAGCTCGCGGCCGAGGGGAAGGGCATCATCGTCATCTCCTCCGAGCTCCCCGAGCTGCTCGGCATCTGCGACCGCATCTACGCCCTCTCCGAGGGGCGGATCACGGGTGAAGTGCCCATCGAGGAGGCCTCCCCTGAGGTCCTCATCAAGTACATGACCATGGAATCGCCCCGCTGAGGGCTGGCGAGCAAGGGACTAGAGACAAGACCATGACCAACACCGACATCCGTCCCGGCGGCGGCCCCACGGGCACCGAGCAGATCGGTCCCCCCACCAACCGCTTCACCGCGATGCTCTCGCACGTCCTCGCCGACCTCGGCAAGAACGGCATCTTCATCGCCCTCGTCGTCGTCATCGCCCTGTTCGGCGTGCTGACCGGCGGCATCCTGCTCCGCCCGCAGAACATCTCGAACCTGATCGTCCAGAACGGGTACATCCTCGTTCTGGCCATCGGCATGGTTCTGGTGATCGTCGCCGGCCACATCGACCTCTCGGTCGGATCGGTCGCGGCCTTCGTCGGCGCCATCTCCGGTGTGTTCGCGGTGCGTCTGGGCATGGAGTGGTGGATCGCCATCCTCCTGTCGCTCCTCGTCGGCGCCATCGTCGGCGCCTGGCAGGGCTTCTGGATCGCGTATGTGGGGATCCCGGCATTCATCGTGACGTTGGCGGGCATGCTCATCTTCCGAGGTGCGGCCCTGATCGTCCTCGGCAGCTCGAACATCGGCTCGTTCCCCGACGCGTACCGCGCCCTCGGTAACGGCTTCATCGAACTCGCACCGATCGGCAAGGGGGCGAACACGTTCGACCTCGTGACCCTCGCCGCGGGTGCGCTCGCGATCATCGGGCTCGTCGTCCAGCAGCTCCGCACCCGCGTCGGCCGCCAGAAGTACGGCCAGGACGTCGAGCCCCTCGGGTTCTTCATCGGCAAGCTCGTGCTGGTCTCGGCCGGTATCGCGTTCCTCGCCTACTCGCTCGCGGGCGCCAAGGGCATCCCGGTCACGCTGATCATCCTCGGTGTGCTGGTCCTCATCTACACGACGGTCGCGAATCGCACGGTCTTCGGCCGCCACGTCTTCGCGATCGGTGGCAACCGTCACGCCGCCGAGCTGTCCGGTATCAAGACCCGCTCGGTCGACTTCTGGCTGTTCGTCAACATGGGCGTCCTCGCCGCCATCGCCGGCGTCATCTTCACCGCCCGCCTCAACATCGCCGGCCCGCAGGCCGGTGAGGGCTTCGAGCTCGAGGCCATCTCGGCCGCGTTCATCGGTGGCGCCGCGGTTCAGGGTGGTGTCGGAACGATCTCCGGCGCGATCATCGGTGGATTCATCATCGGTGTGTTGAACAACGGTATGTCGATCCTCGGCATCGGCTCCGACTGGCAGCAGGCCGTCAAGGGCCTCGTGCTGCTGCTCGCCGTCGCCTTCGACGTCTTCAACAAGCGCCGCTCGGGCGGTCGTTGATCCTCGACGCGTCCTGACGGGAACGCCCGCTTCGACCCCTGGTCGTGGCGGGCGTTCTGCCGTTCACCCGCCGCCGCCCGCCCATTGAGCGAAGCGAAATGAAGGGGCCGCACATCCGCCTCACCCCACCCGCCCATTGAGCGAAGCGAAATGAAGGGGCCACGCATCCGCTCCGCCCCGCCCGCCCATTGAGCGAAGCGAAATGAAGGGGAGGATCCGCCTCGGTCAGCCGGCCCTGTCGAACCAGGGCATGACCTCTCGCCCGCTCAACCAGGCGACGAGCGTGGCGCCCGTCCCGCGAATCGCAGGACCGCGTGCGATCGCCCACTCGCCGTCGTCGGGAACGAGCGACCGTCCCTGCATCGCTCCGCGGATCTCTGCCGGCGCAGCCGTCGCAAGGCCCAGCGCGACGGACCCGGTCGAGAGGGGCGCGATGGGGTCCGGCAGATCGAGTGCGACGGTGACATCGGCAGCTGCGACGACGACGAGGGTCAGCGGGTGCAGGTGCCCCTTCACGGTCGATGCGGCCAGATCGTCGGCGCGACGGCGCAGCTGGGCGGGGGCGTCGGGCACGGGGGCGACTTCGATCCGCCGCATGAAGCGGTCGAGGGGACGCGCGTCGAGCGCGGTCACGAGACCGCCGACGCAGGCCGCGACGGAATAGGGGGAGCGGGGCAGCCGGCCCGGCTGGAGGCGGAGCGAGTCCGCCGCCCACTGCTCCGGGGTGAGGCCGTCGAGCGAGGCGGCGAACGCTCGGAGTGCGTCGACGGTCCTGAGACGCCAGTCGTTGCTGACGCCGCTCTCGTCCTCCCCGGAGCGCGAACGGCTCAGGGGCAGTTCCTGCCAGGCATCGGACACCCGTACAGCGTATTCCGCCGGGGCTCAGCGATGGCGGGTGTCCTCATCCCTAGAGTGTGACGATGTTCACCCGTCGCCCCGCCGCAGTCGCCGAGAAGACCGCGCAGGAGAACCAGAAGTCCTGGACCCGCCACCACCCCTTCACGGTCGGCTTCTTCCTCACCCTCGGCGGTCTCGTCGCCATCGGCCTGGCCGCAGCTCTCTCCTCGCTGTCGACTGTGCTCATCTACATCGGGTTCGCCCTGTTCGCGGCGCTCGGGCTCGATCCGCTGGTGCGCTATCTGGTCGAGCGAGGGGTGAAACGCGCCTGGGCCATCGTCGCCGTCTGCGTCGCGTTCGCGGCCGTCGTCACGGGTGTCCTCCTACTGATCGTGCCGACGGTGGTCGATCAGATCACTCAGTTCGTCGGCAACGTGCCGACCCTCATCGCCGACTTCCAGAAGTCGGACCTCTATTCCTGGCTGTCGTCCACGTTCGGCGAGAACATCTCCGACTTGGCGAACCAGGTCGCCTCCTTCTTCAGCGATCCCGGCAACCTCGCGAACATCGGCGGCGGTGTGCTCGCTGTCGGCGCCACCGTGGCCGAGGGGATCTCCGGCGGGGTCATCATCATCGTCCTGACCCTCTACTTCCTCGCGTCGATGCCCGCCATCAAGCGCGCCTTCGTGCGACTCATGCCGGCGCGCAACCGTCCGAAGGTCGCCGACCTGACCGAGCAGATCACCGAATCCATCGGTGGGTACCTCGTTGGCATGGTCATCCTCGCCGCCATGAATGCGGTGGTGGCACTGGCGCTCTACTTCTTCCTCGGTCTGCCGTTCCCTGCGCTGATGGCCGTCATCGCGTTCTTCATCACGCTGATCCCGCTCGTCGGATCCGTCATCTTCCTCGGCCTCGCGACGGCGCTCGCGCTCTTCGTAGGGCCCGTCCCGGCGCTGATCTTCGCCGGCGTCTACCTGGCCTACATGCAGCTCGAGGCCTACGTGCTGACCCCGCGCGTCATGAATCGCGCGATCTCCATCCCCGGCTCGCTTGTGGTCATCGGCGCGCTGGTGGGCGGTACGCTGCTCGGCCTCCTCGGCGCACTGATCGCCATCCCGGTGACGGCGTCGTTCCTGCTCATCTACAAGCAGGTCATCCAGCCGCGCCAGGACGCCAAGGTCTGATCCACCTCGCCCTCAGCAGGAACTCCGCCGCCCAACAGCCCTCTTCTTGCGCTCAGCAGGAACTCCGGCACCTCAGCAGGAGGAATCCGCCGAATTCGTCCTGCTGAGGTGCCGAAGTTCCTGCTGAGCGCGAGGGTGGCGGGTCAGTCGAGGAGGGCGGGGCTCGCGCTCTCGGCGAGCAGCTTCCGGGCAGCCATGCCGATGACCGCGCTGTAGGTCGGATAGGCGAATCGGACCCCGGCCAACGTCGACACATCGATGCCGGCGGCCATGGCGGTCGTCACCGACTGGATGACCTCGACGGCGTTCTCTCCGACCGCGTGCGCCCCGAGGATCAGTTCACGGCGACGGTCCGCGATGAGCTTCAGGAAGCCGTTTCCCCGGTCGTCGATGACCGCACGATCGAGCGCGTCGTACCCCACGGTCGCCACGACGCAGGAGGGATCCCGGTCGCGTGCCTGTTCCTCCGTCAGACCCACTCCGGCATAGTCGGGATCGGTGAAGCCCCCGGCGGGGAGCAGATGGTGCGGAGTTCGGCGGTTCGCGCCGAGGACGGCGTTCTCGGCGGCGGCTTCGCCCTCGAACTGCGCAGCCTGCACGAGCATGTCCCGCCCGTTCGCGTCTCCGACGGCGAAGATGTGCGGGACGATCGTGCGGAAGTACTGGTCGGCGGGGATCCTCGACCGGTCGATCTCGATGCCCGCCCGCTCGAGTCCGAGATCCTCGACGTCGGCCGGCCATCCCGTGGCCATGATCACGACGTCGAATTCGGCAGACGTGCTCTCGCCGGAGTCCTTCCAGCTGAGCGAGATCGCGCCACTCTCAGCGGCCTCGAGGCGCTCGACGGTCTCGATGCCGGTGTGCACGGCCACGCCTGCGTCGCGAAGAGCCCCGGAGACCGTGTCGGCGATCGATGCGTCCGACGCCATGAGGACTCGGGGTGCGACGTCGAGCAGGGTGACCTTCGACCCGAAGGAGTTGAAAACCGTCACCAGCTGCGCACCCGTGTTGCCCGCGCCGATGACGGCGACGCGACGGGGGAGCTCAGGCAGCTCGAGCACGTCCTCGGGGACGGTGGCCAACTCGGCGCCGGGGACGGGGAGGCGCTTGGAGTGCCCGCCCACGCAGATGAGGATCGAGTCGGCGCTCACCCGGCGCCCGCTGTCGAGCACGAGTGTTCGATCGTCCTCGAAGCGTGCGCGCCCCTCGTGGATGAGGGTGACGCCCGCCTCTGCGAACCGTTCCGCTTCGCGTTTGATGGACCGGACGGCATCGACTCGCTCGTGCACGCGCGTGACGACGGCCGGCCAGTCGATGGTGGGCGTCCCGACATCGATGCCGTAGTCGTCCGCTGCGCGTGCCTCCCGGATGAGGCGTGCCGTCTTCGCGAGGACGCGGGTGGGGACGCAGCCCGTGTTGACGCACGTCCCGCCGACGCGGCCGGCCTCGAGCACCACGACCCGCGCGCCGAGCTCCGCGGCGCGAAGAGCGGCCGCGGTGCCCGCCGGTCCGGCGCCGATGACGGCGATGTCGTAGTGGTCGGGAGATTGCGGGTCGGTCACGTCTCGGCCTCCGGCGTGGGATCGGATGGGGTCTCATCGTGACAACTCAGACCGTGAAGGTCATCGGCGGATGCTGGGGCGCGCCCCCGAGCATGGCCGGAGTCCCGTTCTGGGGGTGGGCGTGGGTGCGGTGACCGGCCCGGATGGTCATGAGCGATGCTCGGAATAGATAACCTGAGTCGACAAATTGACGCGTCTCGATCGCGGGGGTGGATGGATTGCTCGATCTGAGTGCGACGTGGGAGAAGTCTCACGAGCAGGGAGGGTTGATCCACGCGGTCCCGGAGAAGACCGTGGGCCACTGGTACATGATCGCGGCGTCGACTGCGACGCTGAGGTTCGACCGAGCCGAGAGGTGCGCTCAGATCCTCATCGCCGAGCCACGGAACGGGATGCAACGAGCGATGTTCCAGTGTCAGATCCTCGGTCGGACGCTGCATTACGCGGGTCGGATCGTGGAGGAGCACTGCGGCTTGGGCACCTACACCTGGAAGGGCACGGTGTGGGCGGTGCCGACTCCGCGTTCGCACTGGGTGGTGACCCGCAGTGAAGACGGGGACATCATCTGCCTCCAGAACGCCGGGGCCGTGGCGATGCGAGGCGGACTCGTGGTCCTCGCCCGCCTGGGGGTCAGGGCCGAAGACGCGGTGGCGGCTCTTCCTCGTCTCGCGAAGTCCCTCGGGATCCCCGGGACGGCTCGCGACCTGTTCTTCGCCCCTCCTCCCTCGGATGAGATGGTCGCGGATACGTCCGCCCGCTGGGCGCGAATGGGGCAGGCGGCCTTCACGGAGTGATCCGAACCGTGTCGTCTCGCGACGACCGCCCGCGAGACGCGAAACTGGCGGGATGAGCTCGGAGATCACGATCGGTCCGGCCAACGGGCTACGTCCCGTGTCAGCGGGGGTCGTCTCGGCCCTCGTCGCGTTCTCCAGCTCGTTCGTCGTCGTCCTCACCGGGCTGGCCGCAGTAGGGGCATCTCCCGATCAGGCCTCGAGCGGGCTGCTGGCGCTCAGCATCACCATGGGGCTGGCCTGCATCGGGCTCGCGCTGTCGACGCGCTCACCGGTGACGGTCGCATGGTCGACCCCGGGAGCAGCGCTCCTCACCGCGACGGGGACGGTCGAGGGCGGGTGGCCGGCCGCGGTCGGGGCGTTCCTCGTGACGGGTGCCCTCATCCTCGTCACCGGGCTCGTCCCGTGGCTGGGGGCGCTGATCGGGCGCATCCCCTCCTCCGTCGCGCAGGCGATGCTCGCCGGAATCCTGTTCCAACTCTGTCTCGGCCCCATCACCGGCCTTGCGGCGAATCCTTTCGCCGTCGCCCCCGTGATAGTGGTGTGGCTGCTCGCACTCCGGTTCGCCTCTCGCTGGGCGACCCCCGTGGCTCTCCTCGCCGCGATCGTCGTGATCGTCGTCTCCTCGGCGGCGACGGGAGCGGCCGTCCCGGTGGCCGACCTGACGCCACGGCTCGTGCTCACCGCACCGGAACTGACTGTCGGAGCAGTGGTGAGCATAGCCATCCCGTTGTTCGTCGTGACGATGGCCTCGCAGAACATCCCCGGCGTCGCGGTCATGAAGGGCCTCGGGTTCGAGGTGCCCTGGCGGCGGTCGATGCTCGTCACGGGCGCCGGCACGATGATCGGGGCCGCCGCGGGCGGACACGCGATCAACCTCGCCGCGATCAGTGCGGCGCTCGCCGCCGGTCCCGAGGCCGGCGAGGACCGTTCCCGCCGCTGGATCGCCAGCATGACGGCAGGAGGTCTCTACCTCGTCTTCGGTGTCGGAGCATCCGCTTTCGCGGCGCTCATCCTGCTCGCTCCGACAGGCGTCATCCCCGCCGTGGCGGGCCTCGCTCTGCTCGGCACTCTCGCCGCGTCTCTGCAGGCGGCGCTCGCGGAGCCGCGCGACCGTATCCCCGCGGTGGTGACCTTCGCGACCGCGGCATCGGGCGTCGCGGTCGCGGGTCTGACGGCGGCGTTCCTCGCCCTCATCGCGGGCCTCGTGGTCCGCGCGGTGCTGAGCCGCCGCGGTTGAGCGAGGCGGACCGGTTCTGGCTGCTGACGCCTGCTGCCTCCCGCTCTCGGTACGGCCTGGCGGCCTACGCGACGTCCGTGGTGGTTCCGGAGGTCGAGTAGCGGCCGCGAAGCGCCGCGTACCGAGACCGGCCGAGTAGCGAGGCGTATCGAGGCCCACCCGGCGGCCTGCATGCGGTCCACACGTGGCCTACCCCTCCGCATCCTCCATCGAGCGGGCTGTCCCCGTCACGGTGATCCCGCCGACCTTCGGGATGTCGACCATCAGCAGGCTCGGCCGACCGACGTGCGAACCCTGCGTGATCGTCACCCGTGCCGGGGTCTCGATGAGCCCGAGCGCCCGTAGATATCCGCCGACCGATGCGGCCGCCGACCCCGTAGCCGGGTCCTCGGTCAACGTTCCCACGGGGAACACGTTGCGTGAATCGAACCGCGTCGCCGACTCCGCGAACAGCGTGGTGACGGTGCCGGCCCACCCCTCCGCATCCATCAACGCGCGGACGGCGTCCGGGTCGAACACGAACGCGTCGAACTCCCGCCGATCAGCGAAGACGAGGATCGGATGTCGGTTCCCGGCGAACGAGATGCGTGGCGGGTAGGCGGGATGCAGCCGGTCGCGCGAGGTTCCCAGAAGTCCGAGGAGGCGTTCGAGCACCAGGGGATCGATGTCCTCGAGGTGCGGCTCCACGCTCGTGAACGACGCCATGATGCTCCCATCCTCCACCCGCGTCGCGATGGACACCGGCCCGGCCGCCGTCTCGAACAGGTAGTCGCCCGTCCCGTGCCGCTCGGCGAGCGCCACGGCGGTCGCGATCGTCGCGTGGCCGCAGAACGGCACCTCGGCGATCGGAGAGAAGTACCGGATCGGCACCCGCCGCGGCCCCTCGTCGCCGTCGGGCCCGACGGCGCGCGTCACGAACGCGGTCTCCGCGAACCCGACGTCTGCGGCCACCGACTGCATGGTCTCGTCGGACCATTCGGATGCATCGAGGACGATCCCGGCGGGGTTCCCGCCGTGGGGTGCTGCGGCGAAGGCTGCGTAACGGAGGACGGAAGGGCGCACACCTCATCTTCGCGTCCCGGCCGACTCGTCGGGTCATCGGCGGATGATGACTCGGAGGAAGGCCGGGTGGTCACCACTTCGACTGCATACTCCGGTTCAGGCTCGCAGGGTCAGCGGGGCCGCCCGGTCGACCGAGACCGTGACGAGTCGCTCGTCGGACGCCTGTACCTCGTGCACTGGACCCGTGATGTCGATACGGCCGGCCGTCTCGCGGTCGGCGACCGAGGCGCCCACCCACACGTCCACGGGCCCGGGTTCGACGACGCGCGTCATCCGGGTATCCGAGAAGGCGAGACGGCCGGTCGGGACGCGGAACGAGACGCGGGCGCTCTGCCCCGCCTCGAGATCGATCCGGGCGTAGCCGAGCAGCTGCGCAACGGGCCGGGTGATGCTCGCGGTCACGTCGTGCGCGTAGAGCTGCACGATGTCCGTCCCAGCGCGGTCACCCGTGTTCATCACGATCACCGAGGCATCGAAGGCGCCGCCCGCCGCGACACTCGCGTCGACCACGAGGTCGGAGCGGGTGAACGACGTGTAGGACAGACCGTGACCGAAGGGGAGCACCGGGGTACTGTCCGTGCTCGTGACCTCGGACGGGCCGCCGAGCCGGGGGTGCAGATAACTGAAGGGCTGCGCACCCGCCGAGCGGGGGAGAGAGACGGGCAGGCGACCGGACGGGTTCACCGCGCCGGTCAGGATTCCCGCCAGTGCGTTCCCGCCCTCTTCGCCCGGGAAGAACGCCTGCACCACCGCGGCGGGAGCGGACGCGCCCTCGACCGCCCACCGGATCGCGTACGGACGCCCGGTGAGCAGAACCAGCACGACCGGGGTCCCGGTCGCCACGAGCGCTTCGACGAGCCGGCGCTGCACTCCGGGGAGCTCGAGCGACTCGGAGTCGTTACCTTCGCCGACGGTTCCGCGGCCGAACAGACCGGCGCGGTCGCCCACCGCGACGATCACGACATCGGCATCCGCCGCCAGCTCGACGGCCTCGGCGAATCCGGAGTCGTCGTCGCCCTCGACGGCGCACCCGACGGCCGAGCGGATCGACGCGTCGGGCATGGCCGCGCGCAGCGACTCGGTCAGGCTCAGGATCTCGAACCCGAGGGGCATGTCGGGGTGGTGCACGAGCACGTGATTCGCGAACGAGTAGCAGCCCATGAGCGCCTCCGGCGAGTCGGCGTTCGGCCCGACCACGGCCACCACGGGCGCGCGGCCGTCTCGAGGCGTGAGGGGGAGCGTGCCGTCGTTCGTCAGCAGCACGATCGACTCCTCCGCGAGACGACGCGCGACCTCCCGGTGCCTGGGGCTGTCGAGGTCGATGCTGGTCGGGGGAGTGCTGAAGTCGGCATCGAGCAGACCGAGCTCCTCCTTCTGCGCGAGTACGCGGAGCACCGACCGGTCGACGAGTGACTCCTCGACGGCACCGGAGCGCACCGCCTCGGCCAGCGGGCCGAGGTAGGCGTCGCCCGTCGGCAGTTCAACATCGATACCCGCGCGCAGAGCGAGCGCGGCGGCCTCGGATCGGTCCGTGGCAACCGCGTGCATGATCTGCAGGAACGCGACCGCGAAGTAGTCGGACACGACGACGCCGTCGAAGCCCCACTTCTCGCGCAGCAGGTCGGTGAGCAGGGTCGGGTCGGCCGCGACGGGCACCCCGTCGATGTCGGTGTACGAATTCATGACGCTGCGCACGCCGCCGTCGCGCACGGCCATCTCGAACGGTGGCAGGAACACGTCGGCGATCTCGCGCGGCCCGGCGTGCACCGGAGCGTGGTTGCGCCCGGCTCGGGAAGCGGAGTAGCCCACGAAGTGCTTGAGCGTCGCGTGCACTCCGGCGCTCTGCAGACCGCGCACGTAGGCCGTGCCGATCGTGCCGACGACGTATGGATCCTCGGCGATGCACTCGTCCACCCGGCCCCAGCGGGGGTCTCGGATCACGTCGAGCACGGGCGCGAGCCCCTGGTGAACGCCGAGATCGTGCATCGACTCGCCGATCAAGCGGCCCATCTCCTCGACCAGTTCGGGGTCGAACGACGCGCCCCAGCCGAGAGGCGTGGGGAAGGTGGCGGCCTGCCAAGCGGCGAGCCCGGTGAGGCACTCCTCGTGCACGAGTGCGGGGATCCCGAGACGCGTCTCGTTCTGCAGACGCCGCTGCTCGGCCCACAACCACTTGGCGCGTTCGATGGGATCGACGGGACGCGTGCCGTACACGCGGGTGAGGTGCCCGAGTCCGTGTTCGGTCGCGACGTCGTAGCGGTCGGATGCCGCCATCTCGCCCTGCATGGGAGCGACGACCTCGCCGCCCTCGTCGACCCAGAAGCCGACGAGCTGGGCAAGCTTCTCCTCGAGGGTCATGCTGTCGAGCAGACCGCGGACCCGGGCGGAGACGGCGGGGATGTGGTTGGTCATGGGAAGACCTTTCGCGCGGAGGGGTGGACGCGAACGCCCGTGAGAGAGGAGAGCGATCAGCCCTTGACAGCGCCCGTGAGACCTCCGACGATGCGGCGCTCGAAGACGCTGAAGAAGATCAGGGCCGGGATCATCGACAGAGCCGTGAACGCGAGCACGCGAGCGGTGTCGACCGAATACTCGGACGAGAACGCCTGCACGCCGAGCGGCAGGGTGAAGGTGTCGCTGTCGTTGAGGATGAAGAGGGGCAGCAGGTAGCTGTTCCAGCTCGCGATGAAGGCGAGGATGCCGGTCGTCACGACGCCGGGCATGGCCAGCGGGACCACCATGCGCCAGAAGAAGCCGAATCGGCTGCATCCGTCGATGAAGGCGGCCTCCTCGATCTCGTCCGGGATCGCCCGGAGGAACGGCACGAGGATGATGATCGTCGTCGGCAGCGCGAAAGCGATCTGCGGCAGGATCACGCCCGGCAGCGAGTTCATGAGGCCGAGATTGCGGACCACGATGTAGAGCGGCGTGATGGCGACCGTCATCGGGAACATGAGGCCCGCGGCGAACAGCGCGTACAGCACACCGCGCCCACGGAATCGGTAGCGGGCGATCACGTAGCTCGCCATGAGTCCCAGCACGACGACGCCGAGCGTGGTCGCGAGTCCCGCGATGGTCGAGTTGAGCACCTGCCGCCAGAACACGCCGCCGGTGAGCACGTCGAGGTAATTGCCGACGTTCCACGGCCCCGGGAACCCCGCCGGATCCACCGTGATCTGCGAGTTCGTGCGGAAGGCGCCGAGGATGATGTAGGCCACCGGTACGAGCATGATGAGGATCACCACGACCGCGGCGATGTAGGCGGCGATCGCTCCGCGGTGCATCCGCTTCGGCGGCCGTGCCGGGCGGGCGGTGCGGGTCGAGCGGGACGATCCGGTCTGCGGAGCGAGACGGGGAGCGGTGTCGAGGGCGGTCATCGTCCTCTCCTTCCGAACAGCGAGGCGGCGAGCGAACCGGAACGGCGCGGCGTGCGGTCACCGGTGATGGCGCCCTCGGTGTCGCGGCGGAGGACGAAGCGCTGGTACAGCAGCGCGACGACGAGCGAGATGACGAACAGGACGACCGCGACGGCGTTGCCGTATCCGTAGCTGCCCGCGTTGCGACCGTTCGCGACCATGTAGGTCGCCATGGTCGAAGTGCCGGCGGTCGAGGCCACGTACTGGCCCCAGATGATGTAGACGAGATCGAACAGCTGCAGCGCGCCGATGATCGACAGGAAGGCCCAGATTCGCAGCGTCGGGGCGAGCAGCGGCAGCGTGATGGTGCGCTGAACCTGCCAGTAGGAGGCGCCGTCGAGCTGGGCCGCTTCGGTCAGCTCGTGGGGGATGCCCTGGAGGCCGGCGAGGAAGAGGATCACGGCGAAGCCGATGTACTTCCACGTGATGATGAGCATCAGCGTCCAGATCGCGATGTCCGGGTTCGCCAGCCAGTCCTGCTGGAGTGCGCCGAGCCCGATGTTCTCCAGGAACCCGTTGACCGCCCCGCTGGTCTGGAGCATGAGGCCCCAGCCGGTGCCGACGACGACCTCCGAGATGACGTAGGGCACGAAGATCAGCACGCGGATGACCGACTGCCCACGCAGCTTCTGGTTGAGCAGTAGAGCCAGCAGGATCGCGGCCGGTCCCTGAAGCACGAGGGAGAGGACCACGATGATCGCGTTGTGCGACAGCGCCTCGAGGAACGCGGAGTCCTCGAGGATCGTGATGTAGTTCCGGAACCCGACGAAGTCGGTCGGAGCCCCGAAGCCCTGCCAGCTGAAGAAGCCGTAGTAGGCCGCCATCACCACAGGGAAGATGACGAAGGCCAGGAAGACCACCAGGGCGGGTCCGACCAGGGCGGCGATCTCGAGGCGCGTGCGCCAGGAGCCTCGTTTCGCGCCGACGCGCTTCGGCCCCGAGGGCGATGCCGCCACGGCATCGCCCTCGAGGGACTTCGAAGCTGTCAGCGGGAGCGCCTCGACGAGAGGCGTCTCGCGGATCGTCATGTCGGTGACTACGCCTTCTTCGCCGCGTCGTTCACGGTCTGGACGAGCTGCTCGGGGGTGGCCTTACCCGCCAGGAGGTCGACGACGCCCACATTCAACGCGTTGCCCACGTTCAGGCCGTAGACGGTGTCCAGCCACTGCGACACGTAGGGAGCGGCGTTGTAGGCCGTGAGAATTTCCTGCAGGTACGGCTCCGTCACGGCCTTCTGCGCCACGGTGTTGACCGGCGGGGCGTTGAAGGCCTTGTAGTAGGCCTCCTGCACCTCGGCGGACCCGATGTAGTTGAGGAAGTCGACGCACTGGGGCGGGGCGGAGGCCGAGCAGGAGTAGCCGTCGACGCCGCCGAGGATCGATCCCGGCTCACCGTCGCCGCCCGAGATCTCCGGGAAGGGGAACCACGAGAGATCGGCCAAGGGCTTCTGGTCGGGGGTCAGGGAGGCGATCACGCCCGGGTTCCAGGCGCCCATGAGCTCCATGCCCGCCTGGTGGTTGGCGACGAGACCGGCGGAGCTGCCCGCGCCCTGCTGGGCCGCGGTGCTGAGGAAGCCGTCGTTGAAGGGCTGGGTGGCGGAGAAGTCGGCGAGATCCTCAGCGGCACGCGTCCAGCACTCGTCCGTGAACTGCTTCGAGTCGGCGGCCTCGGCCATGACGTCGGGGCTGCACTCCCGGAGGGCGAAGAAGTAGTACCAGTGGGCGGCCGGCCACGCGTCCTTGCCGCCGAGGGCGACGGGGGCCACGTCGATGGCCTTGAGCTTGGCGACGGCGTCGTCGAGCTCGTCGATGGTCGTCGGCGTCTCGGTGATGCCCGCCTGGGTGAACAGGTCCTGGCTGTAGAAGAGGCCGCCGGGGAGGACCGCGACGGGCATGGCGTAGATCTTGCCGTCGAGCGAATTGGCGCCGAACGAGCCTTCGGGGATCTCCGACTTCACCTCGTCCGAGATGCCGGCGGTGATGTCCATGAGCTGGCCGCCCGCGACCATGCCCGCCATCTTCCCGCCGCCGCGCTGCAGGAAGACATCCGGAGCGTCGCCGGAGTTGAGGGCGGTCTGGAGCTTGCCGTCCAGGTCCTCGTTCTGGATGGCCTGCACTTTGACGGTGACACCGGGATTCGCCGCGGAGAAGTCAGCGGCCGTGGCATCCCAGAAGGCGGTGCCGGGCCCGGTGGTGGAGTTGTGCCAGAGCGTCAGTTCGACGCTGCCATCGCCCGATCCGGAGTCGGACGGGCTACATGCCGTGAGGGCTGCCGCCCCGATCGCGACCGCGGCCGCCGCGGTGATGATCCTGCGTGTGTTCACGTGGGAATTCCTCTTCTCTTCATTGAGCTGCGCCCCGCTGACGAGGCGGTGGTCCAGGGGATTGCGGGTAAGCCTGCGCGGGCATTTGTTGTGTGTCAAACGTTTTCGAAATCCTTTTCCACGGGTGTACGTTCCGTGGCATGACACAACGTCCGACGATCCACGACGTCGCTGCCGAGGCAGGCGTCTCGATCGCCACGGTGTCGAAAGCGATCAACGGGCGGTACGGCGTCAAGGAGGAGACTTCACGACGGGTGCTCGAGGTCGTCGACCGATTGGGGTACGCGTCGAGCCTCGTCGCGAGCAGCCTGCGCTCGCATCGCACCGGTGTCATCGGGGTGCTCGTGGCCGACTTCGAACCGTTCAGCACCGAGATCATGAAGGGTGTCGCCGGCGAGCTGCGCTCGACCGACTACGACCTGCTGGCGTACAGCGGATCGCGTCGCCTGCACGCGGAGGGCTGGGAGCGTCGATCGCTCAGTCGACTCAGTGGTTCCCTGGTCGACGGGGTCATCATGGTCACGCCCACGGTGCTCACCGCCCAGGTCGACGTGCCCATCGTGGCGGTCGACCCGCACACCGGACGCGCCGACATTCCGACGGTCGAGGCGGACAGTCTCGGGGGTGCGCTGCTCGCGACCCGTCACCTCATCGAACTCGGGCATCGACGCATCGGATTCCTCTCCGGACGCCCCGATCTTCGATCCGCGATTCTGCGCGAAACGGGGTACAGGCGCGCGCTTCAGGAGGCCGGCATCCCCTTCGACCCGGCGCTCGTGCTGAACGGTGACTATCGGCAGGACACGGCGCGCGAGCCGTCGCGGGTGCTGCTGTCGATGCGGGAAAGGCCGACCGCGATCTTCGCGGCGAACGATCTGTCGGCGATCGGACTCGCGGCCACGGCTGCCGAGATGGGCGTCGACATCCCCGGTGACGTCTCGATCATCGGCTTCGATGACATCCCCGAGGCGGCGCGCATCTCGCCGCCGCTCACGACCATCCGCCAGCCGATGCAGGGACTGGGTGCTGCGGCTGCCCGGTTGCTGGTCGCGCTGATGAACGGCGAGGCGCCGGCGTCACCCGACGTGGTACTCCCGACGCGACTGGTGCAGCGGGGGTCGACCGCGCCTCCGCGTATCGGCTGAGACGGTCGGTAACGGCTTCGCCGGGGCTGTCCTGTCTGCTCTCGGTTTGCCTCGCTACTCGAGCCGCCTCGGTACGGCCTGGCGGCCTACTCGACGTCCGGAAGTGCGGCACCGCCGAGATGTAAGGGCCGAAGCTTCCGGAGGTCGAGTAGCGGCCGCGAAGCGCCGCGTACCGAGACCGGCCGAGTAGCCGCAGGCGTATCGAGGCCCCTCCTCGGGCCGAGGGGTCAGAGGCGGCGGGTGGAGCGGCGCAGCTCGAGGTGCACCGGGACGGTGACGCTCTCCACGGACTCGCGGCCGGCCAGCAGTTCGAGCGTCATCTGTGCTGCAAGGCGCCCCTGCTCGGGCACCGACTGCGCGATGGTCGTCAGATCGCTCAGGGCGGCGAGGGGGTGGTCGTCTATGCCGATGATCGACATGTCCGCCGGTACGTCCAGGTCGAGGCGCCGCAGGGTACGGATGGCGCCGAGGGCGATCTCGTCCGAATGCGCAAAGACCGCGGTCGGCGGCGTCCGAAGGCTCAGAAGTCGGGTCATCGCGTCGGCCCCGTTCTCGCCGCCCCAGGGGACGGTCACCACGAGCTCTGGAGCGGGATCGATCCCTGCGGCTCGCAAGGATGCGTGGTACCCCTCGGAGCGACCGAGTTTCAGGGGCCAGTCCGGGGTGTCGAGACTCGTCGCCTCGATCATGCCGATACGGGTGTGACCGAGATTCACGAGGTGGTCGACTGCGAGGCGCGAGGCCTCCTCGTCGTCGATCCGCACGTAGGGGAACGACGCCGTCTGACCACCCGTGGCGACGATGTGTACCCCCATCGACTCGAGCTGCTGTTGCTCGCGAAGATCCACCGGGAGCCCCACGACGATGACGGCGTCCACCTTCCGGCGGGCGGGTAGCTCCTCGAAGAAGCGGTGCCGGCTCGCGGGGTCGGGTACCTGGTAGAGCAGGATCTCGTGGCCCGCCTGGCGCAGAGTCGTCTCGATCGCGTCGAGCATCTCTGCGAAGAACCAGCGCGACAGATGCGAGACGACGACGCCGATCCGCCCCGTCGCGCCGCGTGCCAGACGCGATGCCTCGGGAGAGACCACGTAACCGATCTCGTGCGCGATGGCGCGGATCCGGTCCCGCGTAGCGTCCGAGACGCCCGGCGTTCCGTTCAGGGCGCGTGACACGGTGGCCATTCCGACGCCGGCCCTGGCCGCTACGTCGGACATGTTCACCGGTGGGCGCGTCGTCGACATGCCTTGATCCTAGGTCCGTCCGCGTCTTTTCGGAAGCGTTTCCTATTTTTTGGCGCTGCCCTATTGACACTCTCCTGACGCGTCCTCAAGATGTGACGGAAGCGTTTCCGAGCCGCCGGGTCCACGGCGGGGGAGAGCGGCACAAAGGAGTCCAGGAATGCCACAGCGTCGTGGGTCGGTTCGCCGGCCGAAGCACATCACCACCTTCGCCGTCGCGGCGATGTCGCTCACCGTCGTGCTGGGTCTCACCGCCTGCGCACCCGGCGGGTCCGGTCCGGCCGAGGGGCCGAGCGTTCCGGTCAGCACGGAGGTCGGTTCGGAGAAGGTCGAGCTCACCCTCTACGACGGGCAGGGTCTGCAGGCGATCGACGACGCGCTGATCGCGGGCTTCGAGAAGGAGTTCCCGAACATCACCATCACGGGCAACTACGACCCGGACAACGTGCACGCGCAGAACCTCCCCCGCGTGCTCTCCGGCGACAATGCGCCGGACCTCGCCCAGAGCTCGTCGATCGTCGACGAGGTCACCGACGGACTCTTCCTCAACCTCGACGAGTACGAGAAGGCCTACGGATGGGATGCGCTGGGCGCCCAGCTGACCGCCGCCCGCGTCTCGACCGATCTCAAGCAGGGTTCCGGCTCGCTCTACGGGGTCCCTTACGGCTTCGTCTTCAGCGGGGTCTACTACAACCCGAAGCTCGCCTCCCAGATCGGTCTCACCGAGATGCCCGCGACCATCGACGAGTTTGACGCGGCGCTCGCCAAGGCCAAGGCGGCCGGCATCACCCCGATCATCGCCGCCGGTCAGCTCGGTCTCGGCACCGCCGCTTTCCAGAACTTGCTCGACGCCTACGCCGGTCCCGAGGCAGTGTCCGACTGGGTGTACCGGGCCGACGGCGCGACCATCGACACTCCCGAGGCGACGAAGGCCGCTGACAAGCTGAAGAGCTGGATCGACGCGGGCTACTTCAATGCCGACGTCAACTCCACGTCGCAGGACGCGTCCTACTCGCGTTTCGCGAACGGTGAGGCCCTGTTCATGATGCAGGGCAGCTGGGCCAACCCGATCCTGGCGAAGGCCACCAGTGCCGACAACTACGGGTTCATCGCGCCGCCCACCGACGGCGCGAACGGGACCAAGACCGCCGTCTACAACAGCGCGACGGTCGGCATCTCCGCCCGCTCGAAGCACCCGAACGAGGCCGCCGCGTTCCTCAACTGGCTGCGCAGCGACGCCGCCCGTCAGATCGTGCTCGAGAACGGCAATATCCCGCTGAGCACCGGCACCCCGGTCGCGACCGAGCCCGGCACCGTCACCGAATCGCTCGTCACCGTCTTCGATGAGGTCTCTACCGACAGCGGCCTGGTGCCCTTCGTTCAGAACGCGACGAGCGGCATCAACAACTCGGCCTGGGTTCCCCAGACCCAGTCGTTGTTCGGCGGACAGATCACGCCCGAGCAGTTCCTCGCCAACATTCAAAAGGCGTACGAGGACGAGCTCGGACGATGAGCACCGTCGACGGCAACGCCTCCGAGATCGCCGTCGCCGCAGTGGCGCGCCGGGTGGAGAGCACCTCCACCCGGCGGCCCCGTCGCAGCGTCGGGGCGCGCCGGCTCCGCTGGGCCGGATGGCTATTCGCCCTCCCCGCCGCGGTGATGTACGGCGTGTTCGTGCTCGCCCCGCTCGGCTCGACCATCCAGTACTCGTTCTACGACTGGAACGGTATCGGCCGGTCGACCTTCATCGGTCTGGACAACTACGTCCGCGTCTTCACCGACCCCGACCTGCTCGCCGCGGTCGTCCACTCGTTCGTTTTCATCCTCTTCTTCAGCATCATCCCGGTGTCGGGCGGCCTGGTGACGGCGACCCTGATCCGCGACATCCGCTCGCGGGCGCTGAGCACGACAGCCCGCGTGCTGCTGTTCCTCCCGCAGATCATTCCCGCCGCGGGAGCCGCCGTCGCGTGGACCTGGATCTACTCCAACGATGGAGCGCTCAACCAGCTGCTCCGCGCGGTGGGTCTCGGAGCGGTCGCGCGCCCGTGGCTCGGCGACTTCGACTGGGCGCTCATCGCGGTCGGAATCATCGGGACCTGGCTGAGCCTCGGGCTGTGCACGGTGCTGCTGCTCGCCGGCATCGGCAAGATCGACACCTCGCTCTACGAGGCCGCCCGTCTCGACGGCGCGGGCTGGTGGCGTGAACTGTTCTCCGTCACACTGCCCGGGTTGCGCGCCGAGATCGGCGTCTGCGTCACCATCACGACGATCGCCGCGCTCGCCAGCTTCGACGTGGTGTTCCTCGCCACCCAGGGTGGCCCCGGCAAATCGACCACCGTCCCCGGAGTCGAGATCTACCTCCTCGGCTTCACCCAGAACCGCGTCGGACTCGCGTCCGCGCTCGCCATCGTGCTGATGCTGCTGGTCCTGCTCGTCGTCGGACCCATCCAGCGCCTCTTCCGGGAGCGTTCATGAAGACCTCGATCGGAGCCCGCATCCCCGGGATCGCGCTCCTCCTCGCCGCGATGCTCTTCTGCATCTTCCCCATCGTCAGCATGCTGTCCGCGGCGCTGCAGCCGCAGGGCACCATCCCGCAGGGGATCAGTTGGCCGAGCGACCCCCACTGGGAGAACTTCGCCGCCGCCTTCACCGCCGTGAATTTCGGCAACCTGCTCGGCTCGAGCACCATCTACGTGCTGGGGGTCGTCCCCGTGGCAGTGCTGATCTCCACCATGGCCGGCTACGCGATCGCGCAGCTTCGCATCCCCGGCGGCAGGGTCTTCTACATCCTGCTGCTCATCGGGCTCACGCTGCCCGTCGAGGTCATCGTCATCCCGCTCTACTACCAACTCCGCGGGATGGGGCTGCTCGACAGCTACTTCGCGCTGATCCTGCCGCTCATCGGCATCAACATGCCCTTCGCGGTGTTCTGGATGCGCGCGCACTTCGCCGGTATCCCGGGAGAGCTGAGCGAAGCCGCGAACATGGACGGCGCCGGCCCGTGGACGGCGTTCACCCGCATCCAGCTGCCGCTGTCGATCCCCGCCATCGCATCGCTGTCGCTGCTGCTGTTCCTGTCGACGTGGAATCAGTTCCTGCTGGCGATCGTCCTGGTGCAGGACCCGGAGAAGCGCACGGCGTCGGTCGCCCTGCAGAGCTTCGTCGGGAAGTACGGTTCCGACCTGGTGCTGCTGAACGCCGGCGCGCTGCTGATCATGATCCCGACCATCATCATCTTCCTCATCCTCCAGCGCTACTTCGTACGCGCCCTGCTGCAGGGGTCGGTGAAGGGATGACGCACCCCACCCTCGCCGGTTCGTCGAGGTCGTCGTTCGCTGCCGACTGGTGGCGGCACGCGGTCGTCTACCAGGTCTACCCGCGCAGCTTCGCAGACAGCGACGGCGACGGTCTCGGCGACATCCGCGGGGTCGTCTCCAAGCTCGACCACCTCGAATCGCTCGGCGTGGATGCGGTGTGGCTGAGCCCGTTCTATCCATCGCCTCTCGTGGACGGCGGATACGACGTGAGCGACCCCCGCTCCGTCGATCCCCGGCTCGGCACGGTCGACGACATGCGCGAGCTGGTCGCTGACGCCCACTCGCGGGGGATCAAGGTCATCGTCGACGTGGTCCCGAATCACACCTCCGATCAGCATGCGTGGTTCCAGGAGGCGTTGGCTTCGCCGAAGGGATCGGCGGCGCGGGCGCGGTATGTGTTCCGCGACGGCCTGGGCCCGGACGGCGGAGAGCCGCCCTCGGACTGGCGGTCGCACTTCGGGGGCCCCGCCTGGACGCGCCTCCCGGACGGCCAGTGGTACCTGCACCTCTTCGCCCGGGAGCAGCCGGATCTCGACTGGTCGAACCGCGGGGTCCGCGATGATCTGCTTCGCACCCTCCGGTTCTGGGGTGATCTCGGAGTCGACGGTTTCCGCGTGGACGTCGCCCACGGTCTTGCCAAGGACCTCGCCGAGCCCCTGCGCAGCCAGCCGAATCTCGACCGTCAGCTGCCGACCGACGGATCGGATCCGCTGTACGACCGCGACGAGCTCGACGAGATATACGCCGAGTGGCGGGCCGTCTTCAACGAGTACGAGCCTCCGCTCATGGCGGTAGCCGAGGCTTGGGCGCCTCCGTCGCGCGTGAGTCGTTACGCGAAGCGGGGCAGTCTGGGGCAGGCCTTCAACTTCGAATTCTCGACGTCCGCGTGGGACTCGGACCAGTTGCGCGGTGTCATCGAGCGAGGCCTCGCGTCGGCGGAGCGGTCGGGGGCGACCACCACATGGGTGCTGTCGAACCATGACATCGTGCGCCACGCCACGCGCTTCGCCCTGCCGAACGGTGTCGACCTCGACGCGTGGTTGCTCACCGGCGGGGTCGACCCCGCGCCGGACGTCGCGGTCGGGCGGCGGCGCGCGAGGGCGGCGGCTCTTCTCATGCTGGCCCTGCCGGGCTCGGTGTACCTGTACCAAGGGGACGAACTGGGCCTGCCGGAGGTCGCTGACCTGCCGATCGATCGACTCCGGGACCCGATCTGGGAGCGGACGAACGGCGCACAGAAGGGACGCGACGGCGCCCGCGTGCCGCTCCCGTGGGACTCCGAGGCACCTCATCTCGGATTCGGGACGGGCGAGCCCTGGCTCCCGCAGCCGGCCGTGTTCCGCGAGCTCGCGGTGTCGAGTCAGGATGCAGACCCCGCCAGCACGCTCAACCTCCACCGCGCGGCTATCCGCCTGCGTGGGCTGCTCGACGCGAGCGAAGACATCACGTGGATCGACTCGCCGGACGGGGTGCTGCACTTCCGTCGCGCGGGCGGCTGGCGCTGCCTGACGAATGTCAGCGGCGACGCCGTGCCGCTGCCGGCCGGGGAGATGCTGCTGTCGTCGGCCGAGACGCCGGTGGGTGACACGGTGCCGCGGGACACCACGGTCTGGTATCGCTGAGGCGCCGCCCTCGATACGGCTTGGCGGCCTACTCGACGACCGGGGCCGAGTAGCGGAGCGTATCGAGGCCCCGCCCGGAAGGGCCGCTCGGCTCAGTCGGCAGGGGCGGGCGTGATGCGCGCCTCGGTGGGGGAGGTGCGCACCGTGAAACGCGTGCGGCCCACGGCGACGCCCTCGACGCGGACGCCGGCGGCGAGGCGGGTCCCCGCCGGATCTGCGGTGAGGTCTCCGGTCTCCCGGTCGGCTTCGAGGCCCAGGGTCGCGTGCAGCACGGCGATCGCCGCCGCGGCGCTCCATGCCTGTGGTCGGCAGGCCGCGGGGTAGGGGACCGGCTGCGGGATGTCGGTCGACGCGTCGCCGGAATGCAACTCCGGCATCCGGTAGTCGAAGCCCTCGGCCGCCGCCAGCAGGCCCTCGCTCAGTTGAGCCGCCTCGGCCGTGAACCCCTCACGACGCAGGCCGAGGATCGCGATGGCGGTGTCATGTGCCCAGACCGAACCGCCGTGGTAGCTGAGCGGCCAATACCCCGCGGCCTCCGTCGACATGGTCCGGAGCCCGAACCCGGAACTCATCCGCTCCGACGCCAGGTGGTGCGCGACGAGTCGCGCCTCCTCCTCAGAGAGGATCCCGGTGCCGAGCAGGTGGCCGATGTTGCTGGTGAGGGAGTCGACGGGACGCTTGGCGGCGTCGAGCGCGATGGCCGGATATGCCCCGCCGTCGCCGTCCACCCAGAACTTCGCTGCGAACGCAGCCTTCAGGTCCTCGGCGCGCGCCCGCCACTCTTCCGCGCCGTCGCGGCCGAAGTGCTCGAGCAGGTCGGCCCCGCCGCGCATGGCCTCGTAGGCGTAGCCCTGCACCTCGCACAGCGCGATGGGCCCGGTGGCGAGCCGGCCGTCGTTCCACTGCACCGAGTCGCCGGAATCCTTCCAGCCCTGGTTGGCCAGCCCACGGCCGCTCTCATCGACGTATTCGAGGAACCCGTCGCCGTCGCTGTCCCCGTAGTCGCGGATCCAGGCGAGGGCGGACTCGAGTGCCGGCAGCAACTCCTGCACCTGATCCTCGGGCAGGCCCCACTTCCACGCGTCGTGCAGCAGGTTGATCCACAGCGCGGTCGCGTCAACGGTGCCGTAGTAGAGCGGCGGGAGGACGACACCCTCCCCCGGGATCTCGAGGGCGGCCGAACGGAGCTCGTGCATGATCTTGCCGGGCTGCTCGGCGGTGTCCGGAACGTTCTCTCGGCCCTGCATGCTCGCGAGCACGCGCAGGGTGTCACCCGCCAGATCGGTCCCGAGCGGCAGCAGCATGCGGGCCGCCCAGATCGAGTCGCGTCCGAACAGCGTGAAGAACCAGGGGGCACCGGCGGCGAGGAAGACCGCGTCGTCAATCGTCGAGACGCTCATGCGAAGAGATTCGAGGTCGGTCAGCGCCTGCGCGATCCATCTCTGCAGGCGGATGTCGGCCGCCCGGACGCGGAACCTGTCCCACCCCGAGGGGAAGGCGGGCGGGCCGACGACGGCGTCGGCGATGCGGGCGGTGACCTCGAGAGAGACAGTCGAGCTCGATTTGGGGCCGACCTCGACCTCCCACGACGCGACCAGATCCGCGCCCCCGGAGGAGAGCGTCGCTCCCGCCGCGGTGAGCTCGGCGCTCACCGAGTCGTCGGCCCAGGTCGCGACGTCGCCGCGCACCTGCGGTGTCGTGCCGGGGAGGTCTTCGGCCAGGCCGGCCTTGACCTGGTCCATCGAGGCGAAGTCGGCGCGTATGCGCGCCTCGAGGGTCACCCGAACCACTTCGGTGAGCGTCGACTCGACCGTCAGCTCCTCGCGAAGCCCGTGAGCTGTCAGCGTCCGGCGGCGCTGAAGGCGCACCTTCGGATCCGCGGTCGCGTCATCGACGCCGCGCAGCAGAGCGACGAACACCGCGGTGGAGGCGGCCGGGGTGGCGGTCCGGATGTGCTCGGGAGAGGCGCCGTTCGCGGTCACGCACAGCATCGAGAGAACACGTCGGTCGCCCACGTAGAAGCCGGCGATCCCGGAGCCGTCGATGTCCCCGTCGGGGGCGGACCAGGCCTGGGCCGGGGCGCTCAGCACCACCGTGGAGGCCGCCAGGAGCGGTTGCAGTCCGGTCATCGAATGTCTCCTCGTCGACTCATCCGAGCGGGCGGTCCGGGTGGGGCGCCGCGAATCGGCCACTTTACCGGGCCGCGATTTGATCGATCCAAAACGATGGCTTCGGATCCTGTCAAATCGCTCATACCGAGTTGACACCGCCGTCTCGATGTCTAATATTGCGTCAGATTTGAACGATCAAATCCGCCGCGACCGGAAGCGGTCGCGACGACGGAACAACGGCGAGGAGGCCGCGATGGCGACGAAGCCCACCGTCGACGACGTCGCACGTCTGGCCCAGGTCTCGCGCCAGACCGTGTCGAACGTCGTCAACTCGCCGGACATCGTTCGGGCCGAAACCCGTGCCCGCGTCGAGTCCGCGATCGCCGAACTCGGGTACCGCCCCAACGCGTCCGCCCGCCGCCTGCGCAGCCAGAAATCGGGCACGATCGCTATCCGCATGGCCCCGATGGGCGACGGCATCTCCGGCGCCGTGCTCGACCGTTTCCTGCACGCGCTGACGGAGGGTGCTCACACCCGAGGAATGCGCGTCCTGCTCTTCACCGCCGAGGACGATGCGGCAGAGATCGATCAGATCCGCCGACTGCGAGCGGACGGCGACGCCGACGCCTTCGTCCTCACGTCCACCTGGCACGGCGACGCCCGCACCCGGTTCCTCCTCGACGAGAACATCCCGTTCGTCACCTTCGGGCGGCCGTGGGGGGTCGACGACATGAACGACCCGCAGCATCACTGGGTCGACGTCGACGGACGCTCCGGACTGGCGTCAGCGACCCGCCACCTGACCGAGGCCGGGTCACGTCGGGTCGCCTACCTCGGCTGGCCGAGCCCATCCGCCACCGGAGACGACCGGCGAGGCGGCTGGATCGACGTCATGAGCGGCCTCGGCGTCTCGGACGACGAGCTCATGAACCTGTCGATCGAGGCGCGCGAAGACGTCAGCGAGGCGGATGCCGCCGTCACGGCGTTCCTCGAGGCCACCCCCGACGTGACCGGTATCGCCTGCGCCAGCGACTCTCTCGCCCTCGGCGCGGTGATGGCCATCGCGCGCACCGGGCGGTCGATCGCGGTGACGGGCTTCGACAACACGCCGGTCGCGAAGGCGATCGGTCTCACGAGCGTGGAGCAGCGCCTCAGTCAGGTGGCCGACGGTGTGATCGACCTGCTTCTCGGCGAGACCGGACGCGACATCTCCATGACCGCACTCGCCCCCGGCGAAGCGCACCGCCTCATCGAACCCGAACTGGTCGTGAGGCGCTCCCAGAACCTGGTCGACGCCGAGGCGTCGTCCGACCACCGGCCGGCCCACCCCCGGTCGGTCCTGTAAGAGGCACGAGCAATCGGAAGGAACAACCCATGATTCGACACAGCGCAGTGAAGAAGAGCGGCCGCCGCGCGGCCCGCTGGGGCGGTGTCGCCCTCGCGACGGGAATCGCGGTGGCGCTCGCCGGATGCGCGGGCGGTGGCGGCGGATCCGCGTCGTCCGACCCGAGCAAGCCGCTCCAGATCCTCATCGGATCGAGCGGTGACGCCGAGACGCAGGCCGTCCAGGCCGCCGCCGACACGTGGGCGTCGCAGAACAACGCGAGCGTCGAGGTGATCGCCGCAAGCGATCTCACGCAGCAGCTCAGCCAGGGCTTCGCGGGCGACGACGCCCCGGACCTCTTCTACATGAGCTGGGACCAGTTCCAGACGTACGCGGGCAACGGCTACCTGCAGCCTTACGCAGCGGACCTCGCCAACAAGGACGCGTTCTACCCGAACCTCGTCGACACCTTCACCTACGACGGCACCTTCACCTGCGCGCCGAAGGACTTCTCGACCCTCGGCCTCATCATCAACAGCGACAAGTGGTCCGCCGCCGGGCTCACCGACGCCGACATCCCGAAGGACTGGGCATCGCTGCAGTCCGTCGCGCAGAAGCTCACCACGGGCGACACGGTCGGGCTCTCCTTCGGACTCGAGTACGCCCGTGCCGGTGCGTTCATGAACCAGGCGGGCGGCGAGCTCGTCTCGGCCGACGGCAAGACCGCGACCGCGGACTCCGCCCAGAACGTCGCGGGACTCGAGTACATCCAGCAGCTGCACGATTCGGGCGTCCTCCGCTTCCCCACGGAACTGGACTCCGGCTGGTCGGGTGAGGCGCTCGGCAAGGGCAAGGCCGCGATGGTCATCGAGGGCCCCTGGATCAAGGGCATCGCCGGCGACTACCCCGACGTGAAGTACCAGGTCGCGGAGCTCCCCGCGGGCAGCGGGGGCCAGTCGACCTTCTCGTTCACGAACTGCTGGGGCGTGCCCGCCAACTCGGCCACCGCAGACCAGGCTGCCTCGCTGGTCGAGTTCCTGACCAGCGACGACCAGCAGCTCGCCTTCTCGAAGGCCTTCGGTGTGATCCCGTCGACTGAGTCGGCCGCAGCCACCTACGCCACGACCTACCCGGAGAACAAGGCGTTCGTCGACAGTGCCCAGTTCGCTGTCAGCCCCGTCAACTTCGCCGGATCGGCCACCGTCATCACCGACTTCAACGCGCAGCTCGAAGGCCTCATCGGGGGAGACCCGAAGTCGATCCTGAGCACACTGCAGACCAACCTGCAGGCCGCGCTCGACGAAGCGAACGGTTGATCTCCACGACCCGGGCGCGCGCCGGTGCGCCCGGGTCGGGACCCGACCTGCGGGGGACCGGATGACATCCGCGCTCCGGTCTCCCGCAGCACCACCTGCACCGCGGAGGCGGTGCACCACTCGTGAACCTCATCGGCGAGGAAGGACGGCACGCACATGAGCACTGCCACCGCTGGAGAGACGACCGCGACCGCGGCCGCCGCACCGTCGCAACGCAACGGCCTGCCGGGGAGATCCCGACGCCCGGGCGCCGGAATCCGCGGCAGGGAGAGCTTCTACGGGTGGTTGTTCGTCTCACCCGCGATCCTCATCGTCGGCCTGTTCCTCGCCGTGCCCATGCTGCTCGCGCTCTACGTGAGCTTCAGCAACTGGAACGGGCTCGGCTCGCCGCTCGGCAACTCCACCCTCGTCGGCGGCGAGAACTACGCGAAAGTCATGGTCGACTCGGGTCTCGCCCGCACCGACTTCGGCACGGCTCTGCGCAACAACTTCTACTACGTGCTCTTCGTGGTGCCCCTGCAGACCGCGCTCGCCCTGTTCCTCGCCGTGCAGGTCAATCGGCGGATCCTCCGCGGACGCGGCTTCTTCCGCACCGCCTTCTACTTCCCCTCGGTCACGAGCTCCATCGCCATCACGACGATCTTCCTGTTCCTCTTCACCTCGTCGGGAGCGGTGAACTCGGTTCTCGCGGCCATCGGCGTCGCCGGGCCCAACTGGTTCAACGACCCCACCGGGGTGCTGCACCAGTTCTTCGGCCTCTTCGGGGTGACGCAGGCGCCGGCATGGCTCAGCGGCGGCGACCTGCTGGGTCTCACCGCATGGGACTGGCTCTCGGGGCCGTCCGTCGCGATGGTGACGCTCATCATCCTGGCCATCTTCACGACGTCCGGGACGTTCATGCTGCTGTTCCTCGCGGCACTCCAGAACGTGGGTGCCGAGATCGACGAGGCCGCGATGGTCGATGGCGCGGGCGCCTTCCGCCGATTCTTCTCGGTCACGCTGCCCATGCTCAAGCCGACGCTCTTCACCGTGCTGACCCTGGGATTGATCGGCACGTGGCAGGTGTTCGACCAGATCTATCTGACCGGTGGCGGTGCCCCGGCGAAGACGCTGCTCACCCCCGCGTACCTGGCCTATGAGCGCTCGTTCACCGACCTCAAGTGGGGTCAGGGTGCGGCCATCGCTTTCGTGCTGTTCGGCATCATCGTCGCTCTGACGCTGCTGCAGCGCTACGTGCTCCGGGATCGCGACCTCGGTCGGTCGGGCGCTCGTCGGGCGCAGAAGGCGGATGCGCGGTTCAAGCGACTCGCCGCCGCAGGGGCGGCGAAGCGCTCGACGTCGGGCGGATCCGATGCCGGGACTGCCGGGGGGTCATCCGGTCGTGCAGCCGGCGGTTCGAATGGTCACGACGGATCAAAGGGGGCCCAGCGATGAGCACCGCACTCGGCGGAACCGGTCTTGCGACCGCAGCGGTCGGCGAGAACGCCGTCTCCGGAACTCCCACCCTGTCCCCGAAGCGCAAGCCGGTGTCAGCCGCGATCCGCGCCTCCGCGCTGGCCAGCTACCTGATGCTGATCGCGCTCGCGCTGATCTACATCTACCCGTTCCTCATCTCGCTCGCGAGCAGCTTCAAGACCGATGCCGATGCGACGAGCAACCCGCTGTCGCTCATCCCTCAGATGTGGTCGTTCGCGGCCTACGAGCGGCTCTTCACGCAGGTGCCGTTGTTGCAGTGGACGGGGAACTCGGCCCTCATCGCCGTCATCGTCACCTTCGGCCGGGTCTTCTTCGACTCCCTCGCCGGATACGCGCTGTCGCGACTGCATTTCCGTGGCCGCTCGGTGATCTTCGCGTTCTTCATCGCGGTGCTCGCGGTGCCGAACGTCGTGCTGCTGATCCCGCGCTTCCTGATCCTCAAGGAGCTCGGGCTCTACAACACCTACGCGGGCATGATCGTGCCGCTCATCATCGACGCGGCGGGCATCTTCATCATGAAGCAGTTCTTCGAGTCGATTCCCGTCAGCGTCGAGGAAGCCGCCCGCATCGATGGGGCCGGCGTGTTCCGCACGTTCTGGACGATCGTGCTGCCCATGGCGCGGCCCGCCCTGATCACGCTCTTCATCCTCAGCTTCCAGGGATCGTGGAACGAGTTCGCGCACTTCGTGATCTCACGGCAGTCGCCCGATCTGAACACCCTGACGACGGGTGTCGCCTCGCTCGTGTCCGGGCAGCTGGGGAGCGGAAACCAGTACCCGCTGCAGCTCGCCGCGGCGGTGCTGATGTCGATCCCGGTCGCGGTGCTCTTCTTCATCTTCCAGAAGCGGATCATGAACACCACGGGCGGCGCCGAGAAGGGCTGAGTCGGAGTGAGGGAGGGATCGGCTTCACCGATGGTGCTCTGTGTGCTCTCGGTACGTCGCTTCGCTCCTACTCGAGGCGTCTCGGTACGGCCTGGCGGCCTACTCGACGTCCGGGACTCCGGAGGTCGAGTAGCGGAGCGTATCGAGACCGGCCGAGTAGCGAAGCGTACCGAGGCCCTCGCTCGGGCTTGGCGTTCGGTATCGGCTGCGCCGATGCTGCTCTGTCTGCTCTCGGTACGTCGCTTCGCTCCTACTCGAGCCGTCTCGGTACGGCCTGGCGGCCTACTCGACGTCCGGTGTTGCGGAGGTCGAGTAGCGGCCGAGAAGCGCCGCGTATCGAGACCGGCCGAGTAGCCGCAGGCGTATCGAGGCCCTGGTTCGGACTCGACGTTAGGGATCGGCTTCACCGATGCTGCTCTGTGTGCTCTCGGTACGGCCTGGCGGCCTACTCGACGTCCGGAGACACGGCACCTCCGAGATGGACGTGTCGGAGTTCCGGAGGTCGAGTAGGGACCGCGAAGCGTCCCGTACCGAGTCCCTCGTGCTTAACGCACGTGGGGCCCACGGCCGAGTCGCCGGAGGCGTATCGAGGCCCTAGTCGAGCGAGCGTCCTCGACCCTTCCGGTTTCGCGTCGCTCGATGAGCGAGCTACGCCCCCATACGCAGAACCGCCCGCCGAGCGAGGCTCGACGGGCGGTTCTCCTAATGCTCGAGGTCAGTGGGTGGGGGTGCCGCCCGTGACCGCGATGGTCTCGCCGCTCGTGTAGCTCGAGTCCTGCGACGCGAGGTAGACGTAGGTGCTCGACAGCTCGACGGGCTGGCCGGGGCGACCGTAGGCGGCCTCCTCGCCGAAGCTCTCGATCTTCTCGTTCGGCACGCTCGACGGCTGCAGCGGGGTCCAGAACGGTCCCGGCGCGACGCCGTTCACGCGGATTCCCTCTTCGGCGAGCTGCTGGGCCATGGCGCGGGTCCAGTTCGCGATGCCCGCCTTGGTGACGGCGTACTCCGCGAGCTGCGGCGACGGCACGAAGCCCTGGATCGACGACGTCGTGATGATCGAAGCGCCCGGCTTGAGGTGCTTCTTCGCGGCCTTGGTGAGCCAGAAGAGCGAGTGCACGTTGACGCGCAGCAGGTTGTCGAACACCTCGGTGTCGAAGTCCTCGATGCCCGAGACGGTCGGCATGCGGCCGCCGACCATCACCAGGATGTCGAGGCCGCCGAGCTGCTCGACGGCCTTCTCGACCAGTCCCGAGTTGAACGCTTCGTCGGCGAGGTCGCCGGGGATGAGGACGCCCTGCACGCCGGCCTTCTGAACGAAGCCGAGCGTGTCCTCGGCGTCGGCGCTCTCCTCGTCGAGGTAGTTGAGGGCGACATCCGCACCCTCACGCGCGAACGCGATGGCGACGGCGCGGCCGATGCCGGAGTCGCCGCCCGTGATGAGCGCCTTGCGACCGGCCAGGCGTCCTGAGCCCTTGTAGCTCTCCTCGCCGTGGTCGGCGGGCGGGTCCATCTCGAAGATGGTGCCGGGGACGGGCTGCTGTTGCGGCTTGAAGGGGGGCTGCGGGTACTTGGTGGCGACGTTCGTGGGCTCGTAGAGATCGGTCATGCCCCCG
This sequence comes from uncultured Naasia sp., assembly GCA_913778905.1. GTDB lineage: Bacteria > Actinomycetota > Actinomycetes > Actinomycetales > Microbacteriaceae > Naasia. The sequence goes on along the minus strand of CAJYYA010000016.1, from coordinate 122,636 downwards.
ACGGTAGGCGTGCCGGCTCAGCGAACACCCCGTATCCATTCAGGCATCGGTGATTCGGGGGTGGATTCCAAGCTCCCGCGCGGGGGCGCCGCCAGGCGGAGTCGGCGAGGCACATGGACCGAGTCCACTAGCTCTGTTCGGAACAAATGCAGGAACCGGCTACGAAATGCAGGAGTCGACGTCCGAAATGCAGGAGTCGCGGTCGGACGAGCCCGACATTCCGGGGCTGCTGTCGGCGCCGGTCTCGCCGTCTCCTGCATTTGTTTTTCCGCCTCCTGCATTTGCGCAGGCGCCCGGCCGCTGCGGCTATCGACTGCGCGGCTGGCGCTTGTTGCGCGGCGTCGGCGGCTTCACGGTCTCGACGTCCGGGTCGCGCGGGCGCGCACGGTTGGCCGCAGCGGCAGCTGACCGCGCCGACTCCGAGTTCGCGGGCGGCAACGGCATGCGCGAACGAGGCCGGATGGGCTCGCCCCGTCGCTCCTGACCGGGGATGGGGCGCGAGCGACGGCCGTAGATGAGGTCCGAGGAGTCGAGCAGCCACGGCACGATCGCGAGCGCGACGCCGTGCTGCAGCATGAGCTTCTGCTGGATCCGCTTCGCCTTGTGGTTGTGCAGCAGCCGCTCCCACCAGTGGCCCACGATGTAGGCGGGCATATAGACGGTGACGACCTCGCCGCCGTTGATCTCCTGGTGCTTGCGGATGTACTTGACCAGCGGCCAGCCGATGTCGCGGAACTGCGACTTGATAATGCAGAGCGGCACCTTGATGTTCATCTGCTGCCAGTCGCGTTCGAGCTTCGCGGTGGCCTCGTCGTCGACCGAGACGTGCACGGCCTCGAGGCTCTGGTGGCGGGCGGCGATGGCGTAGTCGAGGGCCTTGAGCGTCGGCTTCTGCATGCGGCCGACCAGCACGATGGCGTGGTCGCCCTGTGAGCCGAACTCGATCTGCGGGTCGACCTCGACCTCCTTCTCGACGTCTCGGTAGTACCGGTGCACGCCGATCATGAGCGTGAAGAGGATGGGCATGACCACGAAGACGATCCACGCGCCGTGCGTGAACTTCGTGTAGGTCACGACGAGCAGCACGACGCCGGTCATGAACGCGCCGAGAGCGTTGATCGCGAGACCTCGATAGATGGGGCCGTGGCCGGAGGTCTTCTGCTTGAGCTCGCGGATCCAGTGCACGACCATGCCGATCTGGCCCAGCGTGAACGACACGAACACGCCGATGATGTACAGCTGGATCAGGCCGGTGACGCTGGCTTGATACACCAGCAGGATCACGGTGGCGGCGGCAGCGAGGATGAGCACGCCGTTCGAGAAGATGAGGCGGTCGCCGCGGGTGGACAGCGCCTTCGGGGCGTAGCCGTCGCGGGCGATGACCGAACCGAGCAGCGGGAATCCGTTGAAGGCCGTGTTGGCGGCCAGCAGCAGAACCGTTGCGGTGGCGGCCTGGATGAGGAAGAAGAAGAACGTGTTGTCGCCGAACGTGGCGGATGCGATCTGGGCGATCAGGCTTCGCTGCGGCTGCGTTTCACATCCGGTGAACCCGATGAGGTGGCATGGGTCTTCCGCGTAATGGACCTTCGAGATGAGGGCGATCGCGGTGAGGCCGGCGAACAGGATGATCGCGATGCTGCCCATGAGGACGAGGGTGCGCTGCGCGTTCTTGATCTTCGGGGTGCGGAAGGCCGGGACCCCGTTCGAGATCGCCTCGACACCCGTCAAAGCCGAACATCCGCTCGCGAAGGCGCGCAGCAGGATGAGGATCATGCCGGCCTGGGTGAGTTCCTCCGCCTGCACCGTCCAGTTCGCCGACTCCGCGATGGGCGGATCGCCGAGGACCGTGCGGACGAGTCCGACCACGATCATGATGAAGACGCTGCCCACGAATAGGTAGGTGGGGATCGCGAACGCCTTGCTCGATTCGCGAACGCCGCGCAGGTTGACGGCGGCGAGCACGACCACGAAGAAGACGGCCAGCTCGACCCGGAGGGGTGAGAGCTCGGGGACCGCGGAGATGATGTTGTCGACGCCGGACGCGACCGACACGGCGACGGTCATGACGTAGTCGACGAGCAGCGCGGACGCGACGACGATGCCGGCCTTCTCGCCGAGGTTCTTGCTCGCCACCTCGTAGTCGCCGCCGCCCGACGGGTAGGCCTTGATGAGCTGGCGGTAGGACGCGACGACCACGATGAGGAGGATCACGACGATCGCGGCCACCCACGGGGCGAAGCTCAGGAAGGTGAGACCGCCGAGCAGGAGGAGCATGAGGAGCTCCTGCGGCGCGTAGGCCACCGATGACAGCGGGTCGCTCGCGAAGATGGGGAGCGCGTAGCGCTTCGGAAGAAGCTGGCCTTCGAGCTGGTCGTTCGGCAGCTTTTCACCGATGAGCCAGCGCTTGATCGTGCTCGATCCCCCGCCCTCATCGACCTCTGGGGTCTGAGTCACGAGCGAGAAGAATACTCCGCCGTCTACCCCTGTCAAACCTGAGCTGAGTCGAATTCAGCCAGAGGACAACGGGCGGTCACTTCCCTCTATTCCCGCTCCCGGATTCGCTGGCGACGTGCCCAGGTCGCGCGACCGTCGTCACGGAGGTCGCGTGCGGTGGCCGCCAGGCCGAGCACAGCCACCGCGCCGATGACGATGAGGCCGATCACGAGCGGGTCCTCGTGGGTGAGGCCGGGGCGGTCTCGGAGCCATCCGACTCGGCGGGTCGGACCGCTACGGCGCGGGCGGGGACGACTCGGGCGAACAGCGGAATGGTCACGTGGCACAGCGGACCGATGAGCGCCGCGAACACGACGGTGCCCCAGCCGATGTTCCCACCCAGGAGCCATCCGAGGAGGAGAACGGAGCCCTCGATGAGGGTGCGCGACACCCAGATGGGCCAGCCGAGCCGCTTCGAGAGGCCCGTCATCAGGCCGTCGCGCGGGCCGGGGCCCATGCCGGCCCCCACGTAGATGCCGGTGGCCACGGCCAGTAGCACGACGCCCGTGAGGAAAAGCGCCCAGCGGGGGAGGAGCCCGTCGGGAGTGGGCACCAGGTCGATGGCGACCTGGGCCATCGTGCCCACCGTGAGCACGTTCAGCACAGTTCCGAGCCCTGGGCGTTGGCGCAACGGGATCCAGAGGAGGAGGACGGCAGCCCCCACCAGGTTGGTGACGAGACCGAACGAGAGTCCGGTCTTCGTCGCGATGCCCTGCGCGAAGGTGTCCCACGGGTCGAGTCCGACTGCTGCGCGCACCATCAGGCCGACCGCGATCCCGTAGAGGGCGAGGCCGACGACGAGCTGGAGCAGACGGGCGGGAAGGGTGCGGTTCATCATTCGTCAATCCAATCGAGCAATTGGCCTGGTGAAGTAGTGCCAATTAGCAGAAACTGGACCGATGGCGAATGTGACGACGACCGCGCACCTGGTCCAACTCCTCGGTGATTGGCGGGGGGCCGACCGTGCCGGATATCGGGCGCTCGCCGATCGAATCCGTCTGCTGATCCTCGACGGGCGTCTGCCCACGGGGGCCAGGCTCCCGGCGGAGCGCGAACTAGCCGCCCGGCTGGGCGCCAGCCGTACGACGGTCGCGGCGGCCCTGGAGTCGCTCCGCGAAACCGGCCACCTCGAGACCCGGCGGGGATCGGGGAGTATCGTCCGTCTACCCGGCCGTCACGTCGACTCGCGCGGAGCGACGGGAGCGCTCCTCGACCTCAGCACGGGATCGTCCGCCGCGCCGCCCCAGATGATGGCCGCGGCCGCTCGCGCGCTGGAGAAGTTGCCGGTACATGCCCTCGGAACCGGCTACGACTACGTCGGGCTGCCGGAGTTGCGCGAGGCGCTCGCCGATCGCTACACGGCTCGCGGACTGCCGACCAGGCCGTCGCAGATCCTCATCACTTCGGGGGCGCAGCCCGCGCTCGCCCTCGTCGCCCGCACACTGCTGCGGCGCGGGGATCGGGCGCTCGTCGAGACGCCCGGGTACCCGCACGCGGGGGAGGCGTTCGCGCTCGCCGGGGAGCGGCTCGTGCCTCTGCCCGTCGACTGGGAGCACGGGTGGGACGAGGAGCAGGTCGACACCCTCATCCGTCGGGTGTCGCCGTCGATGAGCTACCTCGTCCCCGACTTCCAGAACCCCACCGGCCACTCGATGAGCACGGCGACGCGGGAAGTGGCCATCGCTGCCGCGCATGACACCGGTGGATACCTCCTTGTCGACGAGACGCCGGCCGAGCTCGACATCGACCGTCCTGAGCGCTTCCCCCCGTTCGCCTCGCTGGCGGGAAGGGGGGACCGGATCGTGACGGTCGGCTCCGCCAGCAAGACCATGTGGGGTGGCCTCCGGGTCGGGTGGATCCGCGCGAGCGAGGACATCATCGCCTCCCTCGTCGCTGCCCGGCCGGTCACCGATCTCGGAACCGCGATCTTCGAGCAGCTCGTGGTCGTCGAGCTGCTGCAAGAGGTCGAGGGTGTGCTCGAGTACCGGCGGCAGGAGCACACCCGTTCGCGGGACGCCGCTCGAGACGCGGTCGCCCGGCTGCTGCCGGAGTGGCAGTGGCCCGCGGTCAACGGTGGTCTCTCGGCCTGGCTCCGGTTCGACGCGCCGGTGTCGTCGCAGCTCGCCATCGCCGCGCGGTCGCGCGGGCTCAGGATCGCTGCCGGCCCCTGGTTCGGGCTGGATGGAGCCTTCGAGCGCTTCATCCGGATCCCGTTCGGTCCCGGCCCCGAGGTCGTCGTGCCGGCCATCGAGATCATCGCCGACGCGTGGGCCGAGGTCGCCGACGCTCCCCGCTCGCTGGAGCAGCCCCTGCCCGCCGTGGTCTGAGCCTGTCGTCGGCCGAGCTCCCTACCGAGGGATAGGGGCGACCGGAACGGAGGAGTCATCAGGTTCGTCAGCAGGCTGACGGTTGACTGTCGGAAACGTTAGCGATACTGAACGAGTGCATCTCCTGGCCACAGCAAGCCTCAAGAACCGTGCGCTCATCGCCCTCGTCACGATCGTGGCGGCGGTGTTCGGCGGACTCGCCCTCACCTCACTCAAACAAGAGCTGATCCCGTCGATCGAGTTTCCCCAGATCGTCGTCGTGACGCAGTACCAGGGCGCATCGCCCGAGGTCGTCAACGAGACGGTGAGCACGCCCATCGAGCAAGCGGTCAGAGGTGTGGCCGACGTCGAGAGCACCTCATCGACGTCGAGCACCGGCCAGTCGGTGGTCAATGCGACATTCCGATACGGGGTCGACCTCGCCGCGTCGGAGAACAAGATCGCGGCAGCGGTCAGCCGGATCCGTTCCGCCCTTCCCGCGGACCTCGATCCGCAGGTCCTGAGCGGCAGCATCAGCGATCTGCCCATCGTGCAACTCGCGGTCTCGTCGTCGGACCAGGATGCGGCCACCCTCGCCGCCCGCCTCGACCAGGTGGCCGTGCCCGCCCTCGAAGACCTCGACGGGGTGCGCGGCGTCTCCGTCGCGGGTGCCCCCGGATCGCGCGTCACCATCACGCCGAACACGGACGAGCTCACCGCCCGCGGAATCAGCGCCTCGGCCATCCGCGACGCGGTCAGCGCGAGTGGTGTGCTCGTGCCGGCCGGCACCATCACCGAGGACGGGAAGACGCTCTCGGTGCAGTCCGGCGGCAGGCTGACCAGCGTCGACGAGCTCGCGTCCCTGCCCATCACGACCCGGACCGGCATAGCGAAGATCTCGGACGTCGCCACCGTCGCGCTCACCACCGATCCGGTCACCTCGCTCTCGCGCGTCAACGGCGAGCCGGCGCTGACGCTGGCCATCACCAAATTGCCCGCCGCCAACACGGTCGAGGTGTCGCACGCAGTGGCCGATGCGATTCCCGGGATCGCCGACCAGCTGGACGGCGCGACCGTGACCGTGGTGTTCGACCAGGCGCCCTACATCGAGAAGTCCATCGAGGCGCTGACCACCGAGGGGCTCCTCGGCCTCATCTTCGCGGTGCTCGTGATCCTCGTCTTCCTGCTGTCGGTGCGTGCCACGCTCGTCACGGCCATCTCGATCCCGGTCTCGGTGCTCATCACCTTCGTCGGCATGCAGGCCGCCGACTACACGCTCAACATCCTGACCCTGGGTGGCCTGACCATCGCGATCGGCCGCGTGGTCGACGACTCCATCGTCGTCATCGAGAACATCAAACGGCACCTGGCCACGGATCAGGGGCCCCGCGTCGGCATCGTCGGCGGAGCCGTCCGCGAGGTCGCGGGAGCCATCACCGCATCGACCATCACGACCGTGACGGTCTTCCTTCCGATCGCGTTCGTGGGGGATACGACGGGGGAGCTCTTCCGCCCCTTCGCGCTCACCGTGACCATCGCTCTGCTGGCGTCGCTGCTCGTGTCTCTCACGATCGTGCCGGTCCTCGCCTACTGGCTGATCCGCGCGCCGAAGCCGCATCGCCATGCCCCGTCCGTCGACGGCGGCGAGGTGCCGTCGCGCCTGCAGAAGCGCTACCTGCCGATCCTGACCGGCACGCTCAAGCACCCGTGGCTCACACTCACGGCCGCGTTCCTCGTGCTTCTCATCTCCGGTGCGCTGGTGCCGTTCATGAAGACGAACTTCCTCGGCAACAGCGGACAGAACACGCTGTCGGTCACGCAGAGCTTCCAACCCGGCACGAGCCTCGAGGTGCAGGACACCGCGGCGCAGCAGGTCGAGTCCGCGCTGGAGCAGGTCGGCGGCATCGAGACCGTGCAGGTGTCGCTCGGCACGAGCGGGAGCGCCTTGCGCGACGCGTTCCTCGGAGGAGGCGGTTCCGCGAGCGCCACCTACTCGATCACGACCGACGAGGGAGCGGATCAGGAGAAGCTGCAGACCGACGTTCGCGCCAAGCTCGACACGATCACCGGTGAAGGCACCTTCCAGGTCGCCGCTTCGGGCGGATTCGGCGGATCGAGCACGATCGACGTCGACATCTCAGCGCCGTCGGCGGACGAGCTGAACACGGCGACGACGTCCGTTCTCGACGCGGTGACCGGCCTGGACGCCGTCGCCGAGGTCGCGAGCAACCTGCAGGCGGCCCAGCCCTACATCCAGGTCGCGGTCAACCGCGACGAAGCCGCCCGCGCCGGATACACCGAAGTCGCGCTCGCCGGGTACGTCTCGAACGCCATGCAGGCCTCGACGATCGGCAACATCACGATCGACGAGCAACGCCTGACGATCTACATCGAGCCGACGTCCGCGCCCACGACACGCGACGCGCTCGCGGCGCTCGAGGTGCCGACGGCGACGGGGCAGGTCCGGCTGGACTCGCTCGCGTCGGTGCAGGACGTCGAGGGACCCGCGACCATCACGAGCGCGAACGGGGTTCGGACAGCGACCGTGTCGATCACGCCCGCGTCCGACGACCTGACCACGGCGAACGCCGAGGTGCGCAAGGCCGTGGACGGGCTCAGCCTGCCCGCCGGATCGACCGCCGAACTCGGCGGCGTGACGTCGCAGCAGAGCGACGCGTTCGGACAGCTCGGTCTCGCGCTGCTCGCGGCCATCCTCATCGTCTACGTGGTCATGGTCGCGACCTTCAAGAGCCTGCTCCAGCCGGTGCTGCTCCTGGTGTCCGTGCCGTTCGCGGCGACGGGCGCGATCCTGCTGCAGGTCGTCACCGGGATCCCACTGGGCGTGCCGTCGCTGATCGGTGTTCTGATGCTGATCGGGATCGTGGTCACCAACGCGATCGTGCTCATCGACCTCGTGAACCAGTACCGGGAGAAGGGGCTGCGTGTACGCGAGGCGCTGGTCGAGGGGGCGTCGCGTCGTCTGCGGCCCATCCTGATGACGGCTCTGGCGACGATCTTCGCGCTGCTGCCTATGGCGAGCGGACTCACGGGCGGAGGCGGCTTCATCTCGCAGCCGCTCGCTCTCGTGGTGATCGGCGGTCTGCTGTCGTCGACCCTGCTGACGCTGATCGTGCTCCCGGTCCTGTACCTCCTCGTCTTCGGCGGTTTGGAGCGCCGCCGCGAGCGCCGCACGACGGAGACCCCCACCCCCGCCCATTGAGCGAAGCGAAATGAAGGGCCCGGCAGGTTGCTCGGTGTTCCCGGTGGTCGTTTCGCGGGTCGCTGCGCTCCCTCCTCAACGACCGGGTGTCGAGCACCTGGTCGTTGAGGAGCTCTCGAGGGCCGCGATACCTCCTTCGTTTCGCTTCGCTCAACGGGCGGGGTGGAGGGATCACCCGCCCGCCCATTGAGCGCAGCGAAATGAAGGGCCCGGCAGGTTGCTCGGTGTTCCCGGTGGTCGTTTCGCGGGTTGCTGCGCTGCCTCCTCAACGACCGGGTGTCTCTCGCCTGATCGTTGAGGCGCCCTCGAGGGCCGCGATACGTCCTTCGTTTCGCTGCGCTCAACGGGCGGGGTGGAGGGATCATCCGCCCGCCCATTGAGCGAAGCGAAATGAAGGGGCCGGCAGGTTGCTCGGTGTTCCCGGTGGTCGTTTCGCGGGTCGCTGCGCTGCCTCCTCAACGACCGGGTGTCTCTCGCCTGATCGTTGAGGCGCCCTCGAGGGCCGCGATACCTCCTTCGTTTCGCTTCGCTCAACGGGCGGGGTGGAATCACCCGCCCGCCCATTGAGCGAAGCGAAATGAAGGGCCGCCCGCGACCCCGTGACAGGGAACGCTCGGTCGCGTAGTGTAGGCAGGTCGGCTCGTGACGAGTGCATCGGTGACGCCGGTGCTGGCCCCAGAGATATTGGCTCGGGGCACTGTGATCACGCAGGGCCGGTTCCGCCAGCGGATCCGCTGGACATCCATCCACCGATACCGGCCCGGCCATCGATGTGCCCGGGGCATTCTTCGCCGCCTGCGACATGTGATCGCGCGGCCTTCTCCAGGAGCGTTTCGTCATGCCATTCCGTCCCAACACCAACCCGCGCCGAGCCCCCAAGGGCCCTAAGGCGGGCAGCGTCAGCCCCAAGCACCGCGGGTACCGTCCCGACGAGGCGCCCACCAAGAACCGCTGGAACGCGGACGAGCGCGCGTCACGCCGAGGCGACGCCGGGGGCGAGCGCGACAACCGTCGCCCCGACTGGACGCCGCCGGAGAACCGGCCCCAGCGTCCCGGTAAGGCGGCCGGTGCCGAGCGCCGCGCCCGTCAGGAGCAGAACTTCCGCAGCCAGGGCGGCCGCGACGACCGTGGCTTCTCCCGTGACGACCGCGGCGGGTACCAGCGTCGTGACGACCGTGGTGGCTACCAGGGTCGCGACGACCGCGGTGGTTTCCGTGGTCCTGACCGCGCGCCTCGTGATGACCGCGGTGGCTTTAAGCGCGACGACCGTGGCGGTCGTGACTTCGACGGTCGTGGTGACTCGCGTGATGGGCGCGGTGCAGGGCAGGGTCGTGACACCCGTGGTGGATATCAGGGTCGTGATGACCGTGGTGGTTTCCGTGGCAGCGACGACCGTGCTCCTCGTGGGGAGCGCGGCGGATACCAGCGTGACGACCGTGGTGGTCGCGGCTTCGGCTCGCGTGACGACCGCTTCGCCGGTCAGGGTCGTGACACCCGCGGTGGCTACCAGGGTCGCGATGACCGTGGTGGTTTCCGCAGTCGCGACGACCGTGCCCCTCGTGATGAGCGTGGCGGCTTCAAGCGCGATGACCGCGGCGGACGCGACTTCAACGGCCGCGACGCCCAGCGAGACGACCGGGCCGCGCGCGGCTTCGGTGGCCGCGACACCGCTCGCGACGACCGCGGCGCCCGTTCTTGGCAGCCGGACGAGCGTCCTGCTCGCCAGTCGCGCTTCAGCCGCGACGACCGTCCCGTCGAGCGCAGCACGCGCACCGACGGCGCGTTCCGCGAGGACCGTCAGGCTCGTGACCGCAGCCGTGAGCGCACCGACGAGTACTCTCGCGAGGTCCGTGCGGCGCGGGACACCCGCCCGGCGCGCATCGACCGCATGGGCGACGTCGACCGCAGCGCGCAACGGTCGAACTTCTACGGTGAGAGCCGAACGGCCGGCCAGATCGAGGACGTCGTCCTCGAGCGCCTCGAGGCGACCGCCACGACCGCCGATGAGGTCGACGGTGTGACCTTCGGCGATCTGGGCCTCGGCACGAACATCGTCCGCGTGCTGGGCGAACTGGGTGCGGAGCATCCGTTCCCCATCCAGGCTGCAACGATCCCGGACGTGCTCGCCGGACGCAACGTGCTCGGCCGCGGACGCACCGGATCCGGCAAGACCATCGCGTTCGGCTCGCCCCTCGTCGAGCGCCTCATGGAGAACGGTGGCGGCACCAAGCGCGAGATGGGTCGCGCCCCGCGTGCGCTGATTCTCGCCCCGACTCGGGAGCTCGCCCTGCAGATCGACCGCACCGTGCAGCCGATCGCTCGCAGCGTCGGCCTGTTCACCACCCAGATCTACGGCGGCGTTCCCCAGCAGCGTCAGGTCGGAGCTCTCAACCGCGGTGTCGACATCATCATCGGCACGCCCGGTCGGATCGAGGACCTAGAGGCGCAGGGCCACCTCGACCTCTCGCGCATCCAGGTCGTCGTGCTCGATGAGGCCGACCACATGTGCGACCTCGGATTCCTCGAGCCGGTGCAGCGCATCATGCGCATGACGCGTCCCGACGGTCAGCGCCTGCTGTTCTCGGCGACCCTCGACACGGGTGTCGCGAAGCTGGTCGACGAGTTCCTGCCGAACCCGAGCGTCCACGAGGTCGCCGGCGAGGACCAGGCCTCGTCCACCATCGACCACCGTCTGCTGCTCATCGATCAGCGCGACAAGGTCGAGCTGATCGCCGAGCTGTCCGACGCTCCGGGTAAGACGCTGATCTTCGCTCGCACCCGTGCGTTCGCGGAGCAGCTGGCCGAGGAGCTCGCCGACCGCGGCGTTCCCGCGACGAGCCTGCACGGCGACCTCAACCAGGCCCGTCGCACACGCAGCCTCGAGCGGCTCACGAGCGGGAAGGTCGACGTGCTGGTCGCCACCGATGTCGCCGCCCGCGGCATCCACGTGGACGACATCACCATGGTCATCCAGGCCGACATGCCCGAGGAATACAAGACCTACCTGCACCGCGCCGGCCGCACCGGGCGCGCAGGCAAGCAGGGCACCGTCGTGACCCTCATCGGCAAGAGCCGCCGCCGCAAGATGGAAGAGCTGCTCACGCGTGCCGAGATCGAGGTCACCGCCACCGAGGTCCGCCCGGGCGATGACACGATCCGCGAGCTGGTGGGTCGCTGATCCTCACCTGAATAGTGACGGCGAGAGGCCGGGCCCACACCGTGGACCCGGCCTCTCGCCGTTCTTGCCCGCCCCTGCGGCTCTGCTGCTGAGCAAATGCAGGAGTCTGCTGTCGAATGCAGGATCCGGCTATCTGAATGCAGGAGTCCACGCGCGCGAGGCCCGAGATAGCAGGGGTGGCGGCGACCCGTCATCCGTCGACTCCTGCACTTGTTCTCCCCGCTCCTGCATTTGTTCAGCTGCTCGGGGTGGGCGGCCGTCCGAGGATCCGTCTCCTGAAGGTGTTGCGGCACCCGTGTTCGCTGACCGAATGCAGGAAGTGTGTGACGAATGCAGGATCCGGTTGTCCGAATGCAGGACTCCGTAGAGAAGTAGCCCGTGTTTCCGCGACACGCGTTCAGTCGAAAATCCGCACTTCCTGCATTTGTTTTCTCGACTCCTGCATTTGTTGAGCAGGGCGGGGTCAGGCGTCGTCGGAGACGCGGATGAGCACCTTGCCCGTGACACCGGATTCGACGGCGTCGTGGGCGGCGGCGGTCTCATCGAGTGAGAACCAGGTGAGCGGGAGACCCGCCTCCTCGCCGACGGGGAGGACGCCGTCGGTCAGCGCGGCCGTGATGTCCTCGGCCGCGGTTTGCATCGGCTCGTCCCCGACCGTATAGAGGAGCAGGCCCTGCCAGCGGATGTTCTTCGCGAAGCTCATCCGGATCGGCGCAGTGAACTCGTCGCCGTTGTTGTCGGCGAAGTATCCGACGGCCGCATGGTTCGCCGCGACCTCAACATCGAGCGCGGCGTTCGTCGCGATCGCGACTTCCACGATGTGGTCGACGCCGTCCGGTGCGATGGCGAGGATCTGCCGAGCGAGGTCGTCGGCCGGGTACTGCACGATGTGGTGCGCCCCGGCGACGCGGGCGAGTTCGGCCTTCGCGTCGCTGCTGACAGTGGCGATGACCGTCGCGCCGGCCCAGACGGCGAGCTGGATGGCCGCGTGGCCGACGGCTCCCACTCCGCCCTGCACGAGCACGACGCGGCCGTCGAGTGCACCGGGGGACAGGCGCGAAGGGCCGTGCTCGTGCACGGTGAGGGCGCGGTGGGCGGTCATGGCGGGGACCCCGAGGCTCGCTCCGAGGTCGAAGCCGGCACGCTCGGGCAGCCGCACGACCCGACTGGCCGGGAGGACGGTGAACTCCTGGGCCGTTCCCGTGGGCCGCTCGTGCGCCGCGAGGAACACCCACACCCGGTCGCCGACCTCGAGGTCCGAGACGCCCTCGCCGACCGCGTCCACGACTCCTGCGCCGTCCTGATTCGGCACGATCTCGTCGAAGGGCATCCCGCCCGGTCGCGACTCCCGTGCCTTCCAATCCGTCGGGTTGACGCCCGAGACGACGACGCGGACCCGCACCTCACCGGCGCCGGGATCACCCGGCTCGCGCTCGACGGGGTTGAGAACGGATGAGTCACCGGTGTGGGAGTACGCGATCGCCTTCATACCGAGGGTCAAGTCGTTCCGAGTGCTCGGCATTCCGATGTGAGAAAGGTTCATCCGACCCGGAGTGGGGGTGGGTGCGGGGGTGGAGTTTCCGTAACCTGGTTCCGCCCTCCCGACTCAGGTCGCTGGAGGTGCGGTGGGGCGGGGGCCCCATCTCGAATTCTCACCAGGGGGAACGATGAGATCGACGCTGTTTCGAGCTGTCACGGGCGCAATCGCCGCAACGGTCTGCCTGTCGGGCGCACTCGTCGTGATGCCCGGCGGTGCAGCTGTGGCTGAACCCTCGGTGACGGAGACGGGTATCGCCCACACTGTGCGCCTCACGCCGGACACCGCGAGGACGTGGACGGTTCCCGAGGGGATCGTCGGCGACATCTCCGTCGAGATCGCCGGGGCCGTCGGCGCCCCGTCTGACAACTCGGGCGGTTCCGGGGCCCGCTTCCGATTCGCATTCGATCCCGACCCCGGAACCGTTCTCCAGGCGCGTTTCGGTTCGGAACCCGACGGACGTTACGCCTCTCTGGCCGGTGGCGGCGGAGGCGGCGTCGGCAACCGTGGATGGTCGTTCCCCGGCGGCGGGGGCGGCGATGCCACGTTGCTCACCCGCGTTGCCCCGTCGAGCTCGTGCGCGTCGGCTACGTCGGACCTCGTGGCCGTCGCGGGCGGGGGCGGGGGCGCCACCGGTAAACTCATCGAAAGTTCCTGGTCCGCGTCGCGCACTCCCGGTGAGAGCAGTACACGCTGGGATCAGCTGGCCGGTCCTGCTCTGAGCGGCGCATGTCAATCGGGCGTCGCGGGCGGGAACGGACTCAAGGGTGAGCGGAAGTTCCATCACGACGCCGCGGGTGGGGGCGGCGGTGGTGGCGGTCTGGTGGCAGGAGCCGGTGGACGCGCCGACGAGATGGAATCGGCCTGGTGGAGCCCCAAGATCCTCGTCGCGGCCACCGGTGGTCGGGCCGGAACCAGCTACCTCTCAACGGCGGTCTGCGGCAACGGATGTGCCACGCCTGCGATCGACGGCAATCGCGGTACGGGCTATGTCGTGCTGCGCTTCGTGGAATCCCTCTCATCGTCGATATCGCTCAACACCGACGACGGTCGGGTTCTTCGCGAGCGTCTGAGCGGCAGCGTCTCCTCATCCCTCGCGGGGCAGGTGCCGGCGGGCATCGTCTCGGCGTGGCTGAACGGACGGAGGATCGCGGACGCCCGCGTCACCACACGGGGCGAATTCTCCCTCGACATCCTCGGCCTGCTGCCCGCCCCTCATGTCGACGGACTCCAGGTGCGGTTCGTCCCGGACGGGACGGGCACCCGCCCTGCGTCCCGCACGATCTCCCTCGACGCGGCCCCGGCGAAGCCGGCGCTCATCGTGCGCCCGACGACCCGATCCGACGGGACGCGGGAGCTGGAGATCCTCTTCGCCCCCAATGCGCCGAGCTCGGTCTACAGCGGAGCAGTGACGGTTCAGCTCTCCACCCGGCGCCCGGGCGATACCGCCTGGACCTCGCGCGGACCGGTCGAGCTGGGCCACCACCCCTCGGTTCAGAGCGATCGGGCGTGCGGAGTGGTCCGGATCACCGGTGCGGATGGGCCGGTCGAGATCTCGGCGAGCTATGGGGGCGCGACCTGGTTGCTGCCGGTGGCTTCCGACCCGCTGACCTTCGATGCCACGGCGCCCGCCAGCGGGCGATCGACCCCTTCGTGCGGCACCCCCGTGACCGTCGACATCTCCGATGCGGGTGGGGCGAGTGCTCCCGCCATGCCCGGGGCCGCGGCGAGCCGGGATGCGGCGGTCGCTGTCGAGTGGGCGGAGTCATCGCTCGAAGCCTCGTCGGATGCGGAGCATGAACTCGCGGTCGAGGTGTCCCACGATGGTGTCGAGGCAGTGGAGGGACGGGTCGACTTCTTCGTCGACGGTGCACCTGCGGCGTCCTCGACCGCTCCCGTGGACGGCCTGTGGCGGGTATCGCTTTCGACACCGCCCAGTGGCTCGCACAGTGTCCTCGCCGTGTACTCGGACGCGTCGGACGGCACGGTCGATGCGTCGCACGGGAGCGGGATGTCGGACGCGGCGACGCTCGTGGTTCCCCCGGTGACCGCGGATCTGCAGCTCGCCATCGTCAACGAGACCCCGGAGCTCCTCCCCGACGATCCGATCGACCTCGTGGCGGAGATCTCCGCACCTGAGGCCCGGAACCTCGCCGCCGAGGTCGCCTTCTTCGCCGACGACGAGTTGATCGGGGTGAGCCCTCTCGACGGCGGCCGTGCCACTCTCGACGACGTGATCCTCGTGAACCCGTCGGGACGCCTCACGGCGCGACTCAGCGGGGGAGCCGACAGATTCACCGTGCGCGATTCCGAAGCGCTCGAGTACGCGCTGTACGAGAGCCCGCTCGCCGTCGACCTGGCCGTGGGGGAATCGCGCATCGAGTCCGGTGCGCCGGGTGACCTCGTCGTCTCGGTCACCCCGCTCGGGGAATCGGTGAACACTGCACCGAACGGCGAGCTGACCCTGTGGGCCGACGACACGGCCCTCGTGGTGCTGCCGGATTCCGAGGCCCTGCGCACCGCTCGCACGACCAGCTGGCGGATCCCGCTCGCGTACCTGCCTGCGGGCGTGCGGTCGGTCCGTGCGACGGTGGCGGGCGACCCGGGGTTCGGCGACGGTGAATCCCGTGTGGTTCCGCTCGAGGTCGTCCAGCGCCCCACCCGACTCACGGTGACGCGGCAAGGCGTCGACGCCGACCGACGGCTCGAGATCGCTGCCCTCTTCGACGACACGACCTCGGATGGTCTGGCGACGACGGGCGCTGCGGACGGGACGGCTCGTGTCTTCGACGGGCAGCGCCTGGTCGGCGAAGTGTTCGTGGTGGACGGGCGGGCGGAGATCGCCGTTCCCGCCGCCGACGCGCTCCGAGTCGAATTCGTGCCGCTCAGCCGCGAGCTCGCCTCGTCGACGCAGACCGTCCGCACGTCGGCCGGGGCGTTGGCGTCGACGGGTCAGGGGTTGCCGGTCTGGCCGGGAATCCTCGCGGCGACGATGCTCGCGGGCGGCATGCTGCTCGTCGTGCTGCGCACTCGCAAGGTGCAGGGAAGGGACGGGCGAGCGGGCGCGAAGTGATCTCCTGGAACGTCACGAGCGCGACCGGGGCGACGAGGAGGTGCCCACGACCTCGAAGAGGCGGATCCGGCTGCGCTCCGACGCGGATCGGGTGCCTCGCCCGGGGAATGAGGTAGCCCCCGCTCGCACGAGGGCGACCGGGGGCTCGGGGGTTTGGGAGAAGCGAAGCTACGCCGCCCGGCTGTGATCCCGCACTGGCTTGCCCTCGCGGATCCTGAGGAGTGAGGGGTGGGTCGCGCCGATCGATCCTCCGTTCACACGACCTTCATCAGCTGTTGTCAGCGGCGTCCCTCGAAGTCACGCTAGTTTGGAGTGATTCCAAACTGGGGGTGAACATGTCGACAGCTGCCGAACGCCTGCGGGCCGCGGATCTCCGCGCCACGACGCCGCGCATCGCGGTGCTCGACGTGCTCGACCTCGCCCGCGACACTCACGAGCACCTCGCCGCGCTGGATGTGCATGCCCGCATTGCACGTCAGTCGGGACCCGTATCGCTGCAGGCGGTCTACGACTGCCTCGACGCTCTCGAACGCGCCGAGCTGGTCCGCCGTATCCAGCCCGCCGGGATGCCCGCCCATTTCGAATCCCGCGTCGGAGACAACCACCATCACGTCGTCTGCCGGTCGTGCGGCCGTACCGATGACATCGACTGCGTGACCGGCGCGGCGCCCTGCGTCCACCCCGCCTCCACCGGCGGATTCGTGATCGAACAGGCCGAGATCACCTTCTGGGGCATCTGCCCCGACTGCGCCGCCGAGGCGAAGGCCCGCGCGACAGGCGTCGAGAGGCCCGCCGCCACCTAGACCCGCCGTGTTCGCACGGCGACCCGAGCCGTCCCGCATCCGCGGTCGGCTGTATCGAGAGATGAGGAACATCCGCATGACGGACGAGACCTACCCCACCGATTCCGGAGCCGAGGCGCTGACCACGCGCCAGGGCCACCCCGTCTACGACAACCAGAACCAGCGGACCGTCGGCTCGCGCGGCCCGGCGACGCTGGAGAACTACCACTTCCTCGAGAAGATCTCCCACTTCGACCGCGAGCGTGTGCCCGAGCGTGTCGTGCACGCCCGCGGTGCCGTCGCATTCGGCCACTTCGAGGCGACGGGGAAGTGGGGCGACGAGCCCATCTCCAAGTACACCCGCGCGAAGCTCTTCCAGGAGCCCGGCAAGAAGACCGACATCGCCATCCGCTTCTCGACCGTCATCGGCGGTCGCGACTCCTCCGAGGCAGCCCGCGACCCCCGCGGTTTCGCGGTGAAGTTCTACACCGAGGACGGCAACTGGGACCTCGTCGGCAACAACCTCGCGGTCTTCTTCATCCGCGACGCGATCAAGTTCCCCGATGTCATCCACTCGCTGAAGCCCGACCCCGTGACCTTCCGCCAGGAGCCCAAGCGCATCTTCGACTTCATGTCGCAGACGCCGGAGGCCACCCACATGCTGGTCAACCTCTTCAGCCCCCGCGGCATCCCGGCGAACTACCGCCAGCAGCAGGGCTTCGGCGTCAACACCTACAAGTGGGTCAACGCGGCCGGTGAGACCAAGCTGGTCAAGTACCACTGGATGCCCAGCGAGGGCGTCGCGAGCCTGACCGACGCGGATGCCGCCGTCATCCAGGGCGGGGACCTCGGTCACGCCTCGAAGGACCTCTACGAGGCCATCGAGCGCGGCGATTACCCGAAGTGGGACCTGTACGTCCAGATGATGGACGACCACGACCACCCCGAGCTCGACTGGGATCCGCTGGACGACACGAAGGTGTGGCCGGAGAACGACTTCGAGCCGAAGCTCGTCGGCACCATGACGCTGACCAGCAACGTGCAGAACCACTTCGCTCAGAACGAGCAGCTCGCGTTCGGCACCGGTGTGCTCGTCGACGGTCTCGACTTCTCGGATGACAAGATGCTCGTCGGCCGCACCTTCTCCTACAGCGACGCCCAGCGCTACCGTGTCGGCCCGAACTACCTGCAGGTCCCGGTCAACCAGCCCAAGCGCCCGGTCGCCACGAACCAGCGCGACGGCAACATGACCTACTCGGTGGACGGCGGCCCCAATCCGCACATCAACTACGAGCCCTCCATCACCGAGGGTGCTCTCGCCGAGGCGTCGAAGCCGGCGCACGACTCGCAGGGTCCCGAGATCCAGGGTCGTCTCACGCGCGCCCGTCTCGAGCGCACCGACGACTACACGCAGGCCGGTCAGCGCTACCAGGTCATGGAGCAGTGGGAGAAGGACGACCTCGTCGGCAACTTCATCACGCTCATCTCCGAGGCGGCGCAGCCCGTCAAGGAGCGCATGGTGTGGCACTTCCTCATGGCCGATGACGAGCTGGGCCTCCGCGTCGCCGAAGGCCTCGGCGTCGACCTCGGGACGGTCAAGCAGCTTCCGCCCCTGGCGACGCAGACCCTCACCGAGGCCGAGCTCGCCCGCCTGGCGAACCTCGGATCGAACGGTCCCCGCGACGTCACCGGGCTCAAGATGACCCACTCTGTCCCGAACGAGCACGTGGTGCTCGCCCGCTGACCCTCAGCGCGAGCCGACCCTCGCGGTCGACGCCCATGACGATGCCCCGGCAGGTCGATCCTGTCGGGGCATCGCCCTTTCGAGGGCCCCTCGAAAGGGAACTTTCCTCGGTTTCCCCGCTTCTCTAGTGTCGATTTCGGGCATCCGGGGGGATGGTCTGTGAGTCCCGGGGCGCCGGGCGATGCCGGGGGAGGCATTCATGCGCATTCGTCATGCCGTAGCCACTATCACGGTCGCGACCCTGGTCGGGGTCGGGGCATCGGTCGCTCCGGTCGCCTCCACGCCGCCGGCCTATGCGGCGTCGTCGAAGCTGGAGAACTGGGCGAATGCGCTCAGCAAGACGTTCACCTCTGCCGGCAAGGTCTTCGGTATCGAGAAATCCATCGGCTTCCTGGCCGGATCCGGCGTCCTCACCTTCGCCGGCCCTCTCATCTCGATGCTGCTGACGGACTCGGGCCCGTCCCTCGGCGATGTGATGTCGAAGCTCGGCGACGTGGAGAACCAGCTCGCGTCGGTCCAGCAGGACCTCGACGCCATCGACTCCGAGGTCAGGCAGGCGGATCTCGATGCCCTGATGGGCACCTGCGACGTCGAGACGTCCGAGCTCACCGACCTCCTCACCGACGTCGAGTCGGCTCAGAACGAGTACAACCAGATGATCTCGCAGATGAAGACCATCGACGACATGTCGGACGTCGAGAATCTCAAGAAGCAGACCGACGGCTTCGTGCAGACCGTGTTCGGTGCGGGCAAGACCTCGCAGACCTTCATCGACGGTACCGATCTGGGGGCCGCGATCCTGGCTGCCCACAACCGACTCGTGTCCACCGGCGGGAGCCACGGCGTCATCGAGGCGTGCGGGAAGGCCTACCTCGACGACTGGCGCAACCGAACGGCATCGCCGTCGGCCATCGCAGCGGCGTCGACGACCGCCGCGGGGGCCTGGGTGGGGGACGAGGAGTACTACTCGTCTCTTCAGGACCTGGTCATGTACTGGCAGACGGTTCAGGCGCAAGCGGTGTACCTCCTTCAGCAGGCGGCCTACCTGCAAGCCGTGCAGGGGTACGCCACCGAGGTGGCCCCTCTCACGACCGAGGAGGCCGCGCACGCGTGTTCGAGCGTGCAGAAAGGATCCGACGCCTACGCGCTCTGCGCCTCGACCCTCACCTTCACGCAGAACTTCCGCGCCGACATCGTCACGCAGTGGGAGCAGGCCGGCGTCCCCTACTCGGACGACGATGTGGTGCTCGCGCTGGGGTCGGACGTCACCGGGATCGCCAGCTCCACCGCGATCCCGTCGCGGCTGTGGGCTCGAAACCCCGATGCCTTCGGAGACGGCGCCGCCCAGGCGACGCCCCAGGGGCCCGCGGGTGCGTTCGACACGACCTTCGCCGGATGGTCCGGGTGGAGCTCCGCCGGGTCCACTGAGTGGAACCAGCTTGCTGCGGGCCTCACTGCGTCGCACCAGGGAACCGCAGGACAGAAGATGTCTGCGCGTCAGGAGATCGACGACGACGCGGACACCTACGACGCTTTCGGGGTGCAGCCGTTCGCGCCGGTCGACGTGCTCAGCGCCATGGCCGCGAATCAGAGAGCCAACGGCAGCGGCCAGTTCTCCGTCGCAGGATCCATCTACTGGCTCCCGCAGGAGACGGCGACGTCGGCGCACCGAAATCTTTATTTTCCGAGCGCGCCGTTGTTTGCCAATTCCTATGACATGCCCGATATGCCTGACGTGGTGAAGCACCCCATGAATAGTTGGTACGCCGGGCCTGACCTCCCCGTCGCATGCATGGTCATCCCGATCGACGGCGTTCTCTGTGGCGACGACATTGTCTCGAGGTGGTGGGCAGGCCGTCAGGAGAGCGACTACACCCTGGTGTCGGCCAACTGGTTCACCCACAACTACACGGGGGCCGCGACCTGGTCGGTGGCACCGAGCAGCGATCAGGTCCCGGCTCTGCAGGTCTCCGGGCAAAACAGCGGCTGCAATGATCGGTTGGTGTGCATGATCCCGGTCAACGAAGGCGTGGGGTCGATGCCGCCGTGGGTACTGGCCTTCCTCGATGCCAGTGGCACCGTGCATGACCCCGCCGTGGACGCCGCCGACACCTACACGCAGCGGGTCTGGCCGGTGCTCGATCTGCCGACAGACCCCGGCTGCACGACGGTCTGGGGCGTTCCGACCCGCTGTGGAGCGGCTATGGACGCGTGGATCGCCGCCAACATCGCCGACCCGGATGCCGAGGTGCCCGAGGCGAGTACGGATCCGGCTGTCGCGGTCGGCGATACCCCCGACACCGCGGTCTGCAACGCACCGAGCTGGGCCGACGGAACCCTCGCGGGCGGTCAGACCGTCTCCTACGGGGACGTGACGTGGACGGCCGCTGATGCGTCCGGTCGGACGCTGGCAGTGGACAAGCCGTGGGGCACCGCCGTCTCGGTCACGAACGACATCGCGCCGGCTTCGTCGTGGCCCGCGGGCACCACGGGGTTCGCGCTCGCCTGCAGTGTGTCGGCGACGGTCAGTGGAGACATGGGGTCGCTCGATCTCACGAGCTCCGCCGTGCCGGTCGCTCTCATCGACGGATCGTGGCAGGTCGGCGCGTCACCGAAGGCCACCGTGACCGACAGCCCGGATGCCACGACGGCTCCGATGGGCGGAAGCGTCACGCTCACGGCGACGGCGGCAGTGGATCCGGCTACGGCGGCCGCGGCAGCGACCGCACCGGGCTCCGACTCGACGGACTCCGGGGCGCCGTCCGACCCGGATCCAGCGCCGACTGATTCTCCGGCCCCTGCACCGGACCCGACGGATGCTCCGTCTCCGACCCCGTCCCCGACCCCCACTCCGGATCCGACCCCGAGTCCGACCTCGGCTCCGGCAGCGCTCGGCTCAGGGACCCTTCCGGGCGACGTGGTGTTGGCGTCTGCGACGGAGCCGATCCGGGCCGGATCCGCCGTCGTGCGTTGGGAGAAGCGCGAGGCCGGATCATCGGAGTGGACGCCCCTCGATCTGCCGTCGGCCGTGACGGTCTCCGACGGCGTCTCCGGCCCGCGGGCGCTCGGACAGCACTCGGTGACAGCGTCCCTGACGGTGGACGCGATGAGCGGAGAGGATGATGGCGACGCCTATCGTGCGGTCTTCGTCACCGCCGACGGGGATCTCATCGCGTCTTCGGAAGCGCAGATCTCGATGCAGGCCTCCGCGTGGCAGTGGGTGTGGATCACGGGCGCGCTCCTGCTCGCTGTCGGATCGGTGGTGGCGGTGGTCCTGGTGAGTCGCCGGCGTCGGGCCTGAGGCCTATGCCGGCCTTGGGTCGGGCGCGAGCGAGGACCGGGCTGGGCCACCGCAATCGCCGCTGAACGTCTGACCACCCCTGACCGGACTTCTCTCGCGCTCCCCTCGCGCCCAGCAGTAACTTCGACGCCTCAGCAGAAGCTAATCGCCGATTTGGTCCTGCTGAAGCGTTGTTGTTCCTGCTGAGCGCAGGGGCGTTCGCCCCCCTACGCTCGGAGGAGATGACTACCGTCGACTATTTGCAGGCTTACGACTCGCAACTCCGCACCGAGGCGGAGACGCCGAGCGCCATCGCCTCGGAACGACTCGGGCCGTTGCGGCTCGTGCGGTTCACCGGGGGCCGCGGCTTCATCACCTATCCGCATTTCGACGAGGCGGACTCGGAGACCGTCCGCGGCCTCGTCCGGAACGCAGTGGTGGTTCACTGCTGAGACGTTGTTGTTGCTACCGAACGCGGGCACCCCAGCCCCGGTCCGTACACGGGCAAGGCAGGGCCACGCGAAGTAGGCGGGCCGCGTCCAGGCCGACCTCGTTCGACGGCCGGGTGTCGATCTACGTCGCGCGCTGATCCGGCTGCGGCAGCCGACGGCTCCGCGTGATCAGGATCGCCGCTCCGATCGCCGCGGCGATGAGCGACCCGAGGAGCACGCCGATCTTGACGTGCTCACCGCTGAGGGACTCCGCTCCGAACGCGAGTTCGCCGATCAGGAGCGACACCGTGAAGCCGATGCCGGCCACGAACGACATGCCGATCATGTCACCCCATCGGAGGTCGGGAGCGATCCGGATGCCCGACAGGCGCGTCATGAGGAACGAGGTGCCCGTGATGCCCAGCGGCTTGCCGAGGACGAGGGCGACGATGATCCCGAGCGCCACGGGGTCCGTCAATGAGGCGATGAGACCGTCGACGCCCCCGATCGCGACCCCGGCGGCGAAGAACGCGAAGACCGGCACAGCGAATCCGGATGAGACCGGACTCCACTTCGCCGCGAAATGCTCGGTCAGGGGAACCAGCTCGCCGCCGTGGCTGACGCCGTTCCTCCTGGTCGCGATAGCGGGCACGACGAGTCCGAGGGCGACACCGGCGATCGTGGCGTGGATGCCCGAGGCGTGCACCAGGGCCCACACGATGACGCCGAGGGGGATGAGCAGGTACCAGGCGCGAACTCCTCGACGCACCAGCAGGGTGAAGAGGGCGAGCGGCACGAGCGCGATACCGAGGGGGAGGAGCGAGATCCCGTCGCTGTAGAAGACGGCGATGATCGAGATGGCGAGCAGATCGTCGACGACCGCGAGCGTGAGCAGGAAGGTGCGCAGCGCCGGCGGCAGCTTCCGCCCGACGACGGCAATGACGGCGACCGCGAACGCGATGTCCGTCGCCGCAGGGATCGCCCATCCGCGGAGGGCATCGCCGCCGGTGTTCAGGTTGATGACGGTGAAGATGAGCGCGGGGACGGCCACGCCTCCGATCGCCGCCGCGATGGGCAGAGCGGCCACCCGGAGATCGCGGAGGCTGCCGGCCACGAACTCGTGCTTGAGCTCGAGGCCGACCACGAAGAAGAAGATCGCGAGCAGACCGTCGGCCGCCCACGCTCCGACGGACAGATCGAGGTGGAGGGACTCGGGGCCGAAGGTGAAGTCCCGCACCGCGGAGTACGTGCCGCTGAGCGGCGAGTTGGCCGCGACGAGGGCGAGGACGGTGGCGCCGAGCAGCAGCAACCCGCCCGTGGTGTCGAGGGCGAGGTAGCGTGCGATCCGCGCGCGGCGCGTGAGGGGAGCGTGACTGGCGGTCATGGATTCCTGGGTCTCTGAGGGGGCGACGGATGACTCCGTGCCGACCAGACTTCCCGGCTCACCATGCGGCGCGGCGACGCACCGCATGACACGCTAGCGGACCGCCGCTGACGAGTCGCTCACAGCCGATCGACGTCGTTCGGCCGGAAGATCGCACCTGATGCGGAGTGGGCCGACCAGATCGGCGACCCGGTCTCGTTCTCCGCCTGGATTCTCCGAAGTCGCGCCCAGTCGTCGCGAGCTCGCCGAGCGCGGAACGCGAAAGCTTCGCGAGCCGCCGAATTGGTTGCGGGAGTGTCGCTCACGAAGGGAGGGGGATCTTGAATCGCGCCGTTCGAGCGCAACCGCACCTCGAACTCGGGGCCGATCTCCTTCGATACCGCATCGCTGAGCTCGATACCGTCGAGCCCGAAGCGCTCGCGTAGCTGACCGGACCTCCACTTCATCTCGTCGTCGAGGCCCCGGTAGTAGAGCTCCTCCCACGCCGTGAGACGCCGGACGAGGTCTGACGACAGTCGCGTCTCTTCATAGGGCACCGGGTCGCTGAACCAGATGACCGAACACCCGTAGTCGGGACCCACGAGGACGATCCGGGTCTCGAAGTCGTGCCAGTGGTCGGGCCCCATCTCCACAGTCTGCTCGGCCCACCTGCGACGGGCAAGGCCGGGCGGGTGATGGAAAGGGCCCGCGGGCCCGTGCTGTGAGGCACGAGCCCGCGGGCCCAGGTGGATCGATTCGGATTACTGGCAGCCGGCCGCCGCGTAGGCCACCGTCTGAGTGGTCACCCGCTCCGTCCCGTCGACCGTCGCCTTCGCGGTCGCGGAGACCGAGGCGGCGCCGATGGAGGCGAGACGCGTGGAGAAGGCGGCCGCGGTCGACTTGCCCGCTGCGACGACGACATCCGACTTGGTGCCCGACGGAGTCACGATCGAGACGGTCACGGGGAAGGTCTCGCCGTTGCGGACGGTCACGTTCGTGACGACCTTGCCGGACACGCACCGGTTCGCCACCGTGGTGGTGAAGTTCAGCGTCTTCGACGTGACCGTCACCTTCGCCTCGACCGGCTGACGGGACGCGTCCTGCGCGATGCCCTTCACGGTGAAGGTGCCGGGCTTCGCGTACGACTCCTTCGCAACGGCGTCCCACGTCACGGCGACGGAGCTGGTGGCACCGGCGGCCGTGGTGAGCGAGGCCGTCCCCGGCAGAGTCGGCGCCGCACCCTCGACCGTCGAAACGGCGACGGGAGCGACCGACTTCACCGCGATCGCGGGAGCGTACGACTCCAGCACCTTCTGGTACTCGGCGCGCGTCACCGGGATGACGGTGCCGTGACGCGGCTTGCCGCCATCGGCGTTCTGCGGGAGCCCCTGACGGAGCTTCGCGCCGAAGGGCTGCCACGAGTCGCCGTTGGCGAGGTCGTCCGATCCGAACGGAACGTAGTGGTTCGGGCCGCCGTGGTAGTCGGGCTGGTCGATGAACAGGAACCAGTCCTTGCCGTTCACATCTCCCTCGTTTGCGCGGAAGATGTTGGGGCCCTCGCCGCTCGAATAGACACCGTTCGGCTCGCCGTTGGGCAGACCCGATGCCACCCGCTCCTTGATGAGCGTCCACTGGTCCGCCGGACCCGAGGTGCCGGGGAGCGACGACCCGCTGACGGTGGCGAGGAGGTTCGTGCTGCGCTCCTCGCGGAGAGTCATCGACGCCTCGTCCTTCGTGAACCGGTAGTAGGTGTCGCCGTCCTTCGCGACCGTCGAGTCGATGGTTCCCCGACCCGTGCCGCGCTTGACGTCGATCCACGGCTTGGCCGGCGAGAAGGTGACGAAATCGTCGGTCGTCGCGTACATCATCTGGTTGTAGGTGACGGCCGTACGGTCGGCGACGTAGGCCGTCGGGTACATGTTCGACGCCCAGAACACGACATAGGTGTCGAGCTCGGCATCCCAGTACGCCTCGGGCGCCCACGTGTTGCCGGCGAAGTCGGTCGAGACCTTCACATGGCGCTGCTCGGACCAGTTGACGAGGTCGTTGGACTCCCACACCTCGATGTACTTCGAGCCGGAACGCTGCGCCGTGTCGAAGCCGCCCGCCAGGCCGGCGATCTTGAGGTCGGTCGCGAGCATGAAGAAGCGGTCGCCCTCGGGGGAGCGCACGATGAACGGGTCGCGCAGGCCTTGCGTGCCCTGCGTGGAGGTGAACACGGGCCTACCGTCGTTCAGCGTGTTCCACGCGAGAGCGTCGTTGCCCTTCGAGGCGCCGAGGCTGACGCGCTCGGCGCCGTCGCCCTCACCCGTGAAGAACGCCCACACGTAAGCCTCGGTGTCATCCGTTCCGGTCGGCAGCGGCTGCAGTGCGAGCGTGATGTCGCGCGTCTGGGTGACGGAAGCGCTCTTCGCCGTCACGCGGACGACGACCTCCTTCGCCGGGGAACCGGCGGCCGGCCGGTCGACCACGACGGTGCGACTCGTCGAGGCGGCGCCGTCGCGGATCGTGGCGCCGCCGGCGCTGACGACACTCCAGGTGAAGGCCGAGCCGAGAGCGCCGGTGGTCGGCACGGACACGTTGGTGCGCACATCCGATGCCTGAGCGATCGAGACGGCGGCCAGATCGCGCGTCACCTTGTCGGCGTCGCTCACCTCGGCGGTGACCGTGACGGGGTAGTCGACCGCGCGGGTCTGCGAGCCGACCGTGTAGGTGCCGGTGAGGAGCACCGAGGCGTCACCGGATCCGGCGGACGGGCGGACCACGTCCGCGGTCCCGTTGGTCACGACGATGGCGGGGTTGTTCGACGCCCACGTGATCGACACACCCGAGGCGCTCGCCGGGAGGGCGAAGTCGTCGATGGCGGAGGTCTGGATCTTCACCGAAGCCACCGCCCGGTCGATCGCCTCGCCCGAATAGAGCGCGCTGACCTGATCGCCGGAGAGTGCCCGGTCGTAGACGGCGTAGTCGTCCACCTGTCCGCTCCAGCCCGCGTCGGGGTAGGTCGATCGCGCGATGTAGGCGACGAGCGAGTTGCCGAACGACGAGACGTTGCGCGCGATGCTCGTCTGTTGAACGCGCGCGCCGTTGACGTAGACCGTCATGGTGCCGTTGGTCCCGTCGATCACGGTCGTGTAGAGCGACAGGCCCGAGGGGGTCTTGACGCCACTGGTCGCTGCGTTGGTCGCACCGGGGCCGACTTCCGTTCCCCAGGGCTGCCCGGAGACCGAGTTCGTGACGACCGATTTGACGTAACCGGACCGGTTGGTCGGGTCGAGCAGCCAGTAACCGGACGAGTAGGAGGCTCCGGAGGCGACGGGGGCTCCGACGAAAGCGGCGGCGACATCGGCCGGTCCGCTGCGAGGCGACAGCCAGGTGGAGAACGTCAGGTCCTTCTTGCCGACGAGGTTGGTCGTGGGGATGTCGACGTAGGGGGCCGAGGAGGACGAGCCCCCCGGGAGATCGATGAGGCCGTCGCGCACCTGCGCGCCGTTGCGTTTGATGAATGCGGTGTTCCCGTTGCCGGAGACGTCGGGAACGGTTCCGTCCGCACCCGCCTGGTCGAACGTGTAATGGATGATCGGGGCGTCGCTCGCCGCGGAAGCAGGCGACGCGAGAGTGGCCCCCAGCAGGGCCGTGGTCGTAGCCGCGAGCACGGCGAGCGCCGTTCGAGGGCCGGATCGGGTCGTTCTCATCGCGGAGGCTTCCTCGCTCTCTTCGGGTGACGATCCGAGAGCGGGCGACGCCTCTGGTGCGTCACGGCACAACGTTGTAGGGACACCCTAAGCAATTTGTTACCGGGAACAAAGAAAAATCATCCTCAACACAACGGCGGCTGCTCAGATGCACTCGTCCAGCTGCCGCGCAGCTAGGATCGGGCCGTGGTGCCAGGGAGCCGCGGCCGTCGGTCTCAGAGCTGGGCGGCTCCCGACCGGGCGGCGAACCACTGGCTGAGCTCGTTCAACACTCCGCGAGTCCCCGGCTCTTCGCTGCAGTCGGCGAGGTCGGCGAACGAGTTCCGATAGCCGGGCATGTCGGCTGCAGCCCTTGCGCTGAGTCGTTCGAATCCCATCGACCACGCCGGGAACAGACGCTGCGGGATGTCCTCCTGGAGGAGGGTGACGAACGAGGTGTGTCGCTCATCGGCGGCGATGATGCGCACCCGGTCCAGCAGGGCTTCACGCGGGCCTTCCAAGTACTGCAGGAAGCGACCCTCGCGGTAGAGCAGGACGCCTGTGAGGTTCAGTGCGTCGTTGTTGCGGCGGCTCGTCGAGAGCAGTTCGACCAGATCGTCGTCGTCGAGATCGACCGCGACCCGGCTCGAATAGATGAGCGAATGGATGCCCGACTTGCCATCGAAGCGTCCGGTGCCCGCCTCGGCTTCCGGCGGCAGATGCGACGGCGGGATGGCTGGTTCGGAGAACCCCGCGTTGTCGTAGGACTTGAATACCGAGACGGGGAGGTTGTCGGGTGCGATCAAGCGCGCGGTGACCGAGTGCGACGTCGTCAGCTCCGGTCCGGCGATGCGCTCTGCACCGGCTTCCTCCATGCGCGCGACGGTGGTCGCCGGGTCGTGGGAACGGAACGACAGCCGGATCTTGGGAGCAGCGGGATCGCTGATAGCGGTGGCGCCGGGGGTCGATGTCTCCGGATTGGGGAGCTCCGGGTGGACGAGCTCGATGAAGGCCGCCCCGACCTCGAGCAGCAACTGGCCCTCGCTGGGGGAGGCGTAGCCCGCGACGATCTCGAGACCGAGCGCCCGTCGATAGAAGTCGACGGCGAGATCCCAGTCCTCGCACTCGATGACCACCCGCAGCTCGTCGATCACCGCCGCGTCGTCGCGATCTTCGCGGCTCGAGTCGGGGTGGGGTGCGTCGATGCCGGCCATGGGAGAACTCAACATCATCGAGCCTGTGACAACGCTGCTTCGGTCGATCCTCTGTGGAGTCGCTGATCGGCCTGGGCTGGGGTGCGGCGAGTCAGCCCCGGAGGAGCAACCGAACCGCCAGTGGCTAGCGAGCCTGCCGGCTGTGCAGGACGCGCGCGAAGATCAGGACGAGCAGTCCTGCGACCGGCACGACGAGGAGGCCGAACCGCAGCGCCGACGCGTCGGCGATCGCCCCCACCAGGGGCGGTGAGACGAGGAACCCGACGCGGAGCAGCCAGCCGATGATCGTCAGCCCGGTGCCGGGGCGGAAGCCCGGGATCTCGTCGGCGTTCTGCATGGCCGCGGGGATGAGGGTGGCGACGCCGAACCCGGCGACACCGAAGCCGACGATGGTGCCGACGATGCTGGGGAAAGCGAGCGCCCCGCCCATGCCGACGAGCACGAGCAGTCCGCCCATCCGGGCCATGGCTCGCTGCCCGAAGCGATCCGTCATGCGATCGCCGAGCAGTCGGCCGATGAACTGCATGCCCTGCAGGGAGATGAAGCCGAGGCCGGCGACGAAAGCGGATGCTCCGAGGTCGCGCGAGAGATAGATGGCCGACCACGAGCTGCCGGAGTCCTCGACGATCGCGCCGGCAGAGGCGATGACGACGAGCGCGAGCAGGATGCCGTAACGCGCGACCAGGCCGAGCGTCTTGGCCGAGGGCGTCGGCGCGGCGCCTTCGGTCTCGCCGAGCGGTTCCATCTCGGGCCCGGCGAGGAGCCATCGATAGGCCAGCAGTGCAGCGAGCCCGAAGACGACCGCCGACACCGCGAGGTGGGTGAGGAGTGGGACCTCGAACTGCGCAGCGGCCGCTCCCATGACTCCGCCGATCACGGCTCCGATCGACCAGATGGCATGGAAGTTGTTGATGATCGAACGTCCGTACAGTCGTTGCACGCGGAGACCGTGCGAGTTCTGCGCGACGTCGCTGATCGAGTCCATCGCCCCGGCGAGGAACAGGGCAGAGGCCAGGACGATCCAGGTCGGAGCTACCCCGGCGAGGAGCAGGCCCCCGGCGGTCACGACGGTCGCGGCGACGGCGACGCGCGACGACCGGAACCGACGGATCAGGAGCCCTGCGCTGAGTCCCGCGATGAGTGCTCCGAGCGGGAAGGCAGCCACCGCGGCGCCGAACGCCGCGTCGTTGAGGTCGAGATCGGACTTGATCAGCGGATAACGGGGGAGCAGGTTCGCGAACAGTGCGCCGTTGGTGAAGAAGAGGACGCCGACGGCGATACGCGCGCGGCGGACGGCGATCGGAACGGGCTGCGCGGGGCGCGCGGGGGAGGTCGTGGTCATCCGTGTTTCCGGTCGTGGGATCGAGCAGCGAGAGCGCGTGTCGGCGATCGACCACGAACATGCCTGGGCTCTATTCGAACACACCGACGGTGAGCAGCCGATGCCGGTGCCGGTGAGCTTTCGATCGTCGCCCGGCCTCCTCCCCGTCGGGCCGAGTGACCGGCGTCCGCCCGGGCCCGCCTCGCGCGACTCCGAGCAGACGCCACGCGAGAGTCAGGGAGCGGCGAACAGGACCGCCGAAGCCCGGCGGATGTGGGTTTCGGCTGCCTCTGCCGCGCCCCCCGCATCACCCGCCATGATGGCCTCGGAGATCGCGTAGTGCTCCTTCTGCAGAAGCGTCGACTGGTCGACCCAATCGGCGCTTCGTTCGATGGCGTGAAGGATCGGCATCCGCATGGCCTCTCGTATAGCGCCGGTGAGGGCGGCGGACAGGCTGCTTCCAGAGGCATCCGCGACCGCGAGATGAAAGCGGGTGTCCGCTTCGTTGAAGGCCTGGCGATCCCCGATGGCCGCATCCCCGGCCGCGAGGGCCTCGGTGATACGCGCCCGCCCTGCCTCGTCGAGCCCGCGTGCGGCGGAGGCGGCGCTCGCCCGTTCGAGGACGATGCGCGCTTCGGTCACGTCCTCGATGGTGAAGTTGGACAGGGCGACGTGCAGTCGGAGGAAGCGGCTGAGCGCCTCGCGGGGGAGGGCTGCGACGAAGGTGCCTGCAGTGGCGCCCGCTCCGGGCTGCGACCTCAGCACGCCCTGGCTCTCCAGCACCCGCACGGCTTCGCGCACACCCGCTCGACTCACTTCGAGATTCGCCGCCAGTTCCCGCTCGGGGGGAAGGGCATCCCCGACCTGAAGCGATCCGGCGAGGATGCGGTCCTCGATCGCTTCGATGACCAGTTCGTGTGCACGGGCCCGCTTCACCGGGAGCCACAGCCCGACGGCCGCCTCGTCGGAAGAGGAGAGTGAAGCCATGACCGCCGCCTTCGGAGGAGAGAAGTTGACAGTCTAGCGGTCCACCCGATACGTTGCCGTAGCGGTCTGACCTCTAAGAGGTTGAAACCTTCATAACAACGACGTTCGGAGGACCACCCATGTACACCCCGGAACTCGCGCCGATCGGTGCCAGCGTGATGCTCTCCGCCCTCGTCGCGAGCCTGCCGTTCGTCACGGTCTTCATCACCCTGGGGATCTTGCGGTGGAAGGCGCATTGGGCGGGTCTGAGCGGCCTGGCCGTGGCGCTACTGGTAGCCGTACTCGGGTTCCGGATGCCGGTCGACCTCGCCGGCCTCTCTGCGACGCAGGGTTTCGTCTTCGGCCTCTTCCCGATCATGTGGATCGTGCTGAACGCCATCTGGCTGTACGAGCTCACCGTGCGCAGCGGTCGGTTCGAAGATCTTCGACTCGTCATCAACGCGTTGAGCGACGATCCCCGCATCCAGGCGATCATCATCGCGTTCGGCTTCGGCGGTCTCCTCGAAGCGCTCGCAGGATTCGGAGCTCCGGTCGCCATCACGGGCGTCATGCTCATGGCCGTCGGATTCGCGCCGATGCGTGCGGCGGTCATCGTGCTTCTCGCCAACACCGCGCCGGTCGCCTTCGGTGCCGTTGGGACCCCCATCGTCACTGCGGGCAGCCTCACGGGGATCGACTATCGCGAGATCGGCGCCGTCGTCGGCCACCAGACGCCCATCGTGGCTCTGTTCGTGCCGTTCATCCTGGTGGTCATCGCGGATGGCTGGCGCGGCCTGAAGGAGACCTGGCCCGCCGCGCTGACTTTCGGTGTCGTCTTCGCGGTCGCGCAGTGGGTGAGTGCCACCTGGGTCTCCGTCGAGCTCACCGACATCGTGGCGTCCCTCGCCGGTATCGCCGCGGCCGTCATCCTGCTTCGCTTCTGGCAGCCTCGCGGCACGATGGAGGCCCGCGCTCGTCTCGTGAAGGATCGAGCCGAGAGCCTGGTCGGCGCCGGGGCGACCGTCGGTACGGGCGGTGCGCGCGCGCAGGGTCCCGCCTCGGGTTCTCGAAACGGACTCGATGCCACCTCCGGCTCGGATTCCGCCGCGAGCCGATCGAGCTCTCCCCGTCCGGGCCTCACGCCGCGCAGCGTGTTCCTCGCGCTCTTCCCCTACCTCCTCGTGATCGCGGTGTTCTCTCTCGCCAAGCTGGTGTCGCCTGTGAAGACGTTCCTCGCCGGCACCGACATCAAGGTTCCGTGGCCGGGTCTCGACGGCAACATCCTCACCGCAGACGGCACCGCCGCCACCTCCACGGTCTACACGTTCGGCTGGCTCTCGTCAGCGGGCAGTCTCCTGATCATCTGCGGCGTCGTCGTTGCACTCGTCTACCGACTGCCGCTCCGCGAAGCGGCGCAGGTCTGGTGGGCGACTCTGGTCAAGCTGCGCTTCTCGCTGCTGACGGTCGGGTCCGTGCTCGCCCTGGCCTACGTGATGAACATGTCGGGAATGACGCTGTCGATCGGTGCCTGGATCGCGGGGACGGGGGCTCTCTTCGCCTTCCTCTCGCCGATCCTGGGCTGGTTCGGCACAGCCGTCACGGGATCCGACACCAGCGCGAACGCACTGTTTGCCACCCTCCAGCAGAGCGCGGCCGTCCAGGCGGGCATCGATCCGACCCTGCTCGTCGCTGCGAACACGTCGGGTGGCGTGATCGGCAAGATGATCAGCCCCCAGAACCTGGCCATCGCGGCGACGGCGGTCGGACTCGTGGGTCAGGAAGCGCTCATCCTCCGCAAAGTCATCTGGTGGAGCCTCGGCATGCTGGTCGTCATGTGCCTGCTCGTGGGTCTTCAGTCGTCCGTGCTGTCGTGGATGCTGCCCTGAGACGGCATCGGGCGGAGGGGCTCGACGAGGTAGCCGAGGCCCGGCTCCACCAGGGCTTCCTGGGTGGAAGGTCTCGGGCAGCGATTGCAGAACGGGGCCGGCCATCGATCGCGATGGCCGGCCCCGTTCTGCTGCTCCTGTCGGGGTCTACCCGATTCGGAAGGTGGCGTCCTGTCGTTCGGTATCGGTCGAGACGGGGTCGACACGGAGGACGAACCCGGAGTGGCGGAGGTAGCGGTCGGGGAAGTTGACGGACTGGAACGACGTCGCCGAGGAGTCCTTCAACCCGGCGACCTGCCGGAAGGTGGCATCTCCCGCGAACGCCGCGCTGCCGTCGTTCTTCTCCAGGCGGATCTCGAAGCCGTAGTGGCGGAGATAGTAGCCCGGGAAGTTCACCGATTCGAATGACACCGTGCCTGACTGGCCGCTCGCGAGACCGGTGCGGAGGATCCATTGCGAGTCCGCATAGGGTGCGACGCCCTGGTCGATTCGCCCGACGAGGTTGGAGTGGCGCACGAAACGGTTCTCGAAGTTGTAGGACTGGATCCGCTTAGCCGCGGAAGGCCACTTGGACTGCAGGCGGTTCAATTCGGTCGCGGTGATCTGCAGGACCGAGCCGTGACGCTTCGTCGTCGCACCCATGCTGTAGGTGCCCTGCTCGCGGATCTTCCAGTTCGACGCCGAGGTGATGTCCTCGGTGATGAGAGGGAGGTAGCCGCGACCGGTGGCGTACTGGTCGACGAACATTCCGAAGGTCTGCGTCGTGCCGTTGTAACGGAACAGAATCGGGCCTTCGACGTCGGAGCCGGTCAGCCCCACACCTCGGAGATCGCCGACGTAGGACCACGAGCCGAGGATGGAGTTGCTGCCCTCGATGGTGATCTGACCGTCACCGGAGGCGCGGTAGTACTTGAATCCGCCGCCGGAGTTGTCGCGCTCGACGATCTGGGTGTCGATGATGCTCTGGCTGCCGCGGTCGATGTAGAGCTGCGGGGTGCTGATGCTGCGGAAGTCCGTAGTCGATGCGCCCCAGATCCGGTGGGTGGTGACCCCGTTGCGGTTGGAGTTGGTCGCCCAGTACAGGAAGTACGAGTTGGTGGCCGGGTTCCAGATGGCCTCGGGGGCCCACGCGTTGCGGCCGTCGGGGATGGGGCCTGCCACGTTGAGAAGCCACGGCGCGGACCAGTTGACGAGGTCGCTCGACTCCCACACCACGATGTTGCGGCTGCCGTTGTCGATGGCATTGCCCCAACCGCTGCCGCTGGCGATCCGGAGGTCGGTGGCGACTATCCAGAACTTCGATCCGTCGGGGGATCGGACGATGGACGGGTCGCGGACACCCTGGGTGCCGACTGTGGAGAGCAGAGTGGGTTGACCATTGTTGAGGTCGTTCCAGTACTTGCCGTCCGTGCTGGCCGAGAAGTAGATCTGTTCGCCGTTCGAGGATTCGCCGGTGAAGTGGACGAGCAGATAGGCCGAGTAGGCGTCGGCGGCAGTGGCCGACTGCGTACCGGCGACGCTGAGACCTCCGAGGGCGAGAGCGAAAGCCACGAGCCCCGCTGCGACGCGTCGGAATCGGGAGCGCTTCGCGCCACGTGGGACAGATGGGGTTTCGTGTCTCATTCGCGTCTCCTTCGACGACTCTTCGCTTCCGATCTCGAACGATCGGTAAGGGATCCTCACCATACATTGTGAGCGGTAACAACGGGCGAAATGGGGTACAGATCGCGAGAAATATGGCGGATCTCCAGCCTCGACATCGCCTCGAGGGGTACGAACGGCGGCGAGAGAGATCGGTCTGCCCGGCTATCGCTCGCGGGCACGCTCTCCGAGCACCGGGACCCCTCGCGCGCACGTCCGCCATCGAGTGTCGGAACGACCGCCCGGAAACGTGTGCGAAATGCGATTCGTGAACATCGTGTTTCGCGCGTAACGGTCGTGTGAAAACCCGCCCTTGACAGCTCGACGGGCTCTATCGTCTACTTGACCGGACAAGCGGTCATGTGGACAACGGAGACGATGACGATGCGAGTTGAACTCGACCACGCACGCGGCGGACAGCCGCTCTACGTGCAGCTCGCCCTCGCCATCGAGGCCTACATCGCCCGCGAGAAGCTCGAGCCAGGAACGCTGCTTCCGAGCGAGACCGTCCTGGCCGGAGAGAATCGCCTCAGCCGTGCCACCGTCATCAAGGCGTTCGACACCCTCGTCGACAAGGGCGTGGTCACTCGCCGCCAGGGCCGCGGCACCTTCGTCAACGCCCGTCCCATGGAGCGCCAGCTCCCCGACCTCACCGGCTTCTCGGAGCACGTCTACGGCCTCGGCCTGGCCCCCGGCAGCACGCTGCTGTCGTTCGAGACCATCTCGGGTTCGGAGGTCGACCGTCCGGCCTCCGCCTTCGATGACGAGACGACCCACCGCGGACAGGACCTCGTCCGCATCGAGCGTCTCCGCACCGTCGGCCGCGAGACCGTCGGTATCCAACGGGCCCTCATTCCCGCCGACATCGCCGAGAGCATCGAACTCACCGAGCATGCGGCATCCGCCTCGGGCTACTCGCTCTACGAGTCGATGCGTCAGGGCGGGGTCTACCTGACCTCGGGCGAGGAGTCGCTCCGAGCCATCAACGCCGACGCCCACGACGCCGAGCTCCTCGGAGTCGACGAGGGTGTCGCGCTCATCGAGATCGTCCGCGCCTCGCGCGACGCCGACGGCCGCCTCATCGAGGTCGTCCGGGCCCGATACCTGGGCACCCAGTACCTGTACCACATCACATTCGCACCCCAATCCCACGGAGGAAACCTTGAAGAGAACTCACGCGCTGGTCATCGTTCCGGCGGTGGCCTCGCTGCTGCTTCTGACCGCCTGCTCGGGCGGGACGACTGATCCGGCGGCATCCGGCGGATCCGGCGACGCGGCGGTCAAGGGCACGGCGCTCGTCGTCGCCCAGGGCGGTCTCGGCGACGAGTCGTACAACGACCTCGCCTACTCCGGCTTCAAGAAGGGCCTCGCCGACAACGGTCTCGAGGGCACGCCCATCGAGTCCGACGACATCGTCGGCCAGGGCGAGCAGGTCCTCCGCCGAGCCGGCGACGAAGGCCTCGGCCTCGTGATCGACCTCGAGTACTCGCACGCCGAGATCCTTCCCAAGGTCGCCGCGGACTATCCCGACACCTACTTCGCCCTGCTGAACGCGGAGGCCAAGGGCGACAACGTCGCCTCGGTCCTTTTCCAGGAGCAGGAGGGCTCGTACCTCGCCGGTGCGCTGGCCGCGCTGCAGACCAGCAACACGAGCGACCCGAAGATCAACTCCGACAAGGTCATCGGCGTCATCGGCGGCGTGCAGAGCGCCGGCATCGACAAGTTCCTCGTGGGCTTCATCCAGGGCGCCCGTGACACCGACCCCAGCGTGAAGGTGCTCACCGCCTACTCGAACGACTTCGCCGACCCGACCAAGGGTCAGCAGCTCACGCAGTCGATGTTCGACCAGGGCGCCGACATCGTCTACGCGGTCGCCGGCGGAACTGGGGCGGGCGTCATCCAGGCCGCGAAGGACGCGAACCACTACGCCATCGGAGTGGACGCCGACCAGGACGACGTCGCCCCCGGCTACGTGCTCACCACGATGCTCAAGCGCACCGACGTCGCCATGGAGACCCTGCTCAAGGACTACAAGGACGGCAAGTTCCCCGGCGGCCAGACGCTCAACCTCGGCCTCAAGGAGAACGGCGTCGGGCTCAGCGACTTCAAGAACACGAAGGACGCGATCGGCCAGTCGACCATCGACAAGGTCGACGCGCTCAAGCAGAAGATCATCGACGGCGACATCAAGGTCTGGAACGTCGTCACCGACGGCTACCCGGACTACTACCCCGGCAGCTGACCCGCCCGGTCGGTTCGTTTCCACCCTTCCCACCACATCCTGAAATCGAGAGGCGCATGAGTACATCGAGTACCCCCGCACCGCTCGCCTCGCCCGATCCGGCAGCCGCGAGCTGCCGGATCGGGGCCCGGGGCATCAGCCGGTCGTTCGGTCCCGTGCAGGCCAACGTCGACGTGATGCTCACGGTGAGGCCCGCGACAGTGCATGCCATCGTCGGGGAGAACGGGGCGGGCAAGAGCACGCTCATGCGGATGCTCTACGGACTCGACCACCCCGACAGCGGCACCGTCGTCATCGATGACGAGGAGGTCGTGCTGAGCGGCCCCCGCGCCGCCATCGAGCGCCGGATCGGTCTCGTGCAGCAGGAGCTCGCGATCATTCCCGAGCTGTCGCTGCTCGAGAACCTCGTCCTCGGCGACGAGCCCGCCCATCTCGGGCGCGTCGACTGGAAGGCTGCCCGCACCCGGGCCGACGAGCTGGCCGCGTCGGTGGGCATCGAGATCGACTGGAACGCGGACGCGGCTCGCACGTCGATCGCGATCCAGCAGCAGGTCGAGATCCTGCGTCTCGTCTACCGCGGCGCGGACGTGCTGATCCTCGACGAGCCGACCGCCGTGTTGGCCCCCGCGCAGGCCGACGAGCTGCTTCGGCTCCTCTCCTCCCTGCGTGAAGCGGGCCGCACGGTCATCTTCATCAGCCACAAGCTCGACGAGGTGCTTCACATCGCCGACCGCATCACCATCCTGCGGTCGGGCCGCACCATCGCCGAGATCGAGCGCGGCGAGGTCGACCGCGCCGGTCTCGCCGCCTACATCGTCGGCGACTCGGAGGTGCCGCACAGCGAGATCACGCGTGGCACCCCGGGCGAGGTCGTCCTCCGCATCGAGGGGGTCAGCGCCGACGACGATCGCGGGATCCCGCGTGTCGACGGCGTCAGCCTCGAGCTGCGGTCCGGTGAGATCGTCGGCGTCGCCGCCGTCGCCGGCAACGGACAGGAGGAGCTCGCCGAGTCCCTCATCGGGATCCGTGCGGTGTCGGGCGGCACCATCCGCCTCGGCGACGACGACATCAGCTCCCGGAGCGTGCGCGCCCGCCGCCGGGCCGGGATGCGCTACGTCTCGGCCGACCGCAAGCACGAGGGTCTCGCGCTCACGCTCTCGCTGACTGACAACTCGATCGCGACCCCCGGGCTCACGTCGCTGGCCCGGGCCGGCTGGCTGCGCCGTGGCGCCGTCGCGGAGCGGGTTTCCAGCGTGCTCGGTCGGGCCGCGGTGCGATTCGGATCCGCGTCGGACCCGGCCTCGTCGCTGTCGGGCGGCAACCAGCAGCGCGTCGTCCTCGGACGCGAGACCTCGGGGGACACCCGTGTGCTGATCGCCAGCCAGCCCACCCGCGGCGTCGACGTCAAGGGCATCGGCTACATCCACGACCTGCTGCGCCGCGCCCGCGACGAGGGCGCCGCCATCATCCTCTTCAGCGAAGAGCTCGACGAGCTGCGAGAGCTGTCCGACCGCATCGTCGTCCTGCACCGGGGTCGCATCTCCGGCGAGGTCGACGGATCGAGCAGCCGCGCCGAGATCGGCGCGCTCATGCTCGGCGAGCACCACGGAGACGCCGCCTCATGACCACGCCCACCCCCGAGGCGCCTCTCGCGCCGAACCCGTCCGAGCCGCGCTCCGCGCTCGTCCGCCGCCTCGCCGTTCAGGCCGGACGCACGGCCCGCCTCGCCGGTCTGCCCGTCCTCATCGCGCTCGCGGTCGGCGCGATCGTGCTGCTCGTGACGGGTAACGACCCTGTCCAGGTCTACGGACGCCTCGTCTCCGAGGCCTTCGGCACCCCGAGCCGCATCAACGCGACCCTCGCCGCGACGACCCCGATCCTCTTCACCGCGATCGCGGCCGCCTTCGCCTACCGGGCGGGGGTCTTCACGGTCGGCGTCGAGGGCAGCTTCGTGCTCGGCGGCCTGACCGCGGCGGTGCTGGGCAGTCAGATGGGGGATGTCCCGGCACCGCTGTCGGTCCTCATCCCGATGGGCGGAGCGATCCTCGCCGGGGGACTGGTGGCCATCGTGCCGGCCGTGCTCCGCGCGTTCTGGGGCGTCGACGAGGTCGTCACCACGCTGATGTTCAACTTCATCGCGACCGGCCTCGCCGGCTGGCTCGTGCAGTCCTTCTTCCTCGCGAAAGGGCAGGCCAACTCGAGCACCGAGTACGTGGCCGAGAACGCCGAACTGCCGGCCCTCGCCCCGCCCGGGCAGGCCAGCGTCGGCCTCGTCATCGCCCTCGCCCTGCTCGTCGCCTACTGGCTCTTCATGAAGCACACGACACTCGGCTTCGAGTTCCGCGCCATCGGCAGCGCCCCACGCTTCTCGATCGCCCAAGGCTTGCGAGTGCGGACCGTCCTCCTCGTCGCGCTCCTCGGCGCCGGCCTCATCGGCGGGATCGGCGGTGGGGCTCACGCGCTCGGCCTCGTGCACCGCTATTCCGAGGGCTTCTCCGCGAGCTTCGGGTTCACGGGCATCGCCATCGCGCTGCTCGCCCGCTTCAACCCCATCGGCATCCTGATCGGCGCCATCCTCTTCGGGGCCCTCAACGCCGCCGGAGCCACGGTGCAGCTCTTCATCAACCTGCCCGTCCAGATCATCGACGTGCTGCAGGGCACGGTCATGATCTTCGCCGTCGCGACCATCGCGATCCCCCAGCTCCGCCGCCTCCGTGCGGCCCGACGAGACGGAGCGAACAAGTGAACTTCGACCTCCTCCTCGCCTCGGCGATCACCCTCTCGGTGCCGCTGGTGCTCGCCGCCCTCGGCGGAGCGATCCACCGCCGCGCCGGCATCGTGAACATCGGCCTCGAGGGTCACATGATCCTCGGCGCCCTCATCGGCGCCGTGGTCAGCGGGATCAGCGGCAACTGGGCACTCGGCGCACTCGCCGGCTTCATCGCGGGCGGCTTCTCCGGCCTGCTGATGAACGTGATCATCACCCGCCTCAAGGGCAACGAGATCATCGTCGGCCTCGGCTACAACATCGTCATGTTCGGGGTGATCGGCTACGTGCTCCGCGCCGCGTTCGGCGTCTCGGGAACGCTCCAGTTCGAAGGCCTGCAGCGGATGCCGAAGATCGACATCCCCGTGATCGCCGACATCCCCGTGCTCGGAGCTCTCGTCTCGGGCAAGGACCCGCTGTTCTGGCTCTGCATCGTCCTCGTGCCGTTCCTCGCCTGGGCGCTGAAGGCCACCACGTGGGGCGTGCGGCTCCGAGCCACCGGCGCCTCCGAGGCCGCGAGCGCCTCGCTGGGTCTGCGCACCCTCGGCATCCGCGACGGCGCCGGCATCGTGGCGGGGGCGCTCGCCGCCCTCGGCGGTGTGGCGCTGAGCCTCGGCACGGTCGGGCTCTTCAACGAGAACATGACCGCCGGACGCGGGTTCGTGGCGCTCGCCGCGTTCTACTTCGGTCGTTCGCGCCCGCTGCCCACCGCGCTCGCCTGCCTCCTCTTCGGCTTCTTCGACGCCCTCCAGATCCGTCTGCAGACGGTCGGCGGCTTCTCGCCCGACATCATCTCGACCCTTCCCTACATCGCCGTCGTCGTGGTCCTGGCCTTCACCGGTATCCGGCAGAGCCGTCGCGGCGCACGCGCCCTGAGCTGAGAGAC
The DNA here is from genome assembly GCA_913778905.1 of uncultured Naasia sp. Taxonomy (GTDB): domain Bacteria; phylum Actinomycetota; class Actinomycetes; order Actinomycetales; family Microbacteriaceae; genus Naasia. Next base: position 82,632 of record CAJYYA010000016.1, on the reverse strand, counting down.
CCGCCCGCATGAGCACCGACACCGCATCCGTCGATCCCGGAACCACGGACGAGTCGACGGCGACCCCGCCGCCGGCCCCGGTACCGACCGCGCTGATCCTCGTCGACGTGATCGCATCGTTCTTCGATCCCGCCGAGGCCAACTTCTACCCGGCCGTCACCGAGGTGCTGGACCCGATCCGCGACCTGCTCGAGACCGCCCGCGAGCGCGGCACACTCGTGGTCCACGCGGTCGAGCGCCACTACCCGGGCCTCGAGGACTTCGAGTTCGCCAAGCTGCCGCGTCACCATGAGATCGGGGCCAGCGACGCCGAGTACGTGCCCGGCTTCGAACCCATCCCGTCCGGCCGCGAGGTCGAGGTGGGCAAGCGCCGCTTCTCGGCGTTCTACGCCACCGACCTCGACCTGCTGCTCCGCGAGCAGGGCATCCGCCGCGTCATCGTCGTCGGCGTCAAGACCAACGTCTGCATCCGCGCGACGTCGCAGGACGCCTTCGCCGGCGGCTTCGAGGTGTGGGTCCCGCGCGAGACCACCAACTCGAACCGTCCGCATCTGGCCGAGGCCAGCCTCGAGGACATCGAGCGCTACATGGGCCGCGTCCCCACCCTCGACGAGGCACGGGCCAGCCTGTGACGGGCATTTCGGCCCCCGCCGGCTCTCCGCCGACGGTCGCGATCGCGGGCTACTGCAGCCTCGACTACGCGACCTCGACGAAGAGCTTCCGCGGTATCGACGCGACGAGCATCCTGGAGCGCGGGATCGCCTCCTGCGCGCCCGGGATCGGCGGAATCGCGCACATCGCCCGCGCGACCGCCGTCGCGGGCGCGACCGCGGAGGCGATCAGCTGGGTCGGCGCCGACGGCCAGGGCGACACCTGGACCGCGGGTCTCGCGGCCGCGGACGTCGGCACCCGGGGCGTCTCGCACGAGGGCACCCGCTCGCCGAGCGCGACCATGATCGAGGTCGGCACGGGCGGCACCATCTGCCTGTTCGATCCCGCCGACTGCCACCCCGCCGCCCTCACCGACGCGCAGCGCGAGGCCGTCGGCTCCAGCGATTGCGTCGTCCTGACCGTCGCCCCCCGCCACCTCGCGGCCGAGATCCTCGACCTCGTGCCCGACGCGGCCACCCTGGTCTGGGCCGTCAAGCACGACGACGATGCCTACACGCCGGAGCTCATCACCCGACTGCTCGGCCGCGCCGACGTCGTGAGCTTCAGCGCCGGCGAACGCGACTACGTCACGCAGGACGGGGTGTCGCCCGAGGCCGCCGTCCGCCCGGGAGCACTCGTCGTCGAGACACGCGGCGCCGGGGGTGTGGCGTGGGCGTGGGGATCCACAGACGGCCCCGCCTCGCCCGGCGTCCTGGCGGTCGACCCGGTGCGCGCCGACGACACCACCGGTGCGGGCGACACCTTCGTCGGCACCCTGGCGGCGCTCATCGCGCGCGCAGGAGGGCTCGACCCCCGCGGCGACATCGCCGCCCTCATCACCTCGGCTACCCGGGCGGCGGGCGATCTGCTCCGTGCCCGTTCCACTGCCGACCGCACTCCGGTCGCAACCTCGACGAAAGAAGGCCACTGACATGTCCACCACCGCCTGGTACCTCCGCTGCAGCTCGGAGGATGTGGGGGAGTCGGCCGTCCTCGTCGGCGACCGCGGCCGCGTCCACCTCGCCGCCGAGATCATGGACGATGCCGTCCTCCTCAACGAGGACCGCGGCCTGACGACCGCGACCGGCTGGTACGCCGGGCAGCGCATCACGGTCAGCGCCTTCGGCATGGGCGCCCCGATCGCCGCGGTCGTCATGCACGAACTGTCGCAGCTCGGCGTGACCCGCTTCCTGCGCCTCGGCACCGTCATGACCGTCGGCGACACGAAGCTCGGCTCCTTCGTCGTCGCCCACGGCGCGGTTCGCGGCGAGTCGACATCGGCCAGCTATCTGCCCGTCGAGTTCCCGGCCGTGCCCGACTTCGCGCTGACCCGCGAGATCGAGTCGGCGCTCGCCGAGGCCGAGCTGCCCGCCGTCTCGGGCCTTTACGCCACCTACGACGGCTTCTACACCGACATGTTCGACACCGGTTTCGGCGCCCGCCCCGTCGCGGACCGTTACGCCGACCTCGCCCGTGTCGGCGTCGTCGCCACCGATATGGAGACCAGCGCTCTGCTCGTCGCCGCCCGCGCCCTCGGCGTGCAGGCCGGCTCGCTCTGCCTCGCGAGCGTCGCCGGCGCGACCAACGAGAAGATGCCGCTCCCCGAGCGCGTCGAGGCCGAGGGGCAGCTGCTCCGCGTCGGCTTCACCGCGCTCGCCGCGGCCGCGTCCCGCGCGACGCCCGTCGGCGTCTGAGCGACGCCACCCACACGACCACCTGACACGAAGGAGAAGATCATGACCATCGCACAGACCTACCTCGACGACGTCATCGCCAAGGTCGCCTGGGTGCGCGACACCCAGAGCGAGAACATCGCCGCCGCCGCGCAGATCTGCGCCGACTCGATCGCGGGTGACGGCCTCGTCTTCACCTTCGGCACCGGCCACGGCGGATTCGCCGCCCTCGAGAGCTTCCCTCGCACAGGCGGCGTGACGGGCTTCCGCCCGATCGTCGAGTCGTCGATCGCCCTCATGCACCACGTGCTCGGCGACCAGGGCACCGCGCAGTACCGCTTCCTCCACACGCAGGAGGGCTACGGCAAGGCCATCCTCCGCTCGCACCAGCTGAAGGACGGCGACTCGATCATCCTGTTCAGCCACTCGGGCATCAACCCGGTCATCCTCGACATGGCCGTGGAGTTCCAGGAGCGCGGCCTCAAGGTCATCGGCGTCACGAGCGTGCCGCACTCGTCGCAGGTCGCGAGCCGCCACTCGAGCGGACAGCGCCTCTTCGAGATCGCCGACGTCACGATCGACACGGGCATCCCGCTGGAGGACGCCCATCAGCGCATCGAGGGCCTCGAGGATCCGGTCGGCCCCACCTCGACGTCCATCGCGGTCGCCGTCTCGCACGCCATCAACGCCTCCACCGCCGAGGCGCTCGTGAAGCGCGGGGTGCAGCCGATGATCATGATCAACACCAACTCGAACCGCACCAAGCAGGCCCACCAGCAGAACGACCGCAACTACGAAGAGCTCTGGCGTCGCCTCCGGAACCGCGACTTCTCGGCACCGGTGGTCAAGTGACCGACCGGCTGCTCTACCTCGACGGGCGCTGGCAGGCGTCCGAGTCCGGCGCGACCCTCGAGGTCCGCGATCCCGCGACCGGCGAGCTCGTCGGCACCACCGCGGTCGCCTCGGCCAAGGACGTCGACACCGCCGTCCAGATCGCCGTGAAGGCCCAGCGCGAGTGGGCGGCTCTCGGCGCCGACCGGCGCGCGGCGATCATGCACCGCGGTGCGAGCCTCATCCGCGAAAGGATCGACCGGATCGCCGACCTGCTGACCCGCGAGCAGGGCAAGCCCGTGCCCGACAGCGTCAAGGAGATCGCCTTCGGCGCCGATGTCATCGACTACTACGCGGAGGAGGGTCTGCGCGTCGGCGGGACCATGCGCCCCAGCCTGCGCGCCGACATCCGCTCGATCGTCGAGTGGGCTCCCATCGGCGTCATCGCGGGCATCGTGCCCTGGAACTACCCCGTCGACCTCTACGCGTGGAAGATCGGTCCGGCGCTCGCCGGCGGCAACGCCGTCATCGTCAAGCCGCCGCTCGAGTCGCCCCTCGCGATCGGACTCGTCGTCGAGTGCCTGCACGACGCGGGCGTGCCCGCCGGGGTGCTCGCCGACCTGCCCGGCGGTCTCGAGGCCGGTGAAGCCCTGTCGTCGCACCCCGGGATCGGGATGATCACGGCCACCGCGTCCACCCGGACCGGCCAGGCGATCATGCGATCGGCCGCCGACACCATGAAGCGCGTCTCGCTCGAACTCGGCGGGCACAGCCCGTTCGTCGTGCTCGACGACGCCGACATCGCGGAGGCCGCCGCGGCCGCCGCACGCCGCTCGTTCTCCAACGCGGGTCAGATCTGCATCGCGGTCAATCGGATCCTCGTCGCCGACAGCATCGCCGACGCCTTCGTCGAGGCCGTCGCCGCGGAGGCGAAGGGCATTCGCCTCGGCCACGGTGTCGACGCGGGTGTCACGGGCGGCCCGACCACGACGGATGCCGTCATGGAGGTCGCCGGGGCACACATCTCCGACGCGCTCGCGCACGGCGCCCGCCTCGTCACGGGCGGCAAGCGCCTCACCGGGGGCGCCTACGACGCGGGACGCTTCTTCGAGCCCACCGTCCTCGACGGGGTGCCGCGCCACACGCGGGTGATGACCGAGGAGACCTTCGGGCCCGTGGTCGCGGTCCACCGCTACGACGCCGCGATCGGTGTCGAGGGTGTCGCAGCCCTCGCCAACGACTCCAGCGCGGGCCTCGCGGCCTACGTGTTCGGCGGCGACCTCGATCGTGCCTGGGCGGTGGCCGAGCGCATCGAGGCCGGCGGTGTCGGCGTCAACATCAACGACATCACCGAACTCCAGGCGCCGTTCGGCGGCTGGAAGATGTCGGGCTTCGGCCGCGAACTCGGCCCCGAGGGCCTGCACGGCTTCATGCAGCAGCGCCACATCCGGATGCGGAGGCGTCACCCGTGACCGCTTCCATGATCTCCTCGTCCGCGGTCGATCTCGCCAGCTTCATCGCGGGCGAGTGGCGCGAGGGCACCGGCCACGACATCGTCAGCGAGAACCCGGCGCGCCCGAGCGAGACCGTCGCCCGGGGCAGGGCCGCGTCGGTCGCGGATGTCGACACGGCGGTCGCGGCCGCGCGCCGGGCGGGTCGCGACTGGTCGGCCATGCCTGCGCACGAACGCGGCGCGGTGCTGCGTCGCGCCTCGCGTCTGGTCGCCGATCGGGCCGAGGAGTGGGGCGCCGAGCTCGCCCGCGAAGAGGGCAAGACGCTCCCCGAGGGCATCGGAGAGGTACGCCGTGCGGCGCAGATCCTCGACTACTACGGCGCCGACGCCGATCGTGAATCGGGATCCCTCTACTCGTCGCCCCGCCGCGGCGAGCGGATCATGGTGACCCGCCGCCCACTCGGGACCGTCGCGCTCATCACGCCGTTCAACTTCCCGATCGCCATCCCGGCCTGGAAGATCGCGCCCGCGCTCGCCTACGGCAACACGGTCGTCTGGAAGCCCGCCCATCCCGTGCCTCTGCTCGCGATGCGTCTCGCGCAGGCGCTGGACGAGGCCGGCCTGCCCGCGGGCGTGCTGTCGCTCGTCCTCGGCGAAGGAGAGATCGGCCAGGCGCTGGTCGAGCACGCCGGGATCGATGGAGTGAGCTTCACCGGATCCACCCGCGTCGGGCGCGCCATCGCGACGTCGTGCGCGGGACGCGGCGTGCCGGTTCAGGCCGAGCTCGGCGGCAAGAACGCCGCCGTCGTCCTGGCCGATGCCGATCTCGAGCTCGCGACCGGTCAGATCCTCGCCGGCGCCTTCAACTCCTCGGGCCAGAAGTGCACCGCCACCTCACGGCTCGTCGTGGTCGACGCGGTCGCCGACGACCTGCTCGCCCTGCTCACCGCTCGTGCCGACGAACTCGTCGTGGGCGACCCACTCGCCGAGGGCACCCGCCTCGGGCCCGTCGTCTCGGGCTACGCGCGCGGCGCCATCGCCTCAGGCGTCGACACCGCGCTCGCCGAGGGCGCCCGCGTGCTGACCTCACGTCCGCTCATCGACGACGCCGACGGGGACGGCCACTTCGTGCGGCCCGCGATCCTCGAGGTGCAGGGCGCCGACGACTTCCTGTGGCGCGAGGAGCTGTTCGGCCCCGTGCTCGCCGCCCACCGCGTGGGGAGCGCCGACGAGGCGTTCGATCTCGCCGACGCCGGTCCGTTCGGATTGTCCGCGGCCGTCTTCACGACCGACCTCGGCACGGCGCTCGAGTCGATCGACCGACTCGACGTCGGCATGCTGCACGTCAACTCGGAGACCGCGGGGGCCGATCCCCACGTACCCTTCGGAGGATCGAAGGGCAGCGCCTTCGGACCCCGCGAGCAGGGCCAGGCGGCGCGTGACTTCTACACGTCCACCACCACGGTCTACCTCAGAGGGACGGCATGACCCGATCCGCACTCGACGGCCTCGTCGTCGTCGATCTCTCCCGCGTGCTCGCGGGACCTTACGCCACGATGCTGCTCGGCGACCTCGGCGCCGAGGTCATCAAGATCGAGCGCCCGGGCATCGGCGACGAGACGCGCGAATGGGCGCCGCCCGTCGACGCGGCCGGCACGTCGACGTACTTCGGATCGGTCAACCGCAACAAGCGCGCCCGCTCCATCGACCTCGGCACGCCCGCCGGAGTCGAGGAGGTGCGCGAGCTCATCCGCGGCGCCGACGTCCTGGTCGAGAACTTCCGCGCCGGCTACCTCGACGGGATCGGGCTCGGCTACGACGCGGTGCGCGAGCTCAACCCGCGTCTCGTCTACTGCTCGATCACCGGATTCGGTGCCGGGGCGGGCGCGCACCTGCCGGGCTTCGACCTGCTCATCCAGGCGGTGGGCGGCCTCATGAGCGTGACCGGACCGTCGCCCGACCAGCCGACCAAGACGGGTGTGGCCCTCGTCGACGTCATCACCGGGCTCCACGCACTCACCGGGATCCTCGCCGCCGTCATCGCGCGCAGCGAGACGGGGGAGGGACAGCACGTCGAAGTCAACCTGCTCTCGAGCCTCCTGTCGGGACTCGTCAATCAGGCGGGCGCGTACCTCGGCGCCGGCGTCGTGCCGCGCGCCATGGGCAACGCTCACCCCTCCATCGCGCCCTACGAGGTGCTGCCCACCGCCGATCGGCCGCTGGCCCTCGCGGTCGGCACCGATGTGCAGTTCCGCGAGCTCGCCGCCGAGCTGGGCGTCCCCGAGCTCGGCTCCGACGAGCGCTTCGCGACCAACCACGCGCGCGTCGCGAACCGGCCCGCTCTCACCGAGATCCTCACCGCTCGGCTCGCGACCGCATCCGCCGACGAGTGGGTCGAGCGTCTCGGTGCCCGCCGCGTGCCCGTCGGGCCGATCAACTCCCTCGACGGCGCATTCGCACTCGCCGAGCGGCTCGGCCTGAACCCGGTTGTCGAGATCGACGGCCACCGCTCGGTCAGCAACCCCATCTCGCTCAGCGCGACCCCTGCGGTCTATCGATCCGCGCCTCCGTCGCTCGCCGAACCGCGCGCCTGACGCGCCCCTTCTCCCCTCGCAGAACCGTAGAAAGCAGAGCATGTCCACTCTCGACCTCCTCGCCACCGGCGAAACCGCCCTCGCCTCGGCCTTCGACTTCGACGCCCTTCTCACCGAGGAGGAGCGCGGCTGGCAGCAGCGCGCCCGTCGCGTCGCGCGCGAGCAGATCATGCCCGTCATCGAGGACGACTTCGAAGCCCGTCACTTCCGCGAGGAGCTCATTCCGCTGATCGCAGCCGAGGGCCTGCTCGGCATGCACATCCAGGGATACGGCTGCGCGGGCGCCAGTGCGACCGCCTACGGCGCGGTCTGCCTCGAGCTCGAGGCCGCCGACAGCGGATGGCGCACCTTCGTCTCCGTGCAGGGGTCGCTCGCGATGAGCGCGATCTCGAAGTTCGGCTCGGAGGAGCAGAAGAACGAGTGGCTGCCCCGCATGGCGAGCGGCGAGGTCATCGGGTGCTTCGGTCTCACCGAACCCGACGGCGGTAGCGACCCCGCGTCGATGCGTACCCGCGCGGTGCGGGACGGCTCCGACTGGGTCATCACCGGGTCGAAGCGCTGGATCGGACTCGCCAGCATCGCCGGTGTCGCCGTCATCTGGGCGAACACCGATGAGGGCGTCATGGGGTTCATCGTCCCCACCGATACCCCCGGCTTCGAGGCGACGCCCATCCAGGGCAAGCTCGCGATGCGCGCCTCCATCCAGTGCGACATCGTGCTCGACGCGGTGCGCGTGCCCGAGTCGGCGCGTCTCGCGTCGGTCGTGGGGCTCCGCGGACCGTTCTCCTGCCTCAACGAGGCCCGCTACGGGATCGTCTGGGGCGTCATGGGGGCGGCGCGCACCTGCCTGCAGGTCGCGATCGGCCGCTCGCTCAGCCGGGAGGTCTTCGGTGGCGCGATCGGCCGCTTCCAGATCACGCAGCAGAAGCTGGCTGACATGCTCCTCGAGTACGAGAAGGGCGCGCTGCTCGCGCTGCACCTCGGCCGACAGAAGGATGCCGGGGCGCTCACACCCACTCAGATCAGCGTGGGCAAGCTCAACAACGTGCGCGAGGCCATTCGTATCGCGGGCACCACGCGGGCGATGCTCGGCGGTGACGGCGTGACGAACGAGTTCCCCGTCATGCGCCACATGGCCAACCTCGAGGCCGTCCGCACCTATGAAGGCACGGACGACATCCACGCCCTCATCCTGGGCCGCGCCCTGACGGGCATCGCCGCCTTCTCCTGAGCGGCGTCCTAGTCGTCCGCCGCGGGAGCAGCACCCGCGCTGCGGCGCGAGAAGATCCAGTAGCGGTAGGCGAAGAAGTTCCACGTCGTCGTCACCGTGACGGCGATGATCTTGCCCACCAGCCACGGAGCGCCCGTCGAGGCGATGAAGCTGACGATGGTGGTCACGGCAACGGTGTTGAACCCGACGAGAGACCCGTATTTGATCAGGCTGATCAAGGGGTTCGCCGTCGTCCTGAATGTGAGCGTGCGCTGCAACGCGAACGTCGCGAAGAAGCTGATCACGAACGCCGTCGCCGTGCTGGGCTCGAGAGGCCAGCCGATGATGTCGTGGAAGAGCGCGAGCAGGGCGACGTCGAAGGAGAAGGCGACCCCGCCGACGAGCAAGTAGCGGAAGGCCGTCGGGATCACGGCCGGCGCGAGCAGGCTCTTCGGCAACCGGTTCTGACGGATCGTCACGGTCGACATCGTTGCACTCGCAGCATCCCGCCACCACACCGGCATGCCAAGATCAGCATGTGAATGTCGCCGACTACCCTTGGTGGCTGGCGATACCGGAGATTCTCACGGCGTTCGCGCTCATCTTCATCCCGGGCCTCCTGATCGTCCGATCGCTCGGCGGTCGCGGCCTGGTGATGCTGGGACTGGTGCCCGCTGTGTCGGCTGCCGTGGTCGGTGTGGCGGCGATCGCCGGCGAGGCGCTCGCCGTGCATTCCATCGCCTTGGTCGCCGCTGCTCTCACAGCCTTGCTCGCCGCACTGGGATTGCTGGCCCGACGTCTTGTCCCGGCCCTCCGCCCCGAGCCTCGTGCGGTTCTCCGCCAGCGACGGAATCGGCGAGTGGCCGCCGCTTTCTGGGGCGGTCTCGGTATCGGGACGGTGCTGCTGGCCTGGCGCGTCTCTCAAGGCCTCATCGGGCCCGCGAACTTCTCGCAGAACTTCGACGTCGTCTTCCACCTCAACGCCGTCCGCCGGGCGTTCGACGGGTCCGGATCTTCGCTGACCATGGGGTCGTTCATGGGCGAGAGCGGGATCCTCTCCTTCTATCCGGCGGCCTGGCACGACCTCGCGGGCGCCGTCGCCCAGATCGTGAGCCGTTCCGGTCTCGAGCAGATCCCCTTCGCGGTCAGCGCCGTCGATCTGGTCGTCGCGTCGGTCGTCTGGCCCCTGGGCTGCGTGGCGCTCGTCAGAGCGGTCGCCGGTCCGCGTCCCTACGCTCTCCTCGCCGCCGGCGCCCTGGCGGCCGGGTCCGGAACCTTCCCCCTGCGTCTGCTCGACTGGGGCGTCGTCTTCCCCTTCTTCTACGGCACCGCCTTGGCGCCAGGCGTGCTGGCCGTGGTCGTTCTCGTCTGTCGCACGACGCGGGAGGCTCAGCGCGACCGCCTGCGCAACGCGATCCTGGTGCTCGGGGCCTGTGTCGGGCTGGCGCTCGCGCATGCGAGCGTCATCGTCTTCGTCGTCGCACTCGCAGTACCCGCCGCGTTCGCCGGCCTCCTGGACTGGCGGCGTCACCGGCGGGCGGCCGGGCTGAGCACCCTCGCTCCGACGCTCACGATGCTCGGCGTCGTCTGCTTCGTGGGCGTGATCTGGTACGTCCTCCGGCCGAAGAACGGCTTCGGAGGATGGGATACGCCTCGCACATTCCTCCAGGCGGTGCTCACCACGGCGGCGAACATCCCCATCGGCGGATTCCCGCCCGTCGTCATCGTCGTCCTGCTGCTGATCGGACTGCTCGGCTGCCTCCTCCGACGACAGCTGCGATGGTTCGTCGCGTCGTATGCCGTCGCCGCTCTGCTGTTCATCACGGTCTCGGGCGTTCCGCGCTCGACGTTCCGCACGGTGCTCGTGGGGCCCTGGTACGAGGACCCGTTCCGGGTCGCCCCTCTCCTCGTGATCGTCGCCACGGTCGCCGCCGCGGTGGGCGCGGATCTCCTCATCCGTCGTCTCGTGCTGATCCTGCACCGGCGGCGTGGCCCGGCGTTCCCGGCTGACAGGGCCCGGCTCATCGCGGCCGCGATCCTGCTCGCCGCGCTGATCCCCTCGTCGCAGGCCATCGTCACGCGCGACGTCTCGCTCACGCAGAGGGGGTACCGACTCGACGACGAGTCCGTCCTGATCACCCCGAACGAGCTCACTCTGCTGGGGCGTCTCGCCGAGGAGGTACCGTCCGGCGACGTCATCGCCGACAACCCGTGGGACGGATCGGCACTCGCCTACGCGTTCACCGGACGCCGCGTGCTGACACAGCACCTGCTCTACAGTCCGTCGGTCGACCAGCGCATCATCGACGAGCATCTCCGCGACGCAGCGTCGGACCCCGACGTCTGCTCGGCATTGCAGCGGACGGGCGTCCGCTGGGTGCTCGACTTCGGCCCCTACCTCGAGGTCAATCCGGGCACCGAGAACTACCCGGGACTCGACGGGCTCGATTCGTCGTCGGCGGTGACCGAGGTGGATCGCGAAGGCGACGCGGCGCTCTACCGGATCACTGCGTGCGGCTGACGGGCGACACCGTGCAGGCCGGCCCGGTCGCTGCGAGACCGTCGCCGAGGCAGCCGTAGGTCGTGCCCGCTTGCGTCGGCACTCCGGCGAAGAGCTGGGGGACGGTGACGAATGTGTACCCGCGGTCTCTCAACGTCCCGATGAGCAGGCGCTGTCCTTCGACGGTCGAGGGGTAGATGTCGTGCATGAGCGCGATGCCGCCCGGTTCGAGGCCGTCGAGCAGCCGGGGGACGAAAACGCCCGGCTGCTGGTCCCGCCAGTCGAATGCGTCGATGCTCCAGAAGACGAGTGGCTTGTCGACCGTCTGCGCGACCGCGCCGCCTGCGCTGCCGTAGGGCGCGCGGATGAACGTCGGAGCAGGGACGCCCGCCGCTTCGATCGCCTGGTCGGTGCTCTGGATCTGCGCGGCCACCTGGTCGGCGGGGAGGGTCGCGAGATCCGGGTGATCCCACGTGTGGTTCTCGACCGAGTGTCCCTCGGCGACCTCGCGTCGGACGAGGTCGGGGTACGCCTGAGCCCACCGGCCCTCCACGAAGAAGGTGGCGTGCACGCCCTCGTCCTTCAGCAGGTCGAGGAGCCCCGGCGTCGTGTCGGGCGAGGGGCCGTCGTCGAAGGTCAGGGCGACGCAGGCGATGAGCGCGCACGGCACGTACGGCTGCGCAGTCGAGGCGTTCGAGGACGGCTCGAACGCGGCCGATGACCCGACGGCGGACTGAACGGCGCGTCCCGCGTCGGTGAGGAAGGGGGCTATGCGCTCGGCCGGGAGGGTCAGCGAGGTCTCGGTCGTATCGCCGGGGACGCGGACGCTCGCGGATCCGTCGGCGGCGAACGCGAGGGAGTCGAGCGAGACGCCCCCGTCCTCACCGAAAGCGGAGGTCAGCTCGGCGCGCTCGGCTTCGGGCACCAGATCCGCTGCCGGGGTCAGGGTCCGGGTCGTTTCGTCCCAATAGACGACGGTGTCGGACACGATCGCGCCGTCTTCCGTGGCGGTGACACGGAACCCCAGGATGCTCCCCGCCGCGGCCACCAGGTCGGTCGACGTGACGAGGCCGCTCGAGTCGGTCGGCAGTGTGCCGTCCGCGTCGACCGCGAGGCCCCATGGAGCCAGGTGCGGCTCGTATCGGGCCGCCGAGCGACCGGCCAGAAAACGGTCGATGGTCGCGAGCGTCAGGGTGTCGAGGGCCTGATCGAGCTCTGTCGCGCCGTCGAGGTGCAGCGTCTCGACCGTCAACGGGTTCGTGCCGGAACGGACCAGCCTGCGCGCTTCGAGGCCGGGAACGGTCGTCGGATCGATGGAGAAGGTCGCGCTCGGGACGGGTGCTCCGGGTGCCTCTGCGGCAGGCCCCGGGGTGAGCGGATCAGCAGCGCAGCCGCTCGTCAGAACGGCCAGAACGGAGATGACGGCGCCGACCGCGAGTCGGTCGGGTGCCAGGCGCTTCACGTGGGGATTTTCCCACGGCGACGACGCGTCGGGCCGAGCAGGGAGCGCCTCCTTGCTAACTTCATGAGGATTCGACGAGGGGGACCATGTTTCTGCGATCGACGCTTCGCGCTCTCGCTTCCGTCACGCTGCTGACCGCGTTCGCCCTCACAGGCGCGGTTCCCGCATCCGCCGTCGAGGCGGCCGCGCTCGCCGAGAGTGAGCGCCTGAACACACTGTCCTGCGGAAACAGCGGCGCGGCACGGCTCTTCTCCGTCGACGAGCGGTCCGGGGACCTCAGCCAGGTGGGCGTGCCCTCCCCGTCTCAAGGGGACTCGGAGAAGCCGTCCTACTCCTGTGGCTGGCAGGGCGCCTTCGACCCCGCGACCGGTCTCTCGTACTATCCGCTCCTCGAATCCACGTCTTCGGTTCCCGAAGGGCGATGGACACTCCGTTCCGTCGACACAGCCACCGGGGTCAGCTCGCAGGTCGCTGAATTCGCCGACGACACGGTCCCGCTGGGACTCGTTATCGATGGGGACGGACAGGCGTATTCCCTGACCGGTCGATCGATCGAGGGGTCGTTCGTCATGACCTTCGACTCGATCGACCTCCGTACGGGCGAACTCCGCCGGATCTCTCAGCTCGACCTGGGCCCCACCACCTCGGCGACCCTGACGATCGATCGCGCGACCGGCGTCCTCTACGCCGTGACCAGCCACGGTCTCGTCGGCACGATCGATCCCGCCACCGGTTCGATCACCCGGCTCGGAGGCATCCGCCTCGACGACGACCAAGTCATCCCGGCTGCCGCCCTCAGCTCGGATGGCTCCCTGTGGTTCCTGCGGCGGATCAAGGACGTGACTCCCGAGGCGGTTCAGCTCGGTCGCGTCCGACTCGCCGATTTGCAAGCCGATGCCGGCGCGGAGATCGATCCGACCTACGTCGCCACACTCACCTCCGGTGGGGCGCCCTTCGACTCGCGGTCGCTGTGGATCAGCACGACGGCGGCGCCGGTCGAACCCTCGGTGGTCGTCCCGACGGCCGCGCCGCAACTCGCCGAGACCGGCGTCGATACGCAGAACGTCCTGTTCGGCGGATTCGCTGCAGGATCGCTCCTGCTTCTCGGTGCGGGCACGCTGATGGCGGTCGGAGCGGTCCGACGAACACAGGTCTGAGCTTCTCCTCGGCGGTGCCGGGTTCCTCCCGCACTGCCCCCAGGGAGCGGTGACGTCCAGGGATCCCGCACGACCCTCCCAGGTCCGGGCAGGCGGCTGAGGAATACTTCCGAGTCGGCGTCGGTAGAACCGATGTCCCCTCTACCCGCGCGGCGTCACATGCCGCCCATCGGAAGGCACTCATCCCGTGGACATCTTCTCCCCGCTCGACGTCGGCGACATCGAGATCCCGAACCGGGTCGTCATGGCCCCGCTCACGCGCATGCGCGCCGACGCCGACGGCGTCCCCGGCGACCTCATCGCCGAGCATTACGCCCAGCGCGCCGGTCTCGGCCTGATCATCACCGAGGGCACCTATCCCAGCCACGAATCGAAGGGCTACCCGGGTCAGCCCGGCATCGTCACCGACGAGCAGGCCGCGGGCTGGAAGAAGGTCGTTGACAAGGTGCACGCCGAGGGTGGTCGCATCGTCATGCAGCTCATGAACGCGGGTCGCGTCTCGCACACCGACATCACGGGCACCGACCGGATCGTCGCCCCCAGCGCCGTCGCCATCGACGGGGAGGTGCACACCCCGAACGGCAAGACCACGTTCCCGGTGCCCCACGCGTTGACCACCGAGGAACTCGCGACAGTCCGAGACGAGTTCGTCGCGGCCGCACGCCGCGCGATCGATGCGGGCTTCGACGGCGTCGAGGTGCACTCGGCCAACGGGTACCTCCTTCACGAGTTCCTGTCGCCGGTCTCGAACGTCAGGACCGACGAGTACGGCGGATCGCCCGAGGCCCGCGCCCGCTTCGTCATCGAGGTGACCACGGCTGTGGCAGCCGAGGTCGGCGCGGGCCGCGTCGGCATCCGTCTGTCGCCTGCCCACAACATCCAGGACGTCGTCGAGACCGACGAGGCCGATGTGCGCGCCACCTACGACGCTCTCGTCGACGGCATCGCGCCGCTGGGACTCTCGTACCTCAGCGTCCTCCACCAGGACCCGGAGGGTGATCTCGTCCAGAATCTGCGATCCCGGTTCGGTGGCCCGTTCATCGTCAACAGCGGTTTCGGCAAGATCACCACGCGCGACGAGGCGGCCGAGATGGTGTCGAGCGACAAGGCGGATGCCGTCGCGGTCGGCCGCCCCGCTATCGCCAACCCCGATCTGGTCGACCGCTGGCGCGGCGGCCACCCGGAGAACGAGCCGAACCCGGCCACCTTCTACGCGGGCGGCGCCGAGGGCTACACCGACTACCCCCGCCTCTCCGCCTAGCCCTGGATCGGATATTTCGGCATAGACCGCACGTTCCGGCGAGTACATTCCGCCGGAACGTGCGGTCTTCGTCGTTCACCCCCGCACCGGCGTCGCCCCCCTGATCATCCGGTCGGTCGGCCAACCCATAACAAATGCAGGAGGCGGCTCAACGAATGCAGGATTCCCGTCTGAGCCTGAAACGGTGTCTCCCGGAATTCCGGGCCTGTTGGTCGTCGCCTCCTGCATTCGGATCGCCGACCCCTGCATTCCGCACAGATCTCCTGCATTTGTTGAGCCGGGGCAGGCGGATGCGGAAGTCCCGTCTCATCCACAGCAGCGCGCGCGGACGAATCCCTCCCCGTCGACGCGCAGGCAGCCCCGTCTTGTCGGCGGCCCGGCCTACCATCGACGGGTGACCACGCAGCTCTCTCCCGACGCCGGACTCGAGACCCTGCGCACCACTTTCGGCTACGACTCCTTCCGGGGGGATCAGGGCGACATCGTCGGGCACGTGCTCGAGGGTGGCGACGCCATCGTTCTCATGCCGACGGGCGGCGGCAAGTCGCTCTGCTACCAGATCCCCGCGCTCACCCGCCCGGGCACAGGCGTGGTGGTCTCGCCCCTCATCGCGCTGATGCACGATCAGGTCGAAGCCCTACGAGCAGTGGGCGCCCGCGCAGAGTTCCTCAACTCGACCCAGGATCCCGCCGAACGAGCGCGCGTCGAGCAGGCGCTGCTGTCCGGCCAGGTGGATCTCCTCTACGTCGCGCCCGAGCGCCTCGCCCTCGAGAGCACGCGCCGACTGCTCGACAACGTGCACCGCGCGCGCGGCCTCTCGGTCGTCGCCATCGACGAGGCGCACTGCGTGGCCCAGTGGGGTCACGACTTCCGTCCCGACTACCTGACCCTCGGCGACCTGGGGGAGCGGTGGCCGGACGTGCCCCGCATGGCACTCACCGCCACGGCCACCGAGGCCACGCACCGCGAGCTGACCTCGCGACTGCACCTCGAGAATGCGCGTCACTTCGTCTCGAGCTTCGATCGCCCCAACATCCAGTACCGGATCGTGCCGAAGGACGAACCGCGGCGTCAGCTGCTGTCCTTCATCCGCAGTGAGCACGACGGCGACACGGGCATCGTCTACGCGCTGTCGCGCAACAGCGTCGAGCAGACGGCCGAGTTCCTCGCGGGGCAGGGCATCAAGGCGCTTCCGTATCACGCGGGTCTCGACGCCCGGGTCCGCGCACGCAATCAGAGCCGTTTCCTGCGCGAGGACGGCATCGTCATGGTGGCGACGATCGCGTTCGGCATGGGTATCGACAAGCCGGATGTGCGCTTCGTCGCCCACATCGATCTGCCCAAGTCCGTCGAGGGCTACTACCAGGAGACCGGGCGTGCGGGCCGCGACGGACTCCCGTCGACCGCGTGGCTGGCCTACGGTCTCAACGACGTGGTCCAGCAGCGCCGCATGATCGAGAGCTCGGATGGCGACCTCGCCCACCGGCGCCGCCTGTCCGCCAACCTCGACGCCATGCTCGCGCTCTGCGAGACCGTCGACTGCCGACGTCGCCAGGTGCTGGCCTACTTCGGCGAGAACCGCACCGAGCCGTGCGGCAACTGTGACACCTGCATCGAGAAACCCCAGACGTGGGATGGCACGGTGCCCGCGCAGAAGCTCCTGTCGACGGTCGTCCGACTGCAGCGCGAACGCAATCAGCGGTTCGGCGGCGGGCAGATCATCGACATCCTGCGCGGCAAACAGACGGCGCGCACCAGTCAGCACAATCACGACCAGCTCTCGACGTGGGGGATCGGCGCCGACCTGACCGACCAGCAGTGGCGAGGCGTCCTCCGCCAGCTGCTCGCGCAGGGTCTCATCGCCGTCGCGGACGACGGCTACGGGACGTTGATCCTCTCCGAGGGGAGCGCGTCCGTGCTGTCCGGCGCTCGCAAGGTGGAGATGCGGAAGGATCCGGAGCGGTCGTCTCGCACCGTCCGCTCGTCGAGCAGCGCTCGCCGGGCGGTCGTCGATCTCGCGCCCGATGCGCAGCCCATGTTCGAAGAGCTCCGAGAATGGCGCGCCGCGGAGGCCAAACAGCAGGGCGTGCCCGCCTACCTTGTCTTCAACGACGCGTCACTGCGCGAGCTGGCTACGGTCCGCCCCACGACGATGGAGGGCCTCGCGGGGATCACGGGTGTCGGGGAAGCGAAGCTCGAACGGTACGGCGCGAAGCTGCTCGAGGTACTGACTGCCTGAGTCGAGACGGGCGCGATCCGGGCGGTCGAGTTCAAACATTCGCCGCTTTTCCGGAGGAACGCCTCGGTAGCTTCTGGTCATGACCTTCGACGACAACGCCCGCATCGACTCCAGCAAGGTGCGCAGGCGCAGCGGCGGCCGAACCGCTGCGTACGGAGCAGGGGGTGGCGGCCTGCTCCTCATCGGCCTGTTCATCCTGTCGCAGGTGACGGGTGTCGACCTGACCGGGCTCGTTCAGGGCGGCCAGGGCACGACGGGCGGGGGCGGCTCCACCCAGTCCGAGCAGTTGACGGGGTGCGAGACGGGCGCGGACGCCAACGCGTCCGTGGACTGCCGGATGGCCGGCGCCGCAGACTCCCTCTCCGGGTACTGGAACGTGGAGGCGGCCTCGCTCGGGATCTCGAGCTATCGCGATCCGGAGTTCTTCCTCTTCGACCAGGCGACCTCGACGGGGTGCGGTGACGCGACGAGCGCCGTCGGCCCGTTCTACTGCCCGCCGGACACGGCGATCTACATCGACACAGCCTTCTACGACGACCTCCGCAGCAAGTACGGCGCGAGCGGCGGGCCGCTGGCCGAGATGTACGTCGTGGCACACGAGTGGGGTCACCACATCCAGAATCTGACCGGTGTGCTGTCCCGCTCGCAGGACGGCCAGACCGGCCCGACGTCGAACGGCGTCCGCGTCGAGTTGCAGGCGGATTGCTACGCGGGTGCGTGGGTGCAGGGCGCTTCGCGCACCGACGGCACCTACGGCGAGCCGCTGCTCGAGCCCGTGACGGATGCGCAGATCGCGGACGCGCTCAGCGCGGCCTCGGCCGTCGGCGACGACCGCATCCAGGGGACGACGGCCAATTCCGAATCGTGGACCCACGGCTCCAGCGAGCAGCGCCAGAAGTGGTTCACCACCGGCTATCAGGGCGGCCCGACCGCCTGCGACACATTCGCGGTCGCGACGCCCTGACCGTCCGGCCTCCGGCCTCCGGCTCGCGCTCAGCAGGAGCGACGACGGCTCAGCAGGAGGAATCAGCCCGATCCCTCCTGCTGAGCGGTAGGAGTTCCTGCTGAGCGCGAGACAGCCCCGACACGACGAAGGCGGCTCCCCGAGGGGGACCGCCTTCGTGAGACTCGAATGCTTTTTACTTGAAGACGTCCTTGACGTTCTCGCCGGCCTTCTTGGCCGAAGCGGCTGCCTGGTCGCGCTCGCCTTCAGCCTTGAGGCGCTCGTCGCCCTTGTGGTCGCCGATGGCTTCCTTCACCTTTCCGGTGATGTCCTGAGCGGCGTTCTTGATCTTGTCATCCAGGCCCATGAGACCCTCCTTCGAGTGAGTGTTCCTTCACGTTATTGATCGAAACTCCACACATCCCGAACGGCGACTGATCGGAACCTGAGCGCCTGTTATCGACTTCTCATACTGCTGACGACGATGGTGTGGTGGGCGCCGACGTCGCGCTCGGGGTG
Organism: uncultured Naasia sp.; assembly: GCA_913778905.1. Taxonomy (GTDB): domain Bacteria; phylum Actinomycetota; class Actinomycetes; order Actinomycetales; family Microbacteriaceae; genus Naasia. The sequence goes on along the minus strand of CAJYYA010000016.1, from coordinate 64,139 downwards.
GTCCGTGTGACCGCGCCCGCCCGCTTCGAGTACCACCCCACCAGGGCTGCGACTCCGAGGCAGATCGCCATGGGAAGGATCATGTACACCCCTCCGGTGCCGTCCTGCCGGTCGAAGACCGCGTCCTGCTGGCCCGCGAGAACCGTGGGGGTGAGCAGCAGCACGTTGTTGACGGCGTGGATCAGCACCGAGCCTTCGAGGCCGCCGCTCCACGTCGTGACCAGGCACATCGAGAGCCCGAATACGGCGTAGTACGCGATGAGCCACGGGTCGCCCGCGAGATGCGCGAGCGCGAAGAGAGCGGATGAGACGACGGCACCGAGTACGAACGCGAGCCGAGGATCAGCCGTCCACGATGCCGCAGCCCGGTTCAGCAGCCCCCGTGCGCCGTACTCCTCGCCGGCGGACTGCAGCGGAGTGGTCAGCAGCACGATGACGAGCAGCGCGATGGAGTCGGCGGTGAGCCGGAACTCGCCGGCCGGCGAGAGCACGTACGACAGTCCCACATAGAGCGCCCACACCGGGATCACGATGAGTGCCTGCCTGCCGAGGAGGCGCCAGCGGAACCGGCCTGCGACCGACGACAGGAATCGAGGGCGGAGGCCGAAGAGCCCCCACTGCAGGAGCATCGCGATCGGGATGAGCGCGGCCAACGAGAGGTTGTTCGCCAGCATGACCGCGGGGGAGAGGCTGATTTCGCCACGGGCTAAGGCGTCGAGGTTGGTGCGTCCGGTCAGGAGGTCGAAGCCGATCCCCACGATCGAGAAGAGGGTGTTGACGAGGAGGAACCCGACGACGAGGCTCAGGATCGCCACCGCGCCTCGCCACCAGCCCCGCTTCTCCGCGCGGAGTGCCTGGTGATACGGCCACGGGCGGAGCGCGTCGGAATGCGGCGCGATGGGTGGGGGTACAGGCTCGGCCGTGCCGGGGGCCAACGGGTGGGGCTCCCTCACGGTCCCTTCGGTCGCTGCGCTCACATCCCTCCCTCGCTGGTGTCGACGATGTCGGCCGCCGCGTTGACGAGGGCCAGGTGACTGAGACCCTGGGGCAGATTTCCGAGGAAGGACCCGTCCTCGGCCGAGATCATCTCCGAATACAGTCCCACGTCGTTCGCTGTCGCGACAAGACGGTCCATCAGGTCGGTGGCCTCGTCGTGCCGGCCGACGCAGGCGAGGGCGGAGACGGCCCAGAAGCTGCAGGCGACGAACGTCCCCTCCTCCTTCTCGGCGCCCGAGTAGCGGAAGAGGTGCGGGCCCGCCCCCAGTTGCTCGCGGATGCGGTCGATGGTGCTCGACATCCGCTCTCCTCGGTCGAACCCGCTGGGAGCGTGCAGGAGGACGGACGCGTCGAGGCTTTTGCTGCCGGGGTACATGACGTAGGCGCCGAGCTTCTCGGACCACCCGTGCTTGTCGACCCACTTCTCGATGAGTCGCACGTTCTTGTGCCAGTAGGCGAGCCGTTTCGGCGACGGCAGGACCTCTCCGAGGTCGGCGAGACGGATGGCGGATTTGAGAGCCTGCCAGCAGCCGAGCTTGCTGCTCACGTAGTGGCGGTTCTTCGGCAGCTCCCACATGCCGGCGTCTTTCTTCTGCCACTGCGTGCACGCCTCGTCGGCGAAGTCGCAGAGCATCGCGGCGGTGGAGCGGTCGAGGATGTTCCCGTCCGCGGCGTATCCCGCGATGATGGCGAGGATGTCGGCGTAAGTGCCCAGTTGCAGTTGCCCGGCGGCCGGATTGCCGGCTTTGACGGGGCCGATGCCGCGCCACCCCTCGGCCTCGATGTCGTGCACTCCATCGGGCAGGGTTCCGTCGAGGCGGAGGAAGATCCGCATCTCGCCGCCGTTGGCCTTGAGGGCCGAGAGGATCCACGACACCGCGGCATGGGGTTCCTCGCGCAACCCGAACCGCAGCAGGGCGTGCGTCGTGTAGGCGAGGTCGCGGACCCAGGCGAAGCGGTAGTCCCAGTTCTTCCCGCCCTTCACGTTCTCGGGCAGCGAGGTCGTGGCGGCGGCCGCGATCGACCCCGTCGGTGAAAAGATGAGGGTCTTCAGAGCCAACGCGCTGCGGTGCACGGCTTCTGCCCACGGACCATCCCACGTGAACTCGTCCGACCAGATCTTCCAGGCGTCGATCGTGCGGTCGACTCCCTGGTCGACGATGTGCGGATCCGGAAGGTGGATGGGTTCGTCATCCGTCCCGACGAGACAGAGGAGCGCCCGACTGCCGGGAGAGGTGGTGAAGCGGCCGGTGAAGAGCTTCTCCCCGGATCCGATCGCGCCGTCCTCGGTGTCGGTGCGGCCGTGGCCGAAACCGACGAGGGCGATGTTGATCGGGTCGGCGCGCAGGATCGGGCCGTGGGCGGTCTCGATGCGTTCGATCCTTCCCTTGCCGAAGACGTCGCCGGGGCGGACGGACCATGTCATGTCGACACGTCCGTCGATGCCGTCGATCCGGCGGGCGAGCTCGGCCCACGGAAGACGCCCCGCGACTCCCGTGACCAGTGCGTCCGTGACCTCGACGACTCCGGTCGCCGTCGTGAAGCGGGTGAGCAGCACGTTCGTGCCGTCGACGTAGTGGCGCTCCGATACGAACGGCTCGACGGGCCGCAACTCGAAGTGCCCACCGCGATCCGCGTCGAGGAGCGCGGAGAACACCGGGGGAGTGTGGATGGCCGGGATCGGCAACCAGTCGATCCGTCCGTCCCGAGCGATCAGCGCGACGGTGCGGCCGTCGCCGATGACGGCGTAGTCGCGCAGGTCGACGTACCCGGCATCGTCCCGATCCGTGTCGGATCCGCGCGTGCGAGCCTGGTGGGTGCTGTCGTCGACCTGGCTCATCTCAGCCGGGCTCCTGCCTGCTCACATGAGCGTTCGTTGCGAATCGGCTCGATGGTAGACAGAGCCTGCTGAACAACTCGTGTGGGATTGGGGCGCCGTTGTGATTTCGGACGTCGAGTAAAAGCGAAGCGACGTACCGAGACGGCTCGAGCAGCGAAGCGTATCGAGAGCAGCGAGCGCGACTGCGGACTACGGCCGCGACGCGGGGCGCTTCGCCGCCCGCCGTCCCACGGAGGTCACCAGGGCCTCGAGCGGGCCGCGGAGATGGAACAGGCGCAGGGCGGTCCCGAGGAGGAGAGCGACCGCGATATTGAAGATCCACAGCCCCGGCGAAGAGTCGAACGCGGAGGGATAGCCCTCCCCGAACAGCAGCCGCGCCACCTCCGGGACCGCCACGGTGAGTACGACGTGGACCGAGTAGACGGTGAGCGGTGCCGAGCCCGCCCCGAGGAGCGGAAGGAGCACGAGCTCCGTCCGTCGCCCTGGTTTCGGGACGAGGGCGAGCAGCAGTCCGATGACTCCGCACGCGATACCCGAGGTGATCAGCAGATCGGGGGTGGTCCCCGTGTGGGGCGTCGCAGCGGCCAACCACAGGGGGTCGCCCACCACGGGCGCCCCCTGGCCGGACTCCTCGAGAAAGTAGTCGAGCAGTCGTGTCTGGCCCCGGGCCCAGCCGGTCAGGAGCTCCTGGCGTCCGCCGTTCACGTCGAGCGCGAGCCAACTGACGGTGGCGCCGAGAGCCGCCGCGATCACGCCTCCGACCACCAGCCGGGCACCCAGCACCCGGCTCTCCACCACGCTTCGCGCCGAGAGCAGCGCCCGCCCGATCACGACACCGACCAGCCCGTAGACGAGCCAGGTCGCGACGGGGTAGATGCCGGTGAGCATGAGTGCGCGGAGGAGCACGACGGGCTCGCCCGCGTCGAGGACATCGGGGGAGCCGACCTCGAAGTCGACCCCCAGGGCGGCACGTACGGCTTGGTTGACGACCGGTCCGACGAGGGCCAGGGCCAGTCCGAGACCGACCAGCCAGCGCGTTCGGAGCAGGATCAGCGGCGCCATCACACAGAACAGCAGGCCGTAGTACGCGATCACGACGTAGACGTTCGAACCGAGGAAGCCGAGTACCAAGCCGATCAGCAGGATCACGATGCCGCGCGCGACGAGCATCCGGACGGCCGCCCCACGGTCACCCCGGGCGAGGGCACCGCGAGTGACGAGGACGACGCCCACCCCTGCCAGCACGGCGAACAGGGCTGCTGCCCGCCCGGCGACCAGATCGCCGATCAGCGTGAGCGATCCGTCGTCATCGCGGTTCCAGGTGTGGGCCGCGAACATCCCGACGAGCGCGACGAACCGGGCGAGGTCCAGAGCAGCCATCCGCGAGGGGACGGGGACGGATCCGTCGGTCATCGCTTCACGTTAGACGCGCGGGCTGAGACGGCCCGCTCTCACGATGCTGCTGGTCCGCCGGTGGGCTCAGAAGCGCTTCCACCGCGAGGCGGCCCTGCAGGAACGCCAGACGCCGTCGAAGGCGCGTCACGCCGCCTGATGACCGGGGCGTCGGGGCCGTTGGGGGCCCACCTCATGAACGCGATCACGTAGACCGTCAGCGCGACCACCAGCCCGGCGACGACCCACAGCACCAGCAGGTAGTCGATCCACGACCCGATCGGGGGCGACCCCGGCAGGAAGCTGCGCAGCGGGATCACGGCGAAGAGCATCGCGGCCATCCAGCTGGTGAGGGTGGCCTCGACTTTTCGCGTGCCGCGGAGGCCCGCGAGTGCGACCGTGAGGCTCAGGACTGGGAGCGCCGCCAGCAGCGCTAGGAGGACGAATCCGAAGACGACGGTGGCGGCCGATCGGGTGGCGGTCAGCGGGACGTCGACCTCGGCGGTGGTGGACGCGGCATTGTCCGCGGCAGTCGTCGCGATGCTCCAGCCGGGTATCTGCGCACCGACGCAAACGTGGAGCGCCGTGCCCAGGGCCTTCCCATCCACACGCTGGAACGCGGTGACCCGCGGCTCCGTGTGATGGACGTCGAAAGGCCACAGCTCCACCGAGCCGTCGGTGATGAACTTCACCGACTGGGTCGAGAGGATCTCGCCGGCCCCGATCGTCGTGGAGCCGTAGCCGTCCGCGTCGGTGATGCTGATCGTGAGCGGTTCCTTCAGCAAGCCCAGGTCGTCGTCGACGGCGAGGGAGCCGAGCGACTGGACTTCCACGGTGGCCTGGATCCGATTGCTCGCGGCGTCGACAGCGGTCGGCGCGATCGACAGCACCACGGCGTCGGGTTCGGCGTTCGACCGGCAGTCCGTCGACCCCGAGGGAGTCGTGCTCAGACCGTACGCGAAGACGGCGCCCCCGTAGACGAGGGCGAAGCCGAGGATCGCGGCGGTGACGCCGAGCACCCGCCTGCGCGTTTCGCGTCGCACGCCGTTCGCCGTGTTCGACGGTCTCGTCATGTCGGCCCCACCTCCCGGGCCAACCCCCGTGCCGACCAGAGCCGAATGTAGGGCATAACGAGGCTTGCTCGTGTGCGCCGGGCTATGACGGCGGGTCGTACTCCGGCGCCTGCGTCAGATCCGACGCAGGCGGATGACGCGTCGCACTCTCACAGCTCGCCACGTGCGCCCGTGGGCGAAGTCGCCCCAGATGCGGCGCATGCTGCGCGCCGCCCGAGTCAGGTCGGCCGGATCCGCTCCGGCCAGAACTCCCGCCGGAGCCCACACCTCGGGGTTCTCGAACAGGAGGGGCAGGTCGATCGCGTGAGCCGATCCGTAGGGGTTGCCGGGCACCCGCCAGGAGAGCACGTAGCGCCAGGCGCGGCCGCCGGCTCCGACGTGACGGCGGGCGAAGGCACGCGCATCGCGAGCGTAGATCGTCTCGTTGAACGCGATCACCAGCACCTCGGTCAGCATCCGTCCGATGGCGAGGGGCCCGATCACGACCCGGTCGAGACGGGCGACTGCCGGGATCCGGTCGAGGAACAGTCGTGCTTCCTGGGACGTGTTGCCGATCAGGACATCGAAGTGGGGCGCGACCTCCGCCCAACGAGCTGCGACCTCGTCCTCGTCGGGGAGGGGAGCGTGTCCGTATTGCGTGCCGAATGGCATGTTGCGGAGCACGCCGAACGGGGCGGCGGCCAGTTCGGTAGCGGTCTCGAGGTCGGCGACTTCGGCGGCGGGGGTCTCGACCGTGAGGTCTGCGGCCACCGCAGACATGGCCTCGTTCATCCGCCGGCGACCGCGGCTGAGGCCGAGCGGGGCGCTCTGGATGATCGCCCCCTGGAACAACTCCCGCGCGCCGGGAGCGAGCATGAGGTGGGCGACCGCGTCGGCACCGGCCGACTGTCCGAACGCCGTGACCCGATCCGGGTCTCCGCCGAACGCCCGGATGTTGCGCTGCACCCAGCGGAACGCCTCGAGCTGGTCGAGCAGGCCGAGATTCGCGGGGCGCGCCTCGTCGGACCCGAGGAAGCCGAAGAGCCCCAACCGGTAGGTCACGGTGACGACGACGACCCGCTGCTCGGCGACGAGTCGGGCAGGATCCGTGGTCGGCAGATCCCCCGATCCGCTCGTGTAGGAGCCTCCGTGGATCCAGACCATGACGGGCAGGATCTCGTCGTCGCGACGATCGGCGGGCATGGTGATCGAGAGTCGCTGGCAGTGCTCGTCGTGCGGAAGCCCGTTCACGACGCCGGGACCCAGCGCTTCGACGAGGCCCGCGGACGGCAGCTGGGGGCACGAGGGCGCCCAGCCGCCGGCGTCGAACACGTCGGCGTGGTCGGGTGCGGCGCGCGGCGGCGCGAATCGTGCCGCCTCCGCGTACCGGATCCCGGTGGCCCGGGTGACATCTCCATCGCGCCATCCGCGGATGGGGCCGCAGGGCGGTGTGAACAGCAGATCAGGCATCGACCGGATTCTGGCAGACGGGGCTAGCAGCAACCTGGCGTCCTGCCCGGGGCGGGTCAGCCCTTCGCGCCGGGCCCCTTGTCGTCCTTCTTGTCGTTTCCCTTGTCGTTGCCGGGCCCCTTGCCGGGGTTCTCTCCCGGACCGGTGGGCTGCTGCTTCGGGGGTTCCTGCTGCTCCTCCTGCTGCCCGGGCTGCTGCTGCACGGGCTCCTGGGTGGCCGGGCTCTCGACCGGTGCCTCGGATGTCTGCGCGGGCTCTGGTGTCGACTGTTCCGGCTGCGTGGCCGCTGCGAGAAGAGCCTCGAGGTCGGCGCGAACGGTGGCGATGGCGCTCTGCAGAGTCGCCAGGCGTTCCGCGGATATGCGTCCGTCGGCTCCCGCTGCATCGACGCTGGCGCTGAGCTGGTCGAGGCGGCCGAGGGCGCCGGAGTAGTCGCCGGTGGTGGCGGTGTCGGCGACCCCGCTGACCGCGCTCGTGAGCTCGGCGGACAGGGTCGCTTCGACGTCCGGCTGGGCGGTGGGCACGCATCCGCTCAGGCCGATCGTCGCGGCGACAGCCAGAGCGATGGCGCCGCGGCGGACGAGGCGATCGATTCGTGCGGTCACGGCTGCACCTGATCCATGAGGTTCTGCATGTCGGAGTCGAGCGGGGCGGGCAGGCTCGGGAGGGCGGGAGGGGGTGTGGTCTCGTCGGCGGGGGCGGACCCGGCGAGCGAGAAGGCCGTGACGAGCCCCACGAGAGCGAGGACGGCGATCACGCCCGCGATCACGAGGTTGCGCCGCGACAGAGTCGACCGGGTCGTCGTGACGGTGCGCGCCTCTCGTCCGCTGGGCTGACCGGGCCTGGGAGCAGCAGGGGCGCCGGCTCCCAGAAGGGCCGTCACCCCGTCCGCGTCGGGCTCTCGGTCGGCGACGGGGAGGATCCGGGTCTCCGATGCCGGTGCGGCATTCCGAACGTGTCGGGTTCCGAGTCGTTCCGTGGCGGCGTCGGGCGACGACGCCGCGGGGAGTCCGAACACCTCGGTGGGGGAGTCGGGTGCGGCTTCCCGCGCTCGGTTCTCGTCGTCGCGGATCCGGCGCACGGTGCGGCACACCTCGAGGGCCGTCGGGCGCTTCTCGGGTTCGCGTTGTGTCATCTGGGCCAGGAGAGCGACCCAGTCGTGCCCCAGGGAGGCCGGGATCTCGGGGTCGCGCGACATCCGTGCCGTGACGACCTCGAGCGGCGACCCGGTGAACGCGGGGGTGCCGGTGTGCGCTTCGAGCAGCGTGAGCCCGAGCGCGTAGATGTCCGACGACGCGGCGATCTCGCGTCCGCTGGCCTGCTCGGGGCTGATGTAGAGGGCCGTGCCCAGCAGCAGGCCCGGAGCCGTGACTCGGGTGGCCCCGTTGAGGTGTGCGATGCCGAAGTCCGACAGCTTGACGCGGAAGGGTCGGTCGGAGTGCGGCGAGGGCGCGAGCAGGATGTTGGCCGGCTTGATGTCGCGGTGGATGATGCCGCGCTCGTGCACGGCATGGAGCCCGTCGGCGAGATCGCAGGCGATCGCCGTGACGTCGCGCGAGTCCAACGAGCCGGCGTGGATCCGGTCGCGGAGGGTGTCGCCGTCGACGAGCTCCATCACGAGGTAGGAGCGGTCGTCCCGGATGATGGCATCGAATAGCGTCACCAGCGCCGGGTGGTTGATGGAGGCCAGCGCGCGGGCCTCACGCCGTCGCCGCTGAGCATCCCCGGGCTCATCCGGGTCGCTGCGCAGGACCTTGACCGCGACCTCGCGGTGCAGCTCGGTGTCCCAGGCGCGGAAGACCACGGCCATTCCGCCCTTGCCGACGACCGAGCGGATCTCGTAGCGGTCGTCGAGGACGTTGCCGGGCAGCTCGCCGGTCTCGATGCGCTCGAGCGTCATCGCAGCGCTCCCGGAGCATTCACACGGCTGATCACAGGGGCATTGTGACATCCGGCCCTGGAACGGTCCCGCGAATGAGCATTTCCTCACCGAGCCGCCGCCCACCCGCCCGCCCCGCCCATTGAGCGAAGCGAAATGAAGGGCCCGCCCGCACCTTCTGTCCCCCCAGTGAGCGAAGCAACATGAAGGGCCCGCAACCGCTCAAACCCCCGCCCGTTGAGCGAAGCGATACGAAGGGCCACCCACCCGCTACATTCCCCTCATGCCGCCGATCGAAAACGTCCTCACCTTCGTGCTGGCGTCCGCCGTGCTCATCGTGATCCCCGGTCCGAGCGTGCTCTTCGTCATCGGCCGCTCCATCGCACTGGGTCGACGCGCGGGAGTCCTGAGCGTCCTCGGCAACGCGCTCGGCACGGTCCCCGCGATCCTCCTGACCGCGTTCGGTGTGGGGGCCATCGTCGCCGCGTCGGAAACGGCGTTCACGATCATCAAGATCGTCGGCGCGATCTACCTGGCCTGGCTGGGCATCCAGGCGATCCGCCACCGCCACGCGCACGTCGCGGGACCCGCCACCGAGCCGTCGTCCTCGTGGAAGCTCCTTCGCCAGGGATTCATCGTCGGCCTCACGAACCCGAAGACGATCGCGTTCTTCGTCGCCGTTCTGCCGCAGTTCGTCGACCCCGACACGGGCCCGGTGTGGCTGCAGCTCCTTCTGCTCGGCCTCATCTTCGAGATCCTCGCCATCACGAGCGACGGAGCGTGGGCGCTCGCCGCAGGCACAGCCCGCAACTGGTTCGCGAAATCCCCGCGCCGCATCTCGTCCCTCTCGGCGACGGGCGGCGTCATGATGATCGGCCTGGGCGGGGTGCTCGCGTTCACCGGCGCCAAGGACTGAGGGTGAGGGGCGCATGTTGGTACTGGCTGACCGGCTCGGACGGTGGGGATCCCGCCGTTTCGCGCTTTTCTCAGTGGTCTTGGAGCGGCGGACACCCGATCGACTAGCCGACGAAGGAAAGCCCGCTGCAGGTGACATGGCGCAAGAACGGCAGCGATAGCGTGATGCACCGTGACGGCAGATAAGTGGCTCTACGAACGATCGGACGACGGAGCAGCGAGATTCGTGCTCGGCACGCGCGGTAATAACCCATTGGTGTGCTTCGGAGTCAACCCGAGCACCGCGAGGCCGGAAGCCCTTGATCCGACGGTGAGGCGCGTCGCGGGCTTCGCCCGTGATAACGGCTTCGACAGTTGGGTGATGCTGAACATTTATCCCCAAATTGCGACTGATCCGATGGACATGGACCTCGCTCATCGCGAGAGTCTCAAGCTCAAAAATGAACGGCACATCGCCCGCGTCATGGCTGATCGGCCCATGACCTTGCTCGCCGCGTGGGGCGGATTGATCGAGACGCGGCCCTACCTCAGGCCTCTCCTTCAGGACATAGTCGCCGGAGCAAAGCTTGCTGGCTCTCCTTGGTCCTCGCTCGGAACTCTGACGAAGGACGGGCATCCTCGCCATCCTCTGTACGTTCGAGCCGCGACAGAATTGGCGCCTTTCGACATCGACAAGTACCTGCGGTCGGTCGGTGGGCCGCCCACCTTCGACTGAGGCCGCATTGTCCTGTACTGACTCCGCTGCTCCTCGGAATATGGTTCAGGCACGGTTGCAATCGGGCGTGTCGTCGGCGGCGATCACAAGAGCACGAAGGTGTCAACACCGTGGGAGGCACGCTCGTCGTACAAGGCGGGCTGAAGTTTGAAAAGCTCACGCCCCATATGTGGCCGCCTGGGAAGGAGTCCCAACGGAAACGACGGAAAATCCGGTCGGGGCGGTGGGTAAAGCTGTCGCTGGTGCCCTACTTCCCGGTCAACTGGGGAGGGCGGCATCTGCTGCGGTCGGCGCGACTTTTGACATGATGGGCGCGGCTCACCTCGTTCGCGTCGACTCGATGGACGGGAAGCGGTCGCTTATCAAGTTGCCTGACTCGATGTTCAGGCATTTCGAGTTGATTCTGGAAGCGCAACGAGTGGAGTCTGCCCCAGTGCCGCCGCTCGCGGATGCGGCCGTCGCCGATAAGGCCACCGTGACTGACAGGGCCTTCGACCTCGTGGCTGGGTTGCTGAGGGACCGTCTGCCCGCTGCGAAGACACCGTCGGCGGAGACGGTGCTGGCGCCGCAGGTGGACGTGACGGACCAGCTGCACAAGCTCGCCGCGCTCCGTGACGCCGGTGTCCTCACGGAGCAAGAGTTCGCTAGCAAGAAAGCGGAGTTGCTCGCCCGCCTCTGAACCGAAGGGCACGGGCCCTGAGGTTTTACAACCCGGCTCACCTATGGCCGAGACGGATCCAATCGAGTGTGGCAGGGCGCTGTCCTCTCTGGTCCAGGGCCACCCACCAGGGGATGACAGATGTCCTCAGCCGCGTGGCGTGTACGCGCAAGCCGAACTTGGGTCGGCCCGTCTCGGTGGAGCTCGCCGGATAGGTCCTTCATCGGATCGGAGCCTTGGATGCGAATTGGATCGCGTCGACCTCTGGGCGTCGAAAGTCCGTGCGTGACTGCCTCGTTTCGATCGATCCTGATCTTGCTGACCTCGTTGGTGCTCCTGCTGGCGAGCTTCATCCTGTTCTGGATGAAGCCGCAGGCGCCGGGTATCTCGGCGCTCGGGGCCTGGGCTTCATTTCAGGGCGGCAGCATTTTCGGGATCAAGCTGTGGTCGATCGCGTGGCTGGTCGGGACGTCAGCTGTCGTAGTGACGGGCTTCTTTCGGCTGGTTAGGCAGCCCCTCGCCTCGCCTGGGGAGGAGGTGGTTCGCGGCCTCAAGTGGTGTCTGACTGGAGCCGCCAGCGCAGCCCTTTTGAGTGTTCTGCCAATGGTGCAGGTCGACTTTGCGCTCAGCCACCTAGCCCCGCATGAGCACTGGTCCTCCGATTGGGGGCCATTCGGTACCCTTATGGTGTCCGGGCTTCTGGCGGGGAGCGGTGCCCTCGTGTTGCTCTGCGCAGGGCGGGTACTCGCACGAGGCTCTCTTAGACGCAAAAACCCCCGCGGGTGAAAAACCTGCGGGGGTGTGGTGGCTCCGACGGGCGTCGATCCCGTGACCTCACGATTTTCAGTCGTGCGCTCTACCAACTGAGCTACAGAGCCGTGATGCTCGGCGAGCCGAGGCATCGTGTGGAAAAAGCCCTCCCCGAAGGGAGGGCCTTCTCTGCGACCCTGACGGGACTTGAACCCGCGACCTCCGCCGTGACAGGGCGGCACGCTAACCAACTGCGCTACAGGGCCTTACTTGTGGTGAAAACCTTCACGATTACCGTGACCCCAACGGGATTCGAACCCGTGTTATCGCCGTGAAAGGGCGACGTCCTAGGCCGCTAAACGATGGGGCCGAGCTTGTCCTCGTGAGGAGCTCACCGATGGACAAGCATAGGGGCATCTCGCCGCGAGCGCCAATCGAGGTGTGTCGCCCGGGTGTGGCGCGGGATCCGGCGTCCCCCGATGCTCCTTGCCGGGGCGGCGTTGACCCGGACCCAGCGACTCGGCTCCGGCATGCTGCGCCTCATCCGTGTCCCCCGGTCCTACGAATTTCGGTGTGGCGGGCCGACCATCCCCGAACCCCGGCTACCTTTGACCGGTAGTCGAAGGTTTTCGGGGGTGATCGACGTGCGTTCCAGGGGTGGAGCTCGCAGTTGGCGTCGTGCGGCACGCAGCCGCCTCATTGCCGCGGGCGCGGTCGTCGTTGCGGTGTTGACGCTGTCGGTGTCGCCGGCGTACGCGGCGTCGTATCCCACCTGGGAAGAGCTGCAGGCGGCCAAGAGCAACGAGTCCGCCAAGGCTGCACAGATCGCCAACATCCAGAGCCTGATCGCGCAGACGCAGAGCCTGGTCGAGCAGACGCAGGCCGCAGCCGAGAAGGCCGGCCAGGAGTATCAGGACGCCCGCGAGAAGTTCGACGAGGCCGACACCACAGCCAAGGCGCTGCAGACTCAGGCCGACAGCAGCAAGGCCGAGTCCGAGGCTGCGACAGCCCGCGCCGGCCTCCTCGCGGCGCAGCTCTACCGCACCGGCGGCACCGAACTCAGCGCCAACCTGCTCCTCGAGGGCGGCGAGCAGTCCGAGCAGTTCCTGTCGAAGCTCGGCCGCGCATCCAAGCTCACCGAGATCAACAGCGGCGTCTACTCGTCCGCAGTCGAGGCGCGCAACGCCGCGCAGAGCCTCAGCGACCAGGCGGACGTCGCCCTGCAGGCCCGCGAAGGTCTCCGAGTCATCGCCGAGGGCAAGCTCGCGGAAGCAACGGCCGCGAGCCAGGCCGCTCAGGCACAGCTTCAGGCGCAGAACGACGAGAACGCCATCCTCAACGCGCAGCTGGCCGTCCTCCAGGACGCCACCGCGTCCACGCAGGCGCAGTACGACGAGGGCGTGGCCGAGCGTCGCCGCCAGGCCGCTGCGGCCGCCGCCGCGGCGGGCTCCGGTGGAGCCGGCCTCGACGCCGGTCAGCTCAGCGACCAGGGTTGGGCGGTGCCCGCCAGCGGCCGGATCACCGACAACTTCGGCCCGCGCCCCAGCCAGCCCGCTGGCGCCGGATCCTTCCACCGCGGAACCGACATCGGCACCGGCTGCGGTGCCCCGATCTACGCCGCGACCGGCGGAACCGTGATTTACGCGGGCCCCAACGGCACCTACGGCAACTGGATCGAGATCCGTCACGGTGACGGCGTCTCCACCGGATACGCCCACATCCGACCGGGCGGCATCTTCGTGGATGTCGGTGAGCAGGTCTCGGCCGGCCAAAACATCGCGTCCAGCGGCACGACCGGTGCGAGCACCGGCTGCCACCTCCACTTCGAGGTCCGCATCAACGGATCCGCCATCGACGCCGTGCCTTTCATGCGCGACCGAGGAGCTGCTCTTGGCTAGTTGGCTGCGGCGCGACACCACGCGCCCGAACCGCCGTGTCCGACCCGAGATCGCCATCGCGTCGGTCGTCATCGGATCCGTCACCGCCGCCGTGGGGATCGGATCCGCCGTCGCCGCGCCCGACTACCCGAGCTGGGACGACGTCCAGAACGCCAAGCGTGACGAAGCCGCCGCGAAGGCCAAGATCGACGAGCTCGGGGGACTGCTCGCGGGACTGCAGGCCACGGCTGATGCCGCGGCGCGGGCGCAGCAGATCTCCGCGGAGAAGTACCAGCAGGCGAAGGTCGCGGCCGAGGCAGCTGTCGAGGTCGAGAATGATCTGACCGGCAAGGTGGCTGCGGCGAACGAGAAGGCCAAGGTCTCGCGCATGCGGGCCGGCTTGCTCGCCGCTCACCTCGCTCGCACGGGCGGTGGCGACTTCAATCTCAACATGGCCCTCGACGGCCAAGACTCCGACAACCTGCTCTACCAACTCGGCGCGATGACGAAGCTGTCGGCGGGGTCGCAGAAGATCTACAACGACGCGATCGCGGACCAGAAGCTCGCGTCATCGCTCGGCGAGCAGGCACAGGTCGCGGCGACCAAGCGTGCGGATCTCGCGAAGGAGGCAGAGGCCGCCCTGGCCTCCGCGACGAGCGCGTCGCAGGCGGCCGGCAATGCGGTACGGGAGCAGGAAGCCCGGCAGGGTGAGCTCATCGCCCAGCTCGCGCTCCTCAAGAACACGACCGTCGAGGCGGAGGCGGCCTACCAGCAGGGACTGCTCGCCAATCGTCCGAGCACCGGCGGGAACGGCGGCGGCTCGACCGGCGGCGGTGCACCGGCTGCGGGTGGTAACTCCGGCGGCGGCTCTGGCTCAGGCGGCGGCAACTCGGGCGGCGGTGGGAGCTCGGGCGGCGGTTCGCAGCCGGCGCCCCCGCCCCCTCCGTCGAACGACTCCCCGGGGGACCCGGTCGCCGACAAGGTGGCGACCGCGATCGCGTTCGCGCGCAACCAGATCGGCGACATGTATCAGCTCGGTGGCGCCGGGCCCGACAGGTGGGACTGCTCCGGCCTGACGCTGCGGGCTTATCAGGCCGCCGGTGTCTCGATCGGCTCGCACTCCGCGACGAACCAGTACAACACCGCCCGCAGTCGTGGCCAGCTCGTGCCGTGGTCCGAGCGCCAACCCGGCGATCTCATCTTCTGGACGAGCGGCTACGACATGTACCACGTCGCCATCTACACGGGCGGCGGCATGATGATCGAGGCCCCGTCCGAGGGCAAGCCCGTACGCGAGCGCTCGGTGTGGGACGACGGCTCCCGCTACGACTGGGTCGCCCGCCCCACCGCCTGACCTGGCACGGGTATTCCGGCTGAGTGGGAACGTTCCGGACCGCCAACTGAGCCGGAACACCCGTACAAGACACGAACGGCCCGCTCGGATCCGAGGATCCGGGCGGGCCGTTCGTGTCCGCTCACGCCGCCATGCGGCGCTCAGCGGGTGAGGGTCAGTGACCGCCCTCGGTCTTCAGGCGCTCGATGGAGTCCTGGATGAGCTTCTCGGCCTCGGCCGCGTCGCCCCAGCCGTCGATGTTGACGAACTTGCCGGGCTCGAGGTCCTTGTAGCGGCGGAAGAAGTGCTCCAGCTCGTTGCGGGTCTGCTCCGGCACGTCGTTCAGGTCCTGGATGTGCATCCAGCGCGGGTCCTTGTAGGGGACGCAGAGGATCTTCGCGTCCGAGCCGGCCTCGTCGCTCATGTTGAGCACGCCGACGGGGCGGACCTTGACGCCGACACCCGGGAAGACGGGGTACTCGAGCAGCACGAGCGCGTCCAGCGGGTCGCCGTCGAGCCCGAGGGTGTTCTCGAAGAAGCCGTAGTCGGTGGGGTAGGCGAACGAGGTGAAGAGCACGCGGTCGAGGTAGACGCGACCGGTCTCGTGGTCGACCTCGTACTTGTTGCGGCTCCCCTTGGGGATCTCGATGACGGCGTCGTAAGCGGCCATATCGGCACGGCTCCTTGTGAGGCTCGGCGGGCGCAGCGCCCGAAGTGACGGATGGGCCCGCGCGAGAAGGATGCGCCGGCAACCCGATCACGATACCGGTGCGGCTCATCGAGCGCCCTGATGTGGCGGAACGGGCGCGGATGACCGCACGTTCCGGCGGTAAGCGCTAGCCGGAACGTGCGGTTCTTG
The DNA here is from genome assembly GCA_913778905.1 of uncultured Naasia sp. Lineage (GTDB taxonomy): Bacteria > Actinomycetota > Actinomycetes > Actinomycetales > Microbacteriaceae > Naasia. The sequence goes on along the minus strand of CAJYYA010000016.1, from coordinate 48,403 downwards.
CCGGAATATCCGATGTACGGGGGAAGTAGCTTGGGGGGATGGAACGCAGGCCCCGGTTGACGCCCGCCATCGCCGATGTTCGGCGCGCTGTGCGGGAGGGGCTTGAGCGGCTTCGGGCGCAGGCCGGATCCGGTGCCGCTGGGGCTGGGGCAGGGGCTGGTCCGCAGGCTGGGACCGGAGCCGGAGCCGGAGCTGGACCCGCCGCGGGTGCCGCCGCCGCCGGAGCTGGGGCGCAAACTGCGGCGCGTGCTGCGGCGGGGCCGCTCGTGCTCGTCGGGTTGAGCGGAGGAGCGGATTCGCTCGCGCTCGCGGCTGCACTCGCCTTCGAGGCACCGCGGAACGGGTTCCGGGCCGGTGCCGTCATCGTCGATCACGGCCTGCAGGCCGGATCGCCTGCCGTTGCCGCGCGCGCCGCCGAGCAGGCGCGTGAGCTCGGGCTCGACCCCGTGGTGATTCAGACCGTCGAGGTCGCCGGGGGAGGAGAGGGCACCGCGGAGGGCGGACCGGAGGCCGCCGCCAGGACGGTCCGCCGCACGGCCCTCGCCGCGACCGCAGCCGACACCGGCGCGATCCGGGTGCTCCTCGCCCACACCCTCGACGACCAGGCCGAGACGGTCCTGCTGGGTCTCGCCCGTGGATCAGGCCCCGACTCGCTCTCGGGCATGCGCGAGGACTCGGACGGATTCCTCCGCCCGCTGCTCGGCATCCGCCGGGAGCAGACGGTCGCGTTCTGCGCCGACTCGAACCTCATCGCCTGGCAGGACCCGCACAACCTCGACGACCGGTACGCCCGCGTGCGGGTGCGCCATGACGCGCTCCCTGCGCTGGAGCGCACCCTCGGTCCCGGCGTCGCCGACGCTCTCGCGCGCACAGCCGAGCAGCTCCGCGAAGACGCCGAAGCGCTCGACCACCTCGCCCTCGAGTGGGCGGAGGAGATCGCGGAACACTCCGAGGCCGGCATCGCCCTCCCGGTCGCCGCGCTCGCCTCGCAGCCCGCCGCGCTCCGTCAGCGCGTGATCCGGCTCGCCGTGGAACACGAGTTCGGCGTCGCCCTGAGCCGCACCCACACCTTGGCCGCTGCCCGCCTCATCACGCACTGGCACGGGCAGTCGGCGCTCGATCTGCCCGGCGTTAGGGTTGATCGTCGAGACGGCCGGATCCGCTTCACCGCGGCGACCGGGCGTCCCGGACCACCCGACGGGGCGCACGGATCCGACCGATCCGACGCCCCCGTCGACACCGCCTGACAGCACCGCAGCTCCGTCGGATCGTCCCGACCGGGCACCCGACCGACGCGCCCCATCCCACGAGGAGAACCATGCTTCCGTCCGACGTCGCCGACGATCTCGTCGAGGTCCTCCTCACCGAGGAGCAGATCCGCGACCGCATCGCCGAGATGTGCCGCGACATCGAGCGCGACTACGCCGGTGAGGACGTCCTGCTGGTGGGTGTGCTGAAGGGCGCGGTCATGGTCATGGCCGATCTGGCTCGCGAGCTGACGCTGCCCATCGAGATGGACTGGATGGCCGTCAGCTCCTACGGCTCGAGCACCAAGTCCTCCGGCGTGGTCCGCATCCTGAAGGACCTCGACACCGCGCTCGCGGGCCGCAAGGTGCTCATCGTCGAAGACATCATCGACTCGGGTCTCACGCTGTCCTGGCTGCTCGACAACCTCCGCTCGCGAGGCGCGGAGTCGGTCGAGGTCTGCGCACTGCTGCGCAAGCCCGACGCCGCGAAGATCGAGGTGCCCGTCCGCTACGTGGGCTTCGACATACCCAACTCGTTCGTCGTCGGCTACGGCCTCGACTACGCCGAGCGGTACCGCAACCTGCGCGGACTCGGCATCCTCGCCCCCCACGTCTACACGCACGAAGGCTGATTCCGCCTGCGCCCATCCCCCGCGACTGCGGAGTGTCACGTCGATTGCGGGGCCTAAATAGACCGCAGTCGGCGCGACACTCCGCAGTCGCGGGGGATGGGGGCCCTACAGTGATCGCCAACGGTCTCATCGTCGAGGCTTGCTTTCTTTTTCCGTATGCACCCGCTCGGCGACCCGCCGGGTGGCACACCTCACTTCCGGAAGAACCAACGTGACCCGAGACGAACCGACTACCGGCCTGGCCGACTGCGCTTCCGTGCTGTTCGACCTCGACGGTGTGCTGACCCCCACCGCCGAGATCCACATGCTCGCCTGGCGCAGCGTCTTCGAGGCCGAGCTGGCCCGGCACGACGCGTCGCCCGCATACAGCGACGACGACTACTTCGCCTACGTGGACGGCAAGCCGCGCTACGAGGGTGTCGCGTCGATGCTCGCCTCTCGCGGTATCGAGCTCCCGTGGGGCGACCCGTCGGACGCGGGTGACGCCGAGACGGTCTGCGGGGTCGGCAATCGCAAGAACGACGTCTTCTCCGGCATCCTCGAGCGCGACGGTGTGCAGCCGTATCCCGGGTCTCTGCGTCTGGTCGATTCGCTGCGCCAGCGGGGGATCCCGCTGGCGGTGGTCTCGAGCTCGAAGAACGCCCGCGCCGTGCTGGCCGCGGCCGGCATCGCCGACCGGTTCGACACCGTCGTCGACGGCCTCACCGCGGTCGAGGAGGGCATCCCCGGCAAGCCGGCCCCCGACATGTTCATCGCCGCGGCCGACAAGCTCGGAGCCGCCGTCGCCGACTCGATCGTCGTCGAGGACGCCGTCTCGGGTGTGGCCGCCGGGGCGGCGGGCGACTTCGGGCTCGTCATCGCCGTCGACCGCGGCGTCGGGGCCGAGGCCCTCTACGCCGTCGGAGCCGACGTGGTCGTGAACGACCTCGCCGAACTGCTGCCCACCGAAGAACCCGCCCTCGATCAGGAGAACAACGACCGATGAGCGCGCGCAACAACACCGAGCCCCTCGCGCCCCTGGACCGCGACCGCTACCCGGCCGATCCGTGGCGACTCGTCGACCGCATCTACCGCGAAGACAACCTCGGGCTCTCCGAGACGCTCTTCGCCGTCGGCAACGGCTATCTCGGCATGCGCGGCAACCACGCCGAGGGCCGCACGAATCACCACCACGGCACGTTCATCAACGGTCTGCACGAGACCTGGCAGATCCGTCACGCCGAGCAGGCGTTCGGATTCGCCGAGACCGGTCAGACGATCGTCAACGTTCCCGACGCCAAGGTCATCCGCCTCTACGTCGACGACGAGCCGCTCGCGCTCGACGTGGCCGAGCTGCTCGAATTCGAGAACGCGCTCGACTTCCAGGACGGCGTGCTGCGCCGCTCGCTGCTCTGGCGCACGCCCAGCGGCAAGCACGTCCGCGTCACCAGCGACCGGATGATCTCGTTCGAGGAGCGCCACCTCGCGGTCATGCGCTTCGACGTCACCGTCGAGGACGCGGATGCTCCCGTCGTCATCTCGTCGCAGATCATCAACCGTCAGGACGGCGAGGACGAGTACGGCTCGCGCCGCCAGAAGGCAGCCGGGTTCGATCCGCGCAAGGCGGAGACCATCGGCGAGCGGGTTCTGCAGCCCGAGCAGTTCTGGCAGGACGGCGACCGCAGCACGCTCAGCTATCGGATCACGCAGTCGGGCATGACGCTCGCGGTCATGGCGGATCACCTGATCGAGACCGAGAACGACGTCGTCAAGCGGCACAGCATCCAGCCGGATCGCGCGAAGAACGTCTTCCGGGTGCAGGCCCGCGCCGGGGTGCCGATCCGTCTTACCAAGGTCGTGAGCTATCACAGCTCGCGCGGCGTGCCCCCGCACGAGCTCATCGACCGCTGCGAGCGCACTCTCGACCGGGTCACCACCGAGGGCATCGACGTCCAGTACGCGAAGCAGCGAGCGTGGTTCGACGCGTTCTGGGAGCGCAGTGACGTTCGCATCCCGCACGACGTCCAGCTGCAGCAGGCCGTGCGCTGGAACATCTTCCAGCTGGCCCAGGCCACGGCTCGCGCCGACGGTCTCGGCGTCGCAGCCAAGGGGGTGACGGGCAGCGGCTACAGCGGCCACTATTTCTGGGACACCGAGATCTACGTGATCCCGTTCCTCACCTACACGAATCCCAACTTCGCGCGGAACGCCATCTCCATGCGCGAGGAGATGCTGCCGAAGGCCCGGGAGCGCGCCCGTCAGCTCAACGAGAGCGGCGCCCTGTTCCCGTGGCGCACCATCAACGGCGAGGAGGCCTCGGCCTACTACGCAGCCGGAACTGCTCAGTACCACATCAACGCCGACGTGACGTATGCGCTCGCGAAGTACGTGCGCGCCACGGGGGACGTCGACTTCCTCGCCCGGGGCGCGGTCGACATCGCGGTGGAGACGGCCCGCATGTGGGCGACGCTCGGCTTCTGGCGTCGCGGCGCGCAGGACACGTTCCACATCCACGGCGTGACCGGGCCGGACGAATACACCACCGTCGTCAACGACAACCTCTTCACCAACACGATGGCGCGCTTCAACCTGCGCTACGCCGTCGAATCGGTCCGCGCCATCCAGCGCGAGTACCCCCAGGCCTACCGGCGCATGGTCGATCGCCTCGACTTCCAGGAGAGCGAGCTGCTCGAGTGGGAGCAGGCGGCCGACGGCATGGCCGTGCCGTACGCCGAGTCGCTCGGCATCCATCCGCAGGACCAGCACTTCCTCGAGCGCGAGGTCTGGGATCTGGAGGCGACCCCGGATGACAAGAAGCCGCTGCTCCTGCACTTCCACCCGCTCGTCATCTATCGCTTCCAGGTGCTCAAGCAGGCCGACGTCGTGCTCGCGCTGTTCCTGCACGGCGACGAGTTCACGAGCGCGGAGAAGCGCGCGGACTTCGACTACTACGACCCGCTGACCACGGGGGACTCGACGCTGTCGGCCGTCGTGCAGTCGATCGTGGCCGCGGAGATCGGTTACCGCGACCTCGCACTGAGGTACTTCGAGCACTCGCTCTACGTCGACCTGGCCGACCTGCACGCCAACACCGCGGACGGTGTCCACGTCGCCTCCGTCGGCGGCATCTGGAGCGCTCTCGTCTACGGCTTCGGCGGCATGCGCGACTTCGACGGTCTGCTGACCTTCGACCCGCGCCTGCCCGAGGACTGGCCCGAGCTCGACTTCCGGATCGCGTGGCACGGCTCGCGTCTGCTCGTCCGCGTGACCCAGGACGCCATCCGGATCGAGATCCTCGACGGTGAGGCCATCGACTTCTCGGTGCGTGGTGAGCGCTTCGTCGTCGAGCCCGGCTCACCGGTCGTGGTGGCCCTCGAGGGGCAGGGCCCCGTGCTGACGGGCATCCCCGCGGCACCCCTGGGGACGCGTCGCGAGGACGGCACCTTCATCACAGCTTCCGTTCCGACGCTTCCGGGCACGCCCGAGTGAAGGGAGGCGGGAGCCCGGTCTCGAGACGACCGCCTCCCGTCTCCTTCCGAGGTCATCGGGGGCGCATGGTTCGCCCATGGCAAACAGCGACCTGACGCCCGGTTTTCCGGCTGTACCCTTGGCCCACCATGAACTTCAAGAAGATCTTCCGCGGGCCGATCGTCTGGATCGTCATCGCGGTCATCGTCGTCTGGGTGGGTTCGACGCTCCTCACGGGCTCGGGCTTCCGTCAGATCACCACCGACAAGGGCCTCGAGCTCCTCAAGAGCGACAACGTCCAGTCGGTGAAGATCGTCGACGGTGAGAACCGCGTCGACATCACGCTCAAGAACCCCGATGCCGAGTTCGGCAAGCAGGTGCAGTTCTACTACGTGACCCCGCGCGGCACCGACATCGTCAACGCGGTCGACGCGTCCAACCCGGCCGACGGCTTCGACGACGAGGTCCCGCAGCCCAGCTGGGTCCTCTCCGCTCTGAGCATCCTCTTCCCGATCCTGCTGATCGGTGTCTTCATCTGGCTCATGCTCTCGGGCATGCAGGGCGGTGGGAACCGTGTCATGCAGTTCGGCAAGTCGAAGGCGAAGCTCGTCTCGAAGGAGTCGCCGAAGGTCACCTTCGATGACGTCGCCGGCTCGGACGAGGCCATCGAGGAGCTGCAGGAAATCAAGGAGTTCCTCAAGGAGCCCGCGAAGTTCCAGGCCGTCGGCGCCCGCATCCCCAAGGGAGTCCTGCTGTACGGCCCTCCCGGAACCGGTAAGACCCTGCTCGCCAGGGCCGTCGCCGGCGAGGCCGGAGTGCCGTTCTACTCGATCTCCGGATCGGACTTCGTCGAGATGTTCGTCGGTGTCGGTGCGAGCCGTGTGCGCGACCTCTTCGAGCAGGCGAAGCAGAACTCGCCGGCCATCATCTTCGTCGACGAGATCGACGCCGTCGGCCGCCACCGCGGCGCCGGCATGGGCGGCGGCCACGACGAGCGCGAGCAGACCCTCAACCAGCTGCTGGTCGAGATGGACGGTTTCGACGTCAAGACCAACGTGATCCTCATCGCGGCCACCAACCGACCCGACATCCTCGACCCCGCGCTGCTGCGTCCGGGCCGCTTCGACCGCCAGATCGGCGTCGACGCCCCCGACCTCAAGGGCCGGGAGCGCATCCTCGGCGTCCACGCCAAGGGCAAGCCCATGGCCGAGGGCGTCGACCTCGAGGTGCTGGCGCGCAAGACGCCGGGATTCACCGGTGCCGACCTCGCCAACGTGCTCAACGAGGCCGCGCTGCTGACGGCCCGCTCGAACGCGCAGCTCATCGACAACCGGGCTCTCGACGAGGCCGTCGACCGTGTCATCGCCGGTCCGCAGCGCCGCACCCGCGTGATGCGCGACCAGGAGAAGCTCATCACTGCCTACCACGAGGGTGGTCACGCCCTCGTCGCGTCGGCGATGAACCACACCGACCCGGTCACCAAGATCACGATCCTGCCTCGTGGACGCGCCCTCGGTTACACCATGGTGCTCCCGCTCGAGGATCGGTACTCGGTGTCGCGCAACGAGCTGCTCGACCAGCTGGCCTACGCCATGGGTGGTCGTGTCGCGGAGGAGATCGTGTTCCACGACCCCACCTCCGGCGCGTCGAACGACATCGAGAAGGCCACCGCCACAGCCCGTCGTATGGTCACCGAGTTCGGCATGAGCTCGAAGGTCGGATCGGTCAAGCTCGGCCAGTCCTCCGGCGAGATGTTCCTGGGCCGCGACATGGGCCACCAGCGCGACTACTCCGACGAGGTCGCCAAGAAGGTCGACGACGAGGTGCGCGCGCTCATCGAGGCGGCTCACAACGAGGCCTATCAGGTGCTCAACGAGAACCGTGCCGTGCTCGACCGTCTCGCGACGGCCCTGCTCGAGCAGGAGACCCTCGACCAGACGCAGCTCGTCGACATCTTCGCCGACGTGAAGAAGCTGCCGCCGCGCCCGCAGTGGCTCTCCAGCGACGACCGACCCCTGCCCGACCTTCCCGCCGTGGAGATGCCTCTCAAGGCTCCCATCGACGGTGAGGCGGTCGACGGCGGAGTCGGCTCCGAGCCGACGTCCGAGGGACAGCGCCGCGCGCGTCTGCCGCGCATCAACCCGCGGCCCGCGACGGCCTGACCCTCTCGGAGTGGTGGCCATCGACTCCGATCGCATCCGCCGAGCCGTCACCGAGCTTCTCGGGGCGATCGGTGAAGATCCCGAACGGCCCGGCCTGGTGGAGACACCGGACCGGGTCGTCGAGGCGTATGCAGAGATGTTCGCGGGCGTCGGGACCGATCCCGCGTCGATCTTCGATTCCGGTGTCGAGATCGGTATCGACGCGACGGATGTGCCCATCGTGCTGGCCGGCATCCCCGTCCGCTCGGTCTGCGAGCATCACCTGTTGCCGTTCCTCGGCTCCGCGGCCGTCGCCTACGTGCCAGGCGATCGCGTCGCCGGGCTCGGTCGGTTCGTGCGGGCCGTCGACTCGGCGGCCTCCCGTCCGCAGATGCAGGAACGGCTGACCGACGACATCGCGGACGCCATCGAACGGGGCCTCGGCGCCCGCGGTGCCCTCGTGGTCGTCCGGGCCGAGCACACCTGCGTCAGCGCCCGCGGCAGCCGCACTCGCGGGACCGAGGCCGTCACCATCGCTGCCCGCGGCTCGCTGGCATCGGGCGCTGCTCGTCTGGAGGCGCTCATGCTCATGGGCGCCGCCGAGACCGACGCCCGGCCCCGAGGCCTCGGCGAGACGGACCTCCCGTGACCGAGCGTCCGCTCGTCTTCGGCATCCTCAACACGACGCCCGATTCGTTCAGCGACGGCGGCCTCCACCTGGATGTCGACACCGCTGTCGCTCACGCGGTGGCGCTCGTGGAGGCAGGAGCCGACGTGATCGACGTGGGTGGCGAGTCCACCCGTCCCGGTGCGGCTCGAGTGCCGATCGAGGAGGAGCAGCGCCGGGTGCTGCCCGTCATCGGCGAACTCGCCAGCCGAGGGATCGTCGTGAGCGTCGACACCATGAACGCGGCGACGGCACGGGCGGCCATCGCTGCCGGCGCGTGGATCGTCAACGACGTCTCCGGCGGACTGGCCGACGCACGCATGGCCTCGGTGATCGCCGACACCGACGCCCGCTACATCGCCATGCACTGGCGGGGGCACAGCACTCAGATGGCCGACCGTGCTCACTACGGTGATGTCGCAGACGAAGTGCGCGACGAGCTGGCCGGGCGTCTCGACGCGCTCGAACAGGCCGGTGTCGCACGCGAGCGCGTCGTGCTCGACCCGGGAATCGGGTTCGCCAAGACGGCCCGGCACAATTGGGAGGTGCTCGCCGGCCTCGACCGTATCGCCGAGCTGGGGGCGCCGCTCCTCGTCGGCGCGTCCCGGAAGCGCTTCCTCGGCGATCTCCCGGTGCGCGGGCGCTTCGAGTCCGAATCCGAGATCCTCCCCGTCACCGCTCGCGACCTGCCGACGGCGGTCATCAGCGCTGTCGCTGCGATGTCGGGTGTGTGGGCCGTCCGGGTCCACGACGCCGCCGCGACGGCCACGGCACTCGATGTGGTGGAGGCCATTCTGAGTGCGCGTCGGGATGCGGTCGACCCCCGCGGTTCGCAGGCCCCCATCCCACCGACGATCGACAGGAGAGGCTCATGACCGACCGGATCGAGCTGCGCGGCGTGCGCGCCTTCGGCCGCCACGGCGTCTACGACTTCGAGCGCGCCGAGGGGCAGGAGTTCGTCGCCGACATCGTCCTCCATCTCGACCTCGCACCGGCCGGGCGGAGCGACGACGTGGGCGACACCGTCCACTACGGCGAACTGGCCGAGAAGGTGACCGCCATCATCGCGGGCGACCCGGTCGATCTCATCGAGACCCTCGCCGGCCGCATCGCCGACGCGGCTCTCGGGTACGACCTGGTCGAGCGCGTCGTCGTGACGGTGCACAAGCCCCAGGCGCCCATCACCGTTCCGTTCGGCGACGTCGCGGTGGTGGTGGACCGTTCCGCTCACCATCCCGCGGTGGTCGCCCTCGGGAGCAACCTCGGTGACCGCAGGGCATCTCTGGCCTCCGCGGTCGCGGCGATCGCCCGACTCGACGGCGTCGCCCTCGTGGCCGTCTCGCCTGTCATCGAAAGCGCTGCGCTGACGCTCGAGGGTGTGGATCCGAACCTGCCCACCTATCTGAACCAGGTCGTGACGCTCACGACGTCGCGTACCCCCCTCGGCCTGCTCGCAGCACTGCAGCAGATCGAGCTCGACCACGGACGTATCCGTGACAGGCGGTGGGGTGACCGGACGCTCGACCTCGACATCGTCTCGTTCGACGGTCTCGAGAGGCAGGACGAGAAGCTCACTCTGCCGCACCCGGGGGCCGCGTCGCGATCCTTCGTCCTCGTCCCGTGGTCGATCGCCGACCCCGACGCCGTCCTGCCCGGACACGGCCGGGTGGCCGACCTCGCGGAACCGATGCGCCACGAAGTACGAGTGGAGGGCGGCCGATGAAGCCCACCACTCCGGGGCTGCCCATCGGGCTCGCCATCACCGGAGCCGTGCTGGCATATCTGCTCGAGGTGGGGCTCGTCGCGTCGGGTCGGCCCACGCTGGTCCCGCCGCCGACATTCCCGATCTCGCTCGTCGTCATCTCGGCGGTGGTGATCGCGCTCGGCTGGCCGATCCGACAGACTCTGCGAGGCAAGCGGACCGCGCGCCTCGATCCGTTCCGAGCGATGCGCGTGGTGCTGCTGGCCAAGGCGTCGACCCTCGTAGGGGCTCTGCTCGGCGGGGCCTCCCTCGGGGTCATCGCGCACCTGCTGTCCCGTCCCGTCGCCCCGGCGGGCTCGGATGTGGGGTTCACCGTCTTCTCGCTCATCGCCTCGCTCGCGGCGCTGGCCGCCGGACTGATCGTCGAGCAGTGGTGCCGCATCCCGCCCGACGGTCGCGAGGACGTGGCGTACAGCGACCCGCGGGGAGAATGAGGCCATGGCTTCCAGGCTCGAGCTCCCCGACGTCGAGTGGCGCCGGGTGTCGAGCAAGCTCATCGCGGTCGAGCTGATCGGCGCGGCGATCTCGATCGTCGGGATGGTCGCCGCCGCAGTCGCCCTCTTCCTCTTCGGTATCGGCATCCCCGCGCTCATCCTGGGCGTCCTCGCCGTCAGCTCCCTCGTCACGGCGGCGTTCATCCCGCGGCGGGTCCGCGCCTATGGATACGCACTGCGCGAAGACGACATGCTGTTCCGCCGGGGTCTGCTGTTCCAGAGATTCGTCGCCGTTCCCTACGGTCGGCTGCAGCTGGTCGACATCAACCGCGGGCCTCTCGCACGCGCCTTCGGGCTGTCGGAGCTCAAGCTGGTGACCGCCGCCGCGACCACAGCGGTCACCATTCCGGGCCTGACCGAGGACGACGCCGTGCGGTTGCGCGACCATCTCGTCGATGTGGCGGAGTCGCGACGGGTCGGTCTGTGACCTCCGACGGGAACGGCCCGGTCGAGCGCGGTCCCGTGGGTCCCGACGAGACGCCCGACCCGGACGAGACCGTCGCGTCGCCGGTCGCCGAGCGCGTCCTGACGCCGGGCGGCGGCGAGTCGGATCTCGCCGACGGCGAGTGGCACCGCCTCCACCCCGCGACACCGCTGCTGAGAGGCGGCATCGGGCTTCTCGCCATCGCCGGCATCCTCGCCGCCAACCTGCGCGACCGCATCATCGAGTTCTTCCTGCAGTTCGAGGAGCGCGACCCGATCGACGAGATCATCGACCGGGGGCTTCTGCTCCCCGGGCTGGCGATCGCGATCGCCGTCCTCGGCGTGGGCATCCTCGGCTTCTGGCTCGCATGGCGGATGCGCGAGTTCCGGGTGACCGACGAGGTCGTCGAGCTGCGTTCCGGAATCCTGTTCCGCACTCAACGCCGCGCGCGACTGGACCGGGTGCAGGGCATCAACATCGTCCGCCCGCTCGTTCCGCGGGTCTTCGGGACCGCGCGCCTGGAGATCTCGGTCGCGGGCAACGACGCCGGGGTCAAGCTCGACTACCTCGGATCGGCAGCCGCCGACCGGTTGCGAACCGACGTGCTCGACCTCGCGTCGGGCGCTCAACGGCGGGCACCCGCCTCGGACGCGGGTGCCGGGCCCGGCCCCGGGGGAGTCGTCGGTCGACGTGTCGGCGAACTTCTCGCGCCGGAACTCAGCCGAGAGGAAGCGGCGCGCTCGTCTGTCGTCCACGTCTCGGTGAGCCGTCTGCTCGGGTCTCTCGTCCTGCGCGACTCGACGCTTCTCCTCCTCCTTCTGCTGGTCGCCGGTGTCGTCTGGATCGTCAGCACCGACAGCTGGTTCGTGCTGTTCGGGCTCATCCCGAGCCTCATCGGGCTCGCCGGGTTCATCGCTCGACGCTTCTCCCGCTCGCTGCGCTACACGATCGCGGGCTCGGAGAGCGGCATCCGGATCGGCTCCGGGCTCGCCTCGACGCGCAACGAGACCCTGCCGCCCGGCCGTATCCATTCGATCGAGATCTCGCAGCCCCTCCTGTGGCGCATCGCCGGCTGGTGGCAGATCCGCATCACGCGGGCCGCGTCGATGAAGGATCAGGACGGGAGCGGCAACGACAACGTTGTGCTCCCCGTCGGCGACATCACCGACGTGCGCCGCGTGCTCGATCTCCTCATGCCGGGCACGCCGGGCTCCGAGCTCGACGAGATGCTCGCGACGGGTCTGACGGGTGCGTCCCACCCATCGGAGAGCGCGGCGCTCTACGTCACCACTCCCGCGCGGGGGCGCCTATGGCGACCGTTCTCCTGGCGACGCAACGGGGTGGCCCTCCACGATCGGCACCTGCTTCTGCGCAAGGGGCGGATCTGGCGCTCGCTCATCGTGGTTCCACTCGCCCGCATGCAGGGCGTCTCCGTGCACCAAGGGCCGCTCTACCGGCCGACGCGCCTCGCCCACGTCCGCGCGCACATCGTGGCCGGCCCCGTCGTCGCGTCGGTCGGTGCGCTGGATGCCGACGATGCCGTGGGGGTCTTCGAGCGGGTGCTCGTCGGCGCCGAGCGAGCCGCCGTCGCCGACGACTCGCACCGTTGGAAGTCGAATCCCGTCCCCGACGCCGAGACCCGACCGGGCCCCGATCTCGAATCGCCAGGCGCCCGCCCCGAGAAGGAGACTCTGTGAACCGTCAGCGATCCGGACGACTCGGCGTCGGAGTCGTCGGCGCCGGTCGGGTGGGACCCGTGCTGGCCGCCGCGCTGGCCGGTGCCGGTCACGCCGTCGTCGGCGTGTCCGCCCTGTCGGAGCGCAGTCGCGACCGTGCCGATGCCATGCTGCCGGGCGTCCCGATCCTCGACGTGCAGGAGGTGATCCGCCGCAGCGAACTGGTGCTGCTGACGGTGCCGGATGCCGAGCTCCCCGGTCTCGTCGAGGGACTCGCCGCGACAGGGGTGTGGCAGCCCGGGCAGATCGTCGCCCACACTTCGGCGAAGTACGGGACAGCTGTGCTCGCTCCCGCAGCAGCAGCCGGGGTGATTCCGCTGGCGCTGCATCCGGCCATGGTCTTCACCGGCACGAGCGTCGACCTGTCCGCCCTGACGACGGCGTGGTTCGGAGTCACCGCGGCGGCCCCGGTCCAGCCCATCGGCCAGGCCCTGGTCGTGGAGATGGGAGCCGAGCCCGTGCTGATCGCCGAGGCGGACCGTGCGACCTACGCCGAAGCGATCGAGACGGTGTCGGCCTTCTCCCGCTCGATCGTCGAGCAATCCGTCTCGTTGCTCCGGGGCATCGGGGTCGAGAGTCCGGGATTCTTCCTCAGCGCTCTCGCGCGCTCGAGTCTCGACCATGCGCTCGCCCACGCGCAGCCGGATAGCATCGACCTCGGCTCGCTTCCGGAGCCCGACCCGCACCTCTAGGAGCCGCAGCCGGTGAGCCAGCCCCACGTCGTCCACACGATCCCCGACATCCGGGCAGCCGTCCTCCGGGCTCGCGCCGAAGCGGGGGCGAAGGGCGTCGGGTCACCTCGCGTCGCCTTCGTCCCGACCATGGGGGCCCTCCACGACGGCCACATCGCGCTCGTGCGCCGCGCGCGCGAGATCGCCGACGTCGTCGTGGTGTCGATCTTCGTGAACCCGCTGCAGTTCGGCGATCCCAACGACCTCGAGAAGTATCCGCGCACGCTCGACGCGGACGTCGCCGCTCTCGACGGCGCGGGCGCCGACTTGGTCTTCGCCCCCTCCGGCGAGGACATGTATCCGTCGGGTCCGCCCGCCACGCGTGTCACCGGCGGCGACGTCTCGATGCGGTTCGAGGGCAAGACCCGACGCGGCCACTTCGATGGCGTGCTGACCGTCGTGTCGAAGCTCTTTTACATCGTCCAGCCCGATGTCGCCGTCTTCGGCCAGAAGGACGCGCAGCAGGTCTTCCTCGTGAAGCAGATGGTCCGCGACCTGGACATGCCGCTCACCATCGAGGTCCTCGACACCGTCCGCGAGAAGGACGGACTCGCAATGTCCAGCCGTAACCGTCGCCTCGACGCACGCGAGCGCACGGCGGCCCTTGCGCTGTTCCGCGCGCTCGACGCGGCCGCATCCGCAGCGGACCGCGGTATCGACGCGTCCCTCGCAGCGGCCCAGGCCGCCCTCATGGGCGAGAACGGAGTCGAACTCGATTACCTGGCCATCATCGATCCGGCGACCTTCCGCCCCGTCGACGACGGTCACCGCGGTGCGGCGACCGTGATCATCGCCGCCCAGGTCGGCGCGACCCGCCTCATCGACAACGAGACCGTCTACTTCGGCTGACCTCCGCCGCGACTCCTCGATCGGGTCCCCGCCTGCCTTCCCGGCGGCCCGGGCTGAACGAATGCAGGATCTCGTGGCGGAATGCAGGATCCGGCTGAACGAATGCAGGACTTCCCGAATGGGAGGCCCGGGATTCCGGGTGCGCCTCCTGCGGCGGTGATCTCATCTCCTGCATTCGTTTTCCCACCTCCTGCATTTGTTCAACGGAGGGAGGGAGCCGGGAGGCGGGTGGGCTCTGCTCCGGGCGGACGGTAGCCTTGTTCCCCGTGACTGCGACGCCTGACGCCCCCGCACCTGACGCCACCCCCGACTCCGCTCCCGCAGCCGCCACGGCCGATGGTCTCGGCGAGGCCGAGGTCAGCGAGCAGAAGGGCGTGCGCCTCGCGAAGCGTCAGCGCCTGATCGACGAGGGCTTCGAGGCCTACCCGGTCGGCGTCGACATCACCGACACCATCCCCGCCGTCCGTGCGCGCCACCAGGGCCTCGAGGCCGACGTCCAGACCGGGGAGACCGTCGGCCTGGCCGGTCGGATCGTCCACCTCCGCAACACGGGCAAGCTCTGCTTCGCCTCTCTCCAGGCGGGTGACGGCGAGCGTCTGCAGGCCATGGTGAGCCTGGGTGAGGTCGGCGAGGAGTCGCTCGGCCTGTGGAAGGAACTCGTCGACCTGGGCGACCACCTGTGGGTTCGCGGCGAGGTCATCACGTCGCGCCGCGGTGAACTGTCGATCATGGTGAGCGAGTGGAAGATCGCCGCGAAGGCCGTCCTCCCGCTGCCCAACCTGCACGCCGAACTCAGCGAGGAGACCCGCGTCCGCAGCCGCTACCTCGACCTCATCGTTCGTGAGCAGGCCCGCACCACGGTCCGCGCCCGCGCGAAGGCCGTGGCATCCCTGCGTCGCACCTTCGACGCGCACGACTTCCTCGAGCTCGAGACCCCGATGCTGCAGGTGCAGCACGGCGGCGCCTCCGCCCGTCCCTTCGTGACCCGCAGCAACGCGTTCGACACCGAGCTCTACCTGCGTATCGCGCCCGAGCTCTACCTGAAGCGAGCCGCGGTCGGCGGGCTCGAGCGCATCTTCGAGATCAACCGCAACTTCCGCAACGAGGGCGCCGACTCGACGCACTCCCCGGAGTTCGCGATGCTCGAGGCCTACCAGGCATACAGCGACTACAACGGGATCGCCGACCTCACGCAGGAGCTCATCCAGAACGCGGCCATGGACTCCTACGGGTCTCACGTCGTCACCTGGGCCGACGGCACGGAGTACGACCTGGGTGGTGAATGGGTCCGGATCGGCATGTACGAATCGCTGAGCGAGGCCGCGGGCGTCGAGATCACGCCCGAGACCCCGCTCGAGGAGCTCGTCGCACTCGCGAACGCCAACGAGATCGAGATCGAGCACCCGCTCCGCGGTAAATACGTCGAAGAGCTGTGGGAGCACTTCGTCAAGCCGGGCCTGGTGGCCCCCACGTTCGTCATGGACTTCCCGCTCGACACTTCGCCGCTCGTGCGCGAACACCGCACGCGGGCCGGCGTGGTCGAGAAGTGGGACCTCTACGTGCGCGGCTTCGAGCTCGCCACGGGGTACTCCGAGCTCGTCGACCCGGTGGTCCAGCGCGAGCGTTTCGTCGAGCAGGCCCTTCTCGCCTCGAAGGGCGACCCCGAGGCCATGCGCGTCGACGAGGAGTTCCTCCGCGCGCTCGAGCACGGCATGCCCCCAACCGGCGGCATGGGCATGGGCATCGACCGTCTGCTGATGGCTCTCACCGGACTCGGAATCCGGGAGACCATCCTGTTCCCACTGGTGAAGTGAGGCGGAGACGATGAACTACCTTCCGGACGACGAGCTGCGCGACAAGAACGCGCCCAAACCTCCGTCGATGAACCGGATCGCCCTCTGGGTGGTCGTCGGCGGTATCGGCATCTACTTCCTCGGCAGCGGGCTCGTCGGGATCCTCGGCGGAGGCAACTGACGCGATCTCGTGACCGTCCTCGGAGTGCCGCAACGGGTCATTCCTGAGGCCGATGGGAGGCGCGCACCG
Source organism: uncultured Naasia sp. (assembly GCA_913778905.1). GTDB lineage: Bacteria > Actinomycetota > Actinomycetes > Actinomycetales > Microbacteriaceae > Naasia. The sequence goes on along the minus strand of CAJYYA010000016.1, from coordinate 32,230 downwards.
TCAGCAGGTCTCCGACATCGCAGCCGAGGGCATCGCAGATCGAGGTCAGGGTAGAGAATCTGATCGCCTTCGCGCGGTCGTTCTTCAGTACCGAGAGGTTCACGAGGCTGACCCCGACCAGCTCGCTGAGCCGGGTCAACGTCATGCCCTTCTCCGCGAGGAGCTCGTCGAGGCGGCAATGGACGCCAGACGTATCGACTTCCTCGCCCATCAGACCAGTCCTTCAGTGTCGTGGCGCATGCGGTCGCCCGCGTGGAAGGCGGCGCAGAGCGAGCCGATCCCCATGGCGATCAGGAGTGGGACGAAGTCGACCTGGAACTGCACCGACTCGAGCTCGCGCCCGGAGACCATCGCCAAGACACCGTTGCTGGCCATCGTCGCGAGCAGGCCGCCCATCGCCCACGAGGCGGCAACGATGACGGAGATGACGCCGACGAGTGCCGTATTGCTCCGGGAGAAGAAGCGTCCCCGCAGGAGACGCGTCAACAAGACCATGCTGCAGCCGATGATCGCCAGGGAGGCGATGGCCGGGACGATGGCCGCTCCCGCGACGCTCAGGAGCGTCATCGGGGGCATGTCGCTGGCGAAGACGGTGGCGGTTGCGACGTCGGCGGCAACCGGCGCCGCACTCGGACCGAGAGGGAGGCGATCGATGCCGCGCACACTGACCAGTACGGGGACGCCGTCGTTCGACAGCACTGCCATCAGACGTGCGATCAGCGCGATGACGACGTACGTCGCGGCGATGAGGCCGACGGCGAGCGTAGTCACGAGGTCGGCCTTGGAGGCGAAGATCGTTTCTCGTCTGGAAGTTCCCATGTCATGTCCTTATCGATAGTCGATGTTATCGATGAACAGTACACAACGTTTATCGATAACTGAAGTCCCGAATGGCGGCAAATCACGACCGAGGAGACGAGGGCGATCGGATCGGGCTTACCCTTGAAGGGCTATGGCCGTGGATGACATCTGGAACGCTATCTACTCGATCACCCCGACCCTCGTCGTGGGCGTGATCTTCTGGTTCATCCTCCGCGCGATCATCGGCGCCGATCGTCACGAACGGAAGGCGCGGGCGAGGATCGAAGCGCAGGAGCGCGCCAAGGCGGGTCTCCCTGTCGCAGCGGATACGACCGTCGCAGCGAAGAAGGCCTGAGCGGCTCAGACTTCGAAGACGGCGCCTCTCGCCGCGACCCGCATCTCCAGCTCGCGCATCGCGATGGCGGCGAAATCCTCCAGGTCGGCCAGCTCTCGATCGGTCCAGGCGCGCGGCGTCACCGATCCGACGCACATGGCACCGATCGCGAAACCGTCGGAGGTGATGAGCGGAGCGCTCGCGAGCGCCTGCAGACCGATCTGAGCGAGCAGCTCGTTCGAGCGGGCCCATTCGTCCGATCGGACGTCGTCGATGCTGAAAGTGCGCCCGAGAGCGACCGCGACCGCGCAGACGGATTGGTCGCGGTCGACGCGCGCATGGCCGTCCGAGGATCCCGACTTCACCCAGACGCGATCCTGCTCGACGATCGAGAGCAGGGCGATCTTGGTCCGGAAGCGCTTCTCGGCCAGCGAGGTGATGCGGGCGAGCGCCTCGTCGTACTCGGTGTTCGAGACGCCGTATCGACGTACGGCCGCTACCCGCTCCGCTTCACGCGAGTCGGTCGAGGCGCTGCGGTCGTCGTCGGCGAAGTCGGCGAGAGTGCGTTCCAGTAGCTCGAGCACCTTCGGCAGCGTGATCCGCCATTGTGGATCGCGCCGCGTCATACCGTTCAGCGCCTCGGCGAGAGGTGACGGGATGTCGTCGGGAACGACGGGATTGCGATCGAGGCGCGCCACCACCGTCGCCGTGTGGCGGCCCGGGAACTCGATGTGTCCGGTGAGGGCCTCCAGGAGCACGAGACCCAGGGCGTACACGTCGGCAGCCTCGCTGGGATCGCCGCCCTCTACCTGCTCGGGTGCGACGTAGGCGGCGGTGCCGTCCAATGTCCCCGCGCCGGGGTTGGCTCCGATCACGCTCGAGATCCCGAGATCGGTGACTTTCGCGCGGAGTCGCCCGTCCCGCGAGTCGTTGACGAGCAGCACATTCTGGGGTTTGAGGTCGCGGTGGAGGAGGCCGTGGCGGTGCAGGAAGCGCAACGCGGAAGCCGTGTCCAATCCGATGCCCGCGACCTCGCGCGCGCTCAGCGCGCGCGTCTCGAGCATGCGTCCGAGGTCTCCGCCGCGCACGTACTCCATGACGAGAAAGGTCTGTGGCTCTCCACTCGATCCCGTTCTGCTACCCACGTCGTACAGGCGGGCGAGCGCCGGGTGCTCCAGCGAGGCGGCCCGTCGGGCCTCATCGTCTTGGAGGCGCACAGCGCGACGGCTCGTCGAGCTGGCATCGAAGAGTTTGATGGCGACCTCGCGATCCAGCAAGGTGTCGCGCGCCAGGTAGACGGTTGCCAGACCGCCCTTTCCGACAGGGGTCAGGAGCTCGTAGCGTCCGAGCGATTCCTGCGGCGCCAGGGACATATCGTCGACCGTCCCCGGAGGCACTGCGGCGAAGTCCTCGCCGCTCGAGCCCGTGGTCAACGGAAGAGCTCCCGACTCCGCCGTCCGGTTGCGGACATCTCGATGTCGCGCATGGCGATGGCGGCCAACTCGACGAGGCGGTCGAGTTCCTCTTCCGAGAATTCCCGCTGCTCGGCGGCGAACACGCAGAGAGAGCCGACACTCACCCCGTCGTGAGACCGAAGGGGAGCGGCGGCGTAGCTGGTCACCTGCTCTCGCGGGAGAGGCGGCACGATGTGGCTCGTGCGCGTGTCGTCCCAGATGTTCGCGACCGCCCACGGCGTCGACCGCTGGACGGTGACGGCGCACAGTGCGCCATGGAGGGGCTGCCCGAGGGGGACCTCGACTCCCGTGACTCCGCGAGGCGTCGCGATCTCGTTGTGCAGGAAGGACAGCACCGAGATGGTGGTGCCCGTCAGGCTCGTCGCCAGGCGGGTGATGCGGGTGAAGAGTTCGTCAGGCTCACTCGTCAACAGATCGGAGTATCCCTCCGTGGACGTGCGGCCGCCGTTCTGCGCGCGGACGGGGCTCGTGACCGGGATCTCGGATAGCAGGTAGTCGCTCAGCAAAGCGTGGACCTCGGATGCGCTCGGGCGAGCCACGGGATCCGGGGCCGTCATGCGGCGCAGGACCTCTCCGAGGGGGCGGGCGGTCATGATCCCCACTCTCAGGCGCCCGTCGGCATGGAACTCGGGGGCCGCGCCTCGGAGAGCCATAGCGAGGCAGTACCCGAGGGCGTAGACGTCCTGTCGGGGTGAGGCCGGTTCACGGAGGCCGGCGGCGAGCGGGTCGGCGACGTCCGCGGGGCGCCCGGACACCGCAACCCCGGAAAGAACGCGGGCGACGAACCCCGATTCGATATCGATGAGCGTACCCTGAGGCGGCTCTCCGCCGGAGGACGGGCGGACCAGCACGTTCGACGGAACGACGCAGCCGTGCACACGGTCGGCGGCATGGAGGACGGCAAGGGCGTCGGCCAGGCCGATGCCCAGTTCGGCGACCTCGACCGCGCTGAGCGGAGCCTGAGCGATGGCGTCGAGTAGATCGCGGCCCTCGTTGTGGTCGGAGACGATGAAGATGACCGGCCGGCCGTCGGCTTGGACGTCGATCCCCGCGTCGAACAGGCGGGGGAGGGCGGGGTGCTCGAAGCTCGCGAGCTGGCGCACTTCGGCTTCCTGTTCCAGAAGGCGGTCGTGGTCCGTCGCGTCAGCGACGAAGATCCGGACGAGGACCCGACGCGACAGAGCGTGGTCGATTGCCGCGAAGAGGGCGGTGCGCGGCCCGCGTCCGCGCTCCTCGACCAATTCGTAGCGCTTGGCGATCATCCGTGGCTCGCCCGTCGTATCGAGAGGCGTCGGGCTCATCGTCTCTCGAAAGCCAATCTCCGCGCTGCGAGACGCAGCTCGAGCTCGTGCATCGCGATCGCGGCCAGCTCTTCGAGGTAGTTCAGATCGTCGCTCGAGAACGTGCGGGGGCGGGTGTCGTAAACGCAGAGGGCGCCGATGCTGTGGCCGTCCGTCGTGATCATGGGGGCGGCGGCGTATGCGCGCACCCCGTTGGCGGCGAGCAGCTCGTTGTCTCTGGTGCGCTCGTCGATCTCGATGTCGGAGACGTACCAGGGCGTTCCCATCTCGATCGTGATCGGGCACAGCGAGTCCTCGCGGGAGACCTGTTCAATGTCCGCGCCGAGACGCGACTTGTGGAACACGCGGTCGCTGTCGACGATCGAGACGAACGAGATGGGGGAGTCGAGCACGCGGCCCGCCAGGCGGGTGATGCGGTCGAATGCCTCGTCGGGCGGTGTGTCGAGCACCCCGTACCGGTGGACGGCGTCGACGCGGCTCTTCTCGTCTTTCGTCTCCTCGACGGCGGGCTCGGCGAAGATGTCGACACCGCCCTTCTCGACGGCGATGAGACGTGCGGCGGCGCGCTCGAACCGTTCTGCAGCGACACGGGCCGAGATCCGTTTCGTCGGGTCCCGTTCGACCATGTCTCGAAGGATCCCCGCCACATCGGGCGGGAGTTCCGCGGGAACCCGCGGGTCGCGATGAAGCCGGGCGACCGCGGTCTCCTCCATGGTCCCGGGGAATTCGAGCTTGCCCGTGAAGGCCTCGATGAGCACGAGGCCGAGGGCATAGGTGTCCGTGGCGACGGTCGGATCTCCGCCGTCGACCTGCTCGGGTGCGAGGTAGGCGGCCGTGCCGGTCGTCGTGCCCTTGCCACCGTGGGCGCCGATGATGCTCGCGATGCCGAAGTCCGTCAGCTTGCCGCGTAGGCGCGTGGCCTCGTCGCGGCTCGAGATGAGCACGTTGGCGGGCTTGATGTCGCAATGCACGAACCCGTTCTCGTGCATATAGGCGAGCGCGCTGTTCAGGTCTGTGCCCAGGTAGGCCAACTGAAGGGGGTTGAGCGTGGAGCGACGAAGCCGCGACTTGAGGTCGGCGCCGACGACATGCTCCATCACGAGATAGATCTGCGGGCGCTCCGGGTCGGATGTCTCGACCCCGGCGTCGTACAGCGTCGTCAACGCATGGTGGTTGAGCTTGCCCGCGAGGCGTGCCTCCGCCTCCTGGAGTCGGACGAGCTCTTTGCTCGTCGCGTGGGAGGAGAAGACCTTGATGGCGACATCGCGGTCGAGAAGGGTGTCGTGTGCGGAGTAGACGGTCGAGAGGCCGCCGCGGCCGATGACCGATGAGATGACGTATCTGCCCACGGAGGAGCCGGCTTCGCGTTGCATCTGCCCGTACCCTCCTCCGTCAACCATGAGCATGAATTAGTTAACTAATCTACACGTCTAACCCCGCCCCCGTTGGGGGTCGTTCTGCGCTCCTCGATAAGTTATTACGAACCACCGACATCGGACGTCTTGCCGTGAGCGAACAGGGACTTCGACGTGGGAGCGCGTCGTTACTCTCTATGTATTCGACGCCGCCCTCCCTAGTGGCGTCGGGGGAGAGACCACATCATGTTCGAAAGATTCACCGATCGAGCCCGTCGTGTCGTCGTCCTCGCCCAAGAAGAGGCGAAGATGCTCAACCACAACTACATCGGAACCGAGCACATCCTGCTCGGTCTGATCCACGAGGGTGAAGGAGTCGCCGCCAAGGCGCTCGAGTCGCTCGGGATCTCCCTCGATGCCGTGCGTGAGCAGGTCCAGGACATCATCGGCCAGGGGCAGCAGCAGCCGACCGGCCACATCCCCTTCACGCCGCGAGCGAAGAAGGTCCTCGAGCTCAGCCTCCGCGAGGCGCTGCAGCTCGGCCACAACTACATCGGAACCGAGCACATCCTGCTCGGCCTCATCCGCGAGGGCGAGGGTGTCGCCGCCCAGGTCCTCGTGAAGCTGGGCGCCGACCTCAACCGCGTGCGTCAGCAGGTCATCCAACTGCTCTCGGGCTACCAGGGCAAGGAGGCCATCGCCGTCGGCGGCGAGAACCAGCAGGCGGCTCAGGCCGGCTCGCAGGTGCTCGACCAGTTCGGTCGCAACCTCACCCAGGCCGCGCGCGACGGCAAGCTCGACCCCGTCATCGGGCGCGAGAAGGAGATCGAGCGCGTGATGCAGATCCTGTCGCGCCGCTCGAAGAACAACCCCGTCCTCATCGGCGAGCCCGGCGTCGGCAAGACCGCCGTCGTCGAGGGCCTCGCCCAGGCGATCGTTCGAGGCGACGTTCCCGAAACGCTGAAGGACAAGCAGCTCTACACGCTCGACCTCGGCTCGCTCATCGCCGGTTCCCGCTACCGCGGTGACTTCGAGGAGCGCCTCAAGAAGGTGACTAAGGAGATCCGCACCCGCGGCGACATCATCACCTTCATCGACGAGATCCACACCCTCGTGGGTGCGGGTGCCGCCGAGGGCGCGATCGACGCGGCCAGCATCCTCAAGCCGCTGCTCGCCCGCGGTGAGCTGCAGACCATCGGTGCGACCACGCTCGACGAGTACCGCAAGCACTTCGAGAAGGACGCCGCCCTCGAGCGCCGCTTCCAGTCGATCCAGGTCAACGAGCCCGCGCTGCCGCACACGATCAACATCCTCAAGGGTCTGCGCGACCGCTACGAGGCGCACCACAAGGTGTCCATCACAGACGGTGCGATCGTCGCCGCGGCGAACCTCGCCGACCGCTACATCCAGGACCGCTTCCTGCCCGACAAGGCCATCGACCTGATCGACGAGGCCGGCGCCCGCCTGCGCCTCTCCATCCTGTCGGCCCCGCCGGAGCTGCGCGAGTTCGACGAGAAGATCGCCGTGGTGCGCGCCGCCAAGGAGACCGCGATCGAGGATCAGGACTTCGAGAAGGCCGCGGGCCTCCGCGACGAGGAGAAGCAGCTCCTCGCCGAGCGTCTCCGCCTCGAGAAGAAGTGGAAGTCGGGTGACGTCGCGACGACCGCCGAGGTCGATGAGGGGCTGATCGCCGAGGTGCTGGCCCAGGCCACGGGCATCCCGGTCTTCAAGCTCACCGAGGAGGAGTCGAGCCGACTCATCTTCATGGAGAAGGCTCTGCACGAGCGCGTCGTCGGGCAGGAGGAGGCCATCTCGGTCCTCGCCAAGACGATCCGTCGCACCCGCGCCGGCCTCAAGGACCCGAAGCGTCCGAGCGGTTCGTTCATCTTCGCCGGCCCCACCGGTGTCGGAAAGACCGAGCTCGCGAAGGCGCTCGCCGAGTTCCTCTTCGACGACGAGGACGCGCTGATCTCGCTCGACATGTCGGAGTACGGCGAGAAGCACACCGTCTCGCGTCTGTTCGGTGCCCCTCCCGGATTCGTCGGATTCGAAGAGGGCGGCCAGCTGACCGAGAAGGTACGCCGCAAGCCGTTCAGCGTGGTGCTCTTCGACGAGATCGAGAAGGCCCACCCGGACATCTTCAACTCGCTGCTGCAGATCCTCGAAGAGGGTCGTCTGACCGACGGTCAGGGCCGCGTGGTCGACTTCAAGAACACCGTCATCATCATGACGACCAACCTCGGTACCCGCGACATCTCGGGCGGCCCGGTCGGCTTCGTCATGGAGGGCGACAACCAGACCGGCTACGACCGCATGCGGGCGAAGGTCGTCGAGGAGCTCAAGAAGCACTTCAAGCCCGAGTTCCTCAACCGTGTCGACGAGACGATCGTCTTCCCGCAGCTCACCAAGCCCGAGCTGCGCCAGATCGTCGACCTGTTCATCAAGCGCCTCAGCGTTCGCCTGATGGACCGTGACATGACCGTCGAGATCACCGATGACGCGAAGGACCGCCTCATCGAGATCGGTTTCGACCCGACCCTGGGGGCGCGCCCGCTGCGTCGTGCGGTCCAGCAGAAGGTCGAAGACCGCCTCAGCGAGCAGATCCTGCACGGTGAGCTCCACCCCGGCGACCACATCCACGTCGACTTCAAGGACGGCGAGTTCGTGTTCGTCACCGGCAAGCGCGACGACATGGTCGGCGCTGCCACCTCGCAGCCCGCGATCGCCGCCGGACCGGACATCGTCGCCAACGGCTGACGTACCGCTCCTACGACGAAGCCCCCGTGACCACACCGGTCACGGGGGCTTTGTCGTCGAGGCGCCGTGCGACACCCACCTCAGCGATCGGTGTGCGTATGGGCCTCCGCGCTTACAAGCTGCCAGGGGTGTGTTTAGGATGAAATCCTGCTCGACTCCGTTGGTCGAGGCGGTCGACGTCCACGCTCTAGCTGTGGAACGTGCGGTCCGAGGCTTGAAACCTCCGGCACTCCCTGCGAATGCGAAGGCTTCGTCATGCCCGTCTCCCGTCCTTCCGCCAACCGGTGGCTCGCCCTCGTCGTCCTCGCGATGACCCAGCTGGTCGTCGTCCTCGACAGCACGATCGTCAACATCGCTCTGCCCTCGGCGCAGGCCGAACTCCGCCTGTCCGATAGCGAGCGGCAGTGGGTCGTCACGGTCTACGTCCTCGCCTTCGGTGCCCTCCTCCTCCTCGGCGGACGCATCGCCGACTACTGGGGGCGCAAGCGCGCATATCTCGTCGGCATGCTCGGCTTCGGCGCCGCCTCCGTGATGGGCGGGATGGCGCAGAACGGCTTCGAGCTCATCCTGGCTCGCGGACTGCAGGGAGCTTTCGCGGCTCTCCTCGCTCCTGCGGCCCTCGCGCTCCTGACGGTCACGTTCCCCGGCGGGCGTGACCGCAATACGGCATTCGCGGTCTTCGGAACCATCGCCGGAGCGGGGGCAGCTGTCGGGCTCCTACTCGGCGGGGTGCTCACCGAGTTCGCCGACTGGCGCTGGTGCCTTCTCGTCAACGTGTTCTTCGTGGTCGTCGGTGTGGTCGGTGGGTGGTTCCTCCTCGGCGACAGCAAAGCCGAGGGGGAGAACCGCTACGACATCGTCGGTGTCGTGACCGTGACGGTCGGACTCGGCGCGCTCGTGTTCGGGTTCAGCCAGGCCGAGATGGGCTGGGGATCGCCCATCACCCTCGGGTTCCTCGCCCTGGGTGCCGGCTTCCTCGCCCTGTTCGTCTGGATCGAGTCGCGCGTCGCGCAACCTCTCCTGCCGCTGCGCGTGATCCTCGACCGGGTCCGTGGGGGCGCGTTCCTCATCCAGATGATCGCGGGTGTGGTCATGATCGGGGCGACGCTCTATCTGACCCTCCACCTGCAGATCGTGCTGGGCTTCCCGCCGCTGCAGGCCGGGCTCGCAAGCCTCCCGTTGACCCTCGCCATCATGGCCGTCGCCCCTGTCGCGACCAAGCTGCTTCCGGTCGTCGGCCCCCGTCCGCTCATGGTGGGCGGACCGGTGATCGTGGCGGCGGGTCTGTTCTACCTCTCGCGGATCACCGCCGATGGCGACTACTTCGCCCAGGTTCTCCCCGCCCTCATCGTCATGGGCGTCGGCATGGCTCTCGTCTTCGTCCCGCTGCAGAATCTCGCGCTGACGGGTGTGGCTCCTCACGACGCGGGGGTCGCCTCGGCGACGGCCAACGCGACCATGCAGGTCGGTGGCTCGATCGGACTGTCCGTGTTCACGGCACTGGCCGCGTCCGCCACCGCGACAGCTGCGTCGACCGCGGGCGGGGAGGGGCCGGTGGCTCTGGCAGCCGGTTACGCCGGGGTGTTCCTGGCGGCGGCCATCGCGATGCTGATGGCGGCGGTCATCGCCGCGGTCCTCATCCGTGGATCGCGTGAGACGCTCATGCCCGCCGCCGCTGAGGGCGCATCCGTGGTCCACATGGGATGAGCCGCGTGCAGGGCGGCGATGAGGTGTGGCGGAGTATGTTCGAGAGCGTGTCAGCTGTCGATGTCCGAGTCCGCCCCGCCCGTACCAGTGACGTCCTCGGCATCCAGCGACTCGTCGACCCACTGGTGCAGAAGAAGATCCTGCTCGGAAAAGACCTCGTCGTGCTCTACGAGAGCATCCAGGAGTTCATCGTGGCGGAGATCGACGGGGAACTCGTCGGCTGCGGTGCGCTCCATGTCATCTGGGATGACCTCGGCGAGGTTCGGACCCTCGCCGTCGCCGAGGAACACCTGCACCGCGGTGTCGGACGGGCGCTGCTGGAGAGGCTGGAGACGCGGGCTTCCGATCTCGGCGTGACGCGGCTGTTCTGTCTCACCTTCGAGACCGAGTTCTTCGGGCGCCACGGTTATCTCGCGATCGGCGAGGAGGGCCTCGTTCCGCCCGAGGTCTACTACGAGCTCGTTCGCTCGCCCGATGAGGGCGTCGCCGAATTCCTCGACCTCGCGCGGGTCAAGCCGAACACGCTCGGCAACACCCGGATGCTGAAGGATCTCGTTTCAGCCTGATCCGCGAGTGGTTTCGGCACCCCGCCGGCCGGTGCGAGCTGATCACCTATGCGGGGGCAGTGAAAGACGCGGCGCGCCCGCGAGTGTCCCGGCGCGCTACAGTTGCGGACCTAGCCTGTGCGCATGTCGAGTATGCGAACCCCGCGGGGGCCGCAGCCGCCGAGTGTCTACTGGCGGCGACGCCTCATCGTGCTCCTCGGCGCGGCCGTCATCATCGCTGTGATCGTTCTGATCTTCGTCCGACCCGCCTCGGATGCGCCCCTGCCCGTCGGAACCGTGGCGCCCGAGGCCGCGGGCGACAAGCCCGAGCCGTCCAGCGCAACGGGTCAGCCGGGCGTCTGCGATGCGGGCCAGGTGGTCGTGTCCGCGGTGACCGACTCCGACTCGTATGCCGCGGATGCGGATCCTCAGCTCTCCTGGACCCTCGTCAACACCGGTGATCAGCCGTGCACACTCAACGTCGGCACCGCCCAGCAGGTCTTCACGGTGACCAGTGGGGCGGAGACGATCTGGGCATCGAAGGACTGCCAGAAGGACGCCGCCGACTACCCGCTGACGATCGAGCCCGCATCGTCCGGGGCGAAGCCGACGGTGTCGTCCTCGATCACGTGGAACCGCGAGCGTTCGTCGGCGGACTCGTGCGGCGCGGCCGACAAACCGAAAGTGACCGCGGGTGGCGCTTCCTACCACCTGCAGGTGACGGTGGGCGGGATCTCCTCGACCGACACCGAGCAGTTCATCCTCAACTGATCCGCTCTACGGGCGGGGCGGACACGACGAAGGCCGGGGAGGCGTCTCCCCGGCCTTCGGTCTTTCAGTCGCGTTTCGTCAGCGGCTCAGGAAGTCGAGGACGACGCGGTTGAACTCGTCCGCGTGGCTCACGTTGAAGCCGTGGGGAGCGCCTTCGACGACGTGCAGCTGGCTACCCGCGATGGCACGGTGGGTGCGGGCGCCCGAGCCCTCGAACGGGACGGTCCCATCGCCGTCGCCGTGGATGACCAGCGTCGGGACGGTCACCTTGGGGAGGTCGTCGCGGAAGTCGGTGGTGGCGAAGGCCTCCATGCAGCCGAGGGCCGCCTTCTTGTCGGCCTGGTGGGCGAGTCGGAGCGCATCCTGGCGCTGCGCCTCGGTGACCTTCAGTTCGCCGTTCACGGAGAAGAAGTCGGTGGTGAACTGGTCGTAGAACGACGCCTCGTCGTCCTTCAGGCCCTGCTCCATGCTGTCCGCGGCGTCCTTGTCGAGGGGGCCCTCGGGGTTGTCCTCCGTCTTGAGCAGGTAGGGCGGCACGGCGGCGGCGAACACGACGCTGCGGATGCGCTCGGTGCCGTACTTGGTGAAGTAGCGAGCGACTTCGCCGCCGCCCATGGAGAAGCCGATGAGGGTCACATCGTTCAGGTCGAGTGTCTCGAGGAGGGTGTGGAGGTCCTCGGTGAGGGTGTCGTAGTCGTAGCCTCGTGACGGCTTGTCGCTCCGGCCGAAGCCGCGACGGTCGTAGGTCACGACACGGTAGCCGGCTGCGGAGAAGGCGGGGACCTGCTCGCTCCACGACTCTCCGGACAGAGGCCATCCGTGGATCAGGACGACGGGACGGCCCGATCCGCCGTTGTCGTCGACGTGCAGGTCGGTGTCCTTGAAGAGTCCGTGGTGTGCGGTGATCTCGGTCACGAGAGCATTCCTTCCCGGCGCGGGGCGTATCTCCGCGCTCGACTTGCGAAGCTATGCGGCGGTCCTGGATGCCGTCGCCGCGGGATCTGCGCAGGGCCTGGGAGAGATCGAGGAAACATCAGGGAACGGTGCGGGCTGACAGCCGCTCCGTTCGTTTCGCGGCCAGCGACCCGACGCTGAGGTCTGTTCGTGACGAAGATCAAGCTGGGCCCCAGGTTGAGGGCGAAGACGCTGGCAGACTGTCGGGCGTGATTACGACCAATGGCAGCGAGGTGGAGATGCGCTTGGCGCGCACCCGTCTCGTCCTCATCAACCTGGATCTGCGAGATCATCGTCGATCGTCGCGTCTTCTGCTCGATTTCCTCGACGCCCGCACCGAATACACCGCGGGGCGTCTCGAAGCCTCGGAGCTCATGACCGTCCTCGACACCATCGAGGCGGAAGCGGCGGCCTGATTCTCGCCAGGAACGACCGGGCCTTCGATGCGACAGCGTCGAGGGCCCTACTCATGTCCGGCGGGTGCGCTGCGTTTCGCTTCGCTCAACGGGCGGGGCGGGCGCCCGCCACCCGCCCCGCCCATTGAGCGCAGCGAAATGAAGGGGCGCCGGTCAGCCCGCCCCGCCCATTGAGCGCAGCGAGATGAACGGAGGGGCAGCCGAAGCGATCAGCGCAGAACCGCCCGCAACGCCGCCTGAGCACTCCCGGTCCTGTGATCGATCATCTTCGTGAAGCCGAGTCGATGAGCCTCCGTCGACCGTTGGCCCGCCATGTTGGCCGGTCGGATCTCGCCTGCGAGGCTGATCTCGCCGACAGCGACCACGTCATGCGCGATGGGGACGTCCTTCGCGGCACTGGCGATGGCCAGCGCGATCGCGAGGTCGGCCCCCGGTTCGGTGAGCCGCACCCCGCCGACCGTCGAGACGTAGACATCGAGGGTGCTGAGCTTGATGCCGGCGCGACGTTCGAGAACGGCCAGCACCATGGCGACCCGGCTCGACTCCACACCGCTGACCACGCGGCGCGGCTGGGGCGCGGACGTCGCGACGACCAGTGCCTGCACTTCGACGGGGAGGGCGCGGCGCCCCTCCATCGCGACGGTGACGCATGTGCCGCTCACGGCCTGCTCCCCGCGACTCATGAACAGTCCGCTCGGATCGGGGACCTCGACGATCCCGTCGCCGGCCATCTCGAAGCAGCCGACCTCGTCGACCGCGCCGAAGCGGTTTTTGAGCGCCCGGACGAAGCGCAGTGAAGTCTGCCGATCGCCCTCGAACGTGCAGACGACATCGACGAGGTGCTCGAGCAGGCGCGGACCTGCGATATTGCCGTCCTTGGTGACGTGGCCGACGAGGAGGACGGGGAGATCTCGGGTCTTGGCGAGTCGGATGAGAGCGGAAGCCACCTCGCGCACCTGCGAGGGGCCGCCCGCGAACCCGTCGATGTCGGCGCTCGCCACGGTCTGCACGGAGTCCACGATGAGCAGATCGGGGGAGACGGCGTCGACCTGTCCGAGCACGGTGGCGAGGTCGGTCTCGGCGGCGAGGTACAGCTCGTCGTGGATCGCGCCGGTACGTTCGGCGCGCATCCGCACCTGACCCACCGACTCCTCCGCAGTGACGTAGAGCACCCGTTGACCCGTGGCCGCGGCTCGTGCGGCGACTTCCAGCAGGAGCGTGGACTTGCCGACGCCCGGTTCGCCGCTCAGCAGGATCGCAGCGCCCGCGACGACTCCGCCGCCGAGCACGCGGTCAAACTCGGCGATCCCGCTCGGCCGATGCGTAGCTGTTGCCGTCTCGACCTGACCGATGGGTCGTGCCACGCGATCGCCGACGACAGCAGTCGGCTTCACCTGCCGTGCGATTCCCGACGAGGCGCCGGCCTCGACGACCGTGCCCCACTGCTGGCACTCGCTGCAGCGGCCGACCCACTTGGCCGTCGTCCACCCGCATTCGGAGCACTTGTACGGGGCAGGGGAGGCGGAGGAGCGGGCCATGCCCTCACCGTAGGTGGAGCCTCCGACAGTGGGACCGGAACGTCACAGTGATTCGGCGATCAGCGTCTCTTCGCCTTCGACGACCTCGGTGACGCGGAATGAGCGGCTGGCGAAGTCGGCGTGGAGCCGTGCGCTGTGCTCTGCACCGCCCCACTGGAGAACGAGCTGCGAGGGGGTTTCCGACGGCTCCATCGTGAACCCGCCCTCGAACGCCGCGCTGGCCGTGCGGAAACGGAGTACCTCGAGGAAGGTCGACACCGACGGCTCGTGCGCGGCAGAGGCGATCTCGTCTTCGGTGTAGTCATGCCGATTGACACTGCGAGGCTCCCCGGACGCGCGGAGGGCGTCCACGTCGTTGGCGCCGAAGAGCGCTCCGACGTAGTACACCTGCGGAATCCCGGGCACCCACAGCTGCACGACACGCGCGAGCAGATGCGCCGCTTCGTCCTCTTCCAGCGCGGAGAAGAAGGAGGTCATGAGCTGGTATTGCCGGACCTTCTCCGTTCCCCGCTTGATCATGCCGGGCGGCAGTGCGTGGTACTCGCGGAGTGGATCGATCACTCGGTTGACCCGCTCGCTCACGGCGTCGATCTCCTCGTCCGACAGGAGGCCGACGACGTCGACGACACCGATGCCGTCGTGGGTGTCGAGCGTGGTGAATTGCTTTCGCGGACAGATCTCGAGCCAGTTGCGCAGACGAGCGGTGTCCGCGGAGAAGATCGTGTGGAGCATGAGCATCGGGAGGGCGAAGTCGTAGACCCAATGCCCGCGTTCGGCCATGCGTAGCTGGATGCGGTAGTTCTCGTGGATCTCCGGCAGCATCTGCGTTCCTCGCTCGCGCAGCGGTCGCATGCCGATGTCGAGGACCTCCCAGACGTCGGGCTCGACGAAGAAGCAGCTCGTCCCCGGCCGCTTCGACGCATAGGCGAACGCATCAAAGCGGATGAGCGGCACGATGTCGGCGAGCCGCCCGAGGTTGCGTTCGAAGTACTCCTGGGTCACGGGAGAGTATGGGTCCACGTCGACCTGCTCGGCGAAAAAGGTGTTCCAGAGGTGGACGACCGTGCCGTCGTCGCGCGTGAACTCCTTGACCGGTCCCACAGCTTTGCGCCGGTAGAGCGCCGCGAGCTCCTCCTCCGTGGGTGCACCGTTCGGCCAGAACTCGTCCCAGTGGATGAACATCGAGCGGTAGGGCGACTCATCCCCTCTCGCCATGTAGTCGCGGAACTCCGCCGACCGGATGGAGACGTGGTTGATCATGAAGTCGGCCATGACGTAGTAGCGCGCCGCGATGCGCTCGATGTCGGTCCAGTCGCCGAATGCCGGGTCGACTGTGTCGTAGTCGACGACGGCGAACCCGCGGTCGCCGCTCGAGGGGAAGAACGGGAGGATGTGGACACCTCCGAAGGCGCCGCGGAACGGCCCGTCGAGCGTCTTCTCGAGTGCTCGGAGGTCGCCTCCGAGGCTGTCGGCATAGGTGATCAACATGGGGGTGTTGGAGATCGGCTTCATCGCGGGTCCTTTCGTCGGGTCGTGAGCCAGTCGAGGATCCCCTCGGACCCTCGGTAGGTGAGCTCCCAGGCGGAATGGTTCTCGCGGAGCAGGTCGTCGAAGGCCAGGCCCGGAGAAGAGGGGATCCCGACCTCGGCGAACTGCTCCGGCGAGAAGAGGGTGAGGTGGACGTCCGTGGCCCCCGTGCGAACGAGTTCGAGGACGGCATCGGTGATCCACTTGTGACGATCCGGAGTGTGATCGACGTACCCGGTGGAGAGCCACAGACGTTGTCGGCGGTGGCCGCGAAGGAGCTCGAAGGTCTCCGGCGTCATGGTCGGGCAGACAGGGGCGGCGCCCGCGAACATGTCGGGTGCGACGTCCAGTAGTCGTATGACGCCCGCGCCTCCCATGGAGACGCCCGTGAGTCGGATGCGCGTCGGATCGACGTCACCCGAGGCGACGAGGCCGTCGAGGACGGTGACGACTCGGCCCAGGACCTCGCGATTCCATCCCGAATCCGGGTCGAGGATGCGCGTCGAGAAGGGGGCGCCGGGGGACATGAGGGGCGCAGTCGACGGCGGTGCCTGTGGGGCGAGCACGAGGTGGTCCGGAAAGCGTCGGGCCAGTTCCAGGACCCCGAAAGTCCCGGTCAGCTGCGCGACGTTGTCGGTGCCGGCCTCCGCCCCACCGTGAAGGAAGACGATGACCGGTGCGCCAGCCGACGGTGCCGGCCGAAGGCGGAGCCGAAGGCCGGGGACGCTCGCGTCCTCGAAACCGTGCACGGGGGCGGCTGCGGTCATGAGTCGGCCGGTCGCAGTTCGCCGGGGGTGAGGTCGTCGCGTTCGCGGCGCGCGGGGCGGGCGAAGACGACGAAGGTCACGAGTCCGAGAGCCACCGGGATGATCATGAGACGGAACATCATCGAGTAGGCCTCGGCGTCCGCCGCCCCGGATGTATGCGCCGATGAGACGAGGGCGCCAGCCGCGATGGGCAGGATCAGGTAGGACAGGTCCAGGCCCATGTAGTTGGTGTTACTCGCAATACCGCGTCTGTCACGCCCGACGGCGAGAAGGGACAACGCCTGGACCGCCGGCTGGCAGATCCCGTAGCCGAAAGCGGAGACCGCTCCGGCGATCAGGAAATCCGGAAGCGTTCTCGCGGTGCTGAGCAGGAAGAAGGCGACGCCGTAGACGATTGCGCCGGGCACGATGACGGCGGTGAGTCCGAAGCGGTCGGCGATCGGTCCTGCGATGGGACGGGACACGAGGAGTGCGAGTGCGTACGCCGTGAAGAAGAGCCCGATGCTCTCCACCCCGACCGCTTCGCCGTAGAGGATGACGAACGAGTTGACGACCGAATAGGCGCCACCGAGGAAGAAGATCACGGCGGCGGGGGCGATGGCCTCGGGGGCCACGAACGAACGCCACCCCCGAACCCGTTCGGCCGCGGGGTGAGGGCGTTCCGAGTGGACGAAGGGGGCGAGTGCTGCGACGAACCCCATCGCCGCCGCGCTGATCGCGAACGTCGCGCCGTAGCCGAGGGTGTCCTGCAGCCACAGGCCGACGGAGGGACCGATCGCCATCCCGATGGCTTGGCCGAGTGAGAAGATGCCGATTCCCGACGCCATGCGCTTCTCGGGAAGCGCGTTGCTGGCCATGGCCAAGGTCACGGGGGCCAGCATGCCCATGCCGAATCCCTGAAGCAGGCGACCGATGACGACCACGGTCACATCGCCGGCGAAGGCGTAGCAGCCGAACGCGACGAGCAGCACGACCGCGGTGCCGGAGAGGAGCACGCTGTGGGAGACCCGCGTCGTGGCGACGCCCACGAAGGGTCGCATCATGAGGGCGGTCGCCGCGAAGAGGCCGGTGACGAGCCCGACCGTCGTCGCCGAAGCCCCGAAGGAGTCGGTGAGCTTCGGGACGAGCGCGTTGACCATGAACTGGGACACGTTCAACACGAAGTTGAGTCCGAAGATCGCCAGGAAGGCGGAGGACCAGATGCCTTCCCCGCCCTTGCGGGCGTCGCGTCTTGTCATGTCGGTCCTTATGGTCGAGGGTGCGTCGAAGCGCGCAGGGCAGGGGTGAGGGACCCGACGTCGAGGGCGACGCCGGGAGCGGGAGGGAATGAGGACGTCAGACCTTCGGGGCGGGGGAACTTTCGCGGAGCGCGAGATTGACGTCGACGAGGGTCGTTGCAGTCCCGCGGCCTTCCGACGGCTCCGCGTCGCGGAGGGCACGCGCGGCGTCGCGCGCCATCTCGGTGATGGGCGTGACCACGCTGGTGACGGACGGGCGGAGGAGGGAATTGACGGTGCTGTTGCCGTAGGACACCACCTCGATGTCATCGGGCACCGCCCACCCGGCGTCCTGCAGAGCGTGCATGACTCCGCCGATCATGCCGTCATTGAGGACGAAGACACCGGTGGATGGTGCGAGCAACGGGACGAGCTGCTCCACCGCCGCGCGTCCCCCGTCGATGTCGTTGGACCCCTTGGCCTGAGGGACCGAGCCGTCGACGAGAGCGGCGAATGTGCGCGCGTTGTCCTCGAACCCGACGATGCGCAGACTCTGGGAGCGAGTCGACAGTGAGGGGATGACCATGGCCGCACGAGTCAGACCTCGACGGGCGAAGTGCTGCGCGACCATGTTCCCCACGGCGTAGTCGTCCGTCATCACCGACGGCCAGTTCTTGGCCACGCGGTTGATGAGCACGATCGGGATGTCGATCTTGCGTCCCTCGAGAAAGGCCACATCTTCTTCGCCGAGGCCGAGCATGATGGCGCCGGCGGCGAATCCGCCGTCGATCCATTCAGCCTTCTCGTGGAGGCACCCACGCGTGAAGGGGAAGACGATCGTCTCGATGTCGAGCGCGTTCTCCTGGACGAACGCGTTCACCCCCCGGTAGAACTCGCTGGTGGGGCCGAGGTCGAAGTCGCTGGGGGCGAAGAGGGCCCAGAGTCGGGATCGGTCCGCCTGACGTGCCCGTGTCACTCGACGCGGGGTGTAGCCCAGCTCATCGGCCACCGCGAGCACGGCGTCGCGTGTGGTGGGAGCGATGCGGAACTCACGCCACCGGTTGCTGAGCACCATCGAGGCGGTGGTCGTCGAGACGCCGGACTGCCGGGCGACTTCGGAGAGGCTGACGCCGGTTCTCCCCACTGAGCGACCTCCTCGTGCTGACGTGATGCGGATACAGAGGACTTTAGCGCCAAAGTGTGTTTAGTCAAGCGTCCTTTTGCTAAATTTTAGCAGCTGGTAGATGGAGTCAGATGACTCGCTAATCCACCGGGGAGAGGCCTGGTTGTCAGTAATCGCAGGCAATTAGACGTAGGTCGGGGTTTATCGAGATGCCCGTTGACAAGCTTCTCGCCATGTGGCTAGCATCCGAAACCACCGATGTTTAGCAATCGGGTGAACCGTTTAGCGTTCGACGAGGGAGTCGATATGTCAGTTCTCACCTGGACGTTCGAGAGCCGCTATCTCGCCGGCAGCCACAGCGTCACCGTTCTGCTCCCGGATCGTCCCCGCGATGAGGAACCCGCGGCCTTCTACCGCGCCCCGCGCGCGTACAAGGTCCTCTGGCTCCTTCACGGAACCTTCGGCGATCACATGGACTGGCTGCGCCGCACGAACATCGACCTTTATGCAGCGGAGAAGGGCATCGCGGTCGTGATGCCGAGCGCGCTCAACAGCAATTACTCCAACTGGCCGACCTTCTCGCTCGGCTTCGATATGTACGACTACCTGACCGAGGAGCTCATGCCTTTGGTGCAGGGATGGCTTCCGGTCTCATCGAAGCGCGAGGACAACTTCATCGCCGGCCTCTCGATGGGAGGACGCGGCACGATCAAGTTCGCGGCGAGTCGGCCCGAACTGTTCGCCGCCGCAGCCGTGCTGTCCGCAGCCCCGGTCGAGATGGACCGCGTCGTCACCGAAGAAGCCCTGGCGACCGGCGAGGGCTACTTCATCGAGCGCACCCGCGGCATGGTTGCGAACGCCGGCGGTCGCGACGCGTTCCTCGACTCCGAGGAGAACGTCTGGCGCATCCTCACAGCCAAGGCCGCGACCGGCGAGCTCCCCCGCTTGTTCTTCGCCTGCGGGGCGGACGACGACGCGATCGTCGACAACCTCCGTCTCTTCCGCGAGCACGCGGAGAAGATCGGCCTCGACGCCGAGTTCTGGATTCCCGACGGTTATCGGCACGAATGGCGCTTCTGGGATCTCGCGATCCAGCGCGCGCTCGACTTCTTCGGGCTCGAGGACAACCCCTCGAACCCGTTCTGACCCTCCACCCACCACCGCAGTCACTTTCGAAGAAGAAGGACACAGATGAAATCCATTCGCACAGCGGCTCTCGCCGTGATGGCCGCATCGGCTCTCGCGCTCACCGCCTGCTCCGCACCGGCGGCAGACGACTCGAAGCCCTACGAGGTCAACTTCGGCTACCTCAGCATCGCCGGGGCGCCCACCGAGGAGCTGAAGCAGGCGATGAACGAGCTCACCATGAAGGAGCTCAACATGACCGTCAACCTCATCCCGATCTCGTTCGCCGACTACTTCTCCAAGCTGCCGTTGATGATGTCCTCGGGAGACCCCCTCGACATCACCTACGTCTTCCAGCAGGACTTCGGAACGTTCATCAACTCGCAGTACATCGTGAACGCGGCCGACTACCAGGACGAGACGAAGGACATCCGGGCTCTGCTCGGTGAAGACGCCGATGTCGGAACCGTCGGGGACTTCCAGATCGGCTTCCCGACCCGCAAGGAGTACTCGAGCCCCAGCGCCCTCATCGTGAGGAAGGACATCTTCGACGAGCTCGGCTACAGCGTCGACGACTTCGACATCACTGCCGAGGACCCCTCGGGCTACGACAAGGTGACCGAGATGTTCGGCAAGGTCAAGGCCGCGCACCCCGAGATGACGGCCTACGACGGAACATTCTCGATGGGCATGCAGATCTTCTCCTACGTCGACCCGCTCGGCGACTCGGGATACGGAGTGCTCGAGGACAAGGGCCAGACCACCGAGGTCACCAACTGGTTCGAGTCCGATCTCTATCGGGAGTTCGCCGAGATCAACCGCGACTGGTACACCAAGGGCTACACCTCGCAGGACGTCGCGACCAACACCGACGAGGCGCACATCAAGATGAAGGCGGGCAACCTCTTCTCCTACATCACCTTCTCGAACCCCACGGGGGCGGCATCGGTCAAATCGCTGACCGGATACGACGTCGAGATCATCCCGGTCTCCGGATACGGTCCCAAGAGCACCAGCACGGTCTCGGCCGCCCTCCTCAGCGTCGCGAACGCCGCGAAGGACAAGAGCAAGGCCTTCCAATTCCTCAACTGGGCGTACACGAGCGGCGAGTTCAACGACCTGCTCAACTGGGGCGTCGAGGGAAGCGACTGGGTCGAGAGCGAGCCCGGCGTCGCGGCCTACCCCGAGGGCAAGGGGCCGGGGGAAGTCGGCTACCACAACGGCGCGGTCTTCATCTCGCCCAACCAGTTCGCCGGTCACGTCTGGGAGGGCAACCCCGCCAATCTCGGAGAGATCTACGACGAGGCCAATGCCGAGGCGAAGCCCTCCAAGGCCTACGGCTTCCTGTTCGACCCCACGAGCGTGTCGGCGGAGATCGCGCAGATCAACGCCGTCAACGAGCAGTACAAGAAGCAGGTGGCGTTCGGGGTGCTCGACCCCGAGACGGGTATCAAGGAGTTCAACGACGCCCTCTACGCGGCGGGTCTGCAGCGCGTGATGGACGAGAAGCAGCGCCAGCTCGACGAGTGGCTCGATGCTCAGTGAGGTGACGACTCGTCGCCCGGTGGGGGCCGTGGATTCCGCGGCCCTCACCGGCAGTCGGGTCGAGAAGAAGAAGCGGCCGGCCAGGTGGAGGTCCTTCGTGCCGGTCTACCTGCTCATGGCGCCCGGCCTGATCTACCTGCTGGTCAACAACTACATCCCGATGGCGGGCATCATCGCCGCCTTCAAGCGCCTCAACATCAACGACGGCATCTTCCTCAGCCCGTGGGCCGGGTTCGACAACTTCCGATTCCTGTTCGCGAGCGGTGCCGCCGGCGACATCTTCCGCAACACCTTGCTCTACAACCTGGCCTTCATCGTGGTGACCACCGCGGTCGCGATCGCGCTCGCCGTGCTGATCAACGATGTCGCCAGCACCCGGTGGCGCAAGCTCTACCAGAGCGCGATCCTGCTTCCGTTCACCCTGTCCATGGTGATCGTCAGCTATGTCGTGTTCGGGTTCCTCAGCCACGAGAACGGGCTGCTGAACAACTCGGTGTTCGAGAACGACCCGGTGCAGTGGTACAGCGAGGGCCAGTACTGGCCAGCCATCCTGATCCTCGTCAACCTCTGGAAGACGGTCGGCTACTCCACCCTGCTGTTCATGGCGGGGCTCATCAGCATCGACCGAGCCCTCTACGAGGCGGCGGCACTCGACGGCGCGAATCGGTGGAAGCAGGTGCTGCACATCGATCTGCCGAGCCTCATCCCGACCATCGTCACGCTGACCCTCCTGGCCATCGGCCGCATCTTCTATTCGGACTTCGGGCTCTTCTACCAGGTGCCCCGGAACTCCGGAGCGATCTATGACGTGACCACGACGATCGACACCTACGTCTACCGGACTCTGATCTCCGCCGGGGGGATCGGGCAGTCGGCCGCGGCCGGCTTCTTCCAGGCGGTCATCGGTTTCGTCCTCGTCGTCTCGGTGAACGCCGCCGTCCGCAAGTACCAGCGCGCGAGCGCCCTCTTCTAGATCGGTCAGCCCATGGTCAAGCATTCCCGCGCCTATGCGCTCGCAGGTCACGTCGCGCTTCTGATCGTGACCGTCTCCATGATCGCGCCCCTGCTGCTCGTCTTCATGTCGTCGATCACCTCGGAGTCGACCCTGCTCCGGAACGGGTACTCGTTCTGGCCGCAGGAGTTCAGCCTCGAGGCCTACGCCTTCATCGCGCAGAACGGCGAGACGGTGTTTCGGGCCTACGGTGTGACGTTCATCGTAACGATCGTCGGCACCGCGGTGGGGCTCTTCCTCACCTCGACGCTGGCCTTCGCGCTGTCGCTACCTGAGCTCCCCGGTCGGCGGACGCTCAGCTTCCTCGTGTTCTTCACCCTCCTGTTCAACGGAGGTCTCGTCCCGGCGTACATCATGTGGTCGTCGCTGGGAGTGAGGAACACCCTGCTGGCCTACGTCCTGCCATCGCTGCTCGTGAACGCGTTCAACGTCATCCTCATGCGCACCTATTACCAGGTGAGCATCCCGACCGAGGTCTACGAGGCGGCGAAGCTGGACGGAGCGGGCTATGCGCGCATCTACTTCCAGCTCGTCCTCCCCCTGGGCAAACCGATCCTCGTGACCATCGGGCTCTTCATCGCCCTCGGCTACTGGAACGACTGGACGAACGGTCTCTACTACGTGAGCGACCCGAACCTGTTCAGCATCCAAACCTTCCTCAACCGGATGATCCAGGACGTTCAGGCCATCTCGAACAACACCACGGGGACGGCGGTCACCTCCAACGTGCCCACCGTGTCGGTGCGGATGGCGATCTCGTTCGTCGCACTGCTCCCGCTTCTCGTCATCTACCCACTGCTTCAGCGCTACTTCGCGCAGGGAATCATGGTCGGCGCCGTCAAGGGCTGATCGGAAGGACATCTCGATGGGCTCGATCCACCTCCGCCCGGGCACCCCCGACGACGACAACCGCGACTACCTGCCGGAGTCGCTCAAGAACTCCGACATCGTCGTGAACGAGAACGGCAACAACTCCCAGCCCTATCCGGAGCGACTCGAAGAGCACCGTGGCGTCGTCGTGGACGGCGAAGAGGACACCTGGTACCTCTACGTTCCTGAGAGCTACCGCCCGGGCACGCCGACCCCGTTGGTCATCTCGATGCACGGCGGGTACATGACCGGCTGGGGGCAGGCGGTGTACACGTCCTGGACGATGATCGCCGAGCGCGAGGGCTTTCTCGTCCTCTTCCCCGACGCGCATCAGCGGCGGTTCTGGCTCATCGACGTCCCCGAGGAGCAGGTGGAGCAGGCGACGGCGTGGCGAGAAGACGGGATCTATCTCAACCGCCCGCCGGAGGACGTGGACGACAACCACGACATGCGGCTCGTGCTCGGACTCGTCGACCGCCTCGTCGAGAGCCACGGGGTGGACCGGGGTCGCGTCTACATGCAGGGCATGTCCATGGGCAACGCTATGACGGGGCAGTTCACCCGGTACTTCGGTGACCACCTCGCGGGTGCCGCGGGCTCGGCAGGACCCACCGCGCCCAAGCTCCTGATGGACGAGGACGGCAAGCGCGTCAACCGGGCGGGCGCCGTCCCCATCTGGCAGACCCGCATGGAGCGCGACGACGTGCCACCGCACTACGGCGCTCCGGTGCGCGACGTCGTCGCCCTCAACCGGGAGTACTGGCTCGGCGTCAACGGCGCGGACCGCACACCCGTCATCTCCGTCCGCGGCCTCGACAACCTCGCCTTCTTCGAGGGGGGTGACGCCCCGCTCGTGTTCCGGGATGTCAAGAACCGCGACCATGGACAGACCCTCGACGATGCCGAACTGGTGTGGAGTCACCTGTTCTCGGGAACGCGCAGGCTGAGTGACGGAACCGTCGAGCTGACACCACCCCGGCGCCCTCGAGACGGCGATGCCGTGTCGATCGCCATCGCGGGCGGTGCATCTCTCGGCTGGTCGAATCAGGAGGTCGTCGACCTCGGCGGCACCGCCTTCATCTGGCACAAGCTCAAATACCACGGTCTCCAGGGCGGTGCGGAGTCGAGAGGTGCCTACCTCTACGCGCCGCTCGGTTTCGTCGCGCGGGCCCTGGGCGGCGAGGCCGACGAGGCGGACGGTGTCGGACACCTGACGTGGCCGGATGGTCAGCGCATCGAGGTCGCACGGGGGAGCACCGTCGCGCTCGTCGACCAGGATGTGGTCGCCATGCTCGCGGAAGCCGTTGAGCGCGACGGGCAGCTGTACGTTCCGCTCGAATGGGTCGCTCGCGATGTCCGCGGCCTCCACACCTCGACCTGCGAGGAAGTCCTCTACGTCACCGACCACCATGCCGAGTTGTCGAAGAACATGGCATACCTGATCACCGACCTGCTGTCGTGACCGCGACGGATGTCGACGCGCCGCGCCTCGATCCGTACTTCGCGACGAAGGCAGCCGGGATCGCAGGGCTCGCGTTCGAGGATCTCTCAGACCCGTCGGCGCTGACGCGATTCCAGGCCTACCTCGCCGACGACGACACGTGGGCCCTCCCCGGTGATGTCGTCGTCGAAGAGCACAGGGTGCCCGGTAGTGAACTCATCACCGTCCGGACCTATGCGCCGGAGGGGGCGGCGGGAACTCCGCTCGTCTGGATGCACGGCGGCGGATTCGCCTTCGGCGACCTCGACGCGCTCGAAGCCCACATGGTGTCCGCCGAGGTGGCCCACCGTGCCCGGACCGTCGTCGTCTCCGTCGACTACCGCCTGGCCTCGGAAGAGGTGCGGTTCCCGGCGCCGGTCGACGATGTGATCGACGCGTGGCGTTGGAGCGCCGAGCGGTACGGACGCGCCCCCGCCCTCGGGGGTGCGAGCGCGGGAGCGGCGCTCGCCGTCTCGGCGGCGCTCCGGTTGAGGCACACGGGCGGCGAGGCGGCAGCGGCCCTACTGCTCGCCTACCCGTTCCTGCACTTTCCCAACCCCGCGCCCGACGCCGCCGTCCTCGAAGCCCTCGCCGTGTTCCCGCCGCTTCTGCGCCTCGACGCGGCGATGGTCGAACGACTCGTCGCGGGATACGTCGGGCGGATCTCGGACGTCCCCCGCGACGCGATGCCGGGATCCGCGCCCCTCGACGGACTTCCGCCCGTGCACCTCGTCGCCTCGGAGATCGACGATCTTCGCTCGTCCGCGGACCTCTTCGCCCGTCAGCTCGCCGAGTCCGATGTGACCGTGACGGCATATCTGGCGAAGGGGATGCCGCACGGCCACCTCAACCGCGTTCCCACAGTTCCCGGAGTGTCTGAGACCCTCGACTTCCTGGCCGCCGCCCTGAGGGGCAGCGCCACGCCTACCCCCCAGTCCACCGAGTCCGGAGAACACGCATGACGACCCGTCCCATACCCGTCCGTCCGCCCTTCGACCCCGAGCTGATCCCGCAGCTCGAGGCGATGGCCGCCTTCGGGCCGAAGCTGACGGCGGAGACCCTCCCGGCTGTCCGCAAGGCGCTCGCCGAGGGGATTCCCGACTTCCCCGAGCCCGACTATTCGGCGGGCGGACGGGTGATCGCCGACGAGCGCCGTGTCCCCGGTCCCGCAGGCGAGCCCGATGTCACCGTCCTCGTACTCCGGCCGGCCGAGGCGACCGCGTCGCTTCCCGCCATCCTGTACATCCACGGCGGGGGGATGGTCGTCGGTTCCTTCCGGCACGGACCCGATCTGCTCTTCCTCGACCGCGTCGCAGCAGGCGAGGCCGTAGTCGTGTCGGTCGAGTACAGGCTGGCGCCCGAGCATCCCGATCCCGCACCCGTCGAGGACTGCTACGCGGCCCTCCGCTGGATGGCGGAGTCAGCGGGCGAGCTCGGTATCGACCCCGGCCGCCTGATCGTCTGCGGCACGAGTGCGGGCGGCGGACTCGCCGCGGGGACCGCTCTCCTGGCACGGGACCGAGGGGGCCCGGCGCTGTCGCACCAGATCCTCATCTGCCCCATGTTGGACGATCGTATGTCCACCCACAGCTCGCAGATGCTGCTGGACGAGGGGGGCTGGGACCGCGAGTCGAACGAGTTCGGCTGGACCGCGCTTCTCGGAGGCAGACGGGGAGGGGATGAGGTGTCGATCTACGCGGCGCCTTCTCGTGCGGCCGATCTGTCGGGTCTGCCGCGCACCTATCTCGACTGCGGGTCCGCGGAGACCTTCCGCGACGAGATCCTGGACTATGCCGGGCGACTCTCCGCCGCAGGAGTGTCCGTCGACCTGCACATGTGGGGTGGGGGCTTTCACGGATTCGATGCCGTGGCGCCGACGGCCGCGCTCAGTGCGGCGTCGAGATGGGCGCGCGAGGAGTTCATCACGCGCGCTCTTCTGGATCCGATCGGCAGGGAGCGCTGATTCGCGCTCCTCGACCGATCTGGCCTAGGATGGACGGCGGTAGCGTGTCCGAGCGGCCTAAGGAGCATGTCTCGAAAACATGTGTGGGGGCAACTCCACCGTGGGTTCAAATCCCACCGCTACCGCCACGAGATCCCGGCAGTCACCGACTGCCGGGATCTTCTTCTGTCTCGGGTCCTCGTCTCGGTGTCGAGAGCAGAAGGAGGGCCCCGACGCACGACGCCGGGGCCCTCCTCAGTGCCTCACCGCTCGATCAGCGGCGCGCGGGGCGGAGCCTCCTCGTCCCGATGAGTGCGCCGGCACCGCCCAGCAGTGCGAGCAGCGCGACAAGGGGCAGCAGCCCGGCGTCGAAGCCCGAGCGCGCCAGGTTGCCGGTGGCGCCCGATCCGCCGTTGCCGACCGGGATCGTCGGGCCACCGGGCTGGGCGCCGCCGTCACCGTCGCCGCTCGGTGGGGTCACGACCGGCGCAGCCTGCACCGTCACTTCGGCGCTCGTGGCAGCCTCCGCAGCGAGGAAGCCCTCCGCCGTGGCGACGACCCGCACGCTGAGCGTCTTCCCCTCGGCATCCGCCGGGACGGTGAAAGCGGACGCATCCGCCCCGGTCACCACGACACCGTCCAGCAGCCACTCGTAAGCGAGTTCGGCATCCGTCGGGTCGGTGGCGACGACCGCCGATACCTGGCGACCGACGACGGGTTCGCCGCCGACGGCGACCGAGGTGACCGCCACTCGGCGCTCGATGTCGATCGTGTAGGTCGACTCGTTCTCGCCGTCGGCCGAGACGACGCGGATCGTGGCGACTCCGCTGTTCGCCTCCGTCGCCGGGTCGACCGTCACGGTCGCGGCCGAATCGGTCGCGACGGCCGTCACCGTCGGGTAGCGGGACCCGTTCACCGTCGCGTCGTACTCCGTCGTGCCCCCGGAGAACCCATCGACCGAGGTGCCGTCGAGGCGCAGTGCCGCGAGGGTGCTGACCGACGCCGGACCCGGGGCGGGCTCGTGGATCTCGACCTCCGAGACGACCAGGTGCCGGTTCGGGTAGGCATTCATGACGACCCGCAGCCCCTTCGCGCGCTGGACGTCCCAGGAAGCGGTCACGATCTGCGTACCCGTGTCGACTGGCGACTCGTATCCGGGAGCGGCCCGCCACACGCCGTCCTCGCCGAGCAGCTCGAACTGGATGCTCTGCGCCCAGGTCTGGCCGTCGTCGAAGAAGTGCACCTTCGATCCCATCACGTCTTGAACCGTGTCGAACGTGTAGGTCAGGCTGCTCTGGGTCGGCTTGTTGTCCGGGACCCAGTTCGACCAGCCCTTGTCGGTGAAGACGCCGTTGCGAGTGCGATCCGCGGGGTAGCCGCCCTCCGTCGAACTCGCCGAGGCGACTACGCCGCTCTGAGTCGCGAAGTTGCTGCCGACCGGCTCGGAGACGATGACGGAAAGGGTGGCGGGGAGCGGGTTCCCGTCGTCGTCGGCAACGCCCGTGAAGGTCGTTACGGCGCCAGCGGTCGCGAGGTCGCCGGCCTCGAGCCCGCTGAGGTCCCAGGTGACGGGGATGTCGAACGTGTTGGTCGACGCGCCCACTCGTGCCGGGACCGTGGTCGGGGCCTGCTGGGCGACCGTCTCGACGGCTGCGCCTTCGGCGACGGTCACGGACACCGGATCGGTGATCGTGAGACCGCCGACGTCCACGACCGCTGCGACCGGGAACTGCTGGCCGTACAGGTCGGTCGCGACGCCCGCTACGCGGACCTGGCCGGCGTTCTGCCAGACGGCTGCATCGACGTCCTCCCACACGACGCTGGCCGCGCCGCCGTTGCCCCAGGAGTAGCGCGTTGCGATCGTGGCGGGCAGCGACGGAGCCACGCCGGCGGTGGTCCGGACAGCGACTTCCTGTCCCTCAGCGGGGGTGAGATCGCGAAGGGTCCAGGCCTGGTTGGCGCCGCCGTTCGACCCGTAGACGCCGACCGTCGTGTTGTCGGCGGACGACTGTCCTCCCACGTCGAGCGACTGGGCGAGGGCCTCGTTGACGAAGGTGAAGCTCTTCCCGTCGGTCGAGTTCACGATCCATCGGGTCGCGGCGTCAGCCTTCGCCGCATCGGGGGTCACACTGCGAAGGTCGGTGCCCGCAGAAGTGGCACCGAGGATCCGGCCGTCTCCGTTCTGCAGTACGACACGACGCGTGGAATCGATGTCGCCCGCCGGCACCGCGTAAGCGGTCCACTTCTGAGCCGCCGCGCCCTGCGGCGTGGTGGCTGCGGAGGTGATCACCGTGCTGGTGGCGGTGGCCGTGAGGGGCTTGCCGCTCTGGACGCCGACCAGCGAGTAGGAGGTGCCGTCGAGGACCGCCGGTGCGTCGGCGGCGACTCCGCTGACTCCGGAGATCTCGAACGTGGTGATCGACTTCGCCGGGACGGTGACCGTCGCAGTCTTGGTGCTCGGATCGATCGAGACGGGGGAGGTGGGCGCGAGCGCGCCGTTCACGTCGGTCACGTATCCGGTCACCGATGCGCCAGCGGCGATCTGCCCGAAGTTCGACAGATCGAGCGAGACGGTCTTCGCGTCGGTGCTGGTGTTGCGGTGCACCAGCGTGGCGCCGGAGGCGTCGGCCTTGAGAGCGGCGGTGCTGTTCACGTCGTCGGTCGCGATCAGGCGGTCACCCTCGTGGATGAATTTGGTGAAGTTGCGCAGAGCCTGGAACTTGGTGTTCGTCTTGACCGAGCAGGGCGCGACCGCGGCCGAGTTCCCACCGGCGTCGGCAACGCGACGCTCCGACTTCCAGACCTGGGTGCCGTTCTCGGTGTACGGCTTGCAGTCGAAGTCGATGTAGATCGATCCCCAGTTGAGGTTCTCGCCGCGGGGGGCGGGTTGATCCATGTTGTAGAGATCCTCGACGGGCTGCCACAGCACCCACGCCTTCGGCTCGAGCTCGCGCAGGTCGTCCATGACGCGGCTCGCGATGCCGAGACCGTTCTCGATGTTGTCCGGATCCCAGCCGCTGACCCAGTTGCCCTCGATCTCGCTCATCCACAGCGGTAGATCGGCCTGCTTGGCGAGGTCGCGCACGCCGAGGCGGCCGTCGGTGCCGTAGGTGTGGACGTTGAGCTGAGACACGAGGTCGCGGGCGTCCTGCGGGTAGGCGGCCCAGTTGCGCTGGAAGATGCCCGGGTTCGTCTCGTCCATGACGGCGATGCCCGTGTCGGTGGTCGTCTCGGGCTTGTCGAGCTCTGCGGCCAGAGCGCGCGTGACATCGACCTGCCGCTGGGGGCCGACGTGCATGCCCTCCTGACGGCCGGTGGGCCGGCCGTTCCGGATGGTGGTGCCCCAGTAGTTCGTGTTGGGCTCGTTGAACGGGTCGAGGGTGTCGACCGTGATTCCGTACTCGTCCTCGAGGTGCTCGGTGACGCGCGTCAGGTACGCCGCGAACTTCTCGTCGGCCTCGGGCTTCAGCTGCTCGTCCGTCGACTCGAAGCCACCCGAGACGTAGCCGCTCTCCGTCATGAAGTAGGGGGCGGAATTCGCGAAGGTCTCCCAGTGCGAGATCTGGTCGTCGGCGGCGAGGCGCTCGACCCACCAGCGCTGCGTTGCGTCGGCGTTCCAGTCGTAGTTCGACTCGTCGGCCGGATCCCAGGCGTCGAGGACGGCGTCTCTATCGGCGTAGTTCGTCGTCGCGCCGCCGTAGAGGTTCTTCGACCCGTCGGCGTCGGGGGCCCAGTAGCCGTCGACTGCACCGCCGGCGCGGAGGTAGTCGGGGACGTCGGACGCGTTGCCGCCGCCGATGTTGTAGCGGGCGATGTTGAGGTCGAGACCGTTCTCGCCGAAGACCTTCTGGTACAGGTCTTCTCGCAATTCCGCGGGGTAGTCGCCGGTCGCGTTGGCGAACCAGACCAGGCTCGTGCCCCAGCCCTCGAACTCCTGACCCTGATACCAGGGGTTCGGGGTGATCGTCAGATCGGCGGGCGCGGCGGCTGCGGGCGCGGCGGTGAGGGGTACAAGAGCCCCGGCCACCAGGCAACCGAGCGTCGCCATTCCGGCGACCCCGTTCCTGGCTCGTCTTCGCATCGTCATCGATGGACTTCCTTCCGTCATTGGAGGTGGGTCGCGGCAGGGCCGCTCTGCAAAGCTAGATGTTTACGCAAACACGAGCAAGGGTGAGGCGGCGTTCTGCCAGGTTGGGGCGTCACCGCTTCCGTGGATGGGGCGCGCCACGGGGTACAGAAATGACGAGGGCCCCGGTGCGTGCGCACCGGGGCCCTCGTCGTGGGTCAGGGGATCAGAAGCCCTGCGCCAGGCGGTAGTAGGCCTGGTTCCAGCGGAGTTCGTGCTGGAAGCCGCGGACCGTCGTGTCCTCGTCGATGACGACGAGCTCGGTCTTCGCGATCTCGGCGAAGTCGCGGAACACCTCGATGCCGATCTGGGTCGTCATCACCGTGTGGTGTGCTGCACCGGCTGCCAGCCAGCAGCCGGCCGAGGTTGCGAAGTCGGGTGCGGGCTTCCAGATCGCTCGGCCCACGGGGAGCTTGGGCAGGTCGGGGGCCGACACGTTCTCGACGACGTTGGCGACGAGACGGAAGCGCTCGCGCATGTCGCTCATCGCGACGACCAGGGCGGGGCCCGGGTCGGCGGTGAACACGAGACGCACCGGGTCGTCCTTGCCGCCGATACCCAGCGGGTGCACCTCGAGGCGGGCGCGCTCCTTCGTCAGGGTGGGGGAGACCTCGAGCATGTGGGCACCGAGGATCCGCTCGTTGCCCGGCACCAGGTCGTAGGTGTAGTCCTCCATGAGGCTCGCGCCACCGGGGAGGCCCGCGCCCATCACGTTCGCGACGCGGACGAGGATCGCGGTCTTCCAGTCGCCCTCGGCGCCGAAGCCGTAGCCCTCGGCCATGAGGCGCTGCACCGCGAGGCCGGGGAGCTGCTTGAGCGCGCCCAGGTCTTCGAAGCTCGTGGTGAACGCGCCGAAGCCGCCCTCTTCCAGGAACGAACGCAGGCCGAGCTCGATCGCCGCGCCATCACGCAGCGACTGGTGGCGCTCGCCGCCCTTCTTCAGCTCGTCGACGACGTCGTACGACTCCTCGTAGACCGCGACGAGAGCGTCGATGTCTGCCTCGGATGCGGCCTCGACGGCCTCGACCAGCTCGTTGACGCCCCAGGTGTTGACCTGGACGCCGAAGCGCAGCTCGGCCTCGGTCTTGTCGCCCTCGGTGACGGCGACGTAGCGCATGTTGTCGCCGAATCGGGCGAGCTTGAGGGTGCGGGCGGCGGCCCAACCGGCGGCGGCGCGCTCCCAATCCTCGATCTGCTGACGGACGGCCGGGTTCGACACGTGGCCGACAACGGTCTTGCGAGCGACGCCGAGACGGGTCTGGATATAGCCGAACTCGCGGTCGCCGTGCGCGGCCTGGTTCAGGTTCATGAAGTCGAAGTCGATGTCGTTCCACGGCAGCTCGACGTTGGCCTGCGTGTGCAGGTGCAGCAGCGGCTTCTGGAGTGCGTCGAGTCCCGAGATCCACATCTTCGCCGGGCTGAACGTGTGCATCCAGGCCACGACGCCGATGACGTCGTCGCGACCGTTGACCTCGAGCGCGAGGCGGCGGATGCTGTCCGAGTCCTTGAGGACGGGCTTCCAGACGACCTTGACCGGCAGGC